>NZ_MINL01000001.1:0-313933 GCF_001882345.1 Halomonas sp. QHL1
TGTCATTGCGAGGAGCGCAGCGACGCGGCAATCTCGGCCTGCGGTGGCAGCTAACCCCGAGATTGCTTCACTGCGTTCGCAATGACAAAACCGAGATCGCCACGCTTCGCTCGCGATGACACCCGCTTGTCATTGCGAGTAGCGCAGCGACGCGGCAATCTCGGCCTGCGGAGGCAGCTAACCCCGAGATTGCTTCACTGCGCTCGCAATGACAAAAGCGAGATCGCCACGCTTCGCTCGCGATGACACCTACTTGTCATTGCGAGGAGCGCAGCGACGCGGCAATCTCGGCCTGCGGTGGCAGCTAACCCCGAGATTGCTTCACTGCGTTCGCAATGACAAAACCGAGATCGCCACGCTTCGCTCGCAATGACGAAACATCAAAAATCGCTGTGCTGGTGGGCTTCTCGCGGGGCAGGTGAAGAGGCGGGTAAACTTGCATGCCCAGCGCTCTGGTTAATGCGGAAGTGGGCAACCAGTTGGCGCAACTGGGCGCTGAGCTGTGCAAGCGCTTGGGTGGCGTGGTTACTTTCTTGCACCAGGCTGGCATTCTGCTGGGTCATTTGATCCATTTGCGTTACCGCCTGGTTAACCTGCTCAATGCCGCTGCTCTGCTCGATGGTGGCGGCAGAGATTTCCTGAACCAGGGTGCTGAGCTGTTTGATATCATCGACCATGCCATTGATCACATCGCCGGTGTCACGCACTTGACGGCTGCCTTCCATTACTTTGCTATCTGACGCTTCGATCAAGGTTTTGATCTCTTGCGCCGCGGAGGCTGAACGGCTGGCTAGTTGACGAACCTCATTGGCAACGACGGCAAAGCCGCGCCCTTGCTCGCCAGCGCGAGCAGCTTCCACCGAGGCGTTCAGTGCCAAGATATTGGTTTGGAAGGCGATGCCATCAATGGTGTTAACGATGCTGCTCATCTGCGTAGCGCTTTCGTTAATCGTCGCCATGGTGGTGATGACCGTCGACATAGAGTCACTGCCGCGCTGTGCGCTGTCGGCCGCTCGGGTGGCAAGCGTACGCGCATGATCCGTGTGTTCGGCATTTTGCTTAACTGTGGCGGTAAGCTGTTCCATACTGGAGGCCGTTTCAGCCAACGCAGCCGCCTGCTGTTCGGTACGTGTGGAAAGCTCTTCGTTAACCCCCACAATCTGCTCTACACCACTATTAACCTGATCTGCCCCGTGGTGAATATCGCCAATGGTATGGGCCAGGGTTTCACGCATGCGATTGATATTAAACAGTAAGCTCTCCTGATCTTTCGCCGAAAGCTGGGTTGCCTGAGTGAGATCTCCGTCAGCGATATTACGCACCACGCTGGCGGCGTAACGTGGGTCACCGCCTAAACGACGAGAAACATCACGAATAACCCAGCCCATTAGCAGCGTTACCGGAAGGCCAATGATCAGCAGAATCACGATCGAGCGAATCAAACCGTCAATAAAGGCAGCGTTAATATCATCGACATACACGCCTGTTGCCAGAGACCAACCCCACTCGGGAAGGTGCGCTACATAACTGGTTTTCGGTAGCTGTTCATCGCCACCCGCGCGGGTAGAGTAGTAGCCAACGTGGCCTCCGCCTGATTGGGCGACACGCAGTAACTCCGGGTATAGCGCCATACCGCTGGCGTCTAGATAGTCGGTCATGTCAGTGCCGGGTACGCGGCTGGGGTGGGAAATAACCAGTAAGTCATCATTGAAAGAGAAAATATATTCGCCTGCCCCAAAGCTAACGCTAGACATATTGTCGATGGCGCGCTGCTGGGCTTCTTCAAGGCTGAGTTCACCGGCGTCTACCCGTTCCTGCAGGGCTTTAATTTGGTTTTGTACGCTTTCGACCACGTACTGAATACTGTCGCGGCGTTCGTCCTCAATCGTTTGGCGGTTCTCAAGGGCTAGCCAACCCACCAAGAGCAGCATAGCTAACCAGATGAGGCCCAGCGTTCCCCAGAGTTTTTGTGTGGTTGTTAAACGAGTCATGATTTTCCTTTTTTTGTAATTAAGTAGTTCTGATCTTATTTCATTGCTATCGGCCTAAATAAAATAAAGATTAATGAATCTCTCATCAATGCTGTTTGGCCTATCACTCTTATTTTGCGAATAGGAGTATCTTATATTCTAAAATAGTCTAAATATAGAACTTAAAATACACTATGCTGTCTTCATATCATGAGAATGACATTTCCACCCCATGGGAGGCAGCGATGCAACGCCCAATCGTTACGCACTTTTTTGATGAGCCCACGAACACCTTTAGCTATGTCGTTCAAGATCCTGACAGCCGTGCCTGCGCGATCATAGATTCAGTGCTCGACTTTGATTATGCCGCTGGGCGAACCGACGTGCAGTCCGCTGACAATATCATCGCCTTTATTCGCGAATACGATCTCGATGTTGTCTGGATTTTGGAGACCCATGTACATGCCGACCACCTCTCGGCAGCGCCATACCTGCATGAGCAGTTAGGCGGTAAAACGGGCATTGGTGCCAACATAGTGAAGGTCCAGGAGATATTCGGTAAGGCGTTCAATGCCGGTAGCGAGTTTGCTCGGGATGGTAGCCAATTTGATGCGCTGTTCGAAGAAGGGGATACGTTCTCCGTTGGCCAGTTACAGGGCTATGTGCTGCACACCCCAGGGCATACGCCCGCCTGTTTAACCTACGTAGTGGGCGATGCTGCCTTTGTAGGCGATACGCTGTTTATGCCGGATTATGGCACCGCGCGGTGTGACTTTCCGGGCGGCGATGCGCGCACCCTTTATCACTCTATTCAAAAAGTGTTGGCGCTTCCCGAGCAGACGCGGCTGTTCTTATGCCACGACTATAAAGCCCCTGGCCGCGATACCTTTCAGCATGAAACCAGCGTGGCGGAACAGCGCAGTGAGAATGTCCATGTTCATGAAGGTATCAGCGAAGACGAGTTTGTGAAGATGCGTACCGAGCGCGACGCCACCTTAGGCATGCCAAAGCTCATTATTCCTTCGGTGCAGGTCAATATGCGGGCGGGGGAGCTGCCTCCGGCGGAAGAGAATGGCACCGTCTATCTCAAAGTGCCGATTAATTTTTTCTAAGGAGCCTCTGTTTAACGTTATGAGCGCAGGCCAGACAAGGCAAAAATCAACGAAAAAGCGGAGTTTACAGGTTGTAAATGAGCATTTTGAGGCGATTTTTAACGCCGTATGGCCAAGCGCAATAGTTAATCAGAGGTTTCCGAACGGTTTAAGTGCGAGTTGAGGAGTAATCTGTGGATTGGACAGCAGGCTTACAAGGGCTGGTTGGGGGTGTATTGATCGGGCTTTCCGCTACCTGGCTGATGGCAACGCTGGGGCGTATCGCAGGTATCAGTGGCATCGTGGGCAACTTGATAACCCAACGCCCCAAGGGCGATAGCGCTTGGCGAGTGGCTTTTCTGTTAGGGCTGATTAGCGGCCCGCTTTTGCTTATGGCGTTAGGTGGTGGTTTAGGCAACGTTGCCGAAAGCCCTGGTGAGGTGATTGGCGCACCAGTGGGAGGCGTAGGGTTAATGCTAGTGGCGGGGCTGCTAGTGGGCGTAGGCACGGGGCTGGGCAGTGGCTGTACCAGCGGCCATGGCGTATGCGGGCTGGCGCGATTGGCGCCACGCTCCATGGCGGCCACAGGTATGTTTTTAGTGACGGCGCTAGTGACCGTTTATATCTCGCGCCACTTGCTAGGCCTAGGCGGTGGAGTATGAGTCAGTCAAACAAGAGCAGTTGGATGAAAACAGCGGCAGGCTATGCGGCGGGGCTACTTTTCGGCATTGGCCTGGCTGTTTCAGGCATGACCGACCCCGCACGAGTAGTGGGGTTTCTAGACGTGGCGGGCGCCTGGGATCCAACGTTGATGTTCGTATTGGGCGGGGCCGTCGTCACCACCTTTATTGGCTATCGACTGGTATTCAAGCGTACTGCTCCACTGTTGGGTGGCGTCTTTCAGTTGCCGACCAAACGTGAGTTAGACGCGAAGTTGTTAGGAGGCGCTGCCCTGTTCGGCATCGGCTGGGGGCTTTCCGGCTACTGCCCAGGGCCAGCGATTGCCTCCATCGGCGGTCTTTCCTTACCGCTATTGGCCATGCTGGTGACAATGGTGTTGGGGTGGTTCGCCGCTAAGCGTCTCGCCTAGCCATTCGTTCTTATTCGGCGATTGCGATGCCTACGCCCTTGCCATCACGGCAAGGGCGTTTTTATTTGTCTTAACGCTGGGTTAATGCCCGTCAGCCATGCTGATGGGTAATAAATAGGAAACCGCTATGCACGTCTTGTTGATTGAAGATGACCCGCTGGTTGCTTCGGGTATTCGCGCTGGATTAATGACCTTCGATTTTGTAGTCGAGCACGTCTCCACGATGAACGCTGCCCGTCAGGCGATGCGAACGGTGGCCAGTGATGTGGTCATTCTTGATCGCGGATTGCCCGATGGTGATGGTCTTCAATTGCTGGCCGAGTGGCGTGAGCAGGGCAACGACGTTCCCGTGCTGGTGTTAACAGCTAGGGATGCGGTTCGTGACCGGGTGGATGGACTGCAGGGTGGTGCCGATGACTATCTGGTGAAACCTTTCGACTTAGATGAGTTGGTAGCGCGATTGCACGCATTGTTACGCCGTGTAGCAGGGCGCAGCAGCGGCCTGATTGCCCACGGCGCACTCTGCTTAGATCCAACGGCTCGGGAGGTCTACATCGATGAACAGCTGATTATGCTGTCTCGCCGGGAGCTGGTGCTGCTTGAAACCTTCCTGCAGTCGCCGCGCAGCGTCCTTTCAGCGGACCAGCTCAAAGATAGCCTTTACGGTATGAACGACGATGTGGAGAGCAATGCGCTGAATGTGCATATCCACCACCTGCGCCGCAAGCTGGGCAGCGGCGTGATTGAAACTGTGCGCGGGCTTGGCTATCGGTTGGGCAAACCCGAAGCGGTACATGCGGCCGGTACGCCCTATAAGGGGCAGCTATGAGTTTACGTGCGCGTTTGCTGCTGACTCTGGGATTAACGCTGGCACTGCTCTGGGGTGTGGCGGCGGCGTGGCTGATGCGTGACTTGGAAGAGAAATTTGTAGACACCCTGGATCAGCGCTTAGCGCAGTCGGCAAGAATGGTGGCGGGGTTAGTCCTGCAGCTGCCGTTTGACGTATGGGAGGATGCCGAGCACGCGGTGCTGTCTATTCCACCCATTGAGGGGCTGGCCTGCCAAGTGCACTCGCCCCAAGGTGAGATCATGGCGCGTACCCATGCCGACATGGACGCTATTCTCGCCCCGGGAGAGGGCGGCCACACTTATCGCCAAGCAGGCGACGTGACCTGGCGGGTATTTACCTACGAGCGCGCTGGCATCGTGATTACTACCGCTGATCGTATGGATGAGCGCGATATGCTGCTCAGCGGCGTTATACGCATGACCGTGGTGCCCTTTATCGTAGCGCTGGTAGGCAGCATGTTTGCGCTCTGGCTGGGGGTTTGGCGTGGCTTAGCACCGCTAACACGACTGCGCGAATCGCTGGCCAATCGCCACCCTGATGCGCTGGCCCCGGTTGCCACCTACGGCCTACCCAAAGAGATTCGTCCGCTAATTGAAACCCTAAACACACTTCTTGCGCGTGTGCAGCAAACCATTATCCGCGAACAGCGCTTTACCAACGATGCCGCCCACGAACTGCGCACACCGCTGACTGCGATTAAAACCCACCTGCAAGTGGCCCGCCGGGTCGAAGGTCAAGCCGCAATAACATCCCTCAACTATGCTGAAGAGGGCGTGGTGCGGTTGAGTTCAACCCTTGATCAACTGCTCACGCTGGCCCGCGTAGAGGGGCGTGTGCGCTTTGATGATGGTGAGGCTAGCCGCGTCGCAGATGTGGCCAAACACGCCCTGGCGGATAGCCAACACGACAAATCAGCCCGCTTTATAGTCCCGCCCCACTGGCCTGATGTTGCCCTTGCGATGCCCCGCGAACTGGCCATCACCGCGCTGCGTAATTTGCTCGATAACGCTATTAGCCATGGGCCAGCCGACACCCCCGTTACCTTCGATGCGCAGTGGGAGCCAGGGGAGCGTCATCTTACCTTTAGCGTTAGCGACCAAGGCCCAGGTGTTGATGGCGCGACGCTGGAGCAATTAACCCAACGATTCTGGCGCGCCAGTAAACAGCAGGGCAGTGGACTAGGGCTAGCCATTGTGGCTGCTATCGCCGAACGCTTTGGTGGCGAAGTGACCTTTGCCAGTCCTGCTGAAGGTGGTTTTGCCGCCCGCCTGGTGGTGCCAGTGGCGGGTAGCTAACAACGATAACGCAAGGGAGAAACCGATATGAATAAAAAATGCTTAAGCAGGTTTGGCTTGTTGATCGGGGTCAGCCTGGTCACAGGAGGCGCACTGGCGCAGCAGGGTGACGCAGAGCGAGGCCAGGCTGCAGCGACTACCTGCATAGCCTGTCACCAGGCCGATGGCAGCGGTATGAATGTGCCCAACGGTGAGTCATGGCCGCGCTTAGCTGGTCTGAATGCCGACTATATCGCCAAGCAGTTGCACGACTTTAAAGCCGGGCAGCGCCAAAACGCGACCATGATGACATTTGCCAATATGCTTGACGACCAGCAAATAGCCGATGTTGCCGAATACTATAGCCAAATGCCGCTATCGCCGGGGCAAGGCGGCGATGAGGCCGACGAAGCTCTGTTAGCGCGTGGTCAGCAGCTTGCCGAACGTGGCGATTGGAACGCCTACATCGTTTCCTGCCAAAGCTGCCACGGGCCTGGTGGTACAGGCGTTGGCAGCACCTTCCCAGGTGTCGCCAGCCAGCATGCTGGCTATATCAGCGCTCAGTTGACGGCGTGGAAAAACGAGACGCGCAGCAACGACCCACAGAATCTCATGGGGGCCATTGCCAAACGTATGAGCGATAACGACATTCAGGCCGTGTCTGCCTGGTACGCCACGCAGCCCGGTTCAGAAGAACAGGAGACAGCACAATGACCACCTGTCGTCGCCCCCTCGTCATAGCGCTGACCGGCTGCTCGCTTGCGTTCGGGGCCGTTTATGCAGCCACGGTTTTTGCCCAGCCAGAAGAGCGCCCAGATGCCGCGCTGAATATGCTTGTTCACGAGCCCCCCACAATGGAAGACCTTGAGAATTCCGAACTTCATCCGGAGCTGAAAAAAGTCATCCGCTATGGTCACGATCTGTTCACCAATACGCAGCAGTTGCGTGGTGAGAACGTGTTCAATGATATGAACTGCTCGAGTTGCCATTTGGGCGAAGGGCGGGTGCCGTTCAGCGCGCCGGTGTGGGCCGCGGCCATCACGCTGCCGGATTTCCGTGGTAAAAACCAGCATGTGAATAACCTGGAAGAGCGTATCGCAGGCTGCTTTGCTTACTCCATGAACGGCGTACCACCGGAGTATGGCAGCGATGAAATGCTGGCGCTAAGCGCCTACCATCAGTGGCTGGCCACCGGTGCGCCAATGTATCCAGACAAACCGATCTATGGGCGCGGCTTCCCCGCGCCGGATGAGCCAACTGAAGAGCCCGACTACGCTAGAGGCGAAGCGGCTTACCAGGAAAACTGTTCGGTATGTCATCAGGAGGATGGCTCGGGCCACTATGAAAACGGCGAATACGTATTTCCAGCCCCCTGGGGCGACGGCTCTAATAATTGGGGAGCGGGAATCGCGCGAGTAGAAACCATGGCGGGCTTTATTTACCAAAACATGCCGCTTGGTCAGCCGCGGTCACTCAGCGATCAAGACACCTGGGATATTGCATACTACATAAGCAGCCAGGAGCGCCCCCAAGACCCCCGCTACACGGGCGATGTCGCCGAGACGGCCGAGCGATTTGGCCCAACCTTCCATAACCGCTCACTGTACGGGCAAACCCGCGAACACGACGGCCACGTACTCGGTGACCACGACAACTTCGGGGAGAAGGGCGACATTAAACCCTGGAACGTCGGCATGCCGCGGTTTGAAAACCTTTCCGAGGAGTAATGCCGTTCACGATATGTGATTGTGAAGAGCTTTCATGTTTGTCATTGCAATGAGCTTTCTATGTTTGTCATTGAGAGGAGCCCACTTTATGTCATTGCGAGGAGCTTGCGACGAAGCAATCTTTACTAGCGGTGGTGGCACAAAACCCAGATCGCCGCGCTTCGCTCGCGATGACACACCCCACTTGTCATTGCGAGGAGCGCAGCGACGCGGCAATCTTAAGCTGCGGTGGCGATTAACCCCGAGATTGCTTCACTTCGCTCGCAATGACAGAGGGGCCGCAATGCCATCACCTATGTCATTGCGTATAGGGACTCCTCCCCGGTTGCAAGCGACGATGATGAACAACATAAGCCGATGCGTGCGTATAGTCGGTCTCTTAATGGGGACGCTATCCCCTGACCCTGATGAACGTCGCGCACCTACTCTCCTCAACGAGGCGTAGGCTTTTTCAGCCATCGCAATGATCAGGTTTCGAGAAGGTCGGTCTGACCTGTTATTCATCGATCGTTGCCCGGCAACAAGGTCGTCGCCTTTCGGCGTTTAGACGCTGATGGGGCTACCGCTTAGCTCATCATCAGCGCTGAACCGTCGTTAAACTCTCTACAATAGGACTGACCGCTGTGCAGCACCGCCCAGGCGGTTCGCACCGTCTTGTTCGCTAACGCGACAGCCGCCTTGTTCTTGCCAACGCGAGCGACCAGGGATCGTAGCCAACGGCTTTTGGCATCCGGCTTGTCACCCACCGTGTTGATGACCGAGTGTGCGCCACGTATCAAAGCGGCTTTCAGCGAGGGCTGGCCCGTTCGACCAATGCCCTTGAACGTTACGGTGCCACCGCTGCTGTGTTGCGTCGGTGTTAACCCCAGATAAGCTGACGCTTGGCGACCTTTCTTGAACGCGTCGCCGTTACCGAGGGCGCTATAGAGCTGCGTGGCGACCACCGGCCCTATACCCTCTATCGCCAGGAGTTCGCGACAAGGCATCGTGGCGCGACTCATCAGCTCCACCCGCTTATCCAGTGACTGAATACGCTCATTGAGCCGATCCAGCTCCGTCATTTGTTCAGCGAGTAAGTCACGCATCAGCATTGAAAGTTCGTTGTCGGCATCTTCTAGGGCGCGCCATACACGTTGCTTTAATGCCTTCTGACCACGACCGCTAATCACCCCGTACTCCTGTAATAGGCCATGAACTTGATTGATCAATTGGGTGCGCTGATGAAGGTACCTTTCCCGAATGCGGTGCAGACTCTGAATATCCTGCTGGTCTACGCTTTTGAGCGGTACGAAGCGCATGTCCGGGCGTAACCCGGCTTCTACAATAGCGAGGGCGTCATTGGCATCTGTCTTGTGCCCCTTGCGAAAAGGCGTCACAAACTGGGGCGAAATGAGGGCAACGGTATGGCCGAGGGCCTGCAGCTGTCGCGCCCAATAATGCGATCCACCGCACGCTTCCATGAACACCCGACAGGCCGGTTGGCGGCGCATAAAATCCAACACCTGATGCCGTTTAAGCTCTTTGTTGACCTGAACATGCGGGCGGCGGGTGTCGACAACACACACCTGAAAAACACGCTTTGCCAGATCAATACCTATTGTCTTATGCTTGTTCATGACTCTTCCCCTCCGCATTGAAGTGGTTCAACTATCAATGTAGCTCTCTGAAGCTTCGAGAGGGGAGGAGTCCCTTTCATTGAGGAGCGCAGCGACGCGGCAATCTTAAGCTGCGGTGGCGGTTGACCCCGAGATTGCTTCACTTCGTTCGCAATGACAGGAGGGCCGCAATGACTTCACCTATGTCATTGCGAGGAGCGCAGCGACGCGGCAATCTTAAGCTGCGGTGGCGATTAACCCCGAGATTGCTTCACTTCGTTCGCAATGACAGGAGGGCCGCAATGACTTCACCTATGTCATTGCGAGGAGCGCAGCGACGCGGCAATCTTAAGCTGCGGTGGCGATTAACCCCGAGATTGCTTCACTGCGTTCGCAATGACAATGGGGGAAGATCGCAATGACAGGGGGCTCACAATGATAAGGGATTGTAGCGCTCAGAAAGCTATTAGTACGGGGCGAGCTCATCCCATTCAGGATTAAGCGAGTCAATCAGAGCATTTTTACGTTGGCGTGAACCCGCTTTGAGCTGTTTTTCGCGCCTTATTGCATCTTCTATGCTATTTGACTCCTCTAGCCATACAAGTTTGTGACAACGATACTTTTTGGTGAATCCTGGCATTAAACCTTGGCGGTGTTCATTAAGCCTGCGCTCCAAGTTGTTTGTAACCCCTATATAAAGAACGCGGTGAGTACGATTAGTCAGCATATAAACATAATAAAGATTGCTTGTTGTCGACATAAATCGATCTTTCGGCGATGAGTTTTTATTAATCTAACTTCATTTTATTAGCAATGGTAGGGGCACATCATTGCAGTCAGTACTCTCATTTTGACTATGAAAAGTGAAAAGACCTTGGCTTACGGGGGGCAGATTAACCGAGATTGCTTCGCTTCGCTCGCAATGACAGGGGGGGGGGGCGCAATGACAAGGGGGCGCAATGACAGGGCAAGCCCGCAATAACAATTCATATGCTACTGCGAGGAGCCCCCTTTATGTCATTGCGAGGAGCTTGCGACGAAGCAATCTTTACCAGCGGTGGCGGATTAACCGAGATTGCTTCGCTTCGCTCGCAATGACAGGGGGGGGGGGCGCAATGACAAGGGGGCGCAATGACAGGGCAAGCCCGCAATAACAATTCATATGCTACTGCGAGGAGCCCTCTTTATGTCATTGCGAGGAGCTTGCGACGAAGCAATCTTTACCAGCGGTGGCGGATTAACCGAGATTGCTTCGCTTCGCTCGCAATGACAGGGGGGGCGCAATGACAAGGAGGACGCAATGACAGGGGAAGCTCGCAATAACAATTCATATGCTATTGCGAGTAGCCCCCTTTATGTCATTGCGAGGAGCTTGCGACGCGGCAATCTCAGCTAGCGGTGGCAGGCTAAGTTCAAGGCTCTTCACTGCCCATCATTTCGATCAGCCGCTCATCACTGGGCATGCCCTGAATGCGGTCAAGGCGCACGTTCCCGTTCTCTGTTTCACGCTGAAAAACCGAGGTGGGCGTGGCATACAGCCCTAACTCCTCGAACAGCTGGTTATTGGCATACACCTGTTCTTCAATTTCCCTCGGTTGGGCGCTGGCTTCGATTTCTTGCTGGCCACTTTCATGGGCATGCAGCGTCGCTGCCGGGTCATCGGCGCCGAGTATGGCAGCTGCTTTTCCAGGGCTGTCAGGTGCTAAGATACCTACCATAATATGACGTAGCTGCACCTCACCTGCTTCCACCCAGGGGCGAACGTCTTGCCACAGCTGGCGGCAGTAGGGGCAGTTGGCGTCGGTGAAGGTGTAAATCACCCGGGGAGCATCAACGTCGCCATCTTGAACCCAGTGGCTTTCGCTTAATAGCTGCCAGGTTTGTGCCTCTAACGGTGCACGTACATGCTCATCCAACTGCGCTTCGGTGAGGTCATTACCCTCGCTATCCATTAGCGTACCCACCACAGCGTGCTCGCCATCAGGCGTCAGGTAAATCGCCATGTCCTGGCCTTGCACGCTGGCGCCATAGCCGCGCAACCCGCCGGGGGCATCGAATTGGCCATGAATCTCCAAGCCTTGATCGGCAAGCGCCTGGATAGGGGCGGGGAGCTCATCGGCAGCGCTCGCAGAGGTACCCACCAATCCTGCCAGTAACAAAAAGCCGCTAATGGTGTTTCGGGTTAATTGCATTACAACGTCCTGTTTTAATGATATGGCGTTAAAAAAATGGTGTGAAAAAAATAGCAGAAGGCGTTTGATAAGAGGGCGGGTCAGCGCAAACGTTCTAACCCACGCTGCAGCGTAGCGCTGGAAAGCTCGCCAAAGTGCGTATTGACCAGGTGACCATCGGCATCATAAAAGAGCGTGGTTGGCATGGCGTGAGCTCCGGTGGCTTGTCCAACCGCATTGCGGGGGTCGAGCCATACGTTGTCCAGTGAGAAGCCGTGTTCACTCATAAACGCCTCAATATGGGCAGGTGACTCCCCTTGATTAACGAATACAAAGGTGATGCCGGTTTCATTAGTTTGCGCCTGTTCAAAAACCGGCATTTCGCGGATGCACGGCGGGCACCAACTGGCCCATAGGTTGACCACTATAGGTTGTTGGCTCTGTTGCGACATTTGCGGTAGATCGATGGGCTCACCTGCACGGGTAGTAAGCGCAATATCCGGTAACGGGCGAGATTGGTGCTCTATTAGGGTAGCGCTACCCGCGGCGAGCCCCCACACCAGGCCGCCGGCTAATAGTGCGCCTGTCAGCGGAAACCGCTGGCGTGGCGAGCGCCATAGAACCCAGCTGGCATACGCAAGGCCGATAACAATACCGCCAACAATATCAAATCCACCATCGCGAATATCCAAACGCGAAAGCAGGCCGTCATATTCGCCCCAGTAACGCACCACGAAGACCAGGCGGGCGCCAATAAAAGCGACAAAGAGCAGGGTAAATAGCGTATCGCTAACGGGCACCCGATGACGGCGACCCAGTAGCGCCCCTGCAAGCAGCGCCAATAAAAAAGCCAAGCCAATCAAGAGCTGGTGGATACTAAAGCCCATTGGGCCCAGGGCAACACTCTGTTGCAACATAAGAAAAAATAACCCCTAGAATAATGCAGTGCTGGCATTGTCGCAGCACGACATTATTTAGGGATTAGGTGTTTTATACCTGGGGCGATATGTCGCAACTGACGGTTTTTAAGCTTTAGGCTTCTCGACGGCATTAACGATCAGCCACTAACCAACGTACCGCGTAAGGCGGCAGCGAGCCTTCGGCGCTCCAGGGGTTACCCGGGTCAAGCGCTTGCCATGCGTGATTCTCAAGTGCCTGGGTAACTGCCTCGCCCACGTTCTCTAAGGGGAGCGGCAGATCGGTGACGTTATACAGCGCTAATAAACGGCGGCCATCGTGCAGTGGGCCGCGCTCAACCGCCAGCAGCTCCGGTGCAGAGACCAATACCCGCTGGGCGGCATTGGGGTGAAAGCAGGGTTCCTGACGGCGCTGGTCTAATAGCCGGTTTAACGCATGGAAGACATCGTGGGTGGGCGTTGAAGGGCTGTCTAACAGCAGGTCTAGCTCACTACGCTGCCAGCGCCGTCGGTTGATCGAGCGTAGCCGCCCACTGCGCTCAACGCCTTCTACGTCATTGAGTGTGCCTGTCAGGGTGTGAATATACAGCGCGGGTATGCCCTGTAAGCTGAGCATAATCGCCTGGCTGCATAGGAAGCGGGCGATCTGCCACGGGTCGGGGCCGCGGCGGGTGCCGCGCATGGCTTCAAACCAGGTGATATTGATCTCATAGGGTGTATCGCTGCCATCCGGGTTACTGCGCATGCTGACAAAGCCGCCGAATTTGTGCATCAGCTCAAGCAGTGCATCCCGCTCGTGATCGGGCAATAAACCTTCCAGCGGGCGCACGCCAATGCCGTCGTGGCTGGCGGTAAAGTTAAGGTAGGTGCATTGGTCGGGCAGTACGGGAAGGCTGGCAAGCCAGGTTTGCAGAGTGCTCGCTTCACCCCGGGTGAGGGTATGCAGTAGCAGTGGGGGAAGGGCAAATTGATACACCATATGGGCTTCGTCGGGCGCCCCTTTCGCTAGCCGATCTAAACCAAAATAACTGATGTTTTCCTGGTGGGGCACATTGGTTTCGGTGATCAACAGCGTGCCGGGCGCCACATGATCCACAATCGCTCGCAGCAGCCTTACCACGGTGTGGGTTTCCGGCAGATGAATGCAGGAGGTACCCAGCCGCTTCCACAGAAAGGCCACCGCATCCAAGCGCACAATCCGCGTGCCTTGCTCCAGATAGAACAGCAAAATACCTATGAACTCCAGCAGCACGTCGGGATGTTCAAAATTTAGGTCAAGCTGGTCTTCGGAGAACGTCGCCCACAGATAGCGGGTGCCGCGCCGGGTGGAAATAGGCACCAGCAGCGGACTGCTGCGTGGTCGCACCACTTGAGATACATCAGTATCTGGATCGACTTCAATAAAGTAGTCGCGACCGGGCAGGCTGCCGCTTAAGTAATCCACAAACCAGAGCGACTCCCGGGAAACGTGGTTGAGCACCAGGTCGGCCATTAAGTCGTAATGGCTGGCGAGTTCGCGGATGTGTGACCAATCACCCAGATCGCTATTCACTTCCCGGTAGTGGATCACCGAAAAACCGTCGTCGCTGCTCCACGGAAAGAAGGGCAGCACGTGTACGCCGCTGATACGGCCACCTAACCGCGCTTGCAGAAAATCGCTAAGCACCGCCAGCGGCGGCACACTATCCTCTATAATGGAGTCGCCGTAGCTGATCACCCACTGATCTTTTTCGCTCCATGACGGTGCGTTTTTAGTGCTGGCTTCGACGGGGTTGGGTGAAAACGGGGCAAGCGACTGGAAATGCTCTAGGCGCTGGTTTAAGCGGCGCTGAACTTCGCCTGCCCGAGGCCCGTAAAGGTGCCTAAGATAGTCGTGAACGGTCTGCTCGAAGGGGGGCATGGGTGACTCCTGATAAACAATCTGCCACAAACACTGCAGCTTGTGTGCCAAATCGTTACAATACGGGGTTAATACCGCGTTTAAACGCTAAGATACATTAGCTTATGGCAGTTGCTGCTGCTAAACGCCATGAAATAGCACACACATTGACAGGTTATAACACGCTAACTCGTGCGGCACGCTGACACGAGCTGACAATAGGTTGACCGCCATGCATTGCCCTTTTTGTGGTGCAAACGATACTCGAGTGACTGATTCGCGACTGGTAGCCGATGGTGACCAGGTACGCCGTCGCCGCCAGTGTGCAAGCTGCCAAGAGCGCTTTACCACCTACGAAACCGCTGAATTGGTCATGCCGCGGGTGGTGAAGTCCGACGGCTCCCGCGAGAGCTTTAATGAAGCCAAACTGCGGGCAGGCATGCTACGCGCGCTGGAAAAGCGTCCGGTCAGTGCTGAAGCCATTGAAGCGGCAGTGGAGCGCATTCGTCAAACGCTGCGCGCCCGAGGTGATCGTGAGATCAACGCCCGCGATATTGGCGAGTCGGTCATGCAAGCGCTTAAAACCCTCGATCATGTGGCCTATATCCGCTTTGCGTCGGTGTATCGCAAGTTTCAGGACTTGGATGAGTTTCGCGCCGAAATTGACAGGCTGTCTCAAGAGCCCTCTTCCCGACCGGGCCATGGCAGCGAGTCGCCAAAATGAGTGCTGCCTTTAGCCAAGCCGACCACCGCTATATGGCGCGGGCGCTGCAGCTGGCGCAAAAAGGCTTATATACCACTGATCCCAACCCGCGGGTCGGCTGTGTGATTGTGCGTGATGAGCAAATTGTCGGCGAAGGCTTCCACCTGCGTACCGGTGAACCCCACGCCGAAATCCACGCCTTGAAAGACGCGGGTGAGCAAGCCCAGGGCGCGACCGCGTACGTCACCCTGGAGCCCTGCTCCCACACCGGCCGCACTGGCCCCTGCGCAGCGGCGTTAAAGGAAGCCAAAGTGGCCCGGGTGGTGATCGCCATGGTGGATCCCAACCCTCAAGTGAGTGGCCGCGGCATTCGCCTGCTTGAAGAAGCAGGTATTGACGTCGCGGTGGGGCTGCTAGAAAGCGATGCCCGCGCGCTGAACCCGGGCTTTATTGCTCGCATGACCACCCAGCGCCCCTTTGTGCGGCTGAAAATGGCGATGAGTTTAGATGGTCGAACCGCCATGGGATCGGGGGAATCCCAGTGGATCACTGGC
Source organism: Halomonas sp. QHL1 (assembly GCF_001882345.1). GTDB lineage: Bacteria > Pseudomonadota > Gammaproteobacteria > Pseudomonadales > Halomonadaceae > Vreelandella. Next base: position 15,822 of record NZ_MINL01000001.1, read on the forward strand.
CCGGAAGCGCGCACCCACGTGCAGCGGCTTCGAGCGCGTTCCAGCGCGATATTAAGCGGCGTAGAGTCGCTCATTATGGATGACTCCCGGCTGACGCTACGGGCAGACCAGCTCCAGCTCGACAACGCTGACGCAGTGGTTCGCCGCCAGCCCCTACGAGTAATATTAGATACCCACTTGCGCTTACCCTTGGCGGCGGCCTGTTTAAGTGAGCCAGGGCGTACGCTAGTAATCACTACGCCAGACCACCCGGAAGAGAAGCGCGAGCGGCTAACCCAGGCGGGCGCTGAAGTGCATGTAGTGCCCGCCGGTAGCGATGGCCGTATCGATCTAGTGGCAATGCTGCAGTGGTTAGCCGAAAATGAGCAGGTTAACGAGCTGCTGGTGGAAACCGGTGCGACGTTGGCGGGTGCTATGCTCGACGCGGCGCTGATCGATGAGCTGCAGCTATTTGTCGCGCCAACCCTGTTAGGCGGCGAAGCGCGGCCGCTTTTTGCGCTGCCAGGGCTCTCACGTATGGCTGATCAGCGGCGGTTAACCATTCACGATATGCGAGCGGTGGGGCGCGATTGGCGCATTATCGCTTCCCCTCTGGCGACTAGCGCATCTGGCGAATTTAGCGAGAGCAAGGTACCCTGACGCGCAAAATCGTGACTAACTGGCGCGACACTCTTGCGCGATAACCTATCGTGACAAGCTATCGTGACAACACTTATTGGAGATTCCATGGCTCACCCCTCCTCTAGAGGCTTAGCCCCTATCGCCGAGCTGGTGGACGATATCCGCCAGGGCAAAATGGTGATTCTCATGGACGATGAGGATCGCGAAAATGAAGGTGATATCATCATGGCCGCCGAAAAAGTGCAGGCCGAGCATATCAACTTTATGGCCCGTTTTGCCCGCGGCTTGATCTGTATGCCGATGACCCGCGCCCGCTGTGAGCAGCTCAATCTGCCGCTAATGGTGCGCGATAATGGCTCTGGCTTTGGCACCAAATTCACCCTCTCCATAGAGGCAACTGAAGGCGTCACGACGGGTATTTCTGCAGCGGATCGAGCGCGCACGGTACAGGCGGCAGTGGCGCCTCACGCCAAGCCCTCCGATATCGTTCAGCCAGGCCACATCTTTCCCTTGATGGCAGAGCCGGGTGGCGTGTTGCGCCGTGCGGGGCATACCGAAGCGGCGTGTGATTTGGCGGCACTGGCGGGCTGTGACCCTAGCGGTGTTATCTGCGAGATTATGAACGACGATGGCAGCATGGCGCGTCGTCCCGAGCTTGAAGCCTTTGCCCACGAGCACGGCATTAAGATCGGCACCATCGCGGATCTGATCCACTACCGTATCGTTAACGAGCAGACCATCGATCACCTGGAAGCGTCAACGGTGATGACTTCCCACGGCGAGCTGACGCTGCACGTTTTCCGTGACCGTATCCAGGGCGCTCATCATTTGGCGCTGGTGAATGGTCAACCCACGCCGGAACAGGCCACCACGGTGCGCGTGCATCTTACCGATACGCTGCGCGATGTTTTGGGCTTGATGAAAGGCGAACAGTGCCGCTGGGATGCCCACCGCGCGCTGGAAGAGATTGCCGGTTCCGCGTCTGGCGTGTTTGTGCTGATTGATGACGGTCGCCCGCATCAGGATTTAAAAGATCAGCTCGATATCTTTTTGGATCGCGTACGCCAGCCGCGTACCAGCGATTCCGACGGTGCCGGTAACTACTTAACCATCGGTACCGGTTCGCAAATTCTGCGCTATTTAGGCGTGGGTAAAATGCGATTACTTAGTTCACCGTGGAAGTTTTCCGCGCTGTCCGGCTTTGATCTCGAAGTCGTAGAGCGTCTGGGCCCGAATGACACGGCGTATGAGCCAACCTTTCAGCAGGACTAATCAGCAGGAATAATTTGATGCACTCCCTCACTCAAGTTGAAGGTACTTTTGTTGATGTCGATGGTCGCTATGTCATCGTGGTCGGCCGTTTTAACCATCACGTGGTGGATAGCCTGGTGGAAGGCGCCGTCGACAGCTTGACCCGTCACGGCGTAGACGCTGAGCATATTCATATTGTTCACGTGCCGGGCGCCTGGGAATTGCCGCTGGCGGTTAAGCGTGTTTTGAAGGTGATGAAACCTGATGCAGTGATTGCCCTGGGCGCGGTAATTCGCGGCGGAACGCCTCACTTTGAGTACGTGGCGGGCGGCTGCAATACGGCAATTAATCACCTGCAGCTTGAGTTTGATACCCCGGTCGCTAACGGCGTGTTAACCGTTGAAACCATCGAGCAGGCGATTGAGCGTGCGGGCACCAAAGCCGGTAACAAAGGCACCGAAGCTGCCATGGCCGCCATGGAAATGGTCTCTCTGCTCCGCGCGCTGCCGTCAGGAGATACCCAATGAGCGAGCGCAAACCCTCTGCCGCTCAGCAGGGCCGCCACGCGGCGCGCGAGTTAACGGTGCAGGGGCTTTATCAATGGCACATGACGGGTAAATCCATCACCACCATTGAAGCCGAGTTTCGTAGCCAGGTCGCCGATGACGACCTTGAAGATCACGAAAACTGGGTGAAAGTGATGGAAATCGCCGACAAGGCGCTGTTTCACGAGCTACTCCACAACACCGTGCGTTTCAAAGCGGAACTGGATCGTGAAATTTCTCCCCTGCTAGACCGCCGCCTGGAAGATCTAGATGCGGTAGAGTTGGCAATCCTGCGGTTGGGCGCTTACGAGCTTTCTCGTCGCATGGAAGTACCCTATCGTGTAGTGATTAACGAAGGCGTTGAGCTGGCTAAGTCATTTGGCGCCACCGACGGCCATAAATACGTGAACGGCATTCTCGACAAGCTGGCGATTCGCTTGCGTAGTGCCGAGGTCAGCGCTCGCCGTCTCTGAACGCGAGCGGTCTGACACTGCGTTTAAGGGGCCTTTGTGCTTGCCGAATTTGATTTGATTCGACGCTACTTTATGTCGTCGCAGGAGGCGTCGACCGCGTCAAATGGCGTCACACTGGGATGTGGAGACGACGCCACGCTACTGATACCCCCAGCAGGCCAACAGTTGGCCGTGAGCGTTGATACCTCGGTGGTGGATGTACACTTTCCCCGCGAAGCCCCGGCATTTGCGGTGGGTCATCGTGCCTTGGCCGTTGCGCTGAGCGATTTGGCTGCCATGGGAGCGGCTTCACGCTGGTGCTTAATGGCGTTAACCCTGGATCAGCGCCAATTTGCCGATGATGAAGCTACCCATGCATGGCTGGACGACTATGCCCTTGGCTTTCATGCCCTTAGCCAGCAGCACGCCACAACGCTGGTGGGGGGCGATGTTACTTCTGGTGCGCTTTCCATAGGCGTTACCGTGATGGGTGAGGTGCCGGTGGGTGAAGCGTTCACCCGTGGCGGTGCCCAGGTGGGCGATCTAATTGCCGTCACCGGCGCATTGGGTGGCGGGGCAGGCGGGCTGGCGCTTTGGCAGCAGGGCGAGCGTGATCTGGCGCATCCGCTGTTAAGTCGCTACCTATTGCCGCAACCGCGCTTAGCGGCGGGTTTGGCGCTGCGTGGCTTAGCCACCGCTGCATTGGATATTTCCGACGGGCTACTGGCCGATTTGGCTCATCTTCGTGAGGCCTCGCAGGTAGGGGCTGTCATTGCGTTAGACGCGCTGCCACTAGCGGACCAGCTGGAAAGCACCCTTGGCCGGGAGACCGCCTTACGGGCGGCGCTGTCCGGCGGCGATGATTACGAGCTGCTGGTGACGTTAAGTGCTAACGACGTAGCCACGGCGCAGCAGCGTCTTGCACCACTAGGCTTGACGCTGACTGTCATCGGCCATTGTTGTGAAGCATTGGGCGTTAGTGCCTCTGACCAAAGTGATCTCAGTGGCTATGCCGGCTGGCAGCATTTTAGCGGGGAAGCGCCATGAATCGTGCACCGAAAAGTGTCTGGCGTCGCCCAACACATTTTTTTGCCTTCGGTTTAGGTAGCGGTACCGTTCCTTGGGCACCGGGAACCTTTGGTACGCTAGCGGCCATTCCGTTCTACTGGATGATGGCGGAATTGCCCCTTGGCTGGTACCTGAGTATTTGTTTTGTCGCCTTTGTTGTCGGCGTTTGGCTATGCGATAAAACGTCCCACGACTTAGGTGTACACGACCACTCAGGTATCGTGTGGGATGAGTTTGTGGGGTACTGGCTGACTATGGCAGCAGTGCCATTTTCGTGGGAAGCCGCCTTGTGGGGCTTTATTGTATTCCGCATCTTCGATGTCTTTAAACCTTGGCCGATACGCTGGGCAGATCGCCGCGTAGCGGGCGGTTTTGGCATTATGATCGATGATGTGATGGCAGGGGTCTACGCCTGGAGTACTATGCACCTGTGGTTCTGGCTACACTAAATTGTGTAAGTAATAAGTAGGAGCAGTTGATAACTTTTCGAGTGCGTTGGCTGCAAGGCGTTAGCTTCAAGGAGGTAGCATGCGCAAGGAACGTCTAATTGTCCCCATCCTGGCGATCATCGCTGTGGCATGGATGGCATTGCAGCTTCTCTCAAGCGTACTTTTTGAGCGCAGTCTGCGCCAAGCGCTCGAAGATCTGGAGGCGCGTGGTGAGTGGCGCGTCAACCGAACAGAGAGTCGCCAGGGCTGGCTAAGTTCTCAAGGTCGGTTGATTCTGTCGCCGCTGCTCAGTCGCCCCTGGCGCCTTGAGCTGACCTATAACGCACGTCACGGTATTTTAAGCACGGATGTCGAAGGCACTGTGTTACCCCGCCTGGATACCGTGCTGCAGCAAGCCGTGGGCGAAGTTACCGCTCCTTCTGTGCCGCGCTGGCAAGGGCGCTATCATACCCTGAGCGGCCACACTGACCTGCGCCTTGCTCTTGCTCCCTTCGTTATTCAACAAAATGGCCGGGAATTAGCCGTGCGCGGTGGTCGGCTGCGCTTGGAAGGGGTGTTTGGTGATTGGCGGCTACGCGCGCTGTTTGACCAGCTTACCCTGACCGATGGCATGGCCCAGCTTGAACTAGGGAACACGGTGCTCGAAAGCCGTTACACCTATACAGAGGGTGCCTACCATTTTGCCCAGCGCGACCATCTGCATATTGATATGCTGACGTTGAGCTACCCCTCCTACGATATTCAGCTTTCGCCTCTCGATCTAAACAGCCATATGGTGTTGGATGAGAGGGAGCTAAGTATCAAAGGCGACCTGGAGGTAGGTGATGTAATGGTGCCCTCTGAAGCGCCGGACATGCCGCTGCTCAGTGGCCGCATAGAGATGGAGCTCTCCCGCCTAAATGCCGATGCGGTTCGCCATATGATTCGTCGTTTACGCCAGGAAGCCGCTTGGGGAGACGCTAGTCTACCCATGGCCGAAGGCTTGCTGGCGCGTCTTGAGCCGGATCTGCGCAAAATACTTAGCGACTCGCCTCGTTTAGATGTCATGACCGTTGCCATCGAAAGTCCGCTGTTAGGTATTCGTTTAGATGCGGATGGCGCGCTGTTTTTTGATGCTCGCCAGTTGGATGAGCTTAGCGTGGTTAATCTGGACCAAAAGAAAGAGCAGGCGAAATGGCTGGAACGCATTGATGGCGACTTCACCTGGCACGAAGCGCCTACCGTCGCCGCGCTATGGTTGGGGCTGCCGCTCGGCACTCGCGAACTGCAGTTTGATGTGGTGCGCGGCGTTTGGCGTATCAATGGGCGCCCGATGCCCAAGCTTTGGCCTGAATAAACGCTGTTAACCTGACTGTTCTATTCGCGAAGGGTTGAAGTTTTGGCCCACTGCCCGCATTCCATGGACAACGCTAGGCGGTTCTTATCGCCGGTATCGGTTCATTGGAGGACGCATGAGCGACCAGGATTACGAACACGACGCTGAACACTTTGAGTGGGAACTTGATGAACAGCCGTCATCATCCACCGATGACGCCCAACGTGATGATAATGAAGAGCGTGCTGAAAAGGACGCTGAAGAGCAGGGCAGCAAAGAGTATCGCTCAGACGGCGAAAAGGTAAACTCCCTGGTGCCGGCCAGCGAAATGCTGCCCGAACGCATTTATCTCCTGCCTATCCATAATCGGCCTTTCTTCCCCGCCCAGGTACAGCCGCTGGTAGTGAATCGTGAGCGCTGGGAAGAGACCATGCGCCGCGTGGGCAACACGCCCCACCACACACTGGGCGTTGCCTTTGTGGGTGAGCAGGGCGTTACCTCCCTGGATCATGAAGGCTTTCCAGAGATCGGTACTGCGGTCAAAGTGCACAAACTCAAGGGCGAAGACGATCAGATTCAGTTTATCGCCCAGGGCCTCCAGCGCTTCACAATAACTCGCTGGCTCTCCAAAGAGCCGCCTTACTTAGTCGAAGTCACCTACCCTAAAGAGCCGGTTGACGCGGAGAACGAAGAGACCCGCGCCTACGCCATGGCGATTATCAACGGCATTAAAGAGCTGCTGCCGATTAATCCACTGTATGGGGAAGAACTCAAGCACTACCTCAACCGTTTTAGTCCGCATCAGCCGGGCCCGTTGACCGACTTTGCCGCCGCTATTACCTCCGCTAAAGGCCCCGAGCTTCAGGATGTGCTGGCCACTCTGTCAGTGGAGGAGCGGATGCAGAAAGTGCTGCCGCTGCTTCGTAAAGAGATCGATGTAGCGCTGCTGCAGGGCGAGATCAGCGAGCAGGTGAACGCGCAAATGCAGGACCGCCAACGCGAGTTCTTCCTGCGTGAGCAGCTCAAGGTTATCCAGCGTGAATTGGGTATCTCCAAAGACGATCGCGAAAACGATGTGGATACCTTTAGAGCACGTTTGGAGTCTCTGGTCGTGCCCGAGCGCGTTCAATCGCGTATCGATGATGAGCTCAATAAACTCAGCGTGCTGGAAACCGGCTCGCCGGAGTATGGCACCACGCGTAACTACCTGGATTGGCTAACCTCGCTGCCTTGGGGTGTGACCAGCCAGGATCAGCTCGATCTACCCCACGCGCGTCAAGTGCTGGATCGCGACCACGACGGCTTGAAAGACGTTAAAGAGCGTATTATCGAATTTTTGGCCGAGGGCACGTTTAAAGGGGACGTAGGCGGTTCGATTGTGCTGTTGGTCGGCCCGCCAGGGGTAGGTAAAACCTCCATTGGGCGCTCGATCGCTGAAGCCCTGGGCCGTCAGTTTTACCGCTTCTCTGTGGGTGGCATGCGCGATGAAGCGGAAATTAAAGGCCATCGGCGTACCTATGTGGGCGCGATGCCGGGCAAGCTGGTGCAAGCCTTTAAGGAAGTCGAGGTCGAAAACCCCGTCATCATGCTGGATGAGATCGACAAGCTAGGGCAGTCCTTCCAGGGCGACCCAGCCTCGGCGCTGTTGGAAGTACTTGACCCCGAGCAGAACGTTGACTTCCTCGATCACTACCTCGATGTACGCATGGATCTCTCCAAGGTGCTGTTTATATGCACCGCCAACACCCTGGATTCGATTCCTGGGCCGTTGCTCGACCGCATGGAGCAGATCCGTCTTTCCGGCTATATCGCCGAAGAAAAACTGGCGATAGCTAAAAACCACCTATGGCCGAAACTGCTCAAGCGCGACAATCTGACGAAAAAACGTATCAGTTTGTCCGATGCGGCCTTAAAGCAGGTAATTGAAGGCTACGCTCGGGAAGCCGGGGTGCGCCAGTTGGAGAAACAGCTGCACCGCATTGTGCGTAAATCGGCCGTTAAGCTGCTCGAAGAGGAGCCCGAAACGGTCAAGATATCGGTCAAAAACCTGGAGGAGTTCTTGGGTGCACCGATTTTCCGCAAGGAAAAAGTGCTCACCGGCGAAGGGGTGGTGACCGGCTTGGCGTGGACTTCCATGGGCGGCGCTACCCTGCCCATAGAAGCGGGCAAAGTACACTCGTTGGATCGTGGCTTTAAGCTGACCGGCAAGCTGGGCGAAGTCATGCAGGAGTCGGCTAATATCGCTTACAGCTATACGTTGGGCCATCTGCAAGAGTATGGCGCCGATGCCGACTTCTTTGACTCGGCGTTTGTGCACCTGCACGTCCCCGAAGGTGCGACGCCGAAAGATGGCCCTTCGGCCGGCGTTACCATGACCACCGCGCTACTCTCGCTGGCCAAGCACCATGCAATTGATCGGCCCTTGGCGATGACCGGCGAACTAACCTTAACTGGCCAAGTTCTTCCCGTTGGTGGTATTCGTGAAAAAGTTATTGCCGCGCGCCGCAGTGATATCTTTGAATTAATTCTGCCCGATGCCAATAAGCGTGATTACGAAGAGTTGCCGGACTACCTGAAAGAGGGAATGACGGTACATTTTGCTAAACGCTACCGCGATGTGGCGAATGTAGTGTTTGGCCGCTGATTACCTGCTTATTTAGCGCCATTGCAAGATTTTTATAGCGCTATTAACCATTTATTTAATGCTTTTAAAGCGCCTTACGAAAGTAAGGCGCTTTTTTTACATTTGTTTACTGGTTTGAAAATCATAACCATAGCGATAATAGCGTAAGATTTAATAAAAATTAAGAATATCTAATTCTTGGAGAACTAATGCGCAATAATCAGCCCGTCACTCAACGCGAGTATGTCCTGAGTGAGGAATCAGTACTCATTTCGCGTTCGGATTTAAAAGGCAATGTTACCTATGCCAATCCTACCTTTGTTGAGGTCAGTGGCTATAGCCGTGAAGAGCTAATCGGCGCACCACACAATCTCCTTCGTCATCCCGACATGCCCGAAGCAGCATACGCAGACTTCTGGAAAACCATCCAAGCCGGGGTCACCTGGCAAGGCGTGGTCAAAAACCGGCGCAAAAATGGTGATCACTACTGGGTGCACGCCACCGTGGCACCACTGCGGGACGGTGAACGCATCGTGGGTTATACCTCAGTGCGCCGCAAAGCCTCTGGGAAGGCCGTCGCCCGGGCAGAAAAAATCTACGCTGAAATCCACAAAAAGGGAAAATCTCGCCGTTACGCGCTAGCCAATGGCACGCTGCGGCGTAAAGGCTTGACCGGCATGCTGGCGCGCTTTCAGTTCACTAGCCTGAAAGCCAAGCTCACCAGTATGGTGGTGGCATCACTGCTGCTGCTTTGCCTTTCGGGCGGATTGGGAGTGTATGCGGTAATGGTCTCCGGCGAACGGCTGGAAACACTCAATCGCTCTGGGTTGGGCGATGTCGCCTCGTTGCAGCATATCGAGCGCTACATTGGTCAAACGGTTGAGACGTTGGAACCGGCGGTGCGTAATCCCCGCGGGGCGGACCTGGATGCTGTCAACGCTGATATTGGCCAGCATGCCGATGCCATGCAAACGCTTTGGGCGGACTATTATGCCGATGATGCCGTCACTGCTGAAGCCGCTCAGGCCTTTGATAGTGCGCTGAGCACCTGGGGCGCTGCGGTGCAAACCGCCCTTGTGGCCATTCAGGAGGGTAATGGGTTCGCGGCCTTTGAAGCCTTTAATGACGTCGTGGTACCCACTACTGAATCACTGCGCGAGATGAATAGCACCCTTGTAGAGCAGGTGCGCGCCGATGCAGAAGCGGTGGTCACTCAGGCGCAAACAGGGCGTCAACAGCTGCTAATGGCACAACTGGTGCTACTGGCCGTTGGCTTTTTAGTCATGATCGGCTTGAGCGTGATGATTCTAAAATCCGTGTTTCGCAGCTTGTCGGGCGCACGGTATATCACTTTCCAAATTGCGTCGGGCAACTTGGCCGCCCGTGAACGTCGTCAAACCAACGATGAGTTGGGTGAGCTACTTTACTCCCTGGACACCATGCGCTTTAGCCTATCCAGCATCGTGGGCGATGTAGAGAGCCGGGTCTCGGTGGTTACCCCGGCGATTCAGCAGATAGCCGCTGAAAACGAAGAGCTCTCTTCGCGTACTGAGCAGCAGGCGTCGTCGCTTCAGCAAACGGCGTCGAGTATGGAGGAGATGACCTCGACGGTTCAGCAGAACACGGAGAATGCCCGCCAAGCCACCGAGCTGGCGGTGCAAAATGCCGCGAGCACTCGTGACACTGGGCAGCAGATGCAGCAGTTGGTGGAACGCATGCAGCGTATCGCCCAGAGTGCTGAAAAGATGACCGAGATGATCAGCGTGATTGACGGTATTGCTTTTCAAACCAATATTTTGGCACTCAACGCCTCGGTAGAAGCCGCCCGCGCTGGCGAGCATGGCCGTGGCTTTGCGGTCGTCGCCAGCGAAGTGCGCAATCTAGCCGGTCGCAGCGCGGATGCCGCCCAGGAAATCCGCAAAATGATCGATAGCACCACCCAGGAAGTCAGCGGTGGACGCAGTGCTGTCGAGCAGGCGGAGCGAGCGATTGAGGAGGTCTCTCAGCAGGTCAGCCGGGTCAGTGAGCTAATGGAGTCGATCAGCACCGCTTCCAGCGAGCAGAGCAGTGGGATTGGTCAAATTAACTCGGCAATTGCCGAAATGGATCTCGTTACCCAGCAGAACGCCTCCAAAGTGCAGTCGATTGCAGCGTCAGCCGATAATCTCTCCCTTGAAGCCTTTGAACTCGCCAACGTGGTTGACGCGTTCCGTTTGGAAGGCGCTCAAGATGAGAGCATTACCGAGGCGCGGGCTAAGTTACAACGCGCTAACCAAGCACTCAGCAAAGCTGCCCAAAGTTTACCCGCCCCTTCCAAGCGTGCTGTACCACCCTCGACGCAGCCTCGCGCTGACCAGTGGGAAGAGTTTTAGCGCTTGAGCTTATTGCCATTAGGTAGGGGAGTTAGCTGCTCAATGATAGGTGGCTGATTTCCCTCAATTCGTTTTACCCATGCCACCCTTCGCGGTGGCATGTTTTATGCATTGCCTCCAATCAAATTCTAATGATGGCGCAAGCCGTCAATAAAAAAGTAGGGGTTCAAAATGCGCAGTGCTAAACAGGCAATGTCTAGTCAGACAGTAGCTAGTCCGTCAGTAGCTAGGCAAACAACATCCGACTTGTACGAGTTAGCTGATGATGAAGTGCTGATCTCACGCTCGGATCTGCAGGGCAGAATCACCTACGCTAACCAAACCTTTGTGGAGGTGAGTGGCTACACCCTGGAAGAGATCATGGGTGAACCCCATAGCCTGTTCCGCCATCCCAGTATGCCCAAAGCGGTTTTTCAGAACCTTTGGACAACCATTGAAGCCGGTAAGACCTGGCAGGGGCTGATTAAGAATCGCCGCCAAACTGGTGAGGCTTATTGGATGCACACCACCGTCGCGCCGCTGCTCGATGGAGAGCGCGTGGTGGGCTATACCTCTATTCGGCGTAAAGCCACGGCTAGGGCGATTGCCCGAGCAGAGCGGGTATACGCTGCTATGCAACAGGGCAAAACACGCGGTTTCACGCTCCATTATGGTGCAATACGCCACACTGGCGTGCGCGGATGGGTAAAGCGTTTTAGTTTCAGTAGTATGCAGGCCAAATTGATGGGCATGGTGCTGGCTTCTGTGGCCCTATTAGTGATCGCGGGGGCCGCGGGGGTGTATGGCCTGACCAGTTCCGCTGAACGACTGCGCACCCTCAATCAAACCGGCCTTGAAGGCATCACCGATCTTCAGCAAATTGATCAGCGCGTTAGCCAAGCAATTCAGGCGCTAGAGCCAGCCGTGCGCAACCCGCGGCGTGCAGATATTGAGGTGCTGGACACACAGTTAACCACCATGCGCGCCAACATTGAGCAGTCGTGGCAAGACTATACCGCGCAACGCGAAACGGGGAGTGTGCAGGAGGGACTAACGGCGCATCTCATTACCTTTACCGACAGTGCCGATACTACCCTGACCGCTATCCAAGATGGCAACGGGTTTGCCGCTTTTGAAGCCTTTAATGATATTGTCCAACCGACCTCTGAAAGTATTAGTGCCACTATCAACGTATTGGTGGAACAGGAACGAGCCGCCGCGCAGACGCTGATGGAAAATGCTGAACAGCAGCAACAGTTGTTGCTTTACGGCCAGTTGGGCGTCCTGCTGCTGGGTATTGTGTTGATGATCGGGCTGAGCATAGCGGTACTCAAATCGCTGATTAAATCGCTCAACGAGGCGCGCCGCGTAACGTTTCAGATTGCCGCGGGTAACTTGGCCAATCGGGTAACCTTAAAACGTAATGACGAGTTGGGCGAGCTGCTGAGTTCACTGGAAACAATGCGCGCTAGCTTGTCAGGGCTGATCACCGAGGTGGGCAATAAAGTCGAGGTGGTAACCCCTGCGTCTGAACATATCAAACAGCAGAATGAAGAGCTGGCGACGCGCACCGAGCAGCAGGCGTCCTCGCTGCAGCAAACCGCCTCTAGCATGGATCAAATGACGGCGACCGTGCAGCAAAACACCGAAAATGCCCGCCAAGCCAATCAGCTGGCCATGCGAAATGCCACCACCAGCCGAGAAACCGGTGAGCGTATGCAGGCGCTTGTCGAGCGGATGGAGCGCATCGCTGCCAGTGCCGATAAGATGACCGATATCATTAGCGTCATCGACGGCATCGCTTTTCAAACCAATATTCTGGCGCTGAATGCCTCGGTAGAAGCTGCCCGTGCTGGCGAGCATGGGCGGGGTTTTGCCGTGGTGGCTAACGAAGTGCGCAACTTGGCTGGGCGCAGTGCCGATGCTGCGGGTGAAATTCGCCGCTTGATCGACGCCTCCTCCCAGGAGATCAGCGGCGGCGCCCAGGCGGTGAGAGAGGCCGAAGCCGCCATTGAGCAGGTCGTCACACAGGTGATGAAAGTCAGCGACATTATGGAGGAGATCAGCACCGCGTCCGATGAACAGAGCAGCGGTATCGCGCAAATTAATACCGCCGTCGCGGAGATGGATCACGTCACCTAGCAGAACGCCTCCAAGGTGCAGTCAATTTCCAGCGCCGCTCAAGACCTAACCCGTGAGGCATTGAGCCTCGCTAACGTTATCGCCGCCTTCCGTTTAGAGGGCGCTGCCGAGGAGAGCAGCGAGACTGCCCGAGAGCGCTTGCTTAAACAAGCAGGGCTTGGCTCCACGCCCTCATCAGTGGCAGCTCCTGCATTAGCCCCGCCCCAGAGCTCTTCGGCTCAGCGTACAGGCCAAGCCCAGTCAGACGAAGAGGCGTGGGCAACCTTCTGATGAGCCGGCGCCATGGAGGGCGCTTCACTCGCTATCAGGTCTCTATTTAACCTCTACATCTAGCTTCTATATCTAGCCTCTATATCTAGTCTCTGCGCAGTGCTCATGCCACAATCAGAAAAACGACTGATATTTTTCAGAATAAACCTAGCCCGCGGCTTCGCGTGCAGTGGGCTAATAAAAAATAGAGCCTAGCGATTTATTAGAGAGTAGAGGACACCATGCCAGAGTATCGCTCACGTACCACCACCGCTGGCCGCAATATGGCCGGTGCCCGCGCACTGTGGCGCGCCACTGGTATGCAGGACGGCGACTTTCAAAAGCCGATTATTGCGGTAGCCAACTCCTTTACCCAGTTTGTGCCGGGCCATGTGCATTTAAAAGACATGGGCCAGCTGGTGGCGCGGGAGATCGAGAAAGCCGGGGGCGTTGCTAAAGAGTTCAATACCATTGCGGTGGACGATGGCATCGCCATGGGCCACGACGGCATGCTCTACTCGCTGCCCAGCCGCGACTTGATCGCTGACAGCGTCGAATATATGTGTAACGCCCACTGCGCCGACGCGCTGGTATGTATTTCCAACTGTGACAAAATTACCCCTGGCATGTTGATGGCCGCGTTGCGCCTCAATATTCCGGTTATCTTTGTTTCCGGCGGCCCCATGGAAGCGGGTAAAACCAAGCTGCTTAACCACGGGTTGGATCTCGTCGATGCGATGGTCATGGCCGCCGACGACAGCGTAGACGATGAAACGCTTGCCGAAGTAGAGCGCAGTGCCTGCCCCACTTGCGGCAGCTGTTCGGGTATGTTTACCGCCAACTCAATGAACTGCTTAACCGAAGCGCTGGGCCTGGCCTTGCCCGGTAACGGCACCGTGCTGGCGACGCACTCGGATCGCCGTCGCCTGTTTGAAACCGCTGGCCATCGCATTGTCGAGCTGGCAAAGCGCTATTACGAAGGCGAAGAAGCTCACCTGCTGCCTCGTGCCATTGCCTCCAAGGCGGCGTTCAAAAACGCTATGACCCTGGATATCGCCATGGGCGGCTCTACCAACACCATTCTGCACTTCCTCGCAGCGGCCCAGGAAGCCGAGTTGGACTTCACCATGTCGGATATCGACCGCCTCTCTCGTGAAGTGCCCCAACTCTGCAAAGTGGCGCCGAATACCCAGAAGTACCATATCGAAGACGTCCACCGTGCCGGTGGCATTATGGCCATCCTGGGTGAGCTGGATCGTGCCGGGGTGCTGGATACCTCCGTGCCCACCGTGTATGGCGATAGCTTAAAAGAAGCGCTGGATGAGTGGGATATCATGCGTTCCCCCAGTGCGGAAGTGATCGAATTCTTTAAAGCTGGACCGGGCGGTGTGCCTACCCAAGTGGCGTTTTCGCAAAGTGCCCGCTGGCCGAGTCTGGATGGCGACCGCGCTACTGGCTGTATCCGCGACCTTGAACACGCCTTTTCTCAGCAGGGCGGTTTAGCCGTGCTCTACGGCAATATCGCGCTGGATGGCTGTGTGGTCAAAACTGCAGGCGTCGATGACTCGATCCTGGTCTTTGAAGGCCCCGCCCATGTGGTGGAGTCCCAGGATCAGGCGGTTGCCGATGTGCTGGCGGATAAGGTCAAAGAGGGCAATGTAGTGGTGATTCGCTACGAAGGCCCGAAAGGCGGCCCCGGCATGCAGGAGATGCTCTACCCGACCTCCTATCTCAAATCCAAAGGGTTAGGCAAGGCGTGCGCGCTGCTGACCGATGGGCGGTTCTCTGGCGGTACCTCCGGGCTCTCTATAGGCCATGTTTCCCCTGAAGCAGCGGCGGGTGGCGCGATTGGACTGATCGAGCAGGGCGACCTGATCCGCATCGATATTCCTAACCGGGCAATTAACGTCAAACGGACAGATGCCGAGCTGGCGGCCCGCCGAGAAGTGATGGACGCCAAAGGCGCCACTGCCTGGAAACCCGCTGAGCAACGACCCCGCAAGATCACTCCTGCACTTAAAGCCTATGCGCTGTTGGCGACCTCTGCTGACAAAGGGGCCGTTCGGGATCTAAGCAAGCTCGACTGATATACGCAGCTAAAACATGCAGCTGAAACATGCAATAAGCCCGAGTAAGGAATCAAATGAAGGCAATTATAAACGTTGGATTAGTCGGCTACGGTTTCGCTAGCCAAACCTTCCACGCACCGCTGATCCAGGCTACGGAAGGCCTGGACTTGGTCGCGGTCTCATCAAGTGATGCCGCTAAGGTGCAGGCGTCACTGCCCGATGTCGAGGTAGAGGCTCAGGCATTAGCACTTTGCCAGCGCAGCGATATTGACCTGATCGTTATTCCCACGCCTAACGATACCCACTTTCCTCTCGCCAAAGCCGCTCTCTCCGCGGGCAAGCACGTAGTGATTGATAAACCCTTCACGGTCACCCTGTCAGAAGCAAAGCTGCTTAAAAAGTTGGCGGATAATAAAGAGTGTTTGCTGTCGGTGTTTCATAACCGTCGCTGGGACAGCGATTTCCTGACCGTTAAGGCATTGCTAGAAGCAGGTACGTTAGGGCGTGTAGTCAACTTTGAGTCGCACTTTGACCGTTTTCGCCCGGAAGTGCGCGACCGCTGGCGGGAAAAAGCCACCCTGGGTGGCGGCATCTGGTACGACCTGGGGCCGCATTTATTGGACCAAGCCTGTGAGCTGTTTGGCATGCCCTACGCTATCCTGCTGGAATTGGGAACGCGCCGAGATGGCGCCCAAGCCGATGATGACTTCCTGGCTTTGCTCGACTACGAAAGCTTTCGTGTTACCTTGGCGGCAGGCACGCTGGTGGCCGAGCCAACGCCGCGCTTTCGGATTAATGGCACCCAAGGCAGCTTTATAAAATACGGCTTAGACCCTCAAGAGGATCGCTTAAAAGCAGGTGAAGTGCCGACATCCCAGTGGGGCGAAGATAGCCAACATGGCACCCTGACGCTGCGTGAAGGGGAGGGTGAAAACGCGCCGCTAACGCGTCGTGAACTTCCGACCCTGTCGGGCGACTACCTTGCCTATTACCAAGGCATTGCCGCCGCTATCCGTGATAAGAAGCCACTTCCGGTGAGCGTAGAAGATGCTCTACGCTCAATGGCTTTACTCGAAGCAGGGCTGGATAGCCACCGCCAGCGCCGCTGGATCGCATTGAAAAATCATCTTTAGAATTAGTCAATGGTATTGGTAGCTTCGCTTACGATGGCATCGACCCACCTTGAGCGAAGCTACTTCCCACGAAGATACTTCAAAGCAAATTCGTAGCACTATTGCGCTTCTCTTCCCGCAACCTGTCTCGGGCGATATAGAGCGCGGCGATGGCGCGGGCTTCGTGGAAATCCTCGCGCAGCAGTAGGGCGGGTAGCTCCTCAATGGCGTGGGTTTCCACAATCAACGGCTCGGGCTCATCCCCCGGCAGGCGCTTGGGGTAAAGGTCGGTGGCAAGGAGTACCTGCATACGGTGGCGCATATAGTTAGGTGCCAACGAAAGCTCGACCAGCGGTTCAATACGGTGCGCGCCAACGCCACACTCCTCCATCAACTCGCGATTGGCCGCGGTAATGATATCTTCACCGGGGTCGACCAGTCCCTTTGGCAGGGTGAGCACATAATCTTCAAACCCTGCCGCGTATTCGCGGATCAGCAGCACGTGCTCTGGGTCGGGCATTGCAACCATCATCACCGCACCGCGATCAGCGCCGGTTAAACGCTCAAATTGGCGCTCTTCGCCATTAGAAAAGCGCAAATCAAGTGACTCTATCTGAAACAAACGGCTTTGGGCCACGCTCTTGCGCGCCAAAATTTGCGGCTTTTGCTGGTACCCCGAGCGCTTAACGCTGGCATCGTCTAGGTGGTTAAAAGTGGGGCGCGTTGGGGGGAGCGTAGACATAAAAGTGTGCCTCCATGGCTGGTAAAAGGCGGTTAAGCTACAATAGCACGCTTACTCCTAACGTGACTGGAGCGGCAATGATTGATTGGCGCGAGATAGACACCGTTCTCCTAGATATGGACGGCACGCTGCTGGATTTACACTTCGACAGCCACTTTTGGCTCGACCATCTGCCGCGGCGCTACCGTGAACTGCACCATCTGGATGAAGCCTCCCAGGAAGCGTTGCGCGCGCGAATTATCGGTGAACAGGGCA
Organism: Halomonas sp. QHL1; assembly: GCF_001882345.1. Lineage (GTDB taxonomy): Bacteria > Pseudomonadota > Gammaproteobacteria > Pseudomonadales > Halomonadaceae > Vreelandella. Next base: position 33,066 of record NZ_MINL01000001.1, read on the forward strand.
CTTTAAACTGGTACAGCCTGGCGTACTGGAGCCGTGAGCTGGGCGTAGATATTGTCGCTCTGAAGCGCGAAGTCCAGCACTTGATAGGTCTGCGTAGCGACGCCCTGGATTTCCTTAAATGGCTAAAACAGGCTCACCCACGGGTAGTGCTGGCCACTAATGCCGATCGTGCGAGTCTTGCCCTGAAGCTGCCGCTCACCGGTTTGGAAAGCTATCTAGATGCGATCATCTCTTCTGAGGACGTGGGAGCCGCCAAAGAGGAGCAGGCGTTTTGGTTTGCGCTACAAGATATCGAAGCCTTTGACCCTGCGCGCACGCTGTTTATCGATGACAACGCCCGCGTGCTCGAGAGCGCTCGTGAGTTTGGCATTAAGCATTTGCTGGGCATTAAACAGCCCGACAGCCAGCGGCCTGAAAAAGAGCTACAAGAATTTATTGCCCTCGATCGCTTTGCTCACCTGTTACCCGAACAGTTTCCTGAACAGGTGTCAGAAACCCAAGGAGTGCCTAAATGAGCGAGAGCGTACGCTTAGATAAATGGCTGTGGGCCGCGCGTTTTTTTAAGACCCGCGCACTGGCCAAAAAAGCCATCGAGGGCGGGAAAGTGAATTACGACGGCGGTCGCGCTAAAACCAGCAAGCAGGTGGAAATCGGTGCGCTTATTCGTGTGCCCCAGGGCTGGGAGATCTTAGAGGTAGAGGTCTTATCGCTTTCCGATCAACGCCGCGGCGCACCAGAAGCGCGCACGCTCTATGCGGAAACCGAAGAGAGCGTGCAACGTCGTGCTAAAGAGGCCGAAGCAAGGCGCCTCACTAACGAGGCGATGCAGCATCCGCTCAAACGCCCCGACAAAAAACAGCGCCGCGATATCCAGCGCTTCCAGCGCCACCAAGGCGAGTAACTCCTCGCCGTTAAACTAGCCTCCATTACACTCTCATCGTGCTTAAATAATCGCTGCACTTAAATATTAGGTTGCCAAATTATGTCCGATCAAATTCAACGCTTTATGTTCGATCACACCAATGTCCGCGGCGAGATCGTCACCCTGGCGGCCGCCTACCACGAAGTGTTGGATCGCCACGCCTACCCACCGGCGGTGAATGAGCTGCTGGGAGAGCTGTTAGCCGCCGTGGCACTGCTTACCGATACCGTGAAATTGGATGGCACCTTGAGTATCGAAGTGCGTGGACGCGGCGTTCTTTCTCTATTAATGGCCGAATCCAACCCCGGTGGCGAATTGCGTGCGATTGCCCGCATAGCAGAAGACGCTGCACTGCCCAGCGAGCATGCCAGCTTCCGAGAGCTGGTGGGCGAAGGTCAGATCGTTATTACCCTCGATCCCCGCGAAGGGAATCGTTATCAAGGCATTGTGGCGCTGGATCAAGAGTCCCTGGGAGGCTGCCTGGAAGCCTATTTCAGCCAGTCCGAGCAGTTGCCAACCCGCCTCTGGCTAGCGGCAGATGAGAAGCGCGCGGGCGGGTTACTACTGCAGCGGCTGCCGGAAGAGTCACAAAACCAGGATGTGGATGCCTGGGATCGCAGCGTACAGCTAGCCGATACGATTAAAACTGAAGAGCTGCTCGGTCTTGAGCAGCGCGAAGTACTGCATCGTCTCTACCACGAAGAGACCGTGCGCGTTTTTGACCCCAAAGCCCTGCGCTTTGGCTGTACCTGCTCACGCGACCGCATGAGCTATGCGTTGCACTCTCTGGGCAAGGAGGAACTGCGGGATATTCTCCACGAACAGGGCGCGATCGATACCCAATGCCACTTCTGCCACACGAAATATCACTACACAGCGGCGGATATTGAAACTTTGTTAGACAACCCCGAAGCGCCATCGCCCACGATTCACTAAGTATGTAGTCGAAAGCATGAGCAAGGGCGTTTTCCAGTAGTGCTAGGAGCGCCAGTGGATTCAATGAACTTGGCGTTTCTTGCAAACGGCTGTTTGAATATTTACTGCGCCGCAACACAAAATGTAGTGCCTTTGTAGTAGTTTAACTACAAGATATTTGATCTTCGCCCCCGTTTCCTGGGGGCTTTCTTTTTGCCATAATGCGCCCAACTTCAGCGCGCCCAGCCCGTCTTGCAGTGGTTGGGCTGAATTTTAAGGCGTCGGTGACGCCCGGTAACTCGAGAGAAGCCCAGGAATCGACATGACCACGACTCAAGCCGCTCCCCAATCCCACGTTAATCTCAGTAGCGCCGAACTGATCGAGCGCGCCGTGGCACGTGGCGAAGGCCGCCTCTCAGCCAACGGTGCCTTGGTAGTAAATACCGGCCTGCGTACCGGCCGCTCACCGAAAGACCGTTATATCGTCGACGAGCCCTCCACAAGCAGCCAAATTGATTGGGGTAACGTTAACCAACCCTTCGATGCCGACAAGTTCAACGCCTTGTGGAACCGGGTCAATGACCACCTGGTCAGCCAAGAGCATTTCGTTTCTGAGCTGCACGTTGGCAGTGATTCCGCTCACTACCTGCCGGTGCGTGTCACCACCGAAACCGCTTGGCAAAACCTATTTGGCCGTACCATGTTTGTGCGCCCGCTGGCCTACAACCAAGCGATAAAAGATGAGTGGCGGATTGTTAACGCCGCAGGCTTTGAGTGCGACCCCTCTCGCGATGGCACCAACTCTGATGGCTGCGTAATCATCAACTTCGCCGAGAAAAAAGTACTTATCGCGGGTATGCGCTACGCCGGTGAAATGAAAAAAGCCATGTTCTCGGTGCAGAACTTCCTGCTGCCAGCCGCTGACGTATTACCGATGCACTGCTCTGCGAACGTGGGCGAAGATGGCGAAACCTGTCTCTTCTTCGGTCTCTCCGGTACCGGTAAAACAACGCTCTCGGCTGACCCGGCGCGCTTCTTGATCGGTGACGACGAGCACGCTTGGGGCGACGGCATTGTCTTTAATATGGAAGGCGGCTGCTACGCCAAATGTATCGATCTTTCTGAAAAGAACGAGCCGGTCATCTGGAACGCCATCAAGTTTGGCACCGTGCTGGAAAATGTGGTGCTGGACGACCGCCGTGAGCCTGACTACGCCGATGATAGCCTGACCCAAAACTCCCGCGCCGCTTACCCGTTAGAGCACGTTGAGAAGCGCGTAGCGGAAAACCTGGCTGGCGAGCCAAATGCTATCGTGTTCCTGACCTGCGATATGTCTGGCGTGCTGCCCCCGGTGTCGATTCTTTCCAAAGAAGCCGCGGCGTATCACTTCTTGTCCGGTTACACCGCCAAAGTGGGTTCCACTGAAATGGGCTCCTCGGAAGGCTTGGCCGCCACATTCTCTACCTGCTTTGGCGCACCGTTCTTCCCGCGTCCAGCCCGTGAATACGCTGACCTACTGATCAAACGTGTCGATAAGCAGGATGCTCAGGTTTACTTGGTCAATACCGGGTGGACCGGCGGCGCTTACGGCGAAGGCGGCGCACGCTTCTCCATTCCGACCACACGTGCCATCATTAGCGCGATTCAGTCCGGCGTGCTGCGCGACATCGATACCAAGCACATCGATGGTCTCAATCTACAAGTACCGCTTGCCGTGCCGGGCGTCGACTCCAGCCTGCTCGACCCGCGTGAAACCTGGCAAGACCGTGAGGCCTATGATCGTCACCTCAAAGATTTGGCGACCAAATTCGTTGATAACTTCAAGAAGTTTGAAGGCGTCAATGAAGCGATCATCAAGGCAGGCCCTCAGCTGGGCTAAACATTAGCGTATCTAAAAAGATGCTCGCCGGTGTAAGTAATCGGACGCAGGGACGACAAAGACGTTAGAAACGATCTAAGTTAGCAATGATCGACGTTAGCAAAGATCGAGGTCAGAATGGGACAGTGCTCAGGCACTGTCCCATTTTTTATTGGTTTTCCTTGCCGATTACGACGGGAGCGACACCATGAAAAGACGTCAATTTTTAGGCCTGGCAGGACTCACCAGCGTAGTGGGGGCGATACCCGGTCTTTCGTTTGGCTTTCCACGCTTAGACCTTGAGGCTGCCCCTGGGTTGGAAACGCTGGAACTTAGTGAAGCCGAGTGGCGTGAACGGCTTACCGACGAAGCCTTTGATGTGCTTCGTAAGCACGGGACTGAACCTGCCTTTTCAAGCCCCTTGGATAAGGAGTGGGGGGAGGGCGAGTATCGTTGCGCTGGCTGTGATCTATTACTTTTCACCAGTGAAATGAAATATGATTCTGGCACCGGCTGGCCAAGCTTTTTCGAGCATGTAGAAGGGCATATGCTGACCGAGCTGGATTTCAAACTGGTTTGGCCTCGCACCGAATACCACTGTGCCCGCTGCGGTGGTCATCAAGGCCACGTATTTGAAGATGGCCCCGATCCCACTGGCCTGCGCTGGTGTAATAATGGCGTTGCCCTGCGCTTCGTGCCTGCCTGAATTAGCGAGCCAGTTAGGTGAGAGCTATATAAAACAATGATTTGGAGCGTTGCGTGAAAGAATGGTTTCAAGGACTGGGTATTCAAAAAAAGCTCTCCAACATCCATAACCTGCACGATGTTGAGCGGCTGGCGCGGCGCAAGCTGCCCAGGCCAATTTTCGGCTATATCGACCATGTCGCCGAGGATGGAAGAACTCAGCGCGCAAACCTGTCCGCGTTCGATGAGTACCACTTTTTGCCCAAGGCGTTTGTTAATGTCGCGCAGATAGATCTGCACACCGAGCTCTATGGCAAACGCTACGCCGTCCCGTTCGGCATCGCCCCAATGGGTATTAGTGCGCTCTCAACTTATCAGGGCGACTTAGTGCTGGCGCGGGCAGCGGCGAAGCGCAACCTGCCCATGGTTATGAGCGGTTCATCGCTGGTACCCATGGAAGAGGTGGCCAAGGTGGAGGGCGCCGACTGGTTCCAGGCGTATCTGCCGGGAACGCCAGAAGGTATCGAAGCGCTACTGGCGCGTATCCAGCGGGCCGGTTTCAGAAAACTCGTCGTCACGCTCGACTACCCGGTACCCCCCAATCCCGATAATTTTCGTCGTTCTGGGTTTACATCGCCGCTGGAGCCAAGCCTGCGTTTAGCCTTGGATGGTTTGATGCGCCCAGGCTGGCTGTGCAATACCTTTCTGCGCACCTTGTGGAAGCACGGCATGCCGCATTTCGAAAACAACTATGCTGAGCGGGGTGCGCCTGTGATCTCCCGGCAAGCAGCGCGGGATTTTTCGGGGCGGCGCCATTTTGACTGGGGCTATCTCGATCTTGTGCGGCGGCTATGGCCCGATGTATTGATCGTTAAAGGGGTGCTTAACCCTGATGATGCGGTACGTGCGCAGCAGGCGGGGGTGGATGGCATTATTCTTTCTAACCACGGCGCTCGCCAGTTGGACTGCACCATCTCGCCCCTACAGGTGCTGCCCGAGATCAAGCGTCGCGTGAGTGATATTCCCATTATGATCGACAGCGGCTTCCGGCGTGGCACCGACGTGATTAAGGCGCTGGCGCTGGGGGCTGACTTTGTCTTTGTGGGCCGTCCCTTCAACTACGCTGCCGCCGTAGCGGGGCAAGCCGGGGTAGAGCATGTTGCCGATCTCTTACAGCGTGAAATTGAGCGCAATATGGCCCTGCTCGGACTGACCAGCCTCTCTCAGCTAGACCGTTCTTGCCTCTACCAACCAACAGTTGGTGAAGAGCCACGGTCTATTACAACCTAAACCCTTCAACAATATGCTCGGCTAAGCTATCGATAATCGGTGATTGGGAGGAGGAGGTACGCTGCAAAACGATGGACGCCTCAGGCAAGGCGGGAAAACCCTCCTTTTCACCCAATATCTGCATATCGGCGGTGACTAGGCTTCGCATCCAAGCAGAAACTGCCAATCCCGCGCCAACAACCGCTTGTAGTGTCGCCAAGCTGGGGCTGCTATAAGCGACTCGATAGGCCCGGCCAGCCCGGTCTAATGCATTGCAGGCATGACGACGACAAAAGCAGGGCGCTTCAAACATGGCTAGTGGCACTGGCGTCTGTAAATGGGTGCTGTGACTCTCTGCCGAGACCCATACGGTGCTTTCCCGCCTCAATATTGTGCCAATCTCATCGCCTATTTCCCGCGTCATAATGATCAGGTCCAGGCTTCCTTGCGGCTGCTGGGAGAGCACCGAAGAGGGGGCGCAGTGCACATCGACATCCACCAGGGGCCAAGCCTGGGAAAAGGTTTTCAGAATACCGGGTAGGAAACGCATCACGTAGTCATCCGGTACGCCCAGGCGTACTCGGCCCACCATGTCGGGCTGACGCAAAAGCGTTAGCGCTTCGCCTTGCAGCGATAAAATCTTGCGCGCATAGCCAAGCAGCGTATGGCCTTCGCTGGTCAATTGCAGCGGCTTACTTTGGCGCACAAAAAGTGGACGCTGAATAACGTCCTCTTCCAGTCGTTTAATTTGCATACTCACGGCGGATTGCGTGCGGTTCACCGTCTGTGCCGCGCGGGTGAAGCCCCCGTGGTCAACAATGGCGACAAAGGTACGCAGAAGCTCGTGATCGATTGTGGGTAGCGTCGCCATAGGTATCAATCTTATTGATGTTGCTCATAAGGAGTATTCGTTGGCTTGATTGTAGAAGCTGTTCAATACTTCCTTCAACGCCTATTTGATATGCCGTTTTAAGCGGCGATAAGGAGGTTGATATGGAGTGCTCAGTCATCTGCCATCATAATGCACAGCGCCAGCAGGCGGAGCAGCGTGCAAACACAGTAACCTGGCGGGAAAGGCTCTATCGCTGGCGGCAGCTGCGTCGCGAACGCTATGCGTTGCGCCACTTGAGCGACGCTATGTTGAAAGATATTGGCATTAGCCGCGAAGCCGTTCAGCGCGAATCGCATCGGCCTTTTTGGGATGACCGAGGCTGGCGCCGCTAGCAAACCCAAAAGTGAGAAGTCATTGCGAACGCAGTGAAGCAATCTGGGAGCAGCCATCGCCAATCAAGATTGCCGCGTCGCTGCGCTCCTCGCAATGACATATGAGGTGTCATTTCGCGCCTCTGTTGTCATTGCGAGCGAAGCGAAGCAATCTCGGGGCTATTCTCAAGGTCATGCCAGCCGTGGCGCGTTTGTGATACCTTGTTGGCACTAAAAAATGCTGCATGAGTTAGTTGCAATTTATGGATGTCAATCAGCGTATTATTTCCCGCCTGGCCACTGAGCTTGGTGTGCGTCCCGAGCAAGTATCCGCCACGGTGGAGCTGCTGGATGGCGGCGCCACCGTGCCGTTTATTGCTCGTTACCGTAAAGAAGTCACCGGCGCGCTGGACGATATCCAGCTGCGCCAGCTTGATGAGCGCCTCCGCTATCTGCGCGAACTGGAAGAGCGTCGCGCCGCAGTGCTAGCCGCCATTGATGAGCAGGGCAAGCTGGACGGCCCGCTGAAAGCCAGCATTGAGGCCGCAGAGACCAAGCAGCGGTTGGAAGATTTATATCTGCCGTTTAAGAAAAAGCGCCGCACCAAAGCGCAGATTGCTCGCGAAGCAGGGCTAGAGCCGCTGGCGGATGCGCTGCTTGCCGATCCAACACTTAGCCCAGAAGGCGAAGCAGAAAACTATTTGCGCCCGGCAGAGGGCGATATTCCCGCCATCGAAGACGCCAAGGCTGCCCTGGATGGCGCAAAGCAAATCTTGATGGAGCGCTTCGCCGAAGATCCTGAATTGATTGGCCTGCTGCGTGAACGGCTGTGGCAAGAAGGCGAACTCAGTGCCCGTGTGCTAGAAGGTAAGCAGCAGGAGGGCGCCAAGTTCTCAGACTATTTCGAGCACGATGAGAAACTCGCCAAAGCGCCTTCCCACCGCGCTCTAGCGATGTTCAGGGCGCGCAACGAAGGCATGTTGAGTCTGTCGATCCGCTTGCCCGGCGAAGAGGAAGCCCCCATTCACCCCGCCCAGCTGGCAATTGCCAAGCAGTTTGGCATTAGCGACCAGGGCCGTGCGGCGGATAAGTGGTTAGCCGAAGTGGTGCGCTGGACCTGGCGCGTAAAGCTGTACACCGCGCTTGAGACCGAGCTGCTGGGCCGCCTACGCGAACAGGCTGAACTGACGGCGATTGAAGTGTTTGCGGCCAACCTGAAAGACCTACTGCTGGCGGCACCGGCGGGGCAGAAAGTCACCCTTGCTATCGACCCAGGCCAGCGCACCGGCTGTAAAGTGGCAGTGATTGATGCTACCGGGCAGTTTGTTGACCACACCGCTATCTACCCCCATGCGCCGCAAAACCAATGGAATGAAGCCTTGAGCGTTCTGGCGAAGTTGGTGAAACAGCACGGCGTTGAGCTGATTGCCGTAGGCAACGGCACCGCCAGCCGAGAAACCGATAAGCTGGTGGGCGAGCTGTTAAAAGCGCTGGCGCCAGCGCATCGATTAAGCAAAGTCATGGTCTCGGAGGCGGGCGCCTCGGTTTACTCTGCTTCTGAGTACGCCTCACGGGAAATGCCGGATCTCGATGTTACGGTGCGCGGCGCGGTCTCTATTGGCCGCCGCCTGCAAGATCCGCTAGCCGAACTGGTTAAAATCGAGCCCAAGTCGATTGGCGTGGGCCAGTACCAGCATGACGTCTCCCAAGTACAGCTGTCGCGCAGCCTGGAAGTGGTGATCGAGGACTGTGTTAACGCCGTGGGTGTTGATCTCAACACCGCCTCCAGTGCACTGCTTTCTCGGGTAGCCGGGCTGAGTGCTGCGCTGGCCGAAAATATCGTTGCCCAGCGCAATGTCAAAGGCGCCTTCAAAAGCCGTAAAGAGCTTTTAGACGTCAGCCGCCTAGGCGCCAAAACCTTCGAGCAGTGCGCGGGTTTCCTGCGTATTCACAATGCCGACAACCCCTTGGATGCCAGCGCCGTTCACCCGGAGGCCTACCCATTGGTAGAGCGTATCGCCAAGCAGAGCGGTCGAGAAGTGCGAGGCTTGATTGGCGATAGCGCTGCACTGAAAGCATTAAAGCCCGCCGACTTTGCCGATGAGCGTTTCGGCGTGCCCACCGTCAGCGATATCCTCAAAGAGCTGGATAAGCCTGGCCGCGACCCGCGTCCCGAATTTAAAGCCGCGGAGTTCCGCGAAGGGGTCGAAACACTAAAAGATCTCAAGCTCGGCATGGTGCTCGAAGGTACCGTGACTAACGTCACGCACTTCGGCGCTTTTGTGGATATCGGCGTCCATCAGGATGGCTTGGTGCATATCTCGGCGCTGTCTGATCGCTTTATCGACGACCCGCGCAGCGTGGTGAAGGCAGGGGATATTGTCACCGTCAAAGTGATGAGTGTCGATATTCCCCGCAAGCGGGTAGGGCTATCGATGCGGCTGGATGACCAGCCGGAGGCTGAGAGCAGTGCTGATAAGAGCAGTGGCTCGCCTACAAATCAGCATAATGCAACACGCAAGCCGTCCCGTGGCCAGCGTAGCGCTAAGCCAAGTGATGCGCCAGAGCCCATGGGTGCGTTGGGCGCCGCATTGCTAAAAGCGCGCGGCGGCAAATAGTCGCGCGCCTTGAAAGCGAACGTGTCTTGAAATAAGCATGGTTGCCGCCATATCCTGTTTTCTATTTTTGAAACAGCGATGATGGCGATGCCACCTGACTACACCAAGGCCCGCTCACAGCGGGCTTTACTGACAAGGAGTGTTCACCTTGCCTGAACCACTCACTGTGCCATCCGCGCTGACCGCGCAAGTCGAGCGCCTGATTCCCAGTGCGCGCCTTGGTCGGTTGGGCCGCCTGCGTCGTGGCCTTGAAAAAGAGGGGCTGCGGGTTGATGCCAATGGCCGCATTGCCCAAACGCCTCACCCGCACGCGCTGGGTTCTAAATTGACGCATCCGCATATCACCACCGACTACTCGGAGTCGCTGTTAGAGTACATCACGCCGGTTTACTCCGACCCGGGTGAAGCGCTGTGCTTTTTATCCGACCTGCATACCTTTACCTATCATCACCTGCAAAACGAATGGATCTGGCCCGGTAGCATGCCCTCTAGGCTATCCGGCAACGACAGCGTGCCGATTGCCGATTATGGCAGCTCCAATGTGGGCATCATGAAGCATGTTTACCGCAAAGGGTTGGACATGCGTTATGGCCGCATTATGCAGGCGATTGCAGGCGTTCATTACAACGTATCGTTACCCGATGATATGTGGCACGCCCTTCGCGAGTTGGAAAAAGCCACCAATATTCCCTTCAACGATTACCGCTCCACCCGCTATTTCGGCATGATCCGCCACTTCCGCCGCCATAGCTGGTTACTGTTGTACTTGTTTGGTGCTTCACCGGCGATTGATAAGAGCTTTTTGCCCGAGGGTAAAGTGCCTGAAAAGCTTCAGTCACTCAGCGACGATACTTACTTTGCCCCTTATGCGACGACCCTGCGGATGTCCGATCTGGGCTATCAAAACAAAGTACAGTCGCAGCTTAAAATCTGTTTTAACTCGCTCTCTAACTACGTTAATACCCTGCGTCACGCCATCTCTTCACCATGGCCCGACTATGAAAAAATGGGCGTTAACGTGGACGGAGAGTGGCGCCAATTGAACGCAAATATTCTCCAGATCGAAAACGAGTACTACAGCGACATTCGCCCCAAACGGGTCGCCAAGCATAACGAAACGCCTAGCCAAGCGCTTGAAGCCCGGGGTGTGGAATACATCGAAGTTCGCTGTTTGGATTTAAACCCCTTCGACCCCCTTGGCGTCACTGAAGAACAGATGCGCTTTGTGGATACCTTTTTGATGTGGTGCCTGCTCAGCGACAGCCCGTGGATCTCCGACGAAGAGTGTGACCGCTTAGACGACAACCGCCGCTGGGTGGTTGAGCGTGGTCGTGATCCTGAGCTCAAGTTATTCAACCATGGTGAAACCACCTCGGTGCGTGAATGGGGCGAACAAATTTTCGCCGAGATGGGCGAAGTGGCCCGCCTGTTAGATGCCGTCGAAGAGGGAAGCCCTCATGCTGACGCGCTGGCAAGCCTTGCGCCGCGCTTAGCAGATCCTTCGCTAACGCCGTCTGCCCAGGTGCTCGAACGGCTCAAAGCGAACGGTGGATCGCTTAGCGATTTGATGCTCAGTCTGGCCAAAGAGCAGGCGGAGCAGTTAAAAGCCGAGCCTATGCAGCGTAGCCGTGAAGCGCTGTTAGCCCAGTTGATAGAGACCTCCCACCAACAGCAGCACGATATTGAAGCCGCTGATAAAGAGACCTTTGAGGAGTTCTTACAAGTCTACTTCACCAAAGCTCGTGAGTCCCGCGCACTATCGGCGCTGCCATCAGAGGTTCGTCAATGATTCAGCACTCCTTTCGCTCGGTTGCCCTTGCCGGTTTAGCCTTCTGCGTTTTAATGATGGCGGTAGCCCTGGGGCTAGAGCATATCGGCGGTTATGAACCCTGCCCGCTATGTATCTTTCAGCGCGTAGCGGTGATTGCCGCTGGCATTGTGTTCGCGATTGCTGCTATGCACAGCCCTGCTGGCCGTGTGGGTAAAGTCATTTACGGACTGCTATCGCTGGCCGCGGTTGGAACCGGCGCCTTTATTGCCGGTCGTCACGTTTGGCTGCAAGGCTTACCTGCCGATGAAGTACCTTCCTGTGGCCCCGGGCTTGATTACATGATGGATATTCTGCCCATGCAGGACGTGGTAGCCATGGTCTTAACCGGCTCTGGCGAGTGCGCCGAGATCGACTTCTCCTTATTAGGCCTCTCACTACCCGCCTGGACGCTAATCGGTTTTGCTATCTTGGCAATTGCCCCACTGCGTATGCTCTGGTTATCAATACGTAAGCAGTAGCTTTAAAGGAATGTGGCGTGCTTTATCACCATTTTGCGACTCAAGAAGAGATCGACCGTGCCTACGACCCAATGCTCGGTCGAGATCCGTCAATGTTGGTAAAGGAGTGGCGTCAGCGCAGCGAGGCGTCACGGGCGCGCCACCGCGTAAGTCTTGATTTGCCTTTTGGCCCAACACTTGCCGAGCGCATGGATATCTTTCATGCCGATACGCCTAACGCACCGCTGCATGTGTTTTTCCACGGCGGGTACTGGCGCTCGCTAAGCCACCGCGAATTTAGCTTTATTGTTGATGGCCTGGTGAAAGCCGGTATCACCGTTGCGGTGGTCAACTACGCGCTCTGCCCGCAGGTGCGCTTTAGTGAGGTTGTGCGGCAGAGCCAGGCCGCAGTGGCCTACGTATACAGGCATGCCGCTGAATTAGGCGTTGAACCTGGGCAGCTGAGTATCTCGGGGCATTCAGCAGGTGGGCATCTATGCGCGATGCTCATGTCGACGGACTGGGAAGGCACCTTCGGTTTACCCAACCAACTGATTCGCGGCGCGCTGTGTATCAGTGGTCTTTACGATCTTCGGCCTTTTCCCTGGTCGTGGCTGCAACCCAAGCTCCAGCTTAGCGGGCGCGATGTGCAGGAGTTCAGCCCCTTATGGCTGCCGTGCCTAATGCCTGCGCCTATAAAACTGGTAGCAGGGGGTCTGGAGTCAGAAGAGTTCGAGCGTCAGATGAGTCGCTATGCTGAGCATTTGAGCCAACAAGGCCAAACAGTGACTCAGCAGCTTCTTCCCAACGTAGACCACTTCTCGATTCTTGAGCACTATCTCGACGATGGCTGCTTTGTTGAATGGATCGAAGCGTTTCACGGTTTATAACAGCGCCCGCTAGGGGCACTGTTTATAAGCTTTACATAGCAGGAATCACCGCCGTCGCCTCGATTTCAACCTTGGCCTGATCTTCCACCAGTCCAGCCACCTGAACCATGGTCATCGCCGGAAAATGCTTGCCCAGCACTTCGCGGTAGGCCGCGCCCACCTCTTTAAGTCGTGCCAAATACTCCCGCTTGTCCGTCACATACCAGGTTAGCCGCACGATATGCTCCGGGCCTGCGTTCGCCTCTTTTAAGATCGCCACAATATTCTGCAGCGCCTGATTCACTTGAACGACAAAGTCATCACTTTCAAATATCTGGTCCGCATTCCAACCAATCTGGCCGCCTACAAAAATAGTTTGGCCTGAAGCCAGCACGCCGTTAGCGTAACCGACTGCTGCTTTCCAATGCGAAGGGTGAAGAAGCTGATGAAAGTTGGCGTCACTCATTATGGCTATCCTTATAGGTTTTCAACGATAAAGTGCTGGCGCATAGCTTCTGTCCAGGGCAATGACTTACCGCTCTTTAGATCCACATAAACAAGGGTTGAACTGCTGGTTAGGCGCTTCTGCTCACCGCAGTAAGCGGTGATCTGCAGAGTCAGGCTACTACGCCCAACGGTTTGAACCGCTAACTCAAAGGTAAGTCGTTCGCCTAACCGGCTAGGCGCGTGAAACTGGGTGTCGATAGCGGCGGTAGGAACCCCGGTGCCGCTCTCCACATGCAGTTGGTTAAAGTCGCGCTGCACGACCTCCTCAAACCAATCCTCCACCACGGAGTTAATCATCTCAAAATAGCGGGGGTAAAAAACGATTCCTGCCGGATCACAGTGCTGGAAACGGACTTTGCGCTGGGTAGTGAACGGCATTGTTTTCTCCCTATTTTTATTTTTAACATTCTTAACTACACGCCCAGATAGCGGTCGCGAACTGTGCTGTTCAGCATGGCGGGTTTGCCATCCCACACGGTGCAGCCTTTTTCCAGGATGGTGCAGCGGTCAGCGATGGGTAGAATTTCGCTTAACGACTTATCCACCAGTAGCGTGGCCTGGCCTTGCTCCTTGAGCAGGCGAATAGCCCGCCAGATCTCCTGACGAATGACCGGCGCTAAGCCTTCGGTGGCCTCATCCAGCACGAGTAGACGCGGATTGGTCATCAACGCCCGGCCAATGGCCAGCATCTGCTGCTCACCGCCAGAGAGGGTTTTGGCCATTTGCGCGCGGCGCTCCTCTAAGCGCGGAAACAGCGTTTCTACCTTCTCCAGCGTCCACTCGCCCGGTCGTGCCGTTACTAACAGGTTTTCGCGCACCGACAAATTGGGGAAACAGCGGCGCCCTTCCGGTACCAAACCAAGCCCCGCTTTAGCGATACGGTAGGCGGGCAGGTGGCGTATGTTTTGGGTTTCAAACTCAATGGTGCCGCAGCTGGCAGGGGTCAGGCCGAATATCGAACGAATGGTGGTGGTTTTTCCCATACCGTTGCGCCCCATTAGGGCGACCATTTCTCCGGCGTTCACTTCGAGGTTCACGCCGAATAGCGCCTGCGAGGGGCCATAAAACGTTTCAATGTCGGCAATTTTAAGCATCGGAATCTCCCAGGTAGGCTTCACGGACGCGCGGATCCTGTCTAATCGCCTGACTATCCCCATGGGCGATAACGCTACCGGATACCAGAACCGAAATGCGGTCGGCAAGCCGAAACACCGCCTCCATATCGTGCTCAATCAGCAGGATAGGCACTTCAAGCTTTAGCGCCTCAAGTAGCTCGGTTAGCTTCGCCGAGCCTTCTGGGCCCAAGCCTGCCATGGGTTCGTCCAGCAGCAGGGCGCGGGGCTTGAGCGCCAAGGCGCAGGCCACTTCCACCTGGCGGCGCTCGCCGTGAGAGAGCTCATACATTGGCGTCCAGGCGCGATGGCTAAGCTGCATGCGTTCCAGCGCCGCATAGGCGGGGTCGAGCAGTTGCCGGTCGCGGGCGACGGGTTTCCAGAACCGAAAGCTGTGGCTTTGCAGCGCTTGAACACCCATCATCACATTGCGCATCACCGATAGCGGCTCCGCCAACGAAGAGACCTGAAAGCTACGCCCCAGGCCAAGGCGCGCCCGCTGAGCGATGCTCATGCCAGTGATCTCACAACCCGCTAGGTAAACACTCCCTTCATCAGGGCGTATATTGCCGGCGATTTGGCCAATTAGGGTCGATTTCCCCGCGCCGTTGGGACCAATCAATGCATGAATTTCCCCGGCCCTAAGTTCCAGCGACACATCGTCAGTCGCCTGCAATGCCCCAAAGCGCTTGTACAGCTTTTGCAATGAAAGAACCACATCACTCATTGCGCTCCCTCCCAGCCAGCCAACCCATCACACCGTGCTTGGCAAACAGCACCACTCCAAGTAGTACAAGCCCCAGGAAGAGCTGCCAGTACTGAGTAAACCCCCCTAGGAGTGTCTCCATCATTACAAACAAAACGGCACCGGCCAGCGGGCCATAAAGACGACCTACGCCGCCCAAAATGACGATTACCATCAGTTCGCCGGAGAAGTGCCAACTCAGCATCGCCGGGCTGACAAAGCCATTCAGGTCAGCGTATAGCGCCCCCGCAAGCCCAGTGATCGCGGCTGAAATGACAAAGGCTACCAAACGAATGGGATAAGGATTAATGCCCGCGGTGGCCAGGCGAACATCGTTAAGGCACGCCATGGTCAAGGCGGCACCAAAGCGCGACTTCATCAGTCGTGAGGTAATTGCCATCGCCAACACAAGCCCGGTGAAGCAGATAAGAAAATAGGTGAGTGCATTGCTGCTATCGACTAGTGGCAAGGTGTTACGTATATAGATTGGCAGGCCATCCTCGCCGCCATAGGTCGGCCAGGAGTTGGCAAAGTAGTAAATCATCTGCGCAAAGGCGAGGGTGATCATAATGAAATAGACCCCCGTAGTACGCAGTGAAATGGCACCAATGGCGAGGGCTAGTAGCGCACACAGCACAGCGGCAACCAGCCATACCACCAGTAAGTTGTCACTGCCCGGTACGCTGAAGGGCCAGGTCATAAACGGCGTAAAATCAAAGGCGTGGTAGGCGCTGATGCCCGCCACGTAGCCCCCCAGACCAAAATAGGCGGCGTGGCCAAAACTCACCATGCCGCCATAGCCAATTGCCAAGTTAAGGCCAACGGCCGCCATGGCAATAATCGTGATACGCGAGGCCAAATTGACGTAATAAATTTGGCCCGAGAAATATGCCGCCACCGGGAGCAGTAACAGCAGGCCGAGTAGGGCCATCTGAACCAGCCCCTTGCGATTAAAGTGGCTACTTGCCTTGGACGCCTCAGCACCGTCGGCAACGCCCCGGGCAGAGTTATTAGACAGGGCAGAGTTCTTGGACATGGAAGTGGTATTAGTCATGGGCAGAGAACAGTCCCTTAGGCTTAAAAGCAAGAATGACGGCCATGAGGATATAGATCAGCATTGCGGCCAGTGCAGCCCCAACCCCGGTCGCCTCGGAAGGTGGCATAAACGCACGAAAGAATATCGGCAAATAAACACGGCCCAGCGTATCGACAATCCCCACCAGAAGGGCACCAAATAGCGCGCCTTTAATGGAGCCAATACCGCCAATCACAATCACCACAAAGGCCAGAATCAGTACTGGCTCCCCCATTCCCACCTGCACGGATTGTAGCGCGCCCACTAAAGCCCCCGCTAAGCCGGCAAGCCCAGCACCTAAGGCAAACACCAGGGTATAGAGTTTTGAAATATTGACACCCAGCGCCCCAATCATTTCGCGGTCGCTTTCCCCAGCACGTATTCGCATGCCCAACCGCGTCCGTGAGATAAGCAGGTAAAGTGCGATCGAAATAGCGATACCCACCCCAATTAGCATTAGTCGATAAATGGGGTAGCGGGTGTCACCCGGCAGGGTTACAAAACCGGTGAGCCAAGAGGGCGGGCTAAGCAGTAAGGGGGATGAACCGAAAATCCAGCGCGTGCCTTCCGAGAAAATCAGTATCAGTGCAAACGTCGCCAACACCTGATCAAGATGAGGACGGTGATAGAGGCGGCGTATGACAATCAGTTCCACCAATGCACCGGCCAATGCCGCCGCTGCGATACCCGCGCTCAGCCCAATCAGAAAAGAGCCGGTCGAGGCAGTGACCGCCGCCGTAGCGTAGGCCCCCACCATGTAAAATGAGCCATGGGCAAGATTGATCAGCCCCATTACCCCGAATACCAGGGTTAGGCCGCTGGCCATCAAAAACAGCATAGTGCCAAGCTGTACGCCGTTAAGTAATTGCTCAATTAGCAGAGTAACGGACACGTTAGGAATCCTTAACGAAAGAAAAGGGTAAAGGCTGGGTGGCGACACCCAGCCGCGGTGTCATTACATCTGGCACTGTTCAAAATAGACGTCTTGAATATCTTCAATGGCGATGCCGATCAGGCGGTTAGTCGGCTCTCCATCATCGCCCTCCACCACTTCGCGTACGTAAATATCTTGAATAGGGTGGTGGTTCGGGCCAAAGCGGAACTCACCGCGCACGCTGTCAAAGTCGGCGGCTCGCAGCGCTTCACGAAAGGCTTCCTTGTCATCAGGATGGGCGGTTTCAAGCGCGCTAAGGATCAGGTTGGCGGTGTCATAACCTTGCGCCGCGTACAGAGTCGGCATTCGGTCATAGGCGGCTTGGAAGCCCTCTACAAAGCGGTCGTTGGCCTCGTTTTCTAAATCGTAAGCCCATAGCGAGGTGTTGCGTGCTCCAACAGCGGCACTGCCCACGGCCTTGATAAGGATTTCATCAAAGGAGAAGGCGGCCCCAAAGATCGGCATATCAACGCCGGAGCTCTCCCACTGCTTCATAAACGAGATACCCATCCCACCGGGTAAGAAGAAAAACAGGCTGTCGGCATCGCTGTCGCGAATCTGGGCAATTTCAGCAGCGTAATCGGTTTGCCCCATTTGGGTGTAAAGCTCGCCAACGACCTCACCCTCATAAAGGTGTTTGAAGCCTGCCAAGGCGTCGGTGCCTGCAGGGTAGTTGGGCGCCATGATAATGGGACGCTCATACCCCTGTTCACGCATATAAGCGCCCATGGCGCCGTGCAGATTATCGTTCTGATAAGCCACGTTGAAGTAGTTCTCGTGGCACATGCGCCCGGCTAAATCGGAAGGCCCAGCATTGGGTGAGAGATAGAAGGTGCCCTGACGCACCACTGACGGAACAACCGCCATTGCCAAGTTAGACCAGATAATGCCGGTGAGAATGTCGACGTCATCACGCTGCATAAACTCATTGGACAGGCTGCGAGCCAAGTCAGGGCGCCTAGCGTCATCTTGGATCAGGACTTCAACATCGTCGCGACCCGACTGCTCGAGCGCCAGCATAAAGCCATCGCGAACGTCCACACCCAAGTGCGAACCGCCGCCTGAAAGGGTGGTGATCATGCCGATCTTGACGTCATCGGCATGAGCCGTTACCAGACTGGAGGAGAGCAGTAAGCCAAGGCCAAAGCGAGTTATCTGTTTCATGGATCATTCCTCATTTTTTAATCGTTTATTGCTTAGAGGGTCATACGTTGGTGTTGGTACTATTAGTGTTGGTGCAAGGAGAGCCAGCGCTCGGGTAATGTTCCTGGCTCAGCCGAAAGCGCTGAACCTTACCCGTGGATGTTTTAGGTAGTGCCTCGATAAACCGTATGGAGCGAGGGTACTTATACGGCGCGATGGTCTGCTTCACGAAGTCCTGCAACATTTGCTGACATTCTTCATCTTGCTGAAAACTATCGTTTAGAACAACAAAAGCCTCGACAATT
Organism: Halomonas sp. QHL1; assembly: GCF_001882345.1. Classification (GTDB taxonomy): domain Bacteria; phylum Pseudomonadota; class Gammaproteobacteria; order Pseudomonadales; family Halomonadaceae; genus Vreelandella. The sequence goes on from NZ_MINL01000001.1 coordinate 51,493, forward strand.
TGCCCGCGCTCTTGGCTAGGCGCTCCGATCACCGCGCACTCTTTCACGGCTGGGTGTGCCAGTAGGGCCGCCTCTACCTCGGGGCCCGCGATGTTATAGCCCGCCGATACAATCATGTCGTCATTGCGGGCGGCGAAATGGAAGTAGCCTTCCTCATCTTGATAAAACGCATCACCGGTGATATTCCAGCCTTCTTTTACATACTTTTGCTGGCGCTTATCGGCCAAATAGCGACAGCCGGTGGGCCCGCGCACAGCAAGCTTACCGATCGTGCCGCGGGGCACATCATGCATTTCATCATCAACGATACGTGCCTCGTAACCGTTCACCGGTTTACCGGTGCAGCTGGGGCGATGGTCATCCAGGTGATTGGAGATAAAAATATGCAGCATTTCAGTCGCGCCGATACCGTCGAGGATCGGAGTACCGGTTTGCTTTATCCAGTCATGATAAATCGGTGCGGGCAGGGTTTCGCCAGCGGAAACGGCAACGCGTAGGCTGCTCAAATCCTCATGGCTGGTAGGCGCTGACAGCATCGCCCGGTAGGCCGTCGGTGCGGTGAAGACCACCGTGGCCTGATACTCGCGGATAATATCCATCATATTGGGCGGAGAGGCGTGTTCGAGCAGTACGGCGGTGGCCCCGAAGCGCAGCGGGAAGATGGCCAGTCCGCCCAGGCCAAAGGTGAATGCCAGCGGGGGAGAGCCGACGAACACGTCCTCGGGTGTTACCTGTAGGACTTCTTTGGCGTAGCCGTCAGCAATTACCAGCAGGTCGCGGTGAAAGTGCATGGTGGCTTTGGGCGAACCGGTGGTGCCCGAGGTAAACCCGAGTAGAGCCACATCGTCGGCAGCGGTATCCACTGCTTCAAAGGTGGCGGGTTTGCCCAGCGCTAAACGGTCAAGCTCTGCGTCGTGGTTAGCCGTGCCATCAAAGCCTACGACACGTTCGAGTACCGGGCTGTGCTGTTGGCACTCAACCAGTTCATCGAGCAGGCGGGTATCGCAAAGGGCGAGTCTGATTGCCGCTTTATCGATTACCTGGCATAGCTCTTTGGTACGCAACATCGGCATGGTATTGACCACTACGGCGCCCGCCTTGGTGGCGGCCAGCCAGCAGGCCACCATGGCCGGGTTGTTGGCGGAGCGGATCAATACCCGTTGGCCTGGAGTAACGCCCAAGTCTTCGACCAATACATGGGCAAGGCGGTTGGTCCACTCGGTGAGCTCTTGATAGGTGCGACGGCGGCCATTGCCCGCTAAAGCAATTCGTTCTCCGAAACCCTGGTTGAGCAGCCGGTCGCAGAGCTCAGCGCCCGCGTTAAGTCGTTGGGGATAATTGAAGCCCGCGAGCAGGAACTCAGGCTGACAATCAATGGGTGGCAGGTTATCCCGCGCAAAAGTATCAGCATGAGCCGACTGGATATACATGACCAACCTCCGTATTTGGTGTCGTTGTTTATTCCTGACGGCACCTCTGTGTGAGGCGTTATCAGGGATACGGTGTCTGGCGTTGTGTTTTATTGTTTTTGAGAACTACTGTACGGTTTTTTGCTGTTTACTCCTCCGCGAGCATGCTGCGGGCGATGACTACTTTTTGTACATCTGAAGCGCCTTCATAAATACGCAGCGCGCGGATTTCTCGGTAGAGGCTTTCGATAATATGGCCCTTGCGAACGCCGTCGCCGCCGTGAAGCTGTACTGCCTGGTCAATCACCTGTTGAGCCTGGTCGGTGGCAAATAGTTTGGCCATTGCCGCTTCACGGGTCACCCGCTCAGCGCCTTGGTCTTTCGTCCAGGCCGCGCGGTAGACCAGCAGGGCGGCGGCATCGACATTGAGCGCCATATCGGCCAAGTGGCCCTGCACCATTTGTAGATCAGCAAGAGTGGCGCCAAACAGCTCCCGGGAGCGGCTGCGGGAGAGCGACTCTTCCAGTGCCCGGCGGGCGAAGCCCAGGGCTGCCGCGCCAACCGTGGAGCGGAAAACGTCCAGCACCGACATGGCAATCCGAAAGCCCAGCCCAGGCTTGCCGATCAAGGCGCTAGCAGGCAGCACCATATCGTTGAAGCCCAGCCGTGCCAGCGGGTGAGGCGCTACCGACTCCAGACGCTCACGAATTTCCAATCCTGGCGTGTCGGCAGGTACTAAAAAGGCCGAAAGTCCTTTGGCGCCGGGGCCTTCTCCGGTGCGGGCGAACACCGTATAGATATCAGCAATGCCGCCGTTAGAGATCCAGGTCTTTTCGCCATTTAAACGGTAGCTGTCGCCGTCGAGCTCGGCGGTGGTATCCAGTTGGGCTACATCGGAGCCGGAGCGTGGCTCGCTCAGGGCAAACGCCGAAAGTGCTTCGCCACGACGGGTTTTTTCCAGCCACTGCTTCTGTTCATCGCTGCCGTATAGGCTGATGGCGCCGGTTCCCAGTCCCTGCATGGCAAACGAAAAGTCAGCCAGGCCATCGTGACGGGCGAGGGTTTCGCGAATGAGGCAGAGGCTGCGCACGTCGATATGCTCGCCCGCAGTGCCGGTCAAAAAGCCTGCTTTACCCAGGTCGCGGACGAGTTGAATACAGGTGGCATTTACATCGTTGTGATCGCGGGGTAGCTCAGTGCGGCACCACGCTTCGAGCTGTTCGGAAAGTTCGCGGTGTCTGGCCTCGAAAAAGGGCCATTCCAGGAAGCTCTTGTCGCTCATCAGTCCCCCTTAAACTCAGGTTTTTGTTTGGCTACAAAGGCGTGGTAAGCGCGTTCGAAATCGTTGGTCTGCATGCAGATCGCCTGGGCCTGCGCTTCCGATTCGATGGCCTGCTCCAGGCTCATGGACCACTCCTGATTTAGCTGGGTCTTGGTAATGCTGTGGGCAAAGGTGGGCCCACTGGCCAGCCGGGTGGCGTAGGCGATGGCGTCTTCTTCAAGAGCGTCTGGCTCAACCACGCGATTGTAGAAGCCCCACTGGAATCCCTCTTCGGCACTCATGCTGCGGCCACTGTAGAGCAGGTCGGCGGCGCGGCCCTGGCCGATAATGCGCGGTAGCATGGCGCAGGCGCCCATATCGCAGCCCGCCAAGCCCACCCGGGTAAACAGAAACGCCGTGCTTGCGCGGGGAGTAGCAAAACGAATATCCGAGGACATGGCGATAATTGCCCCCGCCCCAACACAAATGCCGTCGACGGCAGCAATAATCGGTTTGCCACAGTTAAGCATGGCCTTGACCAAATCCCCGGTCATGCGGGTAAATTCGAGGAGGCCCTTCATATCCTTGCCCACCAAGGGGCCGATAATTTCATGCACATCGCCGCCGGAGCAGAAGTTTTCACCGTTAGAGGTAAACACCACGGCATGCACATCCGATGCATAAGCGAGGTCGCGAAAGGTATCGCGCAGCTCGGCATAGCTCTCAAAGGTCAGCGGGTTTTTGCGCTCCGGGCGATTCAACCGTATAACGGCGACATCACCTCTCATTTCCCAAATAAAATGCTCGGGGACTAAGTCAGCCATACTCTTCATCTTTTTGTTCTCGTCTGTCAGTGATTAATGGGCATCTTTATGAGAAGCCGGTAAGCGGTGTAGCAACTCGCCTATATGATGGGCATCCTCTTCGCCCACCCCCTCAAATAGCGCATTGATCCAGCGTTCATGTTCAGTAGCCATAGCGCTAAAGCTTTCGCGGCCAGCCTTCGTCAAGCACACCCGCGTGGCGCGCCGGTCGCCCTCAATGGCAATGCGTTCAACGGCGCCATCCTCCACCAGACGATCAATAATGCCAGTGACGTTGCCGTTGGAAACCCGCAGTCGCTTGGAGAGCTCATTCATTTTCAGGCCCTCCTCAACGGCATACAGAGCCGCCATCACGTCAAAGCGCGGCAGCGTAGAGTCGTGCTCGGTACGCAGCCGTTCGCGCAGCTCGGACTCCACCTGACGAGTAACCCGTAGCATGCGTAGCCATAAGCGCAGGCGCTCCTTGCTTAAGCTTTCTGCTGTCATACTTCGCCCCCTGAGATTGAGATCGCCTGACCGTTAATCGCGCCACTGTTAGGCCCGCAAAGCCATAGGGCAGTAGCGGTTACCTCCGCAGGAGTGACTAAGCGTCCGGTGGGGTTGGTAGATTGAAAGTGCGCTGTGGCTTGTTCGGCTGACTGACCTGTTTTGGTCACAATATTCTCCACGCTGGCGGCCAGCAGTGGTGTATCGGTAAAACCGGGGCAGAGCGCATTGACGGTCAGGTTGCGGGTGGCGGTTTCAGCCGCCAGTGAACGCACCAGTCCTACCACACCGTGTTTAGCCGCGCAGTAAGCGCCCACATAGGCGTAGCCTTTTAGGCCCGCCGTAGAGGCAATGGCAATCATTCGCCCGCCGTCATTCAACTGTTTCAAGCCCTCGCGCAGGGTTAAAAATACCCCGCTAAGGTTTACATTCAACATGCGCTGCCAATGCTCGAAAGAGGTCTTTGTGAACGGCGCACTCTCAGCCGCCCCGGCGTTGGCGATAACGATATCCACACTGCCGATCTTCTCGAATAGCGCCACCATGGCAGCTTCGTCGGTGACATCGACCACGGCGGTACGAATGCCATCATGCTGCTCGGCAACGGCTTGAAGGGCTGCCTCACGGCGGCCGGTAATGGTGACTTCGGCGCCTGCTTCGGCAAAGGCCAGGGCCATATCGGCGCCGATACCGCTGCCGCCGCCGGTAATCACCGCCCGCTTGCCTGCCAGGCTGTTCGCTGCCACGTTTCTATCAGATTGGCTCATACCCAACCCTCGCCACGTTCGGCCAAGCGCTGTAGCTGATCGGCGCCGGCTCGGTAGGGCGCCGGCCACTCCACCTCACTATCACCCAGCCCTGCAGCAACGTGCAGCAGCCAGTAAGGATCCGCAAGGTGAGGGCGGGCGATACAGACTAAGTCGGCGCGTCCAGCCATCAGAATCGAGTTCACGTGGTCGGCCTGATAGATATTGCCCACCGCCATGGTGGCGATTGGCGTCTCATTACGAATCCGGTCAGAGAAAGGGGTTTGAAACATCCGCCCATAGACCGGTTTGGCCTGGGTCGAGGTTTGCCCGGCAGAGACATCGACAATATCCACCTCCGCGTCGCGCAGCCGTTTGGCGATCTCAACCGCATCGTCGGGGGTGATGCCTTCAGCGCCGCACCAGTCGTTGGCAGAAATGCGCACCGACAGTGGCTTATGTGCAGGCCACACGAGGCGCACGGCGTTGATCACTTCAATCGGGTAGCGCAGCCGGTTGTCTAACGAGCCGCCATACTCATCGTCACGGTGGTTGGTTAATGGCGTGATGAACGAAGAGAGCAGGTAGCCGTGGGCGGCGTGAATCTCGATCATGTCGAAACCCGCGCGATCAGCCATCTGCGCTGCACTGACAAACTCATCGCGTACGCAATCCATATCGTCGCGATCCATCGCTTTTGGCACTTGATTACGCGCCGACCAGGGCTGTGCTGAAGCTGCCAGTATTGACCAATTGCCATCTGCGAGCGGAGCATCCATTTCCTGCCAGCCCAGTTGAGTAGAGCCTTTTGCTCCTGAGTGGCCGATTTGGGCGCACAGCTTGGCCTGGGTTTCTGTGTGCACGAAATCACAAAGACGTTTCCACGCTTCTTCATGTTCGGGGGCGTATAAGCCAGGGCAGCCGGGGGTAATTCGCCCGGTGGGGCTGACGCAAGTCATCTCGGTATATACCAGGCCTGCGCCACCCTTGGCGCGTTCTGCGTAGTGGCTAAAGTGCCAATCGGTAGTGCAGCCATCGACGGCTTTGTACTGCGCCATGGGGGAGACCACAACGCGATTAACCAGGGTCATATCGCGTAGTTGATAAGGCGCAAACATGGGGGCGCGAGCGCTGCCAGAATTACCCGCCTGGGTTTGAAACCAACGCTCGGCGCTCTCCAGCCACTGGGGGTCGCGTACCCGCAAGTTCTCATGGCTGATGCGCTGGGAGCGGGTCAATAGCGAGTAGTTGAACTGCACCGGATCGAGATCCAGGTAGCGCTCTATCTGTTCAAACCACTCGGTGGAGTTGCGCGCGGCTGACTGAAGGCGAAGCACCTCGAAACGGCGGTCTTCTTCATAGCGAGCAACGGCAGCTTCCGAACTGCTTTCACTGTGCAAGTAACTAGCCAGTGCAATGGCGCTCTCCAGCGCGAGCTTGGAGCCGGAGCCAATCGAGAAGTGCGCAGTGGCAGCGGCATCACCCATCAAGACTACATTCTCATAGCTCCAGCGTTCGCAAAGTACCCGTGGGAAGTTGATCCATGCCGAGCCGCGTATATGGTTGGCGTTAGTCATCAGCGCGTGACCATCAAGATGCTTGGCAAAGATTCGTTCGCAGACCGCAATCGACTCTTGCTGACTAAACTCACCAAAGCCAAACGCCTGCCAGGTGGCCTCGCTACACTCGACGATAAAGGTCGCGGTATCCTTGTCAAATTGATAGGCGTGAGCCCACACCCAGCCATGCTCGGTCTTCTCGAAGATAAAGGTAAAGGCATCGTTGAAGGTTTGATGGGTACCCAGCCAAACGAACTTGCACGCCCGTACATCAATGTCGGGCTTGAAGTGATCGGCGTAGGTTTGGCGGGTGCGGGAGTTTAGGCCGTCGGCAGCCAAGACTAAGTCATATTCACGCCGGTATTGCTCAATGGAGCTTTCCGTTATATCGGTTTCAAAGCGCATCTCCACGCCAAGCTCGCGAGCGCGCTCCTGTAACAGAATCAATAGTTGGCGGCGGCCAATACCGCAAAATCCGTGGCCTGTAGAGACCGTTTTGACGCCTTTATGGACAACCGCAATATCATCCCAATAAGCGAAATGCTCCCGAATGCGCTCTGCGCTGACCGGGTCGTTGGCTGCCAGGTTGTCGAGGGTTTCGTCTGACAGCACCACGCCCCAGCCGAAGGTGTCGTCTGCACGGTTGCGCTCAATCACCACGATCTCATGGGAGAGATCGTGTAGCTTCATGCTGATAGCGAAATAGAGGCCGGCAGGCCCTCCACCCAGGCAGGCGATTCTCATTTTTTTCTCCACGGGAAAACACACTCTTTTCTGAAGATAGGAGACGCATTTATAAAATTCAAGCATAAACTCTTTAAGCTTAAACTATTTTCCTCGAATATGCGTGCGAGCGTTTAACGACCTGCCTGCTGCTGTGCTCGCAATGGTGGTCGGAAGATGAGAGCATCGATAGACGCAGGAATATGGCAAGACAGCCGCTTGAGAAAGCTGGTCATCAGCCATAGAAGAAAGTGTTATGGGTAGTGAGCTTTTAGTACCAAGGAAACCGTACTTGCTGGGATTGACAGAGGTAGTGGGAGGCGCGACTCTAAGCCTGTTTGTTATTCTAAGCGCTTAATAGTATTTAAAAGGTAAGTTTAAGGAGAATGCCCCATGCTCGAAGATTGCAAAAACGCCCTGGAGCGCTGGGGAGGCGTGCATACCCTAATCGACCGCTGGCTAGATCAGCGTCGTCAGCTATTAGTTAGCTTTATCGAGCTGAAGGAAGCGTGTGATGCTGAGCTGGAAGCAGTGAGCAAAGCGCCTATCGATACGTTTAGTGAAAAGCTAATGGATTACATCAGCGCCGGTCACTTTGAGATTTACCCCCAGCTGTCGGAAGAGGCACGGGCCTTTGGTGATGAGGACGCGCTGGTCATCGCGGAGAAGTTGCTTGAGCGTTTAGAAATGTCCACCGAGATGGTATTGGAGTTTGATACCGATTTTGGTTCCACGCTTCGCTGCGAACTAAATATCGCCCGCCTTCCTGCTTGGATTGACCGCTTGGCCCGCGGCCTTACTGAACGCTTCGCGCTGGAAGACCAGTTGATCGCGCGCTTACACGCCGTTCATAGCCCTCAGCACACCAAAGCACCCGCTTAATATTCTCATTAGCTCGCGGCCTTATTGGCGCCGCAGCTTACCCCCAATCACCAGCATGCAGGGGGTAAGTAGCAGGGTGAGTGCGGTGCCGAAGGTGAGCCCCCCGGCAATGGCGCTCGACATTTGCGTCCACCACTGGGCGGAGGGCGCATTAAAGCCAAGGGCCGGGGTGAATAGATCAACATTGACCCCCAGCACCATCGGCATGAGTCCCAGCACCGTGGTAATCGCCGTTAACAGCACCGGGCGAAGGCGCAAACAGCCCGCTTCAAGCGCGGCCTCGCCGGGGGGCATACCTTGGCCCCGCAGTTCGTTATAGGTATCGATCAAGACAATGTTGTTATTGACCACGATACCTGCCAAGGCAATTACCCCCATGCCCACCATGACAATGCCGAAGGCCTGCCCGGTAATCAGCAGGCCCATCAATACCCCCGCGGTGGAAAACACAATCGCCGAGAGCACCAGCCCCGCCTGGTAAAAGCTATTGAACTGGGTGACCAGAATCAGCGCCATCAAGGCGATAGCAATCAAGAACGCGCTGGCTAAGAACTGCATCGACTCCTGCTGATCCTCCTGCTCGCCCGCCACGTTGACCATCAAGCCGTCAGGCAAACTGTCGCTGCCCGCCGCTAGCAAGGCGCTCAGGCGCTCATCGGCGAGATATCCGGGTGCAAGGTCGGCGTCTATCGTAATAGCACGTCGGCCATCGATACGGTTTAGCGTGCCTACCTTAGGTGCCGGTTCCAGGGTTACAAAATGCGAGATCGGTACTTGGCCCCGCTGGGTATTGATCGTCAACCGCTCCAACTGATCCAGCGAACGCCAGTTTTGCGGCAGGCGCACTCGGATATCCACTTCATCGCTGACTTCGGGGGGCCGGTAGCTTGCTACCTGAAGGCCGGTAGTCAGCAGCTGAACCGCGCTACCTATGGTCGTTACGTCGGTGCCCATCCGCGCCGCGGCTTCACGATCCACGTTAACCCGCCACTCCACGCCGGGTAGGCTGCGATTATCCTGAATGTCGGTAAAGCCACCCAGCTCGCGCATTAACTGACTTATTTGGTTAACGCCCGCATCGGCAACGTCGGGATTAGTGGCGCTCACTTCAAGCACGATAGGCTTGCCGCCACCGGGGCCCATTTCCTGCTCCTGAAATTCCAGCGTAATGCCGGGAATATCCCGGGCGCGCTCGGACATATCATCCAAAATAGCCTGGGCTGGGCGACGCTCATGCCAGTCGATAAACTGAAACTGCAGCATGCCAATCACGTCGTTGCCCATCTGCTCATTAGGCACAGCAAAGGAGCGGGCATACAGCGCTCGCACTTCGCTCATGCCGGATAGTTTGGCTTCTACCCGCTGCACAATGGCGTCGGTCTCCACGGCGGAGAAGTCGCCTCGGGCGCGCACCAGCACCTGGGCGCTGTCGGGCTCCACGGCTGGGAAGAAGTCGACACCGTGGTTAAAGCGCGCATAGCCGGTATACAGCAGAGCCATTAATAACACGGTCACCAGCAGTACCCAGGCAGGGTGCATAAGTAGCCTAGCCAGCAGGTGGCGATAGCCGCGCCCAAAGGAGGTTGTCGCCTCATCATGGTTAGCGCCTGTCGTCGTCGCGGTGGAACGCGTAAACAGTCGCCCAAGAGTCGGTAAGAACACCAGCGCCATGGCCAGCGATGCCATCAGGCACAGAATTACCGTGGCGGGCAGGTACTTCATAAACTGACCGACCACGCCGGGCCAGAATAGCAGGGGAATAAATACGGCGAGCGTGGTGGCAGTCGAGGCAATGACCGGCCAGCTCATGCGCGAAGCGGCGTTGAGCCACGCCTGATGCGGCGTTTGCCCATCGCGCAGATGGCGGTCGGCAAGTTCACTGACTACGATAGCCCCGTCGACCAGCATGCCCGCCACCAGAATCAGCGCGAATAGCACCACGATATTAAGCGTAAAACCAAATGCCCAGACCAGCAGAATGCCGGTTAAGAAGGCGCCTGGAATGGTAAGCCCCACCAGCAGCGCCATGCGCCAGCCCATCACCGCGACCACCACAATCAGCACCAACACTACGGCGGTCAGCACGTTGTTGAGAAGCTCGGATAGCATATTCTCAACGGTGGTCGACTCATCCAGAATAGTGGTGAAACGCAGCTGCTCGGGAAGCAAATCATCCGCTTCGGCTAAGCGGTCACGGACTGCACCAATGGTGGCGATGATATTCGCCCCTGCGCGCTTGGAAACTTCCAGCACCACGGCGGGCTGATCATCAATGCGGGCAAAGCCTTCCGGCTCTTTATAGGTGGAGTTGATCCATGCCACATCGCCAAAGGTGACCACGCGATCCTCATCGACCTTGACTGGCATATTCATGACGTCCTCAAGGGACTCAATAATGCCGGGGACTTTCAACGCCAGTCGACCCGCGCCGGTGTCCAGGCTGCCTGCTGCTACCAAGCGGTTATTGCGTGATACCTGATTAAACAGCGCATCAAAATCGACCCCATAGCTCTCCAGCACCAGCGGATCAACGACGATTTCCAGCAGGTCTTCCCGCTCACCGGCAATGTCGACTTCCAGCACATCGGCGATGCCTTCGATCTCTTGCTGCAGGCGCCGGGCAATCGTCATTCGTTCGCGGGTATCCAGTTGCCCGGAGAGGCCAATAGTCAACACCGGAAACTCCGAAACGTTGACCTCCATCACCCGCGGCTCATCGGCCTCGGACGGCAGGTCGCTGCGCGCGATGTCCACCCGGTCACGCACGTCGGTCAGCGCGGTGTCGGGGTCAAAGCCCGGGTCGAACTCCAGGGTTATCGAGCCATGCCCCTCGCTGGATTGGGCGGTGAACTTGCGTAACCCCTCAATGCCGCGCAGCTCCTGCTCCATGGGGCGGATCAACAGCCGCTCGCCATCCTCGGGGCTCACCCCCTCCAGCGATAGCGCCACATAAATCATCGGAATGGTGACATCGGGGTTGGCTTCTTTAGGAATCATCTGCCAGGCAGTGATGCCCGCCAGCAGAAGACTCACCAACAGCAGCAGCGTCGTACGAGAGTGTGCAAGCGCCGCATTAATCAACTGGCGCATGAACGTTATCCTGTTCCGTCGGCTGTGAAATAATCGCCTCTTCAGCGGGTACCGGCTCTACCTTTTCACCGATTTCCACCATGCCTGCGCCTAGCGTAATCAGACGCAGCGGGTCGGGTAGGCCGGTCACATAGGCGCGCTGTATATCGGCACTGACAAGCTCAACGGCGGTCTGCTGCACCTGATCGTTGTCATCCAGATGCTTGACCGCCAGTTGGCCTTCGCTATTTAAGCTCAACAGCGCAGGCGAAAGGGTATGCACCTGACGGGGTGGTAGCGTAATCGTCAGCTCCGCGCTGCCGCCTGCCAGACGTTTCCCGGCGGGGTTGTCCAGCGTTGCTTCAATATAAAAGCTGCGTGTAGCTTCTTCGGCGCGATGGCTGATAAAGGTCAGCTCGCCTTCTAAGTGATCACCATTAAGCAGCCGGGCGGTTACCGGCAACCCCACGCTTAAATCACCTACTTGCTGCTGCGAAACCCAGGCGGCACCTTTCAAACGACGGTCATCGACCAACTGGCCCCACTCTTCACCGGGCTGGAGCAGGTCGCCTAGCTCCACCTGAACCCGATTGAGCACGCCATCAAACGGCGCGGTGGGACGGCTGTCATCCAGCTGCTTCTGCAGTTGTGCCACCGAGGCGGCGCTGGCGCTTAGTGCGCTCTGCAGGCGGAGCAGTTCTGGCTGCGAAATCAGCTCCCGCTGGCGCAGGTTGCGCGCCCCGGCATACTCCGCTTCGGCTACCGCTAGCTCGTCCCGGGCCTGCTGCAACTGCTCGGGCAGGGCGTCGTTATCCAGCACCAGTAGCGTATCGCCCGCATCCACACGGCTACCTTGCGCGACCGGCTTCTCAGCCACAAAGCCCGCTGCGTTGGCACGCAGGGTGGTTTCGCGCTCTGCCGTCAATTGGCCCTGAATAATTTGCTGGGGAATAAAGGCGGTGCTCTGCTGCACGACAATTTCGACCCGCGAACCTGCTTCGCTGCGTGCCGGGGCATCTTGGGGTGTGGTTTGAAAGCGCTGAAAATTACCAAAGGCGAGCCATATCACTAGCGCCAGCACCAGTAGGCTAGCTAAGGCATAAGAAAACGGGATTTTTCGCATGGAGCGTCCATGTCCTTAGCAAAACAAGAAAGGAGGGCATAAAACCGAAGATACCATAGCGCAACTCAACCTTTTCAGCGAGTAGCGAGCCGCTGAGTGAATGGCAAGTATAACAAATGGGTAGTAGCCGCATGTCTGATTGAGTTTTTGCCCGGCTGGGCATACCATCTTTGCGTCTTGAGTTCTGTTAAGCCACTCCTCAGGCGAGAACCATCCCTAGGCGAACCAATCAAGGAGCAATGATGAAAGATCCAGTACGTATTGCGATTACCGGCGGCGCCGGTCAGATCAGCTACTCTCTTATTTTCCGCATCGCCGCTGGCGACATGTTGGGGCCGGATCAGCCTGTCATTCTCCAGCTTCTGGAAATTCCCCAGGCAATGGACGCCCTGAACGGCGTGGTTATGGAAGTTAACGACTGTGCCTTCCCGCTGGTACAAGACATTGTCGCGACCGACGACCCGAATGTAGCGTTCAAAGACGCTGATTTCGCCCTGCTGGTTGGCGCACGTCCGCGCGGCCCAGGCATGGAGCGTAAAGACCTGCTGGAAGCCAACGCAGCGATCTTCTCCGTTCAAGGTAAAGCGCTGAACGATCACGCCAGCCGTGATGTGAAAGTGCTGGTTGTCGGTAACCCGGCCAACACCAACGCACTGATTGCTTCCTGTAACGCGCCGAACCTTGATGCGGGTCAGTTCACCGCCATGACGCGTTTGGATCACAACCGCGCCTTGACCCAGCTGGCACAAAAAACCGGAAAGCACGTCACTGACGTTGAAAACATGATCATCTGGGGCAACCACAGTGCCACCCAGTATCCGGATCTGGCCCAGTGCAAAGTCGACGGCAAAGCAGCGTTCGATCTGGTTGAGCGCGACTGGTACGAAAACGACTTTATCCCCACCGTGCAGCAGCGCGGCGCGGCGATCATCAAAGCACGTGGCGCTTCCTCTGCCGCCTCTGCTGCCTCTTCCGCCATCGACCATATGCACGACTGGGCGCTGGGTTCCAAAGGCATCGTCAGCATGGCGATTCCGTCTGACGGCAGCTACGGCATCGACGAGGGCATCATCTACTCCTACCCAGTGCGTTGCCAGGGTGGCAAGTATGAAATCGTTCAAGGCTTCGAAATTGACGAGTTCAGCCAAGAGAAGATGAAAGCCACCGAGAAAGAACTGCGTGAAGAGCGTGCAGCCGTCGAGCACCTGCTCGGCTAAACGCGCCCGCTGACGCTTTTATATGAGCGCCAGTAAACGCAAAACCCCGCAAGCCAAGCTTGCGGGGTTTTTTATTACGGTTTACTCCTCACCACTCACAAGCCTCAATCCCGCAAACTCATGATCCGCCACTGGCGCTCTTTGGCGATTTCGCGCAGGGTGTCGTCGGGGTCAACAGCGACGGGGTGCTCGACTATTTCTAACAGCGGCAAATCATTGTGCGAGTCGCTATAGAACCATGCGCCTTCCATGGTCAGGTCTTGATCTTCCAGCCACTTTTCTAAGCGGGTGACTTTGCCTTCGCGGTAGCTGGGAATGCCCGAAACGCGCCCAGTGTAGCGGCCCTCTTTGACTTCCGGATTCACCGCGATTAAATGATCGACACCCAAGCGCTCGGCAATCGGTGCGGTAATAAAGCGGTTGGTGGCGGTAATAATCAGCAGCGTATCGCCTTTGGTGCGGTGGCGCGCCAGCAGCTCTTCCGCTTTGGGCAGGATGTTTGGCTCGATTTTGCTGGCCATAAACTGCTGGTGCCACGCCGAAAGCTGTTCAGGGGAGTTATCGGCCAAGGGCTTAAGCGCCATTTTCAAAAAGGCGGCCATATCCAGAGTGCCCGCGTTGTAATCGGCCATGAAACGTTCATTGGCTTCCCGGTAAGCGACCGGGTCGACGGCCCCTTGTTCGAGTAAAAACTCGCCCCAGGCATGATCGCTGTCGATGGATAGCAGCGTATTATCCAAATCGAAAATGGCCAGACTCACGGCGCTCCCCTTTTTTAGTCAGTGGTAGTAAGCGGTTAGTGTTGGTGTAAAAGCCGTTGTTAAGGCAAATAGCGGACGCGGATTATCGCAGAGTCGCACTGCCATTCCCACCAGCGATAAGGCTAATACAAAGTAAGCATTCACCACTTAGCGTTATATTGTATTGATACGCTTGTCACCCTTGTGGAAAAATGGGGACAACTGAAAATTTATAAGGTGATGTCCGTGATCGACGCTGACGGCTTTCGCCCCAATGTTGGCATCATCATTGCCAATAGCCAGGGGCAGCTGCTTTGGGCGCGTCGGGTAGGACAAAATGCGTGGCAATTTCCCCAGGGGGGCATCAATGCAAGCGAGACGCCACAACAAGCACTTTTTCGTGAGCTTTACGAAGAGATCGGCCTAACCGCCGAGGATGTTGATATTGTTGCCTGCACCCGGGGCTGGCTACGCTACCGTCTGCCACGACGTATGATTCGCACACATTCGCGTCCGGTCTGTATAGGCCAGAAGCAGAAGTGGTTTTTACTTAAAATCCGTTGCCAGGAAAGCCAAATATGTATGACGGCAACCCCCACACCTGAGTTTGATGGGTGGCGGTGGGTAAGCTACTGGTACCCGCTAGGGCAGGTAGTGCCTTTTAAGCGAGAGGTATATCGGCGCGCGCTGCGAGAGTTGTCTCCCCGCGTTCAGCGCCTGGCACAGGATGAAGATTAGGGCGACGGGCCGCTGCTCCAAGTAGGGGAGCGGCAGTCTGCCAGGAAATTCCTCAGCGAGGCAAATAATAGTGAAAAGTAAAACGTCCATGCTTGAGGTGCTGCGCCGGGTGATTCAGGAAGTGAATGGCGCGCGCAACCTCGACGCCGCGCTGTCCACGATGGTACGCCGAATTCGTAAAGCGATGCAGACCGATGTGTGCTCCTTCTACCTCTACGACAAGGAGCTTGAGTCGCTGGTATTGATGGAAACCATTGGTCTGCGTACCCAAGCAGTAGGGCGCGTAGTGCTGCCGATAGGCGAAGGCCTAGTGGGCTTGGTAGCCAAACGCAGCGAGCCGCTTAACCTAGAGGACGCACAGATCCACCCGCAATTCCGCTATTTTGAAGCCACTGGAGAAGAGCGCTACTCCAGCTTCTTAGGCGTGCCGATCATCCACCAGCGGCTGATGCTGGGCGTGCTGGTTGTTCAGCAAGCCGAAAAACGCCGCTACGACGATGAGGATGAAGCCTTCCTGGTCACCATGGCTGCGCAGCTAGCGGGCGTATTAGCTCACGCCTTAGCCACAGGGAACCTGTTACGCCCGGCGCTTGCCGGTGGGCAGGCAATGTTTAAAGGTGTGCCAGCATCGCCGGGCATGGCCATGGGTGAGGCGGTGGTGATTACCCCTCCATCCGACCTTAATAGCGTGCCTGACCTCATTCCAAGCGATCAGGACTATGAGGTAGCGCGATTGAAGGAGGCCATCGGAAAAACGCGCAGCGAAATTCGTGCGGCGGCCGAGCGCTTGGCAAGTCGTATCTCTGCACAGGAGCTGGCGCTGTTTGATGTTTATCAGCAAATGCTTGGCGAAGCGGCACTGGCCGATGAAGTGGAAAAGCGCATTCGCGAAGGGCAGTGGGCGCCTGGCGCCCTGGCTGACGTAGTACGACGCCACGTGCAGTATTTAGAGCGCGTTGACGATAACTACCTGCGTGAGCGCGCCGCCGATATTCGCGATCTGGGCCGCCGGGTGTTAGCGCACCTGCAGGAAGACACGCCGTCCACGCCGGAAACCTACCCCGATAATGCCATTCTGGTCGGCGATGAAATCAGCGTGGCCATGCTGGGAGAAGTCCCCCGCGACAAGCTCAAAGGGCTGGTCTCGGTACGCGGTTCCAGCACTTCTCACGTGGCGATTGTCGCCCGCGCCATGGGCATTCCTACGGTGCTGGGCATGGTGGATTTACCGCTGCCGCGCCTAGGTGGTGCACCGGTGGTGCTGGATGGTCACCGTGGCCGCCTGTTTGTACGCCCAGCGCCTGAACTGAAAGCGCGATATGAAAGTCTGATTGCTGAAGAGATTGCGCTTAGCGAGTTGCTAGAGCACGAGCAAGATCTACCCAGCGCCACCCCCGACGGCCACGACATGCCGCTAATGGTGAATACCGGGTTGGCTGTCGACGCCACCGCGCTGCTTAAAAGCCGTATCGGTGGGGTGGGGCTTTACCGCACTGAAGTGCCGTTTATGATTACCGAGCGTTTTCCCGGCGAAAAAGAGCAAACCAAACTCTATCGCGACCAGCTTGAAGGTTTTGCGCCGCTGCCGGTGGTGATGCGTACTCTGGATATTGGTGGCGACAAAGATCTGCCTTATTTCCCGATTGAAGAGGCCAACCCGTTCCTTGGCTGGCGCGGTATGCGCGTGACGCTGGATCACCCCGAAGTGCTGATGGTGCAACTGCGCGCGATGCTTAAAGCCTCCATCGATCTGGATAACCTCTACGTCCTCTTCCCGATGATCACCAACGTCGAAGAGGTAGACGAAGCGCTGCGGCTGCTTGATCGTGCCATTCTAGAGTTGGGCGAAGAGGGTATTACCGTCGTCAGGCCCAAGGTCGGCGTGATGATTGAAGTGCCTGCCACTATTTACCAAATGGACGCGCTGGCGAAGCGAGTCGACTTCTTCTCTGTGGGCAGCAACGATTTAACCCAGTACTTACTCGCGGTGGATCGCAACAACCCTCGCGTATCGAGCCTTTACGATGCGCTGCACCCGGCGTTGCTCGGGGCCTTGCTAGAACTTGCCACGGATGCCACGCGTCTCAACAAGCCCATTTCGCTATGCGGTGAATTGGCCGGCGACCCGGCTGGGGCGCTGCTACTGATGGCTATGGGCTTTACCAGTCTCTCGATGAACGCACCCAGCCTGCCCAAAGTACGCGCGGCTATTCGCCGAGTACCGTTTAGCGATGCCCAGCAACTGTTGAAAGAAGTCATGGAGCTGGACACGCCTGCCCAGGTGCATGCCCATTTAGAGCAGCGTTTGGATGAGTGGCAGTTGTCGCACTTAATGCCGCCCCGCGACTAAGGGTGTTTGTCATCAACTGATGGGTAGCGCTAAGGAGGTTTCACCTTCGAAGCGCCCCAGCGGTCCAAAGCGCTGTTCGGTGATTTCGATGTGCCCGTGGCTATCCAGAGTTAGCCACGAGGTGGCGCGGGTGCCATAGCGCTCGCCGACTATAAACGCCGCTGAGAGTTGACGCTCCAGCTCAAGCCCCACACCAGTATCCGGCAACTCCTCGGCAGCCGCTTCTTGCGGGTTCTGCATTGCACGCTGAAGAGTGGTAGGCCATGTCTGGGGGGAGGCTGGTTGTGAAAGAGTGTGCTCAAGCGCACCACGCACATGTAGAAGCTTCGGCCAGGGTGAGTTGAGGTCGGCATTGGATAGGCCATGCACGCCGGGGACTACCTCGCTGAGGGCCAAACGGTTTCTGCCCCGGTGTAGGTGCCAAAGCCGCTTTGGCGTCGCCACTAACAAATTAAATCCTGCATAGCGCAGTGCCTCGCCCTCGCTGAGTGTGGTTAACCACGCTTCAATATCGCCACACTGCAAGGCATTAGCGACCAGTTCACCCCGGCTTGGGGCGCCAGGAGGCACGCTTAGTTGTAGGTCACGTACGTTGGTTAGGGCTGCCACGACACCGCCACGTTTGGCCGCCAGCCACGAGCCACCGGCCTCTAAATCACGCCCACCAAAAAGCTCGGGTTTATCTTGCCACTCTCCCAGCGGCGCGGTGGGGCGCGCATGGAACTCATCCCGGTTACCCATCAGCCGCAAAGGCATGGGCGTGCCGGGTTGCCAAGCAAACGAAATTAAGCACATAACAAACTCGTAGGCGAATAGGGTGGAAAACGTTCAACGCAAGAGCAGCATGACAGTAACGAAGCGCAGACGTACACTTACTTCAGTATCACACTTACTTAAGTAACATGTTTGTAGCATAAATCGTCACGCTGAAGGGTGTGAGTTTCGGCAAGTAGCCCAAGGTTTAACCAGCGGTCGCGTATTCTGCGGCCTTGCGGCCAATAGGAAGGCGGGATCATGCAACGCTATCAACGGGAGCACTTTTGGAACGCCATTATTTGGCCTCTGCTGTGGCCCCTGCTGCTTGTGCAGGCGGCATTAGTTGTTCTTTGCCTGGTAGTCGGCACCATGATGTGGTGGATGTCGCCAAGCTACACCTCCTGGAGCACCATGCTGTGGTTAATGGCGGCCCTGCTCATTGGCAGTAGTTTGAATGTTGGCGCCTTTCTTATGCTGGTTAAAGCACACGCTCGGCGCAACGATGCTCGTCTTATGCAAGAGCTCACCGAACTTGAACAGCATAGTCAGGCATTGTGCACCACCGCAGTGCGTTCACTACCTGAACATCAATGTTCAACGCCGGATGCCGCCGACGAATTTCATTCCCCCCTCCAGCGGTTGGTCAGTGTTAATGAAGCGCTATTGGGTCTTGAACACTCTATGCGCAGCTCGCAAGTGGTCAGCTCGGCTACTAAGAACACTCAGCAAGGGCATGAGCAAACGTTGTTGGACGACTTTCAGTACCAGCAGCGGCAGCTTAAACACTTGAAGGCTGGCCGAGAAAGAGCGCGGGAAGAGTCGCGTTTGAAATCAGGCTATTTAACGCTGCTGCAGAATGAAACGAATAACTTGTTAGACCATTTGAATGCCATGGCTGAAAAAGAGATTACCGATAATTGTCGGCAAAACGTCATGGAAGTATACGAGCACGTGTCGGATATCCGCGCCCTATTAGCCAATCTTGTTCAGCAAGATTCTGAACAAGGGGCTGGATATAGCGCTTTAGGCGATGAGGCAAAGGGAAGCGATAGTGAGCGTGCCGAACCCCAGCGCAGTTTGCGTGTATTGGTCGTCGACGACGGGCCGGTAAATTTGATGTTGGCGCGGCAAATGCTGGAAACCCAAGGTCTGCAAGTGGAAGGCGTTAGCAGCGGCGAGCAGGCGCTTGAGCGTCAACAAAGCGGCAGCTTTGATTTGGTATTTATGGATATCTTCATGCCCACCCTGGACGGTCTTGAAACCACCCGGCGCTGGCGCGAGTACGAGCGCAGCCGCGGCACCACTCAAAGCGTGTTGGTCGCGCTAACGGCCAACGTCGACAATGCAGGGCACGATGCCTGCCTGGCTGCAGGTATGGATGACCTGCTCGCCAAGCCGTATCAACCCGAAACCCTCCTTAATATGATTGCATATTGGTTTCCAGGTACGATTAAAACGACTCTGCCTGAATGACCATCATTATGGCGTTATCGATTTACTTAACCCTTGGAGCCGTCGCAGGCACCATGGCGGGTGTATTTGGCGTGGGTGGCGGGCTTATTATTGTTCCCGTGCTGGTGTTTGCGTTTGAGCTGCAGAATATCGCCTCAGAAATCACTATGCATTTAGCCATTGGTACCTCACTCGCCACTATTCTAATCACTGGTTCATCGTCGGCCCTGGGCCATTTCCGGCTTGGCAGTATTCACCGTGCTTGGCTAAAAGCGCTGCTGCCAGGGTTGGTATTAGGAGCCGTCGCCGGGGTGTTTGTTGCTGATAATCTCTCCGGCTCGTCGCTGGGAACTATGTTTGGCATCTTCGTTCTACTCATTGCCGCCAAAATGGTGTTTGGTTTAACGCCCAAGCCCGGCAGTGTCGCGCCTGGGAACTGGTTAATGGCACTGGCTGGTGGTGTGATTGGTGCTGTTTCAGCGCTGTTTGGGATTGGCGGCGGCGCGATGACGGTGCCGCTACTGTCGCGCTGCGGAGCTAGCATGACGCAGGCGGTGGGTACGGCAGCAGCGGTTGGACTACCCATCGCGCTAGTGGGAGCGCTGACGTTTATCGTGGTGGGGTGGGGGAGTCCTTTATTGCCCGCCTGGGCGACTGGCTTTGTTATGTGGCCGGCGTTCTTCAGTATTGTGGTCACCAGCGTTCCATTTGCCCGCTTAGGCGTTAAACTTGCCCACGTTTTGCCTGCCCATGTGCTACGGCTCTCCTTCGCGTTACTGTTAGCAGTGGTAGGGGTCCGCTTCCTGCTCTCCTAGCCTGTGACTATTAGGCTTGCGATTGGGCACTTCAAATACTTCCTTTGGTCAGATTAGAGAGTGTAAATGATTAATTACCCGACGATTGACCCAGTGGCTATCTCCTTGGGGCCGCTGCAAGTCCATTGGTATGGCCTAATGTACGTAGTAGGTTTTGTCGCTGCCTGGTGGCTCGGCTGCCGACGCGCATCGCGTATCGGCCTCAATAATGACGATATCGGTGATTTGCTCTTCTACTGTGCGATCGGTGTCGTCGCCGGTGGGCGCTTAGGGTATGCGCTGTTCTACGGACTAGGGCAGTGGACAGCCGATCCGCTCTGGATCTTCCGCGTATGGGACGGCGGAATGAGCTTCCACGGCGGCCTACTCGGCGTATTGCTTGCTGCCTGGATATTCGCCCGGCGCAAGCAACTGGCATTCATAACGCTGACCGATTTTATCGCCCCGCTAGTACCCATTGGCTTAGGTGCCGGGCGCATCGGTAACTTTATCAACCACGAACTGCCAGGGCGCGTGACCTCGTTACCCTGGGGCATGCCGTTTCCCGGCATGGGGCCTGAACCGCGCCATCCTTCAGCGCTCTATGAGGCGCTGTTAGAAGGCGTCGTACTGTTCGCCATTCTCTGGTGGGTCTCCGCCAAACCGACTTCACGCGGCTTTTTATCCGGGCTATTTCTAGTTGGCTACGGCGTATTCCGCTTCATGGTCGAGTTTGTCCGTATGCCCGATGCTCACATCGGTTATATCGCCTTCGGCTGGGTCACTATGGGTATGCTGCTCACGCTCCCGATGATTGCGCTGGGTCTGGTTATCATCGCTTGGTCACGCTCCCAGCCAGTGGACGTAAAAATCCAAAATGCTTAAAGGGAGAGGTGCTTAGCTAGCTGGTCGAAAAGAGGGGCAATCTTCGCATTGCCCCTTATGAACTCACCACCTAGAATAAACCGCTACATCGCCTGTTAATTTGGAAATTCTGTGACTGCTACAACGCCTGCGCTCGAACAACCCTATTTAGACTTGATGCAAACAGTTCTGGAGCATGGCGTTGACCGCCACGACCGTACAGGCGTGGGTACGCGCTCCGTGTTTGGCCATCAGATGCGCTTCGACTTATCGCGTGGTTTTCCGCTACTGACCACCAAAAAACTCCACCTGCGTTCTATCATTCACGAACTCCTATGGTTCCTGAAAGGCGACACCAACATCGCTTACCTGAAGGAGAACGGCGTGCGGATTTGGGACGAGTGGGCCGATGAAAACGGCGACTTAGGCCCCGTTTATGGCTACCAATGGCGTAGCTGGCCTGACCCCAAAGGCGGCAGCGTTGACCAAATTGCCAAAGTGCTTGGGCAAATTCGCACCTCGCCCCAGTCGCGCCGCCTGATTGTGTCTGCCTGGAACCCGGCCCAGGTCGATGAAATGCAGCTACCACCGTGCCACTGCCTGTTCCAGTTCTACGTCGCCAATGGCAGGCTGTCGTGCCAGCTCTATCAGCGCAGCGCCGACATTTTTCTCGGTGTGCCGTTTAATATCGCCAGCTACGCCTTGCTGCTGACCATGGTCGCCCAAGTGACCGGCCTGCAACCCGGTGAGTTTATCCACACCCTGGGCGATGCGCACCTGTACAGTAACCACCTTGAACAGGCCAAAGAACAGCTATCGCGTACGCCCAATCCAGCGCCTAAGCTGGTGCTTAATCCCGAGATAGATGACCTGTTCGCATTCCGTTTTGAAGACATTCACATTGACGCTTACGAGGCGCACCCGCACATAAAAGCCGAGGTGGCGGTATGAGCCAGTTGAACAATATGGCAGAACAAAAGGATAGCTTCGACTCCCTGGTACCGGTGGCTATGATTGTTGCCATGGCAAAAAACCGAGTGATCGGCGTAGAGGGCAAGCTGCCCTGGTACTTGCCTGAAGATTTAAAGTTCTTTAAGCGCATCACCCAGGCAAAACCGCTGGTGATGGGGCGTAAAACCTACGCTTCCATTGGCAAGCCGCTGCCGAATCGGCTTAATGTAGTCGTCACCCGCAACGCCGAGTTTTCCCACGAAGGCGTACGCGTGTGTCACGACCTGCCCGCAGCGCTCACGCTCGCCGACCAGCACGCCACTATCGAAGCGGCAGAAGAGATCATGGTCATGGGGGGCGGAGAGATTTACCGCCAGGCGTTACCCTTTGCCCAGCGGCTTTACATAACGGAAGTGGACATAGACGTTGAAGGCGACGCAACGTTTCCTGATTTCGACTCCAACGAATGGCAGGAAGTACAGCGCGTAGCAGGGCAGCCATCAGAAGGTCAGCCAAGCTATGATTTCGTGGTCTACGAGCGCATCGCCGACTGAAAAGGTCAAAGGAGAAGGCTATGGCCGCCAGCTTAATGAACATGTTAGATGACTTGGAAACGCGTCTAGAACGCACACAAGCTGAGCTACACGCCCTGCGCGAAGAAAACCAGCGGCTAAAGCAGCAATTGGCGCTGAAAGACGACGCCCAAGGGCAAAGCGTGCCAAGCCCGGAAACCGCGACTGTAATAGAGCCAGAGAAGCATAGCGAAGCCACTCCCGACCTTGAATCGACAGCGCTCGATGAAGAGGCGCCAGAAGAAAAAGCCGACTCACCGACCGCTGCTGAAACGCCCAACACACCTTCGCCGCACGCCTTGCTTAATCAATGGTACGAGCGCTACCCCCAAGCGTTTTTTAAGGGGCACACCAAACCGCTAAAAGTCGGCATTCACCAAGAGCTTGCAGAGCGTGAAGAGTGGCCCAACAAGTTGATTCGTCGCGCCTTAGCCAACTATGTGAACCTTCCGCGCTATATAAAAGCTGTGCGAGAGGGGGCAGAGAGGGTAGATTTGGATGGTCAGCCTGCTGGCAAAGTAGATAAAGAAGCAGCACTGCATGCATCAGAAAAACGCGGTGATCAGAAAGAGGCCAGACAGCCCAAAAAAGCGCAGCCCAAACCGAAGCCTGTCGCTCCAAAGCCACCTAAAGAGGAGGTAAAGCAGGCCGAGAGCGAAAAAAGTGAGTCGCGTAAGCAGCTTAGCATGGAAGACAAACTACTAGGCTTACAGCAGAAATTTAAAGGCCGCTGAGACCAGGCATGGAGCCAAGGGTTCCATTAAAAAGCGAAAATAGTAAAGAAACACTGTTTTTTTCTATTGCGTTCACTGGAATCCCAGTATAGAGTTCGTCTTGCGAGCATTGGACTATAACAAGGCTTTGTTGAGGACATGCCGCATACCACCGGGAAAAACCGGAGGATGGGAAAAGAGCATGGCCCGCAAAAGCCAACTGCCAGCTCTTAAAGAGCTGAGCACTAACGATCGAAACAGTTTACGAGTTAAGGAACTTACATCATGAAAAAGACACTTTTAGCGACTGCTATCATCGGCGCCCTGGGTGCCTCTGCTGCAGCACAAGCAGCTACCGTATACGACGAAGCTGGCACCAAGCTTGAAATCAATGGCCGCATTGCCATGGGTATCGCTGGCGGCGGTCCTGAAGCCGCAGTCGATACTAATGGCGACGGCGTCAATGATTCTGTGGAGAGCAACAGTGCCGAGTTTGTCGATGTCTACTCGCGCCTAGGCCTCTCCATGAGCCACGAGCTCAACTCTGACCTGACCGCCTTTGGTCGTGTCGAGTGGCGCTTCCGCGGTGACGAGCGTACTGGTAGTGGTCGTGTGGTCGACTCCAATGGCGATAGCATTAATGGCTTTAGTGAAGTTCGTCACAGCTATATCGGCCTTCGCAGCAACTCTTGGGGTACTGTTCAAGCTGGTAACTATGATAGCTTTTACAACAGCTATGTGGCCGCACCGTTCGATCTCTACATTGATCGTGGCCTTGAGTTTACCGATCGTGGTATCGGCGGCGCGAAGCAGGCGCGTGGTGACTCCTTTGGCTATGTGACCCCGGACCTGCAAGGCTTTACTGCCTTTATCAGTGGCAAACACTTCTCTGATCGTGGTGAGGTCGAGCCGACTGATGGCTCTGAATTTGCCACCCAGGGCGGTGCTATGTTCGAAACCGGACCGGTTCGTCTGGCGCTGGGCTACGTCGACGATATCTCCGAAGGCGGCGGCAATGACGAGATCCTTTACGGCGCCACTGCTTCCTATGCTATCAACGATGCCTTCTCTGCCCGCCTGGGTTATGAAACTCGTGACGAAAACGACACCTTGGGCGGTGGTTACGATACAGTAGGTTTAGGCGGCTCTTACAACATTAACCAGTGGACATTCCACGCTGATATTTACGATGTCAACCCGGATGACGGAGATAGCCGCACTTCTTGGGCGCTGGGTAGTTACTACAACCTCTCTAGCAACTTTAACATTTTCCTGGAACTGCAGCAGGCTGACCAACAGAGCATTTCTGTCTTCAATGACGGCGGCGATATTATTGAAACCGCTGATGGCGACGATGCATATTGGCTGACAGGCGCTCGTTACCACTTCTAAGCCTGGTTTAAATACCACGCTTAAAGGGTAACTGCCTAGCAGTATCCATAGAACCGGCCTCTTTCGAGGCCGGTTTTTTTGCATATGCAGATTACCGCGGAGAAATAGCCGGTTGGATGGCTAAATTCGAAGTTTCTTTAAACTGCGGACGTTATTCAGCTTATTAATTGCTATTATTTTCAGTAAAGCCCACGAACACAGATACAGAAGGATTGATGAGACCGTGCATTTGCTTCAAGGGAGTGAGTTATGAAAGCCGTCTTAAAAGCATTTTACGAACAACAGCCCAATCCCAGCGTTTCTAGTCAGCGTGTGGCGTTTGGAACCTCCGGTCATCGCGGACGTTCTCTCGAGTGTACCTTTAACGCCTCGCATATTTACGCGATCACCCAGGCGGTAGTCGATTATCGGCTTGAGGAAGGCTATCAGGGGCCGCTGTTTTTAGGTTTCGATACCCACGCGCTTTCGCGCCCTGCCTGGGAGTGCGCGCTGCAGGTGTTGGCCGCTAATCGGATACCGGTATTTATCGAGAAAGATCACGGCTATACCGCGACGCCGCTAATAAGCCAGGCGATTCTGCACCACAACCGCCCTCAAGGTCAGGCGGCACCCGATGTGGCACTCGCGGATGGCTTAATCATTACCCCTTCGCATAACCCGCCTGAAGATGGCGGCATAAAGTACAACCCGCACCACGGTGGCCCTGCGGATACCGATGCCACCGGTTGGATTGAGCAGCGCGCCAACGCTTACCTGATGCGTCAATTAGAAGACGTGCCCACCGTGCCCGTTGACGAGGCGATTGCTCACGCCCAAGAGTATGATTTCACCGCGCATTACGTCGCCAAGCTCGGCAGCGTGGTCGATATCGCCGCGATTCAGGATGCGAATCTAGCTTTAGGTGCTGACCCTATGGGCGGCACGGCGCTGCCGGTATGGCAGGCGATAGCGGCGCATTACAGCCTAAACCTTGAAGTGGTAAATACTGCGGTGGATGCTGAGTTTGCGTTTATGCCACCGGACCACGATGGCAAAACCCGTATGGATTGTTCAAGCCCTGCGGCGATGGCCAATCTGCTCAAGATTAAAGACCGCTTTGATATCGGCTTTGGTAACGACCCCGATGCCGACCGCCACGGTATTGTCGATGCCAACGGTTTAATGAATCCGAATCACTTTTTGGCCGTGTGCATCGATTACCTGATGACCCACCGCCCCGAATGGGCTGCTAGCTTAAAAGTCGGCAAGACGCTGGTATCGTCTTCAATGATTGATCGGGTAGTGGCTTCTCACCAGCGCGAGTTGTATGAAGTGCCGGTGGGCTTTAAGTGGTTTGTGGAAGGCCTGCGCGAAGGCTGGTTGGCGTTTGGCGGCGAAGAGAGCGCCGGCGCTAGTTTGCTAACCCGAGACGGCAAGGCATGGTCCACCGATAAAGACGGTATCGTGCTGTGTTTGCTGGCGGCAGAAATCATGTCGGTCACCGGTAAAACGCCCAGCGAGTATTACCGCACGCTTACCGAGCGTTTCGGCGAGCCTTTCTATAAACGTGTAGATACTGCCTGTTCACCCGAAGAGAAAGCGGCGTTTAAAAACCTGACTGCCGAGAGCGTGACCGAGCAGCAACTTGCTGGTGATCCGATTACTGCTGTGCTTGTCAACGCGCCCGGTAATGGCGCTGCTATTGGTGGTATTAAAGTCACCACCGAGAACGGTTGGTTTGCCGCCCGCCCCAGCGGCACGGAATCGCTTTATAAAGTCTATGCCGAAAGCTTCAAAGGTGAAAAGCATCTGGACGAATTGATTGAAAACGCCAAATCGCTGTTAGCCAAGGTGTTGAACGGCTAGTTCGTTACCAGCCGTTAGAGCGCCCATTCACTGCTCACTTTTTTGTAGACTATTCACTGGTATATCAAGGTGCTGAGGCCTGTTGAGCACATTAAGCAGGACGATGGCTCGCTCTTCGCCTTTAAGGCTGGTGAAGATGGCTTCCAGGTCTTTGAAGGGGCCGTCGGTGATAGTGACTTTCTCACCAGCGCTGAAGTAGGTGTGGATGCCTTCCTGGTGGTGTGGCTGGGCACGAAGGGTTTCAACGAGCTGTGAGGGCACTGCGACAGGCCTGTTGCCGAAGGTAATCAGACGCAGAACGCCGCGGGTGGAGCGAATGGGCCCCCAGTTGCTGGCTACCTGATCTAAACAGATAAACAGGTAGTAGGGGAATAGCGGTTCGGTCACGATAGTGAGCTTACCCTGGCGTTTTCGTTGGCTACTCAGCACAGGGTGAAACACTTCATAACCTTGGTTGGTGAGATGTTCGGCGGCGCGAAATGATTCACCGCCTTTGCATTGAATAACGTACCAAGAAGGTATCGCATCCTTTGCGTCGCTGAAAGAATCCATCCGTTCGTCCTTTGGCATAGCGCGTATTAACTGTGTGTACCTCAACGAGCAGGCTACGGTAGCATTTTGTCTTATGCATGTACCGTTTGATCAATTTTTTTCTCGCAGGTTTCAAAGCGTTTGGAAGCCTATATATTAGTCTTTGCTTGTGCCTTGCGTTAATTTTTAGCTTAGTACTTCAACGTGGCGATCATGTAAAGATCGCGCATGGTTGATGCCTGTCAACGTTTGCTAGACTAAAATTTTGGTAAAATTGGCCGATAAAAAGGTTTGGCCTATATTGCCGCCACCCGTAGTAACAGCAAATGGATATACATTCTGCAGTTAATCTATGAATTCCGGGACATCCAGTGCGTCTGGCTGCCCCGTTGAAACGTATGCATATCTCCCGCTCATTGAGAGGCCGGCTGCTGCTGGGCCTTGCGGCTACCTGGTTTTTGGTGGTTACCCTGGTGTTGGGCATGTCCTGGCAATTGGGGAAAACTATGGTGCAAGAAACCAATATGTCGCACCTTCGTTATGAAGCCACTCTGTTGGCCGATGAAGTCACCCAACAAGTTGAGCTACGTTTCCAGGCATTAGAGCGCCTGCGTGGAAGGATTGGTGCCACCGATGATGCGGGTTGGATCAACTATCAATTACAGCAAAACGATAGTCTGCTGGCCTGGTTCGAGGGAATTGTCGTTGCCAATCGCAAGGGAACGGTCGTGGCCGATTGGCCCGCTATCGTTGGCAGAGTGGGGCTCGACACCTCAGAGCTTGAGTACTTTCATATGCTGCGCGGTACGCGTAGGCCCTACGTAAGTGAGCCGTTTGAAGGTCGAGCGAGTGGAATGCCCATGGTCCTGGTAAGTGTTCCACGCTTCACCGAACAGGGCGAGTTTGATGGCTTTGTGGCGGGCATTCTTAGCCTTGATTCAGGGGGGATCTTTAGTCGTTTAGCCAAGGTACGCTTGGGTGAAAATGGCTATGCGGGCGTTGCTACTGCATCGGGGAAAGTCTTGTATCACCCTGATAGCTCGTTAATTAATGCGTCCGTTCCCGACAAGTCATTCAACCCTGGGTTGGATCTTGCCCTAGATGGCTGGGAGGGAGACAGCATTGGCCAATTATTAAATGGGCAAATGGCGCTACAGTCCTATGCCCAAATATGGCCTGCCAACTGGGTGGTAGGTCTTTACATGCCTGTTCAGCAAGCGCAACTGCCTTTGGCTGGCTTTATTCAGAAATTATGGTGGTTATGGGTGCTTTTTGCGCTCTCTATGCTGCCCCTCCTGTGGTGGATGTTGGGCCGAGTGCTTTCGCCCTTGAGGCATTTGGAAAAGCAGATTGGTGAAGTGGGGCTCGGCTATCGAGAGAACGTCAGCCTAGCTACCAATATGCAAGAGTTGCAGCAGGTAGCGGGTACATTCAACCGAGTAGAAGGAGAGCGTCAGCTTTTACTCGGTAATCTTCAAGAGCGCGAGGCGTTTCTAGACTCAGTGCTCAATGCCGTGCCTCAAGGTATGTTTGTCGCCAATATTCACGGTGACATTACCTATATGAACCCCGCGTTATTAGAGATGCTGGGGATTTCCGCTGATGCACCCATGGAGACATGGCTGACGCAGATCCATACTGACGACATCATTGGTGCCAAGGATCTGTGGCTGCATAGCCTGCGCACGGGTATTGATTTTGTTCGTCAACTGAGGTTTTTACGCAGCGATAAAGAGCTGCTGTGGCTGGATATTCATGCCCGCGTGGTCACGCTTTCTCAAGATGGCCATACCCTTGGTTTAGTCGGGGTTGTCAAAGACATCACCGAGCGCCGCGAGCAGGAAGCTATTCAGCGCTGGGAGGCGGAGCACGACCCGTTAACCGGGCTGTTGAATCGCCGTGGCTTCGAGCGCCGCTTAGAAGAAGCCTTTGCCGATTTCCAAAAAACCAGTACGCCGTCAGCCCTTCTGCTGTTTGATTTGGATCACTTCAAACCCATCAATGACGAAGGCGGCCATGCCCTAGGCGACGAAATGTTACGCCGTATTGCGCAGGTGGTTGCTTGGGAAGTTCGCCGTAGTGATCATGTGGCTCGCCAGGGGGGCGACGAGTTTGGCGTGTTGCTCCCCAGCTGCACCCTGGCTCAGGCGAGGAGGATCGCAGAGTCATTGCGTCAATCGGTCAGCGAAATCTCTGTCACTCATGAAGGCAAAGAGTACATGGTCACCTTAAGCATCGGTGTGACTACCTTTGATGATATTGATTCTAGTGTGGTCGATGTCCTAGCGCGTGCCGATGCCGGTAGCTACAAAGCCAAAGAGCACGGCCGTGATGGGGTTGTGGTTAATATGCCGCATGATGATGTCATGGAGCTTTTCGACTCGCAGAAATAATCTCTTAAAAGTGCTCAAAGCGGCGGTATAGGCCTAGAGCGCTTTTTAGTCGACAAAACTTGCTCAGCAGGAGAGTATAAGCGGGTACTAATTTGTTGTTAGAAGCCCGTTTTTAAAATCAAGGCTGACCGAGATACTGTTGTGAACCTACTTGAACTGTTTGCCCGCACGCTTGATGTCACGCTGCCTGTATTCGCGATGGTATTTTTAGGCCTAGTCCTTAAGCGCTTGAAATGGATCGATAGCGCTTTCGTCTCGACCGCTTCAGCGCTGGTATTTAGAGCAACGCTCCCCACCTTGATTTTCCTCAGTCTGATAAAAGCCGACTTAAGCGTGGCACTGGACGTTTCGCTGATGGTGTTTTTTGCCGCTGCCACGCTCGGCCAGTTCCTGCTCAGTTGGGCATGGGCGCACTTCCGTGTTGCTCGCCAGGACCGCGGTATTTACGTCCAGGGCGCGTTTCGCGGTAATTGCGGGGTAGTGGGCTTAGCCTTAGCGGCGGGAATGTACGGTAACTACGGCCTGTCGGCGGGCAGCCTTCTGCTGGGCGTAGTGATTGTGATGTACAACGCGCTTTCGGTTGTCGTACTGGCATTCTACCAACCTGGCCAGGCCACCGATTGGCGCAGCCTGCTCAAGCATGTAGCAAAAAATCCGCTAATTATTTCCGTGTTTGCGGCATTACCCTTCACCGCTCTCTCGATTCCGCTGCCCAGTTGGGTGATTACCTCGGGGGACTATTTTGCTTCGTTAACACTGCCACTGGCGTTGATTTGTATTGGCGCGACGCTCTCCGTTTCGAGCATGCGCAACAGCAGCCAAGTGGCACTAGGTGCTAGCTTGATGAAGATGGTAACGCTTCCGATACTCTCCACCTTGGCGGCCTGGATGATGGGCTTTTCCGGCGAACAGTTGGGCTTGCTGTTCCTGTTCTTTGCCAGCCCCACCGCCGCCGCCAGCTTTGTGATGGTGAAAGCGATAGGCGGCAATGTGCCATTAGCGGCCAATATCATCGCCATCACAACGCTGATGGCGAGCATTACCGTCACACTGGGTGTCTTTGTGCTGCGTTTACTCGGTTGGATATAGAATTGAATAGCGCCAACGCGGTTGGCCCTGCCTAAGCCGACGCGTTATACTACGCGCCCGCAAGTTCAGAGCGATTAAGTCCCTGTAGCTCAGTAGGATAGAGCAGCCGCCTCCTAAGCGGCAGGTCGCAGGTTCGACTCCTGCCAGGGACGCCATCTAAAACAATGGCTTAATGACGTAATTCTTTAGTGCCTTCCCTACTAAGGCCTTTAGTTCTCCCTAGTGATTCCCCTAGCTTTACAAGCACTGCATTTAAGCGGTTCTGTCTCGCTTGCAGCCCAAGTTATGTGAGGATGGGCTTATGGCCCTGTACACGTGGATGATTGATGCCACTTTAGTGCGAGCCACACGCGCTGCCGCTGAAGGTGGCAAAAAGGGGCTCGAAAGAATCGCTAGACCACGCCCTTGGCCGTATCCGCTTCGGTTTAACTCCAAAAATTCATTTGGTGTGTGATCTTCATACTTGGTCACTGCCATTAACCCTTCCGCCAGCCAACAAGTAGCTTTTCGACACTTCGCTTTCACGTTTGAGAGACCCTCACTGCCACATAGTGTCAGGCATCCTCACAGACGTAGTCGCTATATAGCGGCTTACTACAGCTTGATTCGGAACGAAAAGCTTAAAAAAACCAGTTTGGTCATTTCTCTACGGTGGTCATGTTGTGTGCAAACGAAGCACGGAAGTAAGCTCCAATCCAAGCTTGCCTTGCAGGCTAAAAAAACAATTACTAAAAACGCTAGGAGAAACGCAATGTTCAAGAAAACCACTCTTGCCGCCTCTGTCATCATGATGTCCATCACAACAGCGCAGGCTGAGGGCCCTTATCGCATCGGCATTACTCAAAACAACGTGGGTGTGGATAGCTATCAAACGACTTATGAAAGTGCGTTTGAAGCTGCTGCTGAAGAGGCAGGCAACGTTGATATTGTGGTGTTAGATGCCGGTGGAGATGTCGCTCGTCAGATTGGCCAAATGCAAGATCTTATTCAGCAGCGTGTCGACGCCATTATCATTTGGCCAACCAATGGGCAAGCCGTAATTCCTGCTATTCGTCAGGCTCATCAGGCGGGCATTCCTGTCGTCGTTACTAATTCCAAAATTGCTGAAGCGGGTCTTGAATTCATCGCTGCTTTTTCAGGCCCAGATAATGTTCAGCAAGGCATTTCCTCTGCGGAAATGATGTGTGATGCGCTCGAGGGCGAAGGGCAAATCGTGCAGATTGCTGGCCAGCCGGGCTACACCACCGCTATGGAGCGTTCGACCGGTTTCGAGGAGCGTCTTGCTGAAGTTTGTCCTGGTGTAGAGCTGCTGGAGACGCAGCCTGGTAACTGGAACCGTGAGCGGGCTCAGCGGGTGATGGAAGATTTCCTGACTAAATATGACCGTATTGACGGCGTTTATTCCGGCGATGACAACATGGGTGTCGGCGCTCTGAATGCAGCGAAAGGTGCTGATCGTGCCGATGAGATTATCTTCATTGGTGCCACGAATTTCGCCGTTGGTTACGACGCGATTGAGCGTGGCGAGTATTACGGTTCCATCTATCAGTCTCCCGTAGATGATGCGGAAGCCGCGCTACAAACGGCCTTGGATGTATTAGCCGGAGAAGAAGTGCCGAAAATGAACTTCTTTGAGACTCCAAAAATCACCGCTGACAACGTTAGTGAGTTTGATCGTCCTGTTTTCTGAGCTAGAGCATGCTGCCCAGAGCGATGAGCGCTTAGTTCGTCGTCTCTGGTAACCAGCATACGACTGAAGGCAGGGTTCCTGCGCCGGAGTGCACGGTAAGCGTCAATGGATGACTTGCTTGTCCATTGCGCTAACCGGTGCTTTCCGAGGTGATTTTATACAGGTGATTAGCATGGCTTCCGCAGAACAATCAAAATCCAGTCTGCCGGCAGGAAAACTTAGCAAAGCAAGCGTCATGAGTTTTCTTTCGGCCCAGGGAATTCTCATCTTTTTCCTGGTTGGCATGTTCGTTTTTTCTTTCTTTTCAGAGCAGTTTCTTTCCCAGTCAAACATCATGACCGTGGTTCGTCAGGCCTCGATTATTGGCATTATCGCCGTGGGTGTCACGGTGGTGATTATTGGCGGTAATCTGGATCTTTCCGTGGGATCGATGCTGTCGTTTTCGACGGTGTTGGTGGTGGATCTACACGATAAGGTTGGCCCCACCACGGCCATTCTGATGATGTTTGCATTAACGCTGATGCTGGGTGCCGTCAATGGCATTCTGATCGGTTTTTTGCGCCTTAACTCCCTGATTGTCACGCTGGCGATGTTGTCTGCCATTCAAGGCTTCGTGCTGATCTACAGCGGTGGCCAAAACGTTGATATCGCGAATCAGGACGGCACGTGGTTTGCGTTCTTTGGGCGTGGCTATTTAGCGGGGATTGCTGTCCCTATCTTGCTGTTTGGTTTGCTGGCCATTCTGGTTCAAGTGGTGATGAGCTACACAGGCTATGGGCGACGCATCTTTGCTGTCGGTGGCAATCCTATGGCTGCCGTTTATTCGGGCATTCGCAAGAACTGGTGCGTGTTCAGCACCTATCTAATCTCAGCGTTCTGTGTGGCGTGTGCGGCGCTTGTTCTTGGCTCGCGGGTGATGGGCTCACAAAACAATGTTGGCCAAGGTTATGAGCTGCTGGTACTGGCCGGGATCATCCTTGGCGGTACTAGCCTGCTGGGGGGCGCTGGCAGCATCTGGAAAACCGTGATTGGCGTGTTGATCCTGGGCTTTATTCAGAATGGCCTGCTGTTGATGGGCTACCCCTATTACATCCAGTGGATCGTGACCTGGGCCATTATTATCCTGGCCGTATGGCTGGACCTCGCTAACAAGCGTAAGCGCTTGCTAACGACCCACTCATAACCCGGAGGAGTAAAACATGACAAGTCTAAAAGGGTTCTTCCGTGGCAGAACGGCTATCCAACCGATCTGGGTGTTTGTTCTCGTCATCTTTATTTTCTTCAGCTTTATGTCGGAGTACTTCCTGTCATTTGGCAATATCAGCAATATTCTGGTGCAAACCTCCACCATTGGCCTGATCGCCCTTGGCATGACGCTTGTCATGATCAACGGCAATATCGATTTATCGGTCGGTGCGACTTTGGGGCTAGCAGCTTCATTGGCAGTCGGGTTGCAAGAGACGAGCATGACGCTGGCGATTCTTGCGGCACTCGGTTCAGGTGTTTTGTTAGGCGCGATTAACGGCCTGATTGTTTGGAAAACCGGCGTAAATGCTTTCATCGTGACGTTAGGCGCCATGCTAGGTATCAGGGGGCTGATCTTTCTATACACCGGTGAGCAGTCGTTTTATGCGTTGAATTTTGCCTTCTCTGACTTTGGTACCAGCACCATCGGACCTTTTCCAGTATTAGCAATTATCTTCCTGATTTGCACATTGATCATGCACCTAGTGCTGACTCGAACCGGCCATGGGCGTAACACCTATGCGGTGGGCGGCAACCCTGAAGCATCAATTGATGCCGGGATTCGGTTAGGGCGTCACATGATGATCAATTTCATTATCGTTGGCTTCTTTGCTGCCCTGGCGGGAGTAATGCTGGCCAGTCAAATGGGCGCGGCGACACCAAATCTGGGGCGTGACTATGAGCTCTGGGTGATTACCGCAGTGGTATTAGGCGGCACCAAGTTGACCGGTGGTTACGGCAGCATCGTTGGCACCCTAGGCGGGGTGCTGGCTATCGGTATTCTGCGTAACGGCATGAATTTAATGCAGGTGCCCGCGTTTTATGTGCTGGTCATTCTCGGCGCTATCCTCATCTCGGTGCTGATTATCGACAAGAAGCTTAATGCACCCTCGGCTAAGGAGGTGCGGATATGAGCCCTTCTCAACACGACTTTTCATCTAACAAACGACAGCCGATTAACGCTGAACAGATACTGCGGCTTGAAGGTATCACCAAGCGTTTTCCTGGGGTTGTTGCCCTAAATAGTGTGGATTTTGACGTGCGGCCTGGGGAAGTTCATGCCCTGCTTGGCGAAAATGGGGCAGGCAAGTCGACGTTAATGAAAGTGCTAGCGGGTAAACACCAAGCGAATGAAGGAAAGATCATTCTTGCTGGCCAGGAAATGGCCTTTGAAAACCCCAAGCATGCCAAGCGGGCAGGCGTCGTGCTGATTCATCAAGAGCAGTCGCTGGTACCTGAAATGACGGTCGCCGAAAACATCTTTCTCGGCAGCCTGCCAAGAAAGCCGTTCAATCGCGTTGACTGGCGCAAGCTGCGCGAGGATACCAATAAGATTCTTGAGACGCTTAAGTGTGGTTTTCAACACGATGACTTAGTGGGATCGCTGTCGATTGCTAAGAAACAGATGGTCGAAATTGGCCGAGCGTTAGCGTTTACCCCGCGCGTAGTGGTGTTCGATGAACCGACGGCATCGCTCACTGACCATGAAAAACCAGTGCTCTATGACGTGATCAATTCGCTGTGTGAGCAAGGCGTGGGGATTGTTTATATCTCCCACCGCATGGATGAAATTTTTCACTTATCACACCGTATTTCCGTGCTACGGGATGGTGAATACACCGGAACCGTCAATACGGCGGATACCAACGAGGACGAGATCACTCGAATGATGATCGGCCGTAGTTTGGAGCTCGATCATGCCAGCAAACCGAGTAACTTCGGCGACAACTTGTTGGAAGTGCGCAACCTCTCGGTGAAGCGCGTATTCGAGAACGTCAGTTTTAATGTTCGCAAGGGTGAAATTGTGGGCATGTACGGCCTGGTAGGCGCTGGACGCTCTGAGGTCGCAGAAACCATCTTCGGACTGCGCACGCCTTCCACTGGCGAGGTGGTGTTAGACGGCAAGGTGGTGTCCTTCCGTAACTCCCATGACGCCGCGGTTCATGGCGTTGCTTTGGTGCCTGAAGACCGAAAGGATCAGGGACTGATTTTGGGGATGAACTGCCGTGACAACATGACCCTGGCAAGCCTTTCTAGCGTGTCGTCATTGGGCTTTATGACGAGTGCCAAAGAGCGAGAGGTGTACGACAAATACCATCAGGCGATGAAGATCAAAACCCCCAGTTGGCGCCAAAAAGTGGGCAACCTGAGCGGCGGTAACCAGCAGAAGATCGTCATCGGCAAATGGCTGCATACCCACCCCAAGCTATTGATTCTTGATGAGCCAACCCGGGGCATTGATGTGGGATCCAAGTCGGAAATCCACACCCTGGTTAAAGACCTAGCCAAATCTGGCTATGCGGTGCTGGTGATCTCTTCCGAGATGCCCGAGGTTCTTGGCCTGAGTAACCGCATAATCGCTATGTATGACGGTCGCGTTACCGCTGAGTTTGATGGTGACAACGTCAGCGAGGACGAGCTGGTTCAGGCAATCACTGGAATGGGCAAGCAGGCGCAGGCGAGCTAGCTCGCCGTTTTGCGACTGATGTGCTCTGCAAAGAGCACATACAGACCACTTCAAACGTATAAGGAATGTTTTATGCAACCCTTTGTTTATGATGGCCTGCCATCCCGCGTGGTGTTTGGCCGAGGAACCCTGTCGCGTCTAGGTGAAGAGCTTGACCATCTAGGCTGTTCACGCGCCCTGGTGTTGGCCACGCCTCAACAGCATGAGCAGGCAAACCGCGTACTAGAGCAGTTGGGTGAGAAGGGCATAGGCGTTTACGCTGACGCCGCCATGCACACGCCAGTCGAAGTGACTGACAGTGCCTTGCAGGTGGTAAAAAAGCTGAACGTGGATTGCACTATTGCCATTGGCGGTGGCTCGACGATTGGTTTGGGCAAGGCGATCGCGCTGCGCACCGGCTTGCCGCAGATCGCCATCCCCACCACGTATGCAGGCTCAGAAATGACCCCGATCCTGGGGGAGACCCGCGACGGTATCAAGACGACGCAGCGCACTTTAGATGTACTGCCGGAAACCGTTATCTATGACGTTGATCTCACCTTGACGCTACCCGCAGAGATGTCCGGAACCAGCGGCATTAACGCGATTGCCCATGCGGTAGAGGCGCTATATGCCCGTGACTGCAACCCAGTAATCGCGCTAATGGCAGAGGAGGGGATCGCGGCGCTGGCGAGAAGCCTGCCCGTGATTGCTAATGACCCCAGCAATGTAGAAGCGCGCTCTGATGCGCTGTACGGCGCTTGGTTGTGCGGCACGTGCCTTGGCTCGGTGGGGATGTCGTTGCACCATAAGCTGTGCCATACCTTGGGCGGCTCTTTTAACTTACCCCATGCGGAAACGCACACCATTGTGCTGCCTCATGCACTGGCTTATAACGCCCCTGCAGTGCCTGACGCAATGGCTCGCATTGGCCGTGCGCTGGGCTGTTCGGACGCCGCTGCAGGGCTTTATGACTTAGGCCGTGCAGTCGGCGCACCCAGTGGGCTTGCTGAACTTGGCTTTACCCCCGCCGATGTTGAGCGCGCCACGGAGATCGCTACTCAGAACCCCTATTGGAACCCGCGCGAAATAGAAACCACTGGCATTCAGCAGTTGCTCAGCAATGCCCAGGCGGGCCGTCGCCCTCACGCTCAACCTGGGGGTGCGCAATGAAAGTGCTCTTCATTAACGCGACCGTGATTACCATGGACTCGCAGTTGGGCGAGTTAAGCAACGGCCAGGTGCTGGTTGAAGATGACCGACTTGCCGCCGTGGGCCATGGCCTGGTCGATGACCCCAAGGCGCAGGGCGCAGAGGTTATCGACTGTGTTGGCGGTATTCTCATTCCTGGGTTGGTGAATGCGCATATGCATACCTGGCAGACCGGGCTGCGTGGCGTTGCCGCTAACTGGACGCTGCTTGAGTATTTTCGCCACGTCCACCACGGTCTGGCGGCGCTGTTCACGCCCAATGACATTTATATTGCGACCCGTATGGGCGCGATTAATCAGCTTAACTGTGGCACCACCACATTAGGTGACTGGTGTCATAACAACCCGACCCCAGACCACACAGACGCCGCCGTGAGTGGGCTAAAAGAGTCCGGAATACGGGCGCTGTTTATGCACGGCTCACCGAAACCCGACCCAAAGCCTGGCCAGCCGCATTTTAGTGAAATCCCCCACCCGCGCCATGAAATCGAACGGCTGTTAAATGGCGAGCTGGCGAATCCAAAGGGGCTTGTCACCTTAGGCATGGCCATCCTTGGCCCTCACTATTCAACCCTTGACGTTACCCTGAAAGACTTTGCTCTGGCGAAAGAGTTTGGCCTTGTGGCCTCGATGCATCAGGGCGGCGGCACGGCGGTAGCGCCGGGCGCCTGGGATGAAGTAGAAAGCCGTGGTTTGCTGGGGCCCGATATCAATATTGTGCATGGACAAAGCCTGGATGACGGCCAGATGTCACGGTTCTGCGCCAGTGGCGTGACGTTCTCGATTGCACCGGAAAACGAGATGACCCAAGGCCACGGCTTTCCAGTCACTGGTCTGGTACGCCAGCACGGCGGGGTGGTGTCTCTGGGGGTGGATCTTGAGTCAGTACTTTCGGGTGACATGTTCAGTGTTGCCCGTGCTGCACTAGGGATGCAGCGCTCCCTTGATAACGATGCTTCACGTCGGGAGCAAGGCAAGATACCGGACACCTCGACTATTACTACCCGAGAAGCGCTTGGCTGGATCACGCTGGATGGGGCGAAAGCTCTTGGGCTCGATGCCCGCATTGGTAGCCTTACGCCAGGCAAGCAGGCCGACGTGGTGCTGATCGACAGCAACAAGCTCAATATGCAGCCGGTCAATGACCCGGTGTCGACGGTGGTGATGCAGACAAGCCTAGCTAACATCGACAGCGTCATGGTGGCAGGGCAGTTCAAAAAGCGCAGCGGCCGCCTGTTGATTAATACCGAGCAAGGTATCGCTGAGCTTGCTAAGTCTGGCCACCGTATTCACGCCGAACTACTGGCGCGTGAAGCTCACTCGACGCAGGAGGCAAACCAATGACAACTGTTTCCACGACGCGCCCTTCGCCATCTAAGGTGGCTTGGGTGGGCTTGGGTAAGCTGGGCTTGCCCATGGCCGCCAGAATTATCCAGGCAGGAACCGCGGTACAAGGATTTGACCTTTCCAGCGAGCGCCTCGCGTTGGCCGCAGCGTTAGGGGTCACGCCCCATCAGCAGCTTGCCAGTGCAGTGTCTGATTGTGACCTGGTGTTTGTCTCGATACCCGACGACCGCGCTTTAATCGGACTTTGCCTTGAAGCGGGCGAGCTGGTTCGCCACATGATGCCCGGCAGTATCTTAGTCGAGACCAGTACGGTAAGTGTTGAAGCGTCTGCCCGAGTGACCGAAGCGGCCAAGGCTCATGGCATCTCGTATTTACGTAGCCCCGTGTCGGGGAACCCCGTGGCGGCTGAGGCAGGCACGCTTTCGGCGATGGTATCTGGCCCCCGCGATGCACTGGCAACCGCCAAACCCGTGTTCGAAGCCTTTACCAAAGCACAATATTGGCTGGGCGATGAAGAGCAGGCTCGGGTCGCCAAGCTGGCGATTAACCTGATGATTGCCGTTAGTGCCGGAATGATGAGTGAAGCGCTGACCCTGGCGCGCAAAGGCAACATTGAATGGGACGCCATGTTGACGCTTATTTCCGACAGCGCGGTGGGTTCCCCGATGGTGAAGTACAAGGTGCCGCCACTTTCCCAGCGCGATTTCACCTCGACCTTTTCCGCTGCCCAAATGGCCAAAGATCTCGATCTGATTCTTGATTGCGCCCACAC
Source organism: Halomonas sp. QHL1 (assembly GCF_001882345.1). GTDB lineage: Bacteria > Pseudomonadota > Gammaproteobacteria > Pseudomonadales > Halomonadaceae > Vreelandella. Next base: position 90,683 of record NZ_MINL01000001.1, read on the forward strand.
CTCTGGGGTCACAACGCCCCTGGCCGCCCAAATGCGCGAATCCTATACCGCGCTTATCGCCACGGGCCATGGCGATGATGACTATATCGCTACCGTACACCACACCGAGCGACTTTCGGGGCTAGGTGAGCCGACACCCGCACCGCATAGGGGGCAATAAGATGCGCAACCTGACGACTGACAATATCACCGCGGCGGTAATTGAAGATTTCTCTAACTGTGAAGACGCACGGCTAAAGACGCTGCTCAATGGCTTGGTCAAACACCTGCACGCCTATCTGCGTGAAGTGCAACCCACTGAGCAAGAGTGGACCCAGTCGATTGAGTTTCTGACCCGCACGGGGCAAATGTGCGATGACGAACGCCAAGAGTTCATTCTGCTTTCTGACACCCTTGGTGTGACCATGTTGGTGGATGCCATCAACCACTCAAACAGTGACCCGAACATTACCGAAAGTACCGTATTGGGGCCTTTTTATGTGGCGGACCCTCCCCAAGCGAATCAAGGGGATGCCATTAACTGGGGGGTTGAAGGGGAGCCGCTATTCGTTGAAGGCCACGTGCACGATGCCCAGGGTAAGCCATTGGCAAATGTCACTATTGATGTATGGCAGTCGGACAGTGAAGGTTTTTACGACGTCCAAAAGCCCGAGCTTGAAGGCGCTTCATTGCGTGCTCGCTTCCATACCGATAGCCAAGGCGGTTACGCCTTCTGGACCGTCACCCCTTCGCCTTATCCGATCCCAACAGACGGGCCAGTCGGCAAAATGCTCGACATTACCGGGCGGCATCCTTATCGCCCGGCGCATGTGCATTTCATGCTGATGGCGCCGGGGTACGAAACCTTGGTCACCCAAATCTTCGCTGAAGACGACCCCTACCTTGATTCGGATGCGGTATTTGGTGTGAAGGATTCACTGGTGAAGACGTTTGCTCAGCAACCAGCAGGGCAAGCGCCCGATGGTCGGCAGATGGAAACGCCTTACCGCTATTTTCATTACGACTTCGGCTTAAAGACGGCCTGAGCGACTCAACCTGAACGTCCGGCTCGAACTGAGCTGGTTAAACCGAAAGAGGAAACGACATGACAACGATCGATCAAACCGCTATCGCAACGCTATTTACTGAAGCACGTACCCACAACGTTTGGCAGGATCGTGACGTTAGCGAGGAAACGCTGCGCGAGCTGTATAACCTAATGCATTACGGCCCCACCTCGATGAATTGTCAGCCAGCGCGGATTCTGTTCCTGACCACAGATGAGGCCAAAGAGCGCCTGAAATCCGCTCTAATGCCAGGCAATCAGGAAAAAACCATGAAGGCACCGGTGGTTGCCGTGCTTGGTTTCGACACAGAGTTCTATGAGCATCTGCCGCGCATGTTCGCCCATAACAAAGACGCAAAATCGCTGTTCGAAGGAAAACCTGATTTTATTCATTCTACTGCATTTCGTAATAGCTCCATTCAAGGTGGCTATCTCATTTTAGCGGCTCGCGCACTAGGGTTGGACGCCGGCCCTATGTCCGGCTTCAACAATGCGGCCGTGGATGAAGAGTTCTTCCCAGATGGCAAAGTGAAGAGCAATTTTCTGTGTAACTTAGGCTATGGCGATGCGAGCGCATTGTTCCCTCGAGGCGACCGCTTCTCCTTCGATGAAGTGTGCAAAGTGATGTAGAAATTTATGGCAAAGGCTTGCTTGTATGCCTAAACGAAAGGGGGCCGTGACTGTCATGGCCCCCTTTTTCGCTTGCATTGCAGCAAGGGGAGCCACGGCGTAAAACTAATGAGGCGTTGAGATGGTTGTTGACTGGGTATTCGTGGCGTTAATGGTAGTTGCTGTGTTGCTGACTGGTATTTCCAAGTCAGGATTTGCCGGTGGGGTAGGGGTGGTGGCCGTGCCATTAATCTCGTTAAAGGCAAGCCCAACGTTTGCGGTCGCGGTGATGCTGCCGCTACTGATTGTAATGGATGTGTTTAGCCTTAAGGCGTGGTGGCACCAGCGGGTAGGCCGTCTATTGTGGCTTATGTTTCCGCCCGCGGTGCTAGGGGTGGTGGTGGGTTACTTCACCTATGGCTGGTTTGATGAAGCGCTGCTGACATTTCTGTTGGGGGTGTTTTCGGTACTGTTTGGCCTGTGGGGTTTATTCAAACCGCTACGTGGCAAATTAATGCCTGGCTGGGTAGGGCGCCTGTGTGGTGGCATTGCAGGATTTACCAGTTTTATTGCCCATGCGGGCGGGCCACCGCTGAATTTTTACCTACTGCAATGCCAACTGACCAAACAGCAATTCCTAGGGACTGCAGTGGTTTTTCTGGCCATTACTAACCTGGTGAAGCTGGTTCCCTACACCCTACTGGGCTTGGTTAACATTGATAACTTGACCATAGCGCTGCTGCTGATGCCTGTTGCATGGCTGGGGGTTCGGTTGGGGCTGGTTATTCAAAAACGCATCAATGGCGAGCTATTTTTCCGGGTGATTCTTTGCCTGCTTATTCTGCTGGGTATCCGCTTAATCATGGACGGTATAGGCTGACACTTAATGGTAAACTTTTTTTATAGCTGTTCTTTTTTTTAATAGCAGCCCCATCGCGAAAAGTGTTTACCACCACGTTGGCGGCCTGATGGTTTGGTGATGTGTTGGAGTTGTCATGAGAGAAGGTCGTGCTGAGATAAACGAAACAAACCCAGAAGGGCCTTACGATAAGCTATCGCAAATGCCCTCCTCCAAAATCTCGAACACAGAGTTCGCACGATTTATCGACTTCATTGAAAAATTTGAAGATGAAACTGAAAGTTCGCTCTCTATGGCGCTTGGCTATCGTGAGATGCGTATGTTGCTGCACGTCATGCGTAACCACCTTGCGGGTAGGTTAACCACCCCCACGTCTCTAGCCGATGCGTCTGGCCTCACCTACGGTACGGCAAAGCGCGGCATCGAGAGTATCATACAGCGCGGTTTGCTTATCTCGCGCCCACGAACTAAGTCGGGTAAGACGGTTTCGTTGCATCCTTCCCCTCAAATGATCCAGGAGTGGGAAAGCTACATCGAGCGTATTAAAGGACTCCTTGGGCCGTTGTTCGGTATAGACCCAACATCAGATTCAGCCAGTAAGATCTTTCTGGGTATGACGTCATCTGAACGGGTGATATCGACCCCGGCAGTGTTGTCTGCGCGGCTTGAGCTTAAGGGTGGATTACGTGTGTTAGCGCATGCTGACCCAACGTTCATGGCCATGCATAACCTTAAACGTCAGTTGGAGTCGATCTTTGGGTTGGAAATACGTAACAAGGCAAGGTCAATCGATAGTCTGTTAGATGAGATTCTAAACAATGCTCGTTTAGCTAAGTCGCGCTACGACGTAGTGGCCTGTGACTTACCCTGGTTTGGTGAGTTAGCGGCGGATGGTGTTCTGATGCCACTTGATGCATTAATCAAACGCGATGATTATGATTTCTCTGATTTTCATCCAATGGCTATTCAGAGCTCAGGGTATGCGGGCAGTCAGTACGGTATACCCGTTCAAACAACGCCAGAATTACTCTGCTATCGTCAGGATGTTTTCGAGGCGATGCAGTTGACGCCTCCAACCACAACAGAAGCGCTTGTCAAAGTTGCTAGACAGCTACATGAACCTGCCAAAGGGCGTTACGGCATCGCTTGGAATGCAGCGAGAGGCACACCCCTCGGGCATACCTTTAGTTTTCTTATGGCGAAGTTCGGTCAGCCGCTCCTTAATCTACCGAGTTGTCAGGGAGGTTATGACTTTCAGCAAGCCAGAGGCGAGCAGCTACGTCCTATGTTTCAGTCAGATGCCGCTTATAGGGCCTGCGAATATATGCTGGATATACTGAAATATTCACCGCCTAATATCCTCAGTATGTCTTGGTACGAGCGTGCACAGTCTTATGCATCGGGTGAAACCAGTATGGCCTACTGCTACACGCTACTCGCCCCGCTGTTTGAGTTGAATCGGCACTCACCTGCTTATGGCAATACTAGCTATCTTCCCCATCCTGTTGGAAATCATGGCCGTGCCATAACCCCAATAGGAGGTTATGCACTCGCCATTCCCGCTAACTTAGCACCAGAGCGTGTTGAGGCAGTGTGGACGGCTTTACGGCATCTGACATCTGCAAACATGTCCAAGCTCTACATTATGAATGGCAGCCTAGTGACGCCCCGTTTCAGTGTTAGCCAAGATCCTGAAGTCTCTGCCTTATCCCCACTCATAAAAATTGTCGACGATATGGCACAAAAGGATATTTTACAGGCTTGGCCACGCCCCCCCGTGCCAGGAATTACCGACCTTATTAGTATCGCAGGCAATGAGATATTCGAGGTGCTAGATGGTAGGCGCTCGATTAAGAAAGCCTTGTCGATCGCCCAGGAACGCGCGGACAAAGTGATGCGAGACAAAGGGCATTATTGAGTGAGGCGCGAACAGTAAGGAGTGTGCATAACCCCATGCCTGAAAGACAGGCATGGGGGAGTGCCTGTTACTGCATGATCATACCGCCATCGATCATCAGCAGTTGGCCTGTCATATAATCGGATTCTGCGCTGGCCAAGAAAGACGCGGTGCCGACCACATCTTCAGGGTAGGAGTAACGCTTCATAAGAATCATCTTCTCCGCCAGCTCATCCATCGACTGCCCCTGCTTATCGAACTTGCCGATGCTGACCAAGTCTTTGTCGAGCTGCTCCCAAAGCTCAGTGCGTACGACGCCAGGACCATAGCCATTAACGGTAATATTGTGGTCTACCAAGGCTTTAGCGCCACCATTAATCATGGCGAGCACGGCGTGCTTGCTGCAGGAATAAGGGACCACGTCATCAAAAGCCTGACGCGATAGAATTGAGCCAACGTTAATGATTTTGTAAGGCCCGTTATCTTTGCCCTGATTGATCATCTGCTTAGCGGCTTCCTGCATGCCGAGTAGGCACCCTAACGCGTTAACATCCATGATCTGATGCCAGTTTTCCTCGGTAATATCCAGGAACATTAATGGCTTGTTAATACCCGCATTATTGACCATCACGTTCAAGCTACCAAAGGCATCAACCGTTGCTTTAACCGCGGCCTGCACTTCGGCACGGTCGGTGACGTTGAGTTTGACCGCAATGGCGTCGCCGCCGTTTGCTTTGATGCGCGCAGCGACTTCCTCGCACCCTTCAATATTGATATCTGCTACGCACACCTTGGCGCCTTGAGCCGCATAGTGTTCGGCAACGGCGGCGCCCATGCCACGTGCAGCGCCTGTAATTAAGCAGTTTTTACCTTTGAGTCGAGTGTTGTCCATGAGGTCACCTTAGAAATCTTATTGTGGGTCTCTCTCCGCCACCAAGATAAATAGTCTTTGTTGTTGGACGTAGGGAGTCTGCGTTAACAAGGGCATCCGTCGTTTATCCTGCATTGCTAATGACAGATTTATAACCTTGTGATGGCATATTCTCGGTATGTAACACAGGCAATGACAGGTTGGTCAGTCGTTAATATGACCAGATTGGACGTTTCTACGGGCACTGCGTTATGGGAAGGGATATAGCTAGTGTTTAATATCAGCTTTATAGCTTTAGTTTAAATAACAGCGTTTTACTATTTCAGGTTCTCGCCCAGTGAAAGTTCCTGAAAGTGGGTTTGATGCTAAAAACTTCAAGGCTATTTATTTGCAATAAGAACAAAGAGAGGTGTCTATGTCTCAGCCCTGTATTATCTGTGTCGCTATCACCGGCAGCCTGCCGCGCAAAGAGAACAATCCTGCCGTGCCGATTACGGTTGAAGAGCAGATTGAAAGTACCCAGGCGGCTTTTGAAGCGGGCGCGACTATCGCTCATTGCCATGTGCGTAACGATGATCAAACACCCTCATCAGACCCGGAAAAGTTTGGCCGCTTGATGGAAGGGCTCAAGAAACACTGTCCCGGTATGATTATTCAGCTCTCAACCGGCGGCCGCTCTGGCGCAGGTGAGGCGCGTGGCGGGATGCTGTCGCTTAAACCCGACATGGCCAGTCTGTCGGTAGGCTCGAACAACTTCCCGAATCGTGTTTACGAGAACCCTCCTGAGTTGGTGGAGTGGCTTGCCGATGAGATGCTTAAGTACGACATTAAGCCTGAGATCGAGGCGTTTGATCTGTCGCATATTCACCAAGCGGTGACTCTTTCGAAGCAAGGCAAGCTAAAGACGCCGCTCTACGTGCAGTTTGTCATGGGTGTTAAAAATTCTATGCCAGCGGACAAACCCACTTTTGATTTCTATATCGAGACGCTCAAGCGACTAGCACCGGATGCACAATGGTGCGGTGCAGGCATTGGTGCCAATCAATACCTGCTTAACGAGTGGTCGATTGCGGCGGGCGGTCATACACGCACCGGACTTGAAGATAACGTGCGCCTGGACAGCAATACTCTGGCGCCCTCAAACGCTGCATTAGTTGAGCGTACCGTTGCGTTGTGCGAAAAGTACAGCCGCCCGGTAGCGACGTGGAAACAAGCGCGTGAAATATTGGGGCTTCAAATGAATGGTAGCCAAAGGTAAACACTACTAATACTTGGAGGTGCACCTTGCTATTCAGTAAATCAGTCAGCCAAGACGTACTATTAATCACAACCGAGTCAGAAAATTACAAGTCCAGTACACTTCAGGCTACAAGATAAAAGATCGTATATGTCTTAACTTGTACGAATCTTGGTTATAAGCTTTGTGGAAAAACTACTTAAACGCCCCACTGCAATAGTGGGGCGTTAGTGGTGTTACACCTTAGCTCTGAACTAAAAGCTTATTGCTTGGCATATTTAGAGTTCGTACTGCTCTCGGGCATAATCGCCAAGTCCCACTGCATCAAGCCGCGCAAGTGGAGCAAGGAAAGTGACTTGTATCACGCCGGGAGCACGGCCAATCTCAATAGCGCCATTGACGGTAGCTCGATTCCGGATTTCTGCCACAGTTAAATCGAGCAATTTCGCGGCTCGCTCCAGACCATTCTCAATGGCATCGTTGAGATTCGCGGCCGTACCTACCACAGAGATCGGTGCTAGCGGTTCGATTTCTGACACTCCCCATTTTTCCGCCAGTCGCACTCCTTTTGCCTTTTCCGCCGCACTAAAAGGTTTTGCTAACGGTGGCAGGTCTTCCAGCAGTGGGAAAAGCACGGGGCCGTCAATCGGATAGTTCTTTACGACTTCGACCTGAAGAGTCACGCTTCCAGAGACGTCCATGGTATGCCCAGCTATTTCACCATCGCCTTGACCCGCATGCATGTCGCCCATATAGACACCTGCGCCGGGTACCTTAACCGGCGCGATGAGAATCGAACCTGCGCGTACCGCATCTATATCCATGTGCCCATCGGTCTTGTGCTCGGCTAACTGCTCGGGCGTGAGGCTATATTCGTGCGGCGCCCCCAATAGAAAGGCACCGAAATCCCCCGCATTGTGACTGTCGGGCATTGGAATTGACGGGCAAGTACCCAATTGCCCCATAAAAGGCCGCGTACGAATAAGCGTTCCTGGCATGTCCGAGGGAGCATAATTAAGAATGGATTGCTGACGGCTTTGGTCGGGGAGGGCCGAGTAGTGAGAGGCTTTTTTCGCGAAGATTTCGGCAACATTGCTAGGAACGGTTAGACCAACAGTCCGGGTATCATCAAAAGTGACGGTATATCCATGGACGATTTCAAACGGCTTGACCGGGTTGTTACACACATCGCATTTTACTGCATCTTGTCCAAAACCTTCGATATGTGTTTCGGGCCCGATGGTGTCACAGATGGGACATCTCGCAGCGACGTAAGGATCACCGAGGCAAAAGCCTTCAGGAGAGCTGTCATGCCCCGACGCGGTAGCAATCGAGGTAACGGTAATGTCACGGATGCGGATGGCAACGCCATCACCGACTTCAGCACCCTCAACAAATACAGGTTTTGTTACTTCATGCCCGCCCCTCAGGCTAGGTGTGATCATCGGCCCCCAGCAACCCGGCGCAGTGTTAGAGATGATCGTACCGCCGTTTTCGACTGGCCCTAACATTGGGGCGTTCGGATCCAGCACGCTGTTGGTGAATTCTTGAACTACAACGCTTCGTTGAGCAACATGCGAATCCTTAGTTACATCCTTCATAATACTCTACGCTCGCTTTTTAAGTATTTGTATTAAATAAAGTATGCTCATCATTAGAAATCTTCAATATCGTTAGCGCGGAAAGGTGGGTGATTTTTTTGGGTTTGAAAGGACTAGATGGGTAATCCAAACTATTGCATTATCTCCCTGCATCATCGCCATTGCTCATTAAGGCAATGCCATTATTATGATTGAGTGAACCGCCTTGGGTAATCTAGATACCTACCTGCTACTTCACTTCCTTAGAAAAGCGACAGCGCATGTGCATCCCATTATTACGAGGTAGCCGCTGCGAAATGTTAATATAGGAAATTTGGAAGCAAAGTAGTCAGATTCTCCGGGACGGCATCACATAGGTGATATGTGGCATGGCTTACGCTTTGACAGCGGGCAATATATCCGGAAGTGCTACCACAGCATCCCTTGGCATGGGCCTAGCGAATAGGAAGCCTTGCAGTAAATCGCAGTTACGACGGACTAAATCCTGCTGCTGCTCGCGCTCTTCAATGCCTTCTGCCACCACGACCAAATCCATGTGGTGGGCCATGGTGATAATTCCCTGCACGATGGCGGCATTATTGCGACTGGTTGCTATGTCTTTGATGAAAGCTCGGTCGAGCTTCACTTTGTGAATAGGCAGGTCGCGCAGATAGCTCAAGCTTGAGAAGCCTGTTCCGAAGTCGTCTAGAGCTACCTTAATGCCCATTAACTTAAGCTCGTTGATCAACTCTATAGCCTGACCGGCACCGTCTAACAACACGCTCTCGGTCACTTCAAGTTCAAGAAACTCCGGAGGTAGCCCAGTCTCGGCTAGTACCCGTTGGACTTCCTCTAGAAAACCTTCACGTCGAAACTGAAGTGATGAAATATTGACGGCCACCGGCACCACCCGCTCGCCTTCGGAAATCATAGCGGCAACATCTTGGCAGGCGCGACGCAGTACCCAGCGACCCAATGGAATAATTTGGCCCGTTCGTTCAGCCAGCGGGATAAACACCCCAGGCGAAATCATTCCTTTCTCAGGGTGATGCCAACGGATTAGCGCCTCCAAACCACGGATACGGCCGTTGACTGCCTCTACAATGGGCTGGTAATACAGCTCGAACTGCTCCTGCTGCAGCGCTGTATGCAGGTCATGGCGCAGTAGTACAGCTTCTTCTGTGGTCCGTTGTACATCACCCTGATACCAATTCCAGGTATTTCGCCCCTGTTGCTTGGCCTCTCCCATGGCCAAGCCAGCACGCTGCAATAGCTCATGGGCGTGTTCAACGACACCGCAGGTGCAGGCAATGCCAATGCTGGCACTGATATGTAACGACTTGCCATCAATTTGGAAAGGCAGTGTGAATGCGTCCAGAACACGTTCCGCAAACACATTGCCTGACGGACGACCATCCAGGTTGGCAAACACCAAAGCGAACTCATCGCCGGTTAGCCGGGCCAAGGTATCGCTCTGCTCGATTAGACGCTGAAGGCGCTCTGCTACAGCAATCAGCAATAAATTACCGATGTGATGCCCCAATCCATCATTAACCGTCTTGAAGTCATCCAAATCAAGGTGCATGACCACTAGCATGCCTTGCGACTGTTGGGCATGCTCGAAGGCTTGCTCCAGGCGTTCATCCAGCTCAGTACGATTAGGTAACCCAGTCAGTAGGTCATGCGTTGCCTGGTAGGCGAGTTGCGATTCCTGTTCGCGTTGCTGGGTGATGTCCTGCTGGATGCCAATGTAGTGGGTGCAAATGCCTTGTTCATCGAATACCGGGCTGAGCGACAAATAATTCCAGAAGGACGCGCCATCCTTGCGGTAATTGAGTAACGGTGTTTCAACCGACTCCCGGTTGGCAATCGCCTGGCGAACGGCCAGTACTGCCTGCCGATCAGTGTCTGGCCCCTGCAAGAACCGACAGTTGCGGCCCAACGCTTCCTCTTGGTTATAGCCAGTTAGACGATAGAAGGCATCGTTGGCATAGATCAGCGGCATTTCAGGCTTGCTGGCATCCGCCATGAGCACCCCATTAGGGGTCGCCTGGATGCCTCTTTCCAACAGACTTCGAGACGCCTCTGCCCGTTTAAGTGCCGTAATATCTTTGCAAATACCATAGACACCGACGATTTCACCATCAACAGACACGGGGAAATTAAGAACTTCGAGATAATAGGCATATCCATCGTGGTGTCTGCCCATGGTCTCGTATTGGCGATTACCGCCCCGCTTGGCGGTATCAAAACTAGCCTGGGTGAGTGTCTGATAATCAGGTTCAATAAACTCATTAAAGTGATGACCGATTAGCGCCTCTGCCGGGTAGCCAGTAATCCGTGATAAAGCAGCGTTACCGCGCTGGAATCGCCCTTCTAAATCAAACTCATAAACACCGTCAGGGTGGTTCACAAATAGCGAGCGGTGCCATTCCGACAAACTGCGGTGATGACTTGAGTCGCGATCGCGGACGATGGCTAACGCGACGAGCGAAGCCGCCAAGTGCAAAAGATCCTCACTCGTTTCGCTAGGGCAGTAGGGCTGTCGGAAGTAAGTGCCGAAAGTACCCAACAACTCGCCAGTGGCCGTCATCACTGGGCTTGACCAGCAGGCGCGCAACTCTTCTTGGGCTGCGGCTTCGCGAAACGCCAGCCAGCGAGAATCCGTGCGAATGTCTTCAGTAATTACCTGTTCCTGCCGGTAGGCCGCACAGCCAAAAGAGGCCGAACTTGGGCCGATAGGCACTTCTTTCAGTTGATTCTGATAACGTTTAGAGAAGCGCAGGCTAGGGTAGAGGCTTAGCGACTGGCGATCCAGATTGAAGCGCATGAAAGCCACGATGGCGTCAGGCAACATAATTTCAATCCAGCTGGCGATGGCATCCAGCGTTTGACCGAGAGGCGCTTGTTGAGCAATCAGCTCATGCACTTCGCGCTGAGCCTCCATCATCGAACGTTCGTTATGCATGGCAGCGTCCCCGTGCGATCTGCACTGATAGATAGCCTTTTAAGAATTTTGAAGAGAGTGGACTAGTTGCCTGATGCGGGCAAGGCGGTATTGTTAGAGCGCACTGCCAGTACAAAACATTACGTACCTAGTGATTGTTATGGCCCTTAAAGTCTATATAGTCTCCTGCATAATAGAAAATGCCTATGCCCTTGATATAGGTGAATAATTATCAATACCACATTCGCAGGTATTATTTAATGGCGGCTCCACTTCTGTACGAAAATCCATCAGCAAGCGTGATTCGATCGCTGCTTCAACACACTCACGAGTTATCTATATATTCCAAAGACATGCCCTATGCCATAAAGGCAGAAGTTATTGAATTAAACCTAGGTAACGGGAGCATGATGCTGGAAGTGGAGTACGCGGGTTCAGACATCGAGCGTTATGTAGCCACAGGCAACTTAAGTTTTGACTTGGAAGCATTGAAAGGGGCCCACAGCAATGAGCGCGAAACTTACAGCCTCAGTAATGTTGCCGCTAAGTTGCTCCAGATTGACAGTGCGTTGTATCGCCTAGAGTGCCAGCTACCCGAATCCGTGTTCGTAAAGGAGAACCGAGGCGCCGTTCGTATCCCGTTCATTCTGGGCATGCAGACCCGGGTTGGCATCGAAGTTTATCTGAATGAACTCAACGTGCCAGGCAGGCTTCGAAACCTGTCTATTGGTGGTTGTATGGTCGATATTGACCTAGCTGACAGCATTGCGATTGGCGTAGATCAGGAGATTCCTGGGGTAACGCTGGAGTTTCCTAACGGCGATAGTTTTTTTGCCGAAGGCAAAATCCGTCATATACGCCCCTTCGGTAACCACGGCTATGCGGCCGTCGGTATTCAGTTCATCAACTTGTCGATGCCTCAGACTGAATCACTGTTTCACTACGTGAATGAGTCAGAAAGAGAGGCTGCCTACCGTACCGGCACGAACGACAAAATGGTTAATCACTCCTCTCTGTTTATCCCGGGTGCCAAGGAGAAGAAAATCCAGCATCGAGAAGCTTTGGAACGTGATAAACGCTCTCGCCAGTCGCCTATGGAACGGGGAGTGATGGACGTGTCTCATCAGCTGCAAGTGGGGTTGATGTACATGAAAACGCGACAGCTGTTCCCAACCGAGATTTTTTACGATTGCGTTGATACTTTGCGCTACCTAGTGGAGCAGGATCGTAAGACGTTTCTCTATGCCCTCGCATTTTTACGCGATGAATCAGACTGGGTCAGACACGCCATACAGGTCGCCGGGCAGCTGGCTGACATGCTGCTGACCCGCGACCCACATAACCCTCAAGTGCGGGAGGCAGTGCTAGGTGCCTTGCTGCATACCATGGGCAAGCCTTTGTTGATCAGCGCGGAGCTGCCGTCGCTAAAGGTCAACATGAACCCCACCCAAAAAGTGATTCTTAGCGGCCACGTCACAGCGCTGCAAGACAAGCTTAGCGAGCTTTGCTGGGAACCAAGTCCCACCTGTCGCGAAGTCATCGAGAAAGCCAATGAACGCCTGGATGGCTCCGGTTACCCAGCAGGTAATTGCGGCGAACAGCTATCCGATCTGGTGCGGCTAGTGTCTGTGATCAAGGCGATTAATAAACTACTTCATGCGCGTAACGGGGAATCTCCACGCCCACCGCTTGACGCCTACCGCAGGATTCATGAGACGGACACGGTTTACGACAAAACGGTGCTGGTGGAGTATATCCAAATTTATGGCCTATACCCGATTGGCAGTTTGGCCAAGTTCTCGGCTGGCTTCCTTGCCTGGGTCATGGATATCAACGGTAAGGGCATGCCGAGCCAAGTTTACGTAATCAAGAACCTTCGCTTTCCTGATACCAACATCAGTAGTGTCATCAAACAAAGCGACTTGTCCCAGATAGGCAAGCTTGAAGGGATTGTTAACCCTTCGGATTATGGGGTGAAGGTGCTAAAAATCTAGAAATACTAGGCTTTAAGGTCGATGATCTGAGTTATCGTCAGGCCGCCGCTCTGATGTATGACGCGGCGTGTCCTGCTGGTGTTGAGGTGTCCGCTTTCCAGAATTACGATCCCGAAACTTACTCCAGGCGGATTTGGCTTTCTGTTGGTTTTCTGGCTTACGCAGCCAGTTTGCTGCTGCCATCATTATCCACTTTTTCATGTGAACCTCCTGGTTCCTTTTCAGAGGTGTATATGCGACCTACCATTTGGCCTATATCCTAACTATTCAATATTGACTCATCTTTATAACATTACAAGGACGTTCTGGTACTATTTTATAGACTGATCTTAAAGGTTATCTGAAGACATAAATTTGGTCCGACGTCTCCCCCCTGATTGAGTAATGATGCTTTTCGATTGCCCCCCACGTGGCTGACCATTGCCAAGGAAGTTACCCATGTTTTTCCCAAAACGCGTTGCCTTCACGTCGCTCATTGCTATGTTCGCGCTGCTACCGCCCGCGCTATTGGCTCAGGATGCCCACATTGGCAGCGTGCGTACCGAGTTCAAGCTGCTAGGCCCAAACAACACCATTGAAGTGGAGCGCTTCGATGACCCGAAGGTTCAGGGTATTTCCTGTTATCTCTCCTACTCGCAGATTGGCGGGATATCTGGTGCGGTGGGGCTTGCTGAGGAAGCCAGTGAGGCGAGTGTGGCCTGTCGGCAGACAGGCGAGATCATCTTCGACCTTGCTGAAGTAGAGGAGCAAGAGGTGATTTTTACTCAGCGTCGCTCGGCGCTTTTCAAAAATATGCGCGTCGTTCGCATGCATGACGCTGAAACCCAGACCTTTGTATACCTGACCTACAGCACCAAGCTAGTAGATGGCTCGCCAAAAAATGCGATTACTGCCGTCAACTATGGTGCGATAGGGGACGACCAGTAAATGATTTGTGGGCGCTTAGCGAGGATTGCCGAATGTTTGTGTCCAGTAGGTTGAATAGCGCGATTCTGAATTGCTGGTTTTCGCCATGCCCATCTCTGTGAAGGCGTCATTCATGATATTGCGGCAGTGGCCGGGACTCTCTAGCCAGCCTTCCACTGCAGCGGAAACCGAGGTGTGGCCAGCGGCGATATTTTCACCTACGGCTTGCCACACGTAATCCTGATTATCCACACGCTGCTCGATACCTACACCATCAGGGCCGGTATGGCTAAAGTAGTCATTTGCGGCCATGTCTTGGGAGTGGCTCTCGGCCGCTGCTTCCAGTTTGCAGCTCCACACTAACGCTTCCACGGCCTCAAACCGTCGGTCGCCGCATTGTCGAGCCTGGCTACGCGCTTCGTTAACCAGCGACAGCATTGCCTGCTGCTGATCGTTGAGTTCGCATTCGACCGGATGGCTAGCATTATCACTTTGGGGCTCGTCACTGGCCCAAGAGCTGCCTGAACCCATGAGTATGATGACCATGAGGCTGGGAAGCGCCCCGAGAGTGGGGCGCTTTGGATGGAAGTTATCCACCGAATTTTTCATTCTCGCCAAGGTTCGGAGTTGCGTCCTTTTTGAGGTTCGCTTTGGCGATTTCGTAAAGCTGGAACGTCTTACTCTCTTTGGCTTTCCAGTGCTCACCCATCTGCACTTTAATTTCTAGCAGGGCGACGTCTGGATCGTCTTTACCTTCGGGGAACCAGGCGGCGATGAAAGGGTTCCAGTATTTTTCGATCAGGTCGCGGTTGTCGATCAGGTTGGCTTTGCCCGATAGCGATACGTAGACGCCATCTTCCTGGTCGGAGAAACTCAAGCACACATCGTGATCGCTTTCGGTCTCAAACACCTTTTCAGCACTGCGGCGGGTGAAGAACCACAGGGTGCCGTCGTACTCTTCTTGCACCAAGTGCATTGGCCGTGCGCGAGGGGTATCGTTATCCAGCGTCACGAGCATGCCAACTTTGATATCTTTGATCATCTTCCAGATCTTTTGCTTATGTTCCGGGCTGGACATAGCTTCACTCTCCTTATGAATTGGCCTTATGAATCGGGTACCGAAAATAGCCATAGACAATGATTGTACAATGTTAATGGCTGGCTACAGCTTAGCTACCATTTTCGTCATCAGCAAATGCACTTTTGAATAAACCTGTATCTTGCCAAGTAACGTCCAACTTGATGTGCCCTCGGTTACTGGGCAGGATCAAAATGACGCAATACGCTGCTTAATACTGTAGAAGCGCCTTTTTGAAATTAATTTAATACGCTTAGGTATTGTGATGCGTCTTAGTTACCAGGGCCCGCTGCCTGAAATGGTGGGATTTTTACTACTGCCGCAGTATTCGATGATGGCCTTCTTTGCGGCGGTAGAGCCACTGCGAATTGCCAATCGTATTGCCCATCGCCCGCTGTTCGACTGGACGTTGATAAGCGCTGACGGTGGGCCGGTGACGGCGTCTAACGGTATGACCCTGATGGCCGATCAATCGACGGCAGAAGTGCACCATCTGCCGTCGCTGGCGGTATGCAGTGGCTTTACTCCAGAGGCGCATCTTACCCGGCCGTTAATGGCTTGGCTTCATCAGTTGGATCAGGCGGGCTGCTGTTTGGGTGGGATTGATACCGGGGCGTTTCTGCTCGCCGCTACAGGGTTGCTAAAGCACGAGCGGGTGGCGCTGCACTGGGAGAGCCTGCCAGCGTTTCGTGAGCGCTTTCCGGGCATTGATACTACCGATGAGCTTTACGAGTTGGGCGAGCGGCGTTTCTCCTGTGCGGGCGGGGCAGCGGCGATGGATATGGCGCTGGAAGTGATTGCCCGGCGGCATGGTGCAAAGCTGGCCATTGATGTCTCCGAACAGCTGATCCATGACCGAATTCGCACCCGCAGCGATCAGCAGCGCATGGCGTTGGTGAAGCGTTTGGGCACGCATAATCGGCGCGTTGTGGAGGCGGTTGCACTGATGGAGCAGAACCTGGAAGAACCGCTCACCCTGGATGAGATAGCCAGCCGTGTAGAGGTGTCGGTGCGCCAGTTGCAGCGCTTGTTTGAGCAAGAGCTAAACGTAACTCCGCGTCAATGGTACTTGCAGCTGCGCGTCAAGCGCGCACGGCGACTGCTGGCTGAGACCGACTTGGCGGTGTTGGCGGTGGGCGTGGCCTGTGGGTTTAGTTCATCATCGAGCTTTGCGCGTACGTTTCGAGCTCATTACGGTTACTCGCCTCGGCAGGTGCGTTCTGCCATAGCAGAAAAAGACCTTTAAAGCGTAATGAGTGTCGCTTAATGCCTGATAAGTGTCGCCTAGTGTCTAGTAGTGGGAGGGCAGCCGCGCATACTAGCTAAACCCAACTAATAAAGAGGTTTAACTAAATGTCGGTCACTGCTATTTCTGTCACTAACAACTCTGCCACCACCAACTCTACCGCTACCAAGTCGTTGTCGTTGACAGCGGGCTTCTTACTTGCTGCGTTTGCTGCCACACCTGCCATGGCAGAGCTTGATGAACTGCGCTTTGGGGTGCCGCCGTGGCCTGGGGTGACGGTAAAGTCTGAAGTGGCAGCCCAGCTACTTGAGGCCATGGGGTACGAGACCCGCCAGCAAGATTTAGCGGTCAGCGTTATTTTGGAAGGCTTGTCGCGCAACGACCTGGAAATCTATCTGGGTGGCTGGTATCCGGTACAGACAGATATGGTTGAGCCGCTAGTGGCCGACGGTAAAGTCGAAAAAGTGGTTTCCAATATCAGTGGGGCCAATTCCGGGCTAGTGGTTCCCCAGTATGTTTACGATGCGGGCGTCACCACGGTTGCCGAGCTGGCAGAACACCAAGACCGCTTCGATGGTGAAATCCAGGGAATTGAAGCGGGCACCGGCATTAACGATGCGATTCTCAATGCCATCGATAACGACCTTGCGGGCCTTGGCGAGTGGCAGCTCCGCGAGAGCTCTACATCGGCCATGCTGGCCCAGGCAGAGCAACAAATGGCCGATGAAGAGTGGGTGACCTTTGTCGGCTGGGAGCCTCACTGGATGAACGTGAGCTTTGATTTGGCCTATTTAGCCGACAGCGATGATGCGGGCGTGGCCTCCATTGAAAGCACGGTATGGACTATTACACCTGCCAGCCTGGCGGACGAAGCGCCTGAAGTTCACCGCTTCCTGTCGCAGTACGTGATCGATATCGAAGATCAAAACGATTGGGTGCATGAGTACAGCTACGAAGAGCGCCCGGCGGATGAAGTGGCGAACGAGTGGATTGGCAACAACCTGGATACCGTTGCCGAGTGGCTGGAGGGTGTTGAAACCCGCGATGGCGAATCCGCCGTTGAGCAAGTGCGAGCCCAGTTCGGTTCTTAATAGTACGGCTCGTAAAACCTAAGCTGAGATTAACCCGAAACAGCGCCTTATTAATTAAGGCGCTGTTTTAGTTTTTGGCAAAAGTCCTGCCAAGCCGCACTCATATCGGGTAGCAGCGCGTGGGCGTGAAGGGCGGCATGAACCATGTTCGGGGCGCAGCGATAGCCTACCGAGGCGCCTTCCTTACGCCAATTGGCTATTGCGGCTTCGATGGGGAGTGTCAGTGGGTCTCTCTCTACGGTCAGCATTTCAATGCGTGTGGCAGGCGGGCGGCGGTCCCGCTGAGTAGCAATAATCTCAGGGCACTGTTGACGAATGCTGAGCACGTCGTCGCGTGAAAGCAGCGGTGCATCTTCTCCCAAGCAATCAAATGAAAGCTCGCCAACGATTGGGTAGATCAACCCGAGTGGGGGCGCTTCTTTGCGCTGATGGGCAAGGTCAATGGCTAATCGCCCGCCTGCACTGTCGCCCACCAGCGCGACAGGTTGAAACGCTTCTAGCGCCGCTTGGCAGTCTGCCAACATGGCAGGGTAATCCACCTCCGGTGCCAGCCGATAGTTAACGCTTACTACTTCACGTTCTAACGCTTGCGCCAAGCTGGCGTCGGGGCCATGGTGGCTCTCTGTTGAGCCGATGGTAAAACCGCCGCCATGAATAAACAGCACGCAGCCCGGCGTTCGCTGTTGGGGTATAAAGCGGCGCACGTTAACACCATCACAAACGCTATTTTCGTCCCGCATTTCTGCCGGGTCGGGTGGGGCAAACGTGCAGCAAAGCTTGTCGTAGGCGCGCCGCGCTTGTGGCAATGAGAGATACTCCATCACGGCCAGCCCGGCGCTAAAGCGCTGAATAAAGTCGTCTACGTTCATCGCTACTGCAACCCTTAGCGTCGAATGCCGATGGTGCGTCCGGCAAGCTCGGGCCAAGCGTCTTTATTGGCTTGAGGTAGTTCCGCTACGCGATTCGCAATCGGTTCTGGAAACTGGGCGGGACGCCCAGACGCTTGCTCCATACCCATCAGCATCTGTTCGCTGGTTGCTATCAGATTGCCTTCATCATCGAACATGGCGAAAAACACGTGCAGACGTTTTGTATCGCTATCCAATAGCGTCAGGTTCACGTTGAGCGCTTGGCCTTGGTGCGCTTCGCGGCGATAGCAGAGATGCGTTTCCAGGGTATAGATCGTGTAGCCATAGTGCTCACGGCCCGCTTCATCTAAGCCTATCTGGTCAATCAGCGCTTCGCAGGCCTGGGAAAAGACGCGGGCGTACTCCGCGTCGTTCATGTGCCCGTTGTAGTCAACCCACTCGGGGGCGACGTGGGTTTCATGGATGATCATTAAATGCGTCCCTTAAGGCCTTCGGCTTCCGGCCAGTATTTTTGCACCACCTCCAGCAGCTCGACTAAAAAGTCATCCCGGCGCCGGTCAAGTGTCGCCACTGAGCGACCAGCTGCTTGATGCTCACAGCCCTCGACGACTTTATCAATCAATTCATCGGTGAGCTCCGGTGCCTCCAACTTGGTCCAAGGTAGTTTTAGCGCTGGGCCAAACTGCTCCAGCATATGGCGCATGCCTGGCTCGCCGCCCGCTAGGTGGAAGGTTAAGAACGTGCCCATCAACGGCCAGCGGAGTCCACAGCCGTAAACTACCGCGGCATCGATCTCTTCGGTGGTCGCCACGCCATCGTTGACCAGATGCAGGGCTTCACGCCATAGCGCTTCCATTAAGCGGTCAGCGATATGGCCCTCAATTTCACGGCGAACCACCAGTGGGCGCATAGCGAGCGCCTGATATAGCCCTTGGGCGCTGGTAATCTGCGCTGGCTGGGTTGCCTCACCGCCAACAAGCTCTACCAAGGGCAGTAAATACACCGGGTTGAAGGGGTGAGCGACGATCACGCGCCCAGGCGCTTGTTGGCACTGTAGCTGCAGGTCGGTGGGCTTAAAGCCCGAGGTAGACGAGCCAATGATGACGTCCGGTGCGGCAGCCGCGTCAATGGTAGCTAAGATCTCTTGTTTAAGTTCCAAGCGCTCGGGGACGTTTTCCTGAATTAGGTCAGCGCCATCCACGGCTTTTTCAATTGTATCTGCAAAGGTTAACCGCTCAGGGCTAGCATCGGGCTCTAAGCCTAGCTGGGTTAATGAGAGCCAAGCGTTGTCGATAAAGGATTGGGTGCGCGCAGGCGCGCTGGGGTCTGGGTCGAAGGCGACGACGTCCCAGCCTTGGGCGAGGGCACGGGCAATCCAACCGTTGCCAATCACGCCGGTACCAATAACGGCTAAGCGGCTCATGCATCACCTCCTGACGGGTCACGTAACTGCAAATGTGCGCGGGTTTCCGCGGGAGTCATTACTCGGGCGCCGAGGTTTTCAATAATGGTCGATGCTTTCTCCACGAGCTGGCCGTTGTTAGCCAGCACGCCTTTCTCTAAAAACAGGTTATCTTCCAATCCCACTCGGGCATGACCACCCAGCAGTACCGCTTGGGCGACCATGGGCATTTGATGGCGACCAATGCCGAAGGCGGCCCAGTTAGCGTTGGCGGGCAATTTGTTGCGCATCGCCAGCATCGTTTCGGTGTCCGCTTCGGCACCCCAGGGAATACCCAGGCAGAGCTGATAGAGCGGGTCGCCATCGATCAAGCTCTCTTGCTGAAGCTGACGGGCAAACCAGACGTGGCCCAGATCAAAGCACTCCAGCTCCGGCTTAACGCCTGCGGCCTGAACGAGGCGGGCGTGTTCGCGCAGCCAGTCCGCAGGGTTGACGTAGACCATGTCGCCAAAATTGAGGCTGCCGCAGTCCAACGTGCACAACTCAGGGAGTAGCTCGCCCACCGGGGCGTGACGTTCGGCGGGCGTTTGAATATCGGTGCCAGGGCCGCCGCGGGTGGGGTCTGTGGCATCAGGTATCCAGTCGCCGCCGCCGCCAGCGGTGATGTTCATCACGATATCCACATCAGCCTCGCGGACGCGCTCCATCACTTCGCGGAATTGGTCGGTCGAGTGGCTGATGCCGCCGGTTTCCGGGTCGCGAACGTGGATATGCGCGATGCTGGCCCCGGCACGCGCTGCTTCAATGCAGGACGCAGCGATAGCCTTAGGTGTAACAGGTACATTGGGGTTTTTAGCGGTGGTATCTCCCGCGCCAGTTACGGCACAGGTGAGAATGACATTGCGGTTCATAGCGTGCTCTCTAGTTAGCAGTTTATTCGCTTACTAGTGTGTCGCCGTGGGCAGACATTAGTTGTCATAAAGCGACATTCGCCATACACAAAGTGCAGTTTTTGATTTTCGCTAATTAATCCCCGTTAATTTACCTGCTTCTCCTCGCTACTCACGATGGAGGTTTGCTCGCTTTGAAAAGTGCTGATTAGAAACTTGGTTAGTGGGAAATATTGACCGCCATGGCTGCCGATCTAAACTAAATAAGCCCATGGCAAAGTTGATAACAAACACAAACAACGCTAGGAAGGAGTGCCTTCAATGACCCATAAACCCTTTCTGCGGCCGCTATCTGCCTTCATCGCTTCTGCGGTGATCGTCGGCTTACCCGCCGTTGCGACTGCCAATGAGCCGGAGCTAAGCCAGACTGAGGTGTTAACCGGTCTTGAAAATCCTTGGGATATGGCCTTTCTGCCCGATGGGACGATGTTTTACACCGAACGCTGTCGAGGGCTGTCGGTACGGCTACCCGATGGTGAGGTAGAGCACCTGCTGGGGATGGAAGGCACGGAGGAATATGCCACTACTGCCGATGATCTTGTTTGCGAAGGCCAGGCGGGGATGAACGGTGTTGCGGTCGATCCAGATTTTGACGAAAACCGCACGGTCTACGTTTACTCAGCTTCCCAAATGTCTGAACCACGTACCAATCGTGTGCTGCGCCTAACGGTGAACAGTGATTTTAATGAGGTATCGGATCGTACCGACATTGTTGAGGACATTCCCTACAAACCCGCCGCCACCGACCATCCATTTGGCGATGCTGGCGCCCATAATGGCGGGCGTATCCGCTTCAGTCCGGATGACGGTTACCTTTACGTGACCACCGGCGACAACCATAACAGTGAGATTCCTCAGTCTCCGGATCTGCTAGGTGGCAAGGTCCTGCGGATTGACCGGGATGGTGAGGCAGCCGAGGGTAACGAACCGCCTGAGGGCTTTGATCCGCGGATTTATACTTATGGCCACCGTAATGTCCAAGGCATCACTTTCCACCCGGATACCGGCCAGCCCATCGTGACGGAGCACGGCCCTTGGCATTCGGATGAGATCAATGCGCTGGTCAATGGTGGTAACAGTGGTTGGGATCCGAAACCCAATATGGCCGGTCGTGGCGACTGCCCAGACGATTACTGCGGTTATGAGCCTAATCAGACCGAGGGGATGGATCCAGCCGAGCGGGCGGCCTATATGCCGGTGACCGACACCGAAACCTACCCCGATGCTATGCAGCCTGCCTGGAAAAACGATGGTCTTTCACAGGGCATCGCTCCTGCCGAATTCCTAATCGGTGAGCAGTGGGGCGACTGGGACGGCCGTCTGCTGGTTGGTTTTATGGGAATTGGTTTCGGAGGTACGCCGGTGGGCCAACGTATTAATCTGATTGATATTGCGGAAGATGGTCTTTCGGTTAATGACATTGCCGAAATGTCCCTGCCAATGGGGACGGCCCGCTTCCGGTCAATTGTGCTGGGCCCAGAGGGTGATCTCTATACGGCAGTGGATGAAGGTAGCATTTACCGGATCACACCAGAGTGAGCAATGCGCAGCCGCACAGGCGTATTCCCGTGCGGCTGCGCGTTTACCCCAAGCCGCCTCAAACTTTTGATCAAAATCACTCTGCTGGGAAAAGGTCACTATGAAGATATCGCTGTTTTTCGTCATCGCGACTGCGCTGACGATGGGCTCGGCTACTCTGCAGGCGGCAGATAAGGCCGCCGGAGAAGCGCTGTATGCGGAGGCATGTGCTCAATGTCACGGCCCAAACGGGAAGGGGATGGCTAGCTTTCCATCGCTTAGTGGTCGGGACGCGGACTATATTACTTCCCGCCTTGAAACGTATCGGTCAGGTGAGAAAGTAGGATCAAACTCCTTTCTGATGATCCCCAACGCTACCGATTTGTCGGATGATGACATTGCTAACCTTGCCGCTTTTATCACCGAGAGTGACGAGTGACCTAGCTTTTGAAAAGAGCCGTTGAAAAGAGCCGTTGAAAAGAGCTGTTTAAAAGAACTCTTTAAAAGAGCTAGTTAAATTAGGCTATTGCCTGTTAATACCCGGTCATTTCCAAGTAACCTTCGCCAAGCGACTCGCCGCTAGCTCGGTCGTTGACCACCACTTCGCCCTCCCAGTAAGGCACGCTGGTGGTCATCCAGCGGTTGGCGTAAGGCGCTGCGATATTGATATCGATCGCCACTGACGGTATTTCCAGCCGCCATTGAGTGGGCACATCGCGGCCGGCAACAGCTGATGTGGCCAGTGGCGTCAGGATGATCTCGTCTGTTGCTAAGGGTGTGGCGTCGCCTTGGGGGGTAATCCAGGTGCCGGAACGGTAGTCTGTGCCTTGCTCTTGATCAGCGTCGCCACCACTGCCATCACCACCACCGCGTAGCTGAAACGCCATCAGCTTTTGGCCGTCATCAAAGTGGATCGAGAACCAGTCCCAGCCGGATTGACGGGCATCAAGCAGTTGGCTGCTCCATTCTCGATCCAGCCAGCCGCGCCCGCTGACTGTTTTGGTCTCGCCGTTGAGGGTGACGTCGCCGTTTATCCGCCAGAAGGGCTGGCTGTAGTACATGGAGCCCTGGCCATTGGCGGCTTTCTGACTAAAGCCCTCTGCTCCGTGTAGTACCAGCGGCCCTTCGGCGGTCAGTTCTAAGCGGTAGCCAAAACGCGATTCACCTTCCCCGCTGTAGGCAGTGAGCGTTAGATGGTTGAAATCGGTGCTTGCGGCTTCTTCATTCGCTTTAAGCTGCCAATCATCCAGCCACGCATGAAAGGGGCTAGCCACTACGCCTGCTTGGCTGTTTTGGGCATTACTTAGCTGAGACTGTGAGTGGCTGCGCCCGAAACGCTCGGCAACTTCGTGCTGCTCGCCCTGTGAGATCGCCATATGGGCCATCCAGAGTTGATCAGCCGCCCAAGGAGTAGGCGCAGGGCGTTCGCTGGGTGGCATCAGCGCCTGGCGGAAGAGTGTCCACTGCAGGCCGAGGGGGTCACCCGCGGCATCCTTCAGATTAGCGGTGAGATACCACCATTCGATGCGGTAATCTGGATGGGCGGCATGCTCTTGGGGAAAATCTTCTGGGAAAGTTAGTGGCTGATTAGGCCGGGCATGCTCAAAACCATCTGCGTCTTCTCCTAAACCGGCAAAGCCTGAACTACTGGTAGGCGCTGGATCTTCGTCGCCACAGCCATAAAGAATCAGCATCCCAGTGGCGATTAGCAGAAGAAGCAAGTAGCGCATTCGCCGTAAGCTCATTGATTGGCCTCTTCTGCCAGTAAGGCCCGCGGTGAAGCGCGCCAGAAACGCAGCGTGGGCAGGGCCGCTGCCAAGAGCGCCACACCGACGGCGGTTGCCAGTGTCACGGCCATTTCCCAGGGAAACAGATAGAGCGGCAGTCGCCAGCCGAAGGCGGCCACATTGATAATGGCCACTAATCCCCAGGTAATCACGATACCCAGCGGGACGGCCAGCAGGCCGGTGACTAACGCTGCGCCGCCTAGTTGCGCCAAATTCAATTGTGCCAGCTGTGTTCGAGGAACGCCCAGCGCCCATAGAGGTGCTAACTGTTGGCGTCGGCTGCGCGCCTGGGCTAACAGGCTGGCGAATAGCGCGAGGGCCGCTACTGCGAGGGTCAATACATTCAGTGCGCGGGTGATGGTAAATGTGCGCTCGAAAATCTCGGTGGCGATACGCTTAATCCCGGCTTGGTCGCTTAGCGCATCGCTGCCGAGGACAAAGCGTTCGCGCAGAGCAGCACGCAGGGCATCAACATTGGCGTCATCATTCAACACTAACCCCATGGAGCTCGGCGGCGCATTAAAACGCGCGGCAAGCTGGGGCGATGCCACCAGCACCTGCCCGCTGGGGTTGCCGTAGTCGGGATAAATAGCGGCGATTGTTAGCGTTTCATTGGCGCCCGGCGCGCTCAGGGTTAGGCGATTACCGGGGGCAAGATTCTCTGCGGTGGCAAGTTGCTCGTTAACAAAAATCGCACCATCGCCAAAGGCTGCCCAAGCGGATGCGCGGTCTTGTTGGGTTGCCAGCAACGGCCAGTGAGGGGTTAATGATTTGCCTGGGGTGATGCCGTAAAGCTCGATAGGTGTGCCTAAAGCGCGACTACCTTCTGGCGTTGTGGCGGCCTGTAGGGTGGCATCACTGCGCCGAGTGAGCAGACGCTCGAAGACCTCCGGGCGATCAGCCAGCCAAACATCAATATCCGCATACTGCTCGGTGGGGGCATTCAAATAGAGCGGGGCGACTAGCCGCTGATCAAGCCAGTCTAAAAACGTAAGACGAAAGCCGCCGACCATGCTACCCACCCCCAGATTGGTCGCTAAGGCGATGAGTAGTGCCATCATGGCCAGTGACAGTCTGGGTAACTGAAGCTGCATATCCGCCATTGCCCAGTGAATAAGCGGGCGCCGCCGGACAAGGTGTGTCAGCGTTCTCAGTACCAGCGCTAAAAAGGGCGGGAGCCACAGGGCGCTTGCCAGCAGCAGCGCGGCAATTAGCCCAAAACCTGCCACTAAGCCATCGCCAGGGGGCTGGAAACGTAACCAGGCATACAGCGCTAGCGCAATGCTCAAGGCGATCGCACCACCGATGCCCATTAGTGTTAATTGCCGACGGTAACCACTACGCCAAGCCTGCATCTGGCCTAATTCCAGCATGTTTAAGCGAGCAGCGCGCCATAATACGCCGCTGCCCGCCAGCAGTAGCCCGCTAAGGCTAACCGCCAGCCCTCCCACCCAGTAATGCCAAGGCAGGTTTAGCTCTTGCCCCACACCTGCGCCATAGAGTGAGCCCAGGGTGGCAGCGACATCGGGCAGTAACAAGCGTGCCAGCCATACACCGCTGGCTATACCGGCAAGCGCTCCGATTAGGCCGAGCAGAATTAGCTCTAAGCTGAGCGCTATGACTAAACGGCGCCCTGATACACCCAGCACCCGCAGGGTGCGCAGCATGCCCAGGCGTTGCTCTAAAGCCAGGCCCAGCGCCGCCTGAACAATGAAGAGTCCCACGACCCAGGCAAGTAGCCCCAGCGCGGTAAGGTTTAGGTGAAAGCTTTCAGTCAGTTGGCCGGGGGAGGCAAGCGTGGTGGCGCGGGTGAGTGTTAATCCGGTGGGCGTTTCTGATAGTGCTCCCGGTGCGGCCACAATGCGCGTAATCTCATCGCCGCTTTCAAGTAACCGGGCTGCGGCGGCAATATCCATGATCAGCGTGTCCGGCGGTAGCGCTGGGGCTAAAACGAGCGGCGGGAGTGTCTTGCCATCTTTCAGGGTCGGGGTGGCACCCGAGGCTTTTTCGCGCTCTATTCCTAGGGCTGCCAAGGCGTCAGGCGCTACGCGTGTTTGCCACGGGGGGCTTAGAAAATCGCTTAGCGAAGTAGACGTGTTTACTTGAGCCAGTGCGTTATCGCTGGAAAGGGTAAGGGGGTCAATACCGATCAGGGTTAGCCGTGTGCCATCTTGAGTAACGACTTCACCCTCTAGCATGGGCGAAACGGGCAAGCCTGCTTGGCGCAGGGAGTGATACTCGGTACGACTGAATGGTGTGCCATCGCGCCGCTCAAGTTGATCCAGCTGGGTGTCAAACATTGCATCGGCGCGGTCATAGCTGTCTCGCGCGGTGGCATTGATCGCTTGGATACCACTCCATAGGGCGCTGGCCACCCATAGGCCGAGTAGCAGCATGATCAGTTGGCCGGGATGGCGCCGGTAGTGGCTAAGTAACGTTGCTAGAACCCGGGTCATGGTGTCGCGTCTAGTAGACGACCGTGGCGCAGGCGTAGGCAGCGATCAAGCGGTGCCGCCACTTGCAGGCTGTGGGTGACGATGAGTAGGGCGCAATGCGTTTCGCGAACCAGGCTCAATAGCAGGTCAAGCACTTCGCCTGCGGTGGTTTCATCCAAATTGCCCGTGGGTTCATCGGCGAGCAGCAGAGGCGGGCGCGGTGCCAGAGCACGGCCAATGGCTAAGCGCTGCTGCTGCCCGCCAGAGAGCTGCTCAGGGTAACGTTTTTCCATGCCCGTCAGCCCGAGCCGCTTAATTAAGTAGCCTGACCAGTCAGCGTCGTCGCGGCTGGCTAGGCGCGCCTGCAAGCGCAAATTGTCGATCACCGTTAGGCTGGGGACTAAATGGAACTGCTGGAAGACTAAACCCAATTGCTCGCGGCGTAGTTTGGCGCGGGTGGGCTCGGGTAAAGAGGCGACGTTCTGTCCTTCGAGGGTAATGACACCTTGGTCGGGTAGATCTAATCCGGCGGCAAGATGAAGTAGAGTGGATTTGCCGCTCCCAGATTCGCCCATTAGCCCTAGGCTTTGCCCGGCGGCCAAGCGTAGGGATACATTTTCAAGCACCTTCAACGGGCCTTGGGGCGTCGCGTAGGTTTTATGTACCTGGTGAAGTTCCAGCATGGCGGCTCTTATTGTCAACTGAGAGGCTAAACAACAGGCATAGGCTAGTCGATGCTAGTAGGTGCTCCCGGAGCGCCGCGTTCGCCATGCACCGCTATCCCGCCCCTGCCCGTGCGTTTAATGAAATACATGCTCTTATCAGCGGCATCAATAAGCTCACCCGCATCACCAAATCCTCCATCACCTAAGCAGGCAATGCCAATCGAGACAGACACATGGATAGGGTGTTGGCCGTCGTAAGCCATGGGCATTTTTTCTAACCGCTGGGCAATTCGTTTAGCGAATACTTGGGCTGCCTGTGCATCTTCATCTGGCAAAATGACCAGAAACTCTTCGCCGCCCCAGCGTCCTGCAAGATCACCTTCACGAATGAGCGCCTGTAGCGTTTTACCGAATTTTTGTAGTACATGGTCGCCCATTTGGTGCCCGTATTGATCGTTTAACTTCTTAAAGTGGTCAAGGTCAATAAATACCACGGACATGTTGCGAGACTGTTGCTGGCACAAAATAAAGCGCTTATGCATCTGCTCCTCAAGCCAGGATCGGTTGGCAAGACCGGTGAGCATGTCTGTTCGTGAGCGCTCTTCTAACTCATCTTGCCGCTGGCGCAGGGAGGCAAGCTCCGCTTGGTGCGTATCAAGGCGTGCTTTGAGCTGTAGTGTTTGTTGAAACAGCAGTTGCTGAGCTTCAGCAAGCAGCGATTCGTTATCCTGCAATGGGGGGGCCGTCATTTGCAGCATGTCCACCAGCGCTGGTAACTGTTCCTGAATATTCTCTAACAAATGCCGTAACGAGATTGCCTGGGCGCCATGATAGATTTCAAATTCTCGCAATACGGAGACGAGCGATCGCGCTGGGTGTGATGAGAGCCAGGTATCGGCGATGGAGCCAGATAGCTGAATGCATAGCATGTCGGGAGCGGTAATGTCGTATTCGCCGTGACTATCACAGATGCGCTGAGCAAGCGGTGAAGGAACCCCCCATTTAGCAGCAAGCCAAGCGCCTACTTGAGAATGATCGCAGCCAAAAAGCTGCTGTTCAGATACTGATAACTGCCGATGAGATAATGCCACTTCAGCATATAAGTCATTGCTCTCTTTCGGGTATATCCCCCGTAATGCCATGATGCCAATGTCTTGAAGCAACGCTGCTGTAAACACAGGCCCTGCCATATCGGGGCAGAGGTGGATGGCAAGGTGTCGTGCTGCTAACGAGGCAATGATGGAGCGCATCCATACCCGCTGGTAATGGACGTCAACTCCCCTGTTTTGAAGCAGGCTGAAGCTCATCACCGCTGCCAGCGTGGTGTCTAAACCTAGACGAGCCGTCGCTTCCTGACACGCGTGCACCTTTATATGGCTACGCGAGAAAAAAGCGCTGTTGGCAAGGGTAATAATGCGCATGGTTAAGGCGGGATCACGCTCGATGGCATTAGCGTAGTCGCTAACCGACGGATGCTCGGTACGCGCCATTTTCAAGACATTGACAGCAACAGCGGGCAGAGTGGGTAAGGTTGGACACTTGAGTAGATCAGCTACCAAAAATGATGGTAATTCAGTCTTTAAAACCAGCTCGTTCGAATTATCCCTTTCCTGGATAGCCTGCATTACTCTCTCCTTACTCGTATTGGCTTGCAGCCGCCCTAAACTGTCCATGGCAATTGCCGTATTGGACAGTGGTCGTGATATTCAATCGTTTGTATTAAACCATCTTAGGCGATTAGCTTGCGAAATACTTACCTATAAATGCTGTTGTTTTTTACAAAGGAATACTCAAAAAATACGCTAAACCGGGTTGTTATGTAAGATATTTCTTACAAGTATGGGGGAATTGGCCATAGGGTAGTGAGGCACGCTGTTCGACTAAAGAGTAAGTGCCGAGGCCTTTTTTTATCTCTGGTCGACTACCATACTAGTCATATCAGTGATGGTCGCTAACCACCACGGACTTCTTTATTAGGATCAAGTGCAATGCACACGACATTACAAACGCTATGGCAGGAAACACACGATGGAGAATCAGTACGCCAACGGCTATTTCACGTGCTGCGGCAGTCGATTATCCAGATGGTGCTGGCGCCGGGTCAGGCGTTATCGGAAAAGGAGCTTGCCGATACCTTTTCGGTGAGCCGTCAGCCTGTGCGGGAAGCTTTCATAAGGCTCTCCGAGGCTGGGCTGGTGGAAGTAAAGCCTCAGCGCGGCACCTATGTCGTGAAGATATCCCAGCGGGCGGTGCTTGAGGCGCGCTTTGTCCGTGAGGCGGTTGAGGTAGCGGTGGTAAGGCTGGCGGCTGAAAAGGGATTGGATCCAGGAGTGCTGACAGACCTACATGACCTGTTAGCACGGCAGCGTCGTTGTATTGAGCCTAATGATAATGACCGTTTTTATCGCCTTGACGAAGCCTTCCACCGAACGCTTTCGCTGGGGGTAAAGCAGCATGCAGCCTGGAAAGTCATTGAAGAAGTCCGTGCTCAACTTGACCGAGTACGCTACCTCAGTGTGCCCCATAGCACCCCACTGGAACGGCTTGTGGATCAACATGCCAGCATTGTTGATGCCATTGAGGCGCGAGACGTTCAGCAAGCGGAAGAAGCTATGTCGCTTCATTTGCGTGAGATTTTAGTCTCTATGCCCGATCTGGTTCGTCGTTTCCCCGCTATGTTTGAAGAACAAGCAGCGTTTGAAGGGCAAGAAAGTCAACGGTTCAAAGAACAAGAAAACCCAGCTCTGAAGCAGGAGACGATCCAATGAAGATCGAGCAGGCTTATACCATTGTGACCTCGCCGGGGCGCAATTTCGTGACGTTAAAGATTGTTACTGACCAGGGCGAATACGGTATTGGCGATGCCACGCTAAATGGCCGCGAAATGGCCGTGGTGGCCTACCTGGAAGAGCACGTTATCCCAACGTTAATCGGGCGCGATCCTCAGCGCCTCGAAGACATCTGGCACTACCTTTACCGCGGCGCTTACTGGCGGCGTGGGCCTATCACCATGAGTGCGATTGCCGCCGTTGATATGGCACTGTGGGATATCAAGGCCAAGCTTGCGGGCATGCCGCTGTATCAACTGTTGGGTGGTAAGAGCCGTGACCGAGTGATGGTGTATGGCCATGCAACGGGGCGAGATATTGAAGCGTGCCTGGAAGAGGTCGCCCGTCATGTGGATGAGGGCTACAAAGCCGTGCGCGTTCAGGCGGGTGTGCCAGGCATTGCCAGTATTTATGGTGTCGCCAAAAAAGATGGCGAGCCGTATGAACCAGCCGATGCCGAGCTGCCTGCCGAGCATGTCTGGAGTACCAGCAAATATTTAAACCATGTACCCAAACTGTTTGCCGCGGTGCGTGAGCGTTTTGGTGATGATTTGCACGTGCTACACGATGTTCATCACCGTCTGACGCCCATTGAGGCCGCCCGTTTAGGCAAAGAAGTTGAGCCCTACCATCTATTTTGGCTCGAAGACTGCGTGCCGGCTGAGAATCAGGAGGCGTTTGGTCTTATCCGTCAACATACCACCACGCCGTTGGCGGTAGGCGAAGTCTTTAACAGTCTGTATGACGCCAAAGCGCTAATTGAAAATCAGTGGATCGACTATATCCGCGCCACCTTAACCCACGCTGGTGGTATTACCCATATGCGCCGCATCGCCGATTTGGCAGGGCTTTACCACGTGCGTACCGGTTTCCACGGCCCAACGGATCTTTCGCCGGTTTGTCTGGGTGCGGCGATTCACTTTGACACTTGGGTACCCAACTTCGGCATCCAGGAGTATATGCCGCATACCAGCGCCACGGACGAGGTCTTCCCCCACGATTATCGCTTTGAAGATGGGCATTTCATTGTCGGTGAAAAGCCGGGGCATGGTGTTGATATCGATGAACAGTTAGCCAAGCAGTACCCCTATAAGCGTGCCAGCCTGCCGGTAAACCGGCTGGAAGACGGCACTCTGTGGCATTGGTAAGGAGATTACGTCGATGAAAGCATTCCAGGTGAAGGCGCCTCACGACTACCAGGTAGCGGATGTTGAACCGCCCAAGGTGGCCGCTGGTGAAGCGCTGGTGCGTGTGGCATTTGCCGGTATCTGTGGCTCGGATATGCATATTATTCATGGCGACAACGCTTTTGTGTGCTTTCCACGTATCACTGGTCATGAGTTTGCCGGGGTAGTGGAAGCGGTGGGGGAAGGCGTGCTTGACGTCACCGTCGGGGATCGTGTCTGCATTGACCCCGTTATCAGCTGTGGTGAGTGCTATCCCTGCCGTATTGGCCGTCCCAACGTGTGCAGTTCGCTTGAAGTGATCGGCGTGCATCGCGATGGCGGTTTTGAGGAGTTTGTTGCCGTCCCCGCGGCTAACGTGCACCACCTACCCGAGCATATAGGACTAGACGCTGCTGCCTTAGTTGAACCTTACACCATTGCTGCCAACGTACTTGATCGTATGCAGCCGCACCCTGGTGATCGACTAATGATTCTGGGCGCTGGCGTTATTGGCCTGACGATCCTACAGATGGCTCTGGCCAAAGGCATCGAAGAGGTCATCGTCACTGACGTTATTAATGAGCGATTAGCGGCGGCAAAACAGCTTGGGGCAACACAGGTATTTAATAGCCGCGAGCAGGATGTGGAAAAAGAGGTGCTTGCCTTAACCCAGGGTGAAGGCGTACCGCTGATTGCTGATGCCGCCTGCGTGCCAGCGCTGTTACCGCAAATGCTGCGTTTAGCTTCGCCAGCAGGGCGCATTGGTCTGCTGGGCTTTAGCGTACAGCCCAGCGAGCTAGTGCAGTTAGAGGTGATTAAGAAAGAGCTGACTCTGGTCGGGTCGCGACTCAACAACCGTAAGTTTCCGGAGGTGCTTAAGCTAATGGCAAGTGGGCAGTTGGATCCGTTGGCGTTAGTTAGCCACCGGTTGCCGCTAAGTGACATGCCCAACGCCATCGACATGCTTGATCATCGTCCAGAAGAGGCCCGCAAGGTGCTGATTCAAATCAGTGCTTAAGGGCGTTACTCCAACCCACGCCAACCCACGTGCAATTAATAGCTGCAATTAACAACTAACAACACCCGTGTGCAGGAGAAATACAATGATCAAACAACTTATCACCAGCGCTGTTCTTGGGGCCGCCATGCTAGGCAGCCACTCACTAATGGCGGCCGACTTTACCCTGCGTTTTGGCCATTTAGCCAATGAGCAGAACATTTGGCACCAGGCCGCCGAGAAATTTAAAGAAGAGGTCGAAGCAAACTCTGACGGCCAGATTGAAGTACGCCTCTACCCCAGTGAGCAGCTTGGTAATGAAATGGACGTGATCAATAGTATCCAGCTAGGTACGGCGGATATGACCATCACCGGTGAAAGCTTACAGAATTGGGCGCCTAAAGCCGCGATGATGGCGGTACCGTATGCCTTTCGAGATTCCGAACATCTTCATGCGGCAGTGAATGGTGACATTGGTGCAGAGATTGAAGCGCAAATCACTGAACGCACTAACCTGGTGCCCCTGGCATGGTTTGAGCGTGGCCCCCGCGAGCTGACCTCCAATCGTCCTATCCGCACGCCTGATGAGTTGGATGGGTTGCGTCTTCGCGTTCCTAACGTGCCGCTGTTCGTGGATACATGGCAGGCAATGGGGGCACGTCCAACCCCAATGGCGTTTAGCGAAGTGTTTACAGCGCTGCAGCAAAACACACTGGAAGGTCAGGAAAACCCGCTTAGCCTGATCGAGAGCGCCAGCTTCAATGAGGTGCAGGACTACATCAACATGACCGGCCATGTGCGCAGCTGGATCTATGTGGTGATTGGCCGTAATCAGTTGGAAAGTATGCCGGATGAACTTCAGCAGGTGGTGCGAGACGCCGCTCAAACGATGCAGGAGTATCAGGCTGAGCTTTTCATTGAGGATCAGGAGCGTCTAGAGGAAGCGCTTCAGGAGCGTGGCATGGAGTTCGTGGAAGTTGATGTCGATGCGTTCGCAGAGAAAGCTCGCCCCGCTGTGCTTGAGGCTTTAACCGATGAGCAGCGTGAACTCTTTGATGCTATCCAGGACTTGTAAGTTCTTGGGCGTGAATTTTGAGTGAATGACTGAAGACGTTGGGCTGGCGAAATGCTAGCCCAATCTCCACTGCAATAGCGGCTTGCCCTTGAGGATACGGTTATGAACTCGGATCACAAATCGCTTGAACAGGAAGCGTTAGAGAGTCTGGATCCAATGGCGACGGTACCTAAACTAGCAGGACCCATTGGACGCGTGATTGGCTGGGTGGATAAATGCTTTCTAACCCTTGCCGTCGTGGCGCTTGTTGCGATTGCTGTCACGGTGCTGCTGCAAATTTGTTCGCGGCTATTTTTGCCGTTTTCGATAGCCTGGACTGAAGAGCTCTCGCGTTATCTGTTCATCTATATGGTGGCGCTATCTGTTGGTGTTGTGCTGCGAAAGAACCGAAACATTAGCGTTGAGCTTTTTCATCACCTGTTGGGGCCGCGCATGCAGGCGGCTTTTCAAGTGCTGATTTGCGCGTTGATTGGCCTGTTTGCCTTTCTAGTACTGCCTTACGCTTGGCAGTACGCGCAAAACGGCGCTTGGCAGACCTCGCCAACGCTTCACGTTCCCATGCTGTATATCTTTTTCTCAACGGTAGTCACCTTTGCGCTACTCCTGGTCTACAGCTTGCTAGGGTGCCTTGAGGGAATTATCGCAATGTGTCGCTCCTCTGCCCCCCTTCAGGAGTCGTAAGCATGGAAGTCATTATCCTTTTTAGTGTGTTTTTAATACTGCTCACGGTGGGTATGCCCATTGCGTTTGCGTTGGGGTTAGCCTCGCTTTCTTATCTGCTGCTTGAAGGCATTTCATTAACCATCGTGCCGCAGCGTATGTATGCCGGTATCGACACCTTTGTATTGCTTTGTATTCCCGGCTTTGTGCTGGCCGGTAATCTGATGAATGTCGGCAATATCACTGAACATATCGTGCGTTTCTCTAACGCTTTGTTAGGCCATATTCGCGGTGGACTTGGCTTGGCCAACGTGGCGGGTTCGATGATTTTCGGCGGTATCTCTGGCACGGCCGTTGCCGATTCAGCCAGTATCGGTTCGGTGATGATTCCCGGTATGGCGCGCTCGGGTTATGACAAGCCGTTTGCCGCTGCGGTCACCGCTGCTTCGTCTACCGTTGGGCCGATCATACCGCCCAGTGTGCCGATGATTATCGCGGGTTCACTTAGCGGTATTTCGGTCGGGCGGATGTTCCTGGCAGGTGCAGTGCCGGGGCTTTTAATGGGCCTCGCCATGATGATTACGGTGTATATCTTGGCCGTTCGACGTGGGTATCCTAAAGAGAAGCGGGTGCCATTTTTTCAACTGCTGCGCGAAGCCAAAACTGCCTTTTGGGCACTGCTGATGACCGTGATTATTCTCTACGGCATTATCGGCGGCTTCTTTACCCCCACCGAAGCTTCTATCGTGGCTTGCCTCTATGCCTTGGTCGTCGGCATGTATATCTATAAAGGCCTGTCGTGGAAAAAGCTCCCGGCGATTTTGTCAGACACCGTATTAACCTCTTCGGCACTACTGCTGATGGTAGGGTTGGCGAACCTGTTTGGCTGGATACTCACCAGTGAGCAGATCCCGCAGATGATCGCCACGCTGATTCTCTCCATCAGCGAAAATCCGTTGATTGTGCTGCTTATTCTCAACCTGATCCTGCTGTTTGTCGGCGCCTTTATGGAAACCATAGCTGCGCTGATCATCCTGTTCCCCGCACTGGTAGGAGTAGCCACTGGAGTGGGTGTCGATCCGGTTCATTTTGCGGTGATCGCTGTGTTAAACCTGATGATTGGGCTGACAACACCACCGGTGGGGGTGTGCCTATTCGTGGTGGCGGGGATTGGCAAACTACCTATGTTGACAGTGGCAAGAGCCATCGTGCCATTTTTGCTGTGCAACTTGGCGGTGTTGTTGTTGGTGACTTATGTCCCCGCGATTTCGCTTTGGTTGCCTAACTTGCTGATGGGAGAGTAGTTGATGGTGGCTCCACAGCGTATTGAAGCAAAGCCAAAAAGTGGCCAGATTGGGGTTGTCCACCTGGGGTTAGGCGCTTTTCACCGCGCCCACCAAGCGGTCTATTTTGAGCGTTATCGCCAACGCAGTGGCGATGGTGAGTGGGGCGTCTGCAGCGCGAATTTACGCTCTAGCGTGGGTTTAGTCGACGGCTTAAGCGCGGCAGGGCATCGCTATCATGTAGCGGAGTATGCCGACAGCGAGAGCATCACGCTGCGTGAAATTGGCGTGATCGAAGAGACGCTATTCTCTGGTTGTGACAGCGCGGGCAACTGGGGCCGTGATCGAGGGGCACTGCTGGCGCGAATGGCATCTGCGGATACCCGTATAGTCACCTTAACGGTGACCGAGAAGGGCTACTTTTTAAACCCCGCGAGCGGTGAGTTAAGAGCTGATGACCCGATGATCATCGGTGATATAGCTTCGCCCCAACAGCCGCGTACCGCCCCTGGACTATTGGTGGAAGCGTTAGCTCTGCGGCATGAGGCAGGCATTGCCCCCTTTACCGTGCTCTCTTGCGACAACATGCCGGATAACGGTAAGCGTACACGCCAAGCGGTGGTGCAACTGGCCGAGCATCGAGACGCAGAATTGGCCCGTTGGATTGCCAGAGAAGTGGCGTTTCCCTGCAGCATGGTGGATCGTATTGTGCCCGCGATGACTGACGCCGACTTTGAGCGCTTAGCGGCACTGGGCGTTATCGATCAAAACGCCGTGGTATGCGAAGCGTTCACTCAGTGGGTGGTCGAAGATAATTTCCCAATGGGGCGACCCGACTGGGAAGCCGAGGGCGTTGAGATGGTGGCAGATGTGGCGCCGTTTGAAACCATGAAACTACGCATGCTCAACGGTAGCCACTCCTTGCTTGCCTATCTTGGTGCACTTGCAGGTATCGAAACGGTTTTTGAAGGCGTCAATCGCGACGAACTTAGAGCGCTGTTGCGCCGCTATATGCTTGAAGAGGCGGCTCCTACACTTGAGATGCCCGCAGGGATCGATTTAGAGAATTACGCCGATTCGCTGCTGGCACGCTTTGCCAATGACAGTTTGCGTCATCGTCTACAGCAGATCGCTATGGACGGCAGCCAAAAACTCCCACAGCGCTGGCTCTCTGGCGCGTTCGAACGTAGCGCCACTGCTCAATCATCGCCCTGCGTGGCGTTGGGGATGGCGGCCTGGATTCGCTATACCGCGGGTCAAGACCTACAAGGCAATAGTTACCCCGTGGATGATCCGCTAGCCAAGCGCTTTGCGGAGCTGCACCAGATGCATGGTAGCGATCCCAGCGCTCTGGTAGCGGCCTATTTAGCCATGGACGATGTGGTGCCGGGTGAACTGTCAGCGGATAAGAAATTTGCCCAGGACGTGCTGACCGCGTATCAGACGTTGACCCATGATGGCCTGAGTGGGGCACTTAAGGCGCTAGCGCTTAACTGATCAAAGGAGAACACCATGGAGCATACTTGGCGCTGGTTTGGCCCTAATGATGCGATTCGGCTAGAAGAGATTCGCCAGACAGGGGCCACCGGTATCGTCACGGCACTACATGAGGTGCCCAATGATCAGGTTTGGCCGGTTGAGGCGATCCGTGAGCGTCAGCAAATGATCGAAGCAGCGGGCCTGACATGGTCGGTGGTAGAGAGCGTGCCGGTACATGAATCGATCAAAAAAGGATTGCCTGAGCGCGATGCATTAATCGCCACCTACTGCCAAACGCTGCGTAACCTTGCGGCCTGTGGTATCGACATTGTCTGTTACAACTTTATGCCGGTACTGGACTGGACGCGCACGGACCTTACCTATGCACTGCCCGATGGCGCCTTGGCGCTACGCTTTGATCAGGCGGCTTTTACCGCCTTTGATCTTTATCTGCTTCAACGACCCGGTGCGGAGCAAGAGTACAGCGATGAAGAGAAAGCTCGAGCACGCCGCTATCTGGACGCATTGGATAGCGCAGGGCGTGACAAATTGGTCAATACGCTGATCGCCGGGCTACCGGGCGCCGAAGAGCACTACACTCTTGAGCAGTTTCGCGATGTACTGGAAGCGTACGCTGATGTTGACGCCACTCGGTTGCGGGAAAATCTTGGCTATTTTTTGCAGGCGTTGATTCCGGTGGCAGAAGAAGTGGGCATTCGTATGGCGATTCACCCGGATGACCCACCGCGGCCGCTACTGGGCCTTCCCAGGGTGGTCTCGACTCGCGAGGATGCTCAGTGGATTATTGATCGCGTGCCCAGCTCCGCCAATGGCTTGACGCTCTGCACAGGCTCTTATGGCGTTCGACAAGACAATGATTTGGTGGCCATGACCCGCCACTTCGCCTCGCATATTCACTTTATCCATCTGCGTGCCACAAAGCGCGAAGCGGATACCCTCTCTTTTCACGAGGCGCCTCACCTAGCGGGTGATGTGGATATGGTGGGGGTGATACGTGCCTTGGTGGAGGAAGAACGGCGCCGCGAACGAGAGGGCGGGGCGCGCTTACCGCTGCGCCCAGATCACGGCCACCAACTTCTTGATGATCAACAGCGCAATACGGCACCTGGTTACCCGCTTTACGGGCGCATGCGTGGGCTAGCCGAACTGCGCGGTGTGGAACTTGCTGTGCGGCAACTGGTAGCTGACTAAACAGGACCTACTTCTATAGGCCCTGGTAATTGCAGTTATACACTCAACTTGGCAATAGCGGCGGGTAGTTCATTGGCGTGATGGATGCCAATGGCACCTTCGGGGGTGGTTTCTTCGGTGGGGAAGTGATTGAGGTGAATTACGTGCATGCCCGCCGCCAGCCCCGCTTCCACACCCACCGCCGCATCATCAATTACGACACACTCTTGTGGCGCGTAACCCATCGCGGCAGCCGCCTTACGATACAGTTCTGGATCGGGTTTCCAAACGTTGAGGGTATAGGCGCTGAACAGCCTGCTAGCAAAGTGGTGGCCTAGTTCGGTGCTTTCCAACGCACAGCGGATTTTGCGCTCGGGGCCATTAGATACCACGGCCTTGGGGTGGCTGCTTAAGTGGTCAAGAGCCGCAGGTATGCCCGGTATTGCCACAAGCTCGGCACGCATGCGGGCTTCCATACGCGCCCGCATGCCTGCTTCAAGCTGGGAAAATTCGTCTTCTGCCAACGCCTGAAAACGGTTTTCCAGCGTTTGGACGATCGTCTGGAAACGTACCCCACGAAATTCATCCATATACTGTCGTGCTGAAAACGGTAAGCCGAACTCGGGAAGGATATCCCCCATCACCTCAGCAAGCAGTATTTCGCTATCTACTAGGGTGCCATCGCAGTCGAACAGTAAGCAGAGAGGCGTGGCGGGTTTCATTGATGTGTTTCCTCGTTGACTAAGCTAATCGGTCGCTCACCCTGGAGTGCTAAACGGATATTATCTACCGCCCGTTGGGCCATGGCGTTGCGGGTTTCATGGGTGGCAGAGCCGATATGGGGTAGGGCGACCACATTGGGCATCTTTGTCAGCGGTGACGCAGCGGGTAGTGGCTCCTGCTCAAATACATCTAGCCCGGCTGCTTGAATAACGCTGTTTTCCAAGGCGTGTATTAAAGCGCTTTCATCGACGACTTTGCCGCGGGCGATATTGATAAAAATGCCTGAAGGCTTCATCAATGCAAACTCTTGGGCACCGATCAAATGCTCGGTCTCAGCGTTAAGCGGCACAGTGACACAGACGAAATCGGCCTCGGCTAACAGCTCTTTGAGTTCGCGGCGCTGCGCGCCAAGTTCACTCTCTAAATCGGGCTTGGGCGAAGCGTTGGAGTAGAGTACCTGCATCCCAAACCCCAGGGCTCCGCGCCTGGCAACGGCTTGACCAATGCGTCCAAACCCCACCATGCCGAGTGTTTTGCCATGCACATCGCTGCCAAACAGTGCCGGGCCAATGCTGGCTTGCCATTTATCCGCTTTGACCCACTCGGCTAATTCAACTACCCGACGCGCTGTGGCCATTATCAGTGCAAAACCGGTATCGGCGGTGGTTTCGGTAAGCACATCAGGCGTATTGCACAGCATAATGCCACGCTTGGTGAGCTCATCAACGGGTATGTTGTCATAGCCAACAGAGACGGTCGCGATGACTTCCAGGTTGGGCGCTGCGTCCAGTAACTGAGGAGTGATCGCCAAGCCAGAACCGATAATGCCGTGCACATCCGCTAATAGAGCACGGTTTTCAGGGACATCCAGCGCGGTTGTTTTCGGCAGCACATCCACTTCAAATAAATCGCTAAGTTCAGCCTGTTGTGCGTCGCTGAGTCGTCCTTGAATCACTAAGCGTTTTTTCATTGTTATCTCCATGGTGAAAAGCCTGTTATTTAAAACCTGTTATTAAAAAAAGTGCGTGGCGATTAGCCAATGGGTTGGTCGGCTTCAAGCGTTAGTAGTCGCTCGCGATTAGGCAGTCCTTCCATGTCACCCACCACCTGGATGGCTTGAGCGCCAATGAGGTTGCCGCGCTGGGCTGCTTGGCGCGCCGTTCTTCCGTCAAGCAGAGCGCTAATTACACCGACGGCGAAGCCATCGCCTGCGCCTACGGTATCCACCACCTCAGCGACGTGGCAACCGGCCACCGTAAAGCTCTCTTCCTGGCCGTCCAGGTTGCCACGGTAATAGCTACCTTCCGGGCCCAGTTTGATGATCACTGCCGAGGCGCCTTGATCCAGATAGTAGCCTGCTACGTCGTAAGGCGTCTTCTGCCCGGTCAGCAGCTGGCCCTCTGAAAGCCCAGGTAATACCCAATCGGCGCGGCTGGCGAGTTCATTGAGAGTCGACCGCATTACGTTTTCGCTGGGCCAAAGTGACGGACGTAAATTGGGGTCAAAGGAAATACTGGCGCCATGGGCGCGGGCCTGCTCCATCAAATGATGGCTAAGCTGGCAGGCGCTTTCAGATAAAGCCGGGGTAATGCCCGTCGCGTGAAGGTGGTTAAGCGCCTGAAAGTCGACATTCTGGGCGTCGTCAATAGTAAGATGGCTGGCAGCACTGCCTCGTCTGAAATATTCTACTCGCGGGTCGGCGCCGTCCTGGGCGCGCTCTTTAAAGAGTAGTCCGGTGGGGTGGTGTGCATCGGCGTGGATATAGCGGTTGTCTATACCTTCCATTGTTAAAGCCGCCTGAATAAAACTCCCAAAGCTATCGGTTCCCACCCGGCTTAACCACCCCACGTGAAAGCTTAGTCTTGAGAGGCCAATGGCAACATTGTTGTCGGCACCGGCCAAGCGGCGGTGGAAACGCTCAATGCCGGATAACTCGCCCGGCGTATCAGCCACAAACATGGCCATGGCTTCGCCGAAGGTGAGAATTTTGGGTGGGCTAGAGAAGGAGTTGGGCATGGTCATAATCTCTTTATGTTGTTTATTATCATCCAATGGGAACGATACCATTTTTGCGACAATTTTTTAGCAACGCCATATTAAATTAACGTTGGGTAGAACCTCGTTCCATCAGGGTAGGTGCAAAACTCAGCCCTGTCGGCATTGATGCTGCGTGGGGAGCAATGTGATGCATCAAACATTGAACAGCCGTTTTGCCAATTGTTTCGGTGGGTTGAGCAAGCGTGGTAATGCCGGGAGGTACTAAGGCGCACCAATCGAGCTCATCAATCCCCATCAAGCCTATCTTGCCAAGCTGTAAGCCTAACTGCTGAAACAGGCGGGTCACTATGAGGGTGGCATTGCCGTTACCACACAAGACGGCGCAGGCATGCCGTTGATGGGCAGTTAAAAAGTCGCTTAGTGCTTGAAGCGTTGCAGTGCCATCTGAGTTAGCGAGCAGTGACGTTGCGTACTTCAGCCCATGCCGCTCAGCCGCGTGGCTAAAACGTGACAAACGTTTTTGTCGCGTGCTTGACTGATCGGGAGCTTCGCTGACATACAGCACAGCTTGGTAACCCTTATCGGCTAAGTGTTCTAGCGCCATATCAATCGCTAGGTGATTATCGAGCCCAACCACTTCCGCCTCTACATGGTGGACTTCGCGGTCTAGTAGCACGATAGGTGTGCCCAGGCTGATAAAGGTATGCAGTTGGCGTTCGGGGTTACCGGACGCATTCAACACAAGACCTTCTACTTGATAGGCGCCCAGTAGGTCTAAATGCTGGCGCTCCTGTTCCGGGTCATTGTCGGTATTACACACGACCAGCGAGTAGCCGTATTGGCGACACGCTTGTTCGACTCCGTGAGTGATGGCCACTGAAAAAGGATTGCGGATATCGGCGACTAGCATGCCTAGCAATTTAGAGCGCCCACCTTTTAGCCCGCGTGCCATTTGATTTGGCTGGTAGCCAAGGGTGCGCGCAGCATGGGCGATACGCGCCTGAAGTGAGGGAGAGAGCCGCTCACGCTCTTCGCCAAAATAGCGCGACACGCTGGTTTTAGAGGCTCCAGCGAGTCGGGCTACTTCAAGAATGGTGGAACGACGAGGTGTAGGGGGCATAGAGTGCTTAAATAAGTAGTATCTTTCGTTAAAGCGTCTTCCGCTACATTGTAATTAGCGGAATTAGAACAGCTCAATTTTGGGCTTTTGTTGGGCCAAAAGCCATGGTTCACGTTAAGCGTGATTAACCATATGGATATTGTAATCGGTGGGGTTTACCGTACCCTCAAGGCGCCCAATTTGAGTAAAGTCACTATTTTCAAGAACAGTGTCTATAGACGTATCCTTGAAGGAAAGATTTTTAATGACATTGACTTTACACGGCATTCCTTTTGCGTCTACATCCATTATCCATGCTAAAAAACCGCTTGAGAATTTGGCTAAACTACCAATAGGGTATAAACCAAAGTGTTGAATGTATTCTACGAGCAAGGACTTTTCATAAATAGTCGGGCAGTCGTTAACCCAGCGGTAAGCATCAAGAGGTTGCCGCGGTTGTTGACCATTTCGCTCATGGGTTAATTTATTGATTATTTTAATAACGCTGATTAGTCTAACGTGTTCGGATAACTCTGTTGCCTGCTTTCCTTCTGGATAGCCGCTGCCATCAAGCCGTTCGTTGGCATTGAGGATAATATCATGGCAGGCTGGGCTGGCGGTCCAGCCCAATGTAGTTAATCTGTTGTTCAGTGCAACAACATGCTCTTTAAGTAGCTCGGCTTGCGATGGAGACATGCGAATTTTAAGTGAGGGAAGCTGTTCGCTAATTAGCAATGGTTTACCCATAGTGTGCAGTAGGGCACCTGCCACCGCTTCCCGTGTCTGTGAGGCGTAGGGGTCTCGACTGATTAGGATCATTGCTAGCTGGCTACTCACTTGTATGGCATGGCGAACCCACTCGGGTTCATCATGCAAAAAAGCCAGCGCATACTGAAGACCCTTTCGGTCTTGGTTGACCATGTAAAGAAGGCTGTCCACACACTCATAGAGACTCTCTTCTGGGAATAAGTCTTTGTTTTTGGTAAACATTAACATGACTTGAAGCTGGTGAGCGACTTCGAGTACACCGCGTAACAGTGGGGATCGTTGGGTGTTTTTAGTTTGATCACGCTCTTCTTTTTGCTGCATTTTCTTCTCTTTCGCATCCGCTATAAAAAGCCGTGATTTAGCTCGAGAGGAACTATCCTGTACGCCCGAGCGAAAAGCAGCTTCGAACTCAGATTCCGATACATAATGGAAAAGTGTCTCGGTCATCGTGGCTGTCATATTAATGAACTCAATACCGATAGCCGCATAGTCGTGGCTGCCAAAAGGGCGCATATGACAAATACGCCCTTGAGTGTTAAACGCTTCTCCGTTTGGAAACTCGAGTGTTACCTCTGGCAGCACCTGATTAACGGTAAGAGCCATGCTATCTTCCAGTCTGACATACACCATGCAACCGCCTACTGAAAGGTTGCGCACTTTACCTTCCACGTTGAGTTCATGGGCAAAAACTTCCAAGTGCACGCGAGCATGCATGCCGAGAATAAAAGGCACACGCAAAGCTCTTCGATTATCGGAGGAAAAGATAGAGCTAGGCAGTTGGCACTCTAAATGGTAAGTGCAGGCATCTATTTTAATGACGTGCGCAGGTACTTGTTCAATATTATAGATTTCTTCTTCAATGCCCGGCGTAGAGTGGGAGGCTTCTATGTCAAAGCAAATAGTATCGTTTTGTAAATAAGGAGAAAGCGAGCTGCCCGTGTAGTGTATAGCTAACGTTATTTTACCGCTGTCCAATTCCATCTTAATAGCCTTCGCCTCAATGGCATAGGCCGCTTCTTTAGAAAAAATGGAAATAGTATGCTCTTTTTTTAGCAAAGATCTTATTATTTGCCCAGTGGTATTTTGGCTAACTGTATCGATAATCATATCAAATCCACCGTTATTATAATGTTATGGCTTATATAAGTTTGACTAGACTGTATTGTTTTGATTTTATTGATCATTCCCGGCATGGAAGGACGTCTAATCCTGGGTAGATTAGCTATTATTTTGCGTCAATTTGCAAACCTATTTATATTTATTTTAAGTGTCATTTGTAGTCATTTGATAATTTTTGTTGATATTTGATGCGAGCAGGAATGCCATTCGGTTGAGCAGCAAGAATCAGGTAAACTGCGCGTTTCCTTTTACAGCGATGCCCGCGGCATGCCCTCAAACCCTCAATCAATCAATTCTCAATCGAACAGCTATGAATTGACCCAGGCTGGCGATCGCTATTTTGACGGCTTGGCAGAGAAGTTCTCCCGTTCGCTCTATCAGGCGCCCCGGGGTGAGCTGCGCCTAGCCATGCTCGACTATCTGCTCCCTGAAATGTTGAGTCTAGAGGGGCAGCGAGTGCTGGACGTGGGCGGTGGCCTGGGCCAGCAGGCGGCATGGTTCGCTGAACGGGGGCACTGCGTATCGATGACTGAGCCCTCAGCGGATATGTTGAACTACGCAAAAACCTGGCACCGGGACGTTAAATCGTTACCGGAAGATGCCATTACGTATCTGCAGGCGCCACTGCAACTGTTAACGCAGCATGCTCCAGGCCCGTGGCCTCTCATTACCTGCCATGCAGTGTTGGAATGGTTAGGTGACCCGCAAGCGGCGCTGTCCACCTTGAGTAATTTATTAGCACCGGGTGGCCAACTTAGTTTGATGGTGTTTAACCGCGATGCACTGCGCTTTTCTAACGCGGTCAAAGGCAATCTTGAGAAGGCATTGAGCGACCGCTTAGCGGGGAAGGGCAAGCGCCAGCGATTGACGCCTATTTCGCCCGTTAGTCACGCCGAGATTGAGCAGTGGAGTGCGGATAACGGCTTAATGATAGACGCAGTCGCGGGTATTCGCGTCTTTCAAGATTACTTGCGCCAACCACCTGCCACGCCAGAAGAAGCTGAAACGCTGTTGGCGCTGGAAAAACAGTACTGTCGCCATGACCCCCACTGGCGGCTAGGCCGCTACCTGCTGTACACCCTTACTAAACCGGAGACGCCTGAATGAGTTCCCAAGCCCCAGCGTGCCAGCTGTTAGAGCGCCAAAAAGATAACTACACAGCGCTGTGGGTCGTTGGCCCGCCAGTTGATAGCTGGCTTATTGAGCAATCGACGGGTGTGATTAGTGGTGATTTTGACGTACTGGGTGAGTGGCAGGCGAAAGGCAAGCAGGCCCGAACGCCTTTTGACTTAGCGGCGGGCGAGCCATTCGGTAAAGAGATTGTGCTGTTCTGGCCGAAGGCACATCAGTTAGGTATTTGGTGGCTCAAGTGGTTATGCGAGCAG
The DNA here is from genome assembly GCF_001882345.1 of Halomonas sp. QHL1. GTDB lineage: Bacteria > Pseudomonadota > Gammaproteobacteria > Pseudomonadales > Halomonadaceae > Vreelandella. The sequence goes on from NZ_MINL01000001.1 coordinate 135,440, forward strand.
CTACCCGAAGGGACACCCATTGAAATTGTCGGTGAGCATCAAGGCGGAATTAAACGCGTTCCCAAGATGCTGGAAGAGCTGGGCATGCCTTGGGACAAACGCGATAACGCCCGGCGCTGCTCACTGTTTGCTACCCAGACCGTTGCGTTAGACTTAGTCAGTGGGAACGGGGCTAGCGATAGCGCGTGGCAGCAATTCGAGACAGCAGGATTAACGCTGGTCAGTCACCCGGGTGTTTTTGGTCACGGCAAAGTCGACGAAGGCACGTTGTTACTGTTGGAGAGCATTGAGAATAGCTTGCCGAAAAAACCACTCAAGGTTCTGGATATGGGCTGTGGCGACGGCATCATTAGCGCCTGGCTAGCCCAGCGTGGCCACCATGTGACCGCCGTGGACGTCAGTGCCTTTGCGGTAGAGGCGTGTAAGCGCACCTTAGCGGCGAATGGGCTAGAGGGGCGGGTGCTTTGCAGTGATGTGTACAGCGTGCTTGAAGGCGAGCAGTTTGACTGTATTGTTAGCAACCCGCCTTTCCATAAAGAGCGCGACATTAGCTATGGCCCCAGTCAGCGTTTAATCAGCGCAGCGCCGAAACATCTCAATACGGGCGGGCGATTAATCCTGGTGGCAAATGGCTTTTTGCCCTACCCAGATCACTTGCAGCGGGCGTTTCAGGACTTTCAGACCCTGGCGGATAATCGTCGCTTCAAGGTTTACGGCGCGATTAAATCACAGCGCTAGGCGGCGTTAATCGCGCAGGGGTCAGCCAGTGTAGTCAATGGCGGTGATGGTATAAAACGTATCACCGTTAGGCGTCAGCACTTTGGCTTCATCCCCCACCTGTTTGCTGAGCAGCGCTTTGGCCATGGGTGCATCGATACTGATCCAGCGCTTTTTAGTGTCGATTTCATCGTGGCCAACGATCCTGAGATGCACTTGAGCGCCATTTTCATCTTCCAGGCTTACATAGGCGCCAAAAAACACCTTGCTGGTATCGGCTGGCAGGCGGTCAACGATTTGCAGTTCGTCCAAGCGTTTCGTCAGGTAAGTAATCCGGGCAATAACGCGGTTTAACTCTTTCTTGTTATAGGTGTAATCGGCATTTTCACTGCGGTCGCCTTGGGCGGCCGCTTCGCCAACCTTCTCAGAAATAGCGGGACGTTTAACCCTCGACAGGTGATCCAAAATAGCGCGCAAGCGAGCCGCCCCTTCTGGGGTAATCAGGTTGCTCTTAGGGGCTTGACGCGGATCTTTGGCTGGATCGCGCCAGCGGGTCATGTTGCGGCCTTTCATTACCTATTCCCCATTGTGTTTCGAGCTATCTACCTTACGTTAATTGCGCGAAGCATACCAAGCACATACTACTGGCGAATCATTCAAACGTTTGTTACATTTTTTGCTATATTGAGCGAGAGGCCCGCTATTGGTAGGTCTAACCAGGACAACAATAATGTTAGGAGCATGTATGCGAACGCACTCTTTTTTACGCAACTCTTTTTCACGTTCAGCAATCGCCGCCGCTATTGGCAGCGCGATGATGCTGTCTCCGCTAGCCGCTTCTGCCTTTGAAGGCGAGCTCTTCTCGCTTAAAAACAGGTGGGAGCATACCGTTACGGAACTCCCCACCAACGAGCGGGAGAGCACGTTAAAGGCGTTGGCAGGTGAAGCTGAGCAGTTGGCCGAGCAGAACAGCGATGAAGCTGACGTACTGGTTTGGCAGGGAATTGTGCTGGCTTCTTATGCCCGTGAGCGAGGCGGTTTAGGCGCATTAGGAACCGCAGGTGATGCGCGTGACGTGTTAGAAAAGGCGATTGAAATAGATCCTCAGGGGTTGAATGGTTCCGCCTACGTCACACTCGGTGCGCTTTATGATCGCGCTCCGGGTCGACCACTCGGTTTTGGCAATAGCGATACCGCTGAACGCATGTTCCAGCGTGCCTTGGAGATCCGCCCAGACGGCATCGATGTGAACTACTACTATGCCGCCTTTTTGAAAGAAGAGGGCAATGAGCAGGCCGCTCGCGAGCACGCCCAGCGTGCGGTTAACGGCACCGCTCGCGATAATCGACAAGTCTCCGATGAAGCGCTACGCCGTGATGCCGAGGCGTTGCTTAATCAGCTGTAATCCACCCGCTGAATTGGCATTCCCGGTGGCAAGCATTGATAATAGATCGATTATCACCACCGGGAGTGCCCCATGGCGTCCAACTCCAAGCACGATTCTGTTCAGAATCCTTCTATTCAGCGCTCTCCTTTTAAAAACACGGCTCTTAGCGTTCCAGACTTAAAGCGCAATGATGTTGAGCTGATTAAGCGGGAGACGCTACACCAGGGGTTTTTCCGCCTGGAAGCCTTAGAGCTTCGCCACCGGCTATTTGAAGGTGGTTGGAGCGAATCGATGCGTCGCGAAGTACATAACCGCTTTGATGCGGTGGGTGTACTGCTCTACGACCCCGAGCGCGACTCATTGGTGCTCATTGAGCAGTTTCGTGCCGGTGCCATTGATGACGCCGTCTCTCCCTGGAAGCTCGAACTCGTGGCTGGTTTAGCCGAAAAAGACGAATCGCTGGAAGATGTGGCGCGTCGCGAGGCGTGGGAGGAGGCCGGTTGTAAAGTGGCCCAACTGACCAAACTTCACACTTATTATCCCAGTCCTGGCGCCTGCAACGAGCAAGTGACACTATTTTGTGGTTTGGTAGATACCCATGGATTAGGTGGGATTCATGGCCTAGATGAAGAGCATGAAGATATTCGTGTTCACGTCATGCCTTTTGCGAACGCTTGGGAACTCTTAGAGCAAGGGCGACTCGACAACGCCATGTGTTTAATTGGTTTACATTGGCTTAATAGCCAGCGAGCCTCACTGCGTGCCGCTTCTCAGCGCGCGCTGACGCAAAGCGAAACCAACGAGGAGTGAACATGGCGAGAACGGCCTATGTCACCGATTTAAAATCGCTCCAAGGGGAGTGCAGCGCCAACTATTTACGTTTGGTGCGCCTGGTGGGCGATATGGAGGCCGGCCAGCGTCGTGATATTGCCCTGCGCGGCGATAAACAGCATTTCGGTGATCTGCATCTCTATATTCAAGAGCAGGCGCCTTATACCACCATGGTGAATGTGTCTCAGACTGGCCCGCTAGATACCGTTTTGGAAGGGCCGCGTATGCGCGTACACCTCTATCACGATGTGCGCATGGCGGAAGTGACCGACTTTCAGCGCGAGCGTCACTTTAGTGGCCGCTACCGCTATCCCAATGCCCGGATGCATCAGCCGGATGAGAAGCTTCAACTCAACCGCTTCTTGGGCGAGTGGCTGGCTCACGGCCTTGCACACGGTCACACGGTTGACGTGCCGGAGATACCCTAATGCGTGTGGTTCAAATTACCGACGCCCATCTCTATGCGGATATCGAAGCGCGTTCCCGGGCGGGCATACCCTGGCGGCAGTTTCAGCAGGTGTTGAGTGCCGTTGTCGCCGAAAAGCCTGATATCGTGCTGTTTACCGGTGATGTGAGCCAGGACGAGTCAGCTGCTTCCTATGAGTTGGCGGTGGAGGCGCTGGAGCAGTTGTCTTGCCCCTGGTACTGGTTGCCGGGCAATCACGATCAACCCGAATTCATGGCTGCCGAGCGTCCGATGGTCGATCAAGTGGACTTGGGTTCGTGGCGCATACTGCTGCTCAATACCCAAGTAGAGGGCAAACCTTTTGGGGAGTTGGGAAGCGAGCGGCTAGCTAAGCTCGCTGAACAGTTAGAGAACGACGACCGCCCCACGCTGATTGCCATGCACCACCCGCCAGTTGACGTAGGCGCGGTGTGGATGGATGCTATTGGCCTACAAGATCGCGAAGCGTTTTGGGAACTGCTTAGCCAACACCCGTACGTCAAGATCATCCTATTTGGACATGCGCACCAAGCCTACGCCGAGCACCGCCGCATAGGCGAAGCGACTATTGATGTTTATGGCTGTCCGGCGATGGCCGATCAGTTTCTGCCCGGTGCCGAGCAGTTCGCCATCGATGAAGCTTCCCGCCCTGGCTATCGCATTATCGATTTGGCGAGGGGCGATACCCAGGAAAGCGAGTGGCAGAGCTGGATTGAGCGCATTGATTGATGGACCTATCACATTATTAGCCTTCGATAGGTGATTAAGGAATAAAAAGATAGTTATTAATTCTTTTGGGTTATTATCAACTCGGCGTTACCCTACCCACATTCGAACGTACATTTATTTATAACGTACTCTGATTTTAGCTTGTGTGACGAGCTTGTTCTTGTGAGGTAAGGGGCCATGACCCAATTGTCTACTATTTCTGCAAAGGAGCGGTCTTCAGCGACACGCTCTTCCGCGCCACAGCAGGAGGCTTTTAATGCCCCTGATGCCGCGCGCTTGACCCACCTCAAGCAATTAGAAGCCGAGTCTATCCATATTATTCGTGAAGTCGCCGCCGAGTTCGCCAACCCGGTGATGATGTACTCCATTGGTAAAGACTCGTCGGTAATGCTGCATCTGGCGCGCAAAGCATTTTACCCCGGTACACCGCCATTCCCGCTGATGCACGTGGACACCACGTGGAAGTTTCGCGAAATGATCGAGTTCCGCAACCGCATGGCTGAAGAGGCGGGTATGGAGCTGATCGTGCACACCAACGAAGAGGGTCGGGCAGCCAATATCAACCCGTTCGATCACGGCAGCGCCAAATACACCGATATCATGAAAACCCAGGCGCTCAAGCAGGCGCTGGATAAGTATGGGTTTGATGCGGCCTTTGGTGGCGCTCGTCGTGATGAAGAAGCCTCGCGTGCCAAAGAGCGCGTCTACTCGTTCCGCGATAAGTATCACCGTTGGGATCCTAAAAACCAGCGTCCTGAGCTTTGGAACGTATATAACGCCAAGGTCAATAAAGGCGAATCGATCCGCGTGTTCCCGCTTTCTAACTGGACCGAGCTGGATATCTGGCAGTACATCTACTTAGAGTCGATTCCTATCGTGCCGCTCTACTACTCGGCCAAGCGGCCCATAGTCGAGCGCGACGGTATGCAAGTTATGGTGGATGACGACCGCATGCCGTTAGCGCCTGGCGAGGTGCCGGAAATGAAGTCGGTGCGGTTTAGAACGCTTGGCTGCTACCCCCTAACCGGCGCGGTGGAATCCGAAGCTGCGACGCTTCCGGAAATTATTCAAGAGATGCTGCTAACCCGAACCAGTGAGCGCAGTGGCCGCGCTATCGATCGCGATCAGGTGGGTTCGATGGAGAAGAAAAAGCGCGAGGGGTACTTCTAAAATGTCTCACCAATCTAATTTAATCGCCGACAATATTGAGCAGTACCTTCACGAGCATGAAAACAAAGACCTGCTGCGTTTTATTACCTGCGGCAGCGTCGACGACGGTAAATCGACGCTGATTGGCCGTCTGCTTCACGACTCGAAAATGATCTTTGAAGATCAGTTGGCGGCGATTACGCAAGCCTCTAAAACCAGCGGGACCACCGGTGATACGGTTGATCTGGCGCTGTTGGTGGATGGCCTGCAGTCAGAGCGTGAGCAGGGTATTACCATTGATGTGGCGTACCGCTTTTTCTCTACCGATAAGCGCAAGTTTATTATCGCCGATACGCCTGGGCACGAGCAGTACACCCGCAATATGGCCACGGGCGCTTCAACCGCCAGCCTGGCGATTATCCTGATCGATGCCCGCTACGGCGTGCAGACTCAGACCCGCCGCCATAGCTTTATTGCCGACCTGCTGGGTATTCAGCACCTGGTGATTGCGGTCAATAAGATGGATTTGGTGGGCTTCTCCGAGCAGCGCTTTAACGAGATAGTCGATGAGTACCGCGCCTTTGCCACTAACCTGCAAGCGCCGGATATTCGCTTTGTGCCGATGTCGGCGCTGAATGGCGACAACGTGGTCAACCGTAGCGAACAAACGCCCTGGTACTTTAGCGACGGCTACCAGGGGCAAACGCTGATTGAACTGTTGGAAAGTGTCGAGATTACACGCGATCAGAACCTCAGCGATCTGCGTTTGCCGGTTCAGTACGTGAATCGTCCGAACCTGGACTTCCGCGGTTATTGCGGCACCTTAGCCGCGGGTGTATTACGCCCAGGTCAAGCCGTTAAGGCACTCCCCTCGGGTAAAACCTCGCGGGTTGCACGGGTTGTCACCTTTGATGGAGACCTTGCGGCAGCTTATCCAGGCCAGGCGATCACTGTGACTCTGGAAGATGAGATCGATATCTCCCGTGGCGACTGGCTGGTGGCAGCGGATAGCGAACTGCCGCTCTCCAACACCTTTAAAGCCGATATTGTCTGGATGCAGGAAGAGGCGTTAACGCCGGGTAAGCTCTACGATTTCAAACTGGCAACCCGCGATCTTTCCGGTCAGGTCAGTGCAATTGATTACCAGATAGACGTCAATACCCTAGAGAAGCATGCCACTCACTCGCTGGGTCTAAATGCGATTGCCCGCTGTGACGTGGAACTGACCGCCGCTATTCCGGTGGATGATTATCGCACCAGCCCGGGCACCGGCAGCTTTATCATCATTGATCGGTTGACCAACGTGACCGTAGGCGCCGGTATGATCCGCGGCACGGCAAGCGCTCCAGGCAGTGTTTCAAGTACCACCGATTGGGCGGCATTTGAGCGCGATCTGAATGCCTTGGTGCGTAAGCATTTCCCTCACTGGGAAGCGAAAGATATCAGCGGCTTATTTAACCGCTAACCGGCATAAACTTTGGTCACGTGCCGCCTCATCTCGGCGCGAGGAGCTTTCCTTATGTCATTGCGAGGAGCGAAGCGACGCGGCAATCTCGCTTTTGTCATTATGAGCGCAGCGCGGCAATCTCAGAGTTAGTGCCACCGCCGGAATGAGATTGCTTCGTCGCAAGCTCCTCGCAATGACGGTAGGTGATTAGATTTACTCAGCGTTAGGGAAAAACAGCTGCTGGCCATCTACCTCAAAATCCGCAATCGCTTGCTGCCCCTGTTCAGAAACCAGCCACTCGTGCCACTGGGCGGCGAGATCATGCTTTAAGTGCGGGTGACGCTTTGCCGAGAGCAGTAGGCTGCCATACTGATTAAAAAGTGACTCATCGCCTTCAAACAGCAGGGTTAAGTCTTGCGGATTGTCAAAGGCGACCCAAGTGGCGCGGTCGGTAAACGTATAGGCGTCCATACCTGCCGCGGTGTTTAGCGTGGGCCCCATGCCGCTGCCTAGCTCGCGATACCACTCACCCTGTGGCGTGACCCCAGCGTCTTCCCATAAACGTAGCTCGGCGCGATTGGTGCCGCTGTCATCGCCTCGTGAGGCGAAGGGGGACTTGCTCTCTGCAATGCGCTGCATGGCATCAATGACGGTTTCGCTATCGCTAATGCCCGCAGGGTCATCGCCTGGGCCTACAATTACGAAGTCGTTGTACATCACATTGATACGTTCAGTGGCGTAGCCATCGGCCACAAACAGCTCTTCACCAGCGGTGTCGTGAACCAGCAGGCTATCCGCATCGCCACGGCGGCCAATTTCAAACGCCTGGCCGGTGCCCACGGCGACCACGCGCACATCAATCCCCGTTTCTTCAGTGAATGTGGGGAGGATGGCGTCAAACAAACCAGAGTTCTCGGTAGAGGTGGTTGAGGCCAGGGTAATGTAAGCATCGGCCGCCATCAGCGTACCGCTGAAGGTCAGCCCTAGGGCGCCTGCAGCTATAAACGCGGTGGTCCTATTCATGTTATTGCTCCTTTTTAGTGCTCTAGAACTACCAGACGAGCTCACCCCGAATAAACGCCTCCGCCTCGCGTGAGGTGGGGGCGTTAAAGAAGTCGTTGGCAGGGGAGTGTTCAAGTAATTCGCCGTTATGCAAAAACACCACGTCGTTGGCTAAGCGACGTGCTTGGTGCAAGTCGTGAGTGGTCATCACTATGCGCGTGCCGCTGTGATGAAACTCCAGTACGGCATCTTCAACGGCCTTGATCGCGGCGGGGTCGAGCGCCGAGGTAGGCTCATCTAAAAACAGCACTTGGGGATTGAGCAGCCATGCTCGCGCCAGCGCTAAGCGCTGCTGCTCACCGCCGGAAAGCACCCGCGCAGGCCGTTTGGCGAGGTGCGCTAAGCCAAACTTCTCAAGGGCACTCATCGCCTGAGCTTTTCGGGGTAATGCTTTAAGTTTTGGTCGTGCCGCTTTGTTGATCGCTAACACATAGGTCAGGTTATCCAGCGCGGAGCGACGCAGAAGCACAGGGTGCTGGAAAACCATGGCTTGCGCTGGCTGGGCACCTTGCCAGCGAACAGAGCCGCTAGTAGGCGTTAACAGGCCATGGGCCAAGCGCATTAACAGGCTTTTGCCAGCACCATTAGGGCCCATAATTAGCGTACGCTGGCAGCCTGCTAGGCGCAGCGACGTCGGCTTAAGCAGCGTATGGCCGCGATGGATAAAGCCCACGCTGTCGAGCTCAAGAGTGGCGACGGGGGGTGTATGATGTGCGTTCATCCCAACCGCCTTTTTGCCGTTTCGCCGATCATATGGGCAATGGCGTTAATCATGGTGACCAGGGCGAGCAGAATGATCCCTAAACCTAGCGCCATGGGGAGGTTGCCCTTGCTGGTTTCCAGCACAATGCTGGTGGTCATCACGCGGGTGACACCATCGATATTGCCACCCACAATCATAACTGCGCCTACCTCGGCGCTGGCGCGGCCAAAGCCCGCCAGGATTACTGTTAACAGCCCGAAGCGCGCATCCCAAAGCAAGGTGGGGATCATACGTAGGCGCGTTAGCCCTAGTGAGTTCAACTGCTCGGCATACTCACCGTGAAGCGCTTCAACCTGCTGGCGGGTAAGGGCGGCGATGATCGGTAGTACCAAAATCACTTGAGCGATCACCATGGCCGTAGGGGTGAACAGCAGCCCCCATTCACCTAGGGGGCCTGCGCGTGAAAGCAGCAGGTAGACGCAAAGCCCTGCGACCACTGGCGGCAAGCCCATGAGCGCATTAAGGGCGACAATAACGACGTTACGTCCAGGAAAACGCCATAGCGCCAGAGCGGCACCTAAGGGCAGGGCTATCAGGCTGGCAATCATCACCGCCATAAGCGACACCTGCAGCGAAAGCATCACGATGGCGATTAATGCGCTATCCATACTCAGGATCAGGGTAAGGGCGGTACTAAAGGCGTTTTCACTGGTCAGCATTGAGCGTTGGTATCATCTTATATGTGAACTGTTGTGGGTAAACGGCTGCATGAGAATTGGCATGATGTATCGAAAAGTGACTTAATGCACTCTGTGCTGGAATAGATACAGTTATATGCAGTTAAACTACGAAATTGCCGTTTGTATTTATCCAGTGAGGTTTCCTTTCGATGTCTGAACGACATGCTTACTTGACCACGGCAGAGGTCGCCGACTACTTGCGCCTAAAAGAGCGCAAGGTGTATGACTTGGTGCGCCAAGGCCAGATCCCCTGTAGTCGGGTCACGGGAAAGCTGCTGTTTCCCCGTCAGCAAATAGACCTATGGGTGTTGAACTACTTGGAAGGAGATCAGGCGCAGCGTTTATCAGTACCGCTAGTGGTCGCGGGGAGTCAGGACCCGCTGCTTGAGTGGGCTATTCGGGAAAGCGGCTCTGATTTGGCGATGCTCTGCCAAGGCAGTGGTGACGGCGTTCGGCGGTTGCTCGACGGCAAGGCGATGCTGGCGGGTATTCATCTGCTGGATGCTTCCACTCAGCGCTACAACGAACCCGGCGCACTCGGTTTAAGCGGCATGCGTGATCTGTTGATAGTGCACTGGGCAAAGCGTCGCCAGGGGCTGCTATTGCCAGCCGACAACCCGCTGAGGATCAGCGGGATGAGTGATTTAAAGCGAGCCGATGTCCGCGTAGCGCATCGCCAACCCGACGCGGGAGCAGCAAGGCTGCTGAGCTGTTTGCTACAGCAAGCGGAAATAGAGAGCTCGGCGCTTAACTGGGCGCCACACGCTTCCTTAAGTGAAGATGACTTGGCACTCAGCATTGGTCAGGGCGAGGCGGATGTAGGCTTGGGCGTGGAAGCCGCCGCCCATCGCCAGCAACTGGGTTTCATTCCACTCTGCGAGGAGCCGTTTGATTTAATTATGCAGCGGCGAAGCTATTTCGAGCCTTCAGTACAGCGGCTGCTGGCGTTTGCGCATCAAGCGCGTTTTGCCGAGCGGGCAACACAGCTAGGTGGTTACAATCTCGCTGAGACAGGAAGGATTGTGCATAACGCCTAGTGCTATTCGATAAGGAGTCACCAGCAGGAGGGCTTGACCCTGATCCAATATGCGCCACACTAGTGAAGCGTTGTTAACGCCTATCATCACGAAAAGGAGAGCATGATGAAACAAGCACTAAACGGTAAACGTGTCGCTATTTTAGCCGCAGATGGTTTTGAAGAGTCTGAGCTGAGCGTACCGCGTGCCGCCTTACAGAAAGAGGGCGTTGAGGTTCATGTGGTCACCCCCGACGGTAAAGGAATTCGCGCCTGGGCAGAAACCGACTGGGGCGATACATATGAAGCTGATAAAGCCCTTGCCGATGCCAGTGAGTCTGATTACCACGCCTTGGTACTGCCAGGTGGCTTATTCAACCCCGATGAACTGCGCACCAACGACGATGCCTTGACCTTCGTTAAAGCGTTTTTCAAAACAGGCAAGCCTGTCGCGGCTATCTGTCACGCGCCGTGGATTTTAATTAATGCGAGTGTGGTTGAAGGCCGCCGCATGACCTCGGTACCCAGCGTCGCACAAGATTTACGCAATGCAGGCGTGGAGTGGGTCGATGAGCCGGTTGTCGTGGACAGCGGACTCGTGACCAGTCGTACGCCGAAGGACTTGGATGCGTTTAACGCCAAGTTGCTTGAAGAGCTGCAAGAAGGGCGTCACTCCGGTCAACACGCTTGATGAGCGTATTGCGTCAGTGGGCAAGCTTTGTCAAAAGGCTTGTCCACGTTATTGCCAAACCCATCAAAGGAGACAGTGGCCGCGGCGGGATGGTGGTTCATCCCTACCGCGGCTATGGCTCTCAGCATGAAGTATTTGTCATGGGTCGGGTATTTCGCCAAGCCGCTTTAGGCCGCGCAATTCCTCGCCATGGCATGCTGCGCGATACCGCAGACGTTGCCCGACGAGTTTTGCGCCGTGGGCTGGCCGATGCGCAGGTAGAAATTCACATCGGCGAAAATCAGCTCTGCGTCGGTACGGATCGCGATGGCTATTTCGATGTGCATTTGCCGATTAGCCACACCCTGCCCATTGATGTCTCCTGGCACCGCGCCGATATTATGGTGCACTGCTCAGGGCAGACGCCGGTACGTACCCATGTAGAGGTTTACGTACCGCCGCCAGAGGCCGACTTGCTGGTGATCAGTGATATCGATGACACCGTGATGTTTACCGGGGTGGCGGAAAAGCTCAAAATGCTTTACCGCTTATTTGTTAAAAAACCTCATCGCCGCACCGCCTTTCCTGGTGTTGCGCCGCTTTATCAAGCTTTACATCGCGGCGTTAGTGAACGCGCCGAGCGGCCCATTTTGTATGTATCCCGTGGCCCTTGGGCGATATATGAAATGCTCGAAACCTTTTTTCAGATCAACCGCATTCCTGTCGGGCCAATTATTTTTTTACGTGAGTGGGGCATCTCTTTGCGCCGCCCATGGCCGCGCCGTGCAGAAGAACATAAGCGCGACCTGATCGATCGGATGTTGACCCTTTACAACGATCTGCCGTGTATTTTGATTGGGGACAGCGGCCAGCACGATCCCGAGGTGTATATCGAGATCGTAAAAGCCTACCCGGATCGGATTAAAGCGATTTACATTCGTCGAGTGGATAAAAATCCCAAGCGCGAACAGGCCATTCAACGTTTGCGCGATGAACTGGTCGGCACCCAATGTGATTTAGTGCTCGCTGCGGATAGCGTTCTGATCGCCGAACACGCCCACGCCCAGGGCGATATCTCTGCCCACGGCTTAGCGGCAGTTCAGCGCGAGGTAGAGGAACATCGCAACAATCCTACTTAACCGCACTCCCGCATAACGCTGTTGCCAAGTCAGCCCCCATGGTAAAAAGCTAAGCTGAGAATAATGTCGTTTGCCGCCGATCGTTTACTGACGGTTTTATGTAGATAGGGGCTGCCATGGTTGTAGTGCTAATCATTATTGCGTTGGCCATTTTTGTGCTCCCCAATGTTTGGGCTAAATGGGTACTCAAGCGCTATACACGTGGCCGTGACGATTATCCCGGCACAGGGGCAGAGCTTGCCGATCACTTACTGCGTCGATTGGGCATTGAGGGCGCGAGCGTTGAGCGTACTGAATTCGGTGACCATTACGACCCTGAAACGCGCTGTGTGCGCCTTTCCCCGGATAATTACGATGGCCGTTCGCTAACGGCCGTCACTGTGGCTGCCCATGAAGTAGGACACGCTATTCAGCATCACCAAGGCTACGCGCCGCTACTGGCGCGTAGCCGCTTAGTCGGCGTCGCCCAAAAAGCCGAAAAACTCGGCGCTCTGCTGATGATGGCTGCACCTTTTCTCTTTCTATTGACGCGCTTGCCCGGTGGCCTAGCGATAGTGATTGCCATGGCGGTGATCAGCTTTGGCACCGCGGCGTTGGTACATTTGGTGACTTTGCCGGTAGAGTTTGATGCCAGCTTCAACCGAGCGCTGCCGCTGTTAAAAGAGTACGTGCCACCTTACGATATGCCTGGCGCCCGTCATGTCCTTACCGCCTGCGCTTTTACCTACGTGGCCGCCTCGCTTGCCAGCGTGATGAACCTGGGCCGTTGGCTAGTGATTTTGCGAAGGTAGAGAGCGCTATCCCTCACTCCTCCGTGACGCTGATTCAGTCCCTGGCCCGGGCGCCGCGTTCGGCGGCGCTGTCGGTGATGGCCGCCAGAAGTGCATCGGCGCGCTGCGCAAGCCCATCGCGGGTATGTCTGGCACTGTCACGGGCGGCGTCACTGCCGAGCTGTCCGGCATTGACATCCACGTTGAGCAGCACGCTGTGCAGCGCGGCGTGAATCAACCGTGCCCCGGCGAGCGCGTCGCTGACAAACTGTTGTTCGATGTGTTCCCCTGCCTGCTGCGCCAGTGCCAGCGCCGCATCACATAGCTGCGCCGTTTTCAGCGGTACCTCGACGGCTGTATCGGCCGCCGTATGAATGGCCTCAATACGCCCTTCGTCCTCCTCATCGCGGCCGAGGGCAGCCATGAACGCCTCAAAGGCGGTCACATCCGCCTGGGCCAGCGGCGACAGGCGCTGCGTGAGCGATGCCCCTTCATTGATCAACGCCTGGTGCGGCGCCGTGGCGTCATGGTGCTGGCTCAGATGCAACCCCTTGAGCACGAGCGCCAGGCCCAGATTGGCACTGACCACGGCCACGGCGCCGCAGCCGGGCATCGGCTCGCGGGCCACGGTGTCACGAAAATCGTTCAGTCTGTGCTCCCAGAGCGGCGCTGCGTTATCTGACATGGCGTCCTTTCCTTTTTTGAACATGGTGGTTGAGTGTGCCACACCACGCTTCATTCCTTATAGAATACGCTCAAGCGCGGCTTCCAGCGCCTGGCGCGTCTCGGGACGCACGCAGCGCGCCTGTTCCCGGCCGTTCTTCAAAAAGATCAGCGTTGGCCAGAGCTTGACCTGATATGACCGCCCCAGCCGCTTGGACTTGCCATCCTCGACACGGACATGGCGTACCCCGGGTGTCTGAACAATCATCTCCCTGATCAATGGCTGCGCGACCTTGCAGTAGCCACACCAGTTTGTGCCAAACTCCACCACTACCGGCCCTTGACTAGCATCCAGTTCGCTGCGCACTGGAACGACACTATCGGGCATGGTCATATGTTCTCTCCTGTGGTGATGGCAAGCCCCACATCCCTTGAGGCCTGATTGGTTTGGCGGCTGTTCAAGGTAAAAGAGATCAACCCGGTTTATTTGCAATGATGACCGCACGCCGTGGTGCGGGGTAGCCTTCGATGGTGCGGGTACGGTCTTCGGGGTCAAGGAAATCGGCCAGCGATTGGTAGGCCATCCACTCCGTAGAACGCTGCTCGTCAAGCGTGGTGACTGCCTCATCCACCACCCGCACGTTGGTAAAGCCGCAGCGTTCTAGCCAGTGGCATAGCGCTTTGGAAGAGGGCAGGAAGTAGACGTTGGGCATGGCGGCGTAACGTTCGCCGGGCACAAATACGGTCTGTTCATCACCTTCCACCACCAGTGTTTCCAGTACCAGCTCGCCACCCGGCGCTAACGCTGCTTTTAGCTGCTGAAGGTGTTCCAATGGGGCAGGGCGATGGTAGAGCACGCCCATGGAAAATACCGTATCGAAAAAGCCCAGGTTCTCCGGTACATCTTCTATACCCACCGGTAAAAACTGTGTTCTACCTCCATCGGCATCGCCGACGAAGTGTCGTACCGCCTGAAACTGCCAGTAGAAGCGCGGCGAAGGGTCGATCACCAGCACAAAAGCAGCCCCCGCTCCGGCCATCCGCCAAGCGTGGTAACCACTGCCGCCGCCCACGTCGAGCACCTTACGATATTTTAGCGGCGCTAGGTGTGGCGCCACTCTCTGCCATTTCCAGTCCGAGCGCCATTCGGTATCAATATCAATGCCACCCAGTTGAAAGGGACCTTTACGCCAGGGGGAGAGCTTTCTTAGCAGGTTAAAGCACTGGCGCTGCTGGCTATCGCTAAGGTCGAGATCAACAGTGACGGTGTCGCTGTTTAAATCCACGCGCCGATCAGCGGGTAGCACGGGCAGTTTGGCGACGGCTTTTTCCCACGCAGATAGGTCACCGTGGCGGTTACGGTCAAGCCCATGGGCTAGCTGCTCGGGAAGCTTTGCCAGCCAAGCAGCGAGCGATGAGTCAAGAACGGCTTGATCCAGAAATGCTTGATAGAGGGCGCGGTGGTCGTCGGGTAGTGGCACCTCACCCCTCCTTAAAGGCAATGATGGAAGCGAAATTTAAATACTGAAACCAGGTCATCGAACGGGGGAAGCCTGCCTGCTTTAGACGCCCGTGCAGTGCGTCCAACGTGTCGGGCACCAGCACATTCTCAAGAGCGGTACGTTTCTGGCTAATCTCTAAATCGCTGTAGCCATTGGCGCGCTTAAAATCGTGGTAGCGCTCAACCCGCCAAGCGTTGTCGCGTTCGTCGGCATCGACGGTTTTTTCAGAGAGGATCAGTACACCGCCGGGTTCCAGCGCTGCATAAAGCCGCGCCAGTAGCGCATCGCGGTCGGCGGCGGGCAGAAACTGTAGGGTGAAATTAAGAATGATCATGCCCGAAGGCGCATACTCTAGGGTACGAATGTCGGCTTCTTCTATCTGCATAGCGTACGCTGGGCACTCGTCAGCAAAGGTTTGCCTTGCCTGCGCCACCATGGCGGGGGAGAGGTCAACGCCCGTGTAGCGAAAGGCGTCTGGCGCCAGCGCCCCTGCCAGAGCAAGACCGGAGGCACCCAGTGAACAGCCTAAGTCATATACATGGGCGCCGTGACGCAAATGGCGTTGGGCAATTAAGCTCAACATGCCAAGAATCTGTCCGTAGCCGGGCACCGATCGACGGATCATGTCAGGAAAGCACGCGACAACCTTTTCATCGAAAGAGAACCGCGCTACTCGGTCAAGGGGTGTCGAAAAGATAGCGTCACGGTAAGATGCATTACTCATGGGCAAGCCGGGATCATGGAAAAGGCGTGCTAGTTTACGCGCCCTTAATTGACTAGAACAGGCCTGTCTAGAGCAGACTCGCTTAGAACAGCCCTGTTTAAGTTTATTAACCGGCTTAAAAAGCCCCGCTGCAAGGATCGACGCCACTGGAGAAGCCTCATGGCCTCAGCATCAAGCGCTACCCCCGATACGCTACCTGCGTGGCAGACGTTAAAGCATCATGCTGAAACACTGCAGCACGTTCACTTGAAAACGCTATTTGGCACCGAGCCCTCCCGTTGGGAAAGCTTTACTCGCCAGGTGGCGGGCTTGACGCTGGATCTCTCCAAGCAGCGCTGGGATGACGATACGCTTGAGCATCTGTTTACACTGGCCAGCGAAGCCGGGGTGCCCTCTGCCATTGAGGCGCTGCTAAATGGCAAGCGAGTGAACGTCAGCGAGAACCGCCCGGCGTTACACACGGCGTTGCGTTTGCCCGCCGATGCAACGCTTGAGGTTGAGGGTGAAGATATCGTCGCCGCCGTGCACGAAAGCCTTAGCCAAATGGAGCGTTTGGTCAGCCGGCTGCACGCAGGGCAGTGGCGCGGAGCCACCGGCAAGCCGATTCGACATGTGGTTAATTTAGGTGTCGGCGGTTCAGATCTGGGGCCGTTAATGGTCACCCATGCGTTAGCAGATTTTCGACCTAAAGATATTCATCCGGTTGAGGTGCATTTTGCTTCCACTATGGATGGCTCGCAGTTAGCGGATTATCTAAGCCGGTTGAATCCTGAAACCACGATCTTTGTACTGTCGTCCAAGTCGTTTACCACTATTGATACACTCTCCAACGCTAACACTGCGCGTGAGTGGCTATTGGGCCGCTTAACCCAGCATGGCGCGACACCGATTAGCGCTGAGCTAGTGGTGCGACAGCACTTTATTGGTGTTTCGGCGAGCCCCGAGAAAATGACCGAGTGGGGCATTGCGGAGGATCATCAGTTAACCTTTTGGGAGTGGGTTGGTGGGCGCTACTCGCTATGGGGCACCATTGGCTTACCCATTGCACTGGTGGTCGGGATGGCGAATTTCCGCGAGTTTTTAGCCGGTGCCCACTCCATGGATCGCCATTTCGCTGAGGCAGATATGGCAGAAAACCTGCCTGTGCTACTGGCGTTGGCGGGGATTTGGAACGTCAATTTTCTAGATATCCGCGCGCACTCCATTTTGCCCTACGATGGCCGTTTGGAGTATTTCGCCGCTTACCTTGAACAGCTTGAGATGGAATCCAACGGCAAGTCGGTCACCCGCCAAGGTCAACCGGTCAACTACTCGACTTGCCCGGTGCTCTGGGGCCAACTTGGCCCCAACGCCCAGCACGCGTTTTACCAATTGCTACACCAAGGCACTCAGCCGGTGGTGTGTGATTTTATCGCGCCGCTTAAACGTTACGACGAGGTGGAAGATCCGGATACCCGACGCCACCTAAAAACCCAGCACCGCCTGGCACTGGCTAACTGCTTCGCTCAGTCCCGCGTTCTTATGCTTGGCGACGACGCTTTAGAAGATGACGGCCCGAGGCCAGAGCACAAGCGTTACCGTGGCAATCAGCCTTCAACGACGGTGCTACTTGACCAGCTTACGCCCGCTACCCTCGGTTCGCTCATCGCGCTTTACGAGCACAAGGTGTTTGTTCAAGCGGTGATTTGGGATATTAACCCGTTCGACCAGTGGGGAGTTGAGTTGGGCAAACAGATTGCCACCGATACCCAAAAGATTATCGACCATGAGGGCGATCTAGCGCGGATGGATGCTTCCAGCCGTGGATTGATAGAAGCATTTTGGGCGGCTGAACATGAGTGAATTAAGCAGATAGCGAACCGGGGCTAACCCAGCGACAGGTCTACGAGGAGGCGCTGTGAACCCGTCCTTGGGCGCTACATTTGCCATCTGACCGCCATGGATGGTGGAAATGCCGGAATTGAAGGGATCATTTTTTCCGGCCATGGCAAATGACCTCCTCTACGACCTATCCCCGGCGCCCCTGGCAATAAGCATGAAGCATGGCTAGATATACAGCTTTTTGGTTTTCCGCTATCCTATGTCCCTTTAGTAAGCTGCCGATCCCTTTTTTAACAACTGTTTCTAACAACTGACTAAACGCCCAGCGAGGCTGCCAGAACTATTTTTCAGGAACCGACGTTACATGACCCAGTTTGATGCCTCTCAGTACGGCGCGAGTTCCATCGAAGTCCTGTCGGGCCTCGAGCCGGTACGTAAGCGTCCCGGTATGTATACCGACACCACACGCCCCAACCACTTAGCCCAGGAAGTCATAGATAACAGCGTCGATGAAGCGCTAGCGGGCCACGCCACCATGATCAACGTCGTGCTGCATAGCGACGGTGGGATTGAAGTGCAGGATAACGGCCGGGGTATGCCGATTGATCTGCATCCTGAGCATGGTGTTTCAGGCGTTGAACTGATATTTACCAAATTGCACTCGGGTGGCAAATTCTCCTCTACTAGCTACCGCTTCTCAGGCGGCCTACACGGGGTGGGGGTGTCGGTGGTTAACGCGCTGTCGCGTCGGTTAGATGTAGAAGTCACCCGCGACGGCGCGCGTCATGCCATGGCCTTTGAGTTTGGCGAGAAAGTCGAAGAGCTGCATGAGATTGGCAAAGCCCCCAAGCGGGCAAGCGGTACTTTGGTGCGTTTCTGGCCCGATGAGAGCTACTTCGATAGCCCTAAGTTAGCGCTAACGCGGCTTAAACACCTGCTACGTGCCAAAGCGGTGCTATGCCCCGGCTTGAAAGTCACGCTGGTAGAACCTGACGGTACCTCGACCGAGTGGGAGTTCGCCGATGGCCTGCGCGATTATCTGGTCGAAGCCACTGACGGCTACGAAGTGCTGCCGGCGGAGCCTTTTATCGGCCACTTCAATGACGATGAGCACGGCGTGGATTGGGCGATCCAGTGGCTACCCGAAGGTGGCGAAGCACTGCTGGAAAGCTACGTTAACCTGATTCCCACGCCGCAGGGCGGCACCCACGTGAACGGCTTTCGTTCCGGGTTGCTGGACGCGCTGCGCGAGTTCTGTGAATACCGCAGCCTGTTGCCCCGGGGAATTAAGCTCACCGCCGATGATCTTTGGGAGCGCACCTCCTTTGTGCTCTCGGTAAAAATGCTCGACCCGCAGTTTGCCGGGCAAACTAAAGAGCGGCTGTCATCACGTACGATTGCCGGCTTTGTTTCCGGCGTTGTTAAAGACGCTTTCTCGCTATGGCTGAACCACCACGTGGATCAAGCCGAAGCGATCGCCGAGCTGGTGATCAGCGCGGCGCAAAATCGCCAGAAAAAAGCCAAAAAAGTGGCCCGTAAAAAGGTCACTTCCGGCCCGGCACTACCCGGTAAGCTGGCAGATTGCTCCGGTCAAGACCCCGCCCAGAGCGAGCTGTTTTTGGTCGAAGGGGACTCGGCAGGCGGCAGTGCCAAGCAGGCGCGCAACCGCGAAACCCAGGCGATTCTGCCGCTACGCGGTAAAATTCTGAATACCTGGGAGGTGGAGACCCACGATATCTACGGCTCCCAAGAGGTGCACGATATCGCGGTCGCCATTGGCGCCGACCCTGGCAGCGCCGATTTAGAAAAACTGCGTTACCACAAAATCTGTATTCTCGCCGACGCCGACTCCGATGGCCTGCACATCGCTACGCTGCTGTGCGCGCTGTTTGTGCGCCATTTTCCGAGCTTGGTCGACGCAGGGCATGTCTATGTAGCGATGCCACCGCTTTACCGCATCGATCTGGGCAAAGAAGTGCACTACGCCCTGGATGAGAGCGAAAAGGCCGCGATTCTCAAGCAATTGGCCAACAAGCGCGGCACGCCTAACGTTCAGCGCTTTAAAGGCCTGGGTGAAATGAGCCCGCTACAGCTGCGTGAAACCACCATGTCGACGGAAACCCGGCGCCTGGTGCAGCTCACTCTGACGGAGGGTGACGGCACCATGGAAATGATGGACATGCTGCTGGCCAAAAAACGCGCCGGTGACCGCAAAAAGTGGCTGGAAGATTACGGCAACCTCGCAGACATTGAGGTATAACCCCCGATGACCATGGATATTCAAGTAGCGGAGGGCGACGTCGAACGTCTCTCCCTGCGCGACTACACCGAAAAAGCGTACCTCGACTACTCGATGTACGTCATTCTCGACCGCGCCTTGCCCAATATCGGCGATGGCATGAAACCCGTGCAGCGGCGAATCATTTACGCCATGCGCGAGCTGGCGCTGCATGCCAACGCCAAGTACAAAAAGTCGGCGCGTACCGTCGGTGATGTACTGGGTAAATTTCACCCCCATGGCGACAGCGCCTGCTACGAAGCCATGGTGCTCATGGCGCAGCCTTTCAGCTACCGCTACCCGCTGGTAGACGGCCAAGGCAACTGGGGTAGCCCCGATGACCCCAAATCCTTCGCTGCCATGCGCTATACCGAAGCCAAGCTTTCCAAATTTGCTGAAGTACTGCTCGGCGAGCTAGGCCAAGGTACCGTCGATTGGGCGCCTAACTTCGACGGCACCATGCAGGAGCCGCTGGTACTGCCGGCCAAGTTACCCCATGTACTGCTTAATGGCGGTACCGGGATTGCGGTTGGCATGGCGACCGATATTCCGCCGCATAATGTGTCGGAAGTCGTCGAAGCAACATGCCATTTGCTGCGCAATCCCAAGGCGACTACTGCCGATTTAATGGAATTCGTGCCTGCGCCGGATTTTCCTACCGATGCGGAAATTATTACCCCGCCTGCGGACCTGCGTAAGCTCTACGAATCTGGGCGTGGCTCGGTCAAGCTGCGCGCTCGCTATGAGCGCGAAGAGGCCAATATCGTGATCACTTCGGTGCCGTACCAGGTGAGTGGTGCCAAGGTGCTTGAGCAGATTGCCGCGCAAATGCAGGCCAAAAAGCTACCCATGGTGGCCGACCTGCGCGATGAGTCGACTCACGAAGAGCCAACCCGTTTAGTGATTGAGCCGCGCTCCAACCGCATTGACGTCGAGTCGTTGATGGCGCACCTGTTCGCCACCACCGACTTGGAAAAGAACGTGCGGGTGAACATGAACGTGATCGGTCTGGACGGCCGCCCACGGGTGATGCCGCTGCCAGAAATGCTGGGCGAATGGCTGCAGTTCCGGCGCAGCACGGTACGCCGCCGTTTAGAACACCGCCTAGGTAAAGTTGAGGATCGCCTGCATATCTTGGAAGGCCTGCTGATCGCCTACCTCGATCTGGACGAAGTGATCCGCATCATTCGTGAAGAGGACGACCCTAAAGCCTCGCTAATCGCGACGTTTAGCCTCTCGGAGCGCCAAGCGGAAGCCATTTTAGAGCTGCGCCTGCGTCATCTTGCCAAACTCGAAGAGATGAAAATTCGCGGCGAGCAGGATGAGCTGGAAAAAGAGCGCAAATATTTACAGGGCCTGCTGGGCAGCGAAGCCAAGCTCACTACGCTGATTGAAAAAGAGATCCGCGCGGCGGGTAAAGAGCACGGCGACGAACGCCGCTCACCGCTGGTCGAGCGCGAAGAGTCCAAGGCGCTGTCTGAAGTAGAGCTGCTGGGTGCTGACCCCATTACCGTGGTGCTCTCGGATAAAGGTTGGATTCGCGCGGCGAAAGGGCACGATATCGACCCTGAGGGGCTCTCCTATAAGGCCGGAGATAGCTTCCAACTGGCGGCGAAAGGTAAAACCAATCAGCCGCTGGTGCTACTGGATGACACCGGTCGCGCCTATACGCTGTCTGCGCATAACCTACCCAGTGCGCGGGGCCAGGGTGAGCCGGTCACCGGGCGTGCTAACGTTGCCGCCGGAGCGAAAATGGCGGGGCTAATGTTTGCGCCACAGGAGCGACGCTTTGTGCTTGCCACAGACGGTGGTTATGGCTTTGTGGCGCGACTGGATACGCTCACCGGTAAAAACAAAGCCGGTAAAGCGGTACTTAGCCTGCCCAAAGGCTGCAATGTGATGGCGCCGGTTGACGTGCCAGAGGGCGACGAGCTGTGGGTTGCCTCGGTTTCAAACGAAGGTCGGCTGTTGCTGTTCCCCTTGGATCAACTACCGGAAATGTCCAAAGGTAAAGGCAATAAGATGCTCGATATCCCTGGCCCACGAGCCGCCCGCCGGGAGGAGTTTGTCACTGGCATTGTGGTGCTAGCCGTCAATGACGCACTGATGATTCATGCCGGTAAGCGCAAGCTAACCTTAAAAGCTGACGATTTAGCTTATTATCGCGGCGAGCGCGGCCGCCGCGGCAGCAAGTTGCCCCGCGGCTTCCAGAAAGTAGATCGACTAGAGGCAGGGGAATAAGTAATGGCACGCGGTGATTTGATCCTAACCGTATTAGCGGCGCGTTTATCCGCGGATATCCAATCCCAGGTAGACGCACTGATCGTGCAATTTGGCCTGCAGAAAAGAACCACCCAGCGACTTGCCGACGTCTCGTTACAGCAAAACTCGTTACAGCAGAGCAAGTACATCGACTGTATTGAGCATCGTCTGGTAGGTGAGGTGGATATTGCAGCTGTCCGCAATGCCGCACTGGTACTGAGCGAAACGCTGAGTGCCGATATTGTTATCCAAGTGGATACCCGTGATCATGTTCAGCCTCGTTTGGTGTGTTTCGATATGGACTCAACGCTGATCAAAGCTGAAGTGATTGACGAACTGGCCCGCCGCCATGGCGTGGGTGATGAAGTCGCAGAAGTCACTGAACGTGCCATGCGCGGCGAGTTGGATTTCAAGGCGAGCTTTCGTGAGCGCATGAGCAAACTGGCCGGTTTGGATGAGTCCGTACTGGCAGAGATCGCGGAAGAGCTGCCACTGATGGAAGGCGTAGAGCGCTTGATGGTTAACCTGAAAAGGCTAGGATTTCGTACCGCTATCCTCTCCGGCGGCTTCACCTACTTTGCTCGCCACTTGCAGGAGAAGCTTGGCTTTGACGAGATCCATGCCAATGAACTGGTCATCGAAAATGGCAAGGTGACCGGCGAAGTAAGTGAACCGATCGTCGATGCCGAGCGCAAAGCCGAACTATTAGAGTCCATTGCATTACGAGAAGGGTTTACCTCGGAACAAACGATTGCGGTAGGCGACGGTGCTAACGATCTAAAAATGCTCGCCAAGGCGGGCATGGGAATCGCTTTTCGGGCCAAGCCTCTGGTACGTGCTCAGGCGCGCCAGGCGATTTCCACTTCGGGCCTTGATGGCGTGCTCTATCTGCTGGGCTATCACCAGCGGGATTTAACCCCGTAAAACCTGCTGTGGCACAGTCGCGAAAAGTGTCGTTGCGAGGAGCTTGCGACGCGGCAATCTCAACCTGCGGAGACGCAGTTCAACACAAGATTGCCGCGCTTCGCTCGCAATGACAGATGCAGGATTGCCGCGCTTCGCTCGCAATGACAGATGCGGGATTGACGCGCTTCGCTCGCAATGACAAAAGCGAGGTTGCTTCGCCTTCAGCCATGGCCTTTATCCGGGTGCGGAACAGGCTTATCGCCTACTTCTTCAGATCTCAGCTCCACCGGTTTACCCAGGGTTTTATCGGCGTGCTTTAAGCGCAGGTGCAGGCCCGATTTGGCTAGCAGATGCGCGCTCACCGGAGCGGTAATAAACAGGAAGAGCGTAATCAGCAGTTCTTGAGCATCCGGTTTACCGTCAACGCTCCAGAAATACAGCATCGAAGCGATAAGCATGCAGCCGATACCCAAGGTAGTGGCCTTAGTAGGGCCATGCAGGCGCATATAGAAATCGCGCAGGTGGGCCATTCCCAGTGAGCCAATAAACACAAAGATCCCGCCAGCGATCAGCAGCAGTGAAATAAGCGCTTCAATGATTACTGACATAGCTCCCCCTGACTCATATTCATCATTCGATAGCTCATGTTAATCATTCGATGATGTCTCCACGCAGAATATATTTGCATACCGCGACGGTGCTGATGAAACCTAGCATCGCGATCAGCAGCGCCGACTCGAAATAGGTTTTGCTGTTCAGCCACAGCCCCAACAACACAATCAGCGCAATCGAGTTGACGTACATCGTGTCCAGGGCGAGTACCCGATCGGGCAGGCTGGGACCGATGGTAAGCCGGTAGAGATTCATCAACAGTGCCATCACCACCAGGGCTAAAGTGATATAAAGCGCAATGCTCAGCATTCGTAAATCTCCTTGAGCGGGCGTTCGTAGCGCTCACGAATCTGGTTAATCAGCGCCTCCTCATCGTCCACGTTTAAGGCGTGAATCAACAGCGACTTACCATCCATACGCAGATTGGCCGATACGGTGCCCGGTGTCAGGCTGATCGTGCTGGCCAGCAACGTGATGGTGAAGCGCTCTTCGAGCATGAGCGGGTATTCAATAAAGTGAGGCTTAAGCTTGCGCCATGGATTGGCGATCAAGTAAGCCACTTCAAAGTTGGCGGTGATAATGTCGCCCAGCACCCGGAAAATAAACCGTAACAGCGCGAAAGGTTTGCTTATAAGTGGTCGCGCATCCCAAAAGCGGTGGGTCAGCAGAGGGATCAAAATGGCTAAGGAGCCGCCCAACACGAATTGGCCAAAGGCGTAACTGCGTACCAGCAGCAGCCAAACGATGAGCAATAAAAGGGACAAAACAGGCGTGGGTAGCCAGGAACGCGGGGCGATCATGGGGCATCTCCAGCAGCATTGGGTAGTAGCGTGCGAATCAGCACCTGAGGGTTGGCTAATTGCTCAGCTGTGGCTTGAGTGTAGCTGCTAACTGGCCCGGCCAGGGCGACTAACAGAGGGGCTGCACTCAGTAGCCAAATAACCCCAAACCATTGGTAACGGGAGAGTGGCGTACCACTGCTGGTGCCCCGTTGGCTACGCCAAAACAGCGTAGAGCCTGCCCGGGAAAGGGCGATCAGCGAGGCTAAACTGGTTAGCAGCAGCAATGGCCATAGCCATAGTCGCTGGGTACCTTCGGCGGCATTGAGCATCAACGCTTTGCCGAAAGCGCCGGAGAACGGTGGGACGCCTGCGACGGCGATAGCGCCGACAAAAAACAGCATGGCAAGTGATGCGCCCTGCACCATAGGGCGGCCCTTGACTATGCGAGTACCCGCTTTGCCGCGCTGGAGGCCAATCATTTCCGCTAGCAAGAACAGACCACCGGTAATCAACGTCGTGTGGATCAGGTAATAGAGTAGCGCAGAGACCGCCTGGGGCGAGCGCATACCGATACCCGCCAGCAGCGTGCCCACTGACACCAACACCAAATAAGCAACCAGCAGTCTTAAGTCCCGTGCGGCCATTACCCCAACGCCTGCGGCAGCCAGGGTAGCGAGCGATAGCCACCAAACCCAAGGCTGTTCCAGCGCTTCCAAACCGCCAGCGCTGTCGCCAAAAATAAGCGAGTAGACGCGCAGAATGGCGTAGATACCCACTTTGGTCATGATGGCAAACAGCGCCGCTACAGGCGCGGGGGCTGAGGCGTAAGCTTTGGGTAGCCAGAAGTAGAGCGGCAGAATGGCGGCTTTTAACCCAAACACCACCAGCAGCATGAGTGCCCCAGCGCTCACTAAGCCGTCACGCTCTGCGGGTAGTTCGGCTACCCGAATCGCCATATCGGCCATATTGAGCGTGCCTGTAGCGCCATACAGAATCCCCACCGCAATCAGAAACAGCGAGGAGCCCGCCAGATTGAGCACCACATAGTGGACGCTGGCCTGAATGCGCGCTTTACCGCCGCCGTGAAGTAGCAGGGCGTAAGAAGCTAGCAGCAGCACTTCAAAGAAAACGAACAGGTTAAATAAGTCACCGGTTAAAAATGCGCCGTTAATGCCCAGCAGTTGCCACTGAAAAAGGCCGTGGAAGTTGCTGCCTTTCTCATCGTCACCGGCGCAGGCAAACACCACTGCGCCAACGGCCAACACGGCGGTAATTAGCAGCATTAGCGCCGAGAGGCGATCCAGCACTAACACGATGCCGAACGGGGCTTGCCAATCGCCTAGGGCGTAGTAGGTGATCTCACCGCTGGCGGCTTGGCGTAACAAGCCAATCGCGACCAGCAGCAGTAGCACCGTGGCAGTAACGCTGACACTCCGCTTATAGCGCACCAATCCTTGGCGCTGATAGAGCAGCAAGATGCCCGCAACTAGCGGTAGAACGACAGGTAAAACAATCAAATGCTGCATCATTCTCGGTCTTCCTTCTTACCGTCGACGTGGTCGTTCCCCGCTTCACTGCGCGCCCGCATAGCCAGGATCACCACAAACGCCGTCATGGCAAAGCCGATCACTATGGCCGTGAGCACTAACGCCTGGGGCAGCGGGTCGGCATAACTCGTACCCTCAGACACAATGGCAGCACCGTCAGTGGTCAGGCCACCCATCGAAAACAGGAACAGATTCACTGCGTAAGAGAGCAGCGTAAGGCCCACCACCACGGGAAAGGTGCGGCCTCGCAACGTCAAGTAGATGCCACAGGCAGTCAATACACCGGTGGTCATCGCGTATAGCAGTTCCATTAGCGAGGCTCCTTGGCAGAGGGCGTTGCAGCGCTGGCGTCGGCATCTTTTTCCGAGGCTTCAGTGACCGGGCGATGGACGGTGGTGACCTTACCCAGGTTGGCAAGAATCATCAGTGTTGCGCCCACCACAGCTAAGTACACACCGAGGTCAAAGAGCAGCGCGGTGGCCAGTTCAAAGGTACCGATGAGCGGTAGGCTGAAATAACCGAATGCGGAAGTTAAGAACGGATGACCAAACAGCCAGCTGCCCAGCCCGGTTAGCGTGGCTATCGCCACCCCAATAACGGCTACAGGTTGGAAAGGGAAGTCCAAACGCTCTTGCGCCCACTCTACACCCCTTGCCATATACAGCAGGATCAGCGCGACTGCGGTAATCAACCCCGCAATAAAGCCACCCCCTGGCTGGTTGTGGCCGCGCAGGAAGATAAATGCTGAGACTAATAGCGCCAGCGGCAGCAGTGTCATTGAAATTGATGTGAGTACGGCTGGATAGCGGTCAGGTGACCATACCCGGCCTTCACCGTCACTGTGGGGCATAAACAGACGTAAGCGGTTCAGCAGCTTAAAGATCGCGAGGCCTGCAATGGCGAGTACGGTGATTTCACCCAAGGTGTCGAAGCCGCGAAAGTCGACCAGAATCACGTTAACCACATTGTAGCCGCCACCCCCGGGCTTGCTGTTCTCCACAAAGAAGCTGGAAATCGACAGCGTCTCGCGGGTCATGACCGCGTAGTTAAGGCTGGCGATCACCAAACCCAGGGTGCCAGCTAGCAGCATATCGCGGATGTTACGCAGCGGGCTGGATTCGCGAGGCGTTTTTTGGGGTAAGAAAAATAGCGCCAGCATCAGCAGAATCATGGTCACCACTTCCACCGAAAGCTGTGTCAGGGCTAAATCGGGCGCTGAGAAGCGGGCAAAGGTGAGCGCCACAAATAGTCCGACTACCGAAAGCATCAGCAAAGAAATCAGCCGGTAGCGGTGAGTGGCAGCAGTGGCCACGCCGCCAAACATCAGCATCCCCGCCCCGAGTATGAGAATACCATCCAGCTCTTGATTGCCAGCAGCGCCCGTTAAGTCGGTGATCTGAACCAGACCGACCCCACCCATGACTAATGCGCCTAACCAGAGCCAGCCCACATAGCGCTGTAGCGAATTGCCCTCCAGCGCGGCGATAAGTCGCTCGGCGCGATAGCCCATGGAAACAAGAATACGCTCAAACACGCGCCGAGCATCCACCCCGGCAAACTGCTGGGTAAATCGACGCACCTCGGCATGTCGCCAATAGAGTGCAATGCCGACCACGAAGGCGAGCAAACTCATAATGAGCGGCAGATTTACGCCGTGCCAGATAGCCAAGTGGAAATCGAGCGGTCTACCGATCACCGCTTGGCTGGCGAGTTCAAGTAAGCCCGTTGCCATAAAGGCCGGGAATAGTCCCACTATCACACACAGGGCTACCAATATTTCTACTGGCAAACGCATAAGGTGTGGCGGCTCATGGGGCGATTTCGGTGGTGCTTCTCGAGCCGGTTTAAAGAAAATGGCGTGTACTAAACGCAGTGAATAGGCCACGGAAAGAATACCGCCAAGCGCCGCTAATGCGGGTAATAACCAGCTTAGGCCACCTAAAACGGGCGTCGCTAGTGCCTCGGTGAAGAACATCTCTTTGGATAAGAAGCCATTAAATAGCGGTACGCCTGCCATCGCCGCGGCAGCCAGGGTAGTCAGTAGCGCCGTCACAGGCATGGCTTTTTTCAGTCCGCCCAACTGTTTCAACTCCCGAGTACCGGTCTCGTGGTCTATGATTCCTGCGCTCATAAATAGCGCAGCTTTAAAGGTGGCGTGATTAAGTATGTGAAAGAGCGCGGCCAAGATCGCCATGGGGCTGCCGATGCCCAACAGCACAGTGATCAAGCCTAAATGACTAACGGTGGAGAATGCCAAAATACCCTTCAGGTCGGTCTTCATAAGCGCAAACCAAGCGCCATAAAGCATCGTCACGATGCCGACCAGGGAGACCACTACGCTCCACAGCTCGCTACCCGCGATGGCGGGGTGTAGACGCGCCATCAGGAAAATACCCGCTTTAACCATGGTAGCCGAGTGCAGGTACGCCGACACCGGCGTGGGCGCTGCCATGGCGTGGGGCAACCAAAAATGGAATGGGAACTGCGCCGATTTAGTAAACGCCCCCAGCAGTACCAACCCCAGCATAAGCGGGTAACGGGAATCCGCCAGAATCACGTCGCCGCTAGCCAGCACATCGCCCATATTGAAGCTGCCCGCCATATCGCCCAGCAGCAGTAAGCCCGCCAATAGAGCAAGGCCGCCCGCACCGGTGACAGTGAGCGCCATGCGCGCGCCTTTACGGGCATCCGATTGGTGCGACCAGTAACCGATCAGCAAAAACGAAGAGAGGCTGGTTAACTCCCAGAACAGCCAGAGCAGAATTAGGTTGTCCGACATTGAAATACCTACCATTGACGCCATAAAAAGCATCAGGAAGGCGTAGAATCGGCCATAGGGTTCGTCTTTGGCTAAATAGTAGTGAGCATAAAGAATAATCAGCAGGCCGATGCCGAGTATCAATAGGTTGAACAGCAGCGATAGCCCATCCAGGCGGAACGCCAGATTCAGCGCCAACTCCGGCATCCAGGTGGCCGAAAAACGCAGCTGCTCGCCATCTAGTAGAGCTGGCACGTTGAGTAGCGTCATTACTAAGGCGGTGGCGGGCAGTACAGCCGTCGCAAGGGAACAGAAACCGCGACCACGCTGTGCGGTGAGTGCCGGCACCAGTACGCCTAGCAGAGGCAATAAGGCTATCCAAAGCAGTGTCATGGGGGTCATCCAGCGGCTAAAGTAAAAAATGTCAAAAGAGTACCAGCAGGGCGCTTGAACGGCGTTCTGGTGGCGCAGGATACATCAAGTGAAACAACAGGATATCACTTGTGTAGCAGGCGTGTAATTTTAGTATAAAGTGTGCCGGTCAACCGTTAAGAGATTTTTTGTTCCATGAGTGAGTCCTTTACTACCTGGCAGGCCCGTTTTGAAAAACTGCGTTCGAACAAGTTTTTTGAAGCGATGGTGATCGCCATTATCGTCATTTCCGCCCTGGTAATCGGGGCAAAGACCTACGACGAAACCACTCAGGTTGAGCAGTGGCTGCTTTATCTCGATATCGCGGTAACGATTTTTTTCCTGATTGAAATTTTAATCAGAATGGCCGCAGAGCGCAGCCTGCTCGACTTCTTCAAAAAGGGCTGGAACGTTTTTGACTTTCTGATTGTGACCGCCAGTCTCATACCCATGGATGACTCGGAAATGGTGCTGCTGGCCAGGCTGCTGCGCATTTTCCGGGTATTGCGCCTGGTGTCGATGATACCTGAATTGCAGATGCTGCTTAGCGCTCTGGTGAAGTCGGTGCCACGTATGGGCTATGTGGTACTGTTAATGTTTATCATCTTCTATATCTACGCCGCCATTGGCAGCTTTCTGTTTCACAATGTAGACGAGGACCTGTGGGGCAATATTTCTCTGGCGATGCTAACGCTATTTCAGGTGGCGACCTTTGAGAGCTGGGCCACCGCCGTGCTCTATCCCGCCATGGACGTCTATCCCTACGCGTGGATCTATTTCTTAACTTTTATCTTTTTGAACGCCTTTATCTTTCTCAATATGATGATTGGTATCGTGCTGGACGTGATGCAGAAAGAGAGCGCGCAAATGGCGCTGGACAATGGCGAAGGCGAAGAAGCAGAGCTGCAGTCGCTGCGCAATGATGTTCGCGGGCTGAAAGCGCAGCTTGACCGCATGGAGTCAGCTCTCTCTCAAACAAACTCGCCAGCCCCAACACACCAGAATGACGCGGGCGGTAAGCACAGCGACAAGCCCACAACTGACTGATTTTAGGAGAGCCGCCATGATGTTGACTGATCCTGCCAAAAAGTACCGCCCCTTTGTAGCCGTTGATCTGCCCGACCGCCAGTGGCCGAGCAAGCGTATCGAAACGGCGCCTATTTGGTGCAGCGTTGACTTGCGCGATGGCAACCAGTCGCTGATTGACCCGATGGATCAGGAACGCAAGCAGCGCTTATTCGACATGCTGCTAAGTGTTGGCTTTAAACAGATAGAGGTGGGCTTTCCGTCAGCCTCCCAAACTGACTTCGATTTCGTGCGCTCGCTGATTGAGCAGGATAAAATTCCTGGCGATGTAACCATTCAAGTGCTGACTCAGGCACGGCCACACTTGATTGAACGCACTTTCGAAGCGCTGCAGGGTGCCAAAAACGCCATCGTCCACGTCTATAACGCCACCGATCCCATGTTTCGCCGGGTGGTGTTCAACGTCGATAAAACTGAGTGCGTGCAAATCGCCGTCGAAGCAACCCAGCAGATCCGCGCGCAGATGGACGCCGTACCGGAAACCAACTGGACGTTTCAGTACTCGCCGGAGCTCTTCACTACCACCGAGATGGATTTCGCTGTTGAGATCGTCGAAGCTGTCATGGACGCTTACGGTGCCAGCGCAGACAAGCGCATGATCGTTAACCTGCCGGCCACGGTAGAAGTCGCCACACCTAACAACTACGCCGACCAAATCGAGTGGTTCTGCCGACACGTTATCAATCGCGACCACCTGATTGTCAGCGTTCACCCCCACAACGACCGAGGTACCGGCGTAGCGGCAGCCGAACTGACGCTAATGGCCGGGGCTGACCGCGTGGAGGGCACGCTGTTTGGCAACGGCGAGCGTACTGGTAATGTCGATATTGTCACCTTGGCGATGAATATGTACACCCAGGGCGTTCACCCGCAGCTCGATTTCTCTAATATCACCCCGATCATGCGCGAGGTGGAGTACTGCAACCAACTGCCGGTGCATCCGCGCCACCCCTACGTGGGCGATTTGGTATTTACCGCGTTCTCCGGCTCCCACCAGGATGCGATCAAAAAAGGCATGGCGGATCGCCGCGCTAATCCGGATGCCGTATGGGATGTGCCCTATCTACCTATCGATCCGCTGGACGTGGGCCGCAGCTACGAAGCGGTGATTCGTGTTAATAGCCAGTCGGGTAAAGGCGGCGTCTCTTATCTTCTTGAGCAGGAGCACGGCATTGAGCTACCGCGTCGGCTATCGATTGAATTTAGCCAGGTGGTGCAGGAGGTCGCGGAACGCACCGGGCGCGAGATCACCTCGCAGATGATTTACCAGGCATTCGCGGATGAGTATTTAGAGCAGCGTGCGCTCTTTGGTTTGGTGAGTCATCGCCTATCCTCAGAGCCGGATAGCCCCAAAGTAACGTTGGAAGCCGTCGTCGAAGAGAACGGCACACGGCAAACGCTAAAAGGCGAGGGCAACGGCCCATTAGCCGCTTTTATTAACGCACTGGCCGCAGCAGGGCACGATGTAGAGATTATCGATTACCACGAGCACTCACGCGGTCAGGGCGCTGACGCGGAAGCCATTGCCTACGTGGAAGTGCGTATCGACGGTAAAGCGGTGTTCGGCGTGGGTACGGACGAGAGCATCACCAGCGCCTCCATGAAAGGCGTTCTTAGTGCCATCAATCGCCACCATTCGACCCAGCCTGCGGCGGCCAACGTGACGGCGGCGACGTTAGGGTAATCCTGCGGTTACCAATTGAGTGAGGTGAATGGCGATGCGGCCCTGGCAGATAATTGTAGTAACCGCGATAGTGATCGCCGGGCTAGCATCGACTTTGGCCTCTCATGAACCGTTTGAGTCCAAACTGGTGCGATTGGAAGTGCAGCAGGCGCTGCCCTCTTTGGAAGCGTCGCTTCAGCAGGAGACGCCGGAGCTGAATGCGCTGTTTCTAAGCTATGCTGACGATCAGGCGCTATGGATGAGCGCCTCTTTGGCGATTTTGCGCCACGGTGATAGGGCCCGCGATGTATTAGTGGAGTACGGCTTACTGTCCGATTTTCAGCGAGTATTGGTGCGCTATGGTGCCGACGCCATACTGCCCATTAGCTACTTTCGTAGCCACGATGTGGCCACGCTAAGGGCGCAACACTGGGTCGGCGAGCGCTATCAGCAGGTTAGCCGTTGGTGGAGCGATGAAGAGGGTGAGTCAGATTCAGCGTTCACTCCTTATCGTCGCGGGCAGATGGGCATTGCGCTGTTGGATGCCAACGGCCATGCGCTGCTTAACCAGTTTGTGGTCAGCGAACAAGGCGAAGTGGAGTGGCTACAGGGTGAGCGTCTGGTTGCGGGCCTAGGCGATTTCTTCACCAGCGGGCTACGCGATTTGGAAAGCCAGTGGCGGCGGGGCGACGACATTGGCGCAGCCGACTTAGGCTGGGCTGGGGTAGATCTGCTGGTAATGGCTAGCACCGTTAAGGTGCTACGGGCAGGCCGGGCCGCGCGTGCTGCCCGAGTGGGCAGCGTGGAAGCCCAGGGCGCTAGGGCCGGGCTGCGCCAAGGGTTGCTAGCTACTAGCGGGCGCTTTGCTACGTTACCGCGTATGGCCAAGGTCGCCGCCGTAGCGGGCACCGCTTATGTGGTGGTTCGCCACCCAAGCTTAGTGAGCGCAATCGGTGCCAATCTCTCGACCTGGCTTGGCTGGCCGGTATGGCTTGGCCAGTTTCTTATCTGGCTGATCGTCCTACTGCCGATCCTGTTCATTGCTCGCTTTATCTATTGCTGGTTACTCACGCCACTTTTGTGGCTTTTGGTGCCATTAATACGGGTATGTTTTAGGGCGACAAATAACCAGTTAGCCAAGCGTACCAAGTCGCAGACCAGTGATATTAACTGAAGCTGTTATGTTTAGTGGCTGGAAACGTTAAAGGGGCGGCTTTAGAAGCCGCCCCTTTTGATTTGCATTGATCAATCGCGAAAGTTATTCCGGCAGGGCATAAACCGCGAGCTGATCACCTACCTGATCTTTCAGAATGGTATTGCCGCCTGCAATAAAGGCAACATATTGTCGACCGTTGTACTCGTACACAGCAGGGTTAGAGACGGAGGGAGCCTCGACCTGATCTGACCAAAGCTGCTCACCTGTTTCGATCGAATAGGCGCGTACTTTGGCATCCATCGACGCACCGATGAAAATAATGCCGCCAGCCGTGACTGCCGGGCCACCGATGGTGGGTGAGCCCCAGCTTTCGGGCATAAAGAAGCCATGTTGCTGCGATGCCCCCACCGGACGACGCCATTTGACATCGCCGTTGGTCATGTCGAGGGCGACGAGCTCACCGAAAGGTGGCTCCCAACAAGGCATACCGAGCCAGTTCTGCGCGATCTCAAGGCGTATCCCGTAGGGTGCGCCTTCTTGGGGCGCAAAGCCGCTTTCATTGCCCGAACCGCTATCCGCCTCTTCATAAGCCTCGCGACTATAAAGCTTCAGATACTGGACAATATGGGAAGTGTTTACTATTGCGGTTTGGCTTTCAGGGTCAAACGCCACGCCGCCCCACTGTGGTCCACCGGCAGTAATGGGGTAGCCCATCGCGCCTTCACCTTGAGTGGTGGGTGGGGTATACAGGCCTTCGTACCAGAGCTCTTTCCAGAGCGCCGAGCACTCACCAAAGCCCAATGCATCGGCGAGTGCCCAGACATTGGGTTTTTCAGCCTGATCAAGCAGCGGCGCCGGTTTGGTGGGGAAGGGTTGGGTTGGGGCGTATACCTCACCCTCGACCGTGCCATCACCGCCAGGAACCGGGCGCTCCTCTATCGGCCAGACATCTTCACCGGTTTCGCGATTCACGACGAATAAAAAGCCCATCTTGGTTGCTTGGAGCAGCGCAGGTATCTCCTCGCCGTCCACGGTGATATCCATTAAGGTTGGCGCGGCAACAGTATCGTAGTCCCAGATATCGTGATGTACCCACTGCCGCGACCAGACGACGTCACCGGTCTCAATATCTAGGGCAGTCGTCGAAGTTGCCAGAGGCACTTCTTCAGTGCGGTTGCCACCCCAGAAGTTTGGCGAGGGAGAAGAGACCGGCAGGTAAACCAGGCCAAGCTCTTCGTCGGCAGACATATGCGTCCAAACGTTGGCAGTACCACTTTGCTCGCGTATCTCATCGGGCAGTGCCTGGAAAGTCCATTCGAGCTCGCCGGTACGGGCATTGAGGGCAAACACGGAGCCGGGAGGAGCTTGTTCATAAGCCCAATCCATTCCTGCCCAGCCAAGGATCAAGCGATCACCGACGACTGTCGGTGGCTGCAGCAGCGACAACGGCCACTTGTCATTGGTGTCATTCCACTGGTTGACGTCGAGCACACCGTTATCGGCAAAGTCGGCGCACTGCTCGCCACTATCGGCGTCGACCGCGAATAGCTGGGCATCCATAGTGCCCATATAGATAATTTTCTGGCAGGGCTCGCCCGCTACCGGGTCGTCGGCTTCCCAATAAGCGACACCGCGGTTTTTCAAGGCGGGCTGGGTCAGCGCTTCCAGGGAGGATTGAGTATCAAAACTCCACTTCTCTTCGCCACTACCCGGGTCTAACGCGAGGATGCGATAGAAGGGGGTGCCAATATAAAGGGTATTGTTAGCAAACACCGGGGTCGCTGACCAAACGGTGGCGGGTAAATCACCCGAGCCATCCGCGACATCGCCGGTATGCACTTCCCATACCTTTTCCAGCTCGCCGACGTTATCAGCATTGATTTGATCAAGCGGGCTATATTTCTGGGCATTGAGCTGGCCATGAAAACTGTCCCAGGTCGGTTCGCCAGGCAACAATGGAATGGGGGCGCGACTAGGCGTTTCTTCTTGCTCGGGATTCTCCTGCTCATTTGGTTGATCCTGAGCTAGTAACGGCAAGGGCGTAAAGCACATCGCGAGGGTGGTAACTACGCCTAAGCCTGGGGTTATCGATTTAAATGAGGTGGGTAACGAAATCGGCATGGGCGGCTCCTCAGGTAGGGGTAGGACGGGCTTGTTGTGATGGGCGAACCATGTCAACAATCAAGCCGATCAGGCCGATCACCATGGCTGCACTTATCCACCACTGATGCAGCAGCATCCCGGCGAAAAATGTACCGGCAAGCCCCATCAGAATGAGTATCCGCAGTACGATGGAAGCACCACGCCCTTTAACTTTAAAGAGAAGTAACGCCATCACCGCAAGGGCGAGGCAGGCCACAATGGCAACCAGTGCACCGAGGGTTCCAGTGACCCCAGTCAGTGGTGTGAAATAGGCATAGAGCGCAACTGCTAGCCCGGTAAGCGCCGCTATGAGCAGAACGATAGCGCCCAGTCGATTCGAGCGTGGTGTCGGCATAGCGTGATTTCCTCCATGAAGATTTGCGGGGCAGTAAAACGAAAGTCTAACGAAAAAGTAGTTAGCACTATTAAAGTTAGCAGAAAACGAGCCTTTACGATTTTGAGCGCCGCAACATGATCAAATATAGAAAGCGCAGCCCCACCTTTTAGTGATTGGCAAACAATGCAAAAGCGCATATCTCTTGTTTTGCTTTGATTTGAATGTATGAAATGTCTCAGCACCGCGGTTTCTTCAACATCCTTCACAACGGCGTTTTACTTCCCCTTCCAGGAATTTCCCGCACCAGGCGTGGCATTAAGAACCCGGGAAGATGATCGCGTAGCTGAGCTACCAACTCACGCGCTTCTTCATCCGGCACATCAAAGTGCGCAGCACCCTGAACTGGGTCCAGTACGTGCAGGTAGTAAGGCAGAATACCCGCTTCGAATAGCCGTTCGGAAAGGTTTGCCAGGGTAGCGGCAGTGTCGTTCACATCGCGCAGCAGTACACTCTGATTGAGCAGTGTCGCACCGGTTTGTTTGAGGCGCGCACAGGCATCTACCACGGCTTGGTCGACTTCATTGGCGTGGTTAATATGCAGCACCACCACTTTTTGTAAACGCGTCGACGCTAGCCAACCAAGCAGGGCGTCATCGACCCGGTCGGGAATTACCACCGGTAGGCGGGTATGAATGCGCAGCCGTTTAAGATGCGGGATGCTTTCTAGCTGTTCCACCAGCCATGCTAGCTGGCGATCGCTGGCAGCCAGCGGATCGCCGCCGGAGAGAATCGCCTCGTGAATAGTGGTATCGCTTCGTAAGTAGTCGAGTGCTTCCTGCCACTGCGTTCTGGAGGGGGAGTTGTCGCTATAGGGAAAATGACGGCGAAAGCAGTAGCGGCAGTTAATGGCACAGTTAGGGCTGGCGATGAGTAATACCCGACCAGCATACTTATGAATCAGCCCTTTAGCGGGCCGGTGGTCGGCTTCTTCGAGAGGATCGACGACGTAGCCATGCGGCGTGAGCGCTTCTTCGCCCAGCGGCAGCACCTGGCGCAGCAGTGGGTCGTCTATATCGGCATAGGCTATTCTGTTGAGATACGCCTCTGGCACACATACGTCAAACAGGTCGTGACCTGCTTGGGCGCCTGCCAACCAATCGCTGCTTAGTCCCAGCCGTTCACATAGGGCTTGCGGGTCGCGAATGGCGTGGGAAAGCTGTTGCTGCCAAGTGGGTTGCACCATTGAACAGCGATGGCTTTGCGTTTCAGACGCGGCAATAATGATGTTCTCCTGCAAAAAAGCCCTCCTTCGGGTTATCATGCGCGCACTTATTTAACGACGCCATTTGCAACGCTGCTGGCATATAGCTGCTGGTATATAAACCTGCTGACGGCGGCAAAGTATGGCTTCGCGCACCACCTGTTGAAACAAATAACTGAAATGGATGATTGAGAGACATTATGGCGAACTATTCTACCAACGAATTCAAGGCCGGTCTGAAAGTAATGCTCGACGGCGATCCTTGTTCGATCGTTGAGAACGAGCTGGTCAAGCCCGGTAAGGGGCAGGCGTTTAACCGCGTTAAGCTGCGGAATCTGATGACTGGCCGCGTAGGTGAGAAGACTTTCAAATCCGGTGACTCGCTGGAAGGTGCCGATGTGATGGATTTAGAGATGGAATATCTCTACACCGACGGTGATATGTGGCACTTTATGAAGACCGATGGCTCCTTCGAGCAGTACGCTGTGGAGAAGAAAGCCTTGGGTGATACTGAAAAATGGCTTAAGGAGCAGGTGCCTTATGTCATTACACTCTGGAACGACAAAGCGATCTCCGTCACGCCACCGAATTTCATTGAACTGGAAGTTGTCGAAACGGATCCCGGTTTGAAGGGCGATACCGCTCAAGGCGGCTCTAAACCAGCGACGCTGTCCTCCGGTGCTGTTGTTCGCGTGCCGCTGTTTATCAACCAGGGTGAAGTGCTGAAAATTGATACGCGCAGTGGTGACTACGTCTCCCGCGCTTGATCGCTTTCCTGGGTGCCTGTATGTCTTAATGGCCACGCTACGTGCGTGGCCATTATTGTTTAAGGTGGTTTTTTCAAGGAGTCGTTATGGCCATTGATTGGCAACCCTCAGCGTCTTTTGAAACGCTGCGTGAACGGGCGCAGTTAATGGCCAAAGTGCGCGCTTTTTTCGCCCAGCGCGACGTGCTGGAAGTGGAAACGCCCGTGCTGGGGCAGGGGGGTAGCACGGATGTGCACTTGGTGTCGCTGCACACTTTGGCGCGGACGGACAAAGGTCAGCGTCGCCTATGGCTGCAAACCTCCCCCGAATTCCACATGAAGCGCTTGCTCGCAGCGGGAAGTGGGCCGATTTTTCAGCTCGCACGGAGTTTTCGTGACGGTGAAATCGGTGGCCGTCATAATATCGAGTTCACTATGCTGGAGTGGTATCGGCCGCAGTTTACGCTGGATCAGCTGATTGATGAGACCGCGACGCTCATCATGTCACTGCTGCCCAGTTTTCCCGGCCCACTTGTGCATTATCGCTACCGGGAACTGTTTCATACCTATTTAGAGGTTGATCCGTTTACCACGCCTCTGGAAAAGCTGCGTTCGTTAGCCGCTAAACGGGCACAAATGTCTGCCCAATCCTTAGCCGCTGAAGGCCGGGATACCTGCCTTGACCTGTTGATGAGCGTGGTGATAGAGCCGCAGCTAGGCCAGCGTGAGCTAAGCGTGGTGGTAGATTATCCGGCAAGCCAAGCGGCACTGGCGCGACGCCATCAAGATGCAGACGGTGAGTGGGTGGCTTCCCGCTTTGAGGTTTATTTAAACGGTATTGAGTTGGCCAACGGCTACGATGAGCTGATTGATGCCGCTGAGCAGCGCACCCGGTTTGCTGACGATAACGCTGAACGCCGTCGCTTGGGCTTGCCGGAAGTGGATGTAGATGAGCGACTACTGGCCGCACTTGAGTACGGCATGCCCGAAGGTGCCGGTGTGGCGCTGGGGATAGATCGTTTGATCCAGTTGGCATTAGGCAAAGCACGCCTGGAAGACGTGCTCACATTCTCAACGCCTAATTGCTAGATATCACCTAACGACTCTCCCATGCTGACCATCGTCGCAGGGGTACGCTGTTCAAAACTAACGGGTTTGGCAAAGCACATCACTACGGTAGAACCGAGCTTGAAGCGTCCCATCTCTGCGCCTTTTTCTAGCGTGATTGGTTGGCCAAACTGCATGCGCTGAGGTTGCCCCGCCAGTGGCGTTACCTGCCCTGACCACACAGTCTCGATAGCAGCGACAATCATCGCGCCAACCAATACCATCGCCATGGGGCCGTGCTCGGTATCAAAAATGCATACTAAACGCTCGTTGCGAGCGAACAGGCCCGGCACGTAGTTAGCGGTAGCTTGGTTGACCGAGAAGAGCCGCCCAGGCACGTAGATCATCTCGCGCAGGGTGCCGGTTACCGGCATGTGCACACGGTGGTAGTCCCGTGGGGAGAGATACACGGTGGCAAAACTGCCGCCTAAGAACTCCTCTGCCAGTGCCGTATCCCCGCCCAGTAGGGTCTGCGCGGAGTAGGTGTGGCCTTTGGCCTGCACTAACTGTCCCGCCTGTAAACGACCATGTTGGGAAAGCGTGCCATCGGCGGGGCTGAGGATGCCATCGCCTAGTGGGCGCGCGTCGGCTTTAAGCGCACGGGTGAAGAAGTCGTTGAACGTAGCGTAGGCGGTAGGGTCTGGTTCCAGCGCTTGGCTCATATCGACGTTAAAGCGCTTGATAAACGCTTTAATCAAGGTGTCTTTCACCCAGGGGTTGTCGCACTGGGCGAACTTGCCGGTTAGACGTGAGAGCGCGTGATGAGGCAGCGGGTACTGGAGTAGCGAAAAAGCTTTTTGGGAAAGAGTCACAGTAATATTTTCACTTCTCGATCGGTGTGTCGTCGCGGTTGCCCCATTCACCCCAGGAACCAGCGTAGCCGCGCATGTTAAAGCCTAGCGCCTTGCCCACCAGCCAGGTAAAGCTGCTGCGGTGGTGGCTTTGGCAGTGTGTAGCAATTTCCATGTCCGGTGTTAGGCCCAGGGCGCCTAGCTCAGTGATGAGCTCCGCGTAGTCGCGTATGCGCAGCGCGCGGTTGCGGTCCATGGCATGGAGCCAATCCATATTGACCGCCCCTGGAATATGGCCCAGGTGCTTGTTGTTGCCGCGTACGCCATCGTACTCATCTTTGGAGCGCGCATCCCATACCGCAAACTGCCTGTCATCAAGCTTTTCTTTGATTTCGTCGCAGGTAATCAGGGCTTGAGGGTTGAGAAACTCAGCATGGTATTCACTGGGGGTTGGGGCGGTCGGTTCTGTGCTCTCTTCAAGGCCCGCATCGCGCCAGGCGTGAATGCCGCCGTTCACATAGGAGTAGCGAGTGTGGCCGATAAGATCAAGCGTCCACAGTAACCGTGCCGCCCAGCCGCCGCCTTCGTCGTCGTAAGCGACCACGTGAGTATCGCGGGTTAAGCCCAGGGCACTGAACAATCTTGATAGCGCCTCGACGCTGGGAACGTCGCTGGGCACAGGCCCTTCACCGCGCATCAAATAGCGAAAATCGAGGAAGATAGCCCCAGGCACATGGCCCTGGCGATAGCTATCGCCGTTGACCGGCACATCGATAATCAGCAGCTGCGGGTCATCCAAATGTTCCTGCAGCTGTTCGGGTTCAACGATTAGCGGCAGCAGGTTGGATTCCGACGATTGGCTTTCGGTGCTCATGAGTAACTCCTTTAAATCCTAGCTATCCAAGCTATCAAGTATGCGCCGGTAGCTGGTAAAGCGTGCTGGATGAATCTTGCCTGCCTCAACCGCTGCGAGTAAAGCGCAGCCTGGCTCATTACGGTGGCGGCAGTCGCGGAAGCGGCAGTGACCAATATAGTCGTGAAACTCAATAAAGCCGTCGGTGACTTCCTGCTCGTTGAGGTGCACCAGGCCAAACTCGCGAATACCCGGTGAGTCGATCAGATCGCCGTCGGCGACTTCAGCCCGACTCATGGTGTAGAGGCGTGCCGTGGTGGTGGTGTGAGTACCTTTGCGGGAGTCTTCCGAGAGCGCGCCAATGCGCAGGGTTTCATCGGGTAGCAGCAGGTCGATTAGCGATGACTTACCCACGCCGCTTTGGCCGACAAACACCGAGGTGCGCCCTTCAAGCTGACTGCGCAGCTCATCCAGCCCGGTTTCGGTAGCGGTGGTGGTGCGCACGACGGGGTAGCCCAAATCGCGATAGCGTTCTAATAGTTTGCCTAGCTCGCCACCATCTTCTGGGAGCAGGTCGGTTTTATTGAGCACCAGCACTGGCGCTATGCCGGTGGCTTCGGCGGCAACCAGATAGCGGTCGATAAGGTTGGCGTGAGGTGCGGGTTCGACCGCAAATACGATCAACAGCTGATCAATATTGGCGGCCACCGGTTTGAGCAGGCCGCGAGCGTCGGGGCGTTTAAGCACGCTATCGCGCTCTTCTCGGGCGACCACCACGCCGGAGCCT
The DNA here is from genome assembly GCF_001882345.1 of Halomonas sp. QHL1. Classification (GTDB taxonomy): domain Bacteria; phylum Pseudomonadota; class Gammaproteobacteria; order Pseudomonadales; family Halomonadaceae; genus Vreelandella. Next base: position 176,438 of record NZ_MINL01000001.1, read on the forward strand.
TCTTGCCCTGCGCGCCATATCACTCGGTCGCCGGTAACTAGGCCGTCCAAATTGGCGCGCAAGTGGCAGCGCACCGGTTCATTATCACTGTTGCGCACCTCTAGGGTACGACCAAAGTGAGCAACGACACGGCCCGGCTGTTCGGCACCGTATTCGCCGGCGGCGAGTTTTTCAGCGTCTTGCACGTCGCGCTTTTCGGCGCGCTGGGCACGTTCCGCCTGGACTTTATCGACTCGCCACTGCTGCTGACGACTTAATTTACGTTTGCTCATGTCTACCCGATGCTAGGTACAATAGGCTCCATTGTACCTAGCAAAGGTGTCATTGTATTTATCTAGTCGCCAAGTAGGCCTGTATAGCTGCTTGACGGGCAGATTTAAGGCACACTTGCGCGATGTTATACGCATTTAGGCAAAGGAATAATGGTAATGAGCAACGAAACGACGGGTGCAACGGAAGGAAAAACGGCGCCACGGGATGATCTGCTGATTTGGATTGATCTCGAGATGACCGGTCTCGACCCAAATAAAGAGCGCATCATTGAGGTAGCCACACTCATTACGGATGCGGATTTGAATGTAGTGGCGGAGGGGCCAATCATTGCTGTGAAGCAGCCCGACAGCCTGCTGGCGCAGATGGATGACTGGAACCAGAAAACCCACGGCGAATCAGGCTTAGTCGCACGGGTGAAAGCCAGCCAAGTGGAAACCGCTGAAGCTGAGCAGCAAACCCTGGCATTTCTGCAGCAGTACGCGGTGGCGGGTTCGTCGCCCATGTGCGGCAATAGCATCCACCAGGATCGCCGTTTTTTGGAGCGTGAGATGCCTGCGCTGCTCAATTTTTTCCACTACCGCAATCTCGATGTGTCGACATTGAAAGAGGTGGCCAAACGCTGGAATCCCGGCGCGTTGGCGGGCTTTAGTAAGCAGAATGTGCACCTGGCCATGGACGATATTAAAGAGTCGATTGCTGAGCTTGCTCATTACCGCAGTACGTTTTTACGCGTTGAACAGAGCAGCGACGAAGAAGAGTAACCGTTTAAGACGCGTCAGTGGCAATGCGCTCACTGCGCTTGAGGCCCTGTTCCTCAAGTGCCCAGGCGACATGTTCACGCACCAGTTCGCTTGGGTAGGCTCTACGCGCCCAGAGGGCGGCTTCAACGGCTTCGCTCCAGGGCGCGTTGCCCAGGCCAATGGCGATATTGCGCAGCCAGCGTTGGTAGCCAATGCGCCGAATGGGGCTGCCGGCGGTTTTATCTAGAAACTCCGCTTCGCCCCAGCCAAACAGGCTAATAAGCGATGCGCGGTCTAAATCATGGCGTGGCGCAAAGTCATCTTCCTGGGTGATATGGGTAAAGCGGGTGAAGGGACATACCAGTTGGCAGTCATCGCAGCCGTAAATACGGTTGCCCATGGCGCGGCGAAACTCGACCGGAATCGCGCCGTGCAGTTCGATGGTGAGATACGAAATGCACTTGCGCGAGTCGACCACTTTATCGTCAACGATGGCGCCGGTGGGGCAGGCGGTGCGGCAAGCGCTGCAGCTACCACAGTGTTCGTGCTCAAACGGTGCGTCAATGGGGAGCGGCAGGTCGGTATAAAGCTCGCCAAGAAAGAACAGCGAGCCCGCTTTAGGGTTGAGCAGCATGGCGTTTTTGCCAAACCAGCCTAGCCCCGCTTTTTGGGCCAGGGCGCGCTCCATGACCGGCGCTGAGTCGACAAAAGCGCGATAACCAAAGTCACCGACTTCTTGCTCAATTTTTTTTGCTAATAGGGCTAACCGTTTGCGGATTAGCTTGTGATAATCACGCCCTAAGGCGTAGCGCGATACATAGGCGCGGCTGGGTTGGCCGAGCACCTTGGTGCTCTCCGCCTCGGCGGGTAGGTAATCCATGCGTACGCTGATAATGCGTTGGGTGCCGGGTTCCAGTTCCGCAGGGCGAGTGCGCTTAGTGCCATGCTTGGCCATAAAGCCCATTTCGCCGTGGTAGCCCTTTTCCAGCCACCCGTCGAGGTGGGCTTCATGTGTCGACAGCTCGGTATCGGTGATGCCCACCTGCTGAAAGCCCAGCTCTCGCCCCCAGGTTTTAATCAGGTCGGCAAGGCGAGCAAGTTTCTGGTCAGTCATTGCACCATCAGAACGTGCAAAGGCAGTGGAATTCGACATAGTCAATCAACAGCAAGGCATTAAGCGCGCTATGCTAACGCATTGGCAGCCATCAAAACATGTGAAAGGAGCGATCGTGACGGTCCCGAGTACTTCCATGCTACGCCCTCTATATAAATCCGCCCAGGTGCGGGAACTAGATCGTCGCACCATTGCTGGTGGCATTGATGGTTTTGCGCTAATGCAGCGCGCTGCTTCAAGTGCCTGGCACAGTTTTCGCTCCCGCTGGCCGCAAGTTCGTAGTTTAACCGTGATGTGTGGGAGTGGTAATAACGGTGGCGATGGTCACGTGTTGGCAGCGCTGGCCATGCAGTCCGGTCTTAAAGTGCAGCGAATTACGCAGAAACCCCTCGTAGAGCTAAGCGGTGATGCGGCCCGTGCAGCAGAATTGGCAACATCTGCGGGGGTGGGCTGCGAGGAGTGGCACGCTGGCATTGAGCTTACCGGCGAAGTGATTGTCGATGCGCTGTTGGGTACCGGTTTGACCGGTGAGGTAGAGGGACGCTTCAAGCGTGCTATCGAAATGATCAATGCCGCGCATCGGCCGGTACTGGCGATTGATATTCCCTCAGGATTAGTTGCAGACACCGGTGCTGTGCTGGGTATTGCTGTTAAAGCCGCCTGCACGGTCACCTTTATTGGCGATAAGGTGGGGTTGCATACAGGGGAGGCGCCAGCTTATACCGGCGAGATCGATTTTCGCCCCCTGGGCGTCAAAGCCCAGGCCTATTTCGACATTCCCCCCACGGCTTGGCGTCTGGATGATTCGCTTCTGGCGGATGCCTTTGCGCCACGCCTGCGCACTAACCACAAAGGTGACATGGGGCACGTGCTGGTGATGGGCGGCGCACCCGGTTTCGGTGGCGCGGCGTTGCTGGCTTGCCAGGCCGCAGCGCGCCTGGGGGCGGGTAAAGTAAGCTTGGCGACGGCCCCAGAGCATATCACTGCCAGTTTGGTACGTTGCCCGGAAGTGATGGCCCATGGCGTACGCGGTGGCGCTGAGGCCGCAGAGCTGCCTAATAACGCTGACGTTGTGGTGGTGGGGCCCGGGCTTGGTCAAGCTGCCTGGGGGCAGGCGGTGCTTCAGAGTGCGCTTCAGTCAGATGCGCCGCTAGTGGTGGACGCTGATGGGCTTAACCTGTTGGCGCGTCAATGGCCGGATGTTCGTCGCGATAACTGGATATTGACCCCGCACCCTGGTGAAGCCGCACGACTGCTGGGCTGTGAGGTGGCCGATATTCAGGCAGATCGGCCTGCCGCAGCCCAGGCACTGCAACGCGCCCGGGGTGGCGTGGTAATCCTAAAAGGCGCGGGCAGTTTAATCGCTGGCCCCAGTGGCTTGGTAGTGTGCCCTTACGGCAACCCGGGCATGGCCAGCGGCGGGATGGGCGATGTGCTTAGCGGCATGCTGGGAGCGCTGGTTGCGCAGCGTGGTGATGTAGAGTTCAGCGCCTGGCTAGCCGCGATGGTGCATGCGTTAGCGGCTGATCGAGCGGCAGAGCAAGAAGGCGAGCGTGGCCTGCTCGCCAGCGATCTGGCATCCTATGCGCGAAAATTGATTAATCCGTGAAGGCAGCCCACATGCAGGTGCAATTAGACAACGAAGAAGCCCAGGTCGCCTTTGGCGAAGCACTCGGGCAGGTGTTGCAAGGACGCGGGCTGGTGTATCTGGAAGGTGAGCTGGGAGCCGGTAAAACGACGCTAACCCGCGGTATCCTGCGTGCTTATGGCCATCTAGGGACGGTTAAAAGCCCCACTTATACGCTGGTCGAGCCTTATGAGCTGGGTGCCCAACGGGTTTATCATCTTGATTTATACCGCTTGTCAGATCCAGAAGAGCTAGAGTTTATCGGTGGTCGAGACGTGCTGGCCGACGATGCGCTTAGTATTGTTGAGTGGCCCAGCCGAGGGGAAGGGTGGCTGCCAGCCCCTGATATCGCGCTGGTGCTTGAAGTGGCTGCTCAAGGGCGCTTAGCCTCATTAACAGCGAGCAGTGATCGGGGCAGGCGTATGCTGGCATTATTGGAAAGTAAAGTAGGCAAGGTAAGTTCCGACCATTTGGGCAACGGTGTGATTCAATGGAAATAAAGGGCATAGCGGCACGTGTATCTTGTTTGTTAGCCGCCAGTTTTTTTGCCCTGGCGGCGGTTAATGTTCAAGCGTCCAGCGTTGAAAGTATGCGTCTTTGGGCGGCGCCGGATCATGCCCGGCTGGTATTTGATCTGTCCTCTGCCACGAATGCCAACGTGTTTTCACTAGAGAACCCTGCGCGGCTGGTAATTGATTTAGATGACACTCAAATGGACACCGATCCCAGTACGCTGCCTTTGCATGACAGTGCGATTACCTCGGTGCGCACCGGCACGCGAGAGGGTGGCGGCCTGCGGGTAGTGCTTGAACTCAATCGAGAAATTGAGCCGCGTCACTTTACCCTGACACCCAACGACCAGTACGGCCACCGGCTGGTCGTTGATCTTGAGTATCCCGGTGAGAGCGCCGTCGAGAACCCGATCGATCCTATCGAGGCGATGATTCGAGATCAGGAAACTCAGGCCCAGCGGGCATCTGCTCAAGGCCAGCTGCCTAGCAGCGTAGCGTCGCCTAGCGACGCCGCCCTGGCAGAAGTCCAGGAAGCCAAGCCGCACCCAAGGCGCGATATTATTATTGCCGTGGATGCCGGTCATGGTGGTGAAGACCCTGGCGCGATTGGCCCATCAGGCACCCGTGAAAAGGACGTAGTGCTGGAAATTGCCCGGCGCTTAGCCGCGCAAGTGAACGGCACCGAAGGCTTTAAAGCCGTGCTGGTGCGGGATGGCGACTACTACTTGGGGCTTCGTCAGCGCACCGCATTGGCCCGTGATCAGAAAGCCGACTTCTTTGTCTCCATACACGCCGACGCCTTCACCAGCCCAAGGCCTCAAGGTAGTTCGGTCTATGCGCTCTCCCAGCGCGGCGCCACCTCGGAAACCGCCCAGTGGCTAGCCGATAGCGAGAACCGCTCCGATCTGATCGGCGGTGTCGATGGCAACCTCTCTTTGCGCGATAAAGACCAGGTGCTGCGCGGCGTGCTGCTGGACTTGACCATGACCGCTACCTTAAACGATTCGCTGTCTATCGGCGGGCAGGTATTAGAGCAACTGGGGCGGATTAATCGGCTGCATAAGTCACGCGTTGAACAGGCCGGGTTTATGGTACTCAAATCTCCCGATATACCCTCGCTGCTCATTGAGGTTGGCTTTATTTCCAACCCGGATGAAGAGCGTCGTCTGCGCGACCCAGTCCATCAATCGGGGCTTTCTCAGGCTATTTTCAGCGGTTTGCGGGAGCATTTTGAACGCTATCCGCCACCGGCCAGCCTGCTTGCTTGGCAGCGTGATAATCAGCGTCGCCCTTCGGGTAACGAATACCGTATTCAGTCGGGGGATACCCTCTCCGCGATTGCCGTACGTCACGGCGTACCGGTTAATCAGTTGAGGCAGGCCAATGAATTGAACGGTGACGTAATTCGCGTTGGCCAAGTGTTACAGATTCCCAGTTCATGAGTAATCGTTCATGAGGTTTCAAGTTGACTGATATGACCGCTACCGCGCCGCGTATTCATGTGCTCGACCCTCGGTTGGCCAACCAGATTGCCGCTGGTGAGGTGGTTGAGCGCCCTTCGTCGGTGACCAAAGAGCTGATTGAAAACGCCATTGATGCAGGTAGCCAACGTATCGAAGTGGAGATCGAACAGGGTGGCGCGCGACTGATTAAGGTGCGCGATGACGGTATTGGTATTGGCGAAGAGGATTTGCCGCTGGCCCTGGCCCGCCATGCCACTAGTAAGATCGGTAGCCTGGAGGACTTAGAAGGCGTTAGCTCGCTAGGCTTTCGCGGCGAGGCGTTGGCATCGATTAGCTCTGTCTCACGGCTGGAACTAATCTCCAATGCCGAAGACGACCCCCGCCAAGGCTGGCGGGTGGTCGCGGAAGGGCGCGGAATGGAAGCACGGGTTACCCCTGCGCCGCACCCCCGTGGGACTAGCGTCGGCGTGCGCGACCTGTTTTTTAATACCCCTGCCCGGCGTAAGTTTCTGCGCACTGAAAAGACCGAATTTGCCCATGTGGAAGAGGCGTTTCGCCGCCAGGCGCTATCGCGTTACGACATTGCCTGGGTATTGCGCCATAACCAAAAAGTTATTCACCAGTTGCCCGCCGGTCACTCTGCAGCGGCTCGGGAACGGCGTATTGCCTCGCTGCTGGGCAAAAACTTTATCGAGCACGCCCGCTATATCGAGCGCGAAGCGGGCGGTTTGCGGCTAAGCGGCTGGGTGGGGCTGCCCACCCACTCGCGCTCCCAGGCCGACCAGCAGTACTTTTTTGTAAACGGGCGCGTAGTGCGCGATCGCTTGGTCGCCCACGCGGTGCGCCAAGCCTATCGCGATGTGCTGTTTAACGGCCGTCATCCGGTATTTGTGCTCTATCTGGAGCTTGATCCCGACGTAGTAGACGTTAACGTTCACCCCACCAAGCACGAAGTACGCTTTCGTGATGGCCGCATGGTGCACGATTTTCTCTATTCAAGCCTCCATCACTCTCTGGCGTCTGCTAAACCCCCTGAGAGCCCAGAGGAGGAGGGTGCCGAGGTGGCTGATACGTCAGGCGCATCGGCACAGGGCGCGGCTTCAGAAGCGAACGCTGAACAGCCCCGTTGGCAGCAGCAGGGGATTGCGCTGACCCACTCGCCGGATCGCCACCCTGGTGCAGAGCGTGTGCGCCGCTTTATGCAGGGTTATCAGGCGCTCCATCCCAATCATGAAGAGACGCTGTTAACGCCGCAGCCTAGCGCTCCCGTTGAGCGAGGCAGTGAAGTGCGTGAAGCGCCTCTGGCAATGCCTGACAACGATCCTACTGTGCCACCGCCGCTGGGGTTTGCGCTGGGGCAGTTACACGGCATTTATATTCTGGCCCAAAACGCTGAGGGATTGGTGCTGGTGGATATGCATGCCGCCCATGAGCGAATCGTCTATGAACGCATGAAGACACAGCTGGCCGCCGCCAAAGGGTTGGATGCCCAGCCGCTGTTAGTACCCGTCTCGATTGCCGCTAGCCGGGCTGAAGTGGCCACGGCAGAGAGCGAGCAGGAGGCGATTGCCAAACTGGGTATTGAGCTGGATATCGCCGGGCCAGAGACGCTGCTTGTGCGCCAATTGCCCGCTTTACTTGCTCAGGCTGATCCAGAGGCGCTGGTCCGTCAGATGCTGGAAGAGCTGGCGCGCTATGGGCGTACCCATCAGGTCGAGGCGCGATTGCATGAACTACTCTCGACTATGGCCTGCCATGGCAGTGTGCGTGCCAACCGGCGGCTCACTATCGACGAGATGAATGGGCTACTGCGCGATATGGAGCGCACTGAACGAAGCGATCAGTGCAATCACGGTCGGCCTACATGGACCCAAATGGGACTCAAAGCGCTTGATCGACTGTTCTTACGAGGACAATAGCTACGCGGACAGTAGCTATGTTGACCATAGCGGCGCGCAAAGCAATCACCATTTTCTTACCTGACGGAACCGCGCATGGCTGATACCCGCCCCTGGGCGATTTTTTTAATGGGCCCGACGGCTGCCGGGAAAACCGATACGGCGATGGCGCTGCACGAGCGCCTGGGGCATGAGCTGATCAGCGTTGATTCGGCGATGGTGTATCGCGGTATGGATATTGGCAGCGCCAAACCCAGCGCGGCTGAGTTAGCCCATGCGCCCCACCACTTGATCGATATCCGCGATCCCGCTGAGCCCTATTCGGCCGCCGATTTCCGTGTAGATGCACTTTCGCTTATGCGACAAATCAGCGCGGCGGGCAGGGTTCCGCTCTTGGTCGGCGGTACCATGCTTTATTACAAGCGATTGATTGAGGGCGTGGCCAATATGCCTTCCGCTGATCCCGCCATTCGCCAGCAGCTCGAAGCGCAGTGGCAAGCCGAAGGGCTTTCGTCGTTGCATAAACGCTTGGCAGAGGTGGATGCGGTATCCGCGCAGCGTATTCATCCTAACGACCCTCAACGCCTGATGCGCGCGCTGGAAGTGTACTACGCCAGTGGGCGGCCAATGAGTGAGCTGTGGGCGGAGCAGCAGCCGGAAACCTTTCCCTGGCGCGTGCTGTCGATATCGTTGGCGCCCAGTGATCGCTGCTTGCTGCATCGACGCATCGCCCAGCGATTCGAAGTAATGTTGGGTGAGGGCTTGATAAATGAAGTCGCCGCCCTCAAAAAGCGTAATGACTTGCATTTAGGCCTTCCGGCCATGAAGAGCGTGGGTTATCGCCAAGTGTGGGAGCACCTAGAAGGCGATTACGATTATGCCTCTCTCGTTGAGCGAGGCGTGATCGCCACTCGTCAGCTAGCCAAGCGTCAATTAACCTGGTTAAGAAGCTGGCCAGAGCTTAATTGGGTAGATTCACAGCGTTCAGACGCGCTGGATCAGGTGCTGAAACTCGTGCGTGAAAGCGGTGCTTAGCGTAAGATAGTCCTCTAAGATAGTAATTTAGCAAGTGTGTGTTTTCGTTGGGCTGAGTGATTGAGCCTTTCGACTACCACTAGGCTCTTCGGGCATCACTTGGCCTTTCGGGCAGTAAATAATAGTGCGGCGTAGCACCAGTAGGGCACGCCATTGATAATTAACCCCAACGACAGTTTAGGGAGATTAACATGTCCAAAGGGCAGTCCCTTCAAGACCCGTACTTGAACATTCTGCGCAAGGAGCGCATTCCGGTCTCTATCTTTTTGGTCAATGGCATTAAGCTGCAGGGCCAGATCGAATCGTTTGACCAGTTTGTCATCCTGCTACGCAATACCGTCAGTCAGATGGTTTATAAACACGCTATTTCTACGGTTGTTCCATCTCGCAACGTACGCTTGCCTGCGCAAGACCCGGCAGAGCAGGATGCGGAGATTTAACACCGCTGGATAAGCAAGAGAGTCCACGAGGTATTGATTGTTTTTCGAACGCCCAGACGCCGGTGAAACGGCAGTTCTTGTTCACGTCGATTTTCATGATGAACAAAAACGTGAAGACCCGGGTGAGTTTTTAGAGCTCGTACGCTCTGCTGGTGCAGAGCCTGCGACTCTACTCACTGCTAGCCGCCACCGACCTGACTCACGCACCTTTATTGGGTCAGGTAAGTTGGAAGAGTTGCGAGCACTGCTCGCGGCTCACGAGGCAGAGCTGGTGATCTTCAACCATAGCTTAAGTCCCTCTCAAGAGCGCAATGTTGAACAAGAGCTCAAATGTCGAGTGCTTGACAGAACCGGCCTTATTCTCGATATCTTTGCGCAACGGGCACGAACCCATGAGGGTAAGCTGCAAGTAGAGCTTGCTCAGCTTGAATATATGTCGACTCGCCTAGTGCGCGGGTGGACACACCTTGAACGCCAAAAAGGCGGGATTGGCCTGCGCGGCCCAGGTGAGACGCAGCTTGAAACTGACCGTCGCCTGCTGCGTGGGCGGATTAAATCGATTCATAAGCGGCTTGATAAGGTACGCAGTCAGCGTGATCAGAATCGTCGCGCTCGTGCACGCGCTGAAATTCATAGCGTATCGCTGGTTGGCTATACCAACGCCGGTAAGTCGACGCTGTTTAACGCCTTGACCAATTCTGAGGTGTATGCAGCCGACCAATTGTTTGCAACACTTGACCCTACTCTGCGACGGCTTGAGATTGAGGATGTAGGCCCCGTAGTGATGGCCGATACAGTGGGCTTTATTCGCCACTTGCCGCACAAGCTAGTTGAGGCATTCCAGGCGACGCTTCAGGAAGCCTCGGAAGCGTCATTGCTGGTGCACGTGATTGATGCCGCAGATCCTGACCGCGAGCTAAACGTGGAACAGGTGGAGTTAGTGCTCAAAGAGATCGGCGCTGATGATGTGCCAGTACTCAAAGTCATGAATAAAATTGATAAGCTCGATAGTGCTCCGCGTATAGAACGCGATGGCCATGGTGTTCCCGAAGTTGTTTGGCTCTCGGCCCAGCAGGGGCAGGGCCTTGAACTGCTTCATGAAGCGCTTACCGAGCGCTTAGCCAACGATGTCATTGGCTTTTCGCTGACACTGACTCCCGAGCAGGGTAAGCTGCGCGCTGGTCTTCATGAGCTGAATGCCGTTCGCGAGGAAGCCTTTGATGAGCAGGGGCATTCGGTGCTTGATGTGCGTTTGCCGCGGCGTGATTTTAATCAGTTGATGGCACAACTTGGTGAACGAGCTAATACCTATTTACCTGAAGCGTTGCGTGAAACCGATGAGTGGTAGGCGGCGTATTACCAATCTTAGAACGCTACATGTATTCTGTTTTGTATAAAAATGGTACAAGGTTTATAGAGCAATAATATCAAAACGCGGTGGTGTCCTATAAAAATGATGCCACTAGCGTTAGCGAACACCTTAGTGGAGAAGAAGTATGGCCTGGAATGAGCCTGGTGGTGGCAACCAGCACGACCCTTGGAGCAGTGGCGGCCGACGCGGTGGAAATGATGGTGATGGAAACCGTGGCAATAATAATGGCGGCGACAACAACGGCAATAAAGGGGGCAACAACCAAGGCCCTCCTGACCTGGATGAAGCGCTGAAAAAGTTTCAGGATAAGCTCAACAGTATGTTGGGTGGTGGCAAAAAAGGCGGTGGCAAGAAAACTGGCGGTGGCGGTAGTGATAAAAACCGCAACCCCTTTGCGCTGCCAGGCTTGCTGGTTATCGTTGCGCTGGCGATCTGGGCCGCTATGGGTTTCTACTTAGTGGATCAATCAGAGCGTGGCGTTGTGCTCCGTTTTGGTGAATACCAGGACATCGTCAATCCCGGTCTTCAGTGGAACCCGCCGTTGATTGACGACGTTCGTATGGTTAACGTGACCCGCGTGCGCTCGCTGTCGCAGACACAGTCGATGCTGACTCGTGACGAAAACATTGTAGAAGTGGAAATTTCTGCTCAGTACCAAGTGGCTAATCCACGCGATTTCGTACTCAACGTACGTGATCCTGCTATCTCGATTGAGAACGCGCTGGATTCGGCACTACGTCACGTAGTGGGTGGTACCGATATGATCGATATCCTTACCTCGGGTCGTGAGATTCTGGGTAGCTCGGTCGCTAGTCGTCTGCAGTCCTATCTCGACAACTATGGTGCCGGTATTCGTCTACAAACCATCAACATTGAGTCTACTTCGGCGCCTGCGCCAGTGATTGACGCCTTCGATGATGTTATCCGCGCCCGTGAAGATCGCCAGCGTACGATCAACCAAGGTATCGCTTACGCCAACGCGATTATTCCAGAAGCGCAAGGTCAGGCGCAGCGTATTGTTGAGCAAGGGCAGGGTTACCGTGAATCGGTCGTTGCTGAAGCGCAAGGTCAAGCCAACCGCTTTAACTCGCTCTTGACCGAGTACACTAATGCACCGGACATCATGCGCGAGCGTATGTATCTAGACACGATGGAAGAGGTGTTCGGTAAAACGCCGAAGGTGCTGTTGGATGTAAGCGAAAACGCCCCGCTGATGTACTTGCCGCTGGATCAAATGAGTGGCAGAGGTAGCCGCACATCATCAAGCGGTAGCGCTAATAGCGGCGATGAGCAGTTAGACCCCGACGTGCTTGAGCGTTTGCGCAACACCCAGGGCAGCGCTAGCTCTTCATCAAATACGAATAGTAGCTCCATCCGCAGGGAGGGCCGGTAAATGATTAATAATCGATCCCTGCTGATTGTTGGTGGTCTGGCGGCCGTTGCATGGCTGGCGAGCAACACTCTGTACGTGGTAGACGAAACTGAACGCGCCGTTAAGCTGCGTTTTGGTGAGGTCATCGAAGAGAATATTCAGCCTGGCTTACACGCAAAAGTGCCGATCGCCCAAACGATCCGTAAGTTTGATACGCGTTTACTAACGCTGGATACCGATACCAGTCGTTACCTGACGCTCGAGCAGAAAGCCGTTATCGTCGACTCCTACGTTAAGTGGCAGGTGGTTAATCCTACCCGCTACTACGAGGCGACGGCGGGTGATGAGCTGATGGCTATCCGGTTGATTCAGCCGCGAGTGGATGAGAGCCTGCGTAATGAATTTGGCCGCTTGAACCTTCAGGAAATTATCGCCGAACGGCGTGATGATCTGATGATCGGCCCTACCGAAGAGCTTGATTCACTAATGCGTGAAGAGCTTGGGGTAGCCATTCGAGATATCCGCATTAAGCGTATCGACTTGCCGGAAGATGTCTCGGCGGCGGTGTTTGAACGGATGCGTTCCGAGCGTGAGCGTGAAGCCCGTGAATGGCGTGCTCAGGGTCAGGAAGAGGCCGAGCGTATTCGCGCCAATGCGGATCGCCGTCGCCAAGTACTGCTTGCCCAGGCTAACGAGCGCTCTGAGACATTGCGCGGTGAAGGTGATGCCCAGGCCGCTGCGATCTTCTCTGAAGCTTATGGTCAGGATCAGGAATTCTTCTCTTTCTGGCGTAGCCTGAATGCCTATAGCGAAAGCTTCGCCGACGATGGCAACCTGATGGTGCTGGAGCCAAGTAGCGATTTCTTCCGCTATTTGCGCAGCGCTGAACCAGAAAACGGTGAAGACGACAGCGAGTAAACCGCTGTTGGACGGTGTTCCTCGCCTTGGTTTGTAACAGCCAGGCGGGGTTCACCCGGCCAATAAACGTGATAGAATTTATTAACCGGGCGTCGCCCGGTTTTTTTGTGGCCCTTATTCTTCAAGTTCAAGGCGATTATTGTCAGTGACCTGACGTCATTACTGCTTGAATTTGTTGGGCCTTCATCGTCTTGCAGGATTGTTCACATGACCATCGCTGACCGCTGGCTACTGCCCGACGGCATGGATGAGGTGCTTCCGCCTCAGGCAAGCCGCATGGAAGAGCTGCGCCGTGCGCTGCTCGATCTTTACCACTGCTGGGGCTATGACCAGGTCATGCCGCCGCCAGTGGAATTTTTGGACTCCCTGTTAACAGGCACCGGTACGGATCTGGATCTTCAAACCTTCAAACTGACCGATCAGTTAACGGGCCGCATGATGGGCGCCTCGGCAGACGTTACGCCGCAAGTAGCGCGTATGGATGCCCACTCTCTAAAGCGTCAGGGGCCGGTACGTCTTTGCTACTGCACTAACGTATTACGTGCTAAGGCAGACCAGCATCAGGGTGGCCGTAGCCCGGTGCAGGTGGGCGCTGAGTTGTTTGGTCATGCTGGGCTTGAGGCGGACAGTGAAATTATTCACTTGGCCCTGGCCAGCATGAAAGCCGCGGGCGCTGACGAGATTCACCTGGCGTTGGGGCATATCGGTATCTTTCGAAGCCTTGCCGAAGCTGCGGCGCTCAGCGACGAGCAAGAGCGTGCGCTATTTGAGGCATTAGCGCTAAAATCACCCAGTCAACTGGCGCAGCTTGTAGACGCCAGCGTCAGCGACCCTGCATTAGCGGACATGCTGTTAGCCCTGGGTGAGTTGCACGGCGGGGCGGATATTTTACGCCAGGCGCGGGAGCGCTTTGCCGGCGCGCCAGCATCCGTCATGGCGGCACTGGATCAGTTGGACGCTCTTTATCAAGGGGTGTTGGCACGCTTTGATGTGTCGCTCTACTTTGACTTGGCGGAGCTGCGCGGCTATCAGTATCACACGGGCATGATGTTTGCTGCCTATGTACCAGGCTATGGGCATGCGCTGGCTAAAGGCGGGCGTTATGATGATACGGGTCGGGCCTTTGGCCGTGCGCGTCCGGCCACCGGCTTCTCGATGGATCTGAAGCAGCTGGCGTCGCTGGCGCTGGCATCCCCGAGTCGTGGGGCTATTTGGTCGCCCGCTGCGCAGGATGAGTCGCTCAACGCTGCCATTGTCGCGCTGCGTGGGCAGGGGGAACGCGTGATTCAAGCGCTGCCAGGGCAGCGTACTGGGCCGGCGGAGCATGACTGTGACCGCCGTCTTGAGCTTATCGATGGTCGTTGGCAGCCAACGGCCCTGACACAAGAGACGAGTGCATCATAATGGGTAAGAATGTCGTAGTGCTGGGCACCCAATGGGGTGACGAGGGCAAGGGTAAAATCGTTGACCTGCTCACCGAATCAGCATCCGCCGTGGTGCGTTTTCAAGGTGGTCATAACGCCGGTCATACGCTGGTCATTGACGGTGAAAAGACTGTTCTCCACCTAATTCCTTCCGGCGTTTTGCGTCCAGGCAAAACCTGCGTGATTGGTAACGGTGTGGTGCTTTCACCTGAAGCGCTGATTAAAGAGATCCGTGAGCTGGAAGCCAAAGGCGTTCCGGTACGTGAGCGTCTGCGTCTGTCGCCAGCCTGCCCGCTGATTTTGCCATACCATGTGCGCCTGGATCAGGCCCGTGAAAAGGCCCGTGGCATCGCCAAAATTGGCACCACTGGCCGAGGCATTGGCCCTGCCTACGAAGACAAGGTTGCTCGTCGTGGCCTACGCTTGGGCGATATGCTGCATCGCGAGCGTTTCGCTTCCAAGCTGGGCGAAGTGCTCGATTACCACAACTTCGTGCTGGTGAATTACCACGGTGAACCGGCGGTCGACTTCCAGGAAGTACTGGATACGGCGATGCAGATGGCCGAAGAGCTGCGCCCCATGGTGTGCGATACCGTCAGCATGGTGCACGACCTGCGTAAAGCCGGTGAGAACATTCTGTTTGAAGGTGCTCAAGGCTCGCTGCTGGATATCGACCACGGTACCTACCCGTATGTGACCAGTTCGAACACCACTGCAGGCGGCACGGCCACCGGCTCTGGCGTCGGCCCGCTCTATTTGGACTACGTACTGGGTATCACCAAGGCGTACACCACCCGCGTTGGTTCAGGCCCGTTCCCCACAGAGCTTTTCGACGTCGATGGCCGCCACCTTGCCGAACGTGGCCATGAGTTTGGTGCTACCACCGGCCGTGCGCGCCGCTGTGGCTGGTTTGACGCCGTGGCCTTGCGTCACGCGGTACAAATCAACTCGGTCTCCGGCATCTGCCTGACCAAGCTGGATGTGCTGGATGGGCTGGAAAATATCCGGGTTTGTGTTGGCTATCGCAGTAAAGATGGTGACGTGCTGGAAAATCCGGTGGATTCAGAAGGCTACGAAGCCGTCGAGCCGCTTTATGAAGACCTGCCAGGCTGGAAAGAGTCGACGTTGGGCGCTAAGCGGGTAGAAGATTTACCCGCCAATGCCCGCGCTTATATCAGCTACCTTGAAGAGCAGGTAGGCACCAGTATCGATATCATCTCCACCGGTCCTGACCGTATGGAAACTATCGTGCTGCGTAACCCGTTCGATAGCTAAGAACGGTTTTAGATAGCTAGCAGCGGTTCAAGCTGGCCATTGGTTAGCAGATGAGCAAAAGGGGCAACTTAGTTGCCCCTTTTGCTATTTAAAAGTCGATACCCCGGCGCGCCTGCAGGCCATTGTTGAAGGCATGGCGCACTTCCTGCATTTCGGTCACCGTATCGGCCATGGCGACGAGCTCGCGGTGGGCATTACGGCCGGTAATAATCACAGTCTGTTCTTGAGGTCGATTCTCCAACGCTTGTTTAACGGCGTCGATCTCCAGGTAGCCAAACTTGAGCATATAGGTAATCTCGTCAAGCACCACCAAATAGGTGTCTGGATCTGCGAGCATACGCTCAGCCTCTTTCCACACTGCTTGGCAGGCGTTGGTGTCCGCTTGGCGATTTTGCGTATCCCAGGTGAACCCAGTGGCCATTATCGCGACCTCTAGATTGGCATCTTCTTCCAAGCGATTGCGTTCACCGCACTCCCACAGCCCCTTAATGAACTGAACTACGCCCACTTTATAGCCATAACCCAAGGCGCGGGTGACCGTTCCCCAGGCGGCCGTCGTTTTGCCTTTACCGTTACCAGTATTAACAATGATTAGGCCGCGCTGCTCGTTGGCACCGGCGACTTTCTCCTCTACGCGCGCTTTAAGCTTCTCCATGGAGGCTTTGTGGCGGGTGTCGCGGTCACTCATGGTATCTCCTGGGTAAAAAAGGGTAGGCTGAACAATAGTCAATTTTATAAACAGCTAGCCTAAGCTATCCGCAGTGGGTTGAACATCACCATAGATCTACTTAAAGACAGTTTTTGTACAAATATTTTTCAGCTGTTGTGAATATTTGTCTTAATAATGCCCTCTTAAAACCAACAATAAGCAACAGAATTGGCCCCTAGGGTGCTGGCTGCTCTAGAATAGGTGGTCATGTCTTGTCAGGAATTACATCATGCCCTCATTTGATATTGTCTCAGAGTACGATAAGCACGAAGGCGCGAACGCCGTTGATCAAGCCAACCGAGAGGTACAGTCGCGGTTTGATTTTAAAGGCGTCGATGCAAGCTTCACCCTTGAAGGCGACAAAGTGCAGCTTGAAGCGGAAGTTGATTTCCAGCTCAAGCAGATGCTCGATGTGCTGCGTGCCCGTCTCATCGCCCGGGGTATCGATGCCCGTTGTATGGATGTGCAAGACCCGGTGCTCTCCGGCGTTAAAGCGCGCCAGGAAGTTGCCCTCAAGGAGGGGCTCGACGCGGCGGAAGCCAAAGATGTGGTCAAGCGCATCAAGGCCAGCAAGCTCAAAGTGCAGACGCAAATTCAGGGTGAGAAAGTACGTGTGACGGGTAAAAAGCGCGACGATTTACAAGCTGTTATGGCGCTGCTACGCGGTGAAGAGGGGCCGGACTTGCCACTCCAGTTCGATAACTTCCGCGACTAGCGGAGGTTACGCTGCCCGCCACCCCGCTTTAATTAGGTAATATTCGTTTTATACAGGAGTCACGCACTATGTCTGATCCGCAGCCGGTTTATTTAAGCGACTACCAGCCACCCGCCTACCGGGTAACTCATGCCGAGCTGACGTTTGATCTTGACCCCGCCGCGACCCGTGTGAAAGCGCGACTGTTGATGGAGCGACATCCAGAGGCTGACGC
This sequence comes from Halomonas sp. QHL1, assembly GCF_001882345.1. Classification (GTDB taxonomy): domain Bacteria; phylum Pseudomonadota; class Gammaproteobacteria; order Pseudomonadales; family Halomonadaceae; genus Vreelandella. The sequence goes on from NZ_MINL01000001.1 coordinate 193,539, forward strand.
GAATGCACCGCTCGTTTTAAATGGCGAGCACCTAAAGCTTATCTCCCTGGCGATTGATGCAACGCCGCTGGATACTTCTGCTTATGAACTAAATGAAGAAAGCCTGCGCATTGCCCAGGTGCCCGAGCGGTTTGTATTGGAGAGCGAGGTGGAGATCGCCCCGGAGGAAAATACGGCGTTAGAAGGGCTGTACCAATCCAACGGTATGTACTGCACCCAGTGCGAGGCTGAAGGCTTTCGGCGGATTACCTTTTACCCCGACCGTCCGGACGTCATGGCGACCTTTAAGGTCACGGTGATCGGCAATCAGCAGCACGAACCAATTTTACTCGCTAACGGTAATCCGATAGAGCGCGGCGAGCTGGAAGGGGGGCGTCATTTTGTCACTTGGGAAGACCCGCACCCCAAGCCTTGTTACTTGTTTGCCCTGGTCGCAGGCAACCTGCATAGCGTAGAAGATCACTTCACTACCATGAGCGGGCGTGATGTCACGCTGCAGATTTGGGTCGAAAAAGAGAACCTGGATAAGACCGAGCATGCCATGGCCTCGTTAAAGCGCGCCATGGCGTGGGACGAGCAGGCGTACGGTCGCGAATACGACCTGGACCTGTTTATGATCGTGGCCGTCAATGATTTCAATATGGGGGCGATGGAGAACAAAGGCCTCAATATCTTTAACTCCGCCGCGGTATTGACCCACCCCCAAACGGCTACCGATGCAGCGTTCCAAAACGTCGAAGGCATTGTTGCCCACGAATACTTCCACAACTGGTCGGGTAATCGCGTCACCTGCCGCGACTGGTTCCAGCTCTCTCTAAAAGAGGGCTTTACGGTTTTTCGTGACCAGTGCTTTTCGGCGGATACCAACTCTGCGCCGGTTAAGCGCATTCAGGACGTGTCTTTTTTCCGCACGGCCCAGTTTGCCGAGGATGCTGGCCCTACGGCGCATCCGATTCGTCCCGACCACTTTATCGAAATTACCAACTTCTACACCCTAACGATTTATGAAAAGGGCGCGGAAGTCGTGCGTATGTTGCGCAATTTAGTGGGGGAGGAGAATTTCCGGCGCGGATCAGACCTATACTTCGAGCGGTTTGACGGTCAAGCGGTGACCATTGAAGACTTTGTTGGCTGTATGGCTGAAGCCTCCGGTGAAGACTTTAGCCAGTTTATGCGCTGGTACTCCCAGGCGGGAACGCCGGATATTGACGCCCACGGCGAGTACGACTATGTGCATGCCGAGTATCACCTAACGCTGCGCCAGCGCACGCCTGCGACGCCAGGCCAGCCGGATAAGCTACCGCTGCATATTCCGGTGCGGATGGGCTTAGTGGGTACCAAGTCGGGTCAAGATCTCACACTAACGCTCAATGGCGAAAAAATAGGTAAAGACGCTGTCATTCACCTGCGTGACGATGAACAGACGTTTGTGTTTACCGATGTCGCCGAAGCGCCGGTGCCCTCCTTGCTACGCGAATTTTCCGCGCCGGTGAAACTGCAGTACCCTTATTCACGGGAAGAACTCGCCTTTTTGTTAACCCACGACAGCGATGGCTTCAACCGCTGGGATGCGGGCCAGCGATTGGCGCTTTTGGCCTTGGATGACTTAATTGCTGCCCACCGAAACGGCGTCGAGAAGGTCATGGACAGCCGCGTCGTAGATGCCTTTAAAGCACTGCTGAGTGGGCCAATGAGCGATAAGGCGGTATTGGCTGAGATGCTGACGCTGCCTTCTGAAGCCTATATCGCCGAGCAGCAGCCCATCGTAGATGTTGATGCCATTCACGCCGCGCGCGAATTTGTACGCCAGTCATTAGCCGTGGCTCTTCGCGATGAATTTATCGCCATTTATGAAGCCAATGTGACGGAAGAGGCGTACGCGCCGACACCGGAGCAAATTGCTCAGCGTAGCCTGAAAAACGTGGCGCTCGCTTATCTTATTTCGATTGAAGATGAGCAGGGCTTGGCGCTGTGTGAAGCACAATTTGCTGCCGATCATAACATGACCGATGTGCGTCAAGCGCTGACCCTGATGGTGCACAGTGATCGTGACGACTTGGCCTCACCAGCGCTCAAAGCCTTCGGTGAAAAGTGGGCGCATGACCCGCTCGTGATGGATCAGTGGTTCACCGTTCAGGTATCGCGTCCCCAGCCAGATGTGCTTGAGCGCGTGAAGTATCTGATGCAGCATCCCGCATTTTCACTTAAAAATCCCAACAGAGTTCGCGCGCTGGTAGGGGCCTTCGCTCAGAACCGAGTCAATTTCCACCGTTTGGATGGCAAAGGCTACCAACTGCTCGCCGATGTGGTCATTGAACTTAATCGGCTTAACCCAGAGATTGCCGCACGGCTTATCACTCCGCTGACACGCTGGCAGCGCTTTGATGAAACGCGCCAAGCACTTATGCGGTCTGAGCTTGAGCGGATTAAGCAACAGCCGCTATCTTCAAATGTGTACGAGGTGGTCGAGAAAGCACTGGCATAAGCTTTTAGTGCAGTAGTGAACAACCACAGTTAAACCAAGGAAAGGAATAACAACAGTGACAGACTCACAGCAACACTATTTACTGATTATCAATGGTAAATCTGCCGGTAATCCGGCATTGCGTGAAGCAGTCAATGAACAACGTCAGGCAGGGATGCTGATTACTGTCCGCGCTACCTGGGAAGGTGGCGACGCGGCGGATATTGCAGAGCAGTCTCACGCTATGGGCATGACTCACGTGATTGCCTGTGGGGGTGATGGCACCGTCAGCGAAGTAATGAACGGTTTGATGCGTTTGCCCCATGACCGACGTCCTGCGTTGGGCATTGTGCCATTAGGCAGTGCTAATGACTTTGCTACCTCCGTCGGTTTACCGTTGGAGCCAGGCGCCGCGTTGGCCGCAGCAAGGGAGTTAAGTGCCTATCCCATTGATGTTGTTCGCGTGACTGCAGGCTCTGGTGGTGAGTCGGCCACCAGTTACTATATCAACATGACCACCGGTGGGTTTGGCGCTGAAGTGACGTCATCGACGCCAAAAACCTTAAAACGGTTGCTCGGGGGCGGGGCTTATTCACTGATGGGGGCGCTAAAAGCTTGGCGCCACCGTAGCTATCGCGGCACGCTACATTGGGACGAAAAAGAGGAGAGCGCCTCGCTACTACTCCTGGCGCTGGGCAATGGCCGCCAATCAGGCGGCGGCCAGGTGCTGGGGCCGCGTGCCAAACTGGATGATGGCCGTTTGGACGTGCTGCTGGTTAAAGACTTTCGGTCGGTAACCGAGCTGACCAAGCTCATCAGTGAGCTGCAAAGCTTTCCCTATGACGGGCGGTTCGTGCGCTATTTCACCACTACCCAACTGACAGTGACCACTCAAGAGAATGACTCACCTTGGCCACTCACGTTAGATGGCGAGGCCCGCTACTATGATCAGTTCTGTGCAGAAGTGGTGCCACTTGCGCTGCGTGTGTTACTACCAGAGGAGTGCCCGTTGCTCTCCTCGAACAATCGACCTTAACCCTCTTGGCTCAGATTTTTAATGTTATAAAGGAGAAGGACCTAATGGCAAATCGCGTGTGGATACCCGCACTCGCCGCTGTGGCACTGCTGCTTAGTGCCTGCGGTGACTCCCAGGAAGATCCCACCGTGACACCCGATGATAATTCTGCGGTGACGGATGAAGAAACGACTCAAGATGAGGGGGCAGGACAGGAAGAGGCATCGTCCGCTGCTGAAAGCGAGGCAGACATATCTAGTCCCGAAGAGGTAGAGGATGACATTGAATCCCGACAAGCCGCTGAAGAGCTTGAGCGAGCTGAAGCGCTACGTGAGGATAGCGACAGCCAGTCTAATGACACGCAGTCAACTGACAGTGTGACGGCTGGAGAAGGTGAAGAGGTTGAGGCTGGTGAAGACACCCTGGCGGCTAATCCAGAGGATGTGCTTGATGAAGAGGGCGCGATGCCGGGTGAGGCCACTCGCTCTGATGTGGATGAGATTATTGCCGAGACTGAACGCCGTTTCGAAGAGGCCGAGCAACGTTTAGAAGAGCAGTTTAAGGAGGTAGAGCAGCAAGCGCCGACCTTAGAGCCGATGGAGAGCGATGATGCCGCGCCTAGCTGGGACACCGAGAGTAGTCTGCCAGAGCGGACGCCTTTGCAAGATGATCGCGAGGCGTCTGATGTTGATGCCTTGATTGAAGACACCGAACGCCGTTTTGAAGAAGCACAGCAACGTCTTGAAGAGCAGTTTCAGGAGTTGGAAAGTCGAGAGGCTGAGAGTGGAGCGGTGGTTGAGTCGTCAAGCGAGCATGATAGCACTGAAGATAACCAGGAATCCGACACTAGCGGTGAGCCAGGGAGCGAAAGGTGATCCGCTGGAGTGATTTTCGATAGGCAATAAAAAAGGCCCGCTATTGCGGGCCTTTGTCCATCCGTTAGCAATTAAGCTGGGCGGATGTTGGAAGCCTGAAGGCCTTTTTTACCCTGAGTCACTTCAAAGCTGACTTTTTGACCGTCTTGCAGGGTCTTGAAGCCTTCAGCTTGAATTTCGGAGAAGTGGGCGAACAGATCGTCTCCGCCGTCATCAGGAGAGATGAAGCCGAAGCCTTTAGTGTCGTTGAACCACTTAACAGTGCCAGTTGCCATTTTCTATTTCCTTAACGTGCTTAGTAATCACGGGCAACTCAATTGTCCACCCGCTACAATTACTCTAGATGTAAACACGGCTGTCGTCCAGCGACATTCCTAAGATTTTTTATTTGGTTGCGAGCAAGCACAAATGATGCAGTTGGGTTTTATTGATGCGCAGTTTATTTCCTTTTTGGTAGCCATCACGTTGCTGACGATAAGCCCCGGTGTCGACACACTGCTGGTGATACGCAACACGGCACGCGGTGGCATCCGCGATGGCATTACCACGAGTTTGGCTATCTGCTGCGGCCTGTTTGTACATGCCACGATTTCTGCGTTGGGTATTTCACTGATCCTGCTGCAGTCGGCCTGGGCGTTTCATATGCTGAAGCTGGTGGGGGCGGGCTATCTAATTTGGCTGGGTATTACCAGTTTGTTAGCAGCGCGGCGAGGACAGCCACTGCCGGTTAATGGGGTGCTAGAAGGCGTGCCTGCCGTTTCTCGCTGGCAGCCGGTCAAAGAGGGATTTTTGTCCAATGTGTTGAATCCCAAAACCGTGGTGTTCTATATGGCCTTTTTGCCCCAATTCATCGCCCCTGGGGACCCTGCGCTACTGAAGTCACTATGGCTGGCGGGGGTGCACTTTATCATTGCCAATATTTGGCAAATCAGCGTGGTTATGATGGTGGGAAGTGCCGGCAAGTGGTTGGCTAACGCACGTTTTGCGCAAGTTCTAAATGCTGCTACGGGCAGTGTATTGGTGGTGCTTGGTATTCGGCTGGCATTAACACAGCGCCCGGTATAAACCGGGCGCTGGTAACGTGGTAGGTAAGAGGGGCTTAGCGGCGGGCGAGCAGGGCTCGGTCGTAGCGCACCTGCTGTTCGTTATCGCTCAGCAGCGAAACACCTTCGCTATTGCCGCCGTTGGCGAGACTCTCAAAAATCACCCGATAGCTAAGCACCGCCTGCACGTAGTCGCGGGTTTCACGGAAAGGGATGCTCTCCACAAAGAGATCAAAGGCCTCTACGCCATCGCCCAGCCACTGATCTACGCGGCCTGGGCCCGCATTATAAGCCGCAGCGGCGGCCAGTCGATTGCCCTGGTAGCGTTGCAGCTTGTCGCGCAGGTAGGTGCTGCCCAGGCGAATATTAAGCTCTGGGTCGAGGACTCCGTAAGGGCCAGGATCACTCATGCCCAGTTCGCGGCTGACTTGGCTGGCGGTGCCGGGCATGAGCTGCATCAATCCACGCGCCCCTGCGGGTGAAAGAGCGTTAGGGTTGTATGCGCTTTCACGCCGGGTAATGGCCATCAGCAGGTACGGGTCTACGCCAGTGAGACGGCCCCAGTGCTGAAAGCTGTCGTGATAGGCCTGGGGGAAGCGCCAATCCAACGCATCCCACATCTCGGCGGCAATGGTCGTTTGCACTAAGCGCGCGTGCCACTGCTGCTGAGCGGCATAGTCGGCTAACGCTCGCGCCTGCTGGGAAGAGCCGCTCTGCACCGCGTGCAGCCACTCGCTGTTGGCCAGCCCATCCTCGCCAATGCGTAGCAAGGCCTCGGTACGCTGCACGGCAGGGAGTTGGGCAATACGTTGGCGGGTCACATCGTCAAAATGATTGCGCTCAAGATTCAACTGGTAGGGTTGGCCGAGCTTTTCTGCTGCCGCAAAGCCGTAAAAACTGCGGTCCTGCGCAGCCTGCTGGTAGCGGGCTTCGGCGGCCGCCTGATTGCCAAGCTGCCCATTGGCGCGGCCCAGCCAATACTGCCAACGGCTATTCTCCTGCTGAATAGCGGGCATTTCCGCAATCCAGTAGAGCACTCTGTTCCAATCACGGCTAGCCAGCGCATTGCGGACACGCAGCTCTAACACGCGCTCGCTGTCAAGACTCGGTAGCACGCTGTCAACCCAGCTTAGGGTGCCCGGTACATCGCGCACCAGGGCGTAAAAAGCTAACTCTTCTTCAATGGATGCGCGGTCACTGGGCAGCAGGGTCAAGCGTGGTGATAATGTCTGCCAAGCAGCAAACGCAGCGGGGGTGTCTTCACGTGTAAAACGCTGCATGGCCGCTCGGTAAAAGCTAGCCGTGGCGGCACACTCTGGGCCTAGGCAGGAGGGTGCCTGGGTAATGGCGCTGCTACGCGCTGTGACACTATCTACAGTGTCTAGTGCGGTTTGCCACTGGCCGCTTAACAACCCGTCAAGGTAGTTTGAAAGGCCTGTTTCGCCCGCCTGCCACGCGAGCATCTTGCGCTCCCATATAGCCGTGGCATCGATAGTGCCGTTGGCACGCAGGCGCTCAAATAGTGGGTCGCAAGCGTTGGGCTGCGAGCTGCCTACCCGCCACAAAGCTAACCCCGCATGGCTCGCCTGCTGAGGCTGCTCATCCAGCAGCGCCGTGTAGTAGTAGCACTGGCGAGCGGTGCCTGCTGGCTCGCCATCGGCCACCGCGAGCAGGTCACTATAGCGCCCTGCATGACCATACTTTGCAATCGCTTGACCACGCAGCCACCCTGCTAGGGGGGAGTCTGCGTGCTGATCGATAAATTGATGCACCCTGGTAGGTGAAACGTTAGGCAATTGCCCCCTTATGCGGTGGTACTCCACGTAGCCGCGCAGCGGGTGGTTTTCAATTGAGCGTTCATCAACCTGCGACCACTGCTGCTCCCTTGCGGCAGCGAGCGCATCGCGTAACTCACTATCGGATGCGGCCCACGAAAGCGCAGGTAATCCCGCCAGTAGTGCTGTACACAACACGCGGGCGGTATGGCGAAATGGCGAAACCAACATGGTGCTCTCTCTCTATAAATCGATGTCACTTAGTCTGGGTTCAAGTCAGCCCATTTAGTTTGCGGTGTACCCGCTATACTGAACGAATAGTCGCAATCATGATCTGACAGCCCAGATACTCAAAGGATTTAATTTTAATGGCTCCATTATCCACTTGGTGGTTGCTGCGTCGACTCAAATCCCGCGTTTGGGCGACAAAACGTATTGTGCGCGCTTTAAAGCTATTTATCCCCATGACGCGTGATGTGATCCGCGGCGACTTTCGACCAATTCCCTGGTCGGCTTTTGGCATGATGGCATTAGCGCTGGGTTACTTGGTAATGCCGTTCGATCTAATTCCCGATTTTCTTATGCTCATCGGCGTGGTCGACGACGTGCTGATTGTCGGATGGCTGCTCAATCGTATTGATCAGCGCCTGGAAGGTTATCGGGCATGGAAGTATGCCGATCCCGATATGACGCCTTCTTGACCCCAGCTGCTTGTTAACCCCGGTGGCTTCTTAATCAAGGCTGCTTGAAAAATCGCTGCCTATCCCCATATCTACTCCACGAAACCATTTTATCCCGCTGAATGTAAACACAGAGGGATGTGACTCAACGTGATTGATAAGGGCTAAGCGCATGACTACAGCTACCCACGAACAAGCAACTGATAAATCGGCTAACCACGAAGAAACGCTCGGCTTCCAGACGGAAGTTAAGCAACTGCTTAATTTGATGATTCACTCCCTGTACTCCAACCGGGAGATCTTCTTACGCGAGCTTATCTCAAACTCCGCCGACGCCTGCGATAAGCTGCGCTACGCGGCTCTCGATAACGATGCCCTTTATGAAGGCGACAGCGAGCTACGCATCGAAATCGAACACGACCGCGATGCCAACACCATCACTCTGCGTGATAACGGTGTTGGTATGAACCGCGAAGACGTGATCGCCAACTTGGGCACCATCGCCCGCTCTGGCACCGCCGAGTTTCTTAAGCAGCTATCCGGTGAGCAGCAGAAAGACGCCAAGCTGATCGGTCAGTTCGGCGTTGGTTTCTACTCGGGTTTTATCGTTGCTAATGAAATTTCGGTGCGCACCCGCAAAGCGGGCACGCAAGCTTCCGAAGGCGTAGAGTGGCGCTCAAAAGGCGAAGGCGAATTTACCGTTGCCGATATCGAGCGTGCCCAGCACGGTACGGAAATCACTCTGCACCTGAAAGAAGACGCTAAAGAGTTTGCCGACGACTATCGTTTGCAGAGCTTGGTGCGCAAGTACTCGGATCATATCGAAGTGCCCGTGCGCATGCCGAAAACCGAAACGGCCAAGGATGATGAGGGCAACAGCATCGAAGGTAGTGAAGTAACTACCTGGGAAACCGTTAACGAGGCGACAGCGCTGTGGTCGCGCCCCAAGAGCGAAGTTTCTGACGACGAGTACAAGGCGTTCTACAAGCACGTTGCCCACGATTTCTCTGACCCGCTGACCTGGAGTCACAACAAGGTCGAAGGCAAACTTGAGTACACCAGCCTGCTCTACGTGCCGGGCCGCGCACCGTTTGATATGTTTGACCGCGACGGCGCCCGGGGCGTTAAGCTCTATGTCCAGCGCGTCTTTATTATGGACGACGCTGAACAGTTCCTACCGCTCTATCTGCGCTTTATTAAAGGCGTGCTGGATACCCGCGAACTGTCGCTGAACGTATCCCGCGAACTGCTCCAGCAAGATCCCAACGTCGATAAGATCAAAGCAGCGCTTACCAAGCGCGGCTTGGACATGCTGAAAAAGCTCGCCAAGGATAAAGAGCAGTATCAAACTTTCTGGAATACCTTCGGCAGCGTATTGAAAGAGGGGCCGGGTGAAGATCCGTCTAACCGCGAAAAAATCGCTGGCTTGCTGCGCTTTGCCTCAACCCACACCGATACCGCTACCCAAGAGCACGCGCTTGCGGACTACGTAGAGCGTATGAAAGAGGGGCAGCAGAAGATTTACTACGTGGTGGCTGATAGCTTCAATGCGGCGAAAAATAGCCCGCATCTGGAGATCTTCCGCAAAAAAGGCATCGAAGTACTGCTGCTCTCTGACCGTATTGACGACTGGCTGATGAGCCACCTGACAGAGTTCGATGGTAAAACCTTTGCCGATGTGGCCAAGGGTGAGCTTGACCTTGGCGATGTGGAAGACGAAGCAGAGAAGAAAGCCCAGGAAGAGACCGCTAAGGCCAAAGAGGATCTGGTGAAGCGCGTTAAAGAGGCGCTGGGCGATGGGGTTCAAGAGGTAAAAGTGACTCACCGCCTCACCGATTCGCCGGCCTGCGTCGTGCTTCCTGAGCATGAGATGGGCTACCAGATGCGCCGCATTATGGAGGCCGCCGGTCAGCCGCTGCCCGAGGTGAAGCCGATTCTTGAGCTTAACCCCAGCCATGCGCTAGTAGCACGCTTGGAAGGCGCTGAAGGCGATCTCTTTACCCAGCTAGCTTATATCCTGCTGGATCAGGCTATCATCGCAGAAGGTGGCCACTTGGATGATCCGGCTGCTTACGTGAAGCGTTTGAATAGTGTGCTGACTGCTTAACAGGACACACAACGTAAATGACGGCCCGCTTGGTTACCCCAGCGGGCCGTCTGTTTTGGTAAAGTAGGGATATACGTTCTGCAGGACTGACTAGGACATCAACATGGCTGAGCAGCAAACCAACGACGCAGTACCAACCAACGTAGCGGTACTGGGGGGCGGTAGTTTTGGTACGGCGCTAGCGAGCATTGCCGCCGATAATGGCGCCCGCGTTCGCCAGTGGATGCGTGACGAAACGCTGGTCACGCAAATCAATCAAGAGCATCGCAACGGGCGTTATCTGCCCCACTATGCAATGAATCCGGCAGTGGAAGCCTCAACCGACCTTCAAGCCGTGCTGTCGGATGCGGAGCTAGTGCTGATTGCGATTCCCTCAAAGGCCTTTCGCAGCGTAGTGCAGGCGGCGAAAGCGTGGTTGAGACCCGAGCAGATACTGGTCAGTACCACCAAAGGGATCGAGCAGGAAGGCTTTTTACTGATGAGCCAAGTGCTTGAGCAGGAAACGGGCTTTAGTCACATTGGCGTGATTGCGGGCCCCAATCTGGCCTCTGAAATTGCCGATAAGCAGTTAACCGCAACCGTGATTGCCAGCGCTGACCCGCTTACCCGCACCCGCGTACAGCAAGTATTGGGCTGCCGTTACTTTCGTGTCTACGCTAGCGACGACCGCCATGGTGTTGAACTGGGCGGGGCGCTTAAAAATATCTACGCGATTGCCGCCGGTATGGCGGCGGCGCTGGGCATGGGTGAAAACACCCGCAGCATGCTGATGACCCGCGCCTTGGCTGAAATGAGCCGCTTTGCCGTCGCCCAGGGGGCTAACCCGATGACCTTTTTAGGGCTGGCGGGAGTGGGGGATTTGATCGTCACCTGCTCATCTAACCTGTCGCGCAATTACCGGGTCGGCTACGCTATGGGCGAAGGGCGCACGCTGGAAGAGGCGGTAGACGCCCTTGGTCAGGTGGCTGAAGGGGTAAATACCGTTAAGCTGGTATGCGCTAAAGCGAGCGAGATGGGCGTTTATATGCCACTGGCGGAAGGTCTTAATCACGTGTTGTTTGACGGCGTGCCCGCCCAGGAGATGGCGCGTACCCTCATGATGGGTGAGCAGAGTAGCGATGTGGAGTTTATCCTGCCCCGTGAAGCCGTGCAGCAGGCCCATCGAGACCAAGCTCCTCACAGCCAAGCTCCTCACAACCAAGCTTCTAAGGACAATGGAGGCAGGAATGCCTGATGTGCTGATTATGCGCCACGGTGAGGCCGCTCCGGGCTATCCCGACCAGGCGCGCCGACTAACGCCCCACGGTGAGGTGGAGGCCGAAAAAATGGCGCATTGGCTGGCTAAGCGTGTGGCTGCGGGCGAGCTGTTTATGCCGAGAATTTATACCAGCCCCTATGCACGCGCGCAGCAAACCGCGCAAGCGCTATGCGATGCGCTGGGAACGTCGCTTGAAACGCTGGATTTTATAACCCCGGATGACTCGCCCCATGCGGTAAGCGATTGGTTGCTTGAACAGCCTGAAGGTGCGCCGATTATGCTGGTCAGTCATATGCCGCTGGTAGGCGATCTGGCGGGGTTGTTAGTAGAGGGGAACCTTGCCCAGGGTATTGGCTTTCCTACCGCCGCTATCGCCGAGCTTGAGTCCGAGGTGTGGGCAGCAGGCTGTGCGCAGTTGAAGCGATTCACCCAGCCCAGCCAACTTTAAGAGCCTTAAATGCCAAAAAAGCGGCTGCCAATGCAGCCGCTAGTATTTGCAAGCTTTCAGATCCGAATCAGCTCGTGGCGGGGGTCTTTCGCCAGGGATGGCGAAAGTAGCGCCCAGGGAAGGGTTTACAGCGCCCCCGCCAAGAGTTGTTCGGATCGTCCAAAATGCTGTTACAGCAGCGCGTCGAGCTTCTCTTTTAACAAGCCGTTCACCTGCTGTGGGTTGGCGGTGCCACGCGACGCCTTCATTACCTGGCCGACAAAGTAGCCAATCATCTTGCCGCGTTTTTCCGGCTCCGAGTCGCGGTATTGGGCGACCTGGGCGGGGCTATCGGCGATCACTTGATCGATCATTGCCTCGATAGCGCCAGTATCGGTCACCTGCTTAAGGCCTTTTGCGTCTATCACCTCGTCGGCGGACTCACCCTGACCATTCCACAACACCTGGAAAACCTCTTTAGCGGCTTTGCCGTTAATGGTGTCATCCAGTACGCGGCTGATCAGCTCGCCTAGATGACGCGCCGAAATCGGGCTATTGGCAATGCTTAGGTTTTCGCGGTTAAGCGCCCCAGAAAGCTCACCCTGAACCCAGTTGGCCGCCTGCTTGGCATCGCCGCACTCGTTATGCACCGCTTCAAAGAATTCAGCCATATCGCGACTGGCGGAGATGACGTTGGCGTCGTAAGCAGACAGCCCAAGCTCGTTCTGGAAGCGCTCGCGCTTATCCGCAGGCAGCTCGGGCAACTGGCCACGCAGGTGATCCAGGTAGGCCTGGTCAAGCACCACCGGCAGTAGGTCAGGGCAGGGGAAGTAGCGATAGTCGTTGGCCTCCTCCTTGGTGCGCATGCTGCGGGTTTCATCACGATCAGGGTCAAACAGGCGGGTCTCCTGAACCACCGTGCCGCCATCTTCGATCAGCTCAATCTGCCGCTCAACCTCTAAGGCAATCGCGCGCTCGACAAAACGGAAGGAGTTAACGTTTTTAATCTCTGCACGGGTGCCAAAGGCTTCCTGACCTTTGGGGCGTACCGAGACGTTAACGTCGCAACGCATGGAACCTTCAGCCATATTGCCGTCGGAAATGCCCAAATAGGTAACGATCGAGTGAATCGCCTTGAGATACGCCGCGGCTTCCTTGGCGTTGCGCATATCTGGCTCGGAGACGATCTCCAGCAGCGGTGTGCCAGCACGGTTTAGGTCGATACCGGTCATGCCGTGAAAATCTTCATGCAGTGACTTACCGGCATCCTCTTCGAGGTGGGCATGGTGAATGCGGATACGCTTGGTGCTGCCATCTTCCAGCGTAATCTCAACGTCGCCAGGGCCCACAATCGGGTGGTACATCTGGCTGGTTTGATAGCCCTTGGGCAGATCAGGATAGAAGTAGTTTTTGCGATCAAAGATGGATACTTCAGCAATATCCGCATGCACCGCCAGGCCAAACTGAACGGCCATCGCCACGGCCTGCTCATTGAGCACCGGCAACACGCCGGGTAGACCTAAATCCACCGCACAGGCCTGGGTGTTTGGCTCTGCGCCAAACGCCGTTGAAGCACCTGAGAAGATTTTTGAGCGTGTTGCGAGCTGAACGTGGACTTCAAGCCCAATCACGGTTTCCCATTGCATTAGGCGTACTCCTCGGCAAAGGCAGGACGTTGTAAGTGCCAGTCGGTCGCTTGCTGAAACTGGTGAGCGACGTTAAGCAGCTGCGCTTCGGCAAAGTGGGTGCCCAGAATCTGAAGACCGACGGGGCGGCCACCGGCAAAACCCGCCGGCACGCTGATGCCGGGAATACCCGCCAGATTCACCGCGATAGTGTAGATATCCTGCAGGTACATCGACACCGGGTCTTTTTTGGCACCCAGGTCAAACGCCGGGGTCGGCGAGGCGGGGCCCATCAGTACATCGACGTCTTCAAAGGCGTCCAGGAAGTCCTGACGGATCAAACGACGTACCTGTTGGGCTTTGGTGTAGTAGGCGTCAAAGAAGCCTTCAGAGAGCGTGTGAGTGCCGATTAGGATGCGTCGTTTCACTTCTTCGCCAAAGCCCTCTGCGCGGGAGCGGGTATACAGGTCAATCAAGTCGCTGGGATTGTCGCAGCGATGACCAAAACGCACACCGTCATAGCGGGACAGGTTGGAGGAGGCTTCCGCGGGGGCAATCACGTAGTAGGCCGGAATCGCATAGTGGGTATGCGGCAGGCTGACCTCGCGCACCGTGGCGCCTAGGGATTCGTAAACTTTTACCGCTTCACGGACGGCTTTTTCGACCTCGGGGTCTAAGCCATCGCCAAAATACTCTTTGGGCAGGCCAATTTTGAGACCTGAGAGAGGGGCGTTAAGGCTTTCCACATAGTCGGGTACGCCGCGGGAAACGCTGGTGGAGTCGCGGCCGTCATGGCCAGCAATCACCCCTAGCAGGTGGGCGCAGTCCTCGGCGCTGCGCGCCATGGGGCCAGCCTGATCAAGGCTTGAGGCGTAGGCAATAATGCCAAAGCGCGACACGCGGCCGTAGGTGGGCTTTAAGCCGGTAATGCCACAAAACGCCGCGGGCTGACGAATCGAGCCGCCGGTATCGGTACCCATGGCCGCGGGCACCAAACCCGCCGCGACCGCTGCCGCGCTGCCGCCCGAGCTGCCGCCGGGCACCGCCGTCAGGTCCCAGGGGTTTTTGACTGGGCCGTAGTAGCTGTTTTCGTTGGAGGAGCCCATGGCGAACTCATCCATATTAGTTTTACCCAAACTGATAGTGCCCGCAGCATTGAGTTTTTCCACCACGGTGGCGCTGTAGGGGGCGATAAAGTTATCCAGCATTTTTGAGCCGCAGCTGGTTTTCACGCCTTGGGTGCAAAAAATATCTTTCAGGGCCAGGGGAATGCCCGCAAGAGGCCCGGCAGTGCCCGCCGCCCGCGCTTTGTCAGCTACTTCCGCCTGTTTCAGCGCCTGCTCTGCGGTCACGCTGATAAAACTGTTCAGCTTGCCGTCAGCCTTTTCAATGCGCTGCAGATAGTGAGCGGTCAGCTCGCGGCTTGAAAACTCACCGCTTTTTAGCGCGGCGGCGAGTTGCGTTAAGGTTTTCTCGTACATGACCCAGAAGCTCCGTTCAGGGGAGAAAAAAAGAGGCAATAGTGGTGGCCCGAGTAAATGTTCGTGCGCCGTTACTCATCCTGCTTAGCCTGCGTTATTCAACGACGCGGGGCACGAGATACAGGCCATTTTCCACTGCCGGAGCACAGCGCTGAAAGGTGTCGCGCTGGTTGGTTTCCGTCACTTCATCGGCGCGCAGTCGCTGGGTCGCATCTAGCGGATGAGCGAGCGGCGTAACGCCTTCGGTGTCGAGGCCTTGTAGCTGATCGACCATGTCCAGAATCCGGCTTAGGTCGTCTACAAAGCCGCTGGCTTGGTCATCGCTGACGGCGAGTCGGGCCAAGTGAGCGGCCCGGCGCACATGAGATTCTTCAAGCGCCATGATCGATATTTCCTCGTAAACGTGGTGGAACATAATCCGCTTTAAGCGGTATACATACCGATATCAAAAAAACGTCTTGTGTTGCAGACGTGGAAAATAGCCGCAAAAGGTACCACATCTTGACCTTAACGGGCAGTGTTAGGCGCGACTCGTGCTTGCTGCCAAAGGGCTGCGGTGATACCGTTTGCATCCGCACAGGGTTCCCGGTCTGCACTAGGTAACAACATCCATGTTTAAACGTTTGAGGGGGCTGTTTTCCAGCGATCTATCGATCGACTTGGGTACGGCCAACACACTGATTTATGTTCGCGGTCGCGGTATCGTGCTCGATGAGCCGTCCGTGGTTGCTATCCGCCAATCTGGCAATATGCGCAGCGTCGCGGCAGTTGGTACAGATGCTAAGCGAATGCTGGGGCGTACGCCCGGCAATATTACCGCGATTCGGCCGATGAAAGATGGCGTTATTGCCGACTTCACCGTCACCGAACAGATGCTTCAGCACTTTATCCGTAAAGTTCATCAAAGCACCTTCTTAACCCCCAGCCCACGTGTGCTGGTGTGCGTTCCTTGCATGTCAACGCAAGTGGAGCGTCGGGCGATTCGTGAGTCAGCAGAAGGTGCCGGTGCCCGCGAGGTGTTCTTGATTGAAGAACCCATGGCGGCGGCGATTGGCGCAGGCCTTCCGGTTGATGAAGCGCAGGGGTCGATGGTGGTGGATATCGGTGGTGGTACCACTGAAATAGCGATTATCTCACTCAACGGCGTGGTCTACTCCGAATCAATTCGGGTGGGTGGCGACCGTTTTGATGAAGCCATTACCGCTTACGTGCGTCGTCACTACGGCAGCCTGATAGGCGAAGCGACAGCCGAGCGCATCAAAGAAGAGATTGGTTGCGCTTACCCTGGTGGCGAACTGCGCGAAATTGACGTACGCGGTCGTAATCTGGCTGAAGGCATCCCGCGCAGCTTTACGCTCAATTCCCACGAAACCCTGGAAGCGTTGCAAGAAACGCTGGGTTCTATCGTAGCCGCGATTAAGAGCGCCCTTGAGCAGTCACCACCTGAATTGGCGTCTGATATCGCTGAGCGAGGCTTGGTGCTAACAGGCGGTGGTGCGCTGTTACGCGATCTGGATAAGCTGATTGCTGAAGAGACCGGGCTGCCGGTGATCGTTGCCGAAGATCCGTTGACCTGCGTTGCTCGTGGCGGCGGTAAAGCGCTGGAGATGATTGATCAGCACACCTTTGAGTTGCTGTCGAGCGACTAATCGCAGCGGTTAATTGCGGGGGGATTGCCTATTAAACCGCTGTTTTCGCACGGGCCACTGCCGGGCTACCGGCTGTTTTTTTGCGTCTTGGCCGCCAGTGCATTGATGTTCGTCGACCATCATTTCACACGTATGGAGCAAGTGCGTGCGCAAATGTCGATGGTCGTTGCCCCGATTCAGTGGGTCGTTAGTTTGCCTAGCGACTTATTGAATTGGGGGGCACTGGCGCTCTCCGATCAACAGGCGTTGGTAGATGAGAACCGCCGCCTGCGCGAGCAGATTCTTACCCTTTCCCATCGCGGGCAACGGATGGCGAATTTGACTGCGGAAAACAGCGAGCTGCGAGATTTGCTCAAAGCGGCAAAGCGGCGTGATATTCCCTATATCACGGCTGAGCTACTGTCCCTGGATAACGATCCCTTCAGCCATCAAATGGTGGTTAATCGTGGCCATCGCAATGGTGCCTACGTAGGGCAGCCGGTGATTGATGCCTCGGGTTTGGTGGGGCAAATTACCGCGGTCTCTGCCTACTCCAGTCGTGTGTTGCTGTTAGCTGATGCTAGTCATGCGTTGCCGGTTCAGTTAAACCGCAATGGGTTACGCTTTATTGTTCAAGGGGCGGGGCGTTACAGCAGCGTCAATGTGATGTACGTGCCAGATACGGCAGATATCCGTGAAGGTGATTTACTGACCACATCGGGCTTGGCTGGACGCTTCCCTCCCGGTTATCCGGTAGCCCGTGTTAGCGAGGTTTATCATGATCCTGGTCAGCCTTTTGCCCGTGTGACAGCCGAACCCATGGCGCAGTTGCAACGCTCGCGCCACTTCTTACTGCTTTTTCCGCCTCCGCGAGCGGAGGTGGATGAGCACGCATGGGATGAGACGCTGGATATCTCATCAGAGGCTTTACGCTCTTCGCTTCAGCTAGCTAATCCCGACCAAGAGGTGCCCTGATGGCGCGTGCACCGGTTGTGCCTATTTTAGTTATTTGGCTAAGTCTGCTGCTAGCATTATGTTTGCAAGTGATGCCGCTAGCCGATGGTTGGCAGGTATATCGTCCCGAATGGTTGGGGCTGATGCTGATCTACTGGTGTATGCGCACTCCCGACAGAGTCGGCGTTTTCCATGGCTTTGTGCTGGGCATTCTAATGGATTTAATTGAAGGCACTGAACTGGGTCAGCACGCGCTAATCTATGCGCTCTTGGCGTTTCTCTGTGCCCTGGTCTACCCCCGTTTTCGGGCCTATTCGCTGGTACAGCAGTCGGCACTGGTGCTGGTGCTGTTAGGCTTGATGCAGTTAGTCGCCCAGTGGCTGCGCACTATCATCGGTGATTTTTCAATTCACTTAGCCTTTTTGATCCCCGCGCTGATCAGTGGGTTGCTATGGCCGTGGCTAGCGACGATGTTTCAAGCAATTGAACGTCGGTTGGCCGCTTCATGACTACGCCTGTTTTGTGCCTAGCATCGGCCTCCCCTCGGCGTCGGGACCTACTGGCATCCATTGGTGTGCCGGTCACGGTTCACCCCTGTGATATCGATGAGACGCCGCTGGCCGGTGAGACGGCTCAAGCGTATGTGCAGCGCTTAGCGGTTGCCAAAGCCGAGGCGGCGGTCCCTCTAACTGATTTGCCGACCCTCGGTTCAGATACCGCTGTGGTGGTCGATGGGCGTATTCTAGGTAAACCGGTGGATTTTGATGCGGCCGCCGAGATGCTGCGGCTACTTTCGGGGCGGTGTCACGAGGTGCTTACCGCCGTGGCTGTGAGTGGGCCAGAGGGGATGCTCTCCTGCTGCGTGGCCACCCAGGTGACGATGCGAGAGATAAGCGCCGATGAAATCGCTGCCTACTGGCGTACCGGCGAGCCCGCTGATAAAGCTGGCGGCTACGCAATACAGGGATTAGCCGCCATATTTGTAAAACAGATTCAAGGCAGTCACTCGGCAGTGGTAGGGCTACCGCTGTTTGAGACGACGCACTTGCTATGCCGACAGGGAGTTCCTATCTGGCAGCGCGTGTAACTCCCTTAAATAGAGGGCGTCGCCGCCTGTATCGCTGGCAAGGAATACGTCAACCAACAAGGAATTTTGCATGAGCGGTGAAGTTCTCATCAATTTAACGCCAATGGAGACCCGCGTCGCGCTGGTTGAAAATGGCGTTTTGCAAGAGGCACTGATCGAGCGTTCCCGTCGGCGTGGCATCGTGGGCAATATCTACAAAGGCAAAGTAGTGCGTGTACTGCCTGGAATGCAGGCTGCCTTTGTTGATATTGGCCTAGAGCGGGCGGCGTTTATTCATGCCCACGAAGTGATGCCACCCGGCACACCGCTCGATGAGCAGCAGACCATCGGCCAATTGCTTCATGAAGGCCAGGCGCTGGTGGTGCAGGCCACCAAAGACCCTATCGGTAGCAAAGGTGCGCGCTTAACCACGCACCTGTCGATTCCCTCACGCTACTTGGTGTATATGCCCGATTCGCCACATCACGGCGTTTCGCAGCGCATTGAAGATGAGCGCGAGCGCGAGCGTTTAAAAGCCTTGCTGGATAGCAGTATGGCGGAGCAGACGCTGGAAGTGACGGGCGGCTTTATTGTCCGTACGGCCGCGGAAGGCGTCGGTGACGAAGAGCTTAAAGGCGATATGCACTTTTTGCTGCGGCTGTGGCGTAAGGTGAGTGAGCGTAAAGTCACCGCGACGCCACAAAGCGTGATTTATGATGATTTGCCGCTCTTTATGCGCACTCTGCGCGACGTAATGCGCGACGATATTGAAAAAGTGCGTATCGATTCGCGGGAAAACTTCGTCAAACTGGTGGAGTTTGCCGAAGAGTTTATGCCTGATGCAGTCGAGCGGATTGAGTACTACCCCGGCGAGCGGCCCATCTTTGATCTTTACAGCGTTGAAGATGAAATTCAGAAAGCCCTGGGGCGTAAGGTACAGCTGAAGTCCGGCGGCTATCTGGTGATTGACCCTACCGAGGCGATGACCACCATCGATGTGAATACCGGTGGTTATGTTGGTCATCGCAACCTTGAAGAGACAATTTTCAAAACCAACCTTGAGGCGGCCACGGCGATTGCCCGCCAGCTTCGGCTGCGCAACCTGGGCGGCATCATCATTATCGACTTTATCGATATGAGCGATGTTGAGCATCAGCGCCAAGTGTTGCGGGTATTGGAAAAAGCCTTAGAGCGCGACCATGCTAAAACCAAGTGTACCGGGGTCACCGAGCTTGGCTTGGTTCAGCTTACCCGTAAACGGACACGGGAGAGCCTGGAGCAGACGCTCTGTGAAGCCTGTCCAACCTGCAGTGGCCGCGGTACGCTTAAAACCCCTGAAACTATCTGTTATGAGATCTTTCGGGAAATTTTGCGCGAAGAGCGTGCTTATAGCGCTGAAACCTACATGGTGCTTGCATCGCAGCCCGTCGTTGATCGTCTATTAGATGAAGAGTCAGCGGCAGTGGCCGATCTGGAGACGTTTATCAATAAAACGATTCGCTTTCAGGTAGAGCAACACTACTCCCAAGAGCAGT
Source organism: Halomonas sp. QHL1 (assembly GCF_001882345.1). Classification (GTDB taxonomy): domain Bacteria; phylum Pseudomonadota; class Gammaproteobacteria; order Pseudomonadales; family Halomonadaceae; genus Vreelandella. The sequence goes on from NZ_MINL01000001.1 coordinate 213,472, forward strand.
ACGATATTGTGCTGATGTAATCATGCTGACTCGTTCGCTGGTGCGTTGGAGTTTGCTAATAGCGGCCTGGCTTCTGGGCAGCACGGCCGTGCTGTTGTTGCTGCTCCGTCTGGCGATCAGCCAAACCGATGCCCTTACCCCCCGCATCGAAGCGCTACTTGAGGCGCGTATTGGCGTGCCGGTAACCATCGAACGCCTATCACTTTCTCTCGCTCGAAACGACCTGTTGCTACGCCTTGATGGTGTTAACGCCGAAACCCCTGATGGGCAAGCGCTGTTTTCACTTGAGCATGCGGGACTGCGCTTGGATACCTGGGCGACGCTTGCCAATATGGCACCGATTTTTAGCGATGCGCGCATCAGCGGTATACAGTTTCACCTCTATCAAGGTTCGGGGGCGTCTTTGGAGTGGCCCGAGCCTGCAGAGTTACCGCTACTGATAGCGGCAGAACCCGATGTGGACCTGGCCACAATTGATAGCTGGGCGGGCTTGATTTTGCGCCAACGTGTGTGGGTGGATGACACCCGCGTGGTGCTGCACGGCAAGCACGACACTGTCATGCTGCATGCCCAGACGCTGTTACTGACCGGTGATGAGCGGCGCACAAGGTTAGAAGGCGCTATCAATATCGCGGAATCGCTAGAGCAGGCTCGCGACATTGCCCTGCCCGCCGCTGAAATGAAGGTCGAAATGCAGCCCGGCCGACGTGGGTTTAGCGATTTTTCGGCAGCGCTGCAGCTGGATATTCAGCTTGATCAATTAGTCGTACTGGCAGATATGTTTAGGCCTGATCATGCCGCCTATTTAGAGCAGGCCGGGGGCAGTGCCCGGCTATGGGGGCGTTGGACCAGCGGACGACTTGAAGAGGCCCGCGTTGCCGTCGACGTTCCACAGTTAACGCTTCGCCACCAGGTTCAGTACGCGGTGTTAAGGGACATTAAGGCCAATGGCCTGTGGCAGCGCGACGGCGAAGGGGGCGAGGCGTGGCTAAGCGGCGACGCTGAGAGCGTGGAGTGGGCCCAGCCCCCTGGCGGCAGCGTTGGTCCGGCCTTGCCTCGCTACTGGCACGCTACCCATCAGCCGGGGCTTTGGGAAGTTCGCACCAGTGCCTTTGAGCTCGCCTCGCTGACCGCTTGGCGCGACTATGTATTGCTCCCCGAATCCGTCACGCGAGTATTGCAAACCCTTGCTCCCCGTGGGCAAGTCGAGGGTTTACATATTGGGCAGCAGGACGGCCGCTGGGGAGTGGACGCAGCGCTCTCGGGCGTGGAAGTGTCGCCGTGGCAGCAGGCGCCAGGTGGCGGTCCGTTGGACGCCTGGGTACAGGCGCGTGATTTTCGCGGCCGCGTTCTGTTTAGCAGTAATGGCGATAGTACCCTCTATTTCCCCGAATTTTTTGCCGCTCCCATGCAGCTTCGCCGTGCTGAAGGGGAAGTAGAGTGGGTATATGACGGGCCTAACACCATGGTGAGCGGTAAGAACCTTAGCGTTGACTGGGACGGTGCGCAGATAGCGGGCGGCTTCGGTTTGGTAACGGGTAATCAGCGTGGCCATTTTGGTTTGGATCTTAATTTTAGTGACGTGGACGCTCTGGAACGTCCATTGGCTCAATGGCTGCCGCTAAGTGTGATGGATGATGAGCTGCAGGAGTGGCTGCTCAATGATATAGGCGGCTTCGTGAGCGAAGGCTCTCTGCAGCTAAGTCAGCCGTTAGGCGAAAGGGCGACCGCCAAGGATTTTACCGCAACGCTCGCGCTGGCGGTTACCCAGGGACATTTGCCGATCGCGCCAGGCTGGCCGCGTATTGATGACGTCGAGGGTCGCCTTAAGTGGCAAAATAGGGTGTTAGAAGCTGAAATCGATAATGCACAGAGCCATGGTATCACTGCGTCCGAAGGCGAAGTAGTGATGGCGGATGAGACGCTCAACCTTTCGGGGCAGTTACAGGCGGATGGGCCAGCACTTGTGTCATTTTTACAGGCGATGCCCGAGATTGATCTTACTCAGCTAAATGATTTGCGCGTAACGGGGGATGTTGATGGCGATATTGCGCTCTCGTTGCCGTTAGAAAATCCCGAGGCACTCCAACTGGAAATTAATGCCCGGCCGCGTTTCTCGGAAGTGGTATATCAACCGCTCGACCTACGTCTTCAATCGGTTGAGGGTGATCTAGCCTGGCTTCAAGATGGTGAGAGTTCGGGCCTCGTCGGTGAGGCCGGTGGTCAGTTGCTTGGAGGATCTATCAACGCGGATATTGATACTCAAAGCGACGACATACAGCTGCAGGGAAGTGTCGCTACCTCGGCGCTTTTTGGACTTGCTGGATTAGATAGCAGTCAAGGGCGCATGCCGCTAGAAGGGCCGTTAGAGTGGCAGGGCAGTGTTGCTTTAACGCCAACGCCCACTCTGCGTTTGGAGAGTCGTTTAGTCGGCGTCACCAGCCATCTGCCCGAGCCCTTTGCCAAATCGCCACAGCAGGCTTGGCCCTGGACATTGACCGCCGATTTAGATGCAAAGCGCGTCGAAACACAGTTGGCCGATATCGCTGCAGCGCGACTTCAGCTGCGTAACGGTGCGCTTGCCGGGACACTCAACTTAGGTAGTCAAGCAGATCGCTTGCCCGGCTGGCCCTCTCAGCCAGGTTTTCGTCTAGATGCTACTGTGCCGCGTATTGACCCACTGGCATGGCAGCAGGCGATTGCACCATTGATGACAAGCGGAGCGCCTACGGGAGCTGACGGTGGTGCTCAGCAGCCGCTGACAATGTCATTGTCCACGCCGTGTGTGGTTTACCAAGGTGAGTGTTTGGGCAGTCTTAACGCGTCGGGCGGCATGAACGCTGGCCTGATTGATGTAGGGCTAAGCGGTAACCTGGTTACCGGGCGGTTAGCGTACGATGCCCAATCACTGCAACCGTTAGATGTGACTATTGAAGCGCTGGCGCTAGACCGCTTGCTGGCGTTAGCCAATGTCGAGCATGACAGCGATGCGCCGATGCCAGACTCTTGGATGGAATCGGTCGAAACCCAGCGCCAGGAGCCTGTGGCCATTCCTGATTGGCTAGCCGATGTACCTAATGGACGACTACGCTTAGCCGAAATTGCCATGGGGTCGCGCCGCTTCGGCCCTTTGACCGCCTACTGGAAAACCGACGGCGAGCGTTTTTCGCTTACCCCCGTTGGCTTAACCCTGGGCCAGATTTCGGCACGCGGCGAGCTGTATTGGGAGGGGGATGCTGTTTCCAGTCATACCCGTGCGGACATTACGATTCAGGGCGGGGATATCGGTACCGCCCTTGAGCGCCTTGATCAACCCGTCGCTATGCGCAGCCGTAGTACCGATGTAGTTGCCTCGCTTGACTGGCCGGGGGCGCCCTGGCAGTTGGAGTTAAGCCGCTCAGACGGCTATATCAGCACCGATATTCGTGATGGCAGCTTTGTCACTCTGGATTCGGCGCCTGCTCGTTTAATTGGCTTGCTCAATTTCGATAACATATTGCGACGGCTGCGCTTGGATTTTTCTGATGTTACCGGGAGGGGCACTGCATTTGATCGTGTTCAAGGCACGGCCGATGTTACCGGCGGGCTGCTGACACTTCGCGGCCCATTGCAAATTGACGCCCCGGCCGCCACCCTAACGTTTAACGGCAGTGTCGATCTGGTGACGCGTGAACTTGACCAGCGGCTTGGCGTCACACTACCAGTGTCGCAAAGTTTACCCATCGCGGCGATTGCCGTTGGCGCGCCCATTGTGGGCGGTGCGCTGTTCCTTGCTGACCAGCTGTTTGGCGACGCCTTAGATCGCGCCACGACACTCCATTATCGCGTGCGAGGTCCTTGGACCTCGCCGCAGGTTACTTTAGAAGGCCCCCAATGACCGCATATAAAAGTGATGTAGATACGGCTGCTGCCATCCTGTTGACCCCTGGAGGGCTCGATTTAGACGCCTTGGAAACGGGGCTGGGCTACGCTATGGGCGCGGGCATTGACTACGCTGATCTCTATTTTCAGCGTACCTGGCAAGAGGGCTGGGTGCTGGAAGATGGAGAGGTGAAAGAGGCTAGTTACAATATTGACGGTGGCGTCGGTGTGCGCTCACTGGCCGGTGAAAAAACCGGCTTTGCCTACTCCAACCAAATTACTGCCGATGCGCTAATGGACACCGGTCGCACGGCGGCAGGTATCGTGCGCAGTGGTCAACGCTTGCCTGGGCAGCTGGTTCGTCCGGTTTCCGCCACGTCGCGCTATGCGGGGATTGACCCCTTAGCCGGGCTAAGCGCGGAAGATAAAGTCGCCATGCTAAAACAGGCTGACAAAGTTGCGCGCGCTGCAGACCCGAGCATCAGTCAAGTGAGTGCTTCCCTATCAGGTACCTACGAAGTGGTGCTGGTGCGAGCCAGCGATGGCACCCTGGCGGCGGATATTCGTCCGCTGGTGCGCTTTAACGTCAGCGTTATCGCGGTCAGGAATGGCCGTCGGGAACGCGGCAGTGCGGGTGGTGGCGGTCGTTACTCCATGGCCAAACTGCGCGATGACCAAGTTGCCGAGCAGTACGCCAAAGAGGCGGTGCGTCAGGCGCTGGTCAATCTGGAAGCCGTGGATGCGCCCGCTGGGCAAATGCCTGTGGTGCTGGCATCCGGGTGGCCGGGCATTTTGCTTCATGAAGCCGTCGGCCACGGCCTGGAAGGGGATTTCAACCGTAAGGGCAGTTCCGCTTTTGCGGGCAAGATGGGCGAGCGCGTGGCCGCTAAAGGCGTGACGATTGTCGATGATGCGACACTGTCGGATTGTCGTGGCTCGATGAGCGTGGATGACGAGGGCACGCCGGGCCAATACACGCCGCTTATCGAAGACGGCATTTTGACCGGCTATATGCAGGACAAACTTAATGCTCGCTTAATGGGTATGGCCCCTACAGGCAACGCGCGACGTGAATCCTTTGCCCATTTGCCAATGCCACGCATGACCAACACCGTCATGCTCGCAGGACAAGATGAGCCAAGCGATATTATCAAAAGCGTTAAGCGCGGCATCTATGCGGTCAGCTTTGGCGGCGGTCAGGTGGATATCACCTCGGGTAAGTTCGTGTTTTCTGCCAGCGAAGCCTACCTAATTGAAGATGGTAAGGTGACGGCGCCGGTAAAAGGGGCCACCTTGATTGGTAATGGTCCGGATGCGATGCAGCGGGTATCCATGATTGGTCACGATATGGCGCTGGATACCGGTATTGGCGTGTGTGGTAAAGAGGGGCAGGGCGTACCTGTGGGTGTCGGCCAGCCCACCCTGAAATTGGATGAGCTGACCGTCGGCGGCACGCAGTCTTAATGAGCCGCCTTTAAAGAGCTGTTTTTTAAAGAGCTAATGTTTCGCGCAGGTGTTTAAAGAGCTTGCGCGAGCTGGTCGGCGGTTTGCCCTGCTCGCGTTCCCGCTGGGCGTTGCGAATCAATTGACGCAGCGTCTGGCGATCAGCATCGGGGTGCTCCGCCATAAACAGATCAACTGCCACGTCGCCTTCGTCAATTAAGCGTTCCCGCCATTTTTCGAGCCGGTGAAACGCGTGGTCGCGCTGCTCCTGCTCTTGGTCGATGGAGTCGAACACTGCTTGAATGGCGATGAGATCCTCTTTACGGATTAACTTACCGACATACTGCATATGGCGGCGGCGACCTTCATGGGAGCGAATGCGCGAGGTTTCCTCGATAGCGCGCAGCATATCGTCAGAGAGGGGGAAACGGGCGCGTTCCGCCGGTCGCATGGCAATTAAGGTTTCCCCAAGTGCCTGTAAGGCATGCATTTCGCGTTTGAGTTGCGACTTGCTAGGGCGTTCTTCCTGCTCTTCTACTTCAATGGGATCGGGACGTTGCTTACGCATAGTGTGACTCACAGACAAGATTCGTGGCGGCATTATACCAGCTGCGAGTACAACATTGATTCGCCGAAGACATTCTCTTGAAGGACTTTGGTTTAAAGACATTCGGTTGAAAAAGGAGGCCATATGGCACAGGCATTTGATGCATCCGCGCAGCAGTCGCTATTGATCGCGCGCGCCGAAGAGGCGCTAGCGCTGGCGAAACGCTTGGGCGCTGATGCTGCTGAAGTGGGCGCAAGCGTCGATCAGGGCATCGGCGTTAGCGTACGCCTGGGCGAAGTTGAAACGGTGGAGTTGTCTCGTGACCAAGGCATTGCCGTCACGCTTTACGTAGGCCAGCGTAAAGGCAGCGCTTCATCCACAGACGCCAGCAGTGCCTCGATACAGGCCGCCGTTGAGAAAGCGCTGGCGATTGCCCGCTATACCGGCGAAGACCCAGCCGCAGGACTGGCTGATGCATCTCTCATGGCCACCGAACTGCCCGATCTAAAAGTGCACTACCCCTGGGCACTCACAACGGATGAAGCGATTGAGCTGGCGCTTGCCTGTGAGCAGGCGGGGCGAGACGTTGAGGGCATCTCCCAGTCGGATGGCGCGTCACTCTCCAGCGGCGAAGGGGTACGCGTTTACGCCAATAGCCATGGCTTTTTAGGCACCCAAAAGGGCAGCAGTCACTCTCTTTCGTGCATGCTGATTGCTCAAGATGCGAGCGGTATGCAGCGCGATTACGATTACACTTCTGCTCGCGATCCCAAGGCGCTGCGCGATCCCGCAGAGGTGGGCCGTGAGGCCGCCGCGCGTACGCTGCGCAGGCTCGGCGCTAAACGCCCACCCACGGGTACCTTTCCTGTGCTGTTTGACCCGTCGTTGGCCAGTGGCTTAATTGGCCATCTGCTCGGTGGTTTGGCCGGTGGAGCGCTCTACCGTCAGTCCTCTTTTTTGTGCGACCGGCTCGGTACGCCGCTGTTTCCCGACTGGTTTAGTCTCGAAGAGCGGCCGATGGAGATCGGCGCCACGGCTAGCTCGCCGTTTGACGGCGAAGGCGTACAAACGCGCAACAATCGCTTTATCGACCAGGGCAGCATTGCCAGCTACATGCTCTCTTCTTACAGCGCTCGTCGTCTCGATATGCAAACCACGGGCAATGCCGGTGGGGCGCGGAATGTGCGTTTAGTGGCGCCGCTGCAATCACGCGAAAGCCTGCTACAGGAGATGGGGCGGGGTATTTGGGTGACTGAGTTGATGGGGCAGGGCGTGAACGGGGTGACCGGTGACTACTCCCGCGGTGCGGCAGGTTTTTGGGTCGAAAACGGGAAGGTGCAGTACCCGGTCGAGGAGTTCACCATTGCTGGAAACCTGGAGCGGATGTTTGCTGGCTTAGTGGGTATTGGCGATGACACCGATACCCGTGGCAGTGTTCACACGGGTAGTTGGTTGATTGATGCCATGACCGTGGCGGGTGACTAACAGGTACTAACGACGGCTACTGATCTTCCTCAAAGCGGGCGTCGAACAGCGCTTGGATAGCTTCAAGCGCCTGTTCGGCGTCATCACCTTCGGCGGTGATCGTTAGCTCGGTACCGCAAGGGGCGGCAAGCATCAACAATGACATGATGTTGGCAGCATCAGCCACCTGTTGCTGTTTATAAACACGTATTTTAGCCGTGAACTGTTGGCCGCATTTGACCAGTTTTGTCGCTGCGCGAGCGTGTAGTCCGCGTTGATTGGTAAGTGTTAGTTTACGTTCTGGCACCCTGGTTCCTTTTCGCCGAGTGGTGTCATTAATGGATAGACGCGCTTAAGAGGTCTCTGGCCGCTCGTTAGTTGTAGAAGTGCTGACGAGGGGAGCGGTCGACTGTTCGCTTAAGGTGTAGTGCAGCCCCAGTTCGCGATGGCGGAGTTGAACGTCGCCCATGCTAGGAGCCAATTTTTCCGCTAACTTCTCGACCATATAGACCGAGCGGTGCTGGCCACCGGTACAGCCAATCGCGATAGTCATGTAGCTTCGCTGGCTATTCTGGTAAGCGGGTAGCCAACGCTCTAGCCAGGCCAGAATATCGTTGCTCATGGCGTCAACGATTGGGTAGCTGCTCAAAAAGGCCACAATTTCGGCGTCGCGGCCATTGAACTGGCGCAACGTTGGATCCCAATAAGGGTTCGGCAGACAGCGCACATCGAAGACTAAATCAGCGTCTAAGGGCACACCGCGTTTGTAACCAAACGACTCAAGCGTCAGCGTTAGTTTATCATGCTGCTGATGCGCTACCTGGTCGGTAATACGACGGCGTAAATCGTGTACCGATAACCGTGAAGTATCGATTAATAGGTCGGCTAGGTCGCGAATATCCTCCAGCGTCTTCTCTTCTTTATTGATAGCTTCTTCTAAGGTCATCTCACTGTCACGGGTCAGCGGATGACGGCGCCGCGTCGCGGAGTAACGCTCAAGCAGTATGCGTGCATCGGTCGTCAGATAAATGACTTGGAAGTCGATTTTACGCTGGCGCAACTCTTCTAACAATGAGGGCAGGCGCTCCAGTGCTCCCGGTAAATTACGGGCATCAATACTGACCGCCAAATGAGCCCGGTCGCCCTGGTCGCGTAATTCGTCCACCAACGACCCCAGTAGCATAGCGGGGAGGTTATCAATCGCGTAGTAGCCAAGATCTTCCAGCGCCTGTAGGGCGATAGATTTGCCTGACCCGGAGCGGCCGCTAATAATCACCAGTTGCATAGAGTCTCTCTTTGCTTTGGTCAAGCTGCGTTGGAGGTGGTGAGCGACATATTAACCTGCCTTGGCCGAGACGTATGTCTTAAGCAGGTTTTAGACCGGTTAGGTCGTAGATTGCTCACGAATTTTGGCGGTAATGAGCTCAAGTAATTCGCGCTGACTGGCTGCTTTACGCAGCTGCTGGCGTGTATCCCCATCATTCATGATGGTCGCTACTTGGCCGAGCAATGAAAGGTGTGTGTCATCTGCTTCTTCGGGTACCAGGAGTACGAACACCAGGTCTACCGGGTCGCCGTCTATAGCGTCAAAATCAATCGCTTCTGCGAGTTTTAAAAAACCAGCGATAGGGGCGGTGCAGTGGGGGCTACGCGCATGGGGAATAGCCACGCCGTTACCGATACCCGTACTGCCTAAGCGCTCGCGGCCGATTAAACGGCTAAACACTTCTTGGCTGTCCAGGCTAGGAATATTTTGGGCGATAAAGGTGCTGTAAAACTCCAGCACCCTTTTTTTGCTGCCCCCGGGCACGTCAAACAGAACGCGCTCCGGGGGGAGTATGGTTTCCAACGTCATTGAATTAACGCACACCGGCGCCTTGGGCGCGAGCTTGTGCTTTTTCCTTGTGTTTAACGAGTTGACGATCAATTTTGTCCGCTAGCGCGTCGATAGCGGCGTACATATCACTGTCCAGGGCTTCCGCATGTAAGTCTGCACCTGCGGCATGCAGCGTACAGGCGGCCTGCTGGCGCTCTTTCTCCACTGATAAGGTGACTTGCACCGTGGTTATATTGTCGTAATGGCGCTCTACACGCTCAAGCTTTTCGTTGACATAGTCACGCAAGGCGTCAGTCAGATCTACGTGATGACCAGTGATATTTACTTGCATTGACGTGCTCCTTATCCATCGGACTGTACTTCGATTGTAACCCTTTTTGCCGCGTTGCAAAGCCCTTGTCGAGAGTTTCCCTGAAACGTTGATTTGGGCTAGCGCAAACGACGCCGTTCACTTGAAGAAGGAATGCCCATGGCTTCACGATATTTCGCCACCGTTCGACGCGCCACTTGAATCCCCCCTTCGCCTAATAGCGTTACTAAGCGGCTGTCGGAAAGCGGTTTGCCGGGTGGCTCCTCTTGAATCAGTTTCTTAAGTCGCGCACGGATGGCGGTGCTGGAGTGGCTGTCGCCATCCTGGCCGCTAACCTGGCTTGAAAAAAAGTATTTGAGTTCAAACACGCCGCGGGGTGTATGGATATATTTTTGCGTCGTTACCCGTGAAATAGTCGACTCGTGCATCTCCACAGCTTCGGCAATATCGGCCAGTATCAGTGGCTTCATGGCTTCTTCGCCGTGTTCTAAGAAGCCAATCTGGCGGGTAATGATTTCGCGACCAACCCGCAGCAGCGTATCGTTTCGGCTGGAGAGGCTCTTGATCAGCCAACGCGCTTCCTGGAGGTGCTCTTTGAGAAACTGGTTGTCCTGACTTTTGTCCGCACGCTTAATCAAGCTGGCGTAGTCGGGCTGAATGCGCAGTCGTGGCAGGGCCTCTGGGTTGAGCTCTAAATGCCAACCTTCATGATCGTGGCGAACGACCAGATCGGGCGTTACATAGCTGTCGTCAGTGTCGCCGTAGGCACTGCCTGGGCGTGGGTCAAGGCTGCGAATCAATAGAATAACGTCGGCAAGCTGGCCGTCATCGAGCCCTAAGCGGCGTTTCAGCAGGCGCATGTCGTCTTTGCCAAGCGCTTCAAGAAACTGCCGCACTAGGCGGCGAGCGGGAACCAGCAGCGGCGTATCATCGGGGAGGGCGGCGAGCTGCAGCATCAGGCATTCACGCAGGTCGCGGGCAAAGATGCCGGTCGGCTCAAACTGCTGGAGCTTGAGCAGAGTGGTTTCCACTTCGCGCTGACTAAGCCCGTCAATGCCCTGGGCACGTAGCCCTTCACGAATGTCGTTGAGAGGCTGGGTCAGGTAGCCGTTGGCGTCGAGCGCGTCGATTAAGCTCTCCGCGACAAGCTGCTCGCGGGCGCTAAAATCGGTCATGGCAAGCTGCCACAGCAAGTGTCCATGGAGGCTCTGCCCGGCTGCCTGACGCTCAAAATCGGGGCCTTCACTGCTGCTACCGCCCTGACTACCCATATCCTGGTAGGTATCTGACCAATCGCTATCTACCGAGAGCTCAGTAGGGATGCTCTCTGACCACTCTTCTTCCTTAGGCTCGCTGACAGCCTGTTCACTAAATTCATCTTCCTGCTCCAGCATGGGATTGGCATCGAGGGCCTGCTGAATTTCTTGACGGAGGTCCAGTGTAGAGAGTTGCAGCAGCGCAATGGCCTGCTGCAACTGGGGCGTCATGGTCAGCTGTGTGCCGATACGCAGTTGGAGAGAAGCTTTCATGACCATCTGAGAACCACTCGTTAATCAGAATGCTCCACCCTAGTGCGAGTGAGTGTCTGGCGCAAGTGCAATAAGCATGCCATTGGTAGTAAAGTTGTTTTAAAGCGCTATTTAGGGGCGATTAAGGCTAAAACGTTACAGTCGAAAATCGGCACCCAAATAAACATCCCTTACTTTTTGGTTGGTGAGAATCGAGGCTGGTGAGCCGCTAGCGATGATTTGTCCATCGCCGACGATGTAGGCGATGTCGCAAATGTCCAGGGTTTCACGCACGTTGTGGTCGGTGATCAGCACGCCAATATGGCGCTGCTTCAACGCGCGAATGATGGTTTTGATCTCACCTACCGAGATGGGGTCAACGCCCGCAAAAGGCTCATCGAGCAAAATAAAGGCGGGCTCTGTGGCTAGCGAGCGGGCTATTTCTACACGCCTGCGCTCGCCACCCGAAAGGCTCATGCCGAGGTTATCGCGGATATGAGTAATGTGGAAGTCTTCGAGTAGTGCTTCCAGACGCTGTTCGCGGTCGCTACGGTTAAGCTCTTTGCGGGTTTCGAGTATCGCCATAATATTATCGGCAACGGAGAGCTTGCGAAAAATAGACGCCTCTTGAGGTAGATAGCCAATCCCCGCCGCTGCGCGCTCGTGCATGGGGGCGCGGGTTAAATCCTCATCGTCGATGCCCACCTTGCCAGCGTCGGATTTGACCAGCCCGACAATCATATAGAACGAGGTGGTTTTACCCGCGCCGTTGGGGCCAAGTAGGCCAACAATGCTGCCTTGGCAGATCTCCAAATTGATGTCTTTAACCACTCGGCGGCGTTTGTAACTTTTAGCCAAATGGTGGGCATAAAGGGTTTTGATCGGCGCGGTGTCAGCAGTTGCCACAGCTTTGCTCCCTATTGTTCAGGCTGAAGGGTCATACGTATGCGCTGGGGCTCGCTGCCGTCAACGTCAGAGCGTGCTTGAATCACTTCACGGTCAATAAAATACTCAAGGCGCCCGCCGGTGAACGTATCCTCTAGCTGGATCAGCTCGGCTTGGTCAATCAGCTCTACGCGGCGCTCAGCGACGTGATAAATAATCCGTCGAGCCCAGCCTTCAGTGGGGCCATCCTGTCCTTCCACTTGATGACGCAAGTAGGCGCGTTCGCCGGTGGATGTCGCTTTCGATAGTTCGCCAGCCTCATTGCGTTCGATCTCTACCCGTTCGCCTCGCAACTGCATTTCGCCTTGGCGAATATCTACATCCCCGGTGTAAACGGCGGTGCCCGCCCGCTGGTCGAGATCTAAGCGGTCGGCTTCTACTTCTACAGGGGCTTGTTGTGACGTTTGGGCCAGTGCCGATAACGGCATCGTGAGGGCAAAAAGAGTGGTGGAGAAAAGGGCTGTATAAATAATGGCTTTCATGGCGGCTCCTCTTAAGGTTGCGTGGCCGGGGGGTGTGTGCCGCGCACATTATCATTTAGGCGGACCTGGCTGGTGTTAAGCCACGCGTCCATACGTGAAGCGCTCATTTGCTGGGGCGGTTGCTGCAGTAATACCGGTGTTTCGCTCCAGGCATGTTGATTAAGACCATCATAATGCAATAGCTCGGTATCAAGCTGCCAGCCTTCATCCGGGGCGATCAGTCGGGCCGAGCCAGACATCAGCAAGGCCTGGGTAGCCGTGTTGAGCGTGCCTACATCGGCGCTCGCCAGCCACTGACGATTCTCACTATCATACAGTACCGCTTGAGGCTCTTCCGTCCAGGTTTCGCTTCGCTGCGGCGTATGGATAAGTCGCGGCGTTTTTAACGACTGCGACACGTTGCCGCTATCCCCGAACAGGGTGATCTCAGCATTTTCCAATACGTGGCCTGGCTCTTGAGCCTGCGCGTCGGGATCGATGCTAATGTCTTGAGGCCCGCGGGGGTCAAGCCATACCAATAGAGCCCCTAAGGCAATCACCAGTCCGGCTAACCAGATGCGTACTTTAAAGCGTTTAACCATTTACTTGCGGCCGTGCAGATATGTGTCGAGCACCGCGCTCCAGTGCCCTTGAGCTTCAAGCAACGTATCGCAGATTTCGCGCACGGCACCGTGGCCGCCCAGGCGTTCGGTGGTCCAGTCGGCGTGGGTGTGCATATAATCCGGTGCGTTGGGTACGGTAATGCCGACGCCACAACGCTTAATAGCCGCTAGATCGGGAAGGTCGTCGCCACAGTAGGCCACTTGCTCAAGCTCGATATCGAGGCGCTGACAGAGCCCCCTTAGGGTGGCCAGCTTGTCTTCACAGCCTTGGTGGACGTGGTCGATACCCAAGGCTGCGGCGCGTTGGCTAACCATGGGGGAATCGCGTCCGGTAATCAGCGCAACGTGTACGCCCACACGTTTGAGAAGTTTTAGCCCATGGCCATCCTGGGTATGAAACGCTTTGATTTCGATACCATCGGCCTGAAAGTAGAGGCGGCCGTCGGTGAGTACCCCGTCAACATCCAGCGCCAACAGGCGTACGCGACGAAGTCGATCAAGTAGCGCAGCAGGTAGGGTCATAGAGCCTCCATATTAGTAAATTCTTAAAGTCAGTAGGGATTGTAGTTAAATAACACCGCTGGCGAGCAGGTCGTGCATGTGTAAGGCCCCAATAGGGCGCTGTTGTTCATCAACCACCGCTAGCGCGGTAATACGGCTCTCTTCCATGATGCGTACCGCTTCGGCCGCCAGGATGTCGGGGCCGATACGCTTGCCCGGTCGGGTCATGACATCATCAACGAGCACATCGCGCAGATTATGGAATTGATCTAACGTGCGGCGTAGGTCGCCATCGGTGTAGACCCCGGCCAATCGCCCTTCGCTATCCACTACGCAGGTAAAACCAAGCCCTTGCCGGGTAATCTCTAGTAAGGCGTCGCGCAGCGGGCTGCCCAATGCGACCTGGGGCAGGCGCGTGCCGTCGTGCATTAGGTCTTTAACGCGTAGCAGTAAGCGTTTGCCTAAACTGCCGCCGGGATGGGAGAGGGCAAAATCTTCAGCGGTAAATCCACGTGCCTCCAGTAACGCCACTGCCAGTGCATCGCCTAGGGCGAGAGCGGCGGTGGTGGAGCTGGTGGGGGCGAGGTCCAGCGGGCACGCCTCACGCTCAACGCCACTGTTTAAGTGCGCATCAGCGTGTTTGGCAAGCGTGGAGTTTGGCCGCCCCGTCATGCTGACCAGCGGTATGCCCAGGCGCTTAAGCAGTGGTAGCAGGGCAGTGACTTCGGCAGTTTCACCGGAGTTAGACAGCGCCAGCACTACATCAGCACGGGTAATCATGCCCAGGTCGCCGTGGCTGGCTTCACCCGGGTGAACGAAAAAAGCCGGTGTGCCCGTACTGGCAAGTGTCGCCGCCAGCTTGCCCGCAATATGCCCCGACTTGCCCATGCCCGTCACCACCACACGGCCTTGGCAGGCGAGGATCAGCTCGCAGGCGCGGTCAAAGCTTTCGTCTAGTTTAGCCTGGAGACCACCAATCGCTGCCTGCTCAATTTGCAGCGTACGCAGTGCGCTTTCGCGTAGTAGGCTGGATGAAGCGAGAGGCTGGCGCATAGCGTTTTCTCTTAACGATTGAAAATGTAAAAAGTAGTAACCGCCAAGAATAACATCTCGACACCGCTTATAGGCAGTAATTGAGCTCGAAACCCCAGGTGGTTTGAGTGATAAGTTGGCCAGAGCTAGGGATTTGCTTACCAACGGTTTTATTAATCAACAGTAAAGCACACTCGCAAAGTAATGCTGTGTGGAGTTATAGTACAATGTTCGATAATGTTTTAGAAACACTGTTTTCTAACTACGGTAGCAGCAAGTAGGGTATGATATTTAGCCCTAGCTACGCCTCGTTAAGAGTCAACTGATCAATGACAGATGCACCCTTTATAGAAATTGAAGACCTTTATTTCTCACGTGGCGATCACGAAATTTTCCGTGGCGTGAATATGACCATACCGCGGGGTAAAGTGACGGCGATCATGGGGCCAAGTGGCACCGGTAAAACGACGCTGCTGAAGCTGATCGGTGGACAGTTAACCCCGGAGAGTGGGCGGATACTCATTGATGGGCAGGATGTTCATAAACTCTCCCGGAAGGCGCTATTCACGCTACGCAAGCGCATGGGAATGCTGTTTCAGAGTGGTGCGCTGTTTTCCGATTTGGATGTGTTCGAGAACGTTGCCTTTCCGCTGCGGGTGCATACGGATTTGCCCGACACCATGGTGCGCGATCTAGTGTTGCTCAAGCTACAGGCTGTCGGGTTGCGCGGAGCGCGACACTTAACACCTGCGGAGCTGTCCGGAGGGATGGCGCGCCGGGTGGCGTTGGCGCGTGCGGTGGCGCTGGATCCCGAGTTGATTCTGTATGACGAGCCGTTTGTTGGCCAGGATCCCATTTCAATGGGCGTGTTGGTGCAGCTAATTAAGCGCCTTAATCAAGCACTGCAGCTCACCTCTGTGGTGGTCTCTCATGATATCAAGGAGACCTTGAGCATCGCGGACTACCTCTATTTGATTGCTGATGGTCAAGTGGTGGCTCATGGCACACCGCAGACTTTGGACGCCAATCAAGATCCGCGGGTTAGTCAGTTTATTCATGGCGAACCCGATGGCCCGGTGCCGTTCCACTATCCTGCTGAGGCATTTTATCGCGATATTTTGGGTGAAGCCCCGGCGACACAGATAGGTAGCTGACAAATTTAGCTTAAATGTACAAATGCAGGGTAAATAAAGGGCAGGGTTAATGCAGTCAAAATTCTCTAACAGCGCCGCGCGGATTACCCGGCTGGGACGCCGAGGGTGCGACTTAATGGAAGCGCTGGGTCGAGCTGGCGTGTTTCTATTTCAGTCGGCGATTGGTCTGCCTTCCCGAGAAGGTTGGCGATTATGGTTGCACCAGATGCACTTTGTCGGCGTTCTTTCGATAGCCATTGTGCTGGTCTCGGGGCTGTTTATCGGCATGGTGCTGGCGCTGCAGGGCTATACCATTCTGGTCGATTTCGGGGCTGAGCAGGCGCTTGGCCAAATGGTGGCGCTTTCGCTATTGCGTGAGCTAGCACCGGTTGTGGCGGCGCTGCTATTTGCCGGGCGGGCAGGCTCTGCGCTTACCGCCGAGATTGGTTTGATGAAAGCGACAGAGCAGCTCACCAGCATGGAAATGATCGGTGTTGACCCGCTGCGTCGCGTGGTGGCTCCTCGATTATGGGCAGGTTTCGTGTCGCTGCCTATTCTTACGGTGGGGTTTAGCGTGGTGGGTATCTGGGGAGGCTACCTGGTGGGCGTTGAGTGGTTAGGCGTCTTTGAGGGTTCCTATTGGAGCAACATGCAGGCCAACGTGACCTTTATCAATGATATTGGTAACGGCATGATCAAAAGCGCCGTGTTTGCGTTGGTGGTGACCTGGATTGCGGTGTTCCAAGGTTATGATTTGGTGCCCACTTCTGAAGGTATCTCCCGTGCTACTACGCGCACAGTAGTGTATTCGTCGCTTGCAGTATTGGGGCTTGATTTTGTGTTGACCGCCATCATGTTTGGCGGCCTTTAATGGCTGGAGCAGTTTCATGAAACGCAGTAAAACCATGGAGTTCGGTGTTGGCTTGTTTATGGTGGCAGGCATCCTAGGGCTTGTGTTCCTCGGCTTGCGTGTTAGTGGATTGACGCTCTCTGCACCCACACAGTCGTTTCAGCTAGAGGCCAACTTTGCCAATATTGGCAGCTTAAAGCCCCGCGCCAGGGTTACTATGGCTGGCGTAACGGTGGGTCGGGTAGAAGCCATTGAGCTGGATACGCAATGGTTCGATGCACGGGTAGTGTTAAGTCTGGATAGCGAGCTTGAAGGCCAGCTCTCAAAAGATTCGATTGCCTCTATCCTGACGGCAGGTTTGTTAGGTGAGCAGTACATTGGCCTGAGCGTGGGCGGCGACCCCGAGGTGTTGGAAAATGGCGACACTATTCGAGATACCCAGTCGGCGCTGGTGCTGGAAGAACTTATCCAGCAGTTTGTGTCCAATATGGCAAGTAACTAGTGTTCCAAATGACAGGCTCCAATCAGTGTAATAACGGGCCCAGTGCAATAAATGGTAGGGAGATAATGGCTATGAATGGAATGAACACAATGTTGGGGCGTTGGTTATTAGGGTTGATGATCGCAATGCTAATGGTACCGCTACAGTCACAGGCCCAGTCTCAAACGCCAGAAGAGATGATTCGCGTTAACGTTGAGTCACTGATGGCTGATCTTGAAGGCCGCAAAGATTACTACGCTAACAACCTTGGCGAGCTCGAAGAACTGGTGGATAGCAATCTCGATCAAGTGGCTGACTTCCGCTACATCGGTGCTAGCGTGATGGGCAGCTATTTTCGCAACGCTTCGCCTGAACAGCGTAGCCGCTTTGTTGATGTGTTTCGCCAGACGCTGATTGATACCTATACCCGCGGTCTGGTGACGTTTGATTATGATGAGCTGCGGGTATTGGATACCCAGCAGGCTCAGCGCTATGACGACCAGGCCAGCGTTGCCATGGAAGTGGTGGCCAATAATGGAGAGGTGTATCCCGTAAGCTATAGCCTGCGGCTCTCCGACGGCAAATGGCGGGTAGTTAATGTGATCGTTAATGGTATTAACCTAGGCCTGACGTTCCGCAATCAGTTTGATCAAGCCATGCGCGACAACAACCGTGATTATGACGCGGTTATTAATGGGTGGTCGCCTGAAGTGGGTGTTGACGAGCTTGAGCAGGGAGGCGATGCGTGACAGCGCTGTTTTCACACCCCGACGTCACGGTTAGCGTAGAGAACGCTACCTTGCTTGTAGTAGGTGATGTGGAGGTAACCTTGGCGGCCGATTTGGCCGCCAGTGGTGTTAAATGGCTCAAGCACACCGAGCTAACCTCGATAAGTTTAGATTTTAGTCTTGTTGAAAAAGCCAGCAGTGCCGCCATTAGCGTGCTGTTTGAATGGCTTCGAATTTGTCGACAGCGCGGTATTCAGATCCAAGCCATTCTTTTTTCAGCTCCGCTACGCCGACTTGCCTCCTTGGCTGAGTTGGATGCTTTGATCGATCAGCCAGCAACTACTCTGGCCGTTTAACGCCTCGGCATCGCCAAGCGCACTGCTTTTCTTTATTATGTCGACCCAATTACGTTCATTAATAACGATGACCCCAAAGGAGTTTTCTGCGCCATGCAACCCAACGAGGTAAAAGCACTGCTTGAATCCCGTATTGACGGATGCCGGTTCCATATCCAGGGTGAAGGCTGTAACTTTCAGGTGATTGCGGTTGGCGATGCCTTTGAAGGTCTCTCTCCGGTTAAACGTCAGCAGCTTGTTTATGCTGCGCTGAGCGACGAGATCGCCTCGGGTGCGCTCCACGCTATTAGCATTAAAACGTTTACTCCGGCGCAGTGGCAAACTGCACCGGAAAACGTCCAATAACGGTCGCCCCATGGATAAATTAATTATTACCGGCAACGGATCGGTAGACGGTGAAGTGTGGGTGAGTGGCGCCAAAAATGCAGCGCTGCCTATTCTGTGTGCCAGCCTGTTGGCCGATGGCCCTGTGGTAATCGGTAATTTGCCGCACTTGCAGGATATTACCACTACGCTTGAGCTGCTTGGCCGCATGGGCGTTGAACCGGTGATGGGCGAAAAGCTGAGTATTCAGTTGGATGGCTCCCAGGTGACCCAGTGCCATGCGCCATATGAGCTCGTGAAGAAAATGCGTGCCTCGATCCTGGTACTGGGCCCTCTGCTTGCCCACTTCGGGAAAGCCGATGTGTCGCTACCCGGCGGTTGCGCCATTGGCTCGCGCCCGGTTGATTTACACATTCGCGGTTTAGAAGCCATGGGGGCGGAGATTCGCGTTGAGGCCGGCTATATCCGCGCGCGGGTCGACGGTCGTCTAAAAGGGGCGACTATCTACTTTGATACCGTGACAGTGACCGGTACTGAAAACCTGCTGATGGCGGCGACTCTTGCCGATGGCAAAACCGTTCTAGAAAACGCTGCCCGCGAGCCTGAAATCGTCGACTTGGCAGAGTGCTTGATCAAGATGGGCGCTAAAATAAGCGGTCAAGGCACTGATACCATTACTATCGAAGGCGTCGAAAAACTGCACGGTTGCGAACACGATGTCATGCCCGATCGTATCGAGACTGGCACGTTTTTAGTCGCCGCTGCCATGACTGGCGGGCGGGTAAAGGTCAAGCGCACTCGGGCCAATATTCTGGATGCGGTCATCGCCAAGCTGGAAGAGGCGGGTGCTGAAGTCACCAGTGGCGACGACTGGATTGCCCTGGATATGCACGGCAAGCGTCCCAAGGCGGTAAATATTCGTACCGCGCCTTATCCTGCTTTCCCTACCGACATGCAGGCGCAGTTCGTTGCCATGAATGCGGTGGCCGTGGGGCACTCTCGGGTAGTCGAGACTATCTTCGAAAATCGCTTTATGCACGTTCAAGAGCTAAACCGCATGGGCGCCAATATCGTGCTGGAAGGCAACACCGCTTTGATTGAAGGGGTCGATAAGCTTTCCGGGGCGCCGGTAATGGCAACCGACCTGCGCGCGTCGGCTTCGCTGGTGATTGCTGCCATGATGGCCGAGGGCGAAACACTTGTAGACCGCATCTATCACATTGACCGCGGCTACGAGTGTATCGAAGAGAAATTGCAGCTACTGGGTGCGCGTATTCGCCGTATTCCTGGCTAGACCATTTCTGCTAAGCCCCTGCATGCTAATAACCACTGGGCGACACGATGAGTAAGCAACTGATTTTAGCCCTCTCGAAGGGTCGTATTCTGGAAGAGACACTGCCGCTGCTAGCCGATGCGGGTATTACGCCCGCAGAGGATTTAAGCAAAAGTCGTAAGCTGCTATTTGATACCAACTTGCCCGACGTAAAACTGGTGATTATCCGCGCCACCGATGTGCCCACCTACGTTCAACTAGGGGCAGCCGATGTCGGTATTGCAGGTAAAGATGTACTGCTTGAGCACGGTGCCGAAGGGCTTTATGAGCCGCTGGATTTGGAGATTGCCCGCTGTAAGTTGATGACAGCGGGTGTGACCGGCCAATTGCCAGCCCGTGCCCGGCGTCGGGTGGCAACGAAATTTGTTAACGTGGCCCGACGCTACTACGCCGAGCAGGGAATTCAAGCCGAGGTGATCAAACTTTATGGCGCTATGGAACTGGCGCCGTTAATGAACCTCGCCGATGAAATTGTCGATATCGTCGATACTGGCAATACCTTGCGGGCAAATGGTATGGAACCACGTGAGCTTATTGCCCATATCAGCACCCGGCTAGTGGTGAATAAGGCTGCTATGACGATGAAGCATGAGCGTATTAAGCCGTTATTAGAGCGCTTGGACACTGCGGTCAAAAAGCGTCAGGCCCAGCTTGCCGAATGATGTGAGGTGACCCATGAGTGAACCCATGAGCAAACAGACGACTGCGACGATTTCACGGCTATCGACAAGCGATGCTGCCTTTAACCAGCGACTTGATGAACTGTTAGATTGGGAAGGGGTGTCTGACAAAGCGGTGCAGGCGCGGGTCGAAGGAATTCTTGCCAGCGTAAAGCAGCGCGGCGATGCGGCGGTAGTGGAAGCCACGAACCGCTTTGACCGGCTTTCTGCTACCTCTATGGACGAACTGCAGTTGACACCCGAGCAGTTGAAAAAAGCGTTTGATAACTTGCCCGCCGAGCAGCGCGAGGCGCTCTCCACTGCCGCCGAGCGGATTAAGCGCTACCACGAGCGCCAGAAGCCCAGCTCCTGGCAATACGAAGAGGCAGACGGCACGGTGCTGGGGCAGAAAGTCACCCCGCTGGATCGCGCCGGTATTTACGTTCCTGGCGGAAAGGCTGCTTATCCCTCGTCGGTGCTGATGAATGCCATTCCTGCCCATGTGGCCGGCGTGCGCGAAATCGTTATGGTCGTGCCTACGCCGGATGGCGTGCTCAATGAGCTGGTGCTGGCAGCGGCCCACCTAGCGGGAGTGGACTATGTGTTCACGATTGGCGGTGCCCAAGCGGTCGCAGCGCTGGCTTACGGCACTGAAAGTATTCCCCGAGTCGATAAAATAGTTGGGCCGGGCAATATTTATGTGGCCACGGCTAAACGTGCGGTATTTGGTCAAGTGGGGATTGATATGATTGCCGGGCCTTCGGAAATTATGGTGGTTTCCGATGGACAGACCGATCCCGATTGGCTGGCGATGGATCTATTTTCTCAAGCCGAGCACGACGAAGATGCCCAGGCGATCTTGGTGAGCTGGGATGCTGAGCACATAGATGCCGTTGAAGCGGCCATTGAGCGGCTGCTGCCGACCTTAGAGCGCGAAGAGATCGTGCGTGAGTCGCTGCGTAAGCGAGGAGCGTTGGTGCTCTGCCAGGACGCCCAAGAGGCGATTACGCTGATTAACCGGATCGCTCCTGAACACCTGGAGCTTTCGATTGCTGCCCCGGAAACGTGGTTAGACGATATTCGCCATGCTGGCGCCATCTTTATGGGACGTTACACCGCCGAAGCGCTGGGTGATTACTGTGCTGGACCAAATCACGTGCTGCCTACCTCTGGCACGGCGCGTTTCTCTTCACCGCTGGGGGTTTACGATTTCCAGAAGCGCTCTTCGATTATTCACTGCTCCGCAGACGGCGCTTCTGAGCTGGGTAAAATCGCCTCGGTATTGGCGCGGGGTGAGTCGTTGACCGCCCACGCCCGCTCAGCGGAGTACCGGATTAACGATTGATACGACCGCTATGGCCAGCGCGCTCATATCACTAGCCGTGTATTAGTAGCTGGACGATTAGTTACTATGTGTTTGTAGGCATGCTATGAGTCGCGTTGGCCGTGCGTCTCTTCATTAATCGGGATGGTGGGTAGCGGACGCTCTCCTACTTCCAGCGTCATTTCCATCCGTTCACCGCTACGTACGATGGTTAATGGTAGCGAGGTGCCGGGGGCAATAGAGGCAATTTCGCTCATCGTGGAGCGGGCATTCAAAATAGGTTGGCCGTCGACGGCGAGGAGTACATCGCCTGGTTCTAGTCCCGCTTTCGCGGCGGGCCCGCCGCTAACCACGCCTGCGACGATCACCCCTTGAGGTGTTTGCAGCCCAAAGGAGGCAGCCAGCTCCCTTGATAGTGCCTGTGCTTCAATGCCCAGCCAGCCACGAATCACTCGTCCTTGGGTGACCAGTTCATCCAAAATGCTGTGGGCAAGGTTGGCGGGAATTGCAAAGCCAATACCCTGAGAGCCACCTGAGCGCGAGAATATCGCCGTATTGATGCCAACCATTGCTCCTTCAGGGTTGACCAGTGCGCCACCTGAATTGCCCGGATTGATGGCTGCATCTGTTTGGATAAAATCTTCGTAGGCGTTTAGCCCTAAATGGTTTCGCCCTGTGGCGCTAATGATGCCCATGGTAACCGTCTGGCCCACGCCAAAAGGGTTGCCAATGGCAAGCGCTACGTCGCCCACCGCTACGTCGGCAGAGTCTGTCAGTTCAATTACCGGCAAATCGTCCAGGTTAATTCTCAACACGGCTAGATCACTTTCAGGGTCTGTGCCGATCACCTCGGCAAGGGTTTCGCGTCCGTCACGCAGCGCGACCTGGATTTCATCGGCGCCGTTGATGACGTGGTGATTGGTAAGCACGTAGCCGTCCTCGCTGACAATAACGCCAGAACCCAAACTTGAGAGCATGCGCTGGTGGGTCGTTGCGTCATCGCCCTGGTTATCAAAAAATTGCTGAAAAAACGGATCTGACATCAGCGGGTGCTGGTCGCGCTCAACAATGCGCGAAGAGTAAATATTTACCACCGCTGGCGCGGCTTGCTCCACTGCCTGTGCGTAACTGACGGGCCCATCGTTGCGGGAAAGCGGCGCTGCCTGGTGAATTTCCGGTGCAGGGCGATTGGGATTCGGCTCTGCTACTGTAGGAATCGTAGAAATAACCGGAGCGGGAGGTTGAGGGGCTTGTGGTGATGACTCACGAAACGGGTTGGGCAGCTGCTCGGGGAGCGCAAATAGGATCACCAAAGCGAGCAGCACGCCAGTGATAATAGGCCATAGGTAAGGCAGCACGTAGCGTCGCATGCAATCAATTCCTTAACGGGTCGGTCTCGCTGTTCGCGATAAAAAGCAGCGAGTTTTACAATGGTTTTATGGTAACACTTTCTTAGCAAGTACCTCACGGGTGCAGTTAAATCAATAAAGGACTCAATATGATTCATCGTGACCAATTAGTGGCGGCCTGTGACCATCAGTTACGTGCGTCTGAATTTAAAGATTTTACGATTAACGGTTTACAGGTGGCGGGTGGCGAGCACGTCAAGCGCATCATGACGGGCGTGACTGCCTGCCAGGCCCTGCTGGACGAAGCCGTGGCTTGGCAAGCGGATATGGTACTGGTGCATCACGGCTACTTTTGGAAAAACGAGCCCGTGGCGATTACCGGCATGAAGCAGCGGCGGATTAAAACCCTGCTTGATCATGACATTAGCCTGTTAGCGTATCATCTGCCCCTGGATGCCCATGCAGAGATGGGCAACAACGCTGAGTTGGCCCGACGCCTGGGGTGGAAAGTAGAGGGGTGTATTGATGGCGAATTGGGGGAGGGGCTTTTGTGGTCAGGGCGATTACCGCAGCCACATTCTGTCGGCGAGCTGGCGGCGCAAATAGCGCAAACCTTACAGCGTGAGCCTTTGGTCATTGAAGCCCCACAAGTGGGGGATATTGAGCGTATCGCCTGGTGCACCGGTGGTGCACAGGACATGATCACCGCCGCCTTTGAGGCCGGCGCGCAGGCCTTCGTTTCAGGTGAAATATCTGAACGAACTACCCACTTGGCGCGGGAAATGGGGATTCACTATATCGCCGCGGGACATCATGCCACTGAGCGTTATGGGGTTCAGGCGCTTGGCGAATGGCTAAGCGATGAGTACGACGTCGAACACCGCTTTGTGGATATTGATAATCCTGCTTAACATATTAAATGCCCCGGATCGTTGATGTCAGAAGCCGGGGCAAAGCAGTCACTAACTATTAGTAGCGCGGTGGCTGGGGTGTCGCCACCTCATTGCCTCTCAAACCAAAATCTTCTGATAGCGTGCCGCCCTTACCATCCGCATAGTCGCGGGGAGTGGCAGGAGTGGTGGCGTCCGCCTTTGTCTGCTGCTCTTGCGTTGAATCGATGCCCGAGAGATCGAGGCTAGGCTGAATGGCCGCGTCGCGTATATTCCACTCCTCTGCGTCCTCTTTGAGTTGAAGCTCTAACTGGTTAGCTTCATCGCGGATATTGCTTAAGCGTTGATAAATGCCCGTTAAATGGCTGCCCACGCTGCTCTTCATCTCGGCAATCTGGTGCTCGCGTTCGAGCAGCTTTTGACGCATGGAAGCAGCCTCACGCTGGCTTTTGCTGAATAGGCGGTAGCAGCCTAATCCAACAATCACACCGACGATAAAACCGATAATGGCAAAGGTTAATGGTGAGCTTGCGTCCACAGTGTTCTCCCTGGCGCCTTGAATAAATAGTTAGGCTGCATTAGCTGGCAGCTTAAGAAATCAAACAGGCTGCCATTATAGGCGTCAGTCAGCCGGTTGGGTCAATCCACTCATGCGCTTAGATGACTCTGCGGGTATAATCGCAGTCTTCTTAAGGTTGCCAGTGGTTGTGCTGGTTACTGCCTTACATGTTGTGGGAGGCGATTGCATGTCATCAACATCTGCGGGTAGGGCAGCGTCAAAAACGCGCCTTGCATCGCCAATAGAGCGCTATCGAGCGGACTTAGAGCGCGATGATTTTCAATATGATGCAGCCCAGGAGTTGGCGGTAAAGCATTTGCAGCGGCTTTATGACGAGCTCGTCGCTGCGCCAACAACCGTCCCCAAAGCGCTGGTCGCTAATAAAGGGCTGCACAAAGGCTTAAAAGCCAAAATGGCGGGGTTGATGGGTAAGAAGTCCTCGTCATCTGATGAGCCTGTCTTGCCTCAAGTTAAGGGGCTCTATTTTTGGGGCGGGGTAGGGCGTGGTAAGACCTACTTGGTCGATACCTTTTATGAAGCCTTACCCTTTCCCGACAAAATGCGTACCCATTTTCACCGTTTTATGCAGCGCGTCCATAATGAGCTGACCCACTACAAAGGTGAAAAGAATCCGCTGGCCCTCATCGCGGGTAAATTTGCCACCGAGGCCCGGGTTATCTGTTTTGATGAGTTTTTTGTCAAAGATATTACCGATGCAATGATTCTTGCCAACCTGCTGGAGGCGCTGTTCGAGCGTGGGGTGGTGTTGGTAGCGACCTCTAACATCGTGCCTGATGATTTATATAAAGATGGCCTGCAGCGGGCGCGCTTTCTGCCAGCCATTGAGCTTGTGAACCGCCATTGTGAGGTGGTTAACGTCGATTCTGGGGTCGATTATCGATTGCGCGCGCTAGAGCGAGCGGCCATTTTTTACTCGCCGCTAGACGAGGCGGCAGAGCGCGAGCTAGCGCGCAGCTTTCGGGAAATAGCCGGGCATGAGGGGGAGACAGAGGCGTCGCTAGAGGTAAATCATCGCGTGTTGAAAACGCGTCGGCTGCATGACGACGTCGCTTGGTTTGAGTTTGTCGAGCTCTGCGATGGGCCGCGGAGTCAAAACGATTATATTGAACTAGCCCGCGAGTTCCATACGGTGCTGGTTTCCAATGTGACGTGTATGGATGCCAAACAGGATGATCAGGCGCGCCGCTTCATTAATATGGTCGATGAGTTTTATGATCGTGGCGTCAAGCTACTGATGTCCGCGGAAGCGCCGATTGAAGAGCTTTATCGCGATGGCAAGCTAACGTTCGAGTTCCAGCGGACTCTCTCTCGTCTGCAAGAGATGCAGTCCAAGGAGTACTTGGCGCTGGCGCACAAGCCCTAGGGCCTTACGGGGCGTCGGCTAAGTAAAAAAGTCACAATACGGCTTAACTTGTCACTAGCCTTACTGTAGAATGCCGCCTCGCTGCATGTTGCTGGGTTAAACCAGCAACCAAAAAGAATAGGGATGGTGCTTCGCCGTATAACGGTGTAAGTCACCCAATACATTTAATCTGGTGATTTCATCCATGAAGACGTTCAGTGCTAAGCCGCAGTCCGTCCAGCGCGACTGGTATGTAGTCGACGCTACGGACAAAACGCTCGGTCGTCTGGCAACCGAGATTGCTCGCCGCCTACGTGGCAAGCATAAGCCCGAATTTACCCCTCACGTTGATACTGGCGACTACATCGTCGTCATCAACGCAGAGAAAGTCCACGTAACCGGTAATAAGGCGAAGGCAAAAACCTATTACCGCCACACTGGTTACCCGGGCGGTCTGCGCTCTATGACATTCGACAAAATGCTTGATCATGCGCCCGAGCGTATCATTGAGTCTGCCGTTAAAGGCATGTTGCCGAAAGGTCCCTTGGGCCGTGCCATGTACACTAAATTGAAAGTGTATGCTGGCAACGAGCATCCGCATGCTGCCCAACAGCCGCTTGAACTGAACCTCTGAGGAAATCTTCGCCATGACACAGCAGTATTACGGTACCGGGCGCCGCAAGACTTCCACCGCTCGCGTGTTTATGAAGCCGGGCTCTGGCAAAATTACTGTCAATAACCAAGACCTAGACCTCTATTTTGGTCGTGTTACCGGTCGTATGGTTGTTCGCCAGCCGCTTGAATTGACTGAAACCCTTAACCAGTTTGACATCTTCGTGACTGTCGCTGGTGGCGGTGGCTCTTCTCAAGCTGGCGCCATTCGTCACGGCATCACTCGTGCCCTGATGAACTACAACGAAGACCTGCGTCCTTCGCTACGTGCCGCAGGCTACGTAACGCGTGATGCGCGTCAAGTTGAACGTAAGAAAGTCGGCCTGCGCAAAGCACGTCGTCGTCCGCAGTTCTCCAAGCGTTAATTTTTACGCTATGCGGCAAAACGCCCAGGTCATCGACCTGGGCGTTTTTTATTGGAATATCAAAAAATTATATTGCTCGTACCACTATGGTCACGAGCGGTTGTTCTTGTGCACAGCGCTTTGTTTTTTTACCATAGAGCGTAATTAATATTCGTCGTCGCAAGACGCCTTTGCGGCGGAACGGGTAAGCTGATGGGAGAAACCTGAAATGGCAGATAACGGCGTAAACAAAGGCCGACGCCGTTTCCTCGTAGGCGCCACCTCCGTTGTGGGTGCGGTAGGTGCTGTCGGGGTAGCGGTACCCTTTGTGGCTTCTTGGCAGCCTAGTGCCAGGGCAAGAGCGGCGGGTGCTCCCGTTCAAGCAGATATATCCAAGCTTGAACCTGGGCAACGGATGACCGTTGAGTGGCGGGGACGTCCGATTTGGATCATCCATCGCACACCTGAAATGATTGAGCGCACAGAGTCGCTCGAAGAGGGGGTACTCGCTGATCCAGAATCAGCCGAGCCGCAGCAACCAACTTATATTGAAGGGCACATGCGCTCTATCAAGCCTGAGATTGGGGTGCTGATTGGTATCTGTACGCATCTGGGCTGTTCGCCGCTTTTCCGGCCAGAGCCTGACGCTGAGGGTGTTGGCGTCGATAACTGGCCGGGTGGTTTCTTCTGTCCTTGCCATGGCTCTCGCTTTGATTTGGCTGGTCGCGTGTTCAGTAACGTCCCCGCACCAACCAATCTTGAGGTGCCACCCTACCGCTTCGAAAATGATGACATCATTATCGTCGGCGAAGATGAGGAGTCTGCCTAATGGGTAATCCGAATAAAGCCAAGGCGGAAAAAGGCATCATGCGTTGGGTGGATGACCGCTTTCCCGCTACACAAATGTGGCAAGAGCATCTCTCCAAGTACTACGCGCCGAAGAACTTTAACTTTTGGTACTTCTTTGGTTCATTAGCGCTGCTAGCGCTTGTTAACCAGATTCTTACCGGTGTCTGGTTGACCATGAGCTTTAACCCCTCCGCTGAAGGTGCGTTCGATTCCGTCGAATACATCATGCGCGATGTGGAGTGGGGGTGGTTGATTCGCTACATGCACACCACAGGGGCCTCGGCCTTCTTCCTCGTCGTCTATCTGCATATGTTCCGTGGCCTCTTATACGGCTCTTACAAAGCACCCCGCGAGCTAGTGTGGGTCTTTGGTATGACTATTTATCTGGTGCTAATGGCGGAAGCCTTCATGGGTTACCTGCTGCCGTGGGGGCAAATGTCTTACTGGGGCGCACAGGTAATTATCTCGCTGTTCTCGGCGATTCCGGCTATCGGTCCCGATTTAGCGCAGTGGGTACGTGGTGACTTCCTGATTTCAGGTATTACCCTTAACCGTTTCTTTGCGCTGCACGTGGTCGCATTGCCAATCGTCATTCTGGCGCTCGTTGTACTGCACATCATTGCCCTGCATGAGGTGGGTTCAAACAACCCAGACGGCATCGATATCAAGCAGAAGAAAGATGAGGCCGGTGTGCCGTTGGATGGGATTCCGTTCCACCCCTATTACACGGTGAAAGACCTTGTTGGCGTAGCAGTATTTCTGTTCGTTTTCTGTGTGGTGGTGTTTTATTTCCCAGAGGGCGGCGGCTACTTTATTGAAAAGCCAAACTTTGACCCCGCGAACCCGCTGCAGACGCCTGATCACATTGCGCCCGTTTGGTATATGACGCCTTTCTACGCCATTCTCCGCGCGATAACCTTTTCGGTGTTTGGCTTAGACGCTAAGTTCTTGGGCGTTATCTTTATGGGGGCGGCAATTGCAATATTGTTTGTTCTGCCCTGGCTGGATCGTAGTCCGGTACGCTCAATGCGTTACAAAGGCTGGATGTCGAAAACCATGCTGACGCTGTTTGCTATCAGCTTTGTCATCCTGGGTGTTTTGGGCGTGTTGCCATCGACAGAGGGTAGGACGCTCCTGGCTCAGGCGTGCACCGTGATCTATTTCGCCTTCTTTGTCTTGATGCCGTTCTACACCAAGCTGGAGAAGACTAAACCCGTTCCGGAAAGGGTGACTGGCTAATGAAAAAGTATCTATTTGGACTCCTTTTCGCGTTAGTGCCAGTAACGGCGATGGCAGCGCCAGCTGCAAGTGTGCCTCACTCAATGGATCCTGATCTGCAAGATCAGGCCTCGCTGCAAAATGGCATGAAGCTCTATGTGAACTACTGCATGGGCTGCCACTCGCTTCAGTATCAACGCTTTTCCCGTGCGGCTGACGACTTGGGAATGCCTCAGGATCTGGTTGAAGAGAACCTTATTTTCTCACCTGAACTGGCCTATAACGACCAAATGCATAACGCTATGAGCAGCGGCGATGGTGAGAGTTGGTTTGGTGCGCCGCCGCCGGATCTGTCTCTCAAGACGCGTGTGCGAGGAACCGATTGGATTTACTCCTACTTGCTCGGGTTCTACAAAGATCCTAGCCGTCCCACGGGCGTTAACAACACGGTGTTTGACCTAGTGGCAATGCCAAACGTGTTGGAGCCTCTGCAGGGCGTTCAAGAGCTGGTATGTGCTGAAACTGACCGCCCGGTAGAAGGCCAAGAGCCGGATGCGTTATCGGGCAAGTACCAGTCTTGTGATGTGCTGCAAGTGACCGAGCCAGGCGAGCTCGAGCCTGCGGAGTTTGAGGAAGCGATGTATGACCTTACTAACTTCCTGGCTTATGTAGGTGAGCCTTCCAAGCTTCAGGCCCAGGCGCTGGCGCCTAAAGTACTGATCTTTATTTTCATTTTTGGTGTGATTGCTTACCTGCTCAAGCGTGAGTACTGGCGAGACATCCACTAATTAGTAGTAGCTGATGGTCAGTTAGGCGCACGGCGTAAGTCGTGCGCCTTTTGCTTGTCAGCATGGCAGTAAAGCAAAGCAAGCTGGCTTCCCCTAAGGTAGCGCTGGCGTGTTATTATCCAAGATTGTTTTGATGTGAGGATGCTTTCATGGGTGTTGTGGCCAAGCGGTCGTCGATGATCTTTTACTCAGGTAGTGATGATCATTTCAGTCATCGTGTGCGCATTGTGCTGGCCGAGAAGGGGGTTGCCGTCGATATCGTCGATGTGCTCGAAGAAAAACCGCCGGAAGAGCTGGCAGACCTCAACCCGTACAACAGCGTACCGACGCTGTTAGATCGTGACTTGGTGCTGTATGAGTCCAAAGTCATGATGGAGTACTTGGATGAGCGTTTCCCGCATCCTCCGCTGTTGCCTGTTTATCCTGTAGCGCGTGCGCAAAGCCGCCTATGGATGCACCGCATTGAGCGCGAGTGGTGCCCAATGGTCGACCTGATTCGCAGCGGTGGAAAGAAAGAGGCAGATAAAGCGCGTAAAGAGTTGCGTGAAAGCCTGATCGGCATATCGCCTATTTTCGAGGATATGCCTTACTTCATGAGCGAAGAGTTTACGCTGGTGGATTGCTGTTTGGCGCCTGTATTGTGGCGTTTGCCGGAACTCAACATCGAGTTGCCTGAAAAGCAGGTCAAGCCGCTGCTGTCATACATGTCGCGAGTATTCGAGCGTGAAGCGTTTAAGGCATCTTTAAGTGAGCGTGAAAAAGAGATGCGCGCTTGAATTCATTTGGCTCCTTTGTGCTCGACAAGGGCAGGGAGCCTTTCTTGTAAGGAGGAGGGAGTCTAGATGAAATCGAGTCGCCCCTATCTCGCCCGAGCGCTCTACGAGTGGTTGTTGGATAATGAGCTAACGCCTTATCTGGTGGTTGACGCTACCTTGCCAGGCGTAGAGGTTCCGCGTCAGTTTGTTCAGAACGGTCAGATCGTTTTGAACGTGGCGCCGACCGCTGTGCGTGATCTTTTTATGGAGAACCAGGCGATAGGCTTTAATGCGCGCTTTGGCGGGCAACCTATGCAGGTAATGATACCGATCCCGGCCTTAATCGCTATTTACGCCCGTGAGAACGGTGCAGGTATGGTCTTTGGTCACGAGCCTGAGCTAGGCGATGGAGCCGAGTCCTTTGGCGATATTGAGGACGAAGATAAGCCCTCTACCAAACCGGAGTTGTCGGTCACAGAGCCTGTTCCTGAGAAAAGTGACAGTGATACTAAGGCTTCAAGCGAAGAGGCTGATAAAGAGGCTCAAGCGAAGAGCAAGACGAAGAAAAAGCCCACCCTGCGGGTCGTAAAATAACGCCCTGGGTTGCTTACAAAAAAAGCCTCGCTCATTTGAATTGAGCGAGGCTTTTTTTATGGCTACTAGAACGCAATGGGGAAATAGCGGGTTAGTCTAGGTAATCAAATACTTTTACGATTCGCTGTACGCCGCCAACCGAGGAGGCTGCATTGACGATCCGATCAGCCTCTTCGCGGGTAACGCGGCCCATCAGGTAGACGCTGGCATTTTCAGTGGTGACTTTTATCTTCGAAGAGTCAATACGGTCATTGGTTGCCAGATGGCTGATTACATTGGTAGTTAGCCAGGTGTCGGTCAGGCGCTGGCTAGCCGGTAGGCGGGCGGCAATGGTGAGTTCGTTGTGGACGTCAGTAACACCGCGTAGGTTACTGGCAACTTCACCCGCCTTATCGCGAAGCTCTTCACTGGGTACTTGACCCACCAGAAGCACGACGCCGTTATAGCTATGAGCGCGAATACGGGCATCGCCTAGCCGGCCGTCGGCACGCTTTAGCGCGGCATCAACTTCACGCTCAATGGTGGTATCGATAGCTTCAACATCGTCGCTACGCTGGGCATAATTGGACTGATTAGAGGCTGAGTTGTTGGCACAGCCGGTAATGAAGAGTGCCGCGCAAAGCACAGCGGCTATTAAGGCGCGAGGGGAGAGGCGTTGGGCCATCGGTATGACTCCTTGATGCTAGCAGTAAAGCATTGTTTAAAAGGTTTGGTTAAAAACCACTCGCTTGGTGACGCTATAATAAGTTCTATTTAGGCGCTGCCAAACAGCTGTTCATCGATAAGATCGCATAGACAGTGAATCACCAGCAGATGAACCTCCTGAATGCGGGCCGTCGATGTAGCCGGGACGCGAATTTCACAATCATCCTGGCCTAAGAGTGACGCCATGTCGCCACCGTCGCGACCCGTGAGGGCGACCACCGTCATTTCACGATCATGGGCGGCTTGAATCGCTTGTACAATATTACCTGAGTTACCGCTGGTGGATATGGCCAGCAGCACATCCCCCGGCTGACCTAGGGCGCGAATCTGCTTTGAGAAAACCTCATTATAGCTGTAGTCGTTAGCAATTGAGGTAAGCGTAGACGTATCGGTCGTAAGCGCCAGTGCAGGTAAGCTGGGGCGTTCGCGCTCGAAGCGGTTGAGTAGCTCAGAAGAGAAGTGCTGGCTATCGCCGGCACTGCCACCATTACCGCAAGCGAGAATTTTCCCTTCGCTAACAAGGCACTGCACCATCATTTGGCTAGCCACTTCAATAAACGGCGGAAGTACTTCGCTGGCGTAAGTTTTGGTGTCAATGCTAGCGTTGAAGTGGCCGAGTATCCGAGATTGAAAGTCCATCAGGGCTTCCTGGTTAAATTAAAGTGTAAAGACCGTTTTTAAAGACAGTCAAAAGGCATCAAAAGCAGCTTTCACCCAATGGAATTCGAGATTGGGCTGCTTGCCCGTTATCGCTAGGATATCAAAGCGGCAGGGTGATGAAAGCCCGCTGCGGGCGATATAGAGCCTTGCCGCACGCACCAAGCGTTGCTGTTTCTGGTATGAGACCGTTTCCAGCGGATGTCCGTAGCGCGTCGTCGTGCGGTGTTTGACCTCAATAAAGACGAGAATATCGCCATCTCGCATTACCAAGTCAAGCTCACCTCCTTTCACGTAATGATTCTGCGTGACAAGGGTGAGCCCCTGTTGGCGCAGCCAGTGAGCGGCAAGCTGCTCAATGGCTGCGCCGCGGGCACGGGCAGTGTGGGCGTTAGTCGTCACTGTCATCCAGGTTAGGGATTAAAATGGGTGAGGGCACACCGTTCTGGAATTTGGCCCAGGGTAGTTCGCGGTAGATACGACCGTCGTCGCTTAAGTAGAGGGTGCCGGTGCTGCCATTAAGGCCGTTCAACTCGCCAAGGTTGGAAAAGCGGATAGCCAGCTCGTAAGCATCAACGCCCATTGCCATCAGGCGGAACATGGAAGCATCAGATTCGTCCCGCAGGCTTTGGTAGGTAGATGCATAGGGCAGGGCCTCTTCGCCACCGACGGCGGCGTCAGGGATCTGCCAAGGGATATCCACGAACATGACCTCGTTTAGATCTTGGTCAAGGCGTGTCTGAAGGCGCCCTTCATGCAAGTGTGAGGTAGCATAGATCGGCAGATCGGGGGCGTAGTAGTAATCCATAGTCGGTGGCACCTGGCGCGCATACTCGGGCAGGGCGAGCAGGAATAGGGCATCAATATTGCTTAGACGCGCGCGATCACCGCTGACATTGAGCGCGGTTTGTACGGCATTGGAAACCGAGCTATCCGGGTTGTAGCGCACGGCGTTGTTGATTTCGCCGCCCTGGCTATGCCACTCGTTCCAGAAGGCTTCGCCTACGCGTCTGCCCCAGCCGTTATCCGGTACCATCATGGACATTTGACGGTGACCATCCTGCCAGGCACGACGGGCAGCTTGGCGCGCTTCATCTTCGGCTGAAAGGCCGTACTGGAAGAGTCGCTGGGCTTGGTTGTTATCGCCGCTGCCATAGTTGAGCGCCAGTGTCGGAAGCGGCACGCTATCGCGCTGCTCTAGCTGGGTTACTTGATCCTTATCTAGCGGGCCAATAATTAACTGCGCATTCATTTGTTGGGCGCGGTCGTAAAGCTCATCCATTGAGTAGCTCGAGGCGTCCAGGAAGCTCAACTCTACATTGCTGCCTTTAACATCATGGTGCTGCCGCATAGCCGTAGCGATGGTATTGGCGACGCTGCTAAGCGGGCCTGATTCGGGCAGTGCTACCACGATGCGGCGTATTTCCTGACCCTCAAGCTCTGGCAGTGCAACGCTCACCGCACCGCTGGGCTGATCAAGCGCCTCACGGGCCCAGCGCTGGCGCTCTTCAAGCCGCTCCTGCTGGTTGGCCTGCATTGGCAGCTCGTCATCGAGTACCTGAGTGGCGCGCAGTACGGCACGGGGTTCATCTAGCGCGCGGGCAAGCTCGGAAAATAGCAGTGCCCAGCGTACCCGGTCGGATTCTGAGAGCAAGCTTTCATCAATCCCATCGGCGGTTTCGAAGGCTCTGTCGCGCTCACCTTGGCGAGCCAGAATGTTAGCCGCTTCCAGGCGTGTTTTCGCGGCTTGCTCTGGCGCTTGCTGTTCCGCTTGGCTGAGTAGCTGGCCAGGGTCTTCATCGGGCACTCGATCTACCACGCTAGGCGATTGCATCGCACAGCCAGCAACGAGAAATGCCACAAGAGCAGCGGCGACTAAGCCACGTAATGACTGTTTCATGTATCCTTCCTTAGGTTTCCATTTGCGCTGTCGCTGCTTGTCAGCGATTGACCAAGCCACTGCACAAGCATAGCGCACCAGCAGGGCAAGCCATCAACGAATTGAGAGTCAACAATGACAGACGATAATCCGGGCACATTGTACGTGGTTGCCACGCCAATTGGGAATTTGGATGACTTAACCGCGCGTGCCGCTCGGGTGTTGGGCCAGGTGACGCGAATTGCCGCTGAAGATACTCGCCATAGTGGCCGCCTGTTGGCGCACTTGGGGCTAAACAAGCCCATGCTCTCTTTACACGAGCACAATGAAGCGCGTCGGGTAGATACTTTGGATAGTTATCTCGCTGCGGGTGAAGATATTGCCCTGATCAGTGACGCCGGAACACCGTTGATTAGCGATCCCGGCTTTGTGCTGGTACGAGAGTTGCGGGCACGCAATCGCCATATTGTGCCTATTCCCGGCCCTTGTGCGCTGATTACTGCGCTGTCAGGAGCGGGCCTGCCGACAGACCGTTTTGTATTTGCCGGTTTTCTACCTGCCAAGCCAGGCGCACGACGCCAAGCATTGGAGGGTTGGAAAACCCGCGAAGAGACGCTGGTGTTTTATGAATCTCCACATCGTATCGTGCACACCCTTGAAGCGTTACTGGAACAAATGGCGGATCGCGATGTGGTGCTGGCACGTGAGCTAACCAAGACCTTCGAGACGTTTCTACACGGTACGCCTGCATCGTTACTGGAGCAATTGGCTGCCGATCCTAATCAAGCCCGCGGCGAATTCGTGGTGATTGTTGCCGGGGCGCCGCCGGTTGAGCAGAGTGAGCATCAGGATATATCAGCGGACGCCTTGCTGGAGGCGCTGCTGGCAGAGGCGGTTGGCGTGAAGCAGGGCGCTGCGATTGCCGCGCGAATGCTCGGTGGACGTAAGCAAGTCTGGTACGCGCGTTTGCAAGCAATTAAAGGTGAGCATTGAGGCAAATCGAGGGCGCTGGTATGCTTGCCGCCGGAGTTGGCCAGACAGTCGCCGCTAATACCCCTCAAAAGGTGTTGGGGGAGGAAAGTCCGGGCTCCATAGGGCAGAGTGCCAGGTAACGCCTGGGCGGCGTGAGCCGACGGAAAGTGCAGCAGAGAGTAGACCGCCTAAGCCCCTGAAATAAACCTCTGGGGCCGGTAAGGGTGAAAGGGTGCGGTAAGAGCGCACCGCGCGCCTGGTAACAGTGCGTGGCATGGTAAACCCCACTCGGAGCAAGACCAAATAGGGATCCAATGGCGTGGCCCGCGCTGGATCCGGGTAGGTTGCTTGAGCGCTGTGGTAACGCAGCGCCTAGAGGAATGGCTGTCCACGACAGAACCCGGCTTATCGGCCGACTCCCCCACTTACGTACCAGAGCGTGTCCGCACGCTCTTTATTACGCTGTCACTATCATTTTGTGTGAGAAAAACATGCCTTCTCCTGACGCTGAACAGGTTGCTAACTGCTTTCGCCATACCAGCGTACTACTGGAAGGTGCTGTCGATGCCCTGGTGCACGATGCGCGAGGCGTCTATTTAGACGGCACCTTCGGGAGAGGCGGTCACTCACGGTTGATTCTTGATCGTTTGGATGCCCAGGGCCAACTGCTCGCTATGGATCGCGATCCCCAAGCGATTGCTGCGGCTGCTGAAATAGACGATTCACGCTTCCAGATTGCCCAGCGAGAATTTGCTCAGCTTGCCGAATTTGCCCGTGAACAGGGCGTGTTCGGTAAGCTTTCCGGCGTTTTACTCGATGTTGGCGTTTCTTCGCCTCAGTTAGATGACCCCGAGCGCGGCTTCAGCTTTATGCGCGACGGCCCGCTAGATATGCGTATGGATCCTACCCAAGGGCAAAGCGTGGCTGATTTCCTGGCCCGGGCCAGTGAGTCCGACATCGCCTATGTGTTTAAAACCTATGGCGAAGAGCGTTATGCCAAACGTTTGGCCCGCGCCGTGGTCACTCGCCGGGTTGAGAGGCCGTTTACCCATACGGTCGACCTGGCCGAAGTATTGAAAGTGGCTCACCCCGCCTGGGAAAAGGGGCGTCACCCCGCCACCAAAGCGTTTCAAGGGCTGCGTATTTTCGTCAACGGCGAACTGGAGCAGTTAGACAGCGCCTTAGACGCCGCGCTTGAGGCGCTGGCGCCTGGTGGCCACTTAGTGGTTATCAGCTTTCACTCGTTGGAAGATCGCCGCGTGAAGCGCTTTATTCGCCACCATGTCCGCGGCGATACCGACTTACCGCGAGGGGTGCCGATTCGCGACGATCAAATGAATCGGCGTCTTGAAGCACTCGGCAAAGGTGTGCGGCCAAGCGAGGAGGAAGTGGATGCCAATCCTCGCGCACGCAGCGCCGTCATGCGGGCTGCACGCAAACGGATGTAATTATCATCATGAGCATGGATCGGATTGAGCAGTGGGCAGCCACGCTACGCACCGAATGGCCTTTCAGGGTGCGTTTACGCACCTGGCCGGTGGCTATTACGCTACTGTTTCTACTCTGCATAGCCTCCGGGTTGGGCGTGGTTGTCACTACCCACATGACGCGGGTTCAATTTGCTCAGCTGCAACAGCTGGAGCAAGAAGAGAACCAGCTGCAAACGGAGTGGGGACAACTGTTGCTTGAGGAGGGCGCATGGTCGACGCCTGCCCGTATTGAGCAAATTGCCACTGACCGACTGGGTATGCGAATCCCCGATGTCCATGATGTTGAGGTGATTCGACCATGAGAAGCGAACGTCGAGGCGGTACCTCGCGTCTGGCGCCGATTGCGCCTCCGCTAGGCGGCGGGCGTTTTATGTTTATTCTGCTCGCGATTGGCTTGGCATCGGCTATTTTGATTGGCCGTATTACTTTGCTGCAGGTCATTGACCGCCCCTTTCTGCAAAGCCAGGGTGACGCGCGCACTCTCCGTCACGAAACAATCCCTGCCCACCGCGGCATGATTACAGACCGCAATGGCGAACCGTTGGCGATTTCCACGCCGGTGGTAACCCTTTGGGCCAATCCGCAAGAACTTCCCGAAGATGCTATACAGCGTGTAATGCTGGCCCAGGGGTTGGGCATGTCGCTGGGCGACTTCGAGGCGCGGGTGGCGCGCTTTAGCGAGCATGAGTTTATGTATTTGCGCCGCCAGATGACTCCCGCAGCGGCACAGCAGATTCTAAACCTGCGCACGCCTGGCGTTTACCCCCAGCGTGAATATAAACGCTACTATCCCGCTGGTGAAGTCGCCGCTCAGCTGCTAGGGGTGACCAACGTTGATGATGTCGGTCAGGAGGGCTTGGAGCTTTCCTATCAGCCTTACCTAGCGGGGCGACCAGGTCAGCGGCGGGTCATTAAAGATCGCCGTGGGCGTCTGGTTCGCGAGCTGGGTGTTATTGACGAAGCCCAGCCGGGCGGCGAGCTGACTCTCTCCATTGATCAGCGCATTCAATATATGGCCTACCGGGAGCTGCGCGCAGCGGTGGCTGAGAATGAGGCTGATGGCGGCGTACTGGTGATGATGGATGCCCGTACGGGAGAGGTGTTGGCTATGGCTAACTTGCCCTCCTACAACCCTAATAACCGAGCGGGGCTTGATCCGCGTGGGTTGCGTAACCAGGCCTTGGTCGATGTATTTGAGCCCGGCTCGGTGATGAAGCCGCTGGCTATGGCTGCCGTGTTAGAGAGTGGCGTGGTGGATCGCAACTCTGTGGTTGATACCTCGCCCGGCTGGATGCGATTGGATCAGTTCACCATTCGCGATTTCCGTAATTATGGCGAACTGGATCTACCCGGCATTCTGGAGAAATCATCGAATGTGGGTATGGCCCGCTTGGCGCTGCAATTAAGCGATACGGCGATTTGGGAAAAGTATAATCAGCTAGGGCTGGGGCAGGCGGCCGGAACCGGTTTTCCTGGTGAGTCTACTGGCAGCTTGCCGGCGCCGGTTCGCTGGTCGCGCAGCGAGCGGGCGACGCTCTCCTACGGTTACGGCCTGTCTGTGTCAGCGGTGCAACTGGCCAGTGCTTACACGGCACTAGCTAACGATGGCGTTCGTTTGCCGCCCTCACTGATACGCCTTTCTGAGCCACCCCAAGGCACTCCCGCGATAGAGCCCACGGTTGCCAATGACCTGTTGCGGATACTGGAGACTTCCGTTGCTGCCTATACTGGCGGGCGGAGAGCTCGGGTCGAGGGCTATCGGGTCGGGGGTAAGACGGGCACGGTGCGCAAAATAGGCCAGCAGGGCTATACCACCGATGCATACCGCAGCGTCTTTGCCGGTATTGCACCTATTTCTGACCCGCGTATTGTCACTGTGGTAATGATTGATCACCCCAAGGCAGGCGAATTTTATGGCGGCGCTGTCGCCGCACCGGTTTTTTCCAGTGTGACGGGGAATGCTTTACGCTTGCTGGACGTCCCGCCGGACCACGAGGCGGAATAGTTTTTTTTAAGGAGATGGCATGACGCTGAGTCCAGGCGAAATATTAACGGCGCTCGCGAAAGTATGGCCCAAGTCACCACTGCCCGCTGACCTGCCTAAGCTGCCGGATCAGCTGCGCATTGAAATGAATACGCGCACGCTCACCAAGGGCGACATTTTTGTAGCCGTGCCTGGCAGTCAGCGCGATGGGCGCGATTTTATTGAGCAAGCCCTTGAGGCTGGGGCTTCGCTTATTTTAGCGCAGGCATCTCATGGCGATGTACAGCTTGAGGGGCGGGTACTGAAGCTGCCCCATCTGTCGTCGCGTTTAGGCGAGCTGGGGCGGGCACTGTATAAAGTGCCCAGTGACCTGGAAGTAATTGCAGTAACCGGTACTAACGGTAAAAGCTCTGTTACTCACTATATTGCGGCCCTCAGCGAAGCATTGGGAACACCTGCAGGTCTTGTCGGCACCTTAGGTGTGGGACGCCCTGGCGAGCTGAGTGATAGTGGCTTAACCACACCTGGCCCCTTGGCGCTGCAGGCGACGCTGGGTGAGTTGGCCCAGCAGGGCGTAAGGCGTGTTGCCTTGGAAGCTTCATCTCACGCTCTGGATCAGTATCGGTTGGAAGCGGTCAATGTCGGCGTCGGGGTATTTACCAATCTGACTCGTGACCATTTGGATTACCACGGCAGCATGGCGGCCTATGCGGCTTCGAAAGCCAAGCTGTTTCGCCGTTCTGAACTCAGTTTGGCAGTGGTGAATGGAGATGACCCCTTGGCGCGCCTAATGCTGGCTGGTGCTAGTAGCCGCGTACGTGTGCTGGCCACTGGCCAAGATGAAGCCGTTACGTTGCGGGTGCTGGATTGGCAGGCGTTTGAGCAGGGGCAGCAAGCGATGATTGCGACTCCCGACGGCGAGAAGATGCTGCGTTTGAAGTTAATGGGTCGCTTCAACTTAGATAACGTGCTGCTGGCGATGGCCGTGCTGTATGGGTTAGGCGAATCCCTCGATGCGCTGTTCGATGCAGCAACAGCGCTATCACCGGTGCCAGGGCGGATGGAGCGCTATGGCGATGGGGACGCCCCCAGCGTGGTGGTGGATTACGCCCACACGCCGGATGCTCTGAAGAGTGCCCTTCAGGCGCTACGCGCTCACTTGGGCGACGCGGGTAAATTATGGTGTGTGTTTGGCTGCGGAGGGGATCGCGATACGGGTAAGCGAGCCGAAATGGCTCGAGCCGCCGAGCAGTTGGCCGATCACATCGTCGTCACCGACGATAACCCGCGCAATGAATCTGCCGCGCAAATCCGTGAGCAGATTTTGACCGGGTTCTCAGCGGCATCGCAGCCGATTGAAATCGCTGATCGTCGCGAAGCCGTATCAGCGGCCATTAAACAAGCTGGCGCTCAGGATGTGGTGCTGATCGCTGGAAAAGGGCATGAGGCGTACCAGGAGATCCAGGGGGTACGCCACCCTTACGCCGATAGCGAAGAGATCCAGCGCGCCTTTGCCCTGCGGAGAGCACAGTAATGCACTGGGCTCTTGGCCAAGTGGCCGCGGCGCTCGGCATCGAAGCGCCGCCAGGAAGTGCTCAGATAGCCGTCAATTCAGTCGTTACCGACAGCCGTAAAATTGAGCCTGGGTGTCTGTTTATTGCCTTAAAAGGGGTTAAGTTCGACGCCCATGATTTTGTCGAACGTGCCCAGGAGTTAGGCGCTGCGGCGGCTCTGGTAGAGGCTACCGTTGCCAGCGACTTACCCCAGCTGGTTTGCCCCGATACGCGGCTAGCCTTAGGGTTACTGGCCGGTGCACATCGGCGCACGTGGCATGGCCCGTTAGTGGCAGTCACTGGCAATAGCGGTAAAACCACGGTGAAGGAGATGTGCGCTGCACTACTGACGCCTTTAGGCGAGGTGTTAGCAACCGAGGGGAATTTGAACAACGATTTCGGTGCGCCGCTGACCCTATTGCGATTGCGCCAGCAGCATAAAGCCGCTGTGATAGAGCTAGGCGCTAATCATTTGGGTGAGATTGCCTGGACTGCGCCGCTTGCACTGCCCGATATTGCGATTATTACCAATGTGACCGGCGCCCATGTGGGCGAGTTTGGCGGTATGGGCCAGATAGCCCAGGCGAAAAGTGAATTGCTAGCCGGGCTAGGTGAGCAGGGTACGGCCATATTGAACCGCGATGATGATTACTACTCCTTCTGGGCTTCTCGAGCGGCCCCAAGGCGAGTGGTCAGCTTTGGTTTTCATCCCCAGGCTGATGTCAGCGCCTCAGCGCTTTCCTGTGATCCTCAAGGGCGGTATGCTTTCACGCTGCTGCAGCATGGCCAGGCGCTGGGCCAAGTGCGTTTGCCGCTGCTCGGCAAGCACAATGTCAGCAATGCTTTAGCTGCCGCCGCTGCGGCACTAGCGCTGGGTGTGTCGGCAGAGCAGATCATTGAGCGCTTGGAATCACTGCAAACG
The DNA here is from genome assembly GCF_001882345.1 of Halomonas sp. QHL1. Taxonomy (GTDB): domain Bacteria; phylum Pseudomonadota; class Gammaproteobacteria; order Pseudomonadales; family Halomonadaceae; genus Vreelandella. Next base: position 254,735 of record NZ_MINL01000001.1, read on the forward strand.
CTAGCGGGTAGGCTAACCGTGGTGCCCGGTTTGCGGGGTGCCAAGCTGCTGGATGACACTTACAATGCTAACCCGGGGGCGGTCAAAGCGGCCCTGGATACGCTGGCGAGTTTCCCGGGCCCGCGCTGGTGTGCGCTAGGCGCCATGGGCGAGCTGGGGCAGGATTCAGCGGCGTTACACGCAGATATTGGCCGCTATGCCGCTGCACTTGGCATTGATGAGCTGCTGACGCTGGGCGATGCCGCACGCGCTGCAAGTGAAGCCTTTGGTCGTGGGCTGCATTTTAACGATTACGAGGCGCTAACGCGTCATGTCACTAATACTTTGCCGCCGGACACCACTGTACTGGTGAAAGGGTCGCGCAGTGCGGGCATGGAACATGTCGTTAATGCACTGCGTTCGGATAAATAAGGTAAACGCCGTTCATGTTACTTCACTTGGCGAATTTTCTATCGCAGTACCAATCTGATTTTCAGGTAGTTAACTATTTAACCCTGCGCGTGATTTTAGGCGCTCTCACGTCGTTAATGCTCTGCTTATGGCTTGGGCCATGGATGATCCGCAGGCTGGTCGAGGGGCAAATCGGCCAATCCGTACGTGACGATGGTCCTCAGTCCCACCTTTCCAAGGCGGGTACCCCGACCATGGGAGGGGCGATGATTATATTGGCCATCGCCCTCAGTACTTTGCTCTGGGGAGACTTAACCAACCTTTATATCTGGGTGGTGTTAGGCGTCACGCTAGGTTTTGGTGCCATCGGCTGGGTCGATGATTACCGCAAAGTAGTCGAGAAAAATCCGCGTGGGCTACCCGCCCGCTGGAAGTATTTCTGGCAGTCAGTGGTAGGGCTTGGAGCGGCAGTGCTGCTCTATTTGACCGCCTCGACGCCGGTCGAAACCAGTTTGCTGGTACCGCTGTTCAAAGAGGTCGCTCTACCGCTGGGCGTTTTCTATATCGTGCTTAGCTATTTTGTGATTGTGGGCAGTTCCAATGCGGTTAATTTGACCGATGGTCTCGATGGCTTGGCGATTATGCCCACGGTGCTGGTGGCCATGGGCTTGTCGGTGTTTGCTTATGCCAGTGGCAATACTGTTTTTGCCGAGTACTTACATATTCCGTTCATTGCAGGTACCGGCGAGCTGGCGGTTTTTTGCGCCACCATTGCTGGCGCCGGGCTGGGCTTCTTATGGTTCAACACTTACCCCGCACAGGTCTTTATGGGCGACGTAGGTGCCTTGGCACTAGGGGCTGCATTGGGCGTGGTGGCAGTGATCGTGCGTCAGGAAATTGTGCTGTTTATTATGGGCGGTATTTTTGTCATGGAGACGGTGTCGGTGATTCTTCAGGTGGGCTCTTATAAACTCACCGGGCGACGCATCTTCCGCATGGCGCCATTGCATCACCACTATGAATTGAAAGGCTGGCCTGAACCGCGGGTAATTGTGCGCTTTTGGATCATTACCGTGGTGCTGGTGCTGCTCGGCCTCGCAACGCTCAAGGTTCGTTAATGAAAGTTCGTTAATGCAAATGGCCAAGAATGGATTGACGGGTCGAAAGCATGAGGCGAGAGGGAGCCTGTGATGGTTCGAGTTGCTAAAGGTTTAACGCTAGTGGTGGGGCTGGGGCTATCGGGTCGTGCGATTTGCCGCCATTTAAGCCGTTTAAATGTGCCCTACATAGTAGCGGATACGCGTGGCGAGCCACCGGGATTGGATGACTTTAAAGCTGCTCATCCAGGGGTCGATATTCACTGCGGTCCGTTAACCTCACTGGATCTGCGTGATGTTGAAGAGGTGGTGGTTAGCCCTGGGCTTGATCCGAGAATGCCGGGCTTAAAAGAGCTGGCGGACCAGCTAAACCCGCGCACAGGTGAACCGATGGTGGTGGGCGAGATAGCCCTCTTTGTACGTGCCGCTAACGCTCCCATTGCTGCTATCACCGGATCCAATGCCAAATCAACGGTCACTACGCTGCTGGGAGAGATGGCCGCTGCCGCCGGTGTGAATGCGGCGGTGGGGGGGAATCTTGGTACTCCCGCGCTGGATCTGTTGGCCAGCCATCCCGATGCGGCACTCTACATTCTTGAACTTTCAAGTTTTCAGCTTGAGACGACTCCCTATCTTGGTGCGCGCTGCGCTGCTTTCCTGAACTTATCCGAAGATCACCTCGATCGCCATGGGGATATGCATGGCTATCGCACCGCAAAACAGCGTATTTTTATCGGTGCAAAGAGTGCCGTGGTGAATGCCGATGACCCCCGCACGTGGCCAGAACATCCCGTTGACCAAATGGCTTACTTTACTCAAGCAGCCCCTAAGGGGGACGAGTGGGGGCTGGCGTTTCACCATGAGAAGCCTACGTTAATGCAGGGGGGCAGCCCTTGGTTGGCCATCGATGAGTTAAAAATGGCCGGTCAGCACAACTACCTCAATGCATTGGCCGCGCTGGCCATGGGGCAGGCGTTGGGCTTTGCGGCTGCGCCCATGTGCAGCGCGCTGCGAGAATTTAAAGGCTTGGAACACCGCAGTGAAGTGATTGCAGAAATTAACGGCGTCACCTGGGTCAACGACACCAAGGGTACCAACGTCGGCGCTACCTTAGCGGCCATTAATGGCATTGGTGCAACGCTGGAAGGGCGTTTGATTCTACTGGCGGGTGGGGTAGGAAAGGGCGCTGATTTTTCCCCTTTGGCCGAGCCTCTTTCTAAGTGCGCGCGGCACGTGCTGCTTTTCGGTTTAGATGCTCCCCGGCTAGCTGGCGCATTGATTGAACACGTCAGCATTCAGCAGGTTGAGGATTTAACCCAGGCGATGGAGGCAGCTTTTGAGCTTGCCCAGTCGGGAGACTGCGTGCTGCTCTCGCCCGCCTGCGCGAGCCTGGATCAGTTTGCCAACTACCAGCAGCGCGGCGAAGTATTTCGCCGCTGGGTGCAGGGCAAAACATCACCTACCGCTGGGGAGGCGCTATGAGCCGAGTTCAGCGTCTTCGTACGGTGCTTACCACGCGCGATCTGCCCTGTGATATTTGGCTGATTATAGCGGCGGTTGCCTTGGCGGGGTTGGGCTGGGTGATGGTCAGTTCGGCATCGATTGGTTTGTTGGAAGATACCTATCACTACTCACGCCAGCACGGTATCTTCCTGGTGCTGGCCATCATGGCCTGCATCTTTATGCTCTGCGTGCCGCTTGAAGTCTGGCGGCAGAATGCAGCGCTGATTCTGCTCGTTTCTATTTTCCTATTGGTTTTAGTGTTGTTTGTTGGTCAAGAGATCAATGGTAGTAAGCGTTGGATAGCGCTGCCGGGGCCCTTGCCGAGTTTACAGGTCTCCGAATTTGCCAAAGTCGGGCTGATTTTCTACATGGCGGCGTTTATGTCGCGTTTCACCTACGATTTGCGTCGCCGAGCGTTCAGCATGTGGCGCCCACTAGCCGTGCTGGCGGTGCCCGCTGGGCTGCTTTTTTTAGCGCCTGATTTCGGCGGCATGGTGGTCTTTACCGTTTGTGTGATTGGTATGCTGATGATGAGCGGTGCATCGCTCGTGCTGCTGCTGGGCAGCGGGACACTCCTTGGCTCTGGGGCGGTGATGATGGTGGTAATTGAGCCCTACCGGCTGGCGCGCTGGACGAGTTTTCTAGATCCCTGGGCCGATCAATTCGCAACCGGCTACCAGTTAACCCAAGCGTTAATCGCCTTCGGGCGGGGACATGTAACGGGCACAGGCTTGGGTAACAGCGTGCAAAAATTACACTATCTGCCCGAAGCACATACCGACTTTATCTTTGCGGTAATTGCTGAAGAGCTGGGCATGATCGGCGCGATTATCGTCGTACTGTTATTCACTCTATTGATTGCCCGCGCTATGTGGGTAGGTCGTAAAGCGGAGCTTTCAGGGCATCTGTTTGGTGCTTATGTCAGTTACGGCATCGGCTTTATTGTGGCCGCCCAGGCGTTTATTAACATGGCGGTAAGTTCTGGGCTGTTGCCGACCAAAGGGCTAACGTTGCCGCTGATGAGCTATGGCGGCTCTAGCCTGTTAGTCACTGGCATTATGGTCGGGTTACTGCTGCGCACAGATGCCGAAACACGTCATCGGCCGCGACGCGCGTCCACCCCGTATAAATCCCGCCATGAGCCGCGTTTATCCTAACGCTATGCCGCTTGGTGTTATCAGGAGTTTGATGTGACGACTAACGTTAGCCGACGAGTACTGATTATGGCAGGGGGCACTGGCGGCCATGTGTTTCCAGCATTGTCACTCGCCAACGCTTTGCAGGCGGAGCAGGTCGACGTTGAGTGGTTGGGCAGCCCTAGAGGGATTGAAAACCGTCTGGTGCCCGAAGCGGGCATTAAATTACATACGATTGCGGTTAGTGGGCTGCGCGGCAACGGCTTGATGGGGTGGCTCAAAGCACCGCTGAATCTTAGCCGTGCGATCTTGCAGGCACGCGCCGTTATTCGTGACTTCAAGCCCCATGTGGTGGTCGGCTTGGGTGGATTTGCCAGTGGACCTGGCGGGTTGGCAGCATGGTTGACGCGCGTTCCCTTGGTTATCCATGAGCAGAACGCCGTGGCAGGCCTGACTAATCGCGTACTGTCGCGATTGGCTAAGCGCACCTACGCCGCCTTTCCTGAGGCTTTCGGGGAGCGTGCCGAGGTCATCGGCAACCCGGTGCGTGATGATATCGCCGCCTTGGGGAGCTCACCACTAGATGAGGAAACGCTCTCTTCCCGGCCTCTACGCTTGTTGGTGGTGGGCGGTTCGCTCGGCGCTGTCGCGCTTAACGAACGCTTGGCTCCTGCACTGGCTGCGCTGCCCATTGAGCGGCGCCCTCAAGTACGCCATCAGGCGGGTAAGAGTCGTGATGAGGCCACTACTGAAAATTATCAACAGCACGGCGTGAGCGCTGAGGTTAGCCCCTTTATTGACGATATGGCCGCCGCCTACGAGTGGGCCGACTTAGTGGTGTGCCGCTCCGGCGCGCTGACAGTCGCGGAGTTAGCTGCTGCGGCCAAACCCGCACTACTAGTGCCATTCCCTTTTGCCGTCGATGATCACCAGCGGATCAATGCCCAGGTGCTAGTCAAGGCGGGAGCGGCAGTGTGTGTGGTTCAATCTGAGCTCACCGTTGAGCGGTTAAGTGAATTTTTAAATCAATTGCTCGTCCCGAATACCCTGGTAGCGATGGCGGCCAATGCACGCCAAGCTGCCCATTTAGACGCTACAAAGCGCTTGGCTGAAGGGTGTTTGGCGATGGTGCCGTTAGGAGACCCCGCGTGATCGATTCAGACAAAACCATAGCACCCTCACGTTCTGCCGCTGGCCCCGGCATGCGCCGAATTCGGCGACTCCATTTTGTCGGCATTGGTGGCGCAGGGATGTGCGGTATTGCCGAAGTGCTAGCGAATCAAGGCTACACCGTGAGCGGTAGTGATGCGAAGACCTCTTCGGTCGTGGAGCGGCTGCGTCAATGCGGTGTTAGTGTCGCGATCGGGCACGCCGAGGCCAATGTCGAGGGCGCTGATGTGGTGGTGGTGTCGAGTGCCATTGATGAAACCAATCCAGAAATACGTTGGGCCCATGAGCACCGTGTGCCGGTAGTGCGCCGGGCTGAAATGCTTGCTGAGCTAATGCGCTTTCGTCACGGCATCGCCGTGGCGGGCACCCATGGCAAAACAACCACGACCAGCTTGACGGCGACGCTGCTGGCGGAAGGAGGGCTTGACCCTACCTTTGTGATTGGCGGGAAATTAACCAGTGCCGGTGCCAATGCCCGCTTAGGCGAGGGGGACTATTTAGTTGCCGAGGCCGATGAGTCCGACGCCTCCTTTTTGCACTTACAGCCGATGGTGTCGATTGTCACCAATATCGATGCTGACCATATGGCGACCTATGGTGGCGATTTTGAGCGGCTCAAAAGTACTTTTATCGAATTTCTCCACAACTTGCCGTTTTATGGCTTGGCTGTGCTGTGTATCGATGACCCCCATGTGCGCGTGCTGTGCGAGCAGGTGAAGCGGCAGTTCGTGACCTATGGGTTTGACAGCGATGCCGATTACCGGATTGTTGATTTTGCCCAGCGTGGTGGTGAAGTGTCGTTCACAGCGTTACGCCCTGGCGGCGCTGCGCCGTTAGACGTGCGTTTGGCTATGCCGGGGCGCCACAATGCCCTAAACGCCATGGCGGCGATTGTGGTGGCTACCGATGCAGGCGTGAGTGATAGCGCTATTCTGAGTGGTCTGGCAGGTTTTGCCGGTGTCGGTCGCCGTTTCCAGGTGCATGGTCACTTTCCTGCGCCCCACGGTGGCGGCGATATCATGCTGGTGGATGACTATGGTCACCATCCCCGGGAGGTTGACATGGTGATACAGGCAATTCGCGCCGGATGGCCGGATCGTCGCCTGGTTATGCTTTATCAGCCCCATCGCTATAGCCGTACCCGCGATTTATACGAAGATTTTGTCAGGGTGCTTTCTCAAGTCGATACGCTGGTGCTGCTCGATGTGTACAGTGCCGGTGAAGCGGTTATCCCTGGCGCTGAGGGGCGCACTTTGGCGGGCTCTATTCGTCAGCGTGGTGACGTTGACCCGCTATTTGTCGAGCACAAACATGAACTGCCTGCGCTATTAACCAACGTATTGCGCCCAGGCGATATTTTAATCACCCAGGGCGCCGGTGATGTGGGGGGAATCTCCATGCGCTTGGCACAGGCACAGCTAGCGATGAACGAGGTGGATCTGTGAGCGTTGACGTAACAACTCCCCAGTCTCTTGAAAAAGTCGTTGTCGTTTATGGAGGAACCTCCGCTGAACGCGAGGTGTCGCTGAAAAGCGGTGCGGCGGTGCTTGAAGCGCTGCAGCGTAAAGGTGTCAATGCTTGCGGCTATGATCCCCGTGACAATGGCTTGGTCGGTTTAGAGCAACTGGCTCCCTCGCTGGTCTTTGTGGCTCTGCATGGCCGCGGCGGCGAAGATGGCACTTTGCAGGGAGCTTTGGAGCTGCTCGGTATTCCTTATACCGGCAGCGGGTTGCTCGCTTCGGCCCTGGGGATGGATAAGCAGCGCACCAAGCAGGTATGGAGCGCGGTTGGGCTACCCACTCCTGAAAGTATTATGTTGGAGGCAACGTCGGAGTGGTCCGCCGTTGTCGAGCAACTTGGCCTGCCGCTGATTGTGAAGCCCGTGCATGAGGGGTCGACGCTGGGCATTAGCATCGTGAAAAGCCAGGCAGCGCTTGAAGCGGCCTATCATGAGGCCGCCCAGTTCGATGCCCGCGTGATGGCGGAGCGCTTTATAGTGGGCGACGAATATACCGTTGCGCTGCTAGGTGATCAGGTGTTACCTGCGATTCGAGTTGAAGTGCCCGGAGGTTTCTACGACTACGAAGCCAAATATATCGCTAATACTACCCAGTACCATTTGCCCTGTGGCTTGTCGGCGCAAGACGAGGATGAGCTTGCATTGCTCTGCCAACAGGCGTTTGCCGCTATCGGCGGAGTAGGCTGGGGTCGGGTTGATGTCATGCGCGATAGCGAAGGGCGTTTTTGGCTATTGGAAGTCAATACGGTACCTGGCATGACCGATCATAGTTTGGTACCTCAAGCGGCGGCTCATGCGGGCATAAGCTTTGATGAACTGGTGCTGCAAATACTCAACACCGCAGGTGAGCAGTTCACAGCATGACTAATGACTTATTCAAAAGCGGCTTTTTAAAAAGTGCCTTATGAAAAGGCGTAACGCTTGGTTGGGAATTCTCCTGCTGGCGCTGCTGATGGGAGCAGGCGGGCGGGCGCTTTGGCTGTGGCTAGATCGTCCGATTGAGCGGGTGTCGATTCGCGGCGAATGGGAGTACGTCAGCGCCGACTACCTGCGTACTCAGTTGGCGCCTCTGGTGGTCGATGCCACTTGGCTATCTGCTGATTTGGGTGAATTGCGCGACCGTGCGCTGCAAGTGGGCTGGTTAAATGAAGTGCGCATTTCCCGTGAGTGGCCGAATGCACTGGTCTTTGAGCTGGTTGAGCAGGAGCCCGTGTCGCGCTGGAATGATGACTTCTTACTTAACTCTGAAGGCGAGCCTTTCGCTTTTGCGCCATTATCACCACCCACAGGTTTGCCCGATCTAGCAGGCCCTGCTGGCAGCAGTGAAGAAGTGTTGGACTATTACCATCGGTTAAAACTGCACTTTGAACAATTATCGCTGAATCTTACTCAACTTCGTTTAGAGCCGCGTGGTGCCTGGCGGCTGCAATTAAACGATGGTGCTTGGGTGATGTTAGGTCGGCGGCAGCATGAAGTACGCTTAGCACGGTTGTCGGCTTCTTGGCAGCGTGAGTTGTCGTCTCTTGGTGAGCAGATCCGCTATATTGATCTGCGCTATCCTAACGGTGTTGCGGTTGCCTGGCATGGAGAAAGTGAATTTGCGGTGCAAGATGAGTAACTCTTCTATTACTTAATGCAAATAAGGTGTAAAAGTGAGTGGTTGCCATCGTTGAAAAAGTCAATAATCAGCTTTAAATTGCTACCCAAGCCTATTATTGTGGGTTTGTGCTAGTCGTATTGCGACTAATGTTTCTATACTATGGTCCAGCTGCGGTTTAAATAGTTTTTAATTTCGACTATTGGCACTTAGCGATTGTCTGAAAAATAGTACTGATTATTTTGGGTAGCACGCTTTCAATGTTAAGCGTTGGATTAAGCGCCACCCTATTTATATTTATTTTTAACAATGACGCAAGGAGATTTCCCGACTCATGGCAGGCTCACCCAACGCATCCAATATGGTGGTCGGGCTGGACATTGGAACGTCCAAGGTCGTCGCGATAGTCGGTCAACCTACCGATGATGGCGGAATTGAAATTGCAGGTATTGGTTCGCATCCTTCGCGTGGCATGAAGCGTGGCGTGGTGATCAATATTGAATCAACGGTGCAGTCAATCCAGCGCGCCGTTGAAGAAGCGGAGTTAATGGCCGGTTGTGATATTCACTCGGTATACGTTGGCGTGGCAGGCAGCCACATTAGCTCAATGAACTCGGATGGCGTAGTCGCCATTAAAGAGCGTGAGGTGACACCCTCTGATATTGAACGAGTGATTGACTCCGCACGGGCGCGCGCTATCTCAGAAGGTCAGCGAGTGCTCCATGTGCTGCCCCAAGAGTTCTCGATTGATGCTCAAGGTGGCATTCGTGAGCCGCTCGGCATGTCCGGGGTGCGCTTGGAAGCGCAGGTGCACTTAGTGACAGCCGCTTTAAACGCGGTGCAAAATATCGAGAAGTGTGTGCGCCGCTGTGGTCTTGAAGTTGATGCTATTATCTTAGAGCAGCTCGCCTCTAGTATGGCTGTGCTTACTGAAGATGAGCGTGAACTGGGCGTCTGTATGGTCGATATTGGTGGTGGAACCACCGACATGGCTATTTTTAGCGAAGGCGCCATACGCCACACGGCGGTGATCCCTATCGCTGGGGATCAAGTCACTAACGATATCGCCATGGCGCTGCGAACACCCACGCAGCACGCTGAAGAGATCAAAGTTAAATACGCTTGCGCGCTAACCCATTTAGCCGCAAGCGATGAAATGATTAAAGTACCTAGCGTAGGTGATCGTCCTGCGCGTGATCTATCGCGTCAAGCGCTCGCTGAAGTGGTAGAACCACGCTATGAAGAGCTATTTACGCTAGTAAGAGACGAATTGCGCCGTAGTGGCTATGAAGACATGGTGGCTGCTGGGATAGTACTTACCGGTGGTACCTCGCGCATGGAAGGGGTTAGCGAATTGGCGGAAGAGATTTTCCATATGCCCGTTCGCATCGCATGTCCGCAGAATGTAAGAGGTTTGGCGGACGTCGTGTGTAACCCCATTTATGCGACGGGCGTTGGTCTGCTGCATTATGCCTTGCAGGAAACGCGTCATGGGCAAGGTCTAAGAAGCCACGGGGGAGTGGTTGCAGCCCACAGGGGTCGCAACGAGCTTGCCCGGCGTGATATCAAGGAAGACCATTCGGCGCTGGCAAGAATTAAAGGCTGGTTCAAAGGAAATTTCTGACAGGGCCGCAAGCGCGGTTCAGGAGACGGGGCTTATGTTCGAATTGGTAGATAACGCACCCTCGAGCAGTGCGGTCATCAAAGTGGTTGGTGTTGGCGGCGGTGGCGGCAATGCTGTTAACCACATGGTCGAAAGCAATATTGAAGGCGTTGAGTTTATCTGCGCCAACACGGATGCCCAGGCGCTCAAGCGCTGTGCAGCAAAAACCGTGTTGCAACTGGGTAGCGAAATCACTAAAGGATTAGGCGCAGGTGCCAATCCTGACGTGGGCCGCCAAGCAGCAATGGAAGACCGCGAACGCATCGCGGAATTGCTGGTAGGCGCTGATATGGTGTTTATCACTGCTGGTATGGGCGGTGGTACGGGCACCGGAGGTGCTCCGGTGGTTGCCCAGGTCGCCAAAGAGTTGGGCATTCTCACCGTTGCGGTGGTGACTCGCCCCTTCCCCTTTGAAGGGCCTAAGCGTATGCGCGCTGCTGAAGAGGGCATGAAAGAGCTCTCTGAGCACGTTGATTCGTTGATCACTATCCCCAACGAAAAGCTACTTTCCGTGCTGGGCAAGAACGCCACGTTACTGACAGCCTTCAGTGCAGCTAACGATGTGCTGCTGGGTGCTGTTCAAGGTATCGCAGAACTGATCACCAGTCCGGGTATTATCAACGTCGACTTTGCTGACGTGCGCACCGTTATGTCTGAAATGGGCATGGCGATGATGGGTACCGGAGGGGCGACAGGCGAAAATCGTGCTCGCGAAGCTGCCGAGAAAGCGATCCGCAGTCCGTTGTTGGAAGATATCGATCTTCACGGCGCACGCGGTATCTTGGTCAACATCACTGCTGGTCCTGATTTGTCGATCGGCGAGTTCAATGATGTGGGCGCTACAGTTCAAGAGTTTGCTTCTCCGGATGCCACCATCGTCGTCGGCACCTCCATTGATATGGAAATGTCTGACGAACTGCGTGTCACCGTTGTTGCCGCTGGCTTGGATGGGCAAAAACCTAAAGCGGCTGCTCGCGAGCCGGCCCGTCGTTCTGCAGCGGAATCCTCTGATTACCGCAAGCTGCAGCAGCCAACGGTGATGCGTCAGCAGGCAACTGCACGCGCTGAAGCACCTGAAACAGCCGCTAAACCTCGTCCTGAAAAGCGTCGTGCTTCTGAAGCCGATGATTACCTGGACATCCCCGCGTTTCTACGCCGCCAGGCGGATTGATTCTCGAAATCAGGCTCATTGCAACAGCGAGCGAGCGTTTTATTGGCTAAAACGCTCGTTTGCTGTTAAAGTGAACACTGTTTGATAACTTTTTCCCTGCGGTTATTACCGTCATAAGAGCTCGGCTACTATCCATGATCAGACAACGCACCCTACAAAACGTCATTCGCGCCACTGGAGTGGGCCTGCATTCAGGCAAAAAAGTCCATCTAGCTTTGCGTCCGGCGCCGGCCAATACTGGGATTGTGTTTGTTAGAACCGATCTGGATCCCGTTGTACACGTACCTGCACGGGCAGAATTGGTCGAAGATACCAAATTATGTACTGCTCTTGTCTTTAACGGGGTCAAGGTAGCTACCGTTGAGCACTTGATGTCAGCCTTTGCTGGCCTGGGTATCGACAATGCCTATGTGGATGTTAGCGAACCTGAAGTACCCATTATGGATGGTAGCGCGAGTCCGTTTGTTTTCTTGATTCAGTCAGCGGGTATTTTGGAGCAGGATGCTGCGAAGAAATTTATTCGCATCAAGCATCGTGTGGCAGTGACTGATGGCGACAAAGAAGCGGTTTTCTTACCCCATCAAGGGTTCAAGGTCTCCTTTGCCATCGACTTTGATCACCCTGTTTTTGAGCAGCAAAAGCAGACCGCGTTAATCGATTTCTCGACCACGTCTTTCGTCAAAGAAGTCTCCCGTGCGCGTACCTTCGGATTTATGCGTGATTTAGAGTTTTTACGCTCTAATAACCTAGCGTTAGGTGGCAGTTTAGATAACGCTATCGTGGTTGACGATTACCGCATTGTTAATGAGGGAGGTTTGCGCTACGAAGATGAGTTCGTTAAGCATAAAGTGTTAGATGCTATCGGCGATCTGTACCAGCTGGGTTATAGCTTGATCGGCGAGTTCCGTGGAGTGAAGTCAGGTCACGCGCTGAACAACCAGCTATGCCGCGAGTTGATGGCGCAGCCCGATGCCTATGAGATTGTCACCTTTGAAGAAGACAAAGCGGTGGCACCGATTTCCTATGCCGCGCCCGCAATGGCCTGATGTAGCTAGGCTTAGCTTTTTATATAAGCGCTTTTTTACTTTTGATTCATAAAGCATCGCTTAGGCGGTGCTTTATGCTTTTAAGAGTGTGGCAATAGGTCGCTAAGCCTGATTAGTAGAGAAGACAGTGTGAGCGTTACTTGGCTGGCCGAGCATGAGAGGCAAGGCGTTCCAGGGCGCGTTTTAACGTAGGATTGGTAGTGTCTTCAGCGCACTCGGCTAGCGTTTTACCTGCATCGGCTGAAAGGGTACGTGTATTGCGCGGTGGTGCCACGATAGGGCGCACCGGGCGTACTTTAAAGGTAAAACCGCTTACCCCTTCAAAGCCGGGCAACTGATGAAGCAGTTCTAATAAGCGCCGTTGTTCAAAGCGCAACCATGTCAGCCAGCCCGCCTGACCACTAATTAGGGTTAAGCGTCCTTCGCTAAAGCCGCCAACAAAAATATGCTCACGCATCTCTTCAGGTAGATGCGCGCGCAGGTGCCGTTGGGCCTGATCGATTAAGCGAGACAGGCGCATTAACTTATTAATATCGCCCGACTTTGAGAGCAGGCGGGCGATGGGCTGTGCGCGAGAACGCTTAACCTTTATACTCATACGCTTAATTCCTAGGGTACCGCTAACCTAGGGTACCGCTAATGATGAGGTCGCAAATATTAGCCGATTTCATTTTAGTCGATTTTACCACGCCCAGGAGCCTGTCTACAGCATGTCACCTACGCTTGATGTTCAATCAGCTTTGCCGCGGCGCAATCGCCGTTACGGTTTAGCGCGTTGGTGGCTGGCCGGTCTTCTAGTGAGCTGCCTTTTGCCCGCCAGTTTAGGCCCTACGGATGCGTTCCGTAGTGGCGAGCGTAGCGTCACTATCTGTTTCTGGGTGCCTGCGATTTTGCGCGCGCAGTCCCACTGGATTGCTAAGCGCCGGAGGGCTCTGCAGCGCTGGGCACAAAGTCCCCAGCATTTTGCTCCTGTACGATGTCTATGTCACTGGCTAGCCCCAATGGCTATGCTGGTCGCCGCACGGGATGTTTTGACCCAGCGCGGCCCACCTTTCCGACGAGTCTGCCGTTAAAACACCTACTTTGTGCATGCTCTGTAGATAATGAGCATGTTGAGAAAGGGCAAAGTCCGATGGGACGCTCGTGAATACTTGGATATTTCATGCTTAATAATTTATTACGCAAAGTCGTTGGTTCTAAAAATGACCGCGATGTTAAACGCATGCACAAGAATGTGCCGCAGATTAACGCCTTAGAAGCAGAGCTCGAGGCGATTAGCGATGCTGAGCTGCAAGGCAAAACCGCTGAGCTGCGCCAGCGCTTAGAAGCCGGTGAGTCTCTGGATGCACTGCTAGCGCCCGCCTTTGCAATCGTTCGAGAGGCCAGTAAGCGCGTTATGGGCATGCGCCACTTTGATGTGCAGATGGTGGGTGGCATGACCCTGCACCGTGGTCGTATCGCTGAAATGAAAACCGGCGAGGGTAAAACGCTGGTAGCGACGCTGGCGGTGTATCTGAATGCACTGCCGGGTAAAGGCGTGCACGTGGTCACGGTAAACGACTACCTGGCCCGGCGTGATGCCGAGTGGATGCGTCCGCTGTATGAATTCCTAGGCTTGTCTATTGGCGTGATCTTTTCCGGTCAGACTGGCGAAGAGAAGCGTCATGCATACCACTGCGATATTACCTACGGTACCAACAACGAGTTCGGCTTCGATTATCTACGCGATAACATGGCGTTTTCGTTAGAAGATAAAGTCCAGCGTGGCCTACATTACGCAATTGTCGATGAAGTTGACTCGATTCTTATCGATGAAGCGCGCACGCCACTGATTATTTCCGGCGCGGTAGATGAAAATACCGACCTTTATAAAGTCGTTAATCAACTTGCCCAGCAGCTTGAGAAAGGCGAAGAGATTGAAGATGACGAGGCCACGGTTGTTGGTGACTTCTTGGTCGATGAAAAGCAGAAGCAGGTAGAGCTAACGGAGCAGGGGCATAATAAAGTTGAAGAGTTAATGCGCGCTGAAGGCTTATTGGGCGATGAAGAGTCGCTGTATGCCGCGCAAAATCTTAACTTGCTGCAGCATATGCACTCGGCGCTGCGTGCCCGTTATCTCTATAACCGTGATGTCGACTACATTGTTTCTGAAGGTCAGGTGGTGATTGTTGATGAGCATACTGGCCGCTCTATGCCAGGGCGCCGCTGGTCGGAAGGGTTGCACCAAGCTGTTGAGGCCAAAGAGGGCGTCACGGTGCAGCGCGAAAGCCAGACGCTCGCCTCAACGACTTTCCAGAACTATTTCCGTCTATATGAAAAATTAGCCGGGATGACCGGTACGGCGGATACTGAAGCCTTTGAATTTCGTCAGATTTACGGTCTAGATGTGGTGGTGATTCCCACCAATCGGCCATTGGCTCGTAAAGACCTGAACGATTTGGTTTATTTGAGCGCTGAAGAGAAGTACGAAGCGATCATCAAGGATGTCAAAACCGAAACCGAAGCCGGGCGTCCAGTACTGGTAGGTACGGCTTCGATTGAAACATCCGAGTACCTTGCCAAGCTGATGCGCGATGCAGGGCTGACGTTCAGCGTGCTTAACGCCAAGCAGCACCAGAGCGAAGCCGAAATTATTGCTCAGGCAGGCCGCCCAGGGGCGATTACGATTGCCACCAATATGGCCGGTCGTGGCACCGATATCGTTCTAGGCGGTAACTGGGAAGCCGAAGTTGCCAAGTTGCAAAACCCCACTCAAGAACAGGTTGAAGCGTTAAAAGTCGAGTGGCAAGCGCGTCACGATGGCGTGCTCGCCGCTGGCGGCCTGCATGTGGTGGGTTCGGAGCGCCATGAGTCACGGCGTATCGACAACCAGCTGCGTGGCCGTGCTGGGCGTCAGGGCGACCCTGGTTCGACACGCTTCTTCTTATCGCTTGAAGATAGCCTGATGCGCCTGTTTGGCTCCGACCGCGTCAAACGCTTGATGCAGGCATTGGGCCTTGAGCATGGCGAAGCCATTGAGCATAAGATGGTCTCTAACGCCGTTGAGCGTGCCCAGAAGAAAGTCGAAGGACGTAACTTCGACATTCGTAAGCAGCTGCTTGAGTACGACGACGTTGCCAACGATCAGCGCCGTGTTATCTACGACCAGCGCAATGAGATTCTGGCTGCGGACGATGTCGCTGATGCCGTTATCGGTATCCGCGAAGAGGTGATGGAGACGGCCATCAGCGACTACGTGCCGCCCCAGAGCCTGCCCGAGCAGTGGGATCTGCCCGGTTTGGAAGCGTACCTGAAAACTGAGCTCAACCTTGACGCACCCGTAGTTAAATGGGCCGCCGAGGATGACCGCTTCAGTGAAGAACAGCTACGCGAACGGCTGCAGACGATGCATCGCGAGGCCTATGCAGCCAAAATCGAGGCGGCGGGTGAGAAACTGATACGTCGCTTTGAGAAACAGGTCATGCTGCAAGTGCTGGACACGCGCTGGAAAGAACACCTTCAGTCGATGGATCATCTGCGTCGCGGTATCCACCTACGCGGTTATGCCCAGAAAAATCCCAAGCAGGAGTACAAGCGTGAATCCTTTGAACTCTTCCAGCACCTGCTCGAGCACATTAAAGCCGATGTAACGCGCATTCTGAGCCACGTGCAGGTTCGTCAGCCCGAGGAAGTAGACGCCCTTGAGCAGCAGCGTCGCGAAGCGCTGGCCCGGGAAACCGCCACGGCGGCAAGCCGTCATGGCGCCCCGGCCCCGGAGCAGGCCGAAACCGAGCAGGAAGCACCTGGCGTTGATGGCCGACCTGTGCGTCGCGAAGGCCCAAAAGTTGGCCGCAACGACCCCTGTTTTTGTGGCTCGGGTAAAAAGTATAAGCAGTGCTGTGGAAAATTAAGCTAACGGCGCCCGTTTTTAAGACCGTTTTTGAGACGGTTAGTAAAACGGTCTGTGTCTAAAGGAGAGAGTCATGGCGGTTGGAAACACTCCCTTTCCAGAGTTGCCACCCCTAAAAGGGGTGCGCCTGGGGGTTGCAATGGCGGGTATCAAAAAGCCGGATCGTCGTGATGTTGTGGTGATTGAGCTGCCCGAGACCGCGACGGTGTCAGGGGTCTTTACCCGTAATGCGTTCTGCGCCGCGCCCGTTTTGGTGGCCAAGCAACACCTTGAACAGTGTCGGGCAGGCAACCGTTCGCCACGCTTTTGGCTGATCAATACCGGCAATGCCAACGCGGGTACAGGCGAAGCAGGTTTGCGCGATGCGCGAGCTAGCTGTGCTGAGCTGGCTAAACAGGCGGGCGTGTCTGAACAGGACGTACTGCCATTTTCAACCGGTGTGATTGGTGAGCCGCTGCCGATGGAGCGTCTGCTCGCGGGATTGGCACCGGCGCTTGAAAGTTTGTCCAGCGACAGTGTTGCCTGGGAGCACGCAGGCCAGGGCATTTTAACCACCGACACTCGGGCCAAAGGTGCCACCTGTGCGGTTGAAATAGGTAATCAGCAGGTAACGATTAACGGCATCACTAAAGGGTCCGGCATGATCAAGCCCAATATGGCGACCATGTTGGGATTTGTGGTGACCGATGCGGCTATCGAGGCATCGCTACTGGATCGGCTGCTGCGTGAAACAGTCGATCGCTCGTTCAACTGCATTACCGTGGACAGCGATACCTCAACCAATGACGCCTGTATGCTGGCGGCGACCGGCACAGGTCCGCGCATCTCTGATGATGAGCAGATTGCTGTTTTCAGCAACGCCCTACAGCGGGTAATGACCGAGCTGGCGCAGGCGATTATTCGCGACGGCGAGGGCGCAACTAAATTCGTTACCCTTCAGGTTGATGAGGCGAAAAGCCGTCAAGAGGCGCTTGATGTGGCCTTCACCGTTGCGCACTCACCGCTGGTTAAGACCGCCCTTTACGCCTCAGACGCTAATTGGGGGCGTATTTTGGCTGCGGTTGGGCGAGCGCCTGTGAATGACTTTGACGTCAATCGTGTGGTGATTGATTTAGGCGATGTGCGGTTAGTTGAAAATGGCGGGCGTGCTGCAGGCTATACCGAAGCGGCAGGAAGCGCCGTCATGGCCCAGTCGGAAATTACCATTCGCATTAACTTGGGGCGGGGCGAGGAAAGTGCCACAGTATGGACCTCCGACCTCTCCCATGACTATGTGTCTATTAACGCGGATTACCGCAGCTAGCTAGTCGGCCCTGAAAGGGGCGTTGGTTGGCAGGGGTAGTGGGCACATGCAGTGAATAAAGACGTAACGAGTATATGAGTCTATGAGCATAAAGGTAAAACGACGGGTTCACGTCGCGGCGGCAGCGATTATCAGCGCCGATCAACAGCAAGTACTGATCGCTCGTCGGCCATCAAACGTAGATCATGGCGGGCTTTGGGAGTTTCCGGGCGGCAAATTGGCCCCTTATGAAACCGGGCTTGAAGGGTTAAAGCGTGAGCTGCACGAAGAGCTCGGCGTTGAGATTGTTTGTGCTCAACCGTTGATTCGCGTCCATCATGAGTATCCCGACAAGCATATCCTGCTAGATGTATGGCAGGTGCACGAGTTTGCTGGCGAGCCCTTTGGGCGAGAAGGGCAGGCGGTGCGCTGGGTGCCTATGAGTGAACTCTCCAACTATCCTTTCCCGGCGGCAAATTTACCGATTCTGCGAGCGGTAAGACTGCCTACCGAGTATTTGATTACCGGCGAAGAGGCTGACGAAGCGCGCTTCGATGCATTTTTGGAGCGCGCACTACGTGAAGACAAGATTCGCCTGGTGCAGCTGCGCGCCAAGCAGTTGGATGAAGCGGCTTATCTGGCCCGTGCCCAGCGTGCCTTGAGCCTGTGTCGTGAGCACGGTGCACGACTGCTGCTCAATGGTGAGCCGACGCTGCTTGATCACATTGACGCCGATGGCATTCATTTGACCAGCGAGCGTTTGATGCAGCTTGAGCGTCGTCCGATTGCCGAAAGCAAGTGGTTGTCGGCATCGACGCACAATCAAACGCAGTTGACTCAGGCGGCGGTGTTAGGCTGCGACTTTGTTAGTTTGTCGCCGCTGCGCACCACGCCGTCGCACCCTGAAGTGTTCCCGCTCGGCTGGCATGATTTCCAGCAGTTGGTTGAGCGCGCAGGCATGCCGGTGTTCGCACTTGGCGGCATGACGCGCTTTGATGCCAATCATGCCCGTGCCGTGGGCGCTCAAGGTATCGCCTCAATTCGTGACTTCTGGAAATAAACGGCCGCGTTAGCCCGCCGTGTGTCATCAAAAAAGCCTGCCTGGGTATTTCTCCCAGGCAGGCGTTTTGTTTTTTTATTGGGGTTTTATCGCGGGGTTAGTCGCGGTAGCGGCGAGTTAAATCCCCATAAGCATCTACGCGACGATCCCGCAGGTACGGCCAGATGCGGCGGGTATTTTCACTGCGCGCCATATTTAGCTCAACGACTAACTGCTCGGTCGCTTCCCCCGCATGGGCCAATAGTTCGCCTTGCGGCCCGCAGACAAAACTCCCCCCCCAGAACTGAATGCCGTCTCCCACCCCAGAATGATCCGCCTCAAAGCCAACTCGATTGGCCACTAGCACAGGCAAACCGTTGGCCACACCGTGTGCGCGCTGAATCACTGTCCAGGCATCTTTTTGGCGGCTCTTTTCTTCGCTATCGTCGTTGGGGTCCCAGCCGATCGCCGTGGGGTAGAGCAGTAAATCGGCACCGGCTAGCGCCATAAGCCGTGCAGCTTCGGGATACCACTGATCCCAGCAGACCAAGACGCCGAGGCGGCCCACGGATGTTTCGATCGGGGTAAAGCCCTCTCCGCGAGCGCTGTCATGATCACCCGGTGTGAAGTAAAACTTCTCATAAAATCCAGGATCATCGGGAATGTGCATCTTGCGATACTGGCCGACGCGACCTTTGGCGCGGTCATAGACCACGGCGGTATTGTGGTAGAGGCCCGGTGCGCGGCGCTCAAATAGCGAGCCGACCAGGACGATGTTCAATTCCTTGGCAAGCGCTGCTAGACGTTGGCCGGTCGGGCCGTCGAGGGGCTCTGCTAGGTCAAACAGCGAAGGATCTTCATACTGGCAAAAGTAGTGAGTGGTATGCAGTTCCTGGAGCAGTACCAACTGGGCGCCTTGCGCAACGGCACTGCGAATACCTTCTTCGCTTGCTGACAGGCTTTGGGCTTTGTCCGGCCACGCGGGTTGCTGCACAACAGCGACGGTTAGCGTCGAGCTTGATTTAATCGACATGGTGGCTCCTTTATTCAGTGGTATCACCCGAACCCTGGGCAAGCGTGCCTTGTGGAAGCTGCATGGTTAAACAGTGCAGGCTGCCATGTTGGCGAATAACGCTGACACACTCAATCGGAATTAGCGTGTGCTCGGGAAAAGCAACCGCTAGCGCGTTCAGTGCAGTGACATCCGACGGGTCGCCGTAGGTAGGCACCAGTACGGCCTGATTGATGATCAGGAAATTCGCGTAGGTGGTGGGTAGGCGGTGGCCATCTTCCGGGTCAAAGCAGGCTTGGGGCCAGGGCAGTGGAATAAGCTGGTAGGGTTCGCCATTGCGTTGCCGGAAAGCCTGCAGCTCTTGCTCCATCGCCGCCAAGGCCGCGTAGTGCGGGTCGTGGGGGTCATCACAACGCACATAGGCGATGGTGGTTGGGTTACAGAAGCGTGCCAGGGTATCAATATGGCTGTCGGTATCGTCGCCCTCTAAATGACCGTTGGCCAGCCACAGCACACGGTCAACGCCGAAGTCTTCGCCAAGCTGCGCTTCTACATCTTGACGAGATAGCGTGGGATTGCGATTGGGATTAAGCAGGCATGCTTCAGTGGTGAGCAGGGTACCTTCACCGTCGGTTTCTATACCACCACCTTCCAGTACCAGATCACGCGAGGCCACCGGGCAGGCCCAGGCGCCCGCATCAGCAAGCGACTGGGTGAGCAAGTTATCGCGCTCGGCGGGAAATTTGCCACCCCAGCCGGTGAACGTGTAATCGAGTAGCAATAATTGGTCATCTTCGTCGATCACGCTGATCGGGCCATGATCCCGCGCCCAGGTATCGTCGGTGGGTGCGACAATAAGCTGCAGGCGTTCGGCTGGCACAGCGTAGGCGTGAAAAGTGTCGGTTAAGCGCTGTTTAGTGGGCTCGTCGGGTACGCAAATAAGCACGCGCTGATAGCGCGCGGTGGCAATCACAATGCGTTCGAGAGTAGCTTCGATGCGCGCAAGCAGAGGCGCCCAATCGCCGTCTGGGCGTGGCCAGGTCAGTTGTATCCCATCCTGGGGATACCATTCGGGTAGCAAACGATACGTCATAAAAGCGCAGCCCCACGGTCAACAGTAAATCGGCGCAATGTAGGGCGTGGCGGGGCAAGTTGCAAGCGTAACGTTTTTATTCTGAACGCTTACGGTCCAGGCCGCTCTAATGGCCGTTTGAACATGCAGAGAGACTAAAAAAACCGTACCATGAGCGCTTATTGATAAGGAATGACGCCATGCTTGATCGTTTGCCTTTTCTGGTGGGGCTGCGCTACGTGCGCGCTAAACGCCGGAACCACTTTATTTCGTTTATTTCGCTCACCTCAATGTTGGGGCTAATGTTGGGGGTCGCCGTACTTATTTTGGTGTTGTCGGTGATGAACGGCTTCGACCACGAGCTGCGCACGCGTATTTTAGGCATGGTGCCCCACGCTAAAATTGAGTCCCGGGTAGGGATGGTGGAGTGGGAAACGTTAGCCGAAGAGTTGATGCAGCGCGAACGGGTCATTGGTGCGGCGCCTTTCGTTGAGCAGCAGGGTATGTTCTCCGTGGGTGGGCGTAATCAGGGCGCCATGGTCAACGGCATCAATCCAGAGTGGGAAGACCGAGTGTCGATTATTGGCGAGCACATGCGTCAAGGCGAGCTGACTGATCTGGTTCCCGGTGAGTGGCACGTGGTGTTGGGCTCAATGCTGGCACGCAACCTGGGCGTTGGCGTGGGCGATCGAGTGACGCTGCTGGTGCCTGAAGCATCGATTACCCCTGCGGGGGTCTTTCCGCGCTTAAAACGCTTTACCGTCAGCGGTATTTTTAGCGTCGGTGCTGAGCTAGACGCTAATTTGGCCTATGCCAATATTGAAGATATGCAAACGCTTGCTCGTCTTGGCGATGCGGTGGGCGGGCTTCGCCTAGAGTTGGATGATCTGTTTGCCGCCAGTAGCGAGACCCAGGCGATTCTCAATGAGCTTGGCCCGGAGTATCGCGGCAGTGATTGGACCCTCTCCCAAGGTAATCTTTTCCAGGCGATACAGATGGAAAAGCGCATGATCGCGCTGCTGTTAACCGTGATTATCGCTGTAGCGGCGTTTAATATCGTCTCGACGCTGGTCATGGTAGTCACCGACAAAAGCGCGGATATCGCCATTCTGCGTACGATAGGTGCTAAACCGAGCTCGATTATGGGGATTTTTATTGTTCAGGGCATGGCCATTGGGTTGATTGGTATCGCCATGGGGGTGGCCGTTGGTGTACTGCTGGCGCTGACCATAGCTGATCTGATTGGCTGGGTGGAAGGAACGCTGGGCATTCAGTTCTTGGATGCTGGTGTCTACTTTATTAGCAACCTGCCTTCTCGTCTGCAGTGGAACGATGTAATCAATATCGTATTGGCAGCCTTTGGACTGACGTTCCTGTCAACACTCTACCCCGCTTGGCGGGCGGCAAAAGTTCAGCCAGCGGATGTGTTGCGCTATGAATAATGGCTTCAGGAATAACGGTTCAAGGAACAAGGATGACACGATGTCTATGAATTCGACGTCTCGCAATGCCGGGCAAGAGGCCGCGGTCATGCTCGATTGTCAAGCGCTGACACGCACCTACAGTGAGGGGCCCCAGGATCTGACGGTACTGGATAACCTCAGTTTGCAGATGCGCGCCGGAGAGCGGGTGGCCATTGTGGGTAGCTCAGGTTCGGGTAAGACAACGCTACTAAACCTGCTGGGCGGCCTTGATCGTCCCAGTAAAGGCAGCGTAGTTATCGCTGGTGAGCCGCTATCAGGGTTGAATGAAGCGGCGCTGGGCAGCTTTCGTAACCGCTACATCGGCTTTGTCTACCAGTTCCACCATCTGTTGGCGGAATTTACCGCCGTCGAAAATGCGGCGTTACCGCTAATTATTCGCGGACAGTCGAAAAAGGTAGCCGAGAAGCGGGCCATGCAGATACTCGAACGGGTAGGTATGCAGCCGCGGGCAGATCATAAGCCGGGGGAACTTTCCGGTGGGGAGCGTCAGCGGGTGGCGATTGCCCGAGCGCTGGTCACCGATCCTAGCCTGGTGCTGATGGATGAGCCAACGGGCAATCTGGATCAAACCACAGCAGCAACGATTTTGGCGCTGATGGATGAACTGGCCAAAGAGAGCGCCTGTGCGTTCGTGATTGTGACCCACGACGTTAGCCTGGCAGCCCATCAAGACCGCGTGCTTAAGCTGGATGCGGGTAAGCTGGTCGAGCAGGCACCGACGCTTTAACCGTCGAGTTCAATCCTCAAACCTTATCGTCAAATTCTGCTTCTATCTGTGCACGCCGCTGCCGACGTATCTGGCGGCGGCGTTTCCAGTTATGGGAGACGTGCCAGCGCCAGATCAAGCGAATGCCAATATTAACGACGATGGCTAACATTACCGCTGTTACCAAAGAGCCGACGATCAGTGGCGGCATAATGTCGTGCATCTGTTCGGCGATCCAGCGCGTTGAAATACGTGAGGGTGCCTCCCGCACGGGCGCGCCGAGGATAAAGGTGCCAATCCAGTAGTTGCCGTAAAAAATCAACGGCATCGTTAATGGATTAGTAATCCATACCAAGCCCACCGAGAGGGCTAAGTTGCAGCGTGTTAGGCGCGCGCCCAGCGCGGCAACGACCATCTGAAAGGGGATGGGCAGCATCGCACAGAACACGCCCACGCTAAACGCATTGGCAACGCTTCGGCGAGTTAAAAGCCACAAACCCGGATCTGCAATCAGCGGTGCCATAAAGCGTAGCGAGCGCTGTTTCCTGATAGTGTCGGGTTTGGGCATGTAGCGCTGCAGGAACCTGCGCGGCATGACGGATACTCTTACCTATCGATGTGGCCCATTATCCATATCGAGCTGCCTTTCGGCTATGCTAGGCCATCAATGAAGCGTCACCAGAGAGGGTTCTATGCGGTTAGGTGTTGCCATGCCAGCGGCGCTTGCGGCACTCGCAGGGGGGATTTTTGCCTGGTATTGCCACACTGCAGGGGTGACCCCAAGCGCGTTTGGGTGGCTGTTGGTAGCCGCCTTACTGGTAATGGGGTGGCGCCCGCGCATAGGTATATGGCTGCTAATCGGCTCGTGGGTCTTTATTAGCGTACAAGGTGAATGGGGGAGTCGCTTACCGGCGGGGCTAAGCGGAGAAGACCTTGCCGTTGAGGCAACCGTGTTGACCGCCCAGCCGGTGGGTAACGCCACGCGCCTGCTGTTAAGCGTTGATCAGTGTCAAAGCTCTTCAACTAGCGTGACACAACGGCCCAGCTGTTCCTCGCTCGCCAAGGTGCGCATAACCGCTTATAGCGATGAGCGATTTAAGCCCGGTGAGCAGTGGCAAATGACGTTGCGTTTGCGACCTCCCAGTGGCTTTGCCAACCCTGATACCTTCAATTATGAGCAGTGGCTGTGGCGAGAGGGGATCCACGCGACAGGCTACCTGCGCCAGGAGCCAGCGCCAGTTCGGCTCTCTGCTGCTGGCCCTTCGCTGCGCCAGTTAGCACTGGATTTTTTAGCCCGTCAGCCACTCGACGATCGAACCAAGCGCTGGCTGGCAGCATTGACGTTAGGCGATAGCGAACAGCTTACCCAAGACGACTGGTCGCTGCTGAATGCCACCGGCACCACGCATCTGATGGTGATTTCAGGATTGCATGTCGGGCTGGTGGCGTCTTTTGTGCTGCTGTTGGCCAGGCTAGTGGCTCGGTTTGCAACCCCCACTAACTGGCGCATGCGCACCTGGCCGTGGTGGGTGGCAGCGCTAGCCTGTGTCAGTTATGCCACCCTTGCAGGGTTGGCACCACCAGCCATGCGGGCGATGGTGATGACATTGATCGGGCTGTGGGTGCTCAGTGGTCGGCATGCACCGGGGGCTTGGCAGGCGTGGTGGCTGGCGCTTGCGCTGGTACTAATGGTTGATCCGCTCGCGTTATGGCGGCCGGGCATGTGGCTGTCATTTTTGGCAGTAGCGTGGCTGATTATTATTTGGCAGGGACGGCGGCGTCCTCAGGGTTTAAAGGGCTGGTGTTGGGCGCTGGTGAGATCGCAGCTGCTGCTAGCTCCGCTAATGGCTGCCGCTGTCTTGGTGGCCTTTGGTCGAGTGGCGCCAGCCGCCCCATTGATCAATTTAGTCGCCGTGCCCTGGGTGAGCTCGGTAATGGTGCCAACGGCACTGCTAGGGTGGCTACTGTCACTTCTTCCCATGGTAGGAGAGGCGCTGTGGTGGTTGTTTGAGCAGGCGCTGAGCGTTTTCCACCTGTTGCTGACGCTTGCTGTGCAGCACTGGCCATTGTGGGAACCTGATCGGTCGTTAACCTATCCGCTCGCCTTTGCACTGCTACTGCTCTCGTTATGCTGGGGACTACCCGCTGTGCTGCCAGGTTTACGGCTGGCTGCCACGGCGTTGGTCTTAGCGCTCCCGTGGTGGTCGCTTTCATCATCGATTCCTCAAAATACGCTTAAAGTTAGCGTCCACGACGTTGGGCAGGGGCAGGTGATAGAGCTGCGTAGCGAACATTATCGCCTGCTTTACGACACCGGGCCGCGCTTTCGTAGTGGCTTTATGCCGCTGGAAACGCTGTGGTCGCCGGGGCAGAAGTTTGATCAAGTGATAGTCAGCCACGCTGATAATGACCATGCGGGCGGTATCGGCGCATTGCTAGCCGATCATCGGGTCAGTCAGTGGATGGCTCCCGCGGGTGAGGGGCTGCCAGTTTCAGGTATTGACTGTCAGCGTGGTCAAAAATGGCAGCATGACGGAGTGAGTTACCGTATTCTCTGGCCGCCCGCGGGTGATAACGATTTATCGGCCAACGATCGCTCCTGTGTACTTGAGGTGAGCGTTGGTGAGCAACGACTGCTGATTACCGGAGATGGGGGCACAGAGGTAGAGCGACGCTTTCTGCGTGAGGTGGAGCTGCCCGTTAGTGTATTGGTGGCAGGGCACCATGGCAGCGGCACCAGTTCGGGGGTTCAGTTTGTGCGCCATACCGCACCAGAGCATGTGATATTTAGCGCCGGGCGAAGTAATGCTTTCCAGCATCCGGTAGATTCTGTGGTGCGCCGTTTTCGCCAGCAGGGAAGCTGTCTATGGAGTACTGCTCATGACGGAGCCTTGTTATTTTGGTTAAACGCGGCCCAGCCCATTCAGGTTGAAACGACGCGGCCAGTGCCAAGACGACGCAACCAGTGTTGAAGCGCGTCGCCATCAGGTAGAATTCCCCGCACTGCATACTATAGGCCCCAGGGTCTAGGCTAGGAGCGAGTGTGACTGATTCAAGTTGGGGTATCTATAAGCGGTTGTTGGGCTATGTGAAGCCGCATTGGCGGGCTTTTGCGCTAGCGATAGTGGGCTTTGTGGTTTACGCGGCGTCGAGTACCGCGCTGGCGGAAATGATGAAGCGCTTGATTGATGGCATTCAAAACCCAGATGCGGCGTTTCGGCTATTTCTACCGCTGTTTGTGATTATTATGTTTTCCGCCCGGGGGGTAGGTACTTTTTTAAGCACCTACTTCATGGCCTATGTGGGCCGCTACGTGATTCATACCCTGCGTTGCGATGTGTTTGCTCATCTACTCCATCTTCCAGGCTGGTTTTTTGACCATCACTCCAGCGGCCAGCTGGTATCACGGGTAACCTACCACGTTGAGCAAGTCGCGGGGGCGGCCACCAAAGCGGTGACGATTATTCTCCGTGAAGGGCTGTTCGTTGTCGGCCTGGTGCTCTACCTACTCTGGACTAACTGGATGCTAACGCTGCTGTTTTTGGGCGTTACGCCGATCATTGCGGTAGTGGTGAGCTACGTCAGCAAGCGCTTTAGGCGCATTTCAAAGCGCATTCAGCACTCCATGGGCGATGTTACCCATATTGCCTCAGAAGCGCTGTCGGGCTACCGGGTAGTCCGTACCCACGGCGCCGAGCAGTATGAAAAGCAGCGCTTTGAGCGGGTAAGCGAAGAGAACCGCCGTCAGAGTATGAAAGAAGCCATGACCCGTGCGGTCAGCTCCCCCGTGATTCTGATGCTGGTGGCTATCTCCATGGCGCTACTGGTCTGGCTGGCCATGGCGCCCTCGCTGATGGCGAACATGACGCCCGGTGAGTTTGTGGCTTTTATTACTGCAGCCGCCCTGATGATCAAGCCCGTGCGCCAACTGACCGAGATTAACGGTGAAATTCAGAAAGGCCTGGCGGCCGCGTCAGAGCTTTTCGGATTGCTGGATAGGGCACCTGAAGAGGATAGCGGCAAACATATCGCCAGCCGTTTAAGCGGCGATGTCGTGATCGATCATGTTAGCTTCCGCTACGCTGACGATCAGCCCGATGTCCTGCACGATATTAATCTGCGCATAGCGCCAGGCGAGCTGGTGGCGATAGTCGGGCGTTCGGGGAGCGGCAAGTCCACTCTGGTCAGCCTGTTGCCGCGTTTCTATCGTCCCAGCCAGGGGAGTATTACGATCGATGGCATTAATGTTGATGAATACGCGCTCGGCCCACTGCGCCAGCAGATTGCCCTGGTGTCGCAGCAGGTGACGCTATTTAACGCCTCGATTGCCGATAATATTGCTTACGGGGTGGCCAATCCTGATCCCCAGGCTGTACAGGCTGCGGCTGAAGCCGCCTATGCCCATGAGTTTATCGATAAACTGCCCAATGGTTATGCCACCACGGTGGGAGAAAATGGCGTGATGCTCTCAGGCGGCCAACGCCAGCGGCTGGCGATAGCCCGGGCGATTTTCAAGGATGCGCCGCTGCTTGTGCTGGATGAGGCCACTTCCGCGTTGGATACGGAGTCCGAGCGCTATATTCAAAAAGCCCTTGAGCGAGTCTGTGAAGGGCGCACCACGCTGGTCATTGCCCACCGCCTCTCCACCATTGAGCGGGCTGACCGCATTGTGGTGATGGATCAGGGACGCATTATCGAAGAGGGGTCGCATCAAGCATTGCTGGAAGCCGATGGCGCCTACGCAGCACTCC
The DNA here is from genome assembly GCF_001882345.1 of Halomonas sp. QHL1. Taxonomy (GTDB): domain Bacteria; phylum Pseudomonadota; class Gammaproteobacteria; order Pseudomonadales; family Halomonadaceae; genus Vreelandella. The sequence continues at coordinate 282,262 of NZ_MINL01000001.1, forward strand.
ATCAGCTACAGTTCCAAGAAGCGCCATGAGCCTTTTTTCGATATGAGCCTATTGTGATGAACTTTGCCAAGAGAACACTGGCGGAGCGCTGGCTACAAGGCGCATACCAGGGCAGTCGCTGGCTATCGCCGCTGAGGCCGTTAGGGGCGCTTTACCAGTGGGCCATGGCGCGGCGCGAGCGTGAGTACTCTAGCGGCAAGAAAGCCACTTGGAAGGCGCCAGTGCCGGTTATTGTGGTCGGCAATATTACTTTGGGCGGAACGGGTAAATCGCCGCTGGTGGCGTGGCTAGCTGGCTGGCTGGTGGCCCAAGGCTGGTCGCCAGGTATCGTTAGCCGTGGCTATGGCGGAAAAGCGCCCCGTTACCCGCTACTGGTCACCGCCGACACTAACGTTGCCGAAAGCGGCGATGAGCCACTGATGCTGGCACAGCAGACGGGGCTTCCAGTGGCCGCAGACCCCAATCGCGTGCGCGGAGTTCAGGCACTGGTAGAGAAGGGCTGCGATATTATCTTGAGCGACGACGGTTTGCAGCACTTGGCGCTGGATCGAGATATCGAGCTGGTGGTTGTGGATGGTGCTCGTGGTTTGGGCAACGGGCGCTGCCTGCCCGCCGGGCCGCTACGCGAGTCTCCCAGTCGGTTGCAGCGTGTTGACGCGGTGATCGTCAACGGTGACTTACAGTCATCGCTGTCGGTTGCCCCGACTATTATGCAGTCAGCCACCACTATGCAGCTGGCACCGCTGTGCTGGCGCCGCCTTGATGACGGCGCACGTTTTCCGCTCGCGCCACTGCCGTTTACGCTGCCGGTGCACGCGGTGGCAGGTATCGGACATCCTGAGCGCTTTTTTCGTACGCTCTCCGCGTTGGGTGTTGAGGGCGAGTGGCACCCGTTAGCCGATCACCAGCACTTTAGTGCGGACGCGCTAAGCTTTATCAATACCCGCCCAGTGATTATGACCGCTAAAGACGCCGTGAAGTGTTACGCCCTGGCTCCGTCCAACAGCTGGGTACTAGATGTGGAAGCAACCCTTCCGCCCGAATTTGAGCACTGGCTGGCAGCGCGGCTGTCGGCACTTTCCTGAAGGAGATACGCGCATGGATAAGGAACTGCTGGCAATGCTGGTTTGCCCGTTGTGTAACGGTAAACTGAAGTATGACCGCGACGCTCAAGAGCTGCGCTGCCACTATGATGGCCTTGCCTATCCGATCAAAGAGGGGATTCCGTTGATGTTGCCGGAAGAGGCTCGCGTGATGGATGCCGATGAAAAGCTGCACACTTCACAAGGGCGTTCACCAGGGCGTTCTCCAGGACGTCCTCAAGAGCGCTCTGGAGACGCTTAATGACCGTCTTTGATGACATGGCTGATGAAATGGTTGATTTCAAGGTGCCTGATTTTACCGTCGTCGTGCCTGCCCGCTACGGCTCTACCCGGCTGTCCGGCAAGCCATTGCTCGATATTGCCGGGCAGCCGATGGTCGCTCACGTATGGCGCCGTGCTTGCCAAAGCCACGCCAGCCGGGTGGTCGTGGCAACAGATGATAGCCGTATTCGTGATGCCATGCTGCCCTACGGCGCCGAAGTGATCATGACCCGCGACGATCACCCTTCGGGCACCGACCGCTTAGCCGAGGTGGCTGATATATTGGCATTGACGGATGATGCGCTGCTGGTGAATGTGCAGGGCGATGAACCGCTGATCCCTCCCGCGCTGATCGACCAGGTGGCGCTGCGCCTAGCCGACGATCCTGAAGCGTCGATAGCCACGCTGGCGGAGCCTATCAATGATGTGGACACGCTGTTCAATCCTAACGTGGTCAAGGTAGTGCGCACACTGCAAGGCCGCGCGCTGTATTTCTCACGGGCACCCATACCTTGGGATCGTGAACAGTTCAAAGCGCCACCGACCATGCTGGCAACCGATGCTTGGCTGCGCCATATCGGTTTGTATGCGTATCGTGCCGGTTTTCTAGCCGCCTACCGTGACTGGCCCGCCTCAAGCCTTGAGCAGCTTGAACAGCTCGAGCAGTTGCGTGCGCTGCAGAATGGTCACGCGATTCAAGTGGCGCTGGCCTGCGAAATAAACCCTGCTGGTGTTGATACGGCCGAGGATCTAGCGCGGATTCGGGCGCTGCTGACCTAGCGCGTGTTCGGGCGCTGCTGGCCTAGCGCGTGTGCTGCTTGAGTAGCCCAGCTTTTAAGGAGCTATCGTGAAAGTGTTATTTGTATGTTTAGGCAATATTTGCCGTTCACCCACCGCCGAAGGTGTTTTTCATCGTGCCCTTGAGCGAGCGGGAATGGCCGATGAGGTTGAGATAGACTCCTGCGGCGTTGGCAGTTGGCATGTAGGCAAAGCGCCAGACGCCCGCGCCCAGCAGGCAGCGCTACTGCGCGGTATTGATTTAAGCGGCCTGCGTGCCCGCCAGCTAAGCGAGCACGACTTTACCCAATTCGACTACGTGCTGGGCATGGATCAGGACAATTTACGCGCCATGCGCGAGCTGAAGCCTGCCAATAGCCAGGCGCATGTTGGGCTGTTTTTAGATTTTGCCGGTACCCCCGGTGCCGAAGTGCCAGACCCCTATTATGGCGGTGATGAGGGGTTTGAGAAGGTTCTAGATATGATTGAAGCGGCATCAGAAGGGCTGATTCGACACCTTAAGCGAGAGCTGTAATGGGTCTGAAGGTGTGGCTACACAGATGAATATTCTTAGCAATGTGGATTTGTCCGCCGCTAATACGCTTAGGCTGCCCTGCCAGGCAGAGCGCTTCGCGGCACCAACGACATTAACAGCACTACGTCAAACGTTAGCCGAGGCACGCCGTGAAGGCTGGCCCGTTACGTTGCTAGGTGGTGGGAGCAATGTTCTACTTCCCGGAGCACTACCAGGTTTGGTGGTGCGGCCTGATTTGCAACAGTGTTGGTTTAGTCAGCGTCAAGGGCATGTGCTCGCCCACGTAGGGGCGGGGGTTAATTGGCATGCGCTGGTGATGACGACTGCCGCACGGGGGATGTGGGGCATTGAAAATCTGGCGCTGATTCCTGGCAGTTGTGGTGCCGCACCGGTGCAAAACATAGGCGCCTACGGCGTTGAGCTTGCCGACACGCTTCAAGCGGTGCAGGTAATGGAGCTGGCCACAGGACGGGTTGAATGGTTAGACGCCCAGCAGTGCGCTTTTGGTTACCGTGAGAGTATCTTTAAAGGCGAGTTGGCGGGTAGCGTTGTCATCACTCAATTGGTCTTGCGCTTGTCGCGTACGCCTGCTCCACAGCTCGGATATGGCGACCTAGCCAAGAGGTTAACGGGCGCTCCCACGCCGTTTGCGGTAGCCGAAGCGGTATGCGCCATTCGGCGTGAGAAGCTGCCCGATCCACAGGTGCTGGCCAACGCGGGGAGCTTCTTCAAAAACCCATTGGTGGCTGGGGCGCAGGCAGCGCAGTTATTACAGCAGTTTCCCGCAATGCCTCATTTTCCCCAAGAGGGAGGGCAAACAAAGCTGGCGGCGGGGTGGTTAATCGACCAGTGTGGCTTGAAAGGGATGCGTGATGGTGCTTTTGGCGTGCACCAGCATCAAGCCCTGGTGCTGGTGCACTTTGGCGGCGGTGATCGTCAGGGCCTAATGAAAACAGCTAACTATATCGCTGACCTGGTTGAGGCACGCTTCGGCGTACGTTTAGAGCCCGAACCGCGGTTAGTTAACCCCTATTAGTTCAGCCCTATTAGTTCACCTCTATTAGCTAAACTTTAGAGCCTGTCTTTTCAGATGCACATAACGCAAAAATCCCCGCCGAAGCGGGGATTTTTGTTACTGCAACACGCGACCGATTTATTCGGAGCGGGTGTCTTGCTGGGCCTGTTTGCGTTTCTCACGCGGGTCATTGTGAGCCCGGGTGCGACGACGGCGAGGTTTAGCCGCTTCTTCAGTTGCTGCGTCTTCAACTGGCGCTTCGCTGGCGACTGGCTGAGATTCTGCTTGAGTTGCATGGGCTTCAGCCGCAGGAGCCTCAGTTGCGCCTAGATCGTCACCACTCTTTTCAGGGCTATTCTCTTCAGCGCTATTCAGTTCAATGCTTCTGTCTTCAACGCCCGTGTCTTTAACGCTTCTGTCTTTAACATTCTGGGGCTCATCAGCTTTTTCTGCGGCATCTTGCTTCGGCTCGCTGCTTTGATCCGTATCACTACTGAAAGGTGTAGGGACGGCGGCTTCTTCAATAGTTGCCGCTGGATCGACAACGTTACCCGTAGGCGGGTCGATGGCTTCAGGCGCTACCGGTTCGCTAACGCTGTGCTGACTATCGTCGGCTTTCTCACTCTCAGCCGGCTCTGCGTTGGCCTCGGCTGCTGTTGAGTTCACCTCTGATGGTACTAGCTGCTCAGCGCTGGCTGCGGTCTCCGGTTCGCTCGGCTTGGCAACGGCCTCATCTTGCTCAACGGTATTGTCAGTTGGCGTCTGTTCCGTCGGTGACACCGCTTTAGGCTTACGGCGCTGGTGCGTCGATTTGCTCGCTTTAGCGTTCTCAGCCACGGGCCGGTCGGCGGTCGTTGCGTCGTCCGCTTGCTCTGGCTCCGGCTTAGGCTCGGGCTCACTCTTAGCGTTGGACTCAGGCGCATCGGCTGATGCCACTTCTTGCTGAGCGGTATCGCCTGCTGGCGCAGCGGTATGACTCTCCGATGCCGACTCTGGGGCGATCGGTGCGTCACTTGTCGCTGCTTTAGCTACCTGCGTCTGTTCTTCTTTAGCAGATGCTTCGCTCGGCTCTTGGGTTGCTGCTGGCGCTTCATCCTGAACTTCAGCCTGCAGTTTTAACTGCTCTGCTTCGGCCTGGGGGTTGATCGCCTGAGTGCGTGTGCGGTTACGCGGGTTGTTACGCGTACGCTTCGGCTTGCCGTCGTCTTGTGGCGTCTCAGAGGTTTTTGTCTCTGAGCCATTGACCGCTTCATCACGCTGATTGTCGCGTTTTTTGTCACCACCGGTATCGCGACGCGATTCTTTCTGCGCTGCGCTTTTGCCGTTGTTGCTCTCTATAGAGCCATCTTTTGCAGAGCTGTCTTTGCCAGTGCTGTCTTTGGAAGAGCTATCAGCCTGGGTCTCTTTGCGAGGCGCTTTGTTGGCTGATTCTTGCCCGCTACCATCATCTTGCTGAGGGTGACGACGGCGGTTGCGGGTACGGCTGGGGCCGCTGCGCTTATCGCTATTATCGTCACTGGCAGGGCGCGGCGTACTGCTGCGCTGCTCGGTTTTTTGCTCAGCTTTTTGTTCTGCTTTTGGCTCAGGGCGGGCGCTACTATCGCTGCGCGACTCATTACGGCTAGTGTTGTCACCGCGCTCGCCACGTGACGACTTTTGCCGCGACTCGTTGCTGCGCTGATTGGTTTTACGCTCGCTCGGCTTGCGCGGCGCCGGGGTTTCAACCTTGGGCTCTGGCGTGGCTTCGGCACTGCTTTCGTCGCTACCAAGCAGTTTGGCGAAACCGCGCATAAAGCGGCCAATAACGCTGGGTTGCTCGCTGGTCACCGGGGCTGCTTTAGCCGCCGAGGTTGGAGAGGCGGCAGGCGCTTTCTCTTCAGTTTGCAGCGATGCCGGAGCGGGAGCGTTGTGCGTGACACTCTTAACAGCGGCTTCGGCCCTTAGCGCGGGCGGCACGAAGCTGGGTGTCGGCTCTTTGCCTACTTCGGTATCGGTGGAGAGCTCAAAGCTTGATAGGCTTTGGGTGTCATCCTCGTCCAGGTGATCATCGCGCAACCGCTGTACGTCGTAGTGGGGCGTATCCATTTCAGGATTGGGCAGCAGCACTACGCGCACATTCTGACGAGACTCAAGATCCGCCAGCACACTGCGTTTTTCATTGAGTAAGTAAGTCGCCACGGGTACCGGCAGAATGGCGCGAATCTGCGCGCTATTCTCTTTCATCGCCTCTTCTTCAATCAGGCGCATGATGGAGAGGGAGAGCGAGCGCACATCGCGAATGGTGCCCTGGCCATTACAGCGCGGGCAGACCACGCCGCTGGTTTCACCCAGCGAGGGGCGCAGACGCTGGCGGGACATTTCCATCAGGCCAAAGCGTGAAATACGGCCAATTTGCACCCGTGCGCGATCCAGCTTTAGGGCATCGCGCATGCGGTTTTCAACTTCACGCTGGTTGCGCGCCGGGCCCATGTCGATAAAGTCGATAACCACCAAACCGCCGATATCGCGCAGGCGCAGTTGGCGGGCGATCTCATCGGCGGCTTCAGAGTTGGTCTGTAGTGCAGTCTCTTCGATATCGCTGCCGCGGGTGGCGCGGGCGGAGTTGATATCAATAGAGACCAGCGCTTCGGTGTGGTCGATCACAATTGAGCCGCCAGAAGGTAACTTCACTTCGCGCTGATAGGCGGTTTCGATTTGCGATTCGATCTGGAAGCGCGAGAACAGTGGTACTTCGTCCGCGTAGAGTTTGATTTTTTGCTGATACGAGGGCATTACTTGACGGATAAAGGCCAGCGCTTCGGCGTGAATCTCGGGGCTGTCGATCAACACTTCGCCAATATCTTGGCGTAGGTAATCGCGCATGGCGCGAATGATGACGTTGGATTCACGGTAAATCAGGAACGGAGCAGGGCGTTTGGCGGCTTCGGTAGTGATGGATTCCCACACCTGAACCAAATAATCCAAGTCCCACTGCAGCTCTTCCGGGTTGCGGCCGATACCAGCAGTGCGAACGATCAGGCCCATTTTATCCGGTACGGTCAACTGACCCATGGCATCTTTGAGCTGGCTGCGTTCATCGCCTTCGATACGGCGAGAAATACCGCCAGCACGGGGGTTATTAGGCATTAGCACCAAAAAGCGGCCAGCCAGACTAACGAAAGTGGTCAGCGCGGCGCCTTTATTGCCACGCTCCTCTTTATCGACCTGGACGATGACCTCTTGGCCCTCTTTAAGCACTTCTTTAATGCTCGGGCGTCCGGAAACGTCTTTGACAAAGTACTCGCGAGAGATCTCTTTTAAAGGCAAAAAGCCGTGACGATCAGCGCCGTAGTCAACAAAGGCGGCTTCCAGGGAGGGCTCTACGCGGGTAATTTTGCCGCGATAGATATTAGCTTTTTTCTGTTCTCTTGCGCCGGATTCGATATCTAAATCGTAAAGGCGTTGTCCATCAACTAAAGCGACACGCAGCTCTTCGGGCTGGGTCGCATTGATAAGCATCCGTTTCATAGTGTCTCGCATAGCGTTGCGTGCCGGCGAACTGCCTATTGGGTGACGTAGGCGAATCGCTGGGTGCTGCGTGCTTGTGCTCGGCGCATTGCAATGCTGACGCGTCAAGCCGGGAAGGCGTCATCGCCAACCCGGCCAATAGGGCGTTGAGTACGTGGCGGAGGCAGGACGTGTTCCGGTGGCTGTCACGTCCATCCGGCCCTGCTGACACCGCCAACACCTGGCATTCATCGATTCACCAACGCCGGCCACCGGCACAGCGTTGAACTTTTCGCCCGGAGTCAGTCAGCGCCTTGTGACGAATAAGACGGAGCTGCTCAGGGCGTGGCGTTGTTTAGTTACTGCCTGCCGTTGAGGGCTAGGCTTACTTTCATCTGCCGGCATAAAAAACGAGCGGCAGAGTTACTGCATTTTTAAGATCAGTTTTTAATACTGGAAAAACGGGCAATGCGTACACTGGTGCCGCTTTTATGTTCAGGCCTGCGTGTTAGACGGGCAGGCGCATTAACCAAGCTCAGCGGTGATGCTCTCTGCTAACAAATTTAATCAATTAGCTATCGATCAGCTAGTCACTAGCGCTAGACAAGACAGCTTTCCGCGCTCAGCTGGTGAACGTTTTCGAATATAACAGTAAAGACAACGACCAGCAATTGACGCAATGCCTTTGGGTCTACGCTAGAATGCCGCTTTTAAGCAGGAGTAAGTAGTAATGTCCGAAGGGCGTGAAGTGCAGTGGGTGGATATCGCCCCGGAGCAAGCAGGGCAGCGAATTGATAATTTTCTCATGACGCGTCTTAAAGGTGCGCCTCGCGCGCTTATCTATCGCATCGTGCGAAAAGGAGAAGTGCGCGTTAATAAAAAGCGAGTGAAGGTCGATTACCGGTTGCAGGCCGGCGATTTAGTACGCGTTCCGCCGCTGCGTTTGGCCCCTCGCGAGGCGGTGAAAGAAGTCAGTGACAATTTGCGCGACCTGCTGGTAGGCAGCGTTATTATGGAAGGCCCCGATTGGATGGTGCTTAACAAACCTTCTGGTTTAGCAGTGCACGGCGGCAGCGGGGTTAAAATCGGTTTAATAGAAGCGCTGCGCCAGGTGCGTGATGATCTGAGTTTTCTGGAACTGGTTCACCGCCTGGATCGCGATACGTCCGGCTGTTTGCTGCTGGCCAAGTCACGCGATGCGCTGGTGACGCTGAACGAGTCGCTGAAAAAGCATGGCATGGATAAGCGGTATCTGGCCCTGGTCAGCGGGCGCTGGCCGGCGCGGAAAACCTATGAAAGTGCTCGGTTAGACCGTTTTGATGCCGGTAACGGCGAGCGGAGGGTAAGGGTGGATCCCAACGGTAAAGTGTCGCGCACCCATTTTTCGGTGGTCGAAACCTTCGAGAAAGTAACGCTGATAGAGGCTGAGCCAGTAACGGGCCGCACCCACCAGATTCGCGTACATGCCGCCCACGCGGGCCATGCGTTGTTAGGCGACGATAAGTACGCTACCCGCGAAAGCGGTCTGCTCACCAAACAATTAGGGCTGGGGCGTCTGTTTCTTCATGCGCGGGCGCTGACCTTTCCAGAGCCCACTAACGGCCGCCCGGTAACCGTCAAAGCGCCGCTGCCAGAGGCTCTGGAGGAGACGCTTAAGCGCGCCCGTCAATAACTCCTTTTTACCGCGTTACCTATTACAAGGAGCTGCCATGCAGTACGAGTTAATTATCTTTGATTGGGACGGCACCTTGATGGACTCGGTGCCGCGCATTGTGTCGTGTATGCAGGCGGCTGCTTTAGAGGCAGAGTGGGGAGCGCTTACTGCGGCTGAAGTGGAAGATATTATTGGCCTGGGGCTGCCCGAGGCAATTGCCAAACTCTGCCCAGGTATATTGCCTGCCCAGGCCGAGCGGCTTCGCGAGCGTTACGCGCACCATTTTGTGCAGGCTGACACCACGCCGATGGCGTTTTTTAGCGGTGTTGAAGCACATATCTCTCGTCTGCGTGGGCATGAGCAGCAGCGTTTAGCGGTGGCGACAGGTAAAAGTCGTCGCGGTCTTGACCGTATTTTTGCAGAGACCGGCAGCGGCGCCTGGTTTCATGCTAGCCGTACGGCGGATGAAACTCGTTCCAAGCCGCACCCGCAAATGCTTTCAGAGCTGCTGGCAGAGCTCACGGTGCCGGTCGATCGGGCGCTGATGGTCGGCGATACCGAGTATGACTTGGAAATGGCTAGGGCGATTGGAATGGATCGGGTGGGTGTAAGCTATGGGGTGCATACGCCCGAGCGCCTGGCAATGAGCGAGCCCAAGTGGATTGCCCATAGCGTCGACGAGCTTTTTGATCGGTTATAAGGACATTTTATGAGTGACGATCCAACCCGCCAAAATAGTACACCAGAGGGGCATGACGGCCCGGCCAATGGCTATCGCCGTAACGACGCTGACCGTAATGACTCGGTTAATAGTGACCAGCCCAGCGAGTTAAGTGAAGACCCTTGGACAGAAGGGCCTGAAGTCCCGCCCGGTAAAGGAACTAAGCAAATGCCTGGGGAGCCAGGCGACGATGCGGAAACGCTACGCGAACGCCAGCGATTAGCGCAGTTGGAAATGATGGACCACTGGATAGGCGGCGTCTTGACCGAACAGCGACGTACCCGCCGTTGGAAGCTGTTTTTCCGTCTCATGTTTCTCGCTGTTGTGTTGGTGGCGCTGTCTGCCGCGCTTTATAGCCTGTTCTGGGATTCGCCAAGTGCCACCGCGCCCACCCAGCGCCACTTGGGCATTGTTGAAGTTGATGGGGTGATTGCTAGCGATTCGCCGGCCAATGCGGAGCGCATCATCCAAGGGTTAAATCGTGCCTGGGAGGTGGAAAGCGCTGCTATCGTGGTGCTGCACATTAATAGTCCAGGCGGCAGCCCCGTGCAGTCTCAACGTATCTATGCGGAAATAATGCGCCTGCGCGAGCAGGGCGATAAACCGATTATTGCGGTGATTGAGGATGTCGGTGCCAGCGGCGCTTATTACATTGCCGCAGCGGCAGATGAGATTGTTGCATCGCCGGTGAGCCTGGTGGGCTCAATTGGCGTGATTTACGCTGGTTTTGGCTTTGAGGAGGCGATAGAGCGCATTGGCGTTGAGCGCCGCGTGCTCACAGCGGGGGAAAATAAAGCGTTTTTAGATCCTTTTCAGCCGCTGGATGATGATGCCGAGGCGTTTTGGCAAGGAGTGTTGAGTGAAACCCATCGCCAGTTTATCGATGACGTCCGCGCGGGTCGCGGCGAGCGGCTCAGCGATAGCTCGGACATTTTCTCTGGCCTCATCTGGAGCGGCGAACAGAGTGTCGAGCTGGGTTTGGTCGACCAGCTGGGCAGCCTCGAGCAGCTGTCTCGCGATCAAGTGGGTAACACCGACTGGGTGGACTATACGCCGAGCCTTGATCCATTTGAGCGCTTTACTCGGCGCTTTACCCAGGTTGTTGCCGAGGTGTTGGGTGTTAGTGCACCCAATACCCCGCTGCGCTTCTAGGTGCTCATAGCCTCTTATGGTTAGCGTGCGCCAAGCGGATCTAGGCCCGCTTGGCGCAACATGTCGCAGAGCGCAATCAGCGGAAGTCCGATCAAGGCGTTGGGGTCACGGCCTTCCAGTTTTTCAAACAGCGCAATACCTAGGCCTTCCATGCGAAAGCTGCCTGCGCTGTCTAGCGGCTGTTCTTTGGCGACATAGTTTTCGATCTCTTGCGTGCTAAGAGTGCGAAACACGACCTCGAAAGGCTCGACATGCACTTGGTGGCGCTGGCTGCGTGTATCCAGCAGCGCTAAACCAGTTAGGAAGGTGACGCGCTGACCAGAAAAGCGGGCAAGGTTTGCGCAGGCCTTTTCAACTGTGTGTGGTTTGCCAAGAATGTCGCCTTCAAACACCGCCACTTGGTCAGAGCCTATAATGCAGTGATGAGGGAAATGGGCCGCCACGGCGTTGGCTTTGCTGAGCGCTAGTCGATGCACCAGGGCATGGGGCGTTTCGCCACTACGGGGCGTTTCATCAATATCCGGCGAGTGGCTCTGGTAGGGGAGTTGCAGGCGATCCAGCAACTCGCGCCGCCAGCGTGAACTTGAGGCAAGCACCAGCTCTGCAGTTGATAACTGAGCAGTTGACGACTGAGTGCTCGATGGCTCGGTCATGGGTGATAAGGTCACAGTAAAACTCCTGGCTACGTGGTTGCGCTAGTGCAACGTCAAAGCAGTAGAGTGTAGCGAAAGCTGCTAAACGTGCCTATGTTGGCTGTTTATAGAGACCAGCGTTGTTTATTTATTGAGGAAACCATGAAAAATATACCGGCAGCTTTGACACCAGCAGGGGGAGTGCCTATCATTGCGCGCCTATGTTGACCTCACAACTCCCCAGTCGGGTGGAGCCTTATAAGCTCGCAGCCCGCCACGAACGAATCGAAGGCTTGGTAGCGCTTGATAAGCTGCCACGTCTTGCCGAAGAAGCGGGTGTCCAAACCGGCGACTGTCATGTCGTGCTTGAGTTTGGCGTCGATTCTCAAGGCCGTCGTGAAATTCGTGGCCACTTGCAAGCGACGTTGGCGCTTGCCTGCCGACGCTGCCTAGTGCCGCTGCCTCAAGAGGTGAGCAGTGATTTTCTGCTTGGAATGGTCACTGATGAAGCCTTAGCGGCCGAGTTGCCCGCTAGTCATGAACCGGTGCTGGTGGAAAAGGAACAGCTGGATCTTCTGACGGTGGTTGAGGATGAGTTAATTCTCAGCCTGCCCCAGGTGGTCTATCACGATGAAGCCGAATGTCATGTCTCGGCGGAGCAGCTGGTCAGCAAAACAGAAGGCGCGGCGTCAGAAACAACGCCAGCGACGAACCCTTTCGCGGTGCTGAATGTCTTGAAAGGCAAAAAATAAGCACCCTTTACCTTAAATACCTTGGAGTAAACCCCCATGGCAGTTCAACAGAACCGTAAAACTCGTTCCAAGCGCGGCATGCGTCGCAGCCACGATGCGCTGACCGCTCCGACGCTGTCGCAGGACAAAGAAACAGGTACGACTCACCTGCGTCACCACGTTTCTCCAGACGGTTTCTACCGTGGTCGTAAAGTGGTTGAGGTATAAGCCTCAACTACCTTAATAAGCGGCTAAACGGATTCAGTGCGGTATGCGCTTAGCGATTGATGTTATGGGGGGTGACCAAGGCCCTCGTGCGATTATCGCAGGCTCCGCAAAGGCGGTGGTGGAACATCCCGGTCTTGAACTGATTTTGTTTGGCCCGCGTCAGCAGATTATTGCTGAGCTTTCGCGCTTGCCGCAGCCCCTGGCTGCGGCAACGTCACGTTTGGTGGCGCGTGATGCGCCCGAAAGTGTGATGCCGGGGTCAACGGCTGCTTGGGCATTGCGCAAAGGCCATGCGACGAGCATGGCGCACATGCTGCAATGTGTCGCCGATGGTGAAGCGGCTGCCGGTGTAAGCGCAGGCAACACAGCGGCGCTTGTTGCCTTGGCAAGGCGCGAACTGGGCATGGTCGAGGGCATTTCTCGGCCGGCGATCAGTACGGCGATTCCAGCACGCCAAGGGCGCCGATGTTATCTGCTGGACCTAGGTGCCAACGTTGATTCCCCGGCTCATCAGTTGGTCGATTTTGCGCTGATGGGGGCGGCGATGGCGCAGTGTGTCGATGGCACGGTTACTCCGCGTGTAGCGCTACTCAATGTTGGTGCAGAAGCCACCAAGGGGAGCGTCAGCGTACGTGAGGCTGACCGCCTGCTGCGCGAGCGCGCCAGTGGTAGTGCTTTTGACTATCAGGGCTATGCTGAAGGTGGTGATCTGTTCAAAGGTAAGCTAGATGTGGTGGTGTGTGATGGTTTTGTGGGCAATGCTGTCCTCAAGGCAAGCGAAGGATTGACGAGTATGTTGGTTGAACGCGTGCAGATGGCATTTGAATCGCGCCTAAGCGGTCGTTTGGCAAGCCTACTGGCCAAGCCTGTGTTAAAGCGCTTAAAACAAGAGCTTGATCCCGTGCGTTACAACGGGGCCAGTTTATTGGGGTTGCGCGGTATCGTAGTGAAAAGCCACGGCAGTACTCATGCCGATGGGTTTTACTACGCTATTCGGCGTGCCTTGCAGGAAGTGGAACATAATTTGCCTGCACGGATCGCAGGCCGCTGGGGTCCGCCATCAAGTGCAAGCGATGGCGCAAATCAGCCATGAGATGGCGCAAATCAGCCATGATTAGATAATAAATAGCTAGTTTTTTTGCGGGGTTATAGGTGGCATCAGGATGTGCCAATAATCTCGAATATCGCTCATATGAGCAAATGCCTACAAGAGCAAAGGTGAACGACATGTCTCAACCCCTTGCCCTCATTTTCCCCGGGCAAGGCTCTCAGCAGCTTGGAATGCTGCGAGAGCTTGCCGAGCGTTATAGTGTGGTGGGAACGACATTTGAGGAAGCGTCGGATGCTTTGGGCTACGATTTGTGGAAAGTCGTCCAAGAAGGCCCCGAAGAGTCGCTTAATGCAACTGCCTGCACCCAGCCTGCACTGCTCTCTGCAAGCGTCGCTATTTGGCGAGTGTGGCAAGAGTTAGAAGGGCCTCGACCAACTGTCATGGCGGGCCATAGCCTAGGCGAATACAGCGCTATGGTGTGCGCAGGTGTCATGAGCTTTGCCGAAGGTGTCAATTTAGTGCGCCTGCGCGGAGAAGCCATGCAGGAAGCGGTGCCGGCGGGTGAAGGCGGCATGGCGGCGATCCTGGGTCTAGCGGACGATGCGGTTGAAGCCGTCTGTGCCAAGGCTGCCCAGGGCGATGTTGTTTCAGCAGTTAACTACAATTCCCCAGGGCAAGTGGTGATAGCCGGTGCTAAAGCGGCCGTTGAGCGGGCGATGGTTGCCTGCCAAGAGGCCGGTGCTAGGCGCGCCATGGCATTGCCGGTTTCTGTGCCCTCGCACTGCGCGCTGATGCGTCCTGCTGCTGAACGCCTGGCAGCGGCTATACAAACGATTGAGCTGCGAGCGCCGCGCTATACGGTGATTCAAAATGTCGATGCTCAAGCCCATGCCGATACCGCGACACTGAGCACGCGACTAATCGAGCAGCTCTATCAGCCAGTGCGCTGGAGCGCCTGCGTGGAAGCAATGGCGGGCCAGGGCGTGGAGATATTTATTGAGTGCGGGCCAGGAAAGGTGTTGACTGGTCTCAATAAGCGTATCGTCAAGGGTAGCAAAGGGTTGGCGGTGAATGATCCTGATAGCCTTGAGTCTGCGCTTGAGCTAGCGCGTGAAACGTTGGCTGATAAAGCGTGACCAAGGGGTGTTTTATTTCGCTATCCTTGCTTGATTACACGGTTAGAGGCAGAACGTTATGACGCAAGAGAGTAGAGTTGCCCTGGTAACAGGGGCGAGTCGTGGTATTGGGCAGGCCATTGCTCGCGAGCTGGGTCGCCAAGGCCGTATTGTTATTGGTACTGCGACTAGCGAGTCAGGTGCTGAGAAAATTGATGCCGATTTGAAAGAGCACGGTATTCAAGGGGCTGGTCTATGCCTTAATGTGACCGACCAAGCCAGCATCGATAGCGTGTTGAAAACCATTACTGAGCGCTTTGGTGCGCCCACTATTTTGGTCAACAACGCGGGTATCACCCGTGACAATTTGCTGATGCGTATGAAAGAAGACGAGTGGGACTCCGTCATGGATACCAACTTGAAATCTGTCTATCGTGTTAGTAAGGCGTGTTTGCGTGGTATGACCAAGGCGCGCTTTGGACGTATTGTGTCGATCAGTTCTGTAGTGGCAACCATGGGCAACCTGGGCCAAACTAACTATGCTGCAGCTAAGGCCGGCATGGAAGGCTTTAGCCGCGCTCTGGCACGTGAGGTCTCCTCCCGTGCAATTACGGTCAATGCCGTGGCGCCGGGCTTTATTGCCACCGACATGACCGAAGCACTACCTGAAGCACAGCACGAAATGTTGCTTAAACAAATTCCGTTGGCCCGTTTAGGGGCGCCGGAAGAGATCGCCGCAGCAGTGGGCTTTTTGACCAGTGATGCAGCCGGTTATATCACTGGCGAGACGCTTCATGTGAATGGCGGCATGAATATGCGTTGATGGCCTTGGGTTTGGCGGTTGCGTCTACCCAAGGGCGTCTATAAACTACCCCGCAGCTTTTGGCTTGCGGTTTCCAAATAGCTGGTTATCAAAAACGGCTAATGTGAACGACTGGAGTACGTTAATGAGTACTATTGAAGAGCGCGTGAAGAAAGTTGTAGCAGAGCGCCTGAACGTTAAAGAAGAAGACATCCAAAACAGCTCTTCTTTTACAGAAGACTTGGGTGCTGATTCGCTCGACACCGTTGAGCTGGTAATGGCTTTGGAAGAGGAATTCGATACTGAAATTCCCGACGAAGAAGCTGAGAAGATCACCACGGTTCAAGAAGCCATCAATTACGTGAACGCCCACCAGTAAGGGCTGCGTCGATGCATCGAACCAGGGTGGGGTGCTAATCACCCGCCTTAAAAGCCGTCCTTTCCCAGGGCGGCTTTTTTGCTTTGCAGCCACAATGCTTATAACGTTCAATCTCCGTTATACTGTTGACCAAATTTAAGCAGCAAATGACCCAAGTGGGTCGCGTCACCATGGATGCCTGGAGGAAAGCTGATGGCACGGAAAAGGGTAGTGGTAACTGGGTTAGGCCTGGTGACCCCAGTGGGTAATAGCGTTGATGAGTCGTGGGCCAACATTGTGGCCGGTAAAAGCGGTATTACGCCTATTGAGCATTTCGACACCAGCGGTTTTAACACCCGCTTTGGTGGATCGATCAAAAACTTTGATATTAGCCCGTATCTGAATCCTAAAGATGCCCGCAAGATGGATCTGTTTATTCAGTACGGCATGGCGGCGGGTGCCCAAGCGGTAGAAGATTCCGGCATAGAGTGCACCGAAGAGAATGCCGACCGTATCGGTGTGGCGATCGGCTCAGGCATCGGTGGCCTACCCATGATTGAGCATAACCACAACGCACTCAATAAAGGTGGTGCCCGCAAGGTATCGCCATTCTTCGTGCCGGGCTCTATCATCAATATGATTTCGGGCAATATGGCGATTCAGCACGGCTTCAGAGGCCCGAACATTGCCATTACCACCGCTTGCACAACGGGTACCCATAATATTGGCTACAGCGCCCGCACCATTGCCTATGGCGATGCGGACGTGATGATCTGCGGTGGCGCTGAAATGGCCACTACGCCGCTAGGCCTGGGCGGTTTCTCTGCTGCTCGCGCGCTCTCTACGCGTAATGAAGATCCAGAAGCGGCAAGCCGTCCCTGGGATACAGATCGTGATGGGTTTGTGCTGTCCGACGGGGCCGGTGTGCTGGTGCTTGAAGAGTATGAACACGCCAAGGCGCGGGGTGCCAACATCTACGCCGAGCTGGTGGGCTTTGGTATGAGCGACGACGCTTATCACATGACCTCGCCGCCGGAAGATGGGCGTGGCGCAGCGCTCTCCATGCGCAATGCGATCAAAGACGCCCAGGTTGATGTTTCTTCGGTTCACTACATCAATGCCCACGGCACCTCCACTGCAGCAGGCGATTTGGCAGAAAGCCGTGCCATTGAGAACGTCCTGGGTGGCGCCGCTAACAGCGTGGCAGTGAGCTCCACCAAGTCGATGATTGGTCACCTGTTGGGTGCCGCCGGTGCGGTAGAGGCGGTGTTCAGCATCCTGGCTATTCGTGATCAGATCGCACCCCCCACGATTAATCTGGATAACCCGCAGGAAGGTTGCAACCTCGACTACGTGCCGCATACCGCAAGGGATATGCGCATTGATATGGCGCTTTCAAACTCCTTCGGCTTTGGTGGTACCAACGGCTCGCTGCTGTTTAAGAAGGTGTAGTTAGCGATGCTGCCGCCTACGTTATCGGATGATCAATTTGTGCCGTTTGATGATCGTGGGCTGGCGTATGGGGATGGCCTCTTTGAAACGGTGCTGTTGCTTGCGGGAAAGCCAGTACTGTGGCGCTATCACACGGCACGCCTAGCGCAGGGCTGTCATCGCCTGGGGATACCGGTACCTTGCCAGGAGGCGCTTGACGCCACTTGGCAGGGCGCCCTCACCGCTGAATTCGAAGTGCTTAAGCTCATACTGACGCGGGGCAGTGGAGGGCGTGGCTATGCCCAGCCCGATCAGGTAGCACCGCGTTTGCTTAGCCGTAGAACGCCGTTTCAACCGTCGGTTGAGCGCTGGCAGAAGGGGGTGACGTTACGTCTTTGCGACTTGCAGCTTGCTCGTCAGCCCCGCTTGGCAGGTATCAAGCACTTAAATCGACTGGAAAACGTACTGGCCCGCCAAGAGTGGAGCGATGCCACTATTGCCGAAGGTGTGCTGGCCGATAGTGAAGGTTTTGTCATAGAAGCCACTAGCATGAATATTTTTTGGCAGCGGGCGGGGGAGGTGTTAACCCCTCTGCTTGACCAGTGCGGCGTAGCTGGCGCGCTGCGCGCCGCACTGCTTGAACAGGGTGTCGTCACTCAGGCTTCGCTTATGCTTCATCAACTTGCTGATGTTGAACGGCTATGGGTGGCAAACTCTGTCCAGGGGGTGTGGCCAGTTACTCAGCTACTTGCAGCGGATGGCTCGCTGCTACAGCGCTGGTCTTTAAGTCAGCCTGACCCGTTCCAGCGCTTGGCGCATCAGCTATTGGGTATTGCTTAAACGCCACTGTTTGTTTAGAGATCGTTTGTTTAGATATCGCCCTGCAATTTTTTAGAGGTGTCATGGTGAAACGGTTATTAACCGCTTTATTGGTATTGGTTGTCGTCGCGGCTGCATGTGCAGCGGGCGGTTATTTCTATTGGCAGAGCCGATTAGAGGCACCACTAGCGCTCGATGAGCCAATGCTTTACCAAGTGCCCTCTGGCGCGGGCTTTAATCAGGTAGTGGCGCAATTGGAAAATCAGGGCGTGCTGGAAGATGCCTGGGCGTTTCGCTTGCTAGCGCGGGTCGAGCCGGAGCGCGTGCCGCGGCTGCGTACCGGTGAGTATCAGCTGTTGCCGGATATGAGCGGTCTGGAAATGATGGCCCTGTTGGGTAGCAATAAAGTGGTTACCTACTCGCTGACTATTCCAGAGGGCTGGTCTTTTCGACAGATGCGCGAGTTGCTCGATGCCGCGCCGAAACTCGACCATCGCACTGCGGAGTTGAGCGATGCAGAGGTGATGACGCTACTCGACCGAGAAGACACCTTCCCCGAAGGCTGGTTCTTTCCCGATACCTATCGCTATCACCTGGGGATGAGCGATGTTGATATCCTGCGCCAATCATTGGAGCGGATGGAGCGAATCCTTGAAGAAGTTTGGGAAGAGCGCGCGGACGACCTAACCATTGAGACCCCCTACGAAGCGCTGATCATGGCCTCGTTAATCGAGCGGGAAACCGGTGCGCCCGAGGAGCGGCGCGAAATTGCCGGGGTGTTTAAGCGCCGCATGGAGCAGGGCATGCGCCTGCAAACCGACCCGACGATTATTTACGGCATGGGTGAGCGTTATGAAGGGCGGATAACTCGCGCCGATATCCGCGAGGCCACGCCGTATAATACGTATGTCATTGACGGAATACCGCCCACGCCTATTGCCATGCCTGGGCGCGCCTCCTTAGAGGCAGCGGTGAATCCATTGCCTGGCGAGACGCTCTATTTCGTTTCCCGTGGGGATGGTACACACCACTTCTCGCGTACGTTGCGGGAACATAACAATGCCGTTAATCGCTATATCCGCAACCGATAATAGCCATGACTGATCACCACATTAAGGGAGCATGATGAGTAAGCGTGGACGCTTCATTACGCTGGAAGGCGGCGAAGGCGTGGGTAAATCCACCAACGTGGGCTTTGTCGCCGAGTGTTTGGAAGCCGAGGGGTTGGAAGTGGTGCGTACCCGGGAGCCAGGCGGTACTGCGCGTGGCGAAGCTATTCGCGCACTGCTGCTGGATCCTGCCCCCCAAGAGCCGCTGCACGTCGACGCTGAGCTGCTGCTAATGTTCGCCGCGCGGGCACAGCATTTGGCGGAAAAAATACTCCCCGCCTTAGCAAGAGGGGCGTGGGTCGTCTGCGATCGCTTTACCGATGCCACCTTTGCCTATCAGGGCGGTGGACGAGGCATTGCCAAGGAGCGTATCGCCGTGCTGGAGGATTTTGTTCAGCAGGGGCTCTCTCCCGATTTAACCCTACTGCTCGATATGCCCAAAGAGGCTGCAAGACAGCGTTTAGAGTCACGCCTGCGTGATCGCCACGAGCAGCGGGATCGATTCGAGCAGGAGCAGGCTGACTTTTTCCAGGCCGTGCGGGATGGCTACTTGGCGCGAGCGGAAGAAGCGCCTGAGCGCTTTGCGGTGATCGATGCACAGCACTCCCTGGATAAGGTGCAAAGCCAAATTCGACAAGTCCTATTAACGAAGGTTGCTGCATGGCGTTAACCGGCGTAATGCCGTGGCATCAAGCCACATGGCAGCATTTGACCCGCTTGGCAGATAGTGGGCGTATGCCTCATGCGCTGTTAATTCACGGCGCCCACGGCGTGGGTAAACAGCAGTTGGCGGAGGCGTTAATTGCGCGAAAGCTATGCGCTTCGCCTGCGGACCAAGCCTGCGGCCACTGCCATAGCTGCGCGATGCTGGCATCGGGCTATCACCCGGATCTGCTGCGGGTCTCGCCTGAAGAGGGTAAGCGCCAAATCCGCATCGACCCGATTCGCGAGGTTAATCGCTTTGTTTCGCAAACGGCTCAGCAGGGCGGTTACCGGGTGATTGTGGTTTCGCCCGCCGAGGCAATGAACGTTGCCGCCGCCAATGCGCTACTCAAAAGCCTTGAAGAGCCCGGTGATAAAACCCTGTTTATTCTGCTCTCAGACGTGCCCTCGCGGATGTTGGCGACGATCCGTTCCCGCTGTCAGCAGTGGTCACTGCCCAGCGTTGACTTTGATGCGTGTCGTGGATGGTTAATTGAGCAATTGGGTAGCGCCGACGAAGCCTACTTCTGGTGGCAGGTAGCGGGTGGCTTGCCACTGCTCGCCGTGGAGCTTGCGGCACCCGAAGAGCGCGCCTTGCGCCATCAAATTCACGACAGTTTTGAACAACTGGTGCGCGGCGCTGAGCCTGTTTCAGAGGCAGCACGCCTGGATCGCCAGGCGATTGATGCCATCTTGTGGTACGGTATCGCCTGGCTGGAAGACCTGATCCGTCTCGGTTTATCTGGGGAAGGGGCGGTATTGCATAACCCCGATTTAGAGCCGCTCTATCGTCAAGCAGTTAAAAATGGTCGCGTGCAGGACTGGTTTCGCCTGCTCGACTATGCCCGCGAACAGCGGCGATTGTTGGCGATGGGGGCAAACCCCAATCCTCAGTTAGTGCTTGAAGCATGGTTGGTGCGCTGGGCGGCACTGCTTCGCTCATAGCGGTATTTGTTCAATCTCCCACGGCTGTTCAAAACAGTGCAGCGAGGTCGTCATGGCAGCTCAGAAAGCGCTCTCTCTTACCGTTCCGGATGTGTCGACTTTGCTTTCCGCATATATGCCTTTTCTGGATCGCGGAGGGATTTTTGTGCCCACCCAGACCCCTTACGCGCTTGACCAGCAAGTGTTTTTGCTGCTCACACTGCCGGGTGAAAGCGAACGCCTTTCTGTGACCGGTCAAGTGGTGTGGGTATCGCCGGAAGGGGTGAGTGGCCGCCGTATGCCTGGTATTGGCCTGCATTTCAGTCAGCAAGACTATCCTGTGCGTGACCGCATCGAGACGCTGCTTGCCGGTCAGTTAGATAAAGCAGCTCCATCGTTCACGCTTTGAATCAAACCCTCGCTTACGCTTTGAATGCAATGATCATTGTGTTTATGGCTTAGCCGTTGTCGAGACCTGTATGTTTGTTGATTCACACTGTCATTTAGATCGTTTATCCGACCAGACCCATGGGGGCGATATCGCCGCCACCCTGGCAGCCGCTCGCGCTGCCCATGTCAGTCAATTTCTTGCTGTAGCGGTTACGTTAGAAGATATGCCGCAACTGGCGGCCATTGCCCGCGCCCATCACGATGTGGCAATTTCCGCTGGATTACACCCCTTGCACCACAGTGACAGCGAACCCAGCGTTGCGGATATTAAAGAGGCCGCGGAACAGTATGGGGCGGTGGCGATCGGCGAAACCGGCCTGGATTACCACTACCAAGACAGCGTGCCTATCGAGATTCAGCACGAGCGCTTCAAGCGTCACTTAATCGCTGCGCGTGAGTTAGAGCTGCCGGTGATTATTCACACCCGCGAAGCCAAACAGGAAACCTTGGCCTTGCTGCGTGAATATAGCGACCCACGCGTGGGTGGTGTATTACACTGTTTTACTGAAGATATGGCGATGGCCCGTGAGGCGGTGCGACTGGGTTTTTATATCTCGCTATCGGGGATTATCACTTTTCGCAATGCTGCTCCGCTGCGTGAGCTTGCCCGGCAGCTGCCGCTGGATCGCCTGCTGATTGAGACCGATAGCCCTTATCTAGCGCCCGTTCCTCATCGCGGCAAGCCCAATGAGCCCGCTTGGGTGGTGCAAGTGGGTGAGTGCATCGCCCAGGAGCGGGGCATCAGTGTCGATGAAGTGGCCATGCAGACGACCGCCAATTTTTATCAGCTCTTTCGTGCCGCGGCTCCCGGTGCTCCGGAACACGTCAAAGAGGCGCTGGCGCACTCTGGGCTTCTGTAACCAATGCGCCCTGAATACGCTCAAGCGAGGTGGGCGAGATGAATATTGATCGATTACTGCAGCAAGGTAGCGGAGACGAGGAACGCGCTGGTGCTATTCCACCGCTCGATGAGTGGCACCCAGCGCTCTCTGGCGATATGAATATCGTTATTCACGCCGACGGTAGCTGGTCGCACGAAGGCCAGCCGTTTGCCCGCCCCAAGGTAGCGCGCCTATTGGCAACGCTGCTGCGCCTTGATGACGAGGGCTACTGCCTGGTCACGCCGGTGGAACGCTGGCGGATAAAGGTCGAAGACCTGCCGCTGGTCGCCGTAGAAGCTGACTTCCGTGACGGTGCCTGGTGGTTTACCACTCAGTTTGACGATGTTGTTCGCTTAGATGCCGAGCATCCGCTCTCTATCACCTTAACCCCCCAAGATGAGGCGGTCCCGCAGTTGCCGGTGCGTTTTGGGCTGGCCGCTAGGTTGCACCGCAATGTCTATTATCAACTGGTTGAGGCCGCGGAAGCCCGAGAGATAGGCAACGGTACGAGTGAGCTAGGACTAGAGAGTGCCGGGCAGTGGTTTGCGCTGGGTCAGATTGATGATGAGCTAATTGGCGAGGCCCCGTGAAGTTAACCGCTGAACAGCAAGCCGTTGTCAATCACCAGGCGGGGCATGCGAGGGTGGCGGCAGTGGCCGGGGCAGGTAAAACCACCACCATGGCCGCCCGAGTACTGCATCTATTGGCCAGCGGTGTGGCGCCAAAACGTATCCTGGTGCTGATGTTTAACCGCTCAGCGAAGGATGATTTTCAGCGTCGTTTAGCCGCAATGGCATCTAACGGGCAGGCATTGCCCGATGTCCGCACCTTTCATTCCTTGGGGCATCGCTTAACTCAAAGCTTATGCCGCTGGGGGGCGCTTGCGCCGCGCCAGCTATTGTCCGCCGATTGGCAGCTGGAAAGGCTGCTTCGTCAGGCGAGTCTTAATGTACTGCGTGATTCAGTTGAGCGCCGGGATGCAGCTCTGGAAGGGGATCGACTAGAAACCTTAGCCCACTTCTGCGGCTTGGTTAAAGCAGAAATGATTACTCCCGAAGCGCTCTATGAGCGGCTGAATTTTGACACCGATACCGACTACTTCCCAGCGGCGTTTGCCGAAGCAGAGAGGCTATTGGAAGCGGAAGGCGTGATGACCTATGCCGATCTGCTTTATCGTCCGCTGTTGGCGCTAGAAGCAGAGAGCACCTTGCGTAGTCGCGTTGAAGGATTTCTTGACCATGTCATTATTGACGAGTATCAGGATATTAACGCCGCTCAGCAGCGACTTTTATCCGTGTTGGTGGGTACTCGTGCCGAAGTAATGGCGGTCGGCGACGCCAACCAGTGTATTTATGAGTGGCGCGGCGCCAAGCCCGACACCATGCTGGAAAATTTTACCGCTACCTTTGGCGTGGCAACCGACTACCCGCTATCGACCACCTTCCGGCACGGTCATGCGTTGGCGCTGGCCGCGAATCATGCCATAGCCGCTAATCAGCGCCGTCCTAATCAGCTGTGCCTTGCCGCGGCTAATAACCCGGAGACCCGCGTCTCAGTCGGGCAGGGCAGCCGATTACTGCTTGATGCGTTGATGGACTGGCAGGCCCAGGGGCGAGCGTTTAACGAAGCCAGCTTGCTGGTGCGCAGCTGGGCGCTTTCGGTACCGTTCCAACTGGCGCTGCTACAGGCCGGGATACCGTTTCGGCTTCAGCGCGAGGATCGTTTTGTTTTTCGTCTGCCGCTGGTGCAGGCCTTGGCGGGCTATTTAAAGTTGTCGCGTCGCCCTGATCTTCTGCGCGACCCACAGCAACTATTACTGCTGCTTTCACAACCGACTCCCTTCGTTGCCCGCGAGCGGCTACAGCGTTTAGCCCAACAGCTGGCCACTACCCAGCAGTGGCCCGAACGGCATGACCCCATATTAACGACGTTAAAGCCGATCCAGCGGCGCACACTTAAAAAACGCTGGCTGCTACTTTGTGAGCTTCCACAGCTCAGTGCTTGGCCACCCGCCAAGCTGCTCAGGCATGTGGTGGAAAGCATTGAGGCGGAAAAAACGCTTAAGCGTGCAGCAGCAAGGCGGGACAAAGGCGAAGAGGATGTTCGCTTACTCGACGTGCTAATTGAACAAGCGCAAAGCGTCCAGGACCCAGATGCTTTTATCGAGCTACTTGAACGCCCGGTAGAAAACCAGGCGAGCGGCGTGTTGATTAGCACCGTGCACGGTGCCAAAGGGCTTGAGTGGCCGCTGGTTGCGGTGGCCGGAGTTAATGAAGAAGATTTTCCTCACTACAGTCGCGATAATCCGCTCAATGATGAGCGCCTTGAAGAGGAGCGGCGGCTCTTCTATGTGGCCATCACTCGCGCCCAAGAGCAGCTGTTAGTGCTCCATGATGGGGGCGTGCACCGTCCTAGTCGCTTTATTGCCGAAAGTGCCTGGCAGGATAGTATGCGGGTAGCCTCTTGCTTGGCCAGCCAAAGTCCGCCAGCCGCTTCGCTGCAAGTGACATCGGTGGGCCTGGTTGAGCGCTATCTGGCGCGGCTGGGGCGCGATGATATTGTGCTGGCCGCGGCGCAGGTTGAAGAAGCCAAGGTAGGTTATTCGGCAGATACCTGTTTTTACCCTGGCCAGCGTCTTCACCATGCAGTGTTTGGTGAGGGTGAAGTGGCGGCGGTAGAGGGAAATGCCAGCGACCCGGTCATTGATGTGCGCTTTGATCAGGCAGGGCGCAGGCGGCTTATTGCCCGCCGCGCACCCATTGAACTACTCGAAAATGGTTCAACGCTTGCTGGGTAAGCCATTGATTAGCCAATAAGACACACTCTTTCACATTTTACGTCGAGTTAAGCTTTAGGACAGTTTGACTTAGCTTGGTCCTGCCGATTTAATACCTACACTCCTACCGAACTAATACTCAGCAGCTCATAGCATAATTACTTATGAAATAGGGAACGTGCATGGTAAGGCAAGCCACCTGGCTCTGCGCCATTTTGATCGTCACCCAAAGCGGCGTCTTGCTTGCCGATAGCACGTTGCCTAACCTGGAGTTTAATGGTTTTGGCACTCTAGGGGTTGTTCACTCTGATGAGCGGAACGCTGACTTCGTTGCTGACCCCTTCGCTTCAGAAGGTGCGGGGTATAGTCATGACTGGAGCGCTGAAGTTGATAGCCGGTTAGGCCTCCAAGCTACGCTGCGTATGACGCCTCAGCTCTCCTCTGTTTTGCAGATTGTCAGCGAGAAGCGGTATGACGGCTCATTCGCACCTGATATTGAATGGGCAAATGTTCAATACGACATTACCCCTAATCTTAGCTTCAGAGTTGGGCGTATGATGCAGAGCTCATTTATGTCCTCTGAACATCGTAAAGTTAACTACGCCACTCCTTGGATAAGACCACCGCAAGAAGTTTACCGTTTAATCCCAGTGGCTAATTTTGATGGCGTTGATGTGCGCTATCGATACCGCAGCGGAAGCGCCACTAGCGAACTGCAGCTGAATTTTGGTGGTGGCAGCGCTGATTACCAAACGGGTAGTGTCGACGCCAGCGACTCGTGGGGCGTTTCACACCGCACTCACTGGGGTGACACTACTTTGTTTGCCAGCTACGGCGAGCTGAAAGTGAGCGCGGATGAACTCTCACAATTCTTCGATGCATACCGTCTCTTTGGCCTACCCGGTGAACAGCTTGCTAGCCGCTACGAAGTTGATGGCAAGCGTACGAGCCTACTGAGCTTAGGGGTAGGTTATGACCCTGGCTCATGGTTTGTTATGGGAGAGTGGGCGCGCTCTTCGTCGCCTTCTCTTTTAGGGGACAGTGAAGGGGCCTACATGACTTTCGGCTACCGTATAGCCGAGTGGACGCCGTATGTGGGTGTGGCGCGAGCAAAAGTCACCAGTAATACGTCAGAGCCGGGATTGAATGCTGCCCTTTATCCATCGCCCTTTGCCGAAGGCGCACAGTTACTAAATGGCGTATTGAATGAGCTAATATCCAGCGGAATGCAGCAAGAGAGCATTACGCTTGGGGCTCGCTGGGATTTCAGGCCAGGTATGGCTTTTACGGCCCAGTATGATCGTATCGATATGCGTTCAGAGTCATCGGGGGGGCTGATCAATCAACAGCCCGAGTTTACCCCAGGTGGACGTATTAACTTGTTCAGCCTTGCGCTCGACTTTGTGTTTTAAGGAGAGTGGCAATGTGTAAACGACTTACTGCGCCCTTGGTCAGCCTGTTATTGGGGGCAGCGCTGATTATGGTTAATCACCCTGCTGCGGCTGAGGTGTTGGTGGTTGTATCAGCCGAGGCACCCTTTACTCGCCTTACCAGCAGCGATTTAAGGGATATTTATTTGGGGCGTCGCACGCTAATAGCCAACGGAGTACAAGTGGTGCCCTTGGATCAGACTGAAGGTACGGCGGCGAGAAGTGAGTTCTATATTCACTACACGGGGCAAACCCCGGCGCAAATCAAGGCTCACTGGGCTAGACAGATATTTACCGGGCGAGGGCAGCCGCCTCAAGCGCTGACTAATAGTCGCGCAGTGGTAGAGCGACTCGTCAGGGATGCAAAAGCACTGGGCTATATAGACCCTTCTTTTCTTGATGAGCGTTTAAGAGTGGTGACAATTGAGTAGCCTCAATGATCAAACAGGCCCTAGCCAGTTCATCCCATCCAGAAGCTTCATTAATCGATGGTCACATCATCTTGTAGAGCCACTGGTGCTATTTAGCCTAGTGGCTTTAATGATGTTGTTGGTTATATGGGGAAGTGCTTATTTTTTAGTCAATAAAGAACGTATGGCCATTGAGCGTCAGACAGAGCTGTCCGTAGGAGAAATTACCGATACTTATGAAGCGAGGGTGGTAAGAGCCTTAAGAGAAATTGACACCGCATTGAAATTAGTACGTTTTACCGTCAATAGTACCGATCATGCAAGCGTGCTCAATGTGTTAAATGAGCAGCGGTTATTACCGCCTGCACTGCTATTTACCATTAGCATTGTTGATGAGCAGGGCATGGTTATTGATACCACTGATTCGGGGCTGCTTGGGCAGTACCTAACGCCTCCCTCACAAAGTACACTGGGCGACGACTACCTAGCAGTGGGGGAGATAGAGGCTTATCAGGAAAAGCAGCTGACTTTTACCCGGCCATTAATGCCTGATCAAGAGGGAGGCTCGGGCTGGGTCGTTATCGCTATTGATGCTAATTACTTTGTGAGCAGTTATGAAGTTCGGTCGTTGGGCCAGCAGGGAATGCTGGCACTAGTGGACTCTGAAGGCATCGTACGCGTCAGGCGTTCAGGAGATACTATCCATTCAGGCGAACTGATGGATATAGCGGTTTGGAAAAGTAGCACACCGGATGCCGTAACCGCGCCCTTTCTTACCCATTGGCAAGGGGTTGAGAGCTACACGCTGGTACGCAAACTGTATGATTTTCCCCTCTCGATTGTCGTAGGGCTCTCTGCCCAGGAGCAGTTGGACGCGGCTCAACAGCTTGCACGAAATTATTGGCAGCGGGCCGGTTGGACAAGCGGCCTGCTGCTCATCATTCTGGCTATACTTGGTCGTCTAAGCTGGCAGCTTCAGCGAGCGCGGCAGAGAGTAATGGACGAACGCGTTATACACGCCCAGCAGTTAGCTTTCCACGACACGCTAACCGATTTGCCTAATCGCGCTTTTTTGAGTCATCTGGTGAGCCAGGAAGTTGTCCTTTGTGGTCGCCATGGAGAATCCTTCGCGCTACTTTTCCTGGATCTTGATCGTTTTAAATTAATCAATGATTCTTTGGGGCACGCTGTGGGCGATTATCTATTACAAGAAGCGGCTAAGCGGCTGACTGGAGCGATACGAGAAAGTGATGTGGTTGCCCGATTGGGGGGTGACGAGTTTATTATTTTATTACGCAAAGTGAGTCGAACCGACCAAATTGAACCGATTGCTGACGAATTACTATCCTCCATGAGGCAGCCATTTGTCTTAGCGGGCCAAGATTACAATATATCGGTAAGCATCGGTGTGGCGCTGTTCCCTGGTGATGGGCTCGATGAACAAAGCTTAATGAAAAATGCGGATATGGCGATGTATCAAGCCAAGCAAGCGGGTAAAAACAAGGTGCACTTCTATAGCATAGCGCCGAATTAAGTACCCTGCTCTCAGCATAACCAGCCGCTTTCATCACCGGTGTTTGAGTTAGGGAAGAGAAGCGTATTTAGATGGCGTCGGCGAACGCCGACGCTTTAAGTATCCGTTCTCTCTACGACATACTGGTGTGCTACATATTGGGATAGTTGGGCCCGCCACCGCCTTCTGGTGCTACCCAGGTAATATTTTGCGCTGGGTCTTTTATATCGCAAGTTTTGCAGTGCACGCAGTTTTGGAAATTGATCTGAAAGCGTGGCTGTCCCTCGCTATCCTCCACCACTTCGTAAACACCGGCCGGGCAGTAGCGCTGCGCCGGTTCTGCGTATTTGGGCAAGTTGTCGCGGATTGGCAGCTCAGGATCATCAAGGCGCAAATGACACGGCTGATCCTCTTCATGGTTGGTGTTCGATTGGAACACCGAGGTAGGCTTGTCGAACGAGAGCTTGCCGTCTGGTTTGGGGTAGTTAATCCTTTCAAACTCATCCGCTGGCTTGAGGGCGCCATAGTCAGTGGTGGTGTCATGGACGTTAGGTAGTTTGTTGCCCAGTAACTGGTGAGCAAAATTATACGCTCCGCCGCCCACGGTGCCATATTTATGGATCGCGGGGCCGAAGCTGGCGCTCTCTTTAAGCTCTTGGTAGGCCCAGCTGGCTTCCCATTTCTGAGTAAAACTCGTTAGCTCCTGGGCGCCTTCATCGCCACCTTTTATCGCCTCGAATACGCTCTCCGCGGCCACCAAGCCAGACTTCATGGCGGTGTGCAGGCCTTTGATCTTGGAAAAGTTGAGGGTGCCCGCATCGCAGCCAATCAATAGCCCGCCGGGGAAGGTCATTTTGGGCAGGCTGTTAAAGCCCCCTTTGGTAATCGCCCGGGCGCCGTAAGCCACGCGTTTGCCACCCTCCAGATACTGACTAAGTACCGGATGATGCTTCATACGCTGAAATTCGTCGAAGGGTGAGAGCCACGGGTTCTGGTAACCCAGATCCATAATCAAGCCCACAACCACCTGCTGGTTTTCCGCATGGTAAAGGAACCAGCCGCCGTGGGTATTTTTATCTAATGGCCAGCCAGAGCCATGCAATACAACCCCAGGTTCATGCTTGTCGGCAGGCACATCCCACAGCTCTTTAAGGCCGATACCGTAGTGTTGCGGGTCGCGACCTTCATCCAGCGAGAAGTCTTTGATTAAGCGCTTGCCCAAATGTCCCCGCGCGCCTTCGGCAAACAGCGTGTACTTGGCGCGCAGTTCCATGCCCGGCATATGGCCATCTTTGGGGGTGCCATCGGCGGCGACACCCATGTCGCCAATCAGAATGCCGCGCACTGCGTCGTCTTCAATAATGACTTCTTGGGCGGCAAAGCCTGGGAAGATTTCTACCCCGAGGCCCTCTGCCTGTTCCGCCAGCCAGCGGCACAGGTTGCCTGCACTGATCACATAGCGGGTAAGCTCGCCGCCGGTGTTATGCATGCTTTTAGGTACTAAGGCGTTAGGTACTTTTTGCGCTTTTTCGGCGTCTTTGAGCAAATAGACATCGTCGCGAATCGCCGGGGTATTGAGCGGTGCGCCGCGCTCTTCCCAATCAGGGAAAAGTTCCGCCAGTGCACGAGGTTCAAAGACCGCGCCCGATAAAATATGTGCGCCAACTTCTGAGCCTTTCTCAACGACACAAACCGTGAGTTCTTGCTCAGCCTGGTTGGCTTGCTGCATGAGTCGGCATGCGGCGGAAAGCCCGGATGGGCCCGCACCGACAATGACGACATCAAAGTCCATTACATCGCGTTCAACAGTTTCCACCCGGTTTCTCCTTATTCTCTTTAAGTGCCAGTGTCTATAAAGCTAACCTAAGGGTAACCTCGGGGAACTAGCTTATAAAAAGTCGGCCTTAATTTAAAACGGTCGTTTGCTTCTGGTTATACCCCATGATAGGCATAATACCCGTGTCAGGTCACGCCTACGATGGTGAAAGGAGCATTTATTGACGGTATGCTTTGCTTGCCACCGTTCAGTGCTACGACTAAGGCCGTAGTGGACGATTAAGCATTAGGTATTGTCGCTTTATGGCAGGCTATGGCAAATTGGTAGGGTTTTTCAATTGCGCACCTATCAAACGCTCGATTGAATTTTGTATATTGAATTTAAAAGCGCCGCCGTTATTGTTGGCAGCGCCTGTATTGGAGCAGGCGAATCGCTGTTGAGCGATTGCCGGTAAGTCTTCAATGCATCACACGTCTTAAAAAGGGGTATCCGCCGGGCGGGTGCCGTCTCAGGGTAACGGCTTTACAACAAGCCAAGCGAGGAACCTATGAAAGTACTCGTCGCGGTGAAACGCGTCATCGACTACAACGTCAAAATCCGCGTTAAAGCGGATCACTCGGACGTCGACCTTACCAACGTCAAAATGGCCATGAACCCCTTCTGCGAAATTGCCGTGGAAGAAGCGGTGCGCCTGAAAGAGAAGGGCGTGGCCACGGAAGTCGTCGCCGTCACGGTAGGACCCAAAGCCGCTCAAGAGCAGCTGCGTACCGCGCTGGCGCTGGGCGCTGACCGCGCCATTCATATCGAAACCGACGAGCGCGCCGAATCGTTGGCCGTGGCCAAGCTGCTGGCCAAAGTGGTCGAAGAGGAACAGCCGGGCATGGTCATCCTTGGCAAGCAGGCCATCGACACCGACAACAACCAGACCGGCCAAATGCTCGCCGCGCTGACGGGTCTGCCCCAAGGCACGTTTGCTTCTGAAGTAGCGGTAGACGGCGACAAGGTTAGCGTGACGCGTGAAATCGACGGCGGCCTGCAAACCATCGCATTGACGCTGCCCGCGATCGTCACCACCGACCTGCGCCTTAACGAGCCGCGCTACGCCAAGCTGCCCGACATCATGAAGGCCAAGAAAAAGCCGCTGGATGTGAAAACCCCCGCTGATTACGGCGTCGAGGTTCCTTCCAAGGTCAGTCTGCTCAAAGTAGAGTCGCCCGCCGAGCGCAAAGGCGGTGTCAAAGTCGCCTCGGTAGACGAGCTGATCGACAAACTGAAAAACGAAGCCAAAGTTCTTTAAGACAAGCGCTTTGAAAGGAGTTGATGCCATGAGCATTCTGGTACTTGCGGATCTACACGAAGGCCAACTGGCCGGCGCCACCGCCCACGTCGTGGCGGCCGCCCAAGCCATCGGTGGCGATATTGACGTTCTGGTGGCCGGTGAAGGCGTGCAAGCCGCCGCCGAAGCCGCCGCCAAACTCGACGGCGTAAGCAAAGTCCGCGTCGCGGATAACGCCGTTTACGCCCACCAGCTGGCCGAGCCCATGGGCGCGCTGCTGGTCGAACTGGCCGATGGCTACACCCACGTACTCGCCAGCGCCTCCACTACTGGCAAAAACGTACTGCCGCGTTTAGCGGCGCTAAAAGACGTCAGCCAGTTGTCGGACGTTCTCGCCGTAGACAGCGCCGATACCTTCAAGCGTCCGATCTACGCCGGTAACGCCATCGCGACGGTGAAAAGCGACGACACGTTGAAAGTGATCACCGTGCGCACCACCGGCTTTGATGCGGTCGGCACAAGCGGCAGCGCGACGGTGGAAGCCGTCGACGTG
>NZ_MINL01000001.1:313943-946997 GCF_001882345.1 Halomonas sp. QHL1
GGTCGGCCAGACCGGTAAGATCGTTGCGCCGGATCTGTATATCGCGGTGGGTATTTCTGGTGCCATCCAGCACCTGGCGGGCATGAAGGACTCCAAGGTGATCGTCGCGATCAACAAAGACGACGAAGCGCCGATCTTCCAGGTGGCGGACTACGGCCTGGTAGGGGATCTGTTTGAGATCCTGCCGGAGCTCGAGAGCAAGCTGTAAGCGGTTGAACAACTAAGTCCTAAAAGCCGACTTCGCCAGAAGTCGGCTTTTTTGTGCCGGGTCTATTAGGTAAACTGGCAATAGTTGACTAAAGTACTGGGGCAAAAGGTAAGAAAATCCACCCCGGTGGTTGAAAAAGCTGCGGGCCGACCGCACATAGGTAAGTGAAAGCAACGAAAGCCACTCAAGGAGATGATGATATGGCACATACATTACCCGAATTGCCGTACGCATATGATGCTCTCGAACCAAACATCGATGCGATGACGATGGAAATTCACCACTCTCGTCACCATCAAACCTACATCAACAACCTGAACGCCACGCTGGAAGGCACGGGTCTTGAAGATGTACCTGTTGAAGAGCTGGTCGCCAATCTAGATCGCGTTCCAGAAGCCAAGCGTCAAGCCGTTATCAATAACGGTGGCGGTCATGCCAACCACTCCATGTTTTGGCAAATGATGTCGCCTAACGGCGGTGGCAACCCTCAGGGCGATGTTGCAAAAGCGATCGATTCTGAGCTGGGCGGTCTGGAAGCCTTTAAAGAAGAGTTCAAAAAAGCCGCCGTTGGCCGTTTCGGCAGTGGTTGGGCATGGCTATCCATTACCCCTGAAAAGAAATTGGTGGTAGAAAATACCCTGAACCAAGATAGCCCGCTAATGCACGGCAACACGCCGTTGCTTGGTCTGGATGTGTGGGAGCATGCCTACTACCTGAAGTACCAGAATAAGCGTCCTGACTACATTGCAGCGTTCTTCAACGTTGTAAACTGGGAAGACGTTGAGCGTCGTTACCAAGCTGCGATTAGCTAAAATTGCTATGACCCGCTAGACGCGCCGGTTCATGGCGCTGTTAAAAACCGCCCACTTTTTAGTGGGCGGTTTTTTTGTTGCCTGGGATAGAGTGGGGCATTAGCTGTCAATATCCTGTGGATGAAAAATACCACATATGCTTGAATTGATTTTCACATGGTCTATATATAGTATGCGTTGTGTCTTCTAGAGGGGTCGGGCACTAGATGTGCTCTACCCGAAAAATGCCGCTATGAAAAGGGGATCATCCATGGAAATTCAAATTTATAGCAAACCAGCATGTGTTCAGTGCACCGCCACTTACCGTGCGCTAGACAAGCAGGGGCTCGATTACACCGTTATTGATATTACCGCTGAATCCGGCGCCCAAGAAGAAGTGGAAGCGCTGGGCTATCGGCAGCTTCCCGTCGTAGTCGTCGGCGAGGATCACTGGTCGGGTTTCCGCCCAGACCGCATTCAAGCGCTGGCGTAAGTCATCCAAATGCTGGCAAGTTGCGCACCTACACCCGTAGTCGGCACGTTGGTGTACTTCTCTACTAAATCAGGTAATACCCATCGTTTTGTAGAAAAGCTTGGTTTTACCGCAAAGCGACTGCCGCTGAATCGAGAAGAGCCTGTTCCACGTGTCACCCAGCCGTATATTTTAGTTACCCCCACTTACGGTGGGGGAAGTGAGCAGGGTGCGGTGCCCAAGCAGGTGATCCATTTTCTTAACGACACACATAATCGAAGCCTCCTGCGGGGGGTAATTGCAGCGGGAAATACCAATTTTGGCGAAGCGTATGGCCTTGCAGGCCGCATTATCGCGAAAAAGTGCAACGTGCCGCTGCTGTATCGATTCGAACTGTTTGGCACCGACGACGACGTGACCAACGTCCGCAAAGGAGTAGAAGAGTTTTGGAAACGACAAACCTAGCGCCGAAAGACTCAGCGCCGAAAGACTCAGTCTCGAACGACGTATCCACTAAAAGCGGCGAGGCCAAACGGCCAGCAGCGAAGACAGAAGCGCGCACGCTGGACTATCACGCTCTTAACGCCATGCTCAACCTGTACGGTGCCAATGGCGAGCTGCAGCTGGATAAAGATCGCGAAGCAGCACGCCAGTACTTTTTGCAGCACGTTAACCAGAACACGGTGTTTTTCCACTCGTTAGAAGAAAAGCTCGATTACCTGGTCGAAGAGCAGTATTACGAAGCCGAGATGCTGGCCCAGTACAGCTTCGCCTTTATCAAGGCGTTGTTCGAGCAGGCCTATGCGTATAAGTTTCGTTTCCCAAGCTTTTTGGGCGCCTTTAAGTACTACACCAGCTACACGCTGAAGACGTTCGACGGCAAACGCTATCTAGAGCGTTACGAAGACCGCGTCTGCATGGTCGCGCTAACCCTGGCGCGGGGCGACGAAACGCTGGCGAAGTCGCTGGTGGATGAAATCATTAGTGGCCGCTTTCAGCCTGCGACCCCCACCTTTTTGAACTGTGGCAAGCAGCAGCGCGGCGAGCTTGTGTCGTGCTTCCTGCTGCGTATCGAAGACAATATGGAGTCGATTGGGCGCTCCATTAATTCGGCTCTTCAGCTCTCCAAACGCGGCGGCGGCGTGGCGTTTCTGCTCAGTAATATTCGTGAGTCGGGTGCGCCCATCAAGCGTATCGAAAACCAGTCTTCGGGCATCATCCCGATTATGAAACTGCTGGAAGATGCCTTCTCCTATGCTAACCAGCTGGGGGCTCGCCAGGGGGCAGGGGCGGTGTATCTTAACGCTCACCACCCGGATATTCTGCGCTTTTTGGATACCAAGCGGGAAAACGCCGACGAGAAAATCCGTATCAAAACGCTCTCTCTGGGCGTGACGATTCCGGATATTACCTTTGAGCTTGCCAAGCGCAACGACGACATGTACCTGTTCTCGCCCTACGATGTAGAGCGTGTTTACGGCGTGCCATTTGGCGACATCAGCGTTACCGAGAAGTACCAAGAGATGGTCGCCGATGCACGCATCCGCAAGCACAAGATTAACGCCCGGGCGTTTTTCCAGGTGCTGGCCGAGCTGCAGTTTGAGTCGGGCTACCCATACATCATGTTCGAAGACACGGTTAATCGCGCCAACCCGATTGCTGGCCGTATCAACATGAGTAACCTGTGCTCTGAAATTCTTCAGGTCAATACGCCTACCGAGTATGACGACGACCTGGGTTATCGCCAAATCGGACAGGACATCTCCTGTAACCTGGGCTCCATGAACATTGCCAAGGTGATGGACGCAGGTGATATCGGTACCAGTGTGGAAATCGCTATTCGTGGTCTCACCGCTGTGTCTGAAATGAGTAACCTGCGCAGTGTGCCCTCTATTGCCGAAGGTAATGCCAAGTCGCGGGCGATTGGCTTGGGCCAGATGAACCTACACGGCTATCTGGCGCGGGAGCACATTTACTACGGCTCTGACGAAGGTTTGGATTTTACCAATCTCTACTTCTACTGCGTTGCCTTCCATGCGATTCGTGCGTCGAACCGTTTGGCGATTGAGCACAAAGAGTCGTTTGCGGGCTTTGCCGACTCTACCTACGCCTCGGGGACCTTCTTCGATAAGTACACCGACCAGGCGTGGCTGCCGCGCACCGATAAAGTACGCGGGCTGTTTGAGCGCAGCGGTATCGCGCTGCCGACCCAGGACGATTGGCGGGAACTGAAAGCGTCGGTGATGGCCCACGGTTTGTATAACCGTAACCTGCAGGCGGTACCGCCGACAGGGTCGATCTCTTACATCAATAACTCTACCTCCAGTATTCACCCGGTGGCGGCGAGAATCGAGATTCGTAAAGAGGGCAAGCTGGGGCGTGTTTATTACCCGGCGCCTTTCCTGGATGAAGCCAATTTTGACTACTTCCAGGACGCCTACGAAATCGGCCCAGAAAAGATCATCGATACCTACGCGGAAGCCTCGCAGCACGTTGACCAGGGCTTATCGCTAACGCTGTTCTTCCCAGACACCGCAAGCACACGCGATATCAATAAAGCGCAGATTTACGCCTGGCGCAAAGGCATCAAAACGCTTTACTACATTCGCCTGCGCCAGAGCGCGTTAGAAGGTACCGAGGTAGAAGGCTGCGTTTCCTGCACGCTGTAATGGGACTGCTTACTGCAGCTACGCCTTGTGTCTGTTATTGAGCATTCGTTTTTATAACCCAGCTTTTTATAAACAAGCTTTGCTAGCCCGGCTGTCATAGCCAGGCTCTCATAGCCGGGCTTTGAGAGAGTGATATGAACACCATGCAACGTTTATCGCGGGTTGATGCGATTAACTGGAACCGGCTTCAGGATGATAAAGACCTGGAAGTTTGGAACCGCTTGACCAGTAATTTCTGGCTGCCGGAAAAAGTCCCGCTGTCTAACGATATTCAGTCCTGGAACACTCTAACCGAAAAAGAAAAGCAGCTGACGATCCGCGTATTCACGGGCCTCACACTGCTGGACACCATCCAAAGCAGCGTGGGGGCACCGGTATTAATGGAGGATGCTCGTACTCCCCACGAAGAAGCGGTTTACACCAACATCGCCTTTATGGAATCGGTGCACGCGCGCTCCTACAGCTCGATTTTCTCGACGCTCTGTACCACCCGTGATGTGGACGATGCCTTTCGCTGGAGTGAAGAGAACCCCACGCTGCAGGCAAAATCCCAGCTGATTTTAGAGCGCTACCGCTCGGATGACCCGCTTATGCGCAAAGTCGCCAGCGTCTTCCTTGAGTCGTTTCTGTTCTACTCCGGCTTCTACCTGCCGATGTACTGGTCAAGCCATGCCAAATTGACCAATACCGCCGACCTGATTCGCTTGATCATTCGCGACGAAGCGGTACATGGCTACTACATCGGCTATAAATTCCAGCAGGCAATGGCGGAAGCGACGCCAGCGCGCCAGCAGGAGGTCAAAGATTATGCCTACGAGCTGCTGCTGGAGCTCTACGACAACGAAGTGCGCTACACCGAGTCACTGTATGACGAGGTAGGCCTAAGTGAAGACGTGAAAAAATTCCTTCACTACAACGCCAATAAAGCGCTGATGAACCTTGGCTTCGAGCCGCTGTTCCCCAGCAGCGTCACCGATGTGGATCCCACTATCATGGCGGCACTTTCACCCAACGCCGACGAGAACCACGACTTCTTCTCCGGCTCTGGCTCCTCTTATGTGATCGGCAAAGCCGTTGCCACCGAAGACGACGACTGGGCTTTCTAAAGAGAAGCTAATGCGGGTTTATGGCTAAGAAAGCAGTGCTGCTTGAAGCAGTCATTAAAAGCGGTAGTTCGAAAGAGCTGCCGCTTTTTTGTGTCTAAACGCGTACAGTTATATGAATCTTAATGATAAATATTGTCATTTATTATATTAGTGGTAGGCTAGGCAGCGTAAAAGTTAAACGCAAATCGTTCTAATACCCAATTAGTTTCTAGTAGGGCGGTGCCCGCCGCCCGCTACTCAGTGACGGAGAGTCGACGTGCTGAACAGGCCTTTCTTTGCCTTGCGTGGATGGTGGCTAGCGGGAGTGCTGGCCAGTGGCGCGCTGTTGGCAAGTGAACAAGCAGTGGCTCAAGCGGCCGAAAGTGTCGAAGCCCAGCAAACCCAAGCAGCGCTTCAGGAGCAGATTGATGCTGCTGATGAGCAGACCCGTGAACAGCTTGAAGAACTGCGCCGTCTGGAGCGTGAAACCCGCCAGCTGAAGGCTGATAACGCCTCACTTTCCGGGCGCTTGGCGGAAGAGGCCGAGCGTCAGCAGCGGTTGGCGACGGCGCTGGATACGCTGGAAGAGACCCGCGCAGCGCTGCCCGTGATCGAACAGAATATGGCCGAGCAGCTTAGCAGCTGGATTGAGCGTGACCTGCCGTTTTTACGTGAGGAGCGGTTGGCGCGGGTTGAGCGTCAACCCGATGAGCAGGGTCAAAACACCATTGAGCGTATTAATGGACTGCTAGAGGCTTGGCGCGTTGAGCTCGACTATGGGCAGGAGATGGATAGCTGGCGAGGGCGTTTAAGTCAGGATGGCCGCGAACGCGAAGTGGATTTCCTGCGCATCGGGCGTATCGGCTTTTATTACCTAACCCCCGATGGCCGTGAGGGCGGTGTGTGGAGCGCTGAGAACGGCGCATGGCAGCCGCTGGATGACGAGTACCTGCGTGAAGTGCGCAGTGGACTGCGTATGGCGGAAGATCAGCGCGCCCCGGATCTATTAACCTTGCCGCTCTCGATCAGTGCCAATGACCAGCAGGGGGAGCAACCATGAGTCGGCTAACACTTCGTCAATTGGGCTATGCCTGCGTTGTATTGGGACTGGTAGCGGTAAGTGGCGTATCAATGGCGCAAACCGAAAGCGCGACTTCTCTGCGTGAAGCCCGTGAGGCGGCTGAAGCGCGTGACCAGCAGCGGCTAATGAACTTTTTGGATGACCAGCAGGCGCTAGAGTCCGCGCTGGAAGAAGCGCGCGCCGAGCATGAAGATGCTCAGCAGCAGCATGAAGCACTACAGGCGCGGCAGGCAGAGCAAGCAGGTCAAGCCAGCGAGCTGAGCGAACGCCAGGCAGAGCAGGGCGAAGCGCTTTCGGGTCTGCTGGCCAATCTTGCCCGCCATAGCTCTGAGGTTCGCAACACGCTTGGCGAAGAGAGTCTATTAACCCTGGAGGAGGGTTCACTGCCGCCGCGTCTGGATGACGTGGAAGTGCTTGAGCGCCATCAGCTGGAATACGTGGTGGATCGCTTGGCAGCGTTAACCGCCCGCACCGGTCGTGCCGAGCGGCTTTCAATGCCAGTCGCCGATGCTAATGGCGAGGTGGCTGAACGTGAATTGATGCGGCTGGGCGATTTTGCGGCCTTTACCGAGAACGAGCTATTAGAGCGCGGTGAAAATGATGGCAACCTCGTGGTTCTACCGCGCACCCCCGATGCCATTGACGGGTTGCTGACGGATTACTACCAAGGCGAAAGCAGCGTCTTTGCCATTGATCCTACCCAGGGCAGCGTGCTCGAAGCCTTGGCCCAACAGCCCAGCCTTTGGGAGCGTTTCCAGCAGGGTGGCTATGTTGGCTACGTTGTCGTGGCGCTGGGTATTCTGGGCATGATCATCGGCCTAGGGCAGTATCTCTATCTAGTGCTGGTTAGTCTGCGCGTAAAACGTCAGCGGCAATCCCTTGATCAACTGCAGGACAATAACCCGCTTGGGCGGGTACTGCTACGCTTTGAAGGCATGGATAAACATCAAACCCCGGAGGCGCTGGAAGCGCGCTTGGATGAAGCGGTGTTGGCCGAGTTGCCCAGGTTAGAACGCAGCCAGCCGATGGTGAAGCTGCTTGCCGCGATTGCGCCGTTGCTCGGCTTGCTGGGCACGGTAACCGGCATGATCGTGACTTTTCAGGCGATTACCGTGTTTGGCACCGGCGACCCGCAGCTAATGGCGGGCGGCATCAGTCAGGCGCTAGTGACCACCGTACTGGGTCTGATTACCGCTGTGCCGCTGTTGTTTGTGCAGACCGCTCTGGCAGGCCGTAGCCGTTACCTAACCCATGTGATTGAAGGGCAGGCGAGCGCAACATTAGCAGATCATCTGGAATCTCACACACCCGTGGTGAATTGACATGTCCACTCTCCCTCTCTGGCTCGAACCCGTTGAGCGTTTAGTGGAGGCGGGTGGCGCGGTATTAGTGGTTCTCGCAATCGTGGCTGTATTGGTATTTGCCATGGCCATGGAGCGCTGGTGGTACTACCGGATTACTTGGCGTATAGCGCGTCGTCAGCTGCTGCGCCGCTGGGCGGCGCGCAGCGATCACACCAGTTGGAGTGCCCGAACACTGCGTCAAGTGTGGGCGGAGGCGCTGGTCGCCAGGCTGCGCAAACCCTTGCCATGGTTAAAACTATTAGTCGCGCTATGTCCGTTACTCGGGTTGTTAGGCACGGTGACGGGCATGATTAGCGTATTCGATAGCCTTTCATTAAGCGAGACCCATCAAGCCCGCGCCATGGCAGACGGCGTCGCCAGGGCGACGCTGCCGACCTTGACCGGCATGGCCATTGCCGTGGTGGGGCTGCTATTTATTAGTCGTTTAGAGCACGTCATCCGTCGTGAAGACCAGCGGCTGCATGATCGCTTGGCGCGGGCACTGGAGGAGAGTGATGCGTAGACGTCGTTCCATTGCTGCCACTGCTGAGAGTAATGAGGTGAATCTCACCCCCATGCTCGACGTGGTATTTATCATGCTGATTTTCTTTATCGTCACCACCAGCTTTGTCAAAGAGAGCGGTGTCGAGATTGAGCGGCCGGAATCCAGCGCCGCCACCCCGCGCCCGGACGCCCAGGTGCTTGTGGCGATTTCCCCGGAAGGCTCGGTGTGGGTAGATGGCAGTCCCGTGGATGCCCACCGGGTCGGCCAACAGGTCGCCGATATGCTGAGTGACGATGGTTCGGTGGTTATCCAGGCGGACCGTGAATCCACCACGGGCTTGCTGATCGAGGTAATGGATCGCCTGCGTGAGGCGGGCGTTGACCAAGTGGCGGTGGCGGCGAGTCGGAGCGGGTCATGATGCGCCACCTGCTGTCGTTGTTGGGAGGCGTGGTGCTAGCGGTGGGCTTGTTCTGGCTGCTGGCGCAGCTGGTTGCACCCCCCGAGCGGGAGCCCGAAGAGCTGACCATGAGCATGGCGATGACGATGGTTGAAGCGCCGGAGGTCGCCCCTGAACAGGAAGCGCCTACGCCTCAACCTGTAGAAGCCGCGCCACAGCAAGCGCCGCCGCCTATGCCCGCACCCGAGCCGCCTCCGGTAGCGGAAAGCACGATTAGTTTACCGGAAGCAGAACTGCCGGATGAGCCCGTTGAGCCTGTCGAAATGGACAGTGAGCTCCCCGAGCTTACCGAAGTTGAGCCGGAACCTGAGCCACAGCCTGAACCTGCTCCAGAACCAGCGCCGGAGCCTGCGCCGCGAGAGCCAGCGCCCGCCGCTACAACGGCTGAGCAGAGTCAAACTGCTGAGCGTGAAGCAGCCCCAGCGGCTGAGCCCTCTCCCTCTAACGAACCAGTGAGTGTTGGCCAAGCCACACCGACCAGTCGGGTGAATCCTAACTACCCTGCGCGCGCGCAACGGCGGGGTATGGAGGGTTTTGTGGAAGTGGCGTTTACGATTCGCCGCGATGGCAGTGTTGAGGCTTCCTCTATTCGCGTCACCAATGCGCAGCCGCGTCGTGTTTTTGACGATGCCGCACGGGATGCAATTAGCCAGTGGCAATTTGACCCCAGTGATCGGTTACGCAATGCCACCCAGCGGATCGAGTTTCAGTTGAGGTAGCGGAATGAAGCGTCTTTTATGCCTTTTATTATTAAGCATTTGGTCTCTCTCATCACAGGCCGCTCCTGCGCTGCAAGGCGATGTCATTGCTGACCTCAATGCATTGCAAAGCCAGTTAAAAGAGAGTCAGTCCCAAGAGGACGCGTTGGCTCAAGTCGTCGAGCGGGCCACTGCCCAGGCAGAGCGGTTGGCATCCGGCAATCAATCGGATCAATGGGCCAGCGCGCTCTATCAGCAGTTGGCGGCAGGTGCCTTGGCGCGTCAGGATCAGCACGCTGCGGCAGCGGATCGGCTGGCGATTGCCCGTGGCTTAAACGGTGTCGATAGTGCCCAAGCAGCCCGCTGGCTACGTGAGGAGGCCTCACTGCGCCGTGCTGCCGGTCAGCGTGATCAGGCCATTGAGTTGCTCAGTGAGTGGTTGTCCAATCAGCAGGACATTGATGCTGTTTGGCAGTTAACCCGCCTACTGGCACAGCAGGAGCGTTGGGAGGAAGCTGCCGATTGGCTTGAGCAGGCGCTTAATGAAACGCCAGCGCTAACTGAAGCGCAGCAGGCTCTGGCGCTTGCTGTGTTTCGCAATGCAGGGCAGGGTGATCAGGCATTGGGCTGGCTGCTGGGTGGTTTGAGTGCGCAAAGCGACGCCGCCGATTGGCGCCAAGCCGCCGGGCTTGCCCAGCAGGCTGGTCAGGCTGGGGTAGCTGCTGGCCTGTGGGAGACGGCGTGGCAATTAGGCAAGCTAACCGAACAGGAAGATTTCTGGCTGTTGATTCAGCTCCATCTAGCGGGCGGAACCCCCGCTAGAGCGGCAGAGCATTTAGAGCAGGCGCTGGATGAGGGTGATATTGTCAGCGATGAATCCCATCTGCGTTTGCTTGCCAACGCCTGGCGGCAGGCTAAAGATGTTGAAAAGGCCCTGAATGCCTGGCACACCTTAGCGCTGCATACTCAAGCTGCCGCCGACTGGCGAGCCTATGGCCAGCTCGCTTACGCCTGGGGTGAGGATGGGCAAGCGAAACAAGCCTTTGCCCGCGCCTCGTCGCTAGGTGACGAGGAGGCGGAGCAGTGGCTGTCCAGCTTTAACTAGAAAAGACTAGGTAGGTAGGGCTGTGTAGCAAGGACTACGGCTTAAGCGTGAGAGCGAAGTCGCTCCAGGTAGGCGCGTGATCAGAGGGTCGTTCCATGCCGCGCAGGTCGTAGTCGATGCCCGCGGCAGTAACCTGATCGGCTAGCGCTTTGGAGACTAAAATATAGTCGATACGCAGGCCGCGCTTGGGATCCTGGTTAAACCCTTTTGAGCGGTAGTCGAACCAGCTAAAGCGGTCATCGCTTTGTGGATAGCAGAGGCGATAGCTGTCGGTAAGCCCCCAGGCTTTAATGCCTTCGAGCCATTCGCGCTCAATGGGTTGAAAGCTGGTTTTGCCTTCGCGCAGCCAGCGCTTGCGGTTAGCGTCGCCAATGCCAATGTCCTGGTCTTCCGGCGAAATATTAAAATCGCCCATGATCGCCAGTCGCTCGTCAGGACGGTGCTGCTCGTTGAGCAATCGCGCTAGTTGGCCGTAAAAGCGCTCTTTATGGGGAAATTTGGTCGGGTGAGTAATGTTTTCTCCCTGAGGAAAGTAGCCGTTCCACACCGTTACTGGGTCGCCATCATCCGCCAGCAAGCGGACGCCAATCATGCGGCGCTGGGCGTCTTCCTCATCGTCGGGGAAGCCGTAAAAAACTTCAGTGGGCGCCTGGCGGCACATCAAGGCAACGCCGTAGTGGCCTTTTTGACCGTGATAAAAAACGTGGTAACCCATGGCTTCCACGTCGGCGATGGGGAACTCACTATCCTGCACCTTGGTTTCCTGAAGCCCAATCACGTCCGGCTGCTGAGTGTCGATCAACGCCTGTAACTGGTGAAGCCGTGCTCGGATGCCATTAATATTGAACGAAACCAAGCGCATTACGAGTCGTCCCCCTGAGGCTTGTTAGTGCCGCTATCAGTTTTATCAGGATGAATGGCAATATCCTGCCCGTTCTGCTGCCGGGCGAGTTTTCTCACCGCCTGAAGCTTGCGCTGCTGCTGTTTTTTAGCCACAAAACGGCGCGAAGGGGCGACTTGATCAGGGTTGTCATGGCGCCACTTTTTATAATCTTTACGCCGGCCGGTACGGATTGTCACCTTATCAGCCAGTGAACGAGTTTTTTTCTTACGCGTCATGTCGCGCTCCTTACGTCGATTTGACGGCTATTCTAACAGGCCTTGGGACTCCTTCGACAGCAGGACGCGCTCTTATCGCCAAGCCCTGGTACAATGCGCACTTCGTAATGCCAACTTCCACAGCAATGGACAGATAGACAGCCTATGAGCGAGTCGGAACAGACCACAGCACCGGCCCAGAACCGCAAGCCAAAACGCCGCCGTCGTAAACCGCGTCGTCGCCAGTCGAGCTGGGATCTTCGTCAGTTTCAGGTGCCCGCCGTGGCCGGCAAGTGGCGCTTTCATGACTTTGATCTGCCGCTGCCCTTAATGCGCGCTATTCATGCCCAAGGGTTTGAGTACTGTACGCCTATTCAAGCCGAGGCCCTGCGCCAAACGCTATTGGGTGGCGACATTGTCGGCAAAGCGCAAACGGGAACCGGTAAAACCGCAGCCTTTTTGATCTCTGTGATGGCCTACTTCCTGGAAGAGCCAACACCCAATGGTCAAAAGCCAGGCGCACCGCGAGCCTTGATTATTGCGCCCACCCGCGAGCTGGCACTGCAGATCGAAAAAGATGCTAAAGCTTTAGCACGCTTCACCCAGCTCAACGTGGCGAGTGTGGTCGGCGGTATGGACTACCAGAAGCAGCGTGAAAGCCTGGGCAGTAAGATCGATATTCTGGTGGCAACACCTGGGCGCCTGTTGGATTTTCATCAGAAGCGCGATATCGACCTCAATGAAGTCGAAGTATTGGTGTTAGATGAAGCCGACCGAATGTTGTCGATGGGCTTTATCCCCGACGTGAAGCGAATCATTCGCTACACGCCGAAGAAAGAGGAGCGTCAAACCTTCCTCTTCTCGGCCACCTTTACCGACGACATCTTGAATCTTGCCAGTCAGTGGACGCTGGATCCTGCCCACGTTGAGATCGAAGTGACCGTCGAAAATCAGGCGGACATCGATCAGCGCGTGTATTTGGTGTCTGATGACGACAAGCAGCGCTTGCTGGTTAATCTACTCCAGCAAGAGAGCTTTGAGCGTGTGATGGTCTTTGGTAACCGCCGTGATTTAGTGCGCAAGCTTGACGACCTGCTCAAAAAAGCCGGTGTCAGTGCTGCGATGTTGTCGGGGGATGTACCTCAGAATCAGCGTATCAAAACACTGGAAAGCTTTCGCGAAGGCGAAATTCAGGTGTTGGTCGCAACCGACGTTGCTGGCCGTGGGATCCACATTGAAGACGTCAGTCACGTCATCAACTACACCCTCCCGGAAGACCCGGAAGACTACGTGCACCGTATCGGTCGTACCGGTCGCGCTGGTGCCAAGGGTGTGTCGATTAGCTTCGTCGGTGAAGAGGATGCCTTCTCGCTGCCGGAAATCGAACGCTATATCAACGACAAGCTGCCCTGCGTACATCCGCCTGAAGGTATGCTCTAAGCCGCATGCTCGATACAGCCCTCAAAAGCGAGATTCAAGACGCTTACCGTCGCGTGGTGGACACACTTGAGCTGACCCCACGCTACGGACAGCGCATGATGATCGCCGAAATTGCCCGGACGCTGGGTAATATAGAGAGCGATGGCGAGGGTAAGCGAACCAGCGATACCCATGTCTGTGTACTCGAAGCAGGTACTGGTACCGGCAAAACGCTGGCTTATCTGATCGCCGCCTTGCCGATAGCGAAAGCGCGCGGCAAGCGGCTGATCATTTCCACGGCTACTGTTGCTCTTCAAGAGCAGGTGCTTAATCAGGATTTACCCTCTCTCGCAAGCCACAGCGGCATCGCCTT
This sequence comes from Halomonas sp. QHL1, assembly GCF_001882345.1. Taxonomy (GTDB): domain Bacteria; phylum Pseudomonadota; class Gammaproteobacteria; order Pseudomonadales; family Halomonadaceae; genus Vreelandella. The sequence goes on from NZ_MINL01000001.1 coordinate 327,248, forward strand.
TCGCTATGCATTAGCCAAAGGGCGAGGTCGCTATGTGTGTGTGGCGCGTTTGGATCAGGCGCTCGAAGGTACTGAACCCAACCCGACGCTCTCGCTGTTTGAGCAGTCGCTGCAAACGCAAAGCAGTGACTTTACGGTCATTGCCAGCGATATGGCGCAAGCTTACGGCCAGGGCGAATGGGAAGGGGATCGTGATAACTGGCCAGAAGCGATTGACGATGCCCACTGGCGGCGGCTGACGGTTGATCATCGCCAATGCACGGGTAGGCGCTGCGGGCACTTTGGTGCCTGCGCGTTTTTTCGTTCCCGTCGTGAGCTTGAAAACGCTGATGTGATCGTCGCCAATCATGACCTTGTGTTGGCCGATCTAGCCTTGGGCGGTGGCGCTATTCTGCCTGACCCGGCGGACTGCATTTTTATCTTCGACGAAGGCCACCATCTGCCCGAGAAGGCGCTTTCCCATTTCGCCCACCGCTTTGCAGTACACGGCTGCTTGCGCTGGCTGAAAACGCTGAAAAGCAGTTTAACCGACCTTCACCAGGCGTTAGCCATTCAACCAACGGTGTCGCGGCTGTTAGTGAGCTTGCCGGAGCTGATTCATAACCTGGAACCCGCGCTGGGCGATGTGTTTAGCATGGGGCATCAACTGGCGGACCGGCCAAACGGCTTGGCCGACGAAGAGGCCACTCATCAATCGCGTTTTGAGAAGGGGCAAGTGCCCGATGCTCTTCGTGAGCAGGCGCAGCAGCTGTTGGTGATGTTTGCTTCACTGTCGCGCTGCTTGGAAAGCATTAGCGATATTCTGCGCGAAAGCCTTGATCCCGATAAGCAGACCGGCCTTGATCGAGAGCAGGCAGAAACCTGGCTGCCGCTCGTCGCGTTGCTTCATGGCCGAGCGCTAGAAGCGCATGCGTTGTGGCAGGCGTTTAGCGAACAGGATGTTGCTAACGAGGCGCCCAGCGCCCGTTGGATTACCCTAAGCCGTGTAGCGGGAGAGCCGGAAGTTGAGTTTTCGGCTAGCCCCGTTTCAGCCGCACATACCCTGGCCAAACATTTATGGGGTCGCTGTCACGGTGCGGTGGTTACTTCGGCTACCCTGACCGCTTTAGGACGCTTTGAGCGTCTACAGGAGCGTGCAGGTTTGGCGAATCGTTACCGCTATCAGGCGCTACCGAGCCCTTTTGATTACGCCAATGCGGTGCTGCGGGTTCCCAAAGAGGCCACCGACCCTGGTGACAGGGAGGCCCACGAGCGGGCGATTGTGACTTTTGTTTCGCAGTTGGCCGACAAAGAGGCGGCGCTGGTGCTGTTCTCTTCCCGCGCTCAGCTGCGGGCGGTCGATAAAGCCCTGCCCGCGAGTGTGAAGGAGCGCGTGCTCGCTCAGGATGCGCTACCTAAACGTGAGCTTATCGAGCGCCATCGGGCGGCGGTGGATAGGGGCGAGGGGAGTATCATTTTTGGTTTGGCGAGCTTTGCCGAGGGGATCGATCTTCCCGGCGACTATTTGACGCACGTGGTGATTACGCGGCTACCCTTTGCGGTACCCGATGACCCGGTGGGCGCTACGTTAGCGGAGTGGATAGAGAGCCAGGGCGGTAATGCGTTTATGCGCATTAGCGTGCCTGATGCGTCTATTAAGCTGGTGCAGGCCTGCGGGCGCTTGATTCGTAAAGAGAGTGATCGTGGGACAATCACCTTGCTGGATAAACGGGTGATTACCCGCCGTTACGGGCAAGCACTGCTGGACGCACTGCCGCCATTTCGGCGCGAAATTAGTCGCTAGCCGTTTACTCAATGTTCTGGGAAACAATCAAAAACCCCCGCCGAGGCGGGGATTTTATAGCAGCTTATATAGCTGCAACGGCGTAGGTGTTACTTAGCGATGCGCTTGGCCAGCGTGGCGGCAAGTTTGTCGTTCATCCGGTTAAACGTTTCCACCGTAGTATCCCAGTCGATGCAGGCATCGGTGATGGAAACGCCATACTGCAGTTGGCTAAGGTCTTGGGTCAGTTTTTGATTGCCCCAGCCAATGTTGGATTCAACCATCAGGCCAATAATGGAGGTGTTGCCTTCCAAAATCTGGTTGGTGACGTTCTCCAGCACCAACGGCTGTAGCGCGGCGTCTTTGTTGGAGTTGGCGTGGGAGCAGTCGATCATGATGTTGGGCGATAGCTTGGCTTTCTCAAGCTCTTTCTCCGACAGGGCAACGCTTACGCTGTCGTAGTTGGGCTTGCCGTTACCGCCGCGTAGAACGACATGGCCGTAAGCATTGCCGCGGGTGCGAATAATCGCCACCTGGCCCGCCTGGTTAATGCCCAGGAAGTTGTGCGGGCTGGCTACGGACTGAAGCGCGTTAATCGCCACGTCCAGGCTGCCGTCGGTACCGTTTTTAAAGCCGACCGGGCAGGAGAGTCCAGAAGCCATTTCCCGGTGGGTCTGGGACTCGGTGGTGCGGGCGCCAATCGCCGACCAGCTAATGCAGTCTTGCAGATACTGGGGCGAGATAGGGTCGAGGGCTTCGGTAGCAAGCGGTAAGCCCATTTCGGCCAGATCAACCAGCAATTTGCGGGCGATATGTAGGCCCTCATCGATCTCAAAGGAGTCATTGAGGTGCGGGTCGTTGATCAGGCCTTTCCAGCCGACCGTTGTGCGCGGCTTTTCAAAATAGACGCGCATCACGATATACAGGCTGTCGCTGACTTGGTCAGCCAGCGCACGCAGGCGGCGGGCGTAATCGAGGGCGGCTTCCACATCGTGGATTGAGCATGGACCGACTACTACCAGCAGTCGCGGGTCGTTACCATCCAGGATGTTCTGAATGGTTTGGCGGCCTTCGATCACGGTGCGCTCCGCCGCTTCGGTTAACGGCACGGCGTTCTTGAGCGCTTCTGGCGTGGTGAGAACGTCTTGAGCGAGGACGTTAAGGTTATTAACCTGCTGTTCTGACATCTTGCTACCTGTGCTTGCACTATTTGTGAGAAAAAGTGACGGGGCGATAAAAGTGGCACCTACTATCGCTTGCCGAGCAGGTAAAAATCAATTGTTGTGGAACTACGGCGGCATTAAAAGTGTCAGCCGCAGGGTTTTGCGAAAGGGGGTAAGCGCTTGATGCGCTGCGCGGAACGCGTAACACTGGGGCCTGTATTGTTAGAATTTAGGTCGTTAAAATTCAGTACCGTTATAAAATGCAGCAACATATTCGGGCGAGGTTTTCGCTCTTTTATTCACTCTATGATTAATCAATGCCCAAGGGACGCTATGCTGCTTGCTGTGAACGCCCACTTGTCAGGGCTAATAGGAATGGGGCTCGGCGCGCGCCGTACGAGCTGGAGGAGCGTGTGAATGGGCACTCGGGAAACAGACCAACAGCTTGTTGAACGTGCCCAAAAAGGTGATACGCGCGCTTTCGATCTGCTGGTAAAGAAATACCAGCACAAAATTATCGGCCTGATTGGTCGTTATGTTCATGATCACTCTGAAGTTCAGGATGTGGCCCAGGAGGCATTTATCAAGGCGTATCGCGCCTTGGGCAAGTTTCGCTCAGAAAGTGCGTTCTACACCTGGATGTATCGCATCGCGATTAACACGGCGAAAAATTATCTGGTCTCGCGGGGAAGGCGCCCGCCGGGAAGCGATATGGATATTGTCGACGCGGAAATCATTGATCAAAGCGGACGATTAGCTGACTCCGAGTCACCGGAAGCGGCCATTGCCAGAGACCAGCTCGAAGCCGCGGTTTATCAGGCGATCGAAAACCTGCCCGATGACCTGCGCACGGCAATTACTTTGCGCGAGCTGGACGGCCTTGCTTACGAAGATATTGCGCAGGTCATGCAGTGCCCTGTAGGCACCGTTCGGTCGCGAATTTTCCGTGCTCGTGAAGCGGTTGATGAACATATTCGCCCATTAGTATCGACGGCGCGGAACAGTCGCGATGAGTAGCGGTCAGTAGTGGAAGGCAATATTGTCGCCAAAGAATGCCAGTATAAAAAATGAAGGTTTTATTTTTTTTGTGAACTGTCTGGCATGTAAGGCGTCATAAAACCTGACTATCTTGATGAGCACGTGGGATATGTCATTCGGTGGCATATCAATGTGCGAAGCGTCATGAGCTTAGCATTGCAAACTAATTAGCTTTGTCAATTTAATTAGCTTGCAAAGGAGTCTTGGCCTTGGAAGTCGTCGGAATGATGGGTGCATATCACTACATGCCATCATCCCAGTACTTCTTTTAAACAGTGTGAGGGTGTGAAGTATGAGTCAAAACACACGGGAATCACTTTCGGTGTTAATGGATGGCGAGAGTGATGAGCTTGAGCTTCGCCGAGTGTTGAAGGCACTGCCAAATGATGAAGATGCCGCAGATACATGGCGCCGATATCATCTTGCCCGCAGTATGATGCAGCGCGAGCAGGGCGTAGATGTGAGCGTCGATCTTTCTGCGGGCATTATGGCCCGTCTGCGCGAAGAGCCTGCTCCAGTGGTGGAAGCTGCTGAACCTGTGGCTCATCGCTCAGGTGGCATATCGTTCGCCCGCGGTGCTGGCGTTGCCGCTGCGGTATCCCTAATGGTGATCACTGGCGTTCAGTTCTTCGGCAATGACTCATCCGTTCGCCAGGGCAGTAGTGACGTTGCGACGACTGCGCCCGGTGCAAACGGAGCTACCCAGGTGGAGCCCGTTAATTTAGCTTCTCAGTCTGCTTCTGCAGTAGCTACTCGATCTGACATGCCCATGTTTGAGCCTACGCCGTTTCGGCTTAGCGGCCAGTCGGGTCAGAGTGGTTTAATGAATATTAGCGAAGCTGGTTTTTCGGCCCAGACACCTCAGGGAGTGACCGCTTCCCAAGGTACTAATATTGATCTCGATCAGATTGGCTTATTGCAGTCTTATTTAGAGCAACATACTCAGAGCGCCGCTTACGGCAGTGGTGACAGCTGGATGCCGTTAATGCGTTCATCGACAGTCGCAGAGCCATTAGGCCAGCGTTAAAACGCTAAACTAAATGTCGTTCTTTTTTGATGGTGCATGTTAGGTAAGCTGGGTGTGCGCGGGATAGGGGGTGCAACATGATAAGTCCCCGGCGAGTTAAGCGCGCATGGGTATTGGCGGTAGGGGTGGTTACGCTCCCGCTTCAAGCATATGCGGAAATCGCCAATAGCTCTTCCGACGTTAGCCAACCGGATCGCCATGCAGGCTATGAGTGTGCGGTAGAATCTGAAGCAGCTCCTGACAGTGCAACGCAGTGGCTTGAGCGCGGTTTATGGGCTAGCCACTGTTATGCGTTTCAAGCTAGAGCGGTGGCTATTGATGCTGTCGATGTACGCACGCTAGCATTATCACACCGCATTCAGGACGGTATTCGGCAGCAGGTGGTGCAGTATTTAGATGGCCCCTCTGTCAGCATTGAGCGTCGCTCTCCGGTGGGCAGGTTGGCCTGGACTCAAGAACACAGCAACGGTGAGCTACCCTCACCTGCAAGATGGGCGGCTCATCTTGAGAAATATTACGCTCTTGAACTTGAGGATAATGCCCGGGTAGCTGGTCGCGATGCCGTTAAATTGATTTTTGAGCCCCTTGACCAATGGCGTTTTTCTCGTGAATGGTGGTTAGACCGAGATACCGGTTTGCTACTTAAGCATGTACTCAGTGATCAGCAGGATAGGATCATTGAAACCTTCCAAATTACCCAGCTCCAATCGCCTCAAAAGTACACCGGTAACGTGCGAGGGAGCACGCCTAGCGTTGTTATTAATACCCCTTGGCGCAGCACTTGGCTACCCGATGGTTTTGTAGCGCAACCGGTTACTTTCGCGGGTGATGATTTACACAAACGTGTCTACAGCGATGGTTTAGCCACCGTGAGTATCTTTGTGGAACCCTTAGCGTCTGGAGAAACAACTGCCTTGCAGGAAGGTGTTAAGCAGCTGGGCGTGTCAGCCGTGGCCATTGAACATACTATCACCGCTGAAGGGCGCTGGCAGATGGTGGCCATTGGTGAGCTGCCAGTAGCCACGCTGCAACGTATCGTTCGCTCAATTACTTTCGACTCTGCTGAAGGTCAAGTTCTTGAGAGTGGCGATGAGGTTGAGCCATAGTGTTAGACATGTGTGCATGGCAGGGCAATAAATGATGACTTCCGCTCCCTATCGCTCCTTACTTGGTATGCCACTACTTCGCTCTGGCAAGGTTGTCGACCATGTCCAACAGGGTCTTATCGTAGAAGTTTCAGCCCAACAGGGCTGCGAGCAGTGTGCTCAGGGGCGAGGTTGTGGGGTCGGGTTGTTGGCGCGCCAGCGCAGCCAGCGAATTGCCGTAGCGCTTCCCCCAAAAACGCACAGTGCTGAACGAAACTACCCGCTAGGAAGCCAAGTCAACATTAGCCTGCCGCGCGCCTCTGTCACGCTGCTGGCTTTTTTTGTTTATGGGCTGCCACTACTACTTGCACTATTGTTATCCGGACTTATTTCGCTCATCAGTACTACGATTTGGCTGGCGCCACTGGTCTTTTTTATCGCCTTGGTGAGCGGTGCGCTAAGTATTAAATGCCTAATGCGTGGGCGAGGGGAACGCTTTCGCCCACGTTTGGTCAATTAGTTCTCCGGCATCTCGCTGTGAGTTGTTGATCTGCCTTAGATTACTATCACATTAATAAGTAGGAGCTCTTGCATGAAGCGCTTGATTCTCCCTTCCACGCTATGGGTTTGTGTGGTGGCATTACTAACGTTTGGCCAGGCCGCCAGCGCACAGGGTTTACCTGATTTCACCGAGTTGGTTGAAGATGCCGCCCCTGGAGTGGTGAATATATCGACCAGCAGAACGGTTCAGCGTAACAGCGCGCCAGGGTTTGGCGGGTTCGGTGGTCAGGAAATCCCAGAGATTTTCCGTCACTTCTTCGGTGATAGTTTTCCAGCGCCACCTAGTAGTGGTCAGGGGCGAACGGAGGAGCGTCAGTCATTAGGCTCGGGTTTCGTCATCAGTGACGATGGCTATGTGATGACCAACGCGCATGTCGTGCAGGATGCTGACGAGATTCTTGTGCGGCTCAATGATCGGCGGGAATTGAGCGCGGAAGTGATTGGCAGTGATCCTCAAACCGATGTCGCGCTACTCAAAATCGATGCCAGTGACTTGCCCACGCTTACCTTGGGTAATTCTGATGAGCTCAAAGTAGGCGAGTGGGTGGCCGCCATTGGCTCTCCCTTCGGTTTTGATCACTCGGTCACCGCGGGTATCGTCAGCGCGATTAACCGTACTTTACCCCGCGATGCGTATGTGCCGTTTATTCAGACCGATGTGGCAATCAACCCTGGTAATTCCGGTGGCCCGCTATTTAACCTAGACGGTGAAGTGGTGGGTATCAACTCGCAAATCTTTACCCGCAGTGGCGGTTTTATGGGCGTCTCATTTGCCATTCCTATCAATGTTGCCATGGATGTTGCGGATCAGCTGCGTGAAGGCGGCCGGGTGGATCGCGGCTGGCTAGGCGTTATGATTCAGCCCGTGTCTGAAGATCTGGCCGAATCTTTTGGGATGGAAAATGCGATTGGCGCCTTGATTGCGGATCTTGATCCCGAAGGCCCTGCGGCCCAGGGAGGACTTCAGGCTGGCGATGTCATTCTTGAAGTCAATGGCGAAGAGGTTGAGCGTTCAAGCTCACTGCCGCGTCTGATTGGCAAAGGTGCGCCAGGCACCGAGGTAGAGCTCACCTTAATGCGTGATGGCGAAGAGCTGACCGAGTCAGTCGAATTGGGTAGTTGGCCAAATGCCGAGCAACCGCCGGACCAGCCCAGCAGCAATAATCAAGCCCGTCTTGGTGTGATGGTCGCTGAACTTGATGAGGCAATGCGCGAGCAACTGAATATTCCGGGCGGCGTGATCGTTCGCCAAGTAGAGTCTGGCAGCGTGGCCGCTGAAGCGGGTATTCGCTCTGGAGATGTGTTGGTGAGCATCGATCACCGCAGCGTTTCCTCTTCTGATGAGCTGGTAGAGATCGTCGAGGCGTTGCCAACTGACCGCGCTATCCCCGTGCGTCTTTTCCGCGACGGCCGTTCACTATTCGTCGCGCTGCGTCTGGAATAACCCGCCTATTTTCACTCCTGGTCCGGCGGTTCTCGCCGGACCGCTGTTCCTAGCCTGCGCATATCGCTACAATAGCGGATATCTTTTTGTCGGAAATGGCCCTTATTTGTAAACGGCAGCTGTTTTCGAGCTTTGAACTCTCGAAGCGGCCTGCCAATGCGGCCGCTTGCGTACCACTAAGGCAGAACAGACTCGATGTCCCAAGACGTTCCCAACGGAAAGCTTAAGCACATACGCAATTTCTCGATAATCGCCCACATTGACCACGGTAAATCGACGCTCTCTGATCGTCTGATCCAGACTTGCGAAGGGTTAACCGAGCGTGAGCTTAAAGAGCAAGTGCTCGACTCCATGGATATAGAGCGCGAGCGTGGCATTACCATCAAGGCGCAGTCGGTCACGCTGGATTACACGGCTGCCGACGGTCAGGTTTACCAGCTGAACTTTATCGATACGCCTGGCCATGTCGACTTTTCCTACGAAGTATCGCGCTCGCTCTACGCCTGTGAAGGTGCACTGCTGGTGGTCGATGCAGCGCAAGGCGTGGAAGCCCAGTCGGTCGCCAACTGCTATACCGCGATCGAACAAGGCCTGGAAGTTCTGCCGGTGCTTAACAAAATCGATTTACCCCAGGCTGACTGTGACAAGGTTTCTCAGGAAATCGAGGAGATCATCGGCCTGGATGCGACCGATGCCTGTCGAGTGTCGGCTAAAAGCGGTATTGGAATCGATGCCCTGCTTGAACGACTGGTGCGTGATATTCCGCCACCCAAAGGCGATCCGGATGCACCCTTACAAGCGCTTATTATCGACTCCTGGTTTGATAACTATCTCGGCGTAGTGTCGCTAGTGCGTCTATTTGATGGCACTCTGCGCAAAGGCGATAAGATCCGTATTAAATCGACGGGCCGCGATTGGGGTACCACGGAGGTGGGTATTTTTACCCCCCAGCGTAAACAGACCAATATCCTGCGTGCCGGTGAAGTCGGTTTTATTGTCGCTGGCATCAAGGAGATTCACGGGGCACCGGTGGGCGATACAATTACCCATACTAAAACCCCCGACGTAGCGCGTCTGCCCGGTTTCCAAAAAGTGAAGCCGCAGGTCTATGCCGGTATGTTCCCGGTCAGCGCGGATGATTACGAAGACTTCCGCGATGCGCTCGAAAAACTGGCGCTTAACGATGCCTCGCTTGAATATGTGCCAGAGAATTCCGACGCCCTTGGCTTCGGTTTCCGTGTGGGCTTTCTTGGCACGCTGCACATGGAGATTGTCCAGGAGCGCCTGGAGCGTGAGTATAATATTGACCTGCTCACCACCGCGCCTACGGTGGTTTACGAATTAGCGATGAAGAATGGCGAGGTTAACTACGTTTCCAACCCCTCCAAACTGCCCGATATGGCCGACGTAGATGAAATGCGCGAGCCGGTTGTCCGCGCCAGCATCCTGGTCCCCCAGGAGTATGTCGGCAACGTTATTACCGAGTGTGAACAGCGCCGCGGTACACAGCGGGATATGCAGTTCTTGGGCAACCAGATTCAACTGGCCTACGAACTGCCCATGTCGGAAGTGGTCATGGACTTCTTTGATCGCCTGAAGTCCATCTCGAAGGGGTATGCGTCGCTTGAGTACAACTTCGAACGCTTTGAAGAGGCCAAATTGGTGCGTTTAGACGTACTGATTAACGGCGATAAAGTCGATGCATTAGCCGTCATTATCCACCGCGACCATGCCCACACTCGCGGCCGTTTGCTGGTGGAAAAAATGAAGGAGCTGATCCCACGGCAGATGTTTGATGTAGCGATTCAGGCTGCCATCGGTGGCCAGGTGGTAGCTCGTTCCACCGTGAAGGCGCTGCGCAAGAACGTTACGGCTAAGTGTTACGGCGGCGATGTCAGCCGTAAGAAAAAACTGCTCGAGAAACAGAAAGCGGGTAAGAAACGCATGAAACAAGTGGGGCGTGTGGAAATTCCCCAAGATGCCTTCCTTGCTGTGCTCAAGGTTAACGACTAGGAAAGAACGCCACTCATGGATTTTTCATTATTACTGGTACTTGCCGTTGCGCTCTCGGGCATTATTTACCTGTTGGACGTGTGGTTATTAAAGCCCAAGCGCCGCCAACGCTTCGCCGCAGCGGAGGCCAATACCCAGGAGGGGCTGGATCCAGTTACCAGCGAAAAACTGCTTAAAGAGCCTTGGCCGGTCGACTACGCGCGCTCGTTTTTCCCAGTGCTACTGGTGGTGCTGGTGGTGCGTAGTTTTATCATTGAACCCTTTCAGATTCCTTCGGGTTCAATGCGGCCTACGCTTGAAGTGGGTGACTTTATCCTGGTCAACAAGTTTGCCTATGGCCTACGCTTGCCGGTGGTGAATACGCGCTTTATCGAAGTAGATGACCCAGAGCGTGGCGATGTAATGGTGTTTCGCTTTCCTGAAGAACCCTCGGTGAATTTCATCAAGCGTGTGGTCGGGATGCCTGGGGATCGTATCCGTTATGAGGGCAAGCAGCTCTATGTTAACGGTGAGCCAGTGACCAAAGAGCTGATCGAAGAGGGCCCAGAAGGTTCGCCCCAGCAGCTACTGTTAGAAGAACGCCTTGGCGACGCCGAGCACTTTATTTATAACAACCCGCGCGACCCTGGCCCGCAAATGCGTGAAGTGGAGGTCCCAGAAGGCCACTATTTCACGATGGGTGATAACCGTGACCATTCCAACGACAGCCGCTATTGGGGCTTCGTGCCCGAAGAGAATATTGTTGGTCGAGCGTTTGCAGTGTGGATGCATTGGGATGGCGGGTTGCCAAGTTTTACCAGCGTGCGGCGCATTGAATGAAGACGCCGCTTACGCTGAATTTAGTTAGTTATGTCACTTTAGTTAACGTCAATGACGTAGGAGAGCTGTGAGTAATTCCTTGAACGCTTTTTGCCGACGAATCGGCCATACCTTTGGCGATGATTCGCTATTGGAATTGGCCTTGACCCACCGTAGCTTCGGTGGTCGCAACAATGAGCGCCTGGAGTTTCTAGGTGACTCCATCGTCAACTTTGTCATTGCCGAGGCGCTGTTTCAGCGCTTTCCCCAGGCCCGAGAAGGGCAACTCTCACGCCTGCGTGCGCGCCTGGTAAAGGGGCAAACTCTGGCGGAGCTGGCCCGAGAAATGGAGTATGGCGAATGCTTGCGGTTAGGCTCTGGCGAGATGAAAAGCGGTGGACATCGGCGTGAATCTATCCTGGCGGATGCGGTAGAAGCCATTATTGGCGCCATCTATCTGGATGCTGGGATGGACGTGGTGCGTGAGCGTGTGTTGGATTGGTATGCAGAAAGGCTGGATAATATCTCGTTGCAAGATACTCAGAAAGACCCCAAAACGCGGCTGCAGGAATTTTTGCAGTCGCGCCAAGCCGCGTTGCCGCGGTATGAAGTTGTCTGCGTGAAGGGAGAGGCGCATGCCCAGACCTTTACCGTGGAGTGCTACATTGATCTTTTAGCAGAGCATACCACTGGTAAAGGTCCTAGCCGCCGCCATGCTGAACAGCAAGCGGCAGAAGAAGCGTTGTCGTACCTCGAAAAAAGCCCTGGAGATAAATCATGAGCCAAACCTGCGGATTCGTTGCCATTGTCGGCCGACCCAACGTGGGCAAATCGACCCTCATGAACCGTATTCTGGGGCAGAAAATATCGATTACCTCACGGCGCCCTCAAACCACGCGCCATAAGGTCATGGGTATTAAAACGGTCGATGAGACCCAGTTTATTTATGTAGATACTCCTGGCATGCATATTATGTCCAAGGATCGCAATAAAGCCATCAATCGCTTTATGAATCAGGCAGCTACGCAGGCGCTGCGCGACGTCGATTGTGTGGTGTTTATTATTGACCGCACCCGTTGGACAGAAGAGGACCAGGCCGTATTAAAGCGCCTGGAGCACGTTAAAGCGCCGGTAATTCTGGCGGTCAATAAAGTCGACCGTTTAGGTGAAAAGGGCGATTTATTGCCTTGGCTAGCGGAGGTCGGTGCTCGCCGGGACTTCGCCGCCATCGTGCCGATTTCAGCCAAACACGGCACTCAGGTAGATACCCTTGAAGAGGAGGTGGCCAAACATCTGCCTGAAAGCGTTCACTTCTTCCCTGAAGACCAAATTACCGATAAAAGCCTACGCTTTATGGCCGCCGAGCTGGTACGTGAAAAAGTCATGCGCCAGTTGGGCGATGAGTTGCCCTACCAGATGACCGTTGAAATTGAAGAGTTCCGCGAGACCGAACGTGTCACGCATATCAGTGCGCTCATTCTTGTTGAACGCCAGGGACAGAAAGTCATTTTGATTGGTGAAAATGGTGACCGCCTCAAGAGTATTGGCCGTGAAGCGCGCCTGGATATGGAGCGCGCGCTAGGCACGAAAGTGATGCTCAATTTATGGGTGAAAGTGAAGCGTGGCTGGTCAGATGACGAGCGCGCCCTGAAAAGCTTGGGTTACGACCTCGATTGAGTGTAGCGATGGCGCCAGAGCCGGCTTTTTTACTCCATCGTCGGCCATATCGCGAAACCAGTGCGCTGGTGGATCTATTAACGCTTGATTACGGCAGGGTACGAGCCGTTGCTCATGGAGGTCAGCGGCCTGGCTCAAAATCGCGACAGCGTCTCCAGCCGTTCACACCGCTATTCGTGAGTTGGCAGGGCAGTCGTGATTTAAAGCGGCTTACGCTTATGGAATCTCGCGGACAGACGGCGCTGCTGGCCGGTGAAGGTCTTTTATGTGGGCTCTATGCCAATGAGATCGCCACACGGCTACTGCCGTTAGAGCTTCCAGCCCCCGAGGTTTTCGCGTTTTATACCGCGCTACTCGAAGCACTACCAGTGCCCGCGGAACGCGCATTGGCACTGCGCCGCTATGAGTGGGCGCTGCTAGAAACGCTTGAGGCAACGCCGCAGTTTACGACGCCAGAGGGTGGCGTTCTGGATCCCCAGCTCCGCTACCGTTTTGACGCCGCCAGCCGCGCATTTATGCCTGCTGAGCGTGGGCTCGACGGCAGAACGCTGCGCTACATTGAGCAGGGTGATTGGCAGCATGAAGGCCTTGCCAACGCATTGAAGGCAGTAATGCGAGCGGCGCTGGCGCCCCATCTTGGCTCCACCGTTTTGCGTTCACGAGAGCTGATGCTCGATTTAGCGCGGCGTCGCCATCGTCCTTAATTTTTTGAATGTCCTGTTCACACACTCTTATTTTATCGTTGCGCTGGAGGCATTATGCACCCCCCTCGGATTCTGTTAGGCGTCAATATTGACCATATTGCGACACTTCGCCAAGCCCGAGGTACCCGCTATCCGGACCCCGTGCAAGCCGCGCTAATGGCCGAAGAGGCGGGTGCCGATGGTATTACGGTGCATCTGCGTGAAGACCGTCGCCATATTCAACCTCGGGATGTGCGCATTCTGGCCGAAGTACTTAATACGCGCATGAATCTGGAAATGGCGGTTACCGAAGAGATGCTGGCGCTGGCCGAAGAAGTGCGCCCAGCCCATGTCTGTTTAGTGCCGGAAAAACGCGAAGAGCTGACCACCGAAGGCGGTCTCGATGTTGTCGGCGGCTTCGACGCTATAGCCAGCGCCTGCCAGCGGCTAAGTGCGGCGGGTTGCGATGTGTCCTTGTTTATCGACCCAGATGTGGAGCAGATCGATGCTGCCCAGCGCGCCGGGGCACCAACTATTGAACTGCACACGGGCGCTTACGCAGAAGCTCGCCCCGGCAGCGATGCCGCGAACGCGGAGTATCACCGCTTAACCGCCGCCGCGACTCACGCTATTTCATTGGGGTTGGTCGTCAACGCCGGTCATGGCCTGCACTACCATAACGTTGAGGCGATTGCGGCGCTGCCAGGGGTTAACGAGCTCAATATCGGCCACGCCATTATTGCCCGTGCGCTGTTTGTTGGCCTGAAAGAGGCCGTGCAGGAGATGAAGCGCTTGATCATCGCAGGCCAGGAAGCAGGTTTAATGGCGGCACTAGACGCCCACGACCATGACCATGAAGACCACCCTGAGCATGTGCATAATGGCTGCTGTGGGCACTAATTAGAGGTTTCTATTCAGAGGTTTTTTAGGCGATGATTGTGGGAATTGGCTCGGATATTGCCCGCGTTGAGCGCTTTGCACGGGCCATGCAACGACACGGCCCGCGCTTTGCGCTTCGCATTTTAGGCCCTGAAGAGCATACGCTTTGGCAGCAGAAATCCCAACCCGCCGCGTTTCTAGCCAAACGCTTTGCCGCCAAAGAAGCGTTCGTTAAAGCGCTGGGGTTAGGCCTACGCCAGGGGTTGCAGTGGTGTGATATCCAGGTACTGAACGATGCCTTGGGTAAGCCCTATTTCCTGCTTAACGGGGAAGCTGAGCGGCTCCTGCAAGCTGCAGGAGTCACCGCCAGCCACGTTACTTTGAGCGATGAAGCCGAGTATGCGGTGGCTTTTGTTGTATTAGAGCGTGAAGCCCAAGACTAACGTTAAGTTTTGATTAATGCTCATTTAATTTAATGTCTGAGCAGCAGCGGGCGGTGCGAACGTAGCCTTGCCATTGCCCGATATAAATCTTCCAATAGCCCCTCAACATGGTCTAAGCCGCTGGTGCGTAGGCGGGTTTCCAGAGTCTCTACCAGCAAGGCGAGCTCTGGCGCACCGCAGTAGCGGCTGGCGCCATTGAGTCCATGTACCCAATCGAGCAGCGTGGGTAAGTTTTTTTGCGCAAAAGCAGTGCGCATATGCTGTTCACTCTCATCGAAACTGTCGATCAGGCGTTTTAGCTGCTCTCGCGCCAAATACTCTTTACCCCCCGCGAGGCGGGCGCCCATTTCAAGATCAACGACGGGTAGCGTGGCGGGTGCCGTGTGGCTAAAGCGTGGCTTATTGACGGTGTTACTGCCGCGCTGTGAATAAAACGTCGTTGCGCTACTTGTGGTCAGCCGATGGGTAACCCCCAAAAAGCGATTTAGCAACTGATCTAACTGTACCTCGTCAATCGGTTTTATCAGCACGTCATCAAGGCCTTCCGCGAGCCACTGCTGGCGCTCGCTGCTCAGCACGTGGGCGGTAACAGCAATAATGGGGCAGCGGGCCCAGGTACTGCTGAGTCGGCGCAGCGCCTGGGTGGTCTGCACGCCGTCCATCCCCGGCATACGTATGTCCATTAACACCATGTCAGCAGTATGGGAACGCGCGAATTCTAGCGCCTGATGCCCGCTATCTACCGTAATGACATGTAGCGTTGGGTCTTCAAGCATGTTTTTGAGCAGGTCTCGGTTCGGCGCATTATCGTCGACAATGAGTAGTTTGAGTGGTTGGGATAACGCAGGTGATGCTAATAGTTCCTGATCGCCTTTATATGGCATAAGTTCAGGTAGTAGCAGTTGTTTAAGCGATGCCAGCAGCTGAGCGCGGGAAAAGGGTTTGTAGAGTGTTTCACCGCCATGGGTTAAGTGCAGCGGCGGCAGGTCAAAGCTATTGCCGTTGGCTAAAATCAATGTGGGGCAGGGCGTTTGATCAATCACCGTTTGCCAGTGGGAGTGCCATTCAGGGGTAAAGTCGATGTGTTCTAACCCTAATATCATCAGTTTCGCTGGCTCAGAGGCGTCAAACGCGATCGGCTGTGCTTCCCAGCGCTCCAGTAGATGCTCAAGTACATGACGGGTAGGCGCGTGAGTTTCATATAAGCGAATAGTTGGGTTGGCCAGGCTGATTTCCGGTGGCCGTTCGTTCGCCTTGTGAGCAAGCATGGGCAGCGTGAAAGAGAAGGTGGTGCCTTTACCCAGCTCGCTTTCGACCTCAATCTCTCCGCCCATGCGCTCAATCAATTGTCGGCAGATTGTAAGACCCAGGCCGCTGCCACCAAATTGCCGCGAATGGCTGGGTTCTGCTTGGGAAAAGGCGCTGAAGAGGGCCTCCTGGTGGGCGTCGCTTAGGCCAATTCCCGTGTCACTGACACTGAGATTGAGCACCACATGCTGACCTTCCAGGTTGTCCAGCATGACGCGAACGATCACGTCGCCTTCATGGGTAAATTTGAGCGCATTGCCAATTAAGTTATTCAATACCTGATGAATACGTAGCGGGTCGCCGGTCAGCGGTGTAGGGACGTCGTCATACACCATAGCCACCAAATGTAGCTGCTTGCGCTGGGCTTCTGGAGCATGCAACCCAACAACTTCGTCAACCAGTGCGACAATATCGATATCGGCTTCTTCCAGGGTGAGGCGATTAGCTTCAAGCTTGGAAAAGTCGAGTACGTCGTTAACCAGCATGAGCAGATTGTCGCAAGCGCGGTGCACGTGCTGCAGCCATTCCTGCTGTCGTGTATCCATTGACGAGCGCCCCAGTAATCGGCAGAAGCCGATAATCCCGTTCAGCGGCGTGCGGATTTCATGGCTCATATTGGCTAAAAATTCAGACTTCACCGCGTTAGCTCGCAGCGCGCTGCGATGGGCCAAATCGAGCTTGATATTCTGCTCTTCAATGGTTTCCATTGACTCTTGCAGCTCGCTGGTGGCCTGTTCGATTTGCGTTTGCATATCCCGCTGGGCCTGCTGAAAGTGCTCGGCCAGGGCGTTAATATGGCTACTCAGATGGTGAAGCTCTGTCGCATTAGAGGGCGCCAAACGTAGTCGGTAATCACCGCGGGATAGGCGATAAAGCGCTTGGTTGGCTTCTTCGATAGGGCGGGTGGCATAGCGGCTGATGGCGAAAGCGACTAAAAACAGCAGCAGGCCTAGCAACATGCCGCCTAAACTGAGACTGGCAATCAGCTTATAGCGCACTAGGGTAAGTCCCCGGGGATCCATTTCGATGTCTAACCAGCCAACGCTACTATCGCTTGCTCGAACCTGGTCTGGGTTGGCTTGTCTTGTATTGATCTGGCTTGTACTGAACTGAGGCGTAACTAGCGGCAAACGCAGCCGCCAAACATCCTCCTTCATGATGAGTTGGTGATCAGTTGGGGCATCGAGCAGCGGTGAGTTGGAATGACCCAATAATAAGAGGCGATCGCCTTGTTGATTAAATAGCGCAACCGATCGCAGTCCTTTCGCATTGAGGAGTTGGCGAGCCAAGGCCTCCTGGCGCTGAGCATCAGCCGTTGCAACCGCGGTAGCAAGGCTTGGGGCTAATAACTCAACGGCACTTTCCAAGCGTGCTTGCTGTGCTGCGCGAGCTTCCGTATCACTCTGTATGACCAGCAGTACGGCCATCATGGCGTATACCAGCAGCGGAAAACCGAGTAAGGCAAAGAGAAGACGGGTGTTCAAAGACATGAAAAGAGCTCGTTGATTCAATGAGGTTGCCTGTCCAGCCCAAGGCAGCACCGATATAATGCAGCATAACGGTGACGATAAGGAACATTCATGAAAGATCTTAAGGGCTATCCCACGTTAGAAGATGTGGTTGGCAACACGCCCCTGGTACGTCTGAAGCGTATTAGCGCTGGGCGTAATAATACCCTATTGGCTAAGCTCGAAGGCAATAACCCCGCTGGCTCGGTCAAAGACCGCCCCGCGCTCTCCATGATCAATGAGGCAGAAGCCCGGGGTGATATTACCCCCGGCGATACGCTGATTGAGGCAACCTCAGGCAATACCGGTATTGCGCTAGCCATGGCGGCGGCGATTAAAGGCTATCAGATGGTGCTGGTAATGCCCGAAAATGCCTCGGAAGAGCGTAAGCAGGCGATGGCCGCCTATGGCGCTAAATTGATTTCTGCCAGCAAAGCGGGCGGCATGGAAGAGGCACGGGATATTGCGGATGGCATGATCGCCAGTGGGGAGGGTAAACCGCTGAATCAGTTCGCCAACCCAGATAACCCGTTAGCGCACTACCGCACCACAGGGCCAGAAGTGTGGCAACAAACCGGCGGCGAGGTGACGCACTTCGTCAGCTCCATGGGGACGACGGGTACCATCATGGGCGTGTCGCGCTATTTAAAAGAGCAAAACCCAGCCATTCAAATTGTCGGTTTACAGCCCGCTGATGGCGCCAGTATTCCCGGCATACGGCGTTGGCCAGAAGCGTACCTGCCGGCTATTTTCGAAGCACCACGGGTGGATGTCACCCTCGATATTGGTCAGCAAGAGGCCGAAGAGCATATGCGCCGTCTCGCCCGTGAAGAGGGTATTCTGGCTGGGGTTTCATCGGGGGGCAGCTTAGCCGGTGCGTTACGCATCGCTGAGCAAACCGAAAATGCGGTGATTGTGTTTATCGTCTGCGACCGTGGTGACCGCTATCTTTCCACTGGCCTATTTGCCCCAGGAGTATAACTATGGCCATGTTGGGAAAACGGCGGCCGCCTAGGCCCGCTTCAGGTCACTCTGGGCTAGCGCGTACGCTGGGTGGTAAGGCTCCGCATTCCGCTGTAGAGGATGCATCGCCGCTGGTCATTGAACGTTTGGCTCATGATGGGCGCGGCGTGGCCCACTCCGCCAATGGTAAAACGGTGTTTGTTGATCAGGCGCTGCCCGGTGAGCAAGTGGACGTGGCGATTCATACCACCCGCAAACGCTTTGACGAAGCGCATATCAAATCGCTGCTGACGACATCGGAGCAGCGCGTCACACCGCCTTGCCCGCATTTCGGCCACTGCGGCGGCTGTGATCTGCAGCACCTCAGTGTCGAAGCCCAGCGCGACCATAAACGTGAAGTGGTGCGCGATCTGTTTTCTCGCCAGGGTATAACGCTAGGCGAGATCGGCTCGATTCAAGGCAGCGATCAGGGCTATCGGCGCCGCGCGCGGCTGGGGGTCAAAGTCGACAGCCAGGGCACTACGCGCCTTGGCTTTCGTGCCGCCCATAGCCACCGCCTGGTAGATATTGAACGCTGCCTGGTGTTGGTTGATCCCTTACAGCGTCTGTTAACACCTCTGCGTGAGCTGCTGGGAACGTTAGAGGCGCCGCGCCAGGTAGGGCATATCGAACTATTGGCAACGGCGACTGCCCAGGTCGTGTTGGTTCGTCAGTTAAAAGAGCACGCCGGGGACGCCGAGCGCTGGCAAGCCTTTGCGCAGCAGCAGGGTGTGGCGCTGGGCACCTGGTTGGGGCGTGAAACCCCCACTCTGCACTGGCATGGCGCAGCGCCGGCGCTTGAAGAGTCGCTAACCGTTACCGGCCAACCACCGCTTAGCTTAAGTTTTGCACCGGGAGATTTTTTACAGGTCAACGCCCCGGTTAACCAGCAAATGGTCGACCAGGTCATCCAGTGGTTAGCGCCGAAGTCAGGACAAAAACTGCTCGATCTGTTTGCCGGTATCGGTAATTTCAGCCTACCCATAGCGGCAGCGGGTGCTGAGGTCCATGCAGTGGAAGGTAACCCCGCCATGGTGGCGCGGATTGCCATTAATGCTAAGCGTAACCAACTGATGGTCAGCGGCCAGCAGGCTGATTTAAGCAACGCTGTTGGCGTTAATGAGCTGTTAACTGTTCATGGTGATAGTGATGCGCTGGTGCTCGATCCGCCGCGTAGTGGCGCTGATATTATTTGTCAGGCGCTGGCGCATCATCCGGTGCCCAGGGTGGTCTATATTTCCTGTGATCCGGCGACGCTTGCCCGGGATGCGGCACACCTTGTGCATGCGGGGTACCGGGTCAAGCAAGTAGTAGTGGCGGATATGTTCCTTCACACTGCGCATATGGAAACGCTGATGCTGTTCGAGTACAGGGACTAGATATTTCCCATCGCATCAAGCCACGGTGACGGCCGTGTAGAGACCGTCTCCCTGAAAGGATGAGTGATTGTCATGGTGAAAGTGCGTGAAGACCAGCCGCTAACTGCGAGCGGAAAGGTGGACATACAACAATGGTTAACGCGCCTGCAGGAGGATGTGCGCTTACGTGAGCCGGAGCGTTTAGTCGACGCCTGTGAACTCGCCGAGAAGCTGGAGCTTGAGGCCCCGCGCACTCATCGCGTATGGCTATCGCCAGGTTCTAGCTTTCGCATGGGTCTGGAAATGGCCGATATACTTGGCGAGTTAAAGCTGGACCAAGCCACGCTTGAGGCCGCCGTTCTCTACCGCGCGGTGCGGGAAGGGCTGCTAAGCCTTGAGTCCGTGACAAAGCGCTTTGGCGAAGAAGTGGCCAGCCTGATTGATGGCGTGCTGCAAATGGCCGCTATCAGCTACCCGCTGGCACCAGACCACGGCATGGGCCAACACAATCAGCAGGAAAACCTGCGCAAGATGCTGGTCAATATGGTCGGCGATGTGCGCGTGGCGCTGATAAAAATTGCCGAACGCACCTGCGCACTACGCCAGGTAAAAGACGCTCCCCGGGAAAAAAGTTTACAGGTGGCTCGGGAAGTCGCCGATATTTACGCGCCGCTGGCCCACCGCTTGGGTATCGGTCAGCTCAAGTGGGAGCTGGAAGATCTATCGTTTCGCTACTTGCATGAAGATGAGTACAAAGCGATTGCCAAGCTGTTGGCAGAAAAGCGCCTTGACCGCGACCGCTATATCCACGATGTGGTCGAAACCATCAAAGGCTTGATGGAAGCCCAGCATATTCACCGCTACGACGTGGATGGGCGGGCCAAGCATATCTACTCGATCTGGCGCAAAATGAAGCGTAAGCGGATCGATTTTTCGCAAGTTCATGACGTGCGTGCGGTGCGTATTCTGGTGCCGGAAGTGGCGGACTGCTACACCGTGCTGGGGATTATTCACTCGCGCTGGCACCACGTGCCGAATGAGTTTGACGACTATATCGCCAACCCCAAAAAGAACGGCTATCAGTCGCTGCATACCGCCGTGATGGGTCCAGAGAACAAGGTGCTCGAAATTCAGATTCGCACCTTCGCCATGCACGACGAAGCGGAACTGGGCGTTTGCGCCCACTGGCGTTACAAAGGCCATGATACCAACGCCAAAAGCCGTAGCTACGAAGAGAAAATTGCCTGGTTGCGTCAGGTACTGGAGTGGCAGGACGAAGTGGGCGGCTTTGGCGATCTGCGCGAAGGGCTCTCTAGCGATGTGGCGCCTGACCGTATTTACGTCTTCACCCCCGACGGCCACGTGATCGATCTGCCGCGGATCGCGACCCCAATCGACTTCGCCTACCGGGTGCATACCGAAATTGGCCACCGCTGCCGAGGCGCCAAGATTAATGGGCGCATTGTGCCGCTCACCTACAAGTTAAAGACCGGCCAGCAGATAGAAATTCTTACCGCCACCAAGGGTGGGCCAAGCCGCGACTGGTTAAACCCCAGCCTGGGCTATGTGCGCACTTCGAGGGCGCGGGCCAAAATTCAGGCGTGGTTCAAACATCAGGCACGGGATCAAAACCTGGACGAGGGGCGTGTGCTGTTTGACCGTGAAATGCGCCGCCTGGATGTCGGGGGTCTCGATTTGCCCAAGCTGGCTAAGGCGGTCAACTACCAAAACGCCGAGGACATGTACGCCGCCATCGGCGCCGGTGACCTGCGTATCGGCCAGGTGCTGCACCAGGCTCAGCAGCTGTTTGGTGAAACCGATGACCAAGACCAGCTCGATCGCCTGCTCGCCAAGCCTAAGCGCCAATCCAGCAAAGCCACCAAAAGCGATATCACGGTGCTCGGCGTCGGCAACCTTAAAACCAGTATGGCCAACTGCTGCCGTCCGGTGCCCGGCGAGCCAATTATCGGCTTTATCACCCAGGGTCGTGGCGTCACCGTTCACCGCCAGGACTGCAGTAATATTCTGCAATTGCGCCTGGACGAACCCCAGCGCATTATCGAAGTGGAGTGGGGCGAGCGCGCACAAACCCGCTATCCGGTGACCATCGAGATTCAGGCCTGGGATCGCTCCGGGCTCCTGCGCGATGTTACGGGCCTGCTGGGTAATGAAAAAGTCAACGTGCTTGCTGTTAATACGCTCACCGATACCGATGAAGGCATTGCCCGGCTGCGTATTACTCTGGAAGTCGACGGCCTTGAGTCCCTGGGGCGGTTGTTCTCGCGCATCCAGCAGTTGCCCAACGTCACTGAAGTGCGCCGCTTGCGCAATGCCGACCCGGATCAACAAGCTCGCAAGGGAGGAGCATAATGCGCCATGGTATCGATGACCTGTTGACCCTGATGCAGGTGCTGCGCGACCGGGAGCAGGGCTGCCCCTGGGATCTCCGGCAGAATTGGGACAGCATTGTGCCCCATACCCTGGAAGAGGCCTACGAGGTGGCCGATGCCATTGAGCGACGCGCTTTTGACGAACTGCCCGGCGAGCTGGGCGATCTGCTCTTTCAAGTGGTCTACTACGCACAGTTCGGTGCGGAAGAGCAGCGCTTCGATTTTGCCGATATCGTCGATACGCTAACCGCCAAGATGCTGCGCCGCCATCCGCACGTCTTCCCAGATGGCACCCTGGCCTCGCGGCGCCCGCCGGGGGTGAGCGCCGAAGAAGTGCAAACCCAGCAGGTCAACAGCCGCTGGGAGGTTCTTAAAGCTGAAGAGCGTGCCGAAAGGGCAGTTGATACCCCATCAGTGCTCGACGATGTGCCGCGCACCTTGCCTGCGCTCAGCCGCGCCGCCAAGCTGTCCAAACGTGCGGCGCGGGTAGGCTTTGACTGGCCTGATGCTCGCGGCGTGGTGGCTAAAATTCGTGAAGAGCTGGCGGAAGTGGAAGAAGCGCTCGCCGCCGGTGATCAACAGCATGCCCAGGAAGAAGTTGGCGATCTGCTGTTTGCGGTGACCAACCTTGCCCGCACGCTAAATGCCGACCCTGAACAGTGCCTGCGCGCTACCAATGCCAAGTTCGAGCGCCGTTTTCGTTTTGTCGAGCGCGAGCTTAGCGCTGCCCAGCGACCATTAACAGAGGCTTCCCTAGACGAAATGGAAGCCCACTGGCAGGCAGCCAAAGCAGAAGAAAAACAATCTACCCATTCCTGACCTAATAATGATGCGACCCCTGCAAGGAGGCCATGCCAATGAGTCACGACCTACACGAATCTCTGCGCGATAACGTGCGTATTCTAGGCGACAGCCTGGGGCGAACCATTGCCGATGATTTGGGCCAAGCATTTGTCGATAAAATTGAAACCATTCGCGCCCACGCCAAGCGCGGGCGGCAAGGAGATTCGCTGCAGCAGCGCGAATTGATCGAGTACCTGCGTGAGCTGCCCGAGCAAGATCTACTGCCGGTCACCCGGGCATTTAACCAGTTTTTAAACCTCGCTAACATTGCCGAACAGCACTACCGGGCGCGCTTTCGCCGGGTAGAGGACTACAAGCCCGGCTCCCAGCCGGTACTGGGGGAGCTTCTTCAGCGCGCCGAGCAGGCGGGCAACTCACCGCGTAAACTGGTCGAGACCCTCGCCAATATGCGCGTCGAGCTGGTGCTAACCGCCCACCCCACCGAAGTTATCCGCCGCACCTTGATCCAAAAATATGACGCTATCGATGAGTGCTTAACCGCCATTGAGAGCTCCGAAGATTACCCGGAGCGTGGCACCCGTGCCCAGGGGCGCCTGGAAGAGCTGATTAGCCAGGCGTGGCATACCGACGAGATCCGCCACGAGCGGCCCACCCCGGTGGACGAGGCCAAGTGGGGCTTTGCGGTAATTGAAAACTCCCTGTGGCAGGCGGTGCCAGATTTCCATAGAGATTTGGATAACCTGCTGCTGGATACCGCCGGTGAACGCCTGCCCCTGGACGCCGCGCCGATACGCTACGCCTCCTGGATGGGCGGTGACCGCGACGGTAACCCCAACGTGACCGCCCGGGTGACCCGTGAAGTGTTGCTGCTTGGCCGCTGGATGGCCGCCGACCTCTATCTGCGTGATCTTGAACAGCTCAAAACCGAGCTCTCCATGTGGAAGGCCAATAGCGCGCTCAAGGCCGAAGCGGGCGATGTAGCGGAGCCGTACCGCGAAGTGCTGAAGCGGCTGCTGGCGAAGATGGAATCAACCCGTGATTGGGCCAAGGCCGAGCTTGAAGGGCGTAACTACGATGGCGGGCCGATTATTGAAACCCGCGATCAGCTCTACTCACCGCTGCTCGCCTGTTACCGCTCGCTGTGTGATGTGGGTCTCGACACCATTGCCAACGGCGCGCTGCTGGATACGCTGCGTCGGGTAGCGGTGTTTGGCGTTACGCTGACCAAGCTCGACCTACGCCAAGAAGCCAGCCGTCATGCCCAGGTCATTGAAGAGCTGACCAGCGCCCTGGGCCTGGGCCACTACCAGGAGTGGGACGAAGCCAAACGTCAGGAATTTCTACTTGCCGAACTGGCCTCACGCCGCCCGCTGATTCCGCGCCGCTGGGAGTGCTCTGCCGAGTCCCGCGAAGTGCTGGATACGTTTAAAGTCATCGCCCAGGAGCATTCCGAAGCACTGGGGACTTACATTATTTCCATGGCCGCTGAGCCCTCTGACGTGCTTACCGTGGCACTGCTAATGAAAGAGGTGGGAGGGCAGGTAACGCTACCTATCGCACCGCTGTTTGAAACCCTTAACGACCTGGATCACGCAGGCGATGTGGTGGATCAGCTGCTGGCGATACCGGGCTACCGTTCGCTGATCGATGACCGTCAGGAGGTCATGATTGGCTACTCGGATTCGGCAAAAGATGCCGGCCAGCTGGCCGCTGCCTGGGCGCAGTATCGCGCTCAGGAGTCGCTGGTGAATGTGTGTAACCGACACGGCGTCGATTTAACCCTATTCCACGGCCGCGGCGGCACCGTTGGCCGTGGCGGCGGCCCGGCCCACGCGGCGATACTCTCCCAGCCCCCCGGCTCGGTAAACGGCAGCCTGCGGGTGACCGAGCAGGGTGAGATGATTCGCTTCAAGTTTGGCCAGCCCGATATTGCTCTACGCTCCATGGAGATCTATGCCTGTGCGGTGCTGGAAGCCACGCTGCTGCCACCGCGTGCGCCAGAACCGCACTGGCGTGAAGAGATGGATCAGCTTGCCAAGGTAGCGCATGGTGCCTATGTGGGCGTGGTGCGTGAAGACCCGGACTTCGTGCCTTATTTCCGCGCGGTCACACCAGAAGGCGCATTGGGTAGGCTGCCGTTGGGTTCACGCCCCACCAAGCGGCGCCAGGATGGCGGGGTGGAAACCCTGCGCGCCATTCCATGGATTTTCGCCTGGACACAGATTCGCCTGATGCTACCCGCATGGCTGGGCAGCGGCGAAGCCTTCTCGCGGCGTTTAGAGCAGCCCGGCGGTCGCGATGTGCTGCAAGAGATGCGCAATGAATGGCCGTTCTTTGGCACCTACCTGGACATGCTGGAGATGCTGCTGGCCAAAGCCGATGTCGCCATTGCCGCTTACTACGAGCACCGCTTGGTCGACGAGCCCTCGCTGAAGGCATTGGGTAAAAAGTTACGCCAGCGCTTCGCGTCCCTAGAAGAAGCCGTGCTGGATATTCTTCAGCAGGAGAAGCTGCTGGAGAACACGCCGCTGATTCGCCAGGCAATCGATGTGCGCAACCCCTACATCGATCCGCTGCATGGTTTGCAGGCGGAGCTGCTGCAGCGAAACCGCGACGCCGATGGGGCGATCAGCGCCGATCTTTCCCGGGCGTTGATGGTGACCATGGCAGGCATTGCGGCGGGATTGCGTAATACCGGCTAGACATAACCATATTTAATGACTAGGAGGCGTCAATGTCCTCAGATGCTCAAGCGGTACTCGACTTTTGGTTTGAAGCCTTGACGCCTGCTCAGTGGTTTAAAAAAGACCCTGAAATGGATCGTACAATCTCGCAGCGGTTTGGCGCACTGCATGCCCAAGCCGCGCGGTGCGAATGTTACGCATGGCGTGAAACCGTCCAAGGGCGGCTTGCGGAAATCATTGTGCTGGATCAGTTCTCGCGCAACATCTACCGCGACGACGCCCGCGCCTTTGCCACCGATGCCTTAGCGCTAGTACTAGCCCAGGAGGCGGTGTCCGCTAGTGCTGACGCCGAACTAACTAGTCAGCAGCGGGCATTTGTGTATATGCCCTATATGCATAGCGAGTCAGCGGCCATCCATGAAGTGGCGATGGAGCTGTTTAACCAGCCGGGGTTAGAGAATAACTACGACTTTGAAGTGCGCCATAAGGCGATTATTGATCGCTTTGGGCGCTACCCGCACCGCAATGCTTTGTTGGGTCGGGACTCTACCGACGAGGAGCTGGCCTTCTTAAAGGAGCCCGGCTCCTCTTTTTAACTGTTTGCTTATCCTCTTTTAGCCACGTGGCGTTTTATGTCGTTTCGAAAATCTACCCGTATCAATAAATACATTAGCGAGAGCGGGATGTGCTCTCGTCGTGAAGCCGACCGTTTTGTGGAGCAGGGCAACGTGTGGATTAACGGTCGCCGCGCGACCACCGGTGATCAGGTGGTGGCGGGTGACTTAGTTAAGGTCAACGGTCAGGAGATCGAGCCTCAGGAAGAGGAAGATTTAGTTCTTATTGCGCTGAACAAACCGGTGGGCATTGTCAGTACCACCGAATCCAGCGAAAAGGACAATATCGTTGAGTTTGTGAAGCATGGCGTGCGTATTTTTCCCATTGGGCGGCTCGATAAAGACTCCCAGGGGCTGATTTTTTTAACCAATAACGGCGATCTGGTTAATAAGATTCTGCGCGCCAATAACAACCACGAAAAAGAGTACCAGGTGACGGTGAACAAGCCGATCACCGACGAATTTATTGACGGCATGCAGAGCGGCGTGCCGATTCTTGGCAAGGTGACCAAACGCTGCAAGGTACAAAAAGAGTCCACCTTTGTGTTCACCATCACGCTGGTGCAGGGGCTCAATCGGCAAATTCGCCGTATGTGCGAATACTTCGGCTACGAGGTTACCCAGCTTATTCGTACGCGCATTATGAATGTGCCGCTCAAAGGCTTGGCCCTGGGCGACTGGCGCGATCTGACTGCCAAAGAGATCGATACCATTATCGCGCTAACGGAACGCTCAGAGGCTGCACCCGAGAAGAAAAGTAAAGCTAAGCCGGAAAGACCCAACTACAGCTCGGGCGCAGGAAAGGCAAAGCCGCCCGCTGCGAAAGGGCGCCCGGCCAAAGTCGGCGCGAAGTCGGCTGGTGCCAAGGCCGCCGGAGCTAAACCGCTTCCCAAAGGTAAAAAAGCTGCCAGCGGAAAAGTCAGTACCGGCCCGAAGGGCAGTGCCGGTAAACCGCACCCCAAAGGTAAAGCCCCCGGCAAGCCCGGTGTTAAAAGCAAGCCTGGTGCTAAAGGTAAGCCCGTGGGTAAAGGCCGCGGCAAGCCAGCGGTGGGCGGCAAACCTTCTCAGCGACGCAAGTAGCTCCTAACCCTTCAAGAGTCTTCACTGTGATTCCAATCGTCGCCTTTTACGCTTTGATTAGCGTTATCGCTTATATCACTTACGCTATCGACAAAAAGGCGGCCATTAAAAACCGCCGTCGGGTAAGTGAAAAGTCGCTACATCTGCTTGGGTTAGTAGGGGGCTGGCCGGGTGCGCTACTGGCCCAACAGCAACTGCGGCATAAAACCCAGAAAACCGCCTTTCAAGTTACGTTCTGGCTGACGGTTGTCGTAAATCTGGCCTGTGCAGGGTGGCTAACGGTTTCATTGAGTCTCATTTAGCCACACGTTTAGCCACCCTATGCTTGGTGCCTACGCTGTGGTGTGATCGTTGGGCGCGAAAAGAAAATTAGCGATTAGCTCTTTACCGCCCTCGGTGGCAAACGATTCCGGGTGGAACTGGATGCCGTGAATCGGGTACTCCCGATGCTTAACCCCCATCAGTTCGAATTCACCCAACGCCTGCCAGCGGCTGCGCTGCTCAAAGTTATTCGCCTCAAGTGCGCCCACGGTAGCGGTCACTTCCAGGCAATCGGGCAGGGTGGTCGCATCGGCGATTAGCGAGTGGTAGCGCATGACCTCAAGCTGGTCGGGCACGCCATTAAACACCGATGCGTTATTATGGTTGATGGGGCTGATTTTGCCGTGCATCGGCAGCGGCGCCTTCACTACCTTGCCGCCAAACACATGCACAATGCCCTGCATACCCAGGCACACTCCCAGCAGCGGTGTGGTTTTGCCTAGCTTCTCGATGACTTCGGCACACACGCCAAAGTAGCGCGGGTCATCCGGCGAGCCGGGGCCGGGAGAGATAATAATGCGATCCGGTGCCATGGCTTCGATGGCGTTGAAATCGATCTGATTATTGCGCTTAACGATAATCTCAAAATTGGCCAGCCCGCCGCGATTCTTCTCCGTGGTCAGAATCTCACCAATAAACTGGTAGAGGTTATAAGTGAAGGAGTCGTAATTATCGATAATAAGTACCTTCATGCTGGGCTCTCCATGTCCGTCTCCATAAAGGGGGCAAGGGCTTTGCGCGTACCGGCAAACTTGCGGCGAATCTCTTCATACTCATCTTCAGCGTTGCTATCAAACACATTGCCACCACAGGTTTGCACATAGGCGCGCTCGCCATTCACAAACACGGTGCGAATGGGAATCGCAAAGGTGCAGTCGCCGTTAAACGAGAATTGGCCCACTGCGCCGCCGTAGGGGCCGCGGCCGTCGGTTTCAAGATCATCGATGATTTTCATCGCTTCGATTTTGGGTGCGCCGGTGAGGGTGCCCGCGGGGAAGTTGCTGGCCAGCGCGGTAAACATATCTTCGCCTTCTGCGATAATGCCGACGATCTCGCTGGAAATATGCTGCACGTGGCTAAAGCGCTTGATATCCATCAGGCTGCGCACTTTCACCGTGCCAAACTGCGCCACCCGGCCAATATCGTTGCGGTGTAGATCCACGATCATATTGTGCTCGGCGATCTCTTTGGGGTCGTTGAGCAGCGCCCGGGCGAGTTGGGTATCTTCTTGGGGCGTCTGACCCCGGGTAGTGGTACCCGCCAGAGGGAAGGTTTCCATCTCGCCCTGGCGTAGCCGGAACAAAAGCTCCGGGCTTGCGCCGATCAGCTTCTGTTCGCCAAATTTGACGTAGTACATCTGCGGCGACGGGTTGATGGTGCGTAGCTGGTCATAGAGCGCCAGGGAATCGCCTTTAATACTGAAGCGTTTTTTAAAGCCGACTTCGCACTGGAACACTTTGCCGTCGATAATATCCTGCTTCACCTTGGCCACCGCCTCAGCGTGTTCTGCCTGGCTCATGGTGTCGCCAAGGGCGGTTATCTGCAGTGGGCCTGCTGGCTCATCGTCGGCGTCGATCAGCGTCTGCAGAAACTCGTAGCGGCTGTTGTCGTAGTAGAAGTAGGTGACTTCCCCGGTCATCTTGTCGAGGATCAGGCCATCTTTGTAAAGCCCAAAGCGGAAGGTGTCGAAATCATCGCTGGCTTTTAAGGTAAGCGATGGCTCGAAGTACTGCATGGCATCGTAACCGAGATAACCGCTTAGCCCGCCAGCGTATTTACGCGAAATAATATTCTGCGGGATCAGGCTGCGTAGAAGCTCATAAGGGTTATCGCTCGGGTAATGGTTGGTATTCCCGTCGCGGTCTTCAATGGTCAGCGTGTTGCCGTTGGCGTAGAGCGTGTACTCGGGGTCGAAGCCAATGATCGAGTGGCGCGCCATATGGCTATCTTCGCCCAGAGACTCCAGCATGTAGCAGGTATCAAACCGACGCTCGATTTTTTGAAACAGGGCAAAGAAGTCGCAGTCCGCCGCCAAGGTCACATAGTGAGGTTTGCGTGGCAGCGTAAATGGCTGCGGGCCTGACGAGGCATGTGTATTGGCAGTGGTCATGATGCATCATTCCGTGAAGAAGGGCTTGAAGAGGGTAACGTGGTCAGCGCGCGGGAACCCCGCGAAACCGTAGCGATGCCCACGCCCAGGGTTTCGGCAATTTTGCGGTGGGGCACACCTTCACGCAGCAGCTTAAAAATTTGTAGGCGTTTACTGATTTCTTGGTACTCTGCTGGCGTTAGCAGGCTCGCCAGCGCTCTATCCATTGCTTCAGGTGAATCAATGGAGAGTAGGTGGTCGATTAGCTCAGCCTGATAGTGGCCGTTTGAAGGCATAGTTCGCTACCGAGTAATTAGTGATGTACTAACGTACTAGTACGCTACCTGATTGCTCTGGGAAGTCAAGCAGCGCCTGTCAATTTAAGGGAAACCGATGACTAGTTATTTCATTCAAGCCTTTATTTATCTTGTTGCCGCGGTGATCGCGGTACCTCTGGCCAAGCGTTTTGGCCTGGGGTCGGTGCTGGGTTACTTGGTCGCCGGGGTAGTGATTGGGCCAATCCTGGGGCTGGTGGGGCAGGAGACCACCACCATTCAGCACTTTGCCGAGTTTGGCGTAGTGATGATGCTATTTTTGGTTGGCATGGAGCTTGATCCCAAGGGGCTCTGGGCGATGCGGGTTCGGCTGATTGGGCTAGGTGGGCTTCAGGTTGTGCTAACGGCGGCCGCTGGTACTGCTATTGCCTGGTGGCTGGGGCTTGTGTGGCAAACCGCCCTGGCGGTGGGGCTGATTTTTGCGCTCTCTTCCACGGCGATTGTGCTGCAAACACTGAATGAAAAGGGGCTCGCCAAAACGGAGGGTGGGCGCAGCGCTTTCTCGGTGCTGCTGTTTCAGGATATTGCGGTGATCCCCATGCTGGCGCTGATCCCGCTGCTGGCGCTGCCTGAATTAATGGGGGCGGGCGGTGATGATGGCCACGCCAGCTTAAGCCTGGTAGCCCACTTGCCCGGCTGGGCGCACGCCTTAGTGGTCGTGGGTGCCATCGTGAGTGTTATCGCTGGCGGCTACTACTTAATGCCGCTGCTGTTTCGCTATGTAATTGGCTCTGGCCTGCGTGAAGTGTTTACCGCTACAGCGTTGATGCTGGTGATTGGCATCGCCGCCCTGATGAGTGTGGTCAATTTATCCCCCGCCCTGGGGGCCTTCCTGGCGGGCGTGGTGCTCGCCAACAGTGAATTTAAGCACGAGCTGGAAGCCAATATTGAGCCCTTTAAAGGACTGCTGCTGGGGCTGTTTTTTATTACCGTAGGGGCAGGTATCAACTTCTCGGTGTTAGCCGCGGAATGGGGCACGGTGCTATCGCTAGGCTTGGCGGTTATCGTTGTTAAAGGTGTGATTCTGCTGGGCTTAGCGCTGCTGTTTCGAGTGCATGGTAGTAACGGCTGGCTATTCACTTTAAGCCTTGCCCAAGCCGGTGAATTCGGCTTTGTGCTGCTGACCTACAGCGTTCAAAGCAATGTGATTCCTACCGATATCTCCCAGGTGCTTTCGTTAGTCGTGGCGCTATCGATGTTTTTAACCCCGCTGCTGTTTATAGCCTATGATCGGCTGGTTCTGCCGCGCTACCTTATTGCTAAAAACGATGATCGCGAAGCCGATGCTATTGAGGAGCAGGCACCCGTCATCGTTGCGGGCGTAGGGCGGTTTGGACAAATTATCTGCCGCTTGCTGCGCGCCAATAATATTCCCATCGTGGCGCTGGATCTGGAGATCGAGCAGATCGAGAACCTGCGCAAAATTAACATCAAAAGCTACTTTGGCGATGCCAGTCGCTCCGACTTGCTAGAGACCGCAGGGATCGAGCACGCCCGACTACTGGTTATCGCGCTAGACGACCGTGAGCGTGCCGTGCAGATGGTTAAGCATGTTAAGCATGCCTACCCACAAGTGTGGGTGCTGGCCCGTGCATTCGACCGTGGGCATGGCTATCAGCTACGTGACGCGGGTGCCGACGACGTGATCAGTGAAACCTATCATTCAGCGCTGGAGCTGGGCGGGCACGCGCTCACAGCCATGGGCGTGCACCCCATGCGAGCTAAGCAGATGACCTGGGCGTTTGTACAGAATGAAGATGCCCATGAGGATGAACTGTTTGAGGCCTGGAAAGAGATCGAAGAGGGCATCAGCTTCAGCCCACGCTACGGTGAGCTGTTTATGAAGCTGGAAGAGTCATTGAATAGCGCCATGCAGCAGGATTGGCCCGAGCCGCAACGGGAAGATGTGCCGATCTGGACACCGCCAGAGCAGGATCGCGATAACGTTTAAAAGGGAATATGCAACGAGGCGCTTAGCATATTGAGATGGCTAAGCGTTGGGGCGTCGATGCGTTCGTACTCTAGGCGGCTGACAAGTCGGTTGATCGTCACCGTGGCGCCGAAACCTTGCAGAAATGCAGTGCCACTCTCATCGGCGCCTTCCAGGTCGCTTTCACCACGCCATTCCGTGATGCCGGACTTCGCATAGACGCTGAAGGCGCCCATGCGAACACCTGCAACAAGGGCACCGCCCAAACTCAGCGTATCCATAATCAACGGATTGACACTGGAGGAAGTGGGAATTTCGTCGCTTTCCCGGTAGGCGATTTCAGCGCCGATATCGAGCTGGGGGAGTCGCCAGGGGCTGAATCCAGCGGTCACTCGAAAGCCGCTGGTATAGTTATCAAGGCTTTGGAGATCGCTGCCTTCCAGGATAACGCCGTTATCCAACTGCATGAGTTCGCTATTGGGTGCGGTATAGGCCATTACCGGCGGGGTATCGTCGGCGTAGCTGCTAAACCAAGGAACAGAGCAGCAGAGCAGGGTGCTTGCCAAGCGTTTGATTGGCATTTTGCATACACCTATTGTCGTCTACCCATAGATAGGGCGAACATGGATAGGGAGAAAAAAGCTATCCCATTCAGACTAGCAACTGGCTTGGATTTCCACCACTTTAATTGCGCCCTGAGCTAGGTTGTCGACTAAATTTTTACCCATGTTAATAAAGCGTTCGCCAAATACCCATTGGGGTGACAGCACCGCTTGTCGGGGCGTCTGCTCTTTTTGTCGCTGTCGCTGGCGCCACTCCAAAGCTATTTTGCTCCAGTCTTCCATGTGTTCAAGTCGAAAACCGGCTGTTTCCAGCAATCGAGTCAGCTCCGCAGTGGTCATTAGATGAGAGTGCTCGGAAGAGGATGCCCACGGCACCGGGTAGCGAAGTTGCGCCATGTTGGGGCCGCTGACGACTTCATGCATCACTAGCTGCCCACCAGGGCGCAGAACTCGGCGGCTCTCTGCGATGACCCTGGCAGCATCGGGCATATTGAGTAGGCTATGCTGAAATAGCACGGCATCAAAGCCGTTATCGGCAAAGGGCAGAGCGCTCGCGTTACCCGTTACCCAGGTTAGAGGTATCGAGTCAGGCTGGGTAACCCTTGAGCTCAGCGCTTTGTTCAGTGCACTGAAGCCGTGGGTAATATCCAGCCCTGTCATCTGAAAGCCAAGTGAGGCCCCCAGGCGCATCAGCCCACCTAGCCCAGCGCCGATATCAAGCACTTTGCAGTGGGCGTCAGGGTTAAGCCGTTCAAGCAGCCGACTGGAGGCCGCCACGCCGCCGATATGTAGCTGATCCAAGGGGGCCAGTTGATGCAGCGTGGGGCCAGCGGGGTAGTGGGCGTCAATTTGCGCCAATACTTCATCAGCGCGCAGGGCGCGCTGATAGTGATCCGCTAAACGGTTGGGGTTGGTCATTGTGCGTTATGACTCTTGATCTAAACCTAGCTCCTGAATGGAAATCTCGCGCATTTTGAATTTCTGAATTTTGCCGGTGACGGTCATCGGGAATTCGTCAACAAACTTAAAGTAACGCGGAATTTTGAAGTGAGTAATCTTGCCTTTGCAGTACTCGCGCAGCTCTTCACCCGTCACTTCACCCGCGGTGCTGTTGAGTTTTACCCAGGCAATCAGCTCTTCACCGTACTTCTTATCCGGCACGCCGGTGACCTGTACTTCTGAAATCGCCGGGTGGGCGTAAAGAAACTCCTCGATCTCCTTGGGATAAACGTTCTCACCACCGCGTATCACCATATCTTTAATCCGGCCCACTATCTGGATGTAGCCCTCTTCATCCATGGTGGCCAAGTCGCCGGTGTGCATCCAGCCCGCTTCATCAATGGCTTCAGCGGTAGCTTTATCGTTGTTCCAGTACTTCAGCATGACGCTATAGCCGCGGGTACACAGCTCGCCAATTTCACCGCGGGGGAGAATGCCGCCGTTGCCGGGGTCGACGATTTTATTTTCCAGATGCGGTTGGGTGCGACCCACGGTGGAAACGCGCTTCTCAATGCTGTCGTCGGCGCCGGTCTGGGTAGATACCGGGCTGGTTTCCGTCATGCCGTAGGCAATCTGCACGCCCTTCATGTTCATCTTACTGATGACCTGCTTCATGATTTCAGCGGGGCAGATCGAGCCCGCCATAATGCCGGTGCGCAGTGAAGAGAGATCGGTGCCAGGGAAATCTGGGTGATCAAGCTCGGCGATAAACATGGTGGGTACGCCGTAAAGCGAGGTGGCTTTCTGCTCGTGCACCGCCTTGAGCACTTTGCCGGGATCAAAGCCTTCATCCGGGTAGATCATGGTCGCGCCGTGGGTCATACAGCCCAGGTTTCCCATGACCATTCCAAAGCAGTGGTAAAGCGGCACTGGAATGACCAAACGGTCTTCGCTGGTAAAGCCCATGCTCTCCGCCACAAAAAAGCCGTTATTGAGAATATTGTGGTGGGAAAGGGTCGCGCCTTTAGGAAAGCCTGTGGTGCCAGAGGTGTACTGAATATTGATCGCGTCATCAAACTGCAGCGTTGCTTGCAAGTCATCAACGTCGGTTTGGCTAACCTTGCTGGCTTCGTTCATCAGGTCAGACCAGCGCCACATCCCGCTCAGTTTTTCACTGCTCAAGTTAATAATGCACTCAAGATCGGGCAGTTTTGGCGACTTGAGTTCGCCTTCAGTGCAAGTGTTAAGTTCTGGCGCCAATTCATACAGCATAGCGCTGTAATCGGAGCTTTTGAAACTATTAGCGGTGACCAGGAAACGCGCGCCGGATTGGTTTAGCGCGTACTCCAGCTCATGGGTACGGTAAGAGGGATTAATGTTGACCAGGATGGCACCGATTTTGGCGGTGGCAAACTGCGTTAACGTCCATTCGCTGCAGTTGGGAGCCCAAATGGCCACTCGGTCGCCTTTGTTAACGCCGATGGAGAGCAGGGCACGGGCGCAGCGGTTGACCTCTTCCTGGAGCTGACGATAGCTCCAGTGAATGTTCTGATGCAGCACAATTAACGCATCGTTATCGGCATATTGCGTCGCTATCTGGTCGAATTTATCGCCAATCGTCATGCCAAGAAGCGGCTTGTCCGCCATGCTGCTGGAGTAGCTGGGTTGGGTAAGAGCAGGTGATGCCATGGTGTATCTCTCCAATATTTTTTCTTGTCCGAGCGGGAAGGCAGAGGATAATTAGCTGTTTTTAATTTTTATTATTCACTTCTGATTTCAATGACTAGGGCCTTTTGCCAGGGCCACTTTGGAACTTGGCTTGCGGCCTAGCTCGTTGGTGATCCAGTAGCCGGTATCAATCACCGCCTGCAGGTCAATGCCCGTTTCAATGCCTAGCCCTTCAAGCAGATAGAGCACGTCTTCAGTGGCTACATTGCCGGAAGCGCCCTTGGCGTAGGGGCAGCCGCCCAAACCTGCGGCGGCAGCGTCGATAACGCTAACACCCTCTTCCATCACAGCGTATAAATTAGCCAGCGCCATGCCGTAGGTGTCATGGAAGTGGGCGGCCAAAAACTCAACGGGTACCTGCTGGCGAGTTGCCTCAATCATGCGTTTAGTGGCCAGCGGCGTGCCCACGCCAATGGTGTCGCCCAGGGACACCTCATAGCAGCCCATCTCATAAAGCGCCTTGGCCACTTCAGCCACTTTGGCTGGCGCGATTTCGCCTTCGTAGGGGCAGCCCAATACGCACGAAACATAGCCGCGCACGCGTACGCCGGCATCCCCGGCGCGCTTTAGCACAGGCTCAAAGCGAGCCAGTGACTCGGCAATCGAGCAATTGATGTTCTTTTGCGAGAAGGCTTCAGACGCCG
Organism: Halomonas sp. QHL1; assembly: GCF_001882345.1. Taxonomy (GTDB): domain Bacteria; phylum Pseudomonadota; class Gammaproteobacteria; order Pseudomonadales; family Halomonadaceae; genus Vreelandella. Next base: position 363,118 of record NZ_MINL01000001.1, read on the forward strand.
CACCAAATACCGCGACCTCTTCAACCCCCACGGTTAGGGCGTTTTCCAGCCCTTTTAGATTGGGCGTTAATGCCGAATAGACCACGCCAGGCTGGCGGTTAATGCCACCCATTACCTCAACGGCGTCGCCCATTTGTGGCACCCACTTGGGTGATACAAAGCTGGCGGCTTCAATATAGCTGATACCCGCTTTGGCAAGCCGCTCAATCAGGGCAATTTTGGTCGCCGTGGGTACTATTCCCCCCGGCTCGTTTTGCAAGCCGTCGCGAGGGGCCATTTCAAACAGCTTAACGGAGCTAGGCAGTGGCATGAGCAGTGACTCCTATTCGTTGGCTGCAAAGTCGAGCAGTACGGCGCCTTGGCTAACGGTGTCGCCGGCCTGGAAGTGGAACGTCTCCACGCTGCCATCGGCGGGGGCGTTCATGGTGTGCTCCATTTTCATGGCTTCCATCACCATCAGCGGCATGCCTTTTTCGACGACAACCCCTGGCTCCACCAGCAGAGCAACCACCGTGCCGTTCATGGGGGCCGTGAGGGTCGACTCAGCTTCGTGGTGGCCGTGATCGATAGCATCTATGCGCCGCCAGAATAAGCGGGTTTCGCCGCTTGGGTCGGCCATTACGACCACATGACCATCGCGGCGCGCCTGCAGGCGGCGTCGGTGGCCATTCAAGGTAACGGCGACTGCATCGCCAGTAAGCGGCTGCAGGCTGGCGGTTAGCGTTTCGTCGCCAATGGTGAGGTTCCACAGCGATTCACCCGCGCTGCGTTTACCTTCAACGATCACTACCGCTTCATCGCTATCCGGCGCTTGCGCACTTGAAGGGTCGCAGAGCGCAATGCGAATGGTATGCGGCGCGTTGAGGCGGAAGCCGTCGTGGCGATCCCAGGGCGAGTCGCTTTCGCACTCCTGAGCAAGTTGATTCAGGCCAATCAGCGCGGCACTCGCGTACGCTTCCATGCTGTAAGTGCGGGCGGCAAACAGCGTCGCTTCGTTGCGCTCGATAAAGCGCGTATCCAGCTCCACGTTCTTAAAGCCGGGATGTGTTGCCAGTCGCATTAAGAAGGCGCGGTTGGTGACCACACCCTGTACATCCAACGCCGCTAAGGCACGGTTAAGCGTGGCCAGCGCTGCATCGCGGTCGGCACCGTGAACGATCAGCTTGGCGAGCATGGGGTCGTAGTGCATCGACACCGTGTCGCCGCTCTCCACGCCGCTGTCCAAGCGCACCTGATCGCCGCTTAGACCAGCACCTTCTAAGTCGAGTGCGAAGCGGGTGAGCAGGCCGGTAGCGGGTAGGAAATCCTGGTCCGGGTCTTCGGCGTAAATACGCGCTTCAAAGCTATGGCCGGTAATCGTCAGCTCATCTTGGGTGTAAGGGAGCGGTTCGCCCATGGCCACGCGTAGCTGCCACTCGACCAAATCCTGGCCAGTGATCATCTCGGTGACCGGGTGCTCGACCTGGAGGCGCGTGTTCATCTCCATAAAGTAGAACGAACCATCAATGTCTAAAAGAAACTCGACGGTTCCCGCGCCCACGTAGCCGATCTCCTGGGCGGCGCGTACCGCGGCATCGCCCATAGCGCTACGTAGCTCCGCCGTCATGCCGGGGGCGGGGGCTTCTTCAATGACTTTTTGGTGGCGGCGCTGAACGCTGCAATCCCGCTCAAACAAATAAACGCCGTTGCCGTGGCGGTCGCAGAATACCTGCACTTCCACATGGCGCGGCTGCACCAGGTATTTCTCGATCAGCATGCGATCGTCGCCGAAGGCGGCTTTAGACTCACGGCGGCAGCCGTCTAGCGCGGCCTGGAAACCATCACCTGATTCGACAACGCGCATGCCTTTACCACCGCCACCCGCGCTGGCTTTGAGCATGACCGGGTAGCCAATTTTGTCGGCTTCATCGCGGAGCAGAGCGTCGTCCTGATTATCACCGTGATAGCCAGGCACCAGCGGTACACCGGCGTTGGCCATACGCGCTTTGGCGGCGGATTTGTCGCCCATGGCGGCAATCGCCGACGCAGGCGGGCCGACAAAGGTAATGCCCGCTTCTTCAAGGGCTTTGACGAAGGTGCCGTTTTCGGAAAGAAAACCGTAGCCGGGGTGAATAGCGCCGGTGCCGGTACGCTTGGCAGCTTCGATCACCGCATCGATATTAAGATAGCTTTCCCGCGCGGCGGCAGGGCCTAGGCGCACGGCCTCGTCGGCTTCACGTACGTGGCGTGCACTGGCATCAGCGTCGGAGTAAACCGCGACGGTTTTCAGTCCCATGCGGCGGGCAGTGCGCATAACGCGGCAGGCGATTTCACCGCGGTTGGCGACCAGCAGGGTGTCAAAAGGCGTCGTGCGAGCGGCGTTTTCGGCTCTTTCGTTTTTTTCAATAGGGGGTGAATGACTCATGAGCGACGCTCCGAAGCGTGGGGTGTGTTATTAGAATCGGCCCAAACGGGGCGGCGCTTTTCAAAGAAGCTGGATAAACCCTCTTGGCCCTCTTGGCTTACCCGCAGCTTGGCGATAACTTGGCAGGTATGCTCGCGAGTGGCGTCACTGTCAGGGGCTTGAGCGACCGTGGCCATTAGCGACTTGGTGGTACGTTGGGCTTGGGGCGAGCCGGCTAATAGGGTAGCCAGCATGGCGTCCACCTCGTCGTCTAACTTATCGTGCTCCACCACCAGATGGACTAAACCCAGCGCGAGCGCTATTTCGGCGTCCATTACTTCAGCGGTTAACGCATAGCGGCGCATCTGTCTCTCGCCCAGGGCACGCTGCACGTAAGGGCTGATGACCGCGGGCGAAAGGCCAATTTTGACTTCCGAAAGGCAGAATTTGGCTTTACCCGAGGCGATTACCACATCGCAGCAAGCGGCCAAGCCCACTGCGCCGCCAAAGGCTGCGCCTTGCACACGGCAGACGGTAGGGCAGGGCAGCGTATCCAGGCCGTGCATCAGCGCGGCAAGCTTACGGGAATCGGCGAGGTTATCTTCCAGGTCGTAATCGACCATACGCTTCATCCAGTTTAAATCGGCACCCGCGGAGAAGCTCTTGCCTTCCGAACCCAGCACCACCACGCGCACGTCTCCCGCTTCAGCCAGGGTGTGCAACTGGTTGAGGTGTTCATTCAGCTCGGCGATCAAACTATCGTCAAAGGCGTTATGTACGTCGGGGCGGTTTAGCGTCAGACGCGCTACGCCCTCTTCTATCATCAGCGTTGAGTAAGCCATGGTGATTGCCCCCTTACATCCGGAACACGCCGAAGCGTGTCTCTTCAACTTCGGCATTCATCGCAGCGGCTAGAGAAAGCCCCAGCACATCGCGGGTTTGCAGCGGATCAATCACGCCGTCGTCCCACAAGCGGGCGCTGGCGTAGTAGGGGTGGCCCTGATGCTCGTACTGCTCGCGGGTGGGCTGCTTAAAGGCTTCTTCTTCCTCTTTACTCCACTCACGGCCCTCGCGCTCATGCTGCTCGCGCTTAACCTGGGCCAGAACGCCCGCCGCCTGTTCGCCACCCATGACGGAAATACGCGCGTTGGGCCACATAAACAGCAGGTTGGGATCATAAGCACGACCACACATACCGTAGTTGCCCGCGCCAAAGCTGCCGCCGATCAGTACGGTATATTTGGGCACCTTGGCACAGGCTACGGCGGTGACCAGTTTGGCGCCGTGCTTGGCAATGCCTTCGTGCTCGTACTTGGAGCCAACCATAAAGCCGGTGATGTTCTGCAGGAAGATCAGCGGAATCTTGCGCTGGGCGCATAGCTCAATAAAGTGTGCGCCTTTCACGGCACTTTCGGAAAACAGCACGCCGTTGTTGGCCACGATGCCCACTGGATAGCCATGAATATGGGCAAAGCCAGTGACCAGGGTTTCGCCGTAGTAGCGCTTAAATTCGTCAAAGTCGGAGTCGTCGACGATACGGCCGATGACTTCGCGCACGTCGTAGGGCTTTTTCAGGTCGGTGCCGACAATGCCATACAGCTCGGAAGGATCGAGTTTGGGCGGCTTAGGCGCCTGCATGGCGAGCTTCCCGCGCTTCTGCCAGTTCAGCCGCGATACGCAGGCGCGGGCAAGCTGGAGCGCATGAGCGTCATTTTCTGCGTAGTGGTCGGCAACGCCGCTGACTTTGGCATGCACATCCGCACCGCCCAGGTCTTCAGCGCTGATGCTTTCACCGGTGGCAGCTTTTACCAACGGCGGGCCACCGAGAAAAATCGTGCCCTGCTCTTTAACGATGATGGATTCATCCGCCATGGCAGGCACGTAGGCGCCGCCCGCGGTGCAGGAGCCCATCACCACGGCAATTTGCGGAATGCCTTCGGCCGACATGGTCGCCTGATTGTAGAAGATACGCCCGAAGTGATAACGGTCGGGAAACACGTCATCTTGCATAGGCAAAAAGGCGCCGCCGGAATCGACCAGATAAATGCACGGCAGACGATGCTTGCGGGCAATCTCCTGGGCGCGAATATGCTTTTTAACCGTTAGCGGAAAGTAAGTGCCGCCTTTGACCGTTGCATCGTTAGCGACAATCACGCACTCGACGCCGGACACGCGGCCAATGCCGGTGACCACGCCAGCGGCAGGGATCTCGCTATCGTATATGTTGTGGGCCGCAAGGGCGGAAAACTCTAAAAACGGCGAACCTTCATCGATCAAGTGATCGATGCGGTCGCGTACAAACAGCTTGCCGCGGCTTTCGTGGCGCTCGCGGGCTTTGCTGCCGCCGCCTTGGGCGACGGCAGCGGTCAGCTTACGCAGTTTGTTCACTTCACCCAGCATTGAGGCTTCATTGGCTTGAAACACATCGCTGCGCGGATTGACTTGGCTATTAACAGTGCTCATGGCGCGACCTTGCTGATTTTTGTTAAAGGGTTTCAGTGAACAGTTCGCGGCCAATCAGCATCCGCCGAATCTCGCTGGTGCCCGCGCCGATCTCATACAGCTTGGCGTCGCGCAGCAGGCGCCCGGTGGGGTATTCATTGATGTACCCGTTGCCGCCGAGCAGCTGAATGGAATCCAGCGCTACTTGAGTGGCTTTTTCGGCGCAGTAGAGAATCACACCGGCGGCGTCTTTACGTGAAGTTTGGCCACGATCACAGGCACCCGCCACAGCATAAAGATAGGCACGGCAAGCGTTCAGGGTGGTGTACATATCCGCCACTTTGCCCTGCACCAGTTGGAACTCACCAATCGACTGGTTGAACTGCTTACGCTCATGGATATAGGGCATCACCACATCCATGGCGGCCTGCATAATGCCGATTGGGCCAGCGGCTAGCACGGTGCGCTCGTAATCCAAGCCACTCATGAGTACGCGTACCCCTTTGCCTTCCCCACCGAGAATATTTTCAGCGGGAACGGCGCAATCCTGGAATACCAGTTCACAGGTGTTGGAACCGCGCATGCCGAGCTTGTCGAGCTTTTGGGCGGTAGAGAAACCGGGCATACCTTTTTCGATAATAAAGGCGGTGATGCCTTTGGAACCGGCGTCGGGATCGGTCTTGGCGTAGACCACCAGCACATCCGCATCCGGGCCGTTGGTGATCCACATTTTATTGCCGTTAAGAATGTAGTGGTCGCCATTCTGCTTGGCGCGCAGCTGCATCGAGACCACATCGGAGCCAGCGCCGGGCTCCGACATTGCCAAAGCGCCCACGTGGTCGCCGCTGATCAGCTTGGGGAGATACTTGGCTTTCTGTTCAGGAGTGGCGTTGATCTTGATCTGGTTAACACACAGATTGGAGTGGGCGCCGTAAGAGAGCGCTACCGATGCACTGGCCCGAGAGATCTCTTCCATGGCGATACAGTGGGCAAGATAGCCCATACCGCTGCCGCCATCCTCTTCAGAAACGGTAATGCCTAATAGACCCATATCGCCAAATTTCTTCCAAAGGTCGTTGGGGAATTCGTTGTTGCGGTCGATTTCGGCAGCGCGTGGGGCAATCTCGCTGGCCGCAAAGGCGTTGACCTGCTCACGCAGCATGTTCAGCTCGTCATCGAGGCCAAAATTAAGTTCTGAGTAGTGTGAAAACATGGTCAATCACCTGTTGCAGATTTTTGTATTAGCTTGTGTTAGCTATTTATGTCGGCGAGTCGAGCTGGCGGTAGGTCGCGCGACGCGTCAGTGCATAGTGGCGGAAGAGGCGGCAGAGGCTTTGTCGGTCGAACCTGCACGCTCCTCTTCGTCCTGTTTCTCTTGGGGCTCTTTTTCGAGTAGTTCTTCGAGCGCCTGGCGGCAGCGGATTTCAGCGCTTTCAAGCTCAAGCTGCACCATGGTGATGTCTTTCATTTGTTGATCTAGCGCTGCACGGCGCTCGCCAATTTTGCTCAGCATTAGATACAGCTGCTTTTTGCTGCCGCTGCGGGTTTCGTCCCAGAGCTCAAATAGCTCGCGAATTTCAGCCAGCGAAAACCCCAGCCGCTTGCCGCGAATGGTTAACTTAAGCCGCACCCGATCTTTGCTGCTATATACCCGGGTTTGACCGCGGCGGGTGGGATGAAGCAACTCCTGATCTTCATAAAAGCGGATGCTGCGGGTGGTTAAATCAAACTCGCTGGCCAGTTCACTGATCGAGTAAGTTTTGCTCATGGTGACGTTCTCTCACAAAGTCGTTGTTCCCAATATATGACGCCTATGGAACACTGCCACTGAGGCTAAAACAAGTTTACGTTAACGTAAAGCTATAGTTGTTGGCAGTTGAAAAGCGTTGAAATCAGCTAAGTGACTGATATTTATGTTTTGAATGCGGTTATTAATTCACGAAAAAATCATCAATAGACCAAAGTTGTAATTGTATTGCCATAGCGAGAGTTGCTAGTTTGCACATACACCTTACGTTCAGGTAAGGCATTAGCAGCCGCTTCTGCCATGCCTGTAAAGATTTAGCACAACAACAATAAGAGGCTTGCCACTCTATGAGTGCAAACGATGTCCTTCAGGGACCTGTCCTCGAAACCCGAGGGCTGACCAAAGAGTTTCGCGGCTTTACTGCCGTAGACGACGTCAATCTTCAGGTGCAGGAAGGGCACATTCACGCGCTGATAGGCCCTAACGGTGCCGGTAAAACCACCGTATTTAACTTATTGACCAAATTTCTGCCGCCTACCCACGGCGATATTTTGTATCGCGGCAAGTCGATTACCAGTAAAAAATCAAACGAAATTGCCCAGTTAGGATTAGTGCGCTCATTTCAGATTTCTGCAGTGTTTGCCCATATGACGGCGCTGGAGAATGTGCGGGTAGCGCTACAGCGAAAACTGGGCACCTCGTTTCATTTCTGGAAGTCCGAGAAATCCCTGGATCACCTTAATGAGCGTGCGCTTGAGCTGCTGGAAGAAGTGGGGCTACGCGAGTACGCCGATACGCTAACGGTAGAGATGCCCTACGGGCGTAAACGAGCGCTTGAACTGGCCACCACGCTAGCGCTTGATCCCACCATGATGCTGCTGGATGAACCTACCCAAGGTATGGGCGCAGAAGACGTTGACCGCATCGTGGCGCTTATTAAGCGTGTCTCCCAGGGGCGTACTGTATTAATGGTGGAACATAACCTAAGTGTTGTTAGTCGCCTGTGTGATCGCATCACCGTGTTGGCGCGAGGTGCTGTTTTGGCCGAGGGCGATTACGATGCTGTCTCTCGGAACCCATTGGTACGAGAAGCCTATATGGGCAGCGACGCCGCGGAAGAGGATGGTTCTGAAAAAGAGGGAGCTGCCGTATGAACATCGCTGAGACCGAAGCGCCTGTTGAAAACACTCAAAACCTGGAAATGCTGCGCGTGCAGGATCTGCATGCCTTTTATGGCGAGTCGCATATCCTGCACGGCGTCAATTTTGATGTGAAGCGTGGCGAGCTGGTAACGCTGCTGGGGCGCAACGGTGCAGGCCGTAGCACCACGTTGAAATCGATTATGAACATGGTGGGACGCCGCACCGGTTCTATCGTGATTAACGGCAATGAAACCCTGCATATGAAGCCGCACCATATTCCGCGGTTAGGGATTGGCTACTGCCCAGAAGAGCGCGGCATTTTTGCCAGCTTAGATGTGCATGAAAACCTACTGCTTCCTCCCACTGTGCGTTCCGGCGGCATGAGTCTCGATGAAATCTACGCCATGTTTCCGAACCTCTATGAGCGGCGTAAAAGCCAGGGTACGCGGCTTTCCGGGGGCGAGCAGCAGATGTTAGCCATGGCGCGCATCTTGCGTACCGGGGCACGCATGCTACTGCTGGATGAAATTACCGAAGGGCTCGCGCCCGTGATTGTGCAGAAACTTGCCGAAGTGCTGGTAAAGCTTAAGGAGCGGGGGATGACCATTGTGCTTGTGGAGCAGAACTTCCGTTTTGCGGCGCCGCTTGCGGATCGCCACTTCGTGATGGATCACGGTCAGATTGTCGAAGAAATCAGCGCCGCGCAGCTGCCATCGCGTCGGGAACATCTCAACTCAATGTTAGGGGTATAACACACGGTTTATAGACACTTAAATGTTCATTACGCCAACAGTTTCGCTGATCACAAAACAACAACATTAATCAGTAATTTGCAGTACGCACTTCCACAACAGCTCAAAGACTACACAACAACAAAGGCCTCCGGGCCAGGAGACGAATATGACCTTTATGAAAAAAACGCTGGCCGCCAGCATCGCCGTTGCAGCAGCTTCAAGCCTCGCTGTGTCCACTGCCCAGGCTGATATGAGCGATGGTGAAGTCCGCATTGGTTACCTGGCCGATATGTCAGGTACCTATCGTGACCTGGCTGGCCCAGGCGGGCAAACCGCGCTAGAAATGGCGGTTGAAGATTTTGGCGGCAGCGTTAACGGTAGCCCGATTGTAGTGTTCAGTGCGGATGACCGTAACAGCGCTGACGTCGGCGCTAATACCGTGCGTGGTTGGATCGACCAGGACAACGTCGATATGGTGGGCGGCCTGGTCGCGTCTTCTGTGTCCATTGCGGTGACCAAAGTGCTTGAAGAGAACAACGGCCTGGGCATCGTTTCCGGCTCGGCGGCTTCTAGCATTACCAACGAGCACTGCACCCCAAACCATATTCACTGGGTGTATGACACCTATCCGCTCGCTAACGGTACCGCCAAAGCAGTTGTAGAGCAGGGCGGCGATAGCTGGTTTATGCTGACCGCTGACTACGCTTTCGGCCACGCCCTGGAAGCCGACGTAACCAGCGTTGTGGAAGCTAGCGGCGGTGAAATTGTGGGCGGCGTTCGTCATCCATTCCCGACTAACGACTTCTCGTCTTACATTCTTCAGGCGCAAGGCTCCGGCGCGAAAATTGTTGGCTTGGCGAACGCCGGTGCTGACACCGTTAACGCGATTACCACGGCCAGCCAGTTTGGCTTGACTCAATCCGGCCAGCAGCTAGCAGGTCTGTTGATTTTCTTGAATGACGTTCACGCGCTTGGCCTGGAAGCTACCCAGAACCTGCTGCTAACTACCGGCTGGTACTGGGATATGGATGAGCAGTCCCGAGAATGGGCGCAGCGCTACTTTGATGAAGTGGGTCGCATGCCGACCATGGTTCAAGCGGGCATTTACTCCAGCACCATGCACTACCTGAAAGCCGTTGAAGCCGCTGGCACCGACGACCCTGAAACGGTGCGCGCGCAAATGGCCGAGATGCCTATTGAAGACTTCTTTGCCCGCAACGGCACCATTCGTGAAGATGGCCGCATGATCCACGATATGTACCTGGCCCAGGTGAAAACACCGGATGAGTCCACCGGTGAGTGGGATCTTTACGAAATCCTCAGCACCATTCCCGCCGAAGAAGCCTACCGCCCGCTATCTGAAAGCCAGTGCAAATTGGTGCAAAACTAATTTCCAAGCTGGCTTGGATCAGATAGCAATCGCAAGTGACGTGTAGAACCGGTTGGCGGCAAGTTGCCGCCAACTGCTTGACGGCGAGGAGAGTCGCGTTATGACGATGATATTCGGCGTGCCAATGGCCGTCTTCATGGGCCAGCTAACGCTGGGCCTTGTGAATGGCGCCTTTTACGCACTGCTTAGCCTGGGCCTGGCGGTCATCTTCGGCCTGTTGAAGATCGTCAACTTTGCCCATGGGGCGCAATACATGCTGGGGGCCTTCGCCGCGCTGTTAGGCTTTCGCTATTTAGGTATTAATTACTGGCTGGCGCTGCTGCTGGTGCCGATAGTCGTCGGTGGTTTTGGGGTGCTGCTGGAGCGCTTTTTACTGCGTCGTATTGCCCATTTAGACCACCTCTACGGGCTGTTGTTAACCTTCGGTTTAGCGCTGATTTTTGAGGGCACGCTGGTCAACTTCTTCGGTGTTTCCGGCGCGCGCTACGCTACGCCAGAAATCCTCCAGGGTGGTTTGAACCTGGGCTTTATGTTCCTACCCACTTACCGCGCCTGGGTGCTGGTGGCGGCACTGGCGATGTGCCTGTTTACCTGGTTTATGATCGAGCGAACGCGGTTGGGCGCTTACCTGCGCGCGGGCACTGAAAACTCGCAGCTAATGCAGGCGTTTGGCGTCAACGTGCCGCTGCTGATCACGCTCACCTATGGGTTTGGGGTTGGTCTGGCTGCCTTTGCCGGCGTGTTGGCAGCGCCGCTCTATCCGGTATCACCGACCATGGGTTCAAGCTTGCTGATCGTGGTATTTGCGGTGGTGGTCATTGGCGGTATGGGCTCTATTCTAGGCGCCATTATTACCGGTCTCTCCATGGGCATTATCGAAGGGCTAACTAAGGTGTACTACCCCGAAGCCTCTAATACGGTGATCTTCCTTGTCATGATCCTCGTGCTCATGTTGCGCCCCGTTGGGCTGTTCGGTAAGGAGGCATAAACATGGCAGAATCTCAAACAATGGCGGTGCCATCGGCGGTGCTGGAGCGTCAAAAGCGGGCGAAGTTTCGCCGCAATATGTTCTATCTGGCGCTGATTGTGGTGGGGCTGGTAGCGCCGTTTTTGGCCTACCCCGTGTTCTTGATGAAAGTGCTCTGTTTTGCGCTGTTTGCCTGCGCGTTTAACCTTTTGCTTGGCTATGCCGGGCTATTGTCTTTTGGCCATGCGGCATTCTTGGCCACCGGGGGCTACGTAACCGGCTACCTGTTGGCAAGCTACCCAGGATTAACCCCAGAGCTGGGTATTATCGCTGGTACTCTGTTGGCAACCCTGCTTGGGGTGGTGTTTGGGGTGCTGTCCATTCGTCGTCAGGGGATCTATTTTGCCATGGTGACGTTGGCGATCGCACAACTGGTCTACTTCATGTTTGTGCAGTCGCCGTTTACCGGCGGTGAGGATGGCCTGCACGGCGTCCCTCGCGGCGAGCTGTTTGGGGTCATCAGCCTGAGCAGCAATCTGGCGATGTACTATTTTGTGTTCGCGATTTTTATCTTCGGCTTCGCGCTGATTCAGCGCACGGTGCACTCGCCGTTTGGCCAGGTGCTAAAAGCGATTCGTGAAAACGAGCCTCGTGCGGTTTCGCTGGGCTACAACACCGACGCCTATAAACTCGTAGCGTTTGTAATCTCCGCTGGTTTGGCGGGCTTGGCGGGTTCGACCAAAACCGTGGTCTTCCAGTTGGCCTCGCTGACCGATGCGCATTGGCACATGTCGGGTGAGGTGATTTTGATGACCCTGCTGGGCGGCGTGGGCACCTTGCTGGGCCCGTTGATGGGCGCAGGTATTGTGGTCAGCTTGCAGCATATCCTGGCGCAGTCGCCGCTGGGTAACTGGGTTAGCGTTATTCTCGGCATCATCTTTGTGGTCTGTGTACTTAGCTTCCGTAGCGGAATAATCGGTGAACTGGACAAGATGTATCGCAAGAACTTTAAGTAGATCGTTTTTAAACAGCTTCTCTGTCCCATGCTTATTGTTCCTTACCGTTGGGCGCCGTTAGGCGCCCTTTTTTTCTATCTATTTATTTATCTATCAATCGCACGCCTACGCCTAAGGTCGCAAGCATGGGTATGTTGCTTGTGGTCGGGTAAATAGATAAGTTAACGTAAACGTCAATTACAACGACAACAGCCAGTGTGTACGCACATTAGCGGAGATACGCCATGAATTTTGAGCTCAACGAAGACCAGGTCGCCTTTGCCGATATGGCGCGGGCGTTTGCCCAAAACGAGCTAGAGCCCCACGCCGCCGAATGGGATCAAACCTCATTCTTCCCCGTCGATGTAATTCGTAAAGCCGGCGAGCTGGGCTTTTGCTCACTCTATGCGCCGGAAAGCGTGGGCGGGTTAGGCCTTTCGCGGTTGGATGCCAGCATCATTTTCGAACAGCTCTCCATGGGCTGTACCTCTACCACCGCCTATCTGACCATTCACAATATGGTTACCTGGATGCTGGCAGATTTTGGCACGCCGGAAGCAGTAGAGCAGTGGGGCGCAAGGTTGGCCACAGGCGAGCTGCTTGGCTCTTACTGTTTAACCGAGCCCAATTCAGGCTCTGATGCGGCCTCGCTCAAAACCACCGCCAAGTGCGATGGTGACGACTATGTCATCAATGGCAGCAAAATGTTTATCTCCGGCGCTGGCAGCACCGATTTTCTGGTTGTGATGGCGCGCACCGGTGGAGAGGGCGCCAGCGGCGTCTCGGCGTTTGCAGTGGATGCCAAGAGTGACGGCATTAGCTATGGGCGCAAGGAAGAGAAGATGGGCTGGAACAGCCAGCCAACCCGTATGATCACCTTTGAAGACGTCCGGGTGCCCGCCAATCATTTACTCGGCAATGAAGGCGACGGTTTTAAAATCGCTATGAAGGGCCTAGACGGCGGTCGAATCAACATTGCTACCTGCTCTATCGGCACCGCCCAGCAGGCAATCAACAAAGCGCGCGAATATATGCTCGAGCGTAAACAGTTTGGTAAACGTCTAGCCGAGTTTCAGGCGCTGCAGTTCCGCTTAGCCGATATGGTCACCGAGTTGGTCGCTGCGCGGCAGCTGGTGCGTATGGCTGCTACCAAGCTGGACGCTGGCCACGCCGACGCACCGACCTACTGTGCCATGGCCAAACGCTTTGCTACCGATGTGGGCTTCAAGGTGTGCGACGAAGCGCTTCAGTTTTACGGTGGCAATGGCTATATCAAGGAGTACCCCATGGAGCGCTATGTGCGCGATACCCGGGTACACCGGATTCTTGAAGGCACCAACGAAATCATGCGGCTGATCATCTCACGCCGGGTACTGGCAGATAGCGCCACCGAGCTGTAAGAGGATAAGGAATAACAATGAGCAGCGTAGTGTTTACCGAACACCCCACCCAAGATGGCCACGTTATTGCTGAGGTTAAGCTCAATGCCGAGCGCTCGCTCAATGCCTTAACGCTTGAGATGTGTGAAGAGATGTTGCCCCGCCTGCACGCCTGGGCCAGCGACGAACGGGTGGTGGCGATTGTGCTGGATAGCGCAGGCGAAAAAGCGTTTTGTGCCGGTGGTGATGTGGTGAATCTGTATAAAACGATTACCGGCGAAGGCGACCCCAGCTTTCCTGAGCGCTTTTTCGAGACCGAGTATCGGCTCGATTTCCTCTTGCACACCTACCCCAAACCGGTGATCTGCTGGGGCAATGGCATTGTGATGGGCGGTGGCATGGGGCTGTTAAGCGCCAGTAACCACCGCGTTGTGACCGAGACATCGCGCTTGGCAATGCCAGAAGTCACCATCGGCCTCTACCCGGATGTTGGCGCCAGCTGGTTTTTGAACCGCCTGCCCAACGGCGCGGGACGCTTTTTAGCCATGACCGGCTGTCAAATCAATGCGCCTGATGCCGTACACCTTGGCCTAGCTGACCGCTGTATCGCTAGCCACCACCGTGATTCCCTGCTGCAGCAATTAACCGACGCACAATGGGGCGCAGGTGAAAATACCGATGCCAACGGTGTGGTTAACCGCATCATGCGTGAGCTTGAGCAAACATCGCAGCCTGTATTCGCCGAGTTGGAAGCGCCCGTTTACCAGCACTCCCCATTGATTCGCGAGTTGATGGATCACGACAGCGTGGAGCAAATTGTCGCCGCTATTACGGCGGTAAAAAGCGACAATAAGTGGTTTAGCAAAGCGCAGAAAACGCTCGCTCACGGCAGCCCGGTGTCGGTCAAATTGATTGATGAGCAGCTAAAGCGCGCCAAACATATGTCGCTAGCGGAAGTGTTTCAGTCCGAAATGGCCCTGTCGGTGCAGTGCTGCCGCCACCGCGAGTTTCCCGAGGGCGTGCGTGCGCTACTGGTCGATAAAGATGGCCAACCGGCATGGACTTACCCGGATGTGGCCTCGGTGGAGGAGAGCTTTATCAACGAACTATTGGCCTCTCCCTGGTTGCAAAATCCCCTCTCGGATCTGCGCTAACTTAATTTCCCAAACACGCTAACAAGGACAATAAAGATGACGACTGTAGCATTTATCGGTTTAGGCAATATGGGTGGCCCAATGGCCGCCAACTTATCAAAAGCGGGTTTTAACGTTCGCGCTTTTGATCTCTCTCAAGAGGCACTGGAGACCGCCAAATCCAATGGCTGCGAAGTGGCTTTTTCAGCCCAAGAAGCCGCCACCGGTGCGGATTATGTCATCTCCATGTTACCAGCAGGCAAGCACGTGCGCGGGCTCTACGTAGAAGGCGATACACCGCTTTTTGAAGTGATCAAAAAAAGTGCTTTGGTGATCGACTGCTCCACCATTGATGCCGACACTGCTCGTAGCGTTGCCGCTGAAGGCGAGAAGCTAGGTATTGGCTTTGTGGATGCACCGGTTTCAGGTGGGGTTGGCGGCGCCCAAGCGGGCACGCTGACGTTTATCGTCGGTGGCTCAGAAGCCCAGTTCGAACAGGCCAAGTTGGTGCTGGACGTAATGGGCAAAAACATCTTCCACGCCGGTGACCACGGCGCAGGGCAAGTGGCCAAGGTTTGCAACAACATGCTGCTGTCTATCCTGATGGCGGGCAGCTGCGAAGCGATCAATATGGGCGTCAAAAACGGCCTGGACCCCGCGGTGCTGTCTGAAATCATGAAGCAGAGCTCGGGCGGTAATTGGGCGCTAAATGTTTATAACCCCTACCCAGGCGTAATGGAAAACGCACCGGCCTCCAAAAATTATCAGGGCGGTTTCCAAGTCGACCTGATGATCAAAGACCTTGGCCTTGCCATGGATGTCAGCCAGCAAAGCGCCTCCGCAGTACCCATGGGCTCCGCCGCTCGCTCACTGTTCACCCTGCATAAAGCCAAAGGCAACGGTAAACTCGACTTCTCAAGCCTGATGCAGTTTTACCAGGATAAAGAGGGGTAGTCTTAAATGGTAAATGGAGAGGATTGGGTGATTTTGTAGAGCGTGGTAAAGCGTTTCGCGATAGGGCGGTTCCGCCGCCCCATCTTGTCTCTGACCACAAGGGCGGGCAAACTCAACTTCCTCTCTGTGCGCAAACAAAAGGACTACCATGATTACGCTTTGGGGCCGCAACAACTCCACCAATGTCAAAAAAGTGCTGTGGGTGCTAGAAGAGCTGGAACTGCCTTTTGAGCAGATCCAGGCCGGTCTTCAACACGGGGTTAACAACACGCCGGACTACCTGGCCATGAACCCCAATGGCCTTGTGCCGCTACTTAAAGACGATGCCACTGATAGTCTATTGTGGGAGTCCAACGCCATTGTTCGCTACTTGGCCGCCCAATATGGCCAGAGCAAACTATGGATTGAAGAACCCGCCAAGCGCGCCCAAATGGAAAAGTGGATGGAGTGGGCCAACAGTACGCTGACCCCAAACCATCGCAAAATATTGATGGGGTTTGTCAGAACGCCGCCTGAAAAACGCGATAACGCCGCCATCGAAGCAGCGGTTAAAGAGAGCGAAGCACTCTTTGCAATAATGGATAACGCGCTGGGAGTTCAGACCTGGTTTTCCGGAGAGGCCTTTGGGCTGGCCGACATCGCCATTGCGCCTTTCGTTTACAACATGCTCAACAGCGGCCTAACCTGGCAAACCCACCCGAACCTGGAACGCTGGTACCAACAGCTCACCGAAATGCCCAGCTTCCAAAAGGTCGTGATGATCCCTGTGACTTAACGGTTAAAGCTCTTTTCCAGCGTCGCTAGCTCATCATCCAACCCGCGCAACACCTCGCACGCCAACCCGTGGCGCTGGGCGCTCTCAATCAACGGCCCTAAAATCGCTCCGCGCTCGGTAGGGCGATTGGCCTCCACGTCCTGCAGCATCGACGCCTTATTGTTCGCGGTGTTCTCCACCACTTGCCATACCAAGGCCAGCCACGCTTCCTCTCCCTGACCGTTATTGGGTGGCGTAATACCCTCGGCCAGCATAATCGCTGCAACTTCCTTTACCAGGGCTATCACACGACCCGTGTAAGCTTCTCTGCGCAACTCACCATTACGAACGCCATGTAACGCCACCAGTGGGTTAATAGCGGCGTTCACCGCCAGCTTTTGCCACAGGCGTTGGCGAATATCAGCCACCTGGGTGGCGGCAAGCCCAGCTTGGGTTAATGTCTGCGACAGTGTTTCCGTCAACTCGCCGTGTTGATTATTCAAATCTCCAACAAAGGTATGTCCGCGCCCCGCATGTACCACGCCATCATCACCGGTTAGGTAAGCCCCATCAGTAGTTGTTGCGCATAACACCGGCCCCGGCCACGACTGGGTAATACGCGGCTGCGCCAAAAATCCGTTTTGCCACAGCACCAGCGGAGTAGAGGCGGGAATCGCGTTAGCGAGACTTTCAAGCGCCGCCTCAGCGGCCATCGCTTTAGTGGTGATATGCACAAAGGCAGGGGGCTTATGCGTTTCAGAAGCCAGCTGGGTAACTGTGAGTACATTAAGAGGCAGCGTCCGTGGTTCGCCTTCAGGCGTGGTAAACGTTTGCCGCTCAGGCAGCGCTCGGCAACCGATTAGCGTGGTAGCCGCTATAGGTGCAAGCGAGTGCGCAAGCAAGCGGCCAATGGCACCAGGGCCGAGTATCCAGTGGGAAGCCATCATTGAGTACGTTAATCCTCAGTGGTATTGGCACCAAGCATACCGTGTTCACTAATGCTGGGTAAGATGACAAAGGCCAGTAGAACACTTTGCTACTTTGCGGTCTCGCAAAAAAAGGGAGGTATGCTTTTTTTCTAAAAGTGAGCCTGCATTAAACTGAAAGGCTAAAGCGGAAAGTAAAAGTTTAAAGTTGCTATAGGTGATGAAGTTGTTCGCTTATTAACATCGGTGCCTAGACAATGTCGTATTTTCGATATTAGGCTTGGCAGGGCACCGTAGTAATTTGCTAACTAGGCGTTGATTAATGCCCTAGCACATTGGTTTCATTTTTCTTTGTTGATTTTGCAGCTTTCTTTTCTTTTGCAGTTAGAAGTGGTTTTTTCTTGGTGTTTTTTTTACTGTCTTGACCTTTGCTCATGATATTTACCTTTATTAATCCACAGATTGACCAAAATTAAGCTGCTTAATGCCAGCTTTTGAGAATTGATATTAGCGCACAAATCGTCACTGCGCATTGTTATATAATGATGACCCTACTAAAAATAGATGAAAGAAATTGTTGAACCTGACAGGTACCTGGCCACATCAGTAATGTTGATCTATAAAATCCGATTCTGCGCATAAAAAAGCGTGGCCATACAATGCTTTCAAGGAAGAGTAGGTTATTGATTTACTGCCTTAATAATCACTTTTTTCTAACAGCCAAACGCTGTTG
The DNA here is from genome assembly GCF_001882345.1 of Halomonas sp. QHL1. GTDB lineage: Bacteria > Pseudomonadota > Gammaproteobacteria > Pseudomonadales > Halomonadaceae > Vreelandella. The sequence goes on from NZ_MINL01000001.1 coordinate 380,797, forward strand.
ACCCTAAAGCAAAAAGTAGCGCATAAGTTTCAGAGCTTTGTCATGGGCATGCCATGAGCAGTGCGACCGGTTAGCGTGGTAAGCAGTTAGTGCAGAAAACGAGTCCGCAAGAAAACGGCCAATGGCACCAGGGCCGATAATCCAGTGTGAGGTCATTATGAGAGTTTTGATCTTGGTGATGGCAAAAAACAGAATGACAGAAAACGTTAGTAAACGACTAGTGGAATACTCCACCCGTGGTAAAGCTTATGCTAACTTAGCGTTAACCACTTGCTAGGAAGCGGCCCATGTCTATTGAAATCTGGTTTGCCTTTGCCCTCGCATCCGTGGCCTTACTCGCGATTCCTGGGCCTACAATATTAACCGTGGTCAGCTACTCCATTGCCCAAGGCAGGCGCGCCAATATTCCGCTTGTCGTTGCGGTGGCCTTGGGTGATTCAACGGCGCTGCTCTTTTCATTACTTGGCCTGGGTGCGGTGTTAGCTACCTCGGCCTTTTGGTTCACTGTTATCAAATGGATCGGCGGTTTATACCTGCTCTATATGGGCTTACAGCTGTTGCGTGCCGGTATATCGTCGGTGCAGCCGGTAACACCGGCCGTATCAGGTTCGCGCTGGAAGCTTTTCACCAATACCTACCTCGTTACAGCACTCAACCCGAAGGGCATTATCTTCTTCGTCGCCTTTTTACCGCAATTCGTCAGCCCGAACGCCGATGCGGGGCAGCAGCTATGGGTTCTTGCGGTCACGTTCGTAGCCTTGGCAACACTGAATGCCACCCTCTACGCCGTATTCGCGACATCGGTGCGCAAGATGCTTGCATCGCGCCGTGCCCAGCGGCGCTTTAACTTGGTTGGTGGAACGTTACTCTCTTCAGCGGGTATCTGGGCGCTACTGGCTAAGCGGCCCGCGTAAGCAAAGGGTGGTAAATTTGGCTACGGCAACACTGTTCGTATCGGGAGACAAATGTGAGTGAGCCCCTTCAAAAGCTGCTGACGGAACTGGAGCACTTTGGCCAACAAAACGATGCCGCCATTTCTGAACGCCCACGACGAATGTTGAATATCACCCGTGATACGGGGGAATTTCTATCGGTACTTGTTCAATCAACCAACGCGCAGCGAGTGCTGGAAATAGGCACATCGAATGGCTACTCAACCTTGTGGCTGGCCCAGGCGGCGCAGTTGATTGGTGGGCACGTTACTACGGTTGAACTTTCCGAATACAAGCTTGAGATGGCCGCGTGGAATTTCGAGCGCTCGGGCCTTTCTGATGTCATCACCCAGCATCCAGGGGAGGCGGGTGGTCTGCTTGAGAGGCTGGACGATGCCTGTTTTGATCTGGTCTTTTTAGACTCGAAACGCTCTGATTATGTGCACTGGTGGCCGAATATTCAGCGCGTTTTACGCAAGGGTGGGCTTCTTGTGGTGGATAACGCCACTTCCCATGCGAATGAAATGGCTGCATTTATAGCGCTGGTATCGGCCGACCCCAATTTCACCACGTGCACTGTACCCGTCGGTAATGGCGAGTTTCTGGCAACGCGGTGCGGTGGTTAAAGGGCAGCCTTTATTTCGGTTTGGCATAGTCTAGCAGGCACTCTAGCCGACCTCTCAAGCGTAGGCTGAATGTTGCTACTCGATAAACTTAACTCGTCAGAATATAAACGGAAATAACTATGATCAGAGATGCCGAAAAGGGCGATTCGGAAGCCATAGCGCACATATACAATTATTACATTGAAAATACCGCTATTTCATTTGAAGAAACGCCAGTGTCGGGTAGCGATATCGAGCGCAGGATAGAGAGTATTCAGGGGGTGGGTTTACCCTGGATGGTGGCAATGGAAGATGATGCCGTGGTGGGCTACGCCTACGCGACTAAATGGAAGGAGAGAAGCGCCTACCGGTTTTCAGTCGAAGCCAGCGTTTATCTTTCCCATCACATGCAAGGCAGGGGCTTAGGCGCAAAACTGTATGAAACGATCTTTTCCAAGCTCAAAGAGGGCGGGATCCATACGGTGATTGGCGGCATTACGCTTCCCAATTCCGCCAGTGTCGCGCTGCATGAAAAAATGGGCATGAGAAAAGTAGCCCATTTTGAAAAGGTAGGGTTCAAATTCAATCAGTGGCATGACGTAGGCTACTGGCAGCTAAGCTTGAATAGCTGATCGTAACGCAAACGCCTATTCATGGCGTTCTCAATCAACGACTCTGAAACCGCCCCGCTCTCCCAGCACGGTATGCGTGCAGGGGACGATGGTGAAAGCAGTACTGTAAGCGACTAATTTCTAATGACGGCAGTCAGCATAGTCTGGTAGCGTTGAAGCTAAGAAAATTTGGCCAATTACATGCGGATTGAAAAAATAAATGCAATCGATTACGGCTATGAGACTCCTTATCAGGAGTTCACTTTCGACCCAAAACTGACATGTCTTAAGTGTCATGTTTGCAACTTGGCCCTAAATTATATACAGCCCATTTACCCTGAAGAAGAAAATTATGTCAGACGGATATCAGGCTTTAAAAGGATTTGAATATCAAGCTACTGTTAACCTTGATCTTATTATTAAACACTTCAATCAATCAAACGAAAACATAAGCCTTCGCCCTGAAGGAGAAGATGATCTGGTCATCATTCCCGATAAAGAAGGCGTCTCACATTTTTTTCAAATTAAAAAGCCAAAAGAAAGCGAAGATGGTTTTTTGAAAAGTGAGCCTTGGACATTAACCGAGGCAATTAATGGTCTCCTGGTCGGTACTCTTGAAAGGTTGCGGAACAATCAACATAGACAAACATGGATACTTGGTGATGAAGTGGATGCTGATGTTTACAAGTTATTGTCTTACAAGTCTAAAGGAGATAGTAAAAATTCAGCTGAATATATCCGTGCCTTACATATTTTGGCTAAGAAACAATCAAAGGTAATTCCCCAAAAACATAGTGATAGTCGTAGTCTAAATCGATGGAAACCTGAATCGATAGTCGTAGTCTAAATCGATGGAAACCTGAATCGATAGTCACGCCGCTATCACTGATGGATGGCTTTCAAAAAAGATTGAAAATTTCAGGTATACCGGAACATAAAATCAACCAATATAAGAAAGAGGTAAATAGCCTACACGAAGATTTGCCTAGCATATTACTGAGAACTTCTGTTGAGGTGGTTTACGGTACAGACGAAGAAGTAAGGAATCGCATACAGCACGAACTTAAAGAGAAGTATAAGCTGGACTGGGAAGTATCTAAAAAAACTCTTCTTCCATGTTTAAGGAATTATGTCAGTACAGTTTCATCACAGCGAGAGAGGACAATAAGGAAATGTGAATTTGAGGCTGAAGTAAGAAATATATGGCCTCGAATGTCAATGGTATGTTGTCCACAAAGCTTACAAGAAACGGACATCCGAAGAACAAAATTGGTTGATGAGGTGCTCAATTCTGTCGAGTCAGGACCCCTTGAAATTACAGGCATTTCTGGCTCTGGAAAAACTACACTTGCAAGTGAAATTCTTGAACGAATTGAATCGACAAATACCCGAACAAAACCTATTTATATGGCCGTCAGGTCTGATAAAGATTTCCGAGACGTGATTTCTGGGGTCGCTTTTAATCTTCGTAGCTACGGGATAGATGATCTATTGCCAATAGCGGTAAATTATCGATCCTCTGATGAAAGTTCACTCTTGGATTCAGCAAAGTTTTTATCGTCTGTTGATATAGATTTGCTATGCATAATTGACCTTGTTGATGGACAATGCAGCAATACCTTTTCAAGAGAATTGGCAGGCTTTATTGAGAACCTTTCTGGCAATAAAAGTAAGTTTATAGTCATGGGGCAAAGTAGTTCATTTTATTACCTATCAGCCCTGCAAAAAAAGAAGCTAAAGCTACCAAGAACGATAAATATGGCAGGTTTCAGTTTTGATGATTTTTTAGAGCTTTCTGACAAGCTATGCCCTCATTTGAACGGTGAAAGAACTGCTTTGTTTGAGGTCTACAATACTCTTACAGCAAACCGATCCTCAATGCTCTATGCCCGACTAGCAAACTTGGTAGCAAGTTGCAGCTCTTTGGAAGAAATGCAGAGATTAGCCAAACTTCCAGCAGACGAAATTCTGCAGGAAGCAGACAGATCAAAATATAACCTTCTAAGTGATGACTTGAAACAGACTACTGATAAGCTATTTTGCTTCATGCTTCCTTTTCAGGTGGAGCAGGCATCAAGAGTTTTTAGTTCTGATAGAGTTAGAGAAGCCATCATTGAACTTGTAAAATGTGGGCTTTTAAGAAAATTGGAAAACAACCATTACGAGTTTCACGAAACCACTCGAAAAGGGATGGAGTCGCTTACGCCTGCTGATATTAAAATATCAACGCATAAAACCCTATCTGATTACTATGAAAGCATAGGTGATACCGTCGCAACTGTATATCATCTTGATCAGTCTTGCCAACATGAAAAGGCTGAAAAGTTAGCGAAAGAGGCATTCCTTTCAGGGAAAAGCAGGACAGGACTGGAAGCTTATGTGAAGAAGCATGCCCTTGTTTCTTCCTGTGAAATTATCAATCTAATATTTGAAACTACAGATGTAGGAAGCTCCTATATGCTTCCTAAGATGCTGGATGGTCTAGGGAATGAAGATGCCGCAGGTCTAATACTAGAACGGCTTAAAGAAGACCCTAATGTCCTGAGTTCTGAATTTCAAAAGACATGGCAGATAACAGAAGCTATTCAATTATGTGATCCTTTTAAAGTCTATGAGCTACTAAAAATTGCGCTCACACAGCCTATCTATACCGATAAGCCGGACGCTCTTGAGCATGTTGTCCAAGGTGTTCGCAACCCTAAAAAACCAATAATTTCTCCTGAGTTAAAAGAGCTTTTCAAAAACCAAAATGATGAGGTAAAGGCCAAGATACTTCCATTATTTCTGCTGGATAAGCGCCGTGAGATCTTGTCGGAAGCATTTTTATTTCTATACGCATATCAAGAACCCTTCAATACGAGAAGTAATGGCTTTCAATCTAGTGCAATAAGAAACCTCAATATTGATGATTTGGCCGATCTGAAAGAGTTTCTTGCCGCCATCCCTATACCTAATGATATTAACAAGATGTTCATGAATAGGTCGCCCAGTTTAGGTTTTTTGGAAAACTACATATGGAACTGTCGACATTCAATAAGACCTTTATGTGTAGAGTTTGCTCAAAGTGATTCTGATGACGAAAATGCGTTAATTAATGCGCTGAGGGTGCTTCTTTTTTTACAAGATGAAAATTCTCTACTTTTCCTTAATAAAACGTTATCAGGTAAAAGTAGACTTAATTCGTTGGTGCACATTATTCCTTCCATGTACTCAGACGGTATAAATCTATCTGAGTGCCAAGAAAAGATTCTAAGCACCAATATAGACCTCAAAGAACGGTTTTCTTATTTTTCTTTTTTTTACCAAGCAGGTGGTAATATTGAAAATATTTACGATCAGTTAATCAAACTTGATGCTGATAATTCTGAGGCCTGGAAGTTTCTAATCCTCATGGCTTCTATGATGATGCCTAGTAAAACCGCTATACAGATATTTGAAGAAAAGCTGGAAGGAAACTCTAGTGCACTGTTTTCACGAACTTTGGTTTCATTAGTTTCAAAACTGGGTGAATTACCTGGTGTTGAAGTTGATAATTTTTTAATACGCATATTAGATGCAGAAGAAGATGTGGCTGGCGCAGCTTGCCTAAGCTTGCAGACGCGTAGACTCAAGCGAGCCTTGCCAGCGTTGTTGAAAATATGCTTAGAAAGTGCAGGCTCACCTCTTGGTAAGAGGGCTTTAGTAGCGGCTATCGCAAGTTATCCTAGTGATATAGCTGAGTTTGAAGAAATTTGGCCTGTCTACCCAGATATGGAAATATGGCGTTGCATCCTTATTGCCCGATTAAGATCACTGTCCGAGGCTGATTGGCTCGTAAAAATCGCCACTGACACATCTAAGCACTGGCAGGTTCGTCGTGCCGCAATTTTGGCTTCGGGAAATCTCCCATTCGAAGCAGCCCTTGAGAAAATTTATGGACTTGTTTTAGAGGAGAAATCATCACTTTTAATAGATAACCATCCCTCTTTATTAATGCATAACGTGTTAGCTCCAATAATATTGGAGGAAAGGCAGGGATTATTACGTTTTTTCCTACAGGGAAGAGATTGTTTTGCAGAGTTCTGGGGTGATATATTTCAGCATCAGGCAGGAGGATCATTGTTTCCGGTAGAAGGTGATGCAGGTGTAGGATCAGCTCTGTGGTTGTATGAACGACTGGAGTACCATGGATGGCCAAATAATAGCAATGCTCAAGACAACATACTTAATGAACTTCATACCCCGATCCTTCAAGCAGCCGTGCTTCGTGGGCTTCGGTTATCTGGTCATGCTGACTTAATAGAAAACTTGTTGCCTTCGACTGAATCAGAGTGGCTGTTGATGAGGGCTTTGTGTGAACTTGGGAAAGTATCTGATAAGAAACAGGGCGATATTGATAGGTATAGTGAGTTTGTATCAAAAGGGATGCTAAAATACTCGGTATCGGCAAATAACTGTCTTAAAAATATGGGAGTAAGAAGAAGTCGAGTGACCAAGGACAATGAAGGTTTTCACAGTGTAAAAAATAATTTAGAAGTTTTAAATTACGATCAAATTTTGTCACAGATTTCATCTGAAAAACCTATAGACATCACATCTGTAAAAATTGGCGACTTATCACTGGATGAATTTTCGAATCTTGTCAGCGAGCTTGACCCAAAGAATGATTACGAAACAAATCTAACTACCACAACTCCACAATTAAGGCTGGTCGATAGTGGTCCTACGATACAAAGCAGTAAGCATAGTAGTGTGTACAAAAATCGAAATGTTCGAGAGGTGTTAAGACCTTTACTGGCTTCTAAGAATTATTTTGACTTAGAAATACATTGGCATTCCAGCCTTCTTAGTGGTGGCAGTGGGAATTATAGGCATGTTTCTCAGCAATATTGCTCGGCATTCATTAATGCCTTAGAGGTACATAACAACAGCGAATTGCTTTACCTAGAGCTAGAGAAAAGGTCAGATTTAATTCTTCCTGCTCTTGGAAAAATATCATACCAACCTCATGTAGCGAAACTTGTAGATAAAAGAATTATTCCCTATCTTCTTGCATATGCTAACTCAGGCTCTGATGAGATGCTTGAATCTCTTTGCAGTTTGGCTGCCTGTGTCAGTGGCTCACGCATAGATAGTATTTTAGAGAGGCTTTTTTTGCGGTGGGTTAATCGCTTTGAAAAAAATACTATCGATCTTCAGTATTATCACAATATTTCGATCTGGAGGGCATTTAATAACTTAAAAAAACACCCGAGATTTATTAAAATCCCCAATTATGAATTTCGTCTTATGGAGTTGCTCTCTTGTAATATTGCGTGGTTTAATCGAGACGATATAATAAAGGCTATGAGCGAAAGCCGTATGAGCTATATAAGGCTTGAGACAATATTGATGAAGTCGGCATCATTTGAGCATTATGGTTGGGATGAGGTTGATAGGTTGAGTGATGTAGTTGAAAGTCTATTTTCTGTAGCGTAAATATGAGTGAATAACATCCAGCGCATTTGGTTTTATATGGACTTCTAGCATTCTTGCATTTTGGCCGAATCTGGATATAACGATGATGGTGTAGAACACGTATAAAAAGTTGCTGCATGCGGATAAATTACTCGCTGCGCTCGCAATTTACCAGTCAGCAAAGCGTTAAACCGCTACAACAGAGACGCCTAAAAGTCTGCTCTTGGCCGAAACCAGCCTTCCAAGGCTCTCATGTGTCATTTCCAGAAAGTAACTTCTGACTCTAAACGCGGTTGCTACTGAAAAAGGGGTTACGTCGGGAGTTCACAAGGTCTCCAGGGTATGGCAGCCCTAGGGATTGCACGTCAAATCACGACGAAACTCAGCTCGACAGCCCTTCGTGACCAGGCACTAAACCGCCCAGCAGGCGGTCAATTTCCTTGGCAGGCATCGGACGGTAGAAGAAGAACCCCTGGACGAGGTCACAATGCATTTCGCGAAGCAATGACAACTGTTCGGCGTTCTCGACGCCTTCGGCCACCACCTCCAATCCCAACCGATGACCGATGAAGATGGCACCCTCCATGATGGCCCTATCCTTCGGCTGTGTGGCAGCGTCGTGGATGAAGGAGCGATCGATCTTCAGGGCGGTGACTGGAAAGTGCTTGAGATAGCTCAAGGAGGAATAACCGGTCCCGAAGTCGTCGATAGCAATGCGAATACCGCGATGATGGAGGCGCCGCAGGTCCTCGAGGACGGTCTCGTCGGCTTCGATCAGGACATTTTCGGTCAGTTCGATGCCGATATCCCGCGGACCTAAGCCGTGACGCTGCAGCGAGTCCTCGAAGCTCTTGAGGGCATCGGGACGCACCAGTTGACGACCCGAGACATTGATGTCGATGCGGTGCTCAAGAAATCCCTTGGCACGCCATTCCACCTGCTGGCGGCAAGCCTCTTCGATGACCCAGTCGCCCAGACGATGGATCACACCGGAACGCTCGGCCAGGGGGATAAACTCGGCAGGCGAGATCGGCGGTCCCTCGGCAGGCTCCCAGCGTATCAAGGCCTCGAGATTCTCTATTCGCCCATTGGCCGCCGAGACCTGGGGCTGGTAGTGGAGGGAGAATTCACCGTTATCCAGGGCTTCCTCGAGTCGCGCTGAGAGATAGTGCTGGCGAACCAGCTCATCATGGAGCTTCTGTTGGAAGAAACGTACAGCGCCCCGACCCTCCAATTTGGCACGATTCTTGGCAACATCGGCATTACGGATCAATTCGCGTGACGATTCACCATTCTCGGGAAAGAGCGCCACACCCAGGCAGGCCGTGACCTGACACTCCCGACCATCCAGGACGAAAGGTTCACGAAATACATTCTGGACATGACGCACGACCCGTCTGACATCGGGGGCCAAGTGGACGCCGGGAAAGGCCAGCACGAATTCATCGCTAGAGACACGGGAAACCAGGTCAGTGACTCGCTGGCACTCTCTCAGTCGCCGAGTCAGCTCAATGAGCAGGCGATCTCCCTGATCATAGCCAAGGGCATCATTGATCTCGACGAAGTGATCGATGTCCAGGTAGATGGTTGCCAGGCCATTGCCCTGGCATCGACAGGATTCCAACAGACTATCCATGTCGACCTCGAAGGTCTGGCGATTTGGGAGATGGGTGAGCCTGTCGAAACGGGTGGCGAATTCCAGGTCACGGTGGGCGCGCTTTTGATCGGAAAGATCGACATCTACGCAGAACATCAAGGGTGAGTCGGTATGCTCATTTAGCATCAGATGCTGCGAAAAGACCGATACCAGTTCACCGCTTTTGTGCTTGAGCTGGAGTTCATCGGCGGGTATATCGACCCCTTCTTTGATCCAGGCATCATGCGCCAGGATCACCCCGTCACGCATGAAGGCAGGAATGATCAGATCTTCCAGTAACTGACCCTGGGCTTCCTCAGCGGTATAGCCATAGAGACGAGTGCTACCCTCATTCCAGTAAATCACTCGCCGATCGCGATCATACCCCTGAACCGCCACCTTCGGCAGACTCTCCAGCAGGGCGCGGAACCGCTGCTCACTCTCCAGATACTGGCGGCGTACTAACTCGACTTCTTCCCTGCCGGCATCATGTGAATCGATGCCATTAGTTGGAGGTGTCTTAGACACCTCCAACTCGAGCGCACCGGAAAACTCCCTGCGGTTCTCCTTCAGGCGTTCCGGATCTCTGTGATGTCGGGAATCGCTGGCAGTCATGGAATCCACTTAAAGAAAAAACACTGTCAAGAGCCATCATAATGGCAACAATAGGCACTATGTTGTGATTATCCTACACCTATGTGTAGGAGGTAACCTACACTTATACGTCATCAGCGGTCTGATCCTGTTTTCAAAAAATCGCACTTCTTAGTACATTTCTTTGACATATACTTACAAATCTTTTCATTTATCTCCTGTTGACCGCGTTCTTACACCGGTAACAACGGGCAATTCCGCCCAGTTAACAGGAGAATACCAACATGAAACTCGATACTCTCAAGCATGGTTTCGACCTCACCTCCATGCCTGCCGATTCACTCGCCGATTATTGGCATCCGGGAGTGACCGAGGCGCTGAGGCATCATGATTGGGCGAAAACCGATATTCGGGAGCGAATCGATCTGACCGCCTGGCAGGGGTTTACCGCTGACCTGCCGCGCGATCCCTATGTTAACCAGCGGTGGAAGCGGATGTCCTGGCTCGCCCTGAACGACCAGGGAGATGTCGAGGACATGGGCCAATGCCCGATGGCCCAGGGGGGAGCCTTCAATGACGCGGAGAGCATGGCCGACCGCCTGCGTTTCTATGATCCGCTGACAACTGAATTCATGGCACGCCCGGATGTAAAGGCCTTCGTTCGCGCCTGGGCAAGGCTGTGGAGTATCGGTGCGCGTGAACCCATCCTGATGCAGATTACCGGGGTTCGCGGGGAAGGCAGCATCGACCCCCTTCAGGGTCAGGGGATTCATGCCGATGGCTGCAAGGCCCTGAGCATTCTGGTCCTCAATCGAGAAAACGTGGCGGGGGGTGAAAACCACCTCTACGGCGACAAGGCAGGAACGCAACCCTTGGTCGATATCACCCTGGATCCGGGTGATATCCTTCATCTGAGCGATGACCGGCTATTCCACAGTGTCGACGGGATCGAACAGCTCGACAGCAAGGCACCCTTCGAGCGGTTCATCATCATCATCAACAGCCGCTTCGTGGACGACTTCCAGAACCGGATGTTGCGTCGCCACTTCCCGGAAGCGGTCCTCAATGAGAGCTCCTGATACTCTCGGTAAATTGAGAACCTAGCAACACCCACGCCCCCGGAACTCCGGGGGCGTCTTGGTTGTGCGCCTGGCACATGGCGCGCAGCGCCTGATGAAGCGTGTCCGCGAGATCCTCAAGCGCGGCAGAAGGCGCAACATCCGACGAGTGCTCGAAGAACGGGCTCCAGTACTGCGTGGCTGGGCTAGCTACTTCAACCTCGTGGATGTGAAACGTCCCTTGGAAACACTGGACGGCTGGGTCCGGCCACCGCAGCGCTCCGCATTATCTCAGTGTCGCCTAAAAGACCGCTCTTGGCCGAAATAAGAATGCTCGTGCTTAGGTGCTTTCGACCCAAAGAGGCCTTCCCTGCAAACGCGGCATACTAGTTCAGCAGTGTTATGCATCCGGCACGATGATCGTTGTTGTGCTGCCGAGCTATATGATTTATTTAAGTTTCTATGCCGCAGGACGCGCCTATGACAACGATTGACGCGATCAGATTTCCGCGACTTAAGCTCGGCTTGTTCCTGTTCCTGTTCCTGTTCCTGTTCCTGTTCCTGTTCCTTGCAGGCATGCTCGGTGTGGTTGCCCTCACTGTCACGGTACTTCCCCAGGTATTGGGCGACGCGTCCCTCCCTGTACCCTCGTGGTTGGTTTTGGTGGCGAGCATCACCCAGAGCGGGCTCCTAGTGGCCCTCGTCGTGTGGTTGGGCGTGTCGCTTGCACCGAAGGTCGGCCTCACTGCTCCTGCGTTTGAGGCAGCGGTAACCCCCTAGTCGGTAGCGTCAGCACTCCGACCCCAACTGTTCCCAGGACTCCTTGGCGGTTTGCTGGGAGGGCTTGGGCTCTTTGCGATTGGCGGCTACCTCTCGCCTGCGGAGATTGCTGAGGTGGAGCAGCAGTTCACCGTGCCACTCCTCGCCCGCGTTCTATATGGCGGTATCACGGAGGAGTTGCTTTTACGGTGGGGGCTCATGGCGGTACTCGTTTGGATGGCGTGGCGACTCCTGCAACGTCGAAAAGGTACACCACAGATAGCCTATATCTGGCTCGCCATTGTCGTAAGCGCACTCTTATTCGGCACAGGTCACTTGCCAGCTGCTGCAGCGCAGGTAGGGGAGTTGACGGCTGATGTGGCAGTGCTCGTCGTCGGCGCGAACACTGCCTTCGGCGTACTTTTCGGCTACCTGTTCTGGCGATACGGCTTGGAAGCGGCGATTATCGCTCACGCGTTTGCGCATGTGGTGAGCTATGTCGTTAGCATTGTGGCGGCATAATAATGGCGATGCAGCGGACACCAGCAAGCGTCATCTACCGTATCGTTCAAGACTTAGACGCATGCTAGCGTACGCCGCTCGCCAATATTTTTTAAGATGAGGTTTGATGCCTTGGTTTAGGCGCTCAAATTACGTTTCCACCTGGTCGTGACTCAGCAGGCGGTCGTACTCTTCCTTAACTACCTCATAGCACTCACAGACACGCTCTTCTAGTCCAGCCCTGTCTATCACCGTGATTCGTCCACGGCTGTAAGAGATCAATCCGGATTTCTGAAGCTTGCCCGCTGACTCAGTTACCCCCTCGCGACGAAAGCCGAGCATATTGGAGATCAATTCATGGGTCATGTTTAATGTATTGTTGGGTAACCGGTCGATACTGAGCAGTAGCCAGCGACATAACTGCTGATCGAGGGAGTGATGACGATTGCAAACCGCTGTTTGTGCCATTTGCGTTAGCAAGGCTTGGGTATAGCGCAAGAGCAGTCGCTGCATCGGGCCTGCGCGGTTGAATTCGTTAATGAGCAGTTGAGCCTTAAGGCGATAAGCCTGTCCAGCGCTTTGGACGACTGCTCGGTTGGGCGTGGACCCACCGCCCATGAAAAGCGACACGCCCACAACCCCTTCATGGCCTACAACAGCAATCTCCGTCGAGGTACCGCTCTCCATCACGTAGAGCAAAGAGACGATCGAATCGAGCGGAAAGTAGGCATGGCTCATCTGCTCTCCAGATTCCCCTAGCGATTGGCCCAATGTCAGTGTCACCATTTCAAGATCAGGCACTAGACGATTAAATTCTTCTTCCGGAAGTAAGCCAAACAACGCATTTTGTTGAAAATGGCGTAGCTCAATCATCAAACACCCCCTGTCATCCTTAATAGTTGCGTAGCTCTAGCTAAAACTTTCCCTGTAAGGCGCGCGTTAAAGGTTTTGTGGACGGCGAATTCACGTCGACCAATATCCTTTGGTGAAGTATAGAATATTGGGGGTTCAGTACTGTACGGTATCGCACATGAGGCTGTTCGGGCAGGATTTGGAACCGTCAGTAACTTTAAGAAAGTGTCCAAAGAGGGTGAATTTTTTTCACGCTGTGTTCGCCAACGCACGGTCAGGTGGTTATTTAACGTCTAGTCTCATGCTTAGTGCGGCGAGGGATTCGCCTAAACAGGATGTTGCATTTATTCACTGTAGGGAATGCAGTGTGGCTAAGGAAAGATATACAAGGTCGGTGCCGCAAGGAATGCGGCACAACTCTTATTATTTTCTCTAGCCCAGGACAGGCTTACACGGACGTATAGAAGATTCGCCATTTTATGATTGCGCACAGACTTGAGCTTGCGGACCTTAATGTTGGTGGAACAAGGAGAGTATTCGATGGATAACAAACATCTGGAAGATTGGTTGCGCGACGCGCATGCCATGGAAAAGCAAGCTGAGAAAATGTTGAAGTCTCAAGCAAGTCGGCTTGAGCATTATCCGGCGTTACAACGGCGTATTGAAGAGCATGTTACAGAGACCCAAAATCAGTCCATAAAATTAGAGCAGTGCCTATCTTTATTAGGTTCTGATGCCTCTGCCATGAAAGATATGGGTGGTCAATTAAGCGCGTTTGGCCAGGCTGTTGGTGGCATGATGGCTGAAGATGAAGTCGTTAAAGGCGGCCTCGCTTCTTATGCCTTCGAGCATTTTGAGATTGCCAGTTACAAAGCAATCATTAAAGCTTCTGAAATGGCCTCGCAACCTGAAATTGCTCATCTGTGTAATGAGATTCTTCAGGAAGAGATTGCTATGGCCGATTGGCTTAGTCAGAATTTGAATGATACGACTCGAACGTTTTTAGAGCGCGATAGTGAAAATCTTCGAGCTAAAACTTAACGATTTTAAACTGTACTCCAGTTAGCAAAGCCCATTCCCCAGTCCCTCGCTGGGGTTTTTTGTGGCAGTTATGTCGCGCAATAATTAGCTATTGGTAATGCTAACTTACCCATTAGTGGTGAGGTTGGCATTGTTGGGTTAAGGACTTGCGAAAAGAGGAATCACACGGCCTCTTACATGAATCGCAACATTTCTCCGAACCTAAAATATCCCTTCCCTGACGGAGCATGGTCTACCGTGAGTCTATATCGGCATCATGTATCGCCTCGCTTCCATTGAAAGCATGAATGGTGAACTCACCTGGTTGAGCACGTTTAGAGCCCAGAGCTTCCAGGGCGTGAGTCATATCCGAGCGACCCACATCCCATCGCTCGGTTAGGGAGGGCCGAGAGAAGTCGAAGGCTCTCATTTCGGAGTCGTGTGATACGCCAGCATGGCAGAGCATGAGCAGTGTGGTGGCTCTCTCAGTTTTTGATCCTTCCGCCAGGGCTGATGCTAGGGTAGGGTCCCCGCGCTGCTGTTTCGGTATCTGGTTGCCAAGTAGCCGTAACTGACGACGTAACTCGTGGCATTGCCGAAGATTCTTCAATGCCCTCCAACTCTGGGTCGAAAGAAGCAGCTCCATTTGCCGATCCATCGCTTGCCCAACGGTATTGAAGTCGGGGGCAATGCGTCTAAAAAGGTCTAGCGCAATGCACAGACGGTCATCCGTCGCTGGCTCATTCAAGGCAACTTCCAGGGGGAGATTAGACGTCATTCCGCCGTCTACCATGACTCGATCATCGATCTGTGTCGGGGGAAAAAAGGGTATAAATCCACAGCTTGCCAGAAGGTGTTCGACTGTGATGGTTACCAGGTTACTATCGAAGCGTACCTCCTCCCCGCTATTCGCATCCACGGCTACGATTACCACTCTCATCTCACCGTTATTCAATCGCTCAAAATCGACCAGCTGATCTAATCTCGCGCGCAAGGGAGAGAATTCAACGAGACCAGTATCGGTGGGCATTCCCGGTAGCATTGATAAAATGCCTGGAAAGCGCGCGCGAAAGAAAGCCGGGCTGCCGAGAAGAAGGCTTTGCAGCGCGTGCCCCCGTTTGTTATCCCATACCGTTGACCCGAAAGGGCTAAACGCCCAGGCCCCATCTTGCACAGCGGTATTCCAAAAGCTGCGAAGGACGCTGATTCGCTTCTCGGGAGGGTTGCCGGCAATTAGAGCCGCGTTGACCGCGCCGGAAGAGACGGCGAAGATTTGATCGGGGTGAAAGCCTTGCTCAACGAGCGTTTCATAAGCGCCGCCCTGATAAGCGCCCAGTGCGCTCCCCCCGGCCAGAATGAGTGTACTTTGCTCAGCCATGTCATCTCCTAATCTGGTCCGGGGCATGCCCAAAGCGGGCGATTCGGGAAATTCAGAATCCACATTCATCTAACAGCATAGCGTGCTGCAAAATACCTGCTATACCCAACATCAGCCTTTGGAGAAGTGCTGTTAACTAATATGAAGCAAGATTGGCTCATTTCCTCGTCCGCTAGGAGAATGCTATGAATCACCACACATCCTCAAAACAGACACGAACTGCGGGTGTATTGCTTGGCGTTGGGTTGGGAGGCTTTGTTGACGGTATCGCTTTGCATCAAATCGCGCAGTGGCACAACATGCTTTCTGCCAAGGTCCCGCCCAATACCATGGATGCAATGATGCTCAATATGCGGGCCGATGGTTGGTTTCACGCGGTGGTCTTCATGTTCACCCTTGTGGGGTTAATGCTCCTATATCGTGCAGCGCGACAAGGTGCATCGTTTCCATCCGAGCGTTGGTTCATTGGGCTGCTTATTATCGGCTGGGGTGTGTTCAACCTTGTGGAAGGGGTAATCAATCACCATTTGCTTCAATTGCACCACGTGCGCGACTTGCCCGTGCATCTGCCAGTCTATGATTACGCCTTCTTACTCATCGGTGGCGTTGGCTTAATTGCACTGGGGTGGCTACTCACCCGTGGGCAGGTAGCGTCTGGATCTGATCAGTGACTACCCAGAGTGTCATCTAACCAAGCCTTTCACGGGGACGGCACATTGCAGCTTTGCCTCTATACCAAAACCGTGCTTGCTTAGGGGGGTTAGATCAGAATTAACTGAAATATCGCTTTTGGCCAACAGCAGACAAAGGTCTCTTAGCACTAAAATTTGCACACATAAAAAAGGACTGCTATTACTCGCAGGCCCATGTTTACAATTTGGTATGTACTATATGGTTTAAATGTAATTAACCCCAACCTGGGAAATCCCCGAAAAAATAGAGTGATCGAGGTTAGAGTTTTCTGTATGCTAAAAGTTGGGTGATTCTGCATTAAAAAATACTATTTCTAATAACTAAATAATGGTAAATATTGATCATTATTAGCGCCGAGTTCCGACTTGCGTATATTATTATTTATAAAGGCCTTTGTAATAAATTATTATTTAAATGGCGAATAGAGGGGTCTTTTAGAATGCTCCTCGATTGTCGAATAATATTTGAGTGTAAGTTGTCGTAAGTTTTTTTGCTTGTTATTACGCTTATGTCGCTCGGGTATACTCAGGAATCGTACGTGTTTTAAGTGAAGCTGTGACTGTGTGCGGATTTTATAACCTTATGTTCGCTAACGCACGGTCAGTTTGTTCTTTATCCTCTACTATCATTCTCAGTGCGGCAAAGGATTTGCCAATACAGGAAGATGCACTTATTTTGCTGCAAGGAATGCAGTGTTGCTAACGTAAGAGATCTAGGGTCGGCGTCGCAAGGAATGCGGCGGCACCCTTATTAATTTTTCCAGTTATTGGTTGGCGATACATTGCCAGCTATAAAGCGGTTATTAAACTTCTGGAAGGGCCGCAAAACCTGAAATTACGAAAGTGTGCAATGACATACTTCAAGAAGAGATTGCGATGGCCGATTGGCTTAGCCAAAACTTAACGTTTTAAATCGTACACCATTAGACCAGTCCTCAGTCTGTCACCATGGTTTTGTGGCGGCTGAGTAAAGGAATAATCAGGTAACAGGAGTGTGCAATATGAATGCCCTGGAATTGCTCAAGCAGGACCATGACAAGGTGCGCGATCTATTGACCCAGCTTGTCAATACTACCGAGCAGGCCGCGAAAAAGCGCCCGGAGTTGCTGGCAAAGATCGAAAAAGAGCTCCATGTACACACGCAAATCGAAGAAGAAATATTCTATCCAGCCTTCTTGAAAGCGGCCAAGAAAAAGGAAGACGAAAGGCTTTATCACGAAGCACTAGAAGAACATCGCGCTGTCGAAGACCAGGTAATGCCTGACCTGAAGAAGGCCGATCCAGGCAGCACCGAGTTTTCCGGCCAGGCCAAAGTCTTGAAAGAACTGGTCGAACACCATGCGACCGAGGAAGAAGACGAAATGTTTGAGCACGCCAGTAAGCTGATCTCGGAAAATGAGCTTGAAAAGCTTGGCGAGCAAATGGCAGAGCGCAAAGCGCAATTGATGGCTGAGTAACTTCTCGCGTTACACCTTCTGAACGTCAATGATCGAGCCGGGCACAAGTCCGGCTCGATCATTGACGTTTTACGCCTTGCAGATGCCGCTAAGACTTGCGCGACGACCGGGTGCTGAACTGGCCCTTATCCGGATCGCTGTCGGGGCGACCGAGTGTATTTAGCTCCGTGTGTAGATAAATTTCCAGGCACCCTAAGGTGTCAGCTCCTGGCCGAAACAGGAATGCTCGTGCCTAGGAGCTATCGACCCATACCGGCCATTCCGACATAGGCGACAGTGCGTCGATCTGTATCGTGCGGCATTTATGATCACAGCTACGCTCTCGCCATATCCCCTTCTGTGAATGATTCTGTCAGTGTTTAAAAGCAAATAAATGGCTAGTGAGCCGTGTTGAACTGGCACATTGGTCGAATGCGAGCTGAGTCTTTAATCGTGCACCAATGGCAATGGGCTAATAAAACCCCTTGACACGTCACATCAAGCTAGCCGGGCAGATGCGTGTTAGGAGAGTGATCAATAGGAACGTGAAATGCGGTTGGTTAGATTTTACAAAATATGAGAACACTGAAAAGCAGTCACCAGTAAAAAATCTAACGCTAGACGGCGCTAGATAAATATATCTATAGTTCCACTGTCTTCACTACATGGAACCCTTTGTGGACATAACCTCGGCACTATCCCGCTTCACCCTCTCCTCAGATATTGGTTGGATACTCCTATGATCGAACCAATTCTCACGCTCTTATTGGGCATTGTCGTTATCCTGGCGATTATTGCTGTGAATGGCTACTTTGTTGCTCAAGAGTTTGCCTACATGGCAGTTGATCGCACCCGGCTTGCAGCTCTAGCCGCTAAAGGGGATGAGTCAGCTGTTCGAGCTCTGAACGTCACGAAACGTACAAGCTTTATGCTATCGGGCGCTCAGCTTGGCATCACCGTAACAGGTCTTCTCGTGGGTTATGTCGCTGAACCGCTTGTCGGTGAGTCACTCGGTGAATTATTAGGAGGCACAGGAGTCCCCATTGCTACCGGGATAGCCGTCGGAACGGGGTTAACGCTCATTGTTGCCACCATTATACAAATGGTCTTAGGTGAGCTTTATCCAAAAAACCTCGCCATCGCTAACCCCGAGCCACTGTCGCTTAGGCTTGCCCGCTCAACACTCTTTTATATGTCGGCCTTTGGCTGGCTCATTAGCTTTTTCGACAAGTCGGCCAACCTATTTTTGAAATTGCTGCGTATTGAGCCTGTCCACGACCTGGACGTAAGCGCATCCGCTAGCGATCTCCCGCATATCATTGCTGATTCGCGAGACAGTGGAGATTTGCCACGCGAGCTCTCGCTCATGATGGACCGTATTCTCGATTTCCCCCAGCGCAATGTTGAGCATGCCATGGTGCCAAGGTCACAGGTCGACTGGGTAACCCCCGAGACGAAGCTCGACGAGCTCATCGGCCTGATGGCACGTGCCCACACACGCTACCCAGTGATTGATGACGAAGATGCCCCGGTGGGTGTTGTACACCTTGCTGACGTGCTTGAACGTATCGCAGCAGGGCATAGTAATGAGCCCGTATCCTCACTGATGAGACCGGCTACGGTGCTGCCAACACTGATGCTTTTACCGGGTGCGCTTGACCAGTTAGTACACACGACGAATCAACTTGCTTGCGTGATTGATGAGTACGGTGGTTTTACTGGGGTGCTCACTATAGAAGATCTCGCCATGGAGATCGTCGGCGAGATCACCGATGAACATGATGCTGAAACCAGTGACGCTATCGTGCCTGAAAACGATACGACCTGGATCATGGAAGGCGACGTACATCTTGATGAAGTCAGGCGCGTTATTGACCATGACCTCCCTCGTGGCGATGTTGAGACGGTGGCAGGCATGCTCATCGCTGAGCTCGGTGCATTACCGAAGGAAGGTGATACGGTGACCATTGACTTGCCTGTTGATCCTGCTGAGCTGGTTGCCGAGGAACCTATGCGGCATCGTCTCGAGGTCGATGTACTGCGAATTGAACGGCATGTTCCTACAGTGGTTCGTGTTCGGTTAATTGAGCTACCCATGACAGGTGAGAATCAATGAACGATCCTCTGTTTGTCTTTATCGCCACGGTTGCTCTCATCGCCCTTAGTGCTTTATTTGTCATTATCGAGTTCGCGTTACTGGGCGCTCGCCGTCATCGTCTTGAAGAGTTAGCTGCCAACAGTTCCTCTGCACGAGCTGCGCTTCGCGGTATGAATGACTTAACGTTGATGCTGGCGGGTGCTCAGTTAGGGATTACCCTCTGCACGTTTGCGCTAGGTGCTGTAACGAAGCCTGCCGTCGATGTGTGGCTTGGCCCTATCCTCACAGCATGGGGATTACCCGACTGGGCTGCCGGTGGCACAGCGTTTGGACTCGCGCTATTTGTGGTGACCTTTCTACACTTGGTGGTCGGTGAAATGGCACCTAAATCTTGGGCCATTGCACACCCGGAGAAGTCGGCTCTAGCCATTGGTATTATCTCACGGGTATACATCTGGCCATTGCGTTCACTGTTAGGCTGGGTAAACCGTCTCGCCAACCGTCTGGTTAAAGCGTCCGGTGTCGAGCCTGTCGAAAGCGCCGCCGTGGGTGGTCAAGATATTGAAACGATTCGGCAGTTGGTTGAGCACTCAGCAAAAGTGGGAACACTGCAGCCAGAGATGCAGCAGCAGATTTCTGGCTTGATCGATTTAGGCACGCTACCAGTTGCGTCCTTGGTAACAGAGAGGGACGTGTCAGTACACGTTACAAGGGCCGCCACAGTAGCTGATGTGCGCACCGCAGCGATCCAGTCAGGTCATCTTCGCATTCTCGTATTGGGTGAGGAGGGCATTCCGCCAACGGTGGTGCACGTGCGCGACACACTGCTTGAACCCGCTGATCGGCCTGCCCACGAGCTTGCTCGGGAAGCGTTTGTGCTTGACGCTAACACACCAGTCTATGAAGCATTGGCTCGCATGCGCAAATCAAGCGTTCAACTCGCTATAATCATGACCGATGATAGCCTGCGTGGCGTTATTACCCTGGCTGATATCCTCAAACGTGTGCTCCCCTCGGAGCGTATACCTAGTGGGCACAGCTAGCCTGTGTGGGGCCTTGAAGCTGATACTAGGCCACTGGTGTATTAAAAGGCTGGGCTAAGCCCAGCCTTTGTCGACAAACGTTCGAGTTTGTCCCCATCAAGCGGCTCCGCAGGCGAATGCTGGGTTCTCTTTCGCCCAATTTCAGAGCGTGCAGTTTAGAACCTGATTTACCGAGAAGGAGATAGTGTTTTGAGAATGATACTTATTGGGAACGCTGGGTCTGGTAAGAGCACTCTCTCCAGGGAACTTATTGCTAAGCAACCAGCTGCTCGCCTGTCTTTGGACGAAGTGGCATTCTTGGCTGGAACCACTAAGAGACGACGTATCAAAGATAGCATTGCCGATGTAATGCGCTTTATTTCCGATAATGAGAGTTGGATAATCGAAGGTTGTTACTCAGATATTATTGAGTCGATACTCTCAGATTGTGAAGAGCTCATATTTCTTAACCCAGGGGTTGAAGCATGTGTTGCGAACTGCCGCGCGCGACCATGGGAACCTGAAAAGTTCAGCTCGAAAGAGGAGCAAGATAAAAACCTCGAAAAGTTAATAGAATGGGTGAGCGCCTATGAAACTCGCTCTGACGAGTATGGCCTCAGCCGACATCGAGTACTCTTCGAATCTTTCAATGGAAAAAAACGTGAGCTCAAGCATCCAAGCGAGTACGAAGTATTATAACAAGGCGTATCTGTACGCGTGAGCTAGCAACCTGGCGCTTCTGTCGGCCGACGCTTAGCTCGTCGTTTGTCCATATAAAACTTCTTTCTGTTCTGCCATTTCCAAAGCATCATCTTCTTCAATCCCAATATATCGGGCGTTGCTTTCCAGCTTCGTGTGGCCCAGAAGCAGTTGCACTGTCCTTAATTTTGCAAAGCGTATCTCGCAGGTGAGGTTTATTTAAATAATTTTCAAAATATTAAAGCTAAATATTTAAGCGTTGATTATAAGGAAATACGTATGCACGATAATAAAGTGTTATGCAATTTTCACTAGGAAGGTTTCATGGCTACGATAAGAGCACTTTATAAAGAGGATGAGCGCCAGTACATGGAGTTTAGGGTGCAGCTCACAACCGACAATAGGATAAACGAAAACAACAGGATTACTGGAATCGCAATAGAATGGGAGGAGTCATAGAATAGTTATACTAGATGGCCTTTTGTTGTTTCCCCAGCCGATGGGCATCAGGCATTCGTGGAATGGAATGGGAATAATCAGCTCACCACTGCTGGAGACGGCGAAGACAAATTGTACTCTTTGCTAAAAGCTAGCCAAACATGAGGACCTTTTATGGGTACCTACTTTGGTGACTCATCGTGGTGGGGAGCATTTCTCACCGAGTGGAAACCTACGGCTGACTTTCTCTCATCCGTATCAAGTGTCTTGCTGCTAGGGGGAGTCGTGGTGGCCTTCCTGACTTATCGTTCAGCCACCAAATCCACTCGCTTACGCAACACTCTCGATAAGATCTCCAGCTATCGACATGATGCCGAGCATTTTCAGCGCGCCATTCAGATATCGAGGCAGCACTCCTTGAGTGACGAGGAGGCCTTTGAGGCGCTGAGCCAGGATGAGCAGCGGCTTGTAATCTACCTGATCAATGAATGGGACGAGCTTGCTCTTTATATTAGACACGGGGTTCTTGATGAGAAGCTTCTTTTCCAAAATTACGGTGCAATAGCACTTGAGGTTTGGTCTCAAACACGGGGTGTCATCCGCTTCTATCAAAGAGACGATCCAAACAACTGGAAGGCATTCGACTGGCTAGCAATTCGCTGGATGGTTAAGAGAGATAGCCGTGATAAAGCGGCAAGAACAGCAGAACTTCGCGAGTTACAGCGAAGGTTGGACGATCTTCTATAAGTGGCTCCGCGTATCCTGCCACCTAACAAGGATGCAGCTGATCGCCGATGTTATATCAAGCTCATTTGAAGGGCTGCTCTTGGCCGGGTAACGTCGACTTAGCCCAGGCCGTCGTTTGTCCGTGTCAAACTTCTGTTTGCTCTGCTATTTCCAAGCGTCATCTCCCGTATCGTTCGAGACTCAGACAATCGTGCCGGAATGCTACGTGGTAGAGGGTAGTTTGTGCATTGACTCCACTGCAGCAGGCGGAAATGCAAGCCAGCTGACAGCGGGTGGGTAGACTTACCGGCCCTTGTGGGCCGGCTTTGTCGTGGAAGGCCCCTAAGTTCAGGGAGCGATGCGGGTACTGGCGTCGGTAAAGCCGGTCAGCGAAATATCCAGGTCCATGCGCTCACCGCGTGGATCAATCATGCTGAGGGTTGCCGTATTGCCACTGCGGAGTTGCTGCAACATCGACGCTTCAATGGGGACGTCAGCACGGCACCCTTGCTCCTGGCAGACCTGATAAGGGAACTGGACTGGCTCACCGTTATCCACGACCAATTGCAAGCCCGGGGCCAAGCGTACTCCCAGCGGCACGAAGAAGCTCATCACTGGGTTATCGATCTGCGGGGGGTGTTCGATAATTACCTGCATCAAAGGCTGGTCGCTACCAGGTTCAGTGATCAATTGCGCCATCGCACAAGGGGCCGGGCCCTCGGCATTACTTTGACAGCGGACTTCCCAATCCTGGAACGACTCGGTGGTGACATCATTACCGGAAGCCGCCCCCGGCTGTTGTTGGCTGAAGGCGCTGGGAGACAACGCTAAGAGCGATAATAGCCCCATCCTGCATAAGTTTTGAGTCAGATTGTGTGGCATTGGCGTACCCTCCTGTTGGTTCGCTGATGGTGAATAATAATACCTACCATGCCTGCTTGTTCGCTTGAGGTCGAGCCCCTTGGTTTACGAAAGCATGGTTGGGTGGCTCAAATCCGCTTGAGCCAGATTATTCGGTGTCCGACAAGCTCTCTTCCGTCTCTACCTGTCCGCGTCGCTGCATCCAGCGCATCACGATCCAGCACATTGCTGCCCAGCTCGCCCCAGCCGTCCAGCCGGCAAGCACATCAGTTGGCCAATGCACTCCCAGATACACGCGGCTCATGCCCACTAACAGCGTCAGCAATATCGCCAGTATCAGAAGGTAAGCCTTCAGCCTCAGCGCGGGCTGAACGCGGGTGAGTAGCGCAGCCAGGGTGAGGTAGGTCACGGCAGACATCATTGAGTGGCCGCTGGGAAAGCTCGCGGTGTAGACCATTGCTTCATGAGGTACGAGATCCGGGCGAGGGCGGTCAAAGCCGATCTTCAACACTGTACTGAGTAGTATGCCGCCGGGCACTGCAATCGAGGCAAAGAGGGCCGCTCGATAGCGTCTGGCAAGTAACAAGTAACCCAAGGCGCCTAGCGTGATGAGTACCAGCACGCCGACACCGCCAAGCGCGGTAAAGTCCCGCCCCATTTCCTCAACCCAGCCCGGCCCAATCGGGTCGCTAAGATCCGCGGGGTTGCGAAGGGCGAGCAGCAGGCTCTCATCGATGCTATGGGTCTCCCCCTCGATAACTTCTTCGGCCAGCGCGACGAACCCCCAAATCCCTCCGGAGAGAACCGCGACGCATAGCAGCATCGCTAGTTCGTAGCGGCCGAGCCGAGCCAGCAGGGAAAAGCTTTTGCGCCCAAATTGTCCAAGTTTTTCATAGTGCTTCATTGGCAACTCCTTTGCTTTGTTCCTGAATCCAACTAATAAATGATACGCAGCGTCGGTTCTAACGGTTCTAGTATGCCTGTGTTATCAATCAGCGCGGAAAACTGCGTTAACGCAAGCTCAGCAGACGGAAAACTGATTGTGGCTTTTCGTGTAAAAACAATCGCGCAAATATTTCTATGTACAGAAATGGGGTATTCACTATCCGTTATGACTGCTCAACGACAGTCACGCTGGCCTAGCAACGAAGGCGGACTAAAACGCTATTTTCTAACAGCGCTCAGTAAGGATTCACGCAACCTATTGATAATAATGGCTATCCATAACCTATGTTAAGTTAGCAGGGTAGGCATATGTTTTAGAATGACGCTAAGAAATCATTTGCCTGTGAGGAAGCCGAGTGGCTCTCATCGATTCAGTAGTGATGCGGGGCCTTAGTACCCAAGGTGTGTTGTCTTCTGAAGACAAAGCGCTATTGTTGGGCCTTGAGCTCAGCCCTCGGTATATGTCAGCAAACGAGGTGCTATGGCAGGAGAGCGCGGAGGCTGATCTGTTCTGCATGGTCAAGGAGGGCTGGGCATACTCCTATCGCAACTTGAAAAATGGTTCGAAGCAGATCCTCAAGTTCTACCTCCCCGGCGATATCATCGGCATTCGCGATTTTGGCTTCACCCGCCGTCTGTCAGGTGCGGCGATGATTAATAAAGGTGTGGTCTATCCGTTCTCATATCAGCAGCTTTTTGAACTCTTTGGGCGTTCTAACCTCGCTGTCGGCATCATGGCAACAGCGATGCGTCAGCAGGCGCAACTCTCTGAACGGTTGATTTACCTCGGCAAGTACGCAGCCCACGAGCAGCTGGCCCACTTTCTCTACGAAATTTTTCTGCGACTCAAACGGATCAACGCCGTGGAGGACAACAGCTTCCTCATGCCGCTCACTCAGGAGTTAATTAGCGACGCGCTGGGAATGAGCCCGGTACACGTGAGTCGGACCTTCTCGATGCTGCGTGAGAGGGGACTGGTGATCCGAGAGCGCCAGCACGTGATGTTGCCCGACCCTGAGGCGCTGGCGCGGCTAGTCGAGTTCAATGACAGCTACATCGATGAACTATTACCTCCCTCCTTTTCAGAACTTCTAAGAGCTAGCCCATAAAGCGACGATTGGAAAAGCGCTGTTAATTAAACGGGGAGGTCGTCCACGGTATCTACCACTGCGGCATACAGGTCTCTCGTTGAGGCTAACGCTCCCTCATGAACCGCTTGAGCAGATAACGCCTTGCCTTGGTCAGCCTGTAGCGAGCGGGTTGCCGTCGCGCTGGCGACTACGGTCACATCGAACCCCAGGTTGAAAGCCCCGTGTGCGGTTGAATTGACGCACATATGGGTCATGAAACCACCTAGCACTAGTTTGTTGCAGCCCACCTTTTTCAACTGCGCTTCAAGGTCGGTTTGAACAAAGGCGTTGGGAAACTCTTTAGTGATGACTGGCTCACCGTCTATCGGATTCACCATATCGGCGATCTGCCCGATGGGCGCCTTGATATCGTAAGGCGTTCCTTCCCCTGTGTTATGTTGAATATGAATGATCGGAATACCGGCCTGGCGTGCTTTTTCGAGAAGTTTTTGGGCTTCTACCAAGGCTTCTTCCACGCACTCCAACTGCATTACTCCTTCCCGGTAGGTATTTTGGCAGTCGATGAGTATCAATGCAGACTCAGAAAGCTTGTTAGGGGTGTGACCAATCTCTAAAAGTTCGCGTAGCGTGACGGACGTAGTCATCGATAACTCCTTGTTGTCATTAATTAATCGATTGTTAAATGTCAATTACGTCACCGCGATAGAGTCAGGTAATTTGGCCGCCGCGAATGACGCATTCCCCCAGCGTACATGTTTTAGCTAGCCCATTTCGCGTATTTTTATTAACGCATTTTCCGACTGCGAGAGCGGGTAGCGCTCAATCGCGACCAGGCGTTCGCGACGGCTTCGCCTTCTATCAAGATGGACCCATCTAACAGGAAGCCCACACGGGCTACCCTGATGTTAATTGGTTAGCAGGGTGGCTATTTCATTCGCTCTATAAGGCGCAAAACCTCATGGTTCTGGGTTCTGGCGTTGGCATAGTAGATCGCTTGCATGAGCAGGTTATCGGCCTCGTTGATGGCGATAGGGCTGGGCACTAATAACGTAATGAGGTCGCGTCCAAGCTCATCAACATCAACTTCCACCGTGATGGCAGATTGTTGGCTGCTGGGCTGGCGAATAGCGTCGCGCAAATCCGTTAGGCTTCGCAGCGTGGTCAACAACCCAGTGACCACAATGGGGTCCGGCGCATAGTCAATGTCACTAGGCGGATGATCATCCATCCCTAACGGGGGCAGACCTCCATTCATCCGGGTTGCCGCTTCACGATATACGGCAATGGCCGTGTCGACGGCCTGGACAAACAACTGGCTATCGTCGGCGTTTAGCGTTATTTGGGTCATGCGTCGCACCTTTATTCAGCTTTGGGTGGTCCGGCAGGGTTAGGCGTTCCTAGGAGGGTAGTCCCGAGACGGAACTTTGTCGCTACATTAAAAGAATCATGTAGCACTTCACAAATAGAGCGACTAGCTTTATTCAGCACAGTTAAAAGCCTGGTAAAGAACCAGACCGGCAACTGCGAGGTCATCATGCAATTCAGTTCTTGTGCCGTCACCGCATGAAACGGGACGTCCATGGAATAACCATGAGGCTGAGTGGAGAGAGGCCAATGAAAACAAACCATCACATGTTGATACCGGCAAGCCTGGTGCTGGGGTTAAGTCTCGGGCTCTGTTCGCTGACCCACGCCGCAGAGCCGCACCATGGTGCAGACCATCACGCAGCTGCCGACGACGGAACAATCCCGCTATTCGACGGGCTGGGCGATCACCATTTTCCGATAACGACGGGCGAGGAGGAAGCGCAGGAGTATTTCAACCAGGGCCTGATGTTCATATACGGGTTCAACCACTTCGAAGCGGCCCGTTCGTTTGAGGAGGCGGTGAAGCGGGACTCTGAGTGCGCCATGTGCTACTGGGGGCTCTCACTGGCGCTCGGACCGCACATCAATGCGCCGATGCACCCCGCCGCAGTCGAGCCCGCCTATCGGGCACTGCTTCAGGCGCAGGAGCATGCCACCGGCGCTACGGCGCGGGAGCAGGCCTATATCCAGGCATTGGAAGCACGCTACGTTGAGGAGCCAGGTGAGGATCGCAGCGAGTTGGACCGTGCCTACTCCGAGGCCATGCGTGCGCTGGCGGCAGACTACCCCGATGATTTGGACGCTGCCACTCTGTTCGCCGAGTCGCTGATGAACTTGGTGCCCTGGAATTACTGGGACGAGTCTGGCGAACCGCGCACGGAGACGGTGGAGCTAGTTGAGGCACTGGAATCGGTACTAGAGCGCGAACCCTACCATGCCGGCGCGTTGCACTATTACATCCATACCATCGAGGACTCGCCCAATCCGGAGCGGGCCGAGGGTGCGGCGGACCGCCTAAGTGAACTGAACATCCCTATCGGCCATATGATTCACATGCCGGCGCATATCTATGCCCTCGTCGGCCGGTGGCACGATGCATCGGCGGCGAACGAAGGTGCCCTGGTTGAGGACGAGTCTTATCTGGCGCAGCACGACGTGGAGGGAATGATCCCGCTGTTGTACCACCCGCACAATTTCCACTTCCTCGCCTGGACCGCCAGCATGGAAGGGCGCTTCGAGGTCGCATACAAAGCTGCCAATGAGCTGGTGCAGGCGACACAGAAGGAGTTAGCGGGAGACTTGCCCTTCCTGAACAACTTCCTCACCGCGCCGACGCTAACGTTGGTGCGCTTCGGCAAATGGGACGACATCCTCGCCCTGTCGGGACCATCGACAGAAGGGGTGTATGGCCGGGCCATTCATCACTATGCGCGTGGCCTGGCGTTAGCCGCCGACGGGCAACTGGTAGAGGCCGGCGAAGAGGCAGATCAGCTGTCGGCAATAGCAGTAAGCGAGGAAGCGGAGGCTCTGGAAATGCCCGAGGCGTTCTTTCCCGGCGCAACAATGCTTGCCATTGCCGACCATGTGCTACAGGCACGGTTAGCACTGCTGAATGACGATGGTGACCGTGCCATTTCGCTGTTGGAGGAGGCGGTGACTCTGCAGGGCACCTTGCCATACATGGAACCGCCGTACTGGTTCGCTTCGGCCCGGCTGAATTTGGGCGACGCACTGCTTGCTCTCGACCGGCCGGAAAAGGCGGAAGCGGTATACCGTGCCGATCTGGAGGAGTATCCGAACAACGGCTGGGCTCTGTTCGGACTGGCAGAAAGCCTGCGCACCCAGGGTGACCAGGAAGCGGCAGAAGAGATTGCCGTGCAGTTTGAAGAGGTGTGGCAGCACGCAGATGAGCAGTTGACGGCCGGTCGTTGATTCGCCACGGCGATTCTTGACTGTGATAGCCGTCGCCCTTGCCCAAGGGCGACGCCGCACTTACATATTTTCCAGGAAGATTTTGTAAAGGTGGGGGGGCGTTTCAGTTACGTCACGCGTTGCGCAAACGATTCCCCAGGCAGAAACCCAACAGCCCTAACAACGTGATGCCAGCGGTGGTCTGGAGCGTCGCCGCCCAGCGCAGCCAGCGT
This sequence comes from Halomonas sp. QHL1, assembly GCF_001882345.1. GTDB lineage: Bacteria > Pseudomonadota > Gammaproteobacteria > Pseudomonadales > Halomonadaceae > Vreelandella. The sequence goes on from NZ_MINL01000001.1 coordinate 409,699, forward strand.
TGGGTCACATCGGTATCAAGCGATGCGGTCATTGCCTGGGTACTGAACAGCAACGCATCCGTGACGCGTAGCCAAAGTGGATCGGTTGAGCCGCCTGCAACACCAAGTGCTAGGTACGCCATGGCGAAAGCCACTACCACCGCCAGCGTCGCCGCTACTACGCGCAGCGGACTTTCGCCATAACCGGCCACTAAGCCGGCCATGGCGCCGTTAAGCCAACGCAGGGTGCCCAGCACGATGCCCGGCGAAGTGAGCTCGCTCGGTCCTTGGTTTCGTTCGCAACGCCGCCGGTGCAGCACGTTGTCAGGACGCTGCGCCTGGGTTTCTAGTCGTCGTGCTTGATAATAGGCCCAACCGGCGTCGCGGGTCGCGCCATTGGACGCCCAGTGCGCAGACAACGCGCGATAGATATCGGCTGCCTCACGATGCCGTCGTGACAGGTGCAGCGGCGTGCGGGCGGGGTCGTCGCCGCTCCTCAGCTCGGTCAGCTTGAGATGGAACTTCTGAAAATCGGCTTTTCGCTCCTGTAGCAGACCTGGATACAGGCCGTCGGCAATCGCGCTGCGGGGCAGCACGACGCCGTCGAAGCGTGCCAGGTTTAGCGAGCAATCGCTGATATCGGCGGCCTCGAAGATACAGCTCGGGCCTAGCCGGGCACGATACAGATCGCAGCCTTTCAGCTGTGCGCGCTTGAAGGAGGTTCGCTCAATGTCGGTATAACGCAGATCGCAGTCGATCAGTCGCGCCTCTTGGCATTTGACATCGCGCAGGTAGCCGTTGGTGAAGGTGCAGCGAATCAGTGTTGCGCCACGCAGGTCGAAACGCTCGAGCGCGGTGGCATTATGAGCATGGCCGAAGTCCACGTCGGCGATCTCGCAGCCAGCCAGGTCGACCCACTCCTCAGGGCCACGGATAGCGATGCGCTGGGCCACCTCTGCAGCGTTCAATGGCGTCACGCCTGCCACCCGAAATGCGCTCGGGCCAATCGTACTACGGCACCCGGATCACCATCTGCGACGCGGGCCAACGGCGTCGGAAGCTCGACATTTGGCGGTACTGGCGTGCCACGCTCGAGCAAGATCGCGGGAATTCCTAGCCGCCCAGCGCCGAGCACATCGTCGTAGGGGTTATCACCGATGTACAGCACTTGGTTGGGCGTGACGTCGAGCTCCACCAGTGCGCGCTGAAAGATCGCGGTATCGGGCTTGCAGGCCTTGACGTCGGAGCTGAATATCACTCGTTCGAAATAGCCCCACAGCCCAAACATGCGTAGTTCCGGCTCGGTGTAGGCACGCTGGGTATTCGAGGCGATCGCCAGGCGAAAGCCGCGACAGGCGTCGAGCATCTCGAAGGTGCCGGGCCAGACGTCGATCTGCCGGGTGGTGATTTGACGATAGACCAGTGCCAACTCGACGGCTAGTTCCCAGCGTTGTACCTGGGGAACGCTGAGTTCGGCCAATACGGCATCCCAGACAATGAGTACGTCCACATCCGGTGGCTGACCGGGGGCGGCCGCAAGCTGTGCCTGCGTGATCGCAAAGTAGCGTCGCTGCAGTGCCTGTGGGGTGATGGCTATCTGGCGATAGCGCAGCCAACTGGCGAGGTGCGCGAAAGTGGCATCGTCGACGTGATCGCCGTCGAACAGCAACAGCGTCTTGAATACGTCGAACAGCAATACGGGTGGGCTTGAGACATCATCGTCAACGACGGGCATCGGTAAACTCGGTGACTAAATTTGGCTGGGGCAGTGTATCAGCCATCGGTGGCTTCAGCGTAACGGTAAACGTAATGGTGCGTTCCAAGATATGGAAGCCAGAAAACGCCCTTCCACCGCCGCACCGTCACGAAATAATACGTTGTCTCAACATAAAAAACTCATCTCTTTAAGTAAGTGGCTCGGTCTTTATGGATTAGATGACCCAACAATAATTAATGGTGATTTTGAGGAGGTAATAAATCTTTCTTAGTGTAATCTTTTGTAAGTGAGGGGTGTTTAAATGTTGCCGAAATGGTGAGTCCGTCGAGGTGCAGTGACATGGATGTCGGCTTTGAAAGATTGAAAACAGCAGCCCGCTGCTGAAGTTTAGGGGCCACTCACTAACGTTTCGTTAAAAAAAAAGTAGCAGAGCCCTATGGGGCCTGGAGGGGAACATGGCTGTCAAACTGAACCAACATGATCTGCAATTCATCCTTGACCAGATCAAGATCGCGGAAGCGCATTCCGCGGGAACGCCGCTTGCGGAGCTCATCGATAGTCCGCTTCTGCCATCGGGCCTGCGCACTGTGGATGGTAGCTACAACAACTTCGGGATCGGCCGCGAGCAGTGGGGATCTGCGGGCGAACCTTTCGGGCCCATTGCCGAGGGGTCGTTGGGGCAGGGGAGCGGTGCCTTTCCATTTCCCGGCTATCCGACCAACAACGATTACGGCGTGGATGGTGACGTGGTCGATGCCGAGCCGCGCCTGATCTCTAACCTGATCGTCGATCAGACGCTGGACAATCCGGCGGCGATTGCAACGGCACTTCAGCATGCCGGAATGAACGGCCAGCCAATGCTCGATGCCATGGGCGAGATCCGCTCGCAGCACGACCTCGTGCGGGCGCTGAGCGATGCCGGTCTCGAGGAGACGCCCATCTATGTGGCGCAGAAGGAGGAGCTCGACACGCTGCTCGCCTCGTACGGGATCGAGATGGATGGCGTCACCGTCATGTTGCCCAACGTCGCGCCGGACGAGGGCCTCTCGGCCTCCTATAACTCCGTCTTCACGCTTTTCGGCCAGTTCTTCGACCACGGGCTCGATCTGGTAGCGAAAGGGGGCAACGGCACTGTCTACATGCCGCTGTCGCCGGACGACCCTCTCTACAACCCGGATAGCCCGCATACCAACTTCATGGTAATGACGCGTGCCGCCACCGACGATGCAGCGGGCAACGTCACCACGCCGTGGGTGGATCAGAACCAGACCTACACGTCGCATCCATCGCATCAGGTCTTCCTGCGCGAATACGAGATGGTCGATGGCCGCCCCGTGGCGACCGGTCACCTGCTCGACGGCGCGCGCGGCCTGCCGACTTGGGCTGACATCAAGGCCCAGGCGCGCACGCTGCTCGGCATCGAGCTGACCGACAAGGATGTGGGCGCCGTTCCGCTGGTCGCGGTGGATCCCTACGGTGAATTTCTCCGCGGCGAGAATGGGCTGCCCCAACTGATCACCGGCTTCGACGAGGAAGGGAATCCCATCCTGACCGAGGGCGATCTGGTTAACCCGGTCGACCCGTCGGAGGTTGGTGCCGGACGCGCCGGCGTGGCTTTCCTCGACGACATCGCTCATGCCGCCGTCCCCGTTCTTGCCGACGGCGAACTGCAACCGGACGACGATGCGGAGGTGGGCTACAGCGGCGACTTCGGCCCGCGCGGCACTCAGACCGCCTATGACAACGAGCTGCTGGACGCGCACTACATCAACGGCGACGGCCGCGGGAATGAGAACATCGGCCTGACCTCGATCCACCATATCTTCCACTCGGAGCACAACCGTATTGCCGAGCAGGTGAAGGAGGTGGCGCTCGAGAGCGGCGACCTCGACTTCCTGAACCAGTGGCTGACTGGCCCGGAACTCACCTCTTGGCCCGACGCGTCCGAGATCGAGGAGCTATCCTGGGACGGCGAGCGGATTTTCCAAGCGGCGCGCTTTACCACCGAGATGGAGTACCAGCACCTCGTCTTCGAGGAGTTCGCGCGGAAGATCCAGCCGGATATCGACATCTTTATGGTGCAGCCCGACGTTGAGCTGAACCCGGTCATCTTTTCCGAGTTCGCCCACGTGGTCTATCGGTTCGGGCACTCGATGCTCAACGAGACCGTGGACCGCGTCAACGCGGACGGCACTCGCGATGACATGAGCCTGTTCGACGCGTTCCTGAACCCGCTGGCTTTCGGCTCGGAGACCGTGAACCATGATGAGGCGGCGGGCGCCATCCTGCGTGGCATGACGGCGCAGACTGGCAACGAGATCGACGAGTTTGTCACCAACACGCTGCGGAACCAGCTCCTGGGCATTCCGCTCGACCTCCCCGCTATCAACATCGCCCGCGGCCGCGAAACCGGCATGCCCACCCTCAACGAGGCGCGCGCGCAGTTTATGGAGATGGCGGATGGCGACACGCAGCTCAGGCCCTACACGAGCTGGGCCGACTTCGCTGAGAACATGAAGAACCCCGCCTCGGTCATCAACTTCATCGCGGCCTACGGCACGCATGAGTCGATAACCTCTGTCGATACCATCGCCGGCAAGCGCGCGGCGGCCACCGATCTCGTCCTGGGTGCCCCGGATGAGAGCGACGCCGCGCGGGCGGCGCGTCTCGAATGGCTCAATGCGCCGGCCGAGCAGACGGGCGTGAACGACATCGACCTGTGGATGGGAGGCCTCGCCGAGAAGAAGATGCCTTTCGGCGGCATGCTCGGCTCCACCTTCGCCTTCGTCTTCGAAATGCAAATCGAGAACCTGCAGGACGCCGACCGGTTCTACTACCTGTCGCGGACCCAGGGGCTGAACCTTCTTACAGAGCTGGAGAACAACTCTCTCGCCAAGATGGCCCTGGCAAACACCGACCTCGGGGAGACCGGCTTTGCCCTCCCGGCCGACATCTTCTCGACACCGGATCACATTCTCTATCTCGATCTCGCCAAGCAGATGCAGATGACCGGGGTGGACGATCCCCAGCACGAGGATCCGTTCCTCCAATCCGCCTCTCAGCTGGTCGAGCGCGGGACGCCCGACGCGGAAGGTAACGGCGCCTATCTGCGCTATAACGGCGCCGACCATGTCGTCATCCAGGGTACGGACGGCGACGACCACATCGTCGCTGGCGGCGGCGATGACACGGTCTGGGGCGGCGCGGGTAACGATCGGATCGAGGCCGGGTACGGCGTCGACATGATCGATGGCGGAGACGGTGACGACATCATCACCAATGCCGGGACCGATATCGGCGAAGTCGATATGCTCAAGGGAGGCGACGGCAACGACGTCATCCACGGCGGCAGCGGCATGGCGCTGATCTTCGGCGGCCGTGGCAAGGACTTCCTGATCACCGGCCCGGACGGGTCAGAGATCCGCGCCGGCATGGGGGACGACTTCCTCCTTGGGGGCGCCGGCTCGGACATTCTCTTCGGCAACGAAGGGCATGACTGGATCGAGGGCAAGGGCCGCTTCGATTACATCGCTGGCGACAACGGCGAACTCTTCTTCAACTCCACGGTGATCGGCCACGACGTCCTCAACGGCGGGAATGGCGACACGGACTACGATGCCGACTCGGGCGACGACATCATGGTGGCGGGAGAAGGCATCCAGAAATTCATCGGCATGTGGGGTCACGACTGGGTCATCCACAAAGGTCAAAGCGTGGCGGCTGACGCCGACATGAACGTGGAGGTGTTCACGACCCTGCCGCTGGAAGTGCTGCGAGACCGTTTCAGCCAGGTAGAGGCGATGTCGGGCTGGGTGCACGACGACATCCTGCGCGGCGACGATCGGAGCGACGAAGAGGAGGAGGTCACTCCGCTCATCGCCGACCCGACGCCCGAGGGCAACTTCGTCCACAACGAGCTCGACCAGGCGGGCATCGACCGGATCGACGGCCTCGACCGGCTGATCACCCCGGACATGATGCGCAACGCAGAGTATTGGGCCGATGGCTCGGGGACTGAGAAGTTGGTGTTCACCGGGGGCAATATTCTGCTTGGCGGTGGCGGCAGCGACACGATCGAGGGGCGTGGCGGCGACGATGTCATCGACGGCGACGCGTGGCTAAACGTGCGCATTGCTATCATGGCGAACCGTGATGGAACCGGTGGCGAGATCGCTACTGTCGACAGCATGGATGGGCCGGTGACACTCAACATCGACGGCACGGAGGTCACCCGTCCGCTGTCAGTCTGGATGGTCGAGGGCCGGATCAACCCGGGGCAATTGCAGATCGTCCGCGAGATCCTCGAAGACGATTCCGGTATCGACACAGCCGTCTATTGGGGCGATCGCGACGCCTACGAGATCGCGGTGGACGAAGATACCGGCCGGCTCACGGTTGCGCATGTCGACGTGGATGATGGGGCGGTGAATCCAGAGACCGGGAAGAATCGTGTCTCGGACGGCACCGACCTCGTCAGCAACATCGAAGTGCTGTCCTTCGGCGATGGCGACGTGCGGGTTATTACCGGAACTAGCGGAAACGACGTTGGCGCGACGCGCCTCAATGGCACCGAGGGGGACGACATCCTAATCGGCCTCGCCGGTGACGACAACCTGCTCGCGGGCGGCGGAGATGATCTTGTCTTTGGCGGTGCCGGCAATGATCGCTTGATCGGTGGCGACGGCGACGACACCCTCTACGGCGGCGAAGGGGATGACTTCCTCAACGGCGGGGCTGGCGACGATACGTTACTGGGCGGCGCCGGTGCGGACGACCTTCGCGGTGGTGCCGGAGACGACTTTCTCGACGGCGGGGAAGGCGACGATATCCTCTTCGGGCACGCTGGCGATGACATCCTCGAAGGTGGCGCCGGCAATGACGTTCTCAACGGTGGCGGTGGCAACGACGTCCTGAATGGGGGCGCTGGCGATGACGTCCTGTTCGGCAGCGCTGGCGATGATCTGCTGATCACCGAAGCCGATGGCGGGCGCGACATTCTTGATGGCGGCAACCAATTCGATACCGCAGAAATCCGCGGAAAAGCTGACGAAGCCGAAACCTTCGCGGTTCTTGATCGGGCCAATGCACTGGCGCAGGGCTTTACTGACCTCGATGCTGGAACGGAGATCGTCATCGTCCGGAACGGCGAGGTGATGGCGGAACTCACCAACATCGAGGAAATCGTCATCGATGGCCAGGGAGGCGGCGACACGTTTACGATTGCTGGCGACTTCACCGGGACCAGCCTGGCGATGAGCACCATCCACGTGATGGGTTCGGAGGACGACGATGTCTTGGACATCTCGGCACTGAGTTCCGCGCATCGGGTGGTTTTCAAGACCAAGGGCGGCCACGACACGGTCGTGGGCGAGCTCAGGGAGCAGGATGTCGTCGAACTTGCCGACGGCACGACGCTCGCTGAGATGTCCGAAGGGCTCGACGGCGACGGCGAGCAGAGGGTGGGCGACGACGAGAACTCCGTCAGCTTCGAGATCCCCACCGAGTCGCAGCAGCCTGGAGAGGACGATACTGGCGATGGCGATGATACCGAGGAAGAGGCTGAAACCGTCGACGAGTCGGAGATCGAGGAAGACGAGGAGGATGTCGTCACACCAATCCCGGTAGCTGCTATGGTCGGCAGTGAAGGCGCTGATGCGCTGGTCGGGACGGCGGACGGAGATACGATCATGGGCTTGGGCGGTCGAGACGTCATCTTCGGCCATGACGGCAACGACGACATCTTCGGCGGTGATGGCGATGACATGCTCTACGGCGATGGCGGCGACGACCGGATTCTTGGCGGGGACGGTAACGACTTTATCAATGCCGGCTCCGGCAATGACACGGTCTTCGGCGGCAATGGGGACGATATTTTCGTGGCCGAAGCCGGGGATGGCGATGACACCTACTATGGCGACGACATGGTGGGGGGCAGCGGCAACGACACGCTGGACATGTCGGCGATCACGGCAGCGATCACGGCGGATCTTGGCACCGGGTTCATGGGACGAGGCAGCGTCTCGAGCGCCGAGACCGGCAATGATGTGCTGTGGAGTGTCGAGAACATCGTCACGGGATCGGGAGACGACACGATCACGGCGAGCCGAGCGGTCAACGTGATGGACGGGGGGGCGGGAAACGATACTTTCCGCTTCCTCTCTGCGGCGGATGCGGACGGCGATACCATCATGGGATTTCAGCCGGGCGACCGTATCGATCTCAGCAGTATGGACGCGAATGGATGTGCACCGGGGAACCAGAGCTTCACGTTGGTAACGGAGGCCTTCACCGGCGCTGGTCAGCTTATGTTCAGCCATCAAACGCTCGACGGCGAGGACTACACCGTCGTTCAGGGCAACACGACCGGAGACGATAATGCCGATTTCTCAATCAACATCAAGGGTCGGCATGAACTGACAGTGAGCGACTTCAACCTCTAAACGAACGACAACGACAATAATAGCGTTCCCTGCGGGCCGGGCGTGCCCGACCGCAGGGAACGCCCGTTCAACTTAGGGTGCAAGGGGGAGTTCACATGCGCAAAAGAGACGCTAGTACGTCGGCGAAGCGCAAGAGCGCAGAACAGCTGACCAAAGGTTTCCGAGGAATCTTTTTCTTTCTATTCGGCATGTCGGGGATCATCAACATCCTCGCACTGACCGGTGCCTTCTACATGCTGCAGATCTACGACCGGGCGCTGACCAGCGGGAGCATTTCGACGCTGATTGCCATCTCCGTTCTGGCGCTCGGCCTGTATTGTTTTCAGGGGATGTTCGACACCATCCGCTCCCAAATACTTGTTCGCGTCGGCGCGCGCCTCGACAAAAAGATCGCGCCAATGGCCCATCGGGTCGCTATCGACATGCCGCGCTTCGGGTTTTCGACCGCTGAGTCACTGGAGCGCGGCCGCGACGTGGATACGGTGCGCGGCTTCCTGGGAAGCCAGGGCCCCGTGGCGCTGCTGGATCTTCCATGGATGCCGCTTTTTCTCTTGTTTGTCTACATACTGCACCCCTACCTTGGCGCGCTGGTTTTTCTTGGCGGATTCATCCTGGCCATGCTCGCGATCGTCACGGAACTGAAGACGTCCAAGATGAGCAGCGCCATGCAGCAGGCTGCCGTTACCCGTAACACTATCGCCGATTCCAATGCTCGCAATGCAGAGATCATCAAGGCGATGGGCTTTGCCGGTCGCGCGGTGGCGCGCTTCAATCGGGCGAACGACGATCATCTGGAGTTGCAGACGCGAACGAACGATGTCAGCGGCACCTTCGGAGCGATCTCTCGGGTCCTGCGGATGGTCCTGCAGTCGGCCGTTCTTGGCCTTGGAGCGCTGCTCACTATTCAGGGAGAGCTTAGCGCTGGCGCGATCATCGCTGCTTCCATTGCATCCGCACGGGCGCTCGCACCCATCGATCTTGCGATCGGCAACTGGAAGAACGTCGTCGCTGCGCGTACCGCTTTTGCACGGCTGAAGGAAACCGTCATGGCACTGGCGGAGACTGACGAACCGATGGAACTGCCCAGCCCGACTTCATCCCTCAAGATTGAGAACATCACCGTCGCAGCACCCGATTCCGGACAAGTCCTGCTCAGCGAGATGAGCTTCGAACTCAAGGCCGGTCAGGCTATAGGGATCATCGGTCCTAGCGGTGGTGGCAAGACCACGTTACTGCGCGCGTTGACAGGCATCTGGCCCGTGCTGCGTGGAAGCGTGCGGCTCGACGACGCGGAGCTCTCGCAATGGCACGACGAAGCTCTCGGTCAGTTCATCGGCTATCTGCCCCAGGAGGTCGCGCTACTTAATGGCACGATCGAAGAGAACATTTCACGGTTTCAGGAAACACCGGATTCCCAGGCAATCGTGGCGGCGGCGATGGCTGCAAGCGTCCACGAGATGATCGTGCGCTTGCCAAACGGCTATCGAACGCAGCTCGGTTCGCTCGGTACCTCCCTGTCAGGCGGCCAGCGGCAGCGGATCGGACTCGCCCGCGCACTATTCGGCAATCCCTTTATCGTCGTCCTGGACGAGCCCAATTCCAACCTCGACGCCGAAGGCGAAGCAGCGCTGACGGCGGCCATTCAAGGCGTGAGGGAGCGAGGCGGTATCGCCATCGTGGCTGCCCATCGCCCAAGCGCTCTGGCTGCCGTCGATCTCGTGGCGGTTATTCAGAATGGCCGGTTGGCCGCTTTCGGGCCGAAGGACGAAGTCATCGGCAAGTCCAACATACGCGAAGTGCATTCTGCCGGGTCGCCGAAGAAAGAGGCAGTCGCTCGAACATGAACATGATTAACGTCAAAGGCACGAAGAACGCCTTACCGGAATCTGACACCTCGCAGCGCTACGTTCTGAAGAGTGGGGACGAGGTCTCTCGGACGCCTTTGGTTCTCGGCGGTCTACTGATGGGGATCGCTGCTTACCTTGGCTCGATCTTTTCCTGGGGCCGGGAGCCCGAGCCGCCACCGCAGACGAAGAGCGGGGACTTAGACGAGGAGTTGTTACAGGCGGTGGAGCCAGCCGCCACTGCAGCGGAGATCCAAGCGCCGGAAGAGGTGGACCAAAGAACCGCCACCCCGCGCATGTCCCAGGACGACCTATCGGGACCCAAAAGCTTCAGCGCCGCAACGCCTCCAGTCGACGATGCTCCGCGATCAATGCCACTTCGTAATTCGGGCGACAGCGGAAACATGCCGTGGGTAGCCGGACGGGCAAGCGAAAACGTGGGCGGTGAAAGGATGGGCCGAATCGCTAGCGGCGCTGGCACATCGTCTGCCGACATTGCTAATCCCGCCGGTAATCGTCCCCCACTTGATGGCGACGATCCCACCGGTACCGAATCAACGCCGGATGACGACCCGTCCGCCGCAGACGATGATCCTACGGACGTCGGTGACCCTGGGTACTGCGATCCTCTCGAACCCGAAAGTGACGATGATGACGTCGAGATTCGTCCCGACGGCAATCGTGCTCCTCGTGTGTCCGGTCCCGTCTATCTGCTGGACGTGGCGCCTTGCGCGGCACTCCTAATCGCCTTCGACGATCTGCTGCGCAAGGCAGAGGATCCCGATGGCGACGTCCTCTCGGTTCAAAACCTGTCCGTGACCTCCGGCGAGCTTACTGAAGTGGAAGGCGGGTGGGTGTTCCAGAGTGGCACCGGGCAACCGGGGCCGGTGACCCTCAGCTATGAGATCACAGACGGCGAGCTTACCATCGATGCCATCGCCCATTTTTCCGTTGTCAAGCAGCCCGTTATCGCAGGAACCGCGGCAAACGACACGCTTCTCGGCAGTATGTGTGCTGATGAGATCGACGGCGCAGGTGGCGATGACAACATTGATGGGCGGGCTGGCAACGACGTCATCAATGGAGGAGCGGGAGACGACCACATCGTCGCTGGAGACGGTGACGACGTGGTGTTCGGCGGCGATGGCAATGACATTATTTTCGGCGGCGCGGGAAATGACCATCTTTTCGGCGGGGCTGGCGACGACAGGCTATTCGGCGGTGACGGCGATGACGTGATCTTCGGCAACGCCGGTGAGGATTTTCTGAGCGGCGGAGATGGCGACGATCTTCTGCTCGGGGGCGATGGTAACGATGTGATTATGGATGGTGCGGGTCGCGACCGGGTTTTCGGCGGCATGGGAAACGATCGGATCGTGGCGGCGCTCGACGCGGACGATGACGTGTATGACGGCGGCGGGGGCACGGACACCCTCGACTACAGCCACGCGACGGAAAGACTCGTGGTCGATCTCGTCAACGGCGTCGTCAGTGGGGTGGAAATCGGCCATGACTTCATCACTGGATTCGAAAAAGTGCTTGGTGGCCGAGGAGCCGATCAGTTCATTTTCGGCGCTGAATCAGTTGCGCTCACTGGCGGCGCTGGTGATGACGTTTTTGTGGTAACCAGCGCCGGTGGGGATCGACCGAACGCCGTTTCGCACGTGATCATGGACTTTGGGGTCGGAGACCGTATCCGTATATCTGAATACGATATTTTCTGGAAGGCCGACGAGCCGGAAGACCGTTTCGAACAAATCTACCGCGATGATGACGGTGACGATTTGCCGATACGCTATCGCCACGATCGGGACGATGGAAGCGAGTGGACTGTGATCGAGACCAACTTCGACGACGATATGTGGGCGACGGCCGTCACGCTGCAGGGAACGCACAAGCTGTCGTGGTCTACAGAACGTAACGATAGTCACGAGTGGCTATCATAGGAGCACAGAATGAGCACATATGATCCTTCCGGCACGCCTCTTTTAGAGGAAAAAGCCAAGCTCTTGCCGAATCCAGAAAACGCTTTTCGACTCGGCCCGCGTGTATTTGTTGGCACGGCTCTCGCGCTGTTTCTGCTGCTTGGAGCCGGCGGCTGGGCCGCGAGCGCTCAACTCAGTGGGGCCGTCATCGCGCAAGGATCCGTGACTGTGGATCAGAACCTTAAGTCGATACAGCATCGTGACGGCGGTATCGTCGGCGAGATTGCCATCAGGGAAGGGGACTTTGTTCGAGCTGGAGACGTGCTGCTACGGCTCGAAGACACACAGACGAAAGCGGAGCTTTCGATCGTGCGTTCTAAACTCGTGGAATTGGCCATTAGGAGAGCGCGCCTTCTGGCAGAGCGGGACGGGCTTGCGGCAATCGAGTTCCCGTCCGATTTGGACGCAGACGACTCTCCGGATGTCTTCCTCGGCGAAACTCGCCTCTTTGATGGCAATCACACAAGTCGCCAAAGTAAGAAGCAGCAGCTTGAGCTCAGCGTTGAGCAAATCGAAGAGGAGATAAAGGGGCTGGAAGCGCAGCGGCTATCGAAAGACGAGGAATTCCGTCTAGTTCAGACTGAATACGAGGGGAATAGAGGCCTCGCCGAGAGAGGGCTGATCGCTCGAACACTCCTCGTTCCGATGGCGCGTGACAGAGCACGAATTTCGGGTGAACGCGGTGAGATCCACGCATCCATCGCCAGAGCGAGAACCCGCATGAGTGAAATTCGCCTCCAGATTATTGCGATCGATGAGGACGCTCGTACCGAGGCGCAGCGGGAATTAAGTGCCGTGGATGCGGAATTTTCGGAGCTACGTGACCGGCACATCGCCATTGAGGATCGGCTGGCGCGAACGGACATTCGCGCTCCGATTTCTGGAACCGTTAATGAGCTGAACATCCACACGGTAGGAGGGGTGATCACACCGGCCGAAGAGCTTGTCACCATCGTTCCGGAAGACGCCGAACTGAAGGTCGAGGTGAAACTTGCGCCGGTAACCATCGACCAAGTTTGGGTCGGCCAGCCAGTCAGGCTCCGTTTTACTGCCTTCAACCAGAGAACGACACCTGAGCTCAAAGGTGAGATCGTCTATGTCTCCGCAGCGACGGCACGCGACGACACGACTGGCGAGATCTACTACCTTGGCGATGTCGACGTTTCTGCAGAAGAGCTTGAGAAGCTTGGCGTTACCACGCTGCTGCCTGGTATGCCAGTTGAAGTCTTTATCACGACCGAGGAGCGCACCGCACTGACGTATTTTGTTAAGCCTATTACCGACCAGTTCAGCAGGGCTTTCCGAGAAGAGTAAAGCAGAGTCCTTCGCCTTTGGAGCTGGTCTTGTCCTGGCGACAAGGTGAAGGACTGTGGCCACCCGTATCGATAAACAACATGTGAATCTTAATCTTCAGCCCGCCTCGACCCCATCCTGGGGCATGGTCTACGGGGGGCTGCCCCCTTTTTGAAATTTGGCGCGCCCGGCAGAATTTGAACATGCGCCCCCTCAGCTTCAGAGTCCGTTTAATTGTTAGCTCAGCATTATTACCAACATGGTGAAAATCAAAGTAATAAAAAATTCTTTTTAATGGTCTAAGTTCACAGAGTAGCTACAGTGCTTAAACCCTTAATTAAATATCTTCAAATAACGCCTCAATTAAAATAAAAAATAATGACTACCAGATAGTTAGGTAAAGTATCTGCTTTTATATGTATTACCTTAAGATAAGCAGCACCGAGCCTGCATTCCTGAAATGCCACAACGCTACGTTCGCAAGCGCACAGTGAATGCGTGCTTTAAAGGGCATCCTAAGAGTGAGCGTGGCAAAGGATATGCCTAAACAAGGACGTTGCGCGATGCGCTGCAGGAGATGCAGCGCTCATTTTCATAGTAGACCGGTTCGATTCTACGTCCTGCGCTTTATTCTTAGCATCGGGAACTGTCACCTGTCGCTATTCTCGACGACATGAAGACTCAGCATTAAATCGATCCATTGGAAGGAAATATTATGAAAACCATCTTTGCCCTAACGCTTGGAACGATAACCTTGCTCTTGGCTGTCACCGCAAGTGATTCGCTAAGCGCGCGGGTCTTCCTAGCGGCGGTAGGACTTGCGTTATTTGCAGTGGCGCTGAGCCCGGTGTCTGATAGAGGTGAAAAAAACCTCCTGGACCCGTAAGCCGAGCGAACCAAAGATGAACGAATTCAGCGGCCTAACCCAGGCTAGCTGGGCCGAAAGAGACTCCTTAAATCAATCGACACTGACTTTTAGCCCTATCGCCTCGCGCTCAGAATCCCCGCTTAACTACCATTCATCTATGCCCCCACAATGCAGCCGAGTGCTGTTATTGCAGATGGGGAGAAACTGTAGAGGCCCTACAGACAACCGTTCAGGGCTGTCCAGCTTCAACTGGTTCAAGTCTGGCGACACCTGGCGTGGTGACGGCGAACCACTCTTCGTTTCACAACTCCGGAGGTTGGCGCGACAGGGCGCGGATTTCATCGCGCAAAGCGCTCACCTCATCTCGGACCGCGGCCAGTTGCTTGGCCCCTGCCACTTCGGCATCGTTATCGTCGGCGTCGCGACCGACAAAGAAGGTGGCAAGCGCTGCTGTTACGTAGCCGAAAACCCCGAAAGCGTACAGCGCCAGAAAAACACATAGTACACGCCCTTCGGCCGTCTGCGGCCAGTATTCAGAGCCCATCGTTGCCATAATCATGGCCGTCCACCACAGCGCCTCGCCGTAGCTGTCAATGCCGCCGGGCACCTCGTTCTCGAATGCGTACATACCGGCCGCGCCGGCGAACGTGACTAGCACGGTAAGGGCGATCACATAGCCGAAGCCTCGTCGGCTTAAGCTCGCGCCCAGAGCCTTCATTCCGCGGTTCAGTGAACTAACGACGCGAACCAGCCGCAACCCCCGGCCTGCCCTGGCCAGACGAAGCAGCCGGAACACGCGGGCGACGCGGAAAATCCGCAGTGCGGGGAGCAGTAGAGCAATGGCGGTCAGCCAGTTGCCCTTGAGGTAGCCGAGCTTGTCCGGAGCCAGGACCAACTTCACAGCAAAATCGATAATGAAGACGACCCAGATAGTCGTACCGAGAAAATAAAACAGCAAACTCTCGCCCCGGACCAGCTCTATTATTAATAGAACCAACCATACGAACGCGAGAATTAACATCGGTGTTTCCAGCCAACCTTCCAAACGCTGGAGCAGCTCGTATCGCTCCCGTTTCAGTTGCTCCGTGTCCGTGGGTTTCGCATCAGCATTTTTGTCCGTTCCGTCGTTGCTCATCGAGTGCCCCCATTTATCTGGCTGTGTATCGCCAGTATGCAAGCATTGAGGCAAATAATGCCTTTACGTGCTGTAAAAAGAGCGAAGAGTTCGCCGAGAATGCAGCGCTCGGCTTCTATGAGAGCTGGCAAAATCTACCGGATAGTTTAGGTGTTGCACCTGATCATTGAGACCGCCGTGGTTAAGGCATGAAAGATCGGAACCCTAGTGTTTTTTACGAATGTGATCTAACGAATAGTTGAACCCAATAAATTCTTCCCGGCTGTGTCTTGCAGAATTATCAGGTTAACTAGGTGTTATATCAGGATGTATCGACGCCCGCTCCTAGCCGAACCAGGAACTTTCCTCCATATTAACAACGGGTCAGATGACGTCTCGTGGATTTACATACGTTAGCCACCATAATAGCGATAACGCTTAAGCAAGAGGGTTGCACCAATGACACGGACTAATAAACCATCAACGATGGGATTGTTGCGCGATAACCGCGTAAAGGTGATCTTGGTCATCGCGATTATTGCGATGGTCTGGGCCGTTGTGGCGCACACCATTGCTGGGTCGCGGCAAGACAATTTGGAAGCACTCGAAACACAACTGGCTGAAACCGAGCGTGAGCATCAACAGATTCAGGCGCAGATGTCAGAGGTTGAAGCCGCGGAGCTGGACTTAGCAACATTGCAGCAGAGAATGAACGCCCTTGAGGCTGAACAAGCCGAGGCGGAAGCCTCTCTTGCTTCAACGCGAGCAGATGTTGCCAATGCTAAAGAAGATTTGTCCGCGTTACGGGGTGAGCGTGAAACCCGCGAAGAAGAAGTGGAAACCCTCAATGAGCAGGTAGACGAACGAGAGAGCCGCCTTGAAGAGCTGAATGAGACCTACGCCGAGGTAGAAAAAGAGAAAGAAGAGGCCGAAGCTGCTCGCGATGCTGCTCAACAGTCTCGTCAAGACGCAGAAGACGCACGCAGTGAGGTTGAAGCAAACCTTGAAGCGCTCAACGCCGAGATTGAAGAGGCCAATACCCAACTTGCCACAGTGGGTGAACAGGTAAGCGATTTAGAAGCAACGCGTGATGCGCTCACCATTGAAATCAACTCACTCAGAGTGATGCGCGACGAAGCGCAGACGCCTTAAGACTCGCTAGAGCTTCGTAGCGAGCTGGATTATGATCGCCTGTTTGCGGCCTACGATAACGACCGGCGCTAGCGTTGATGAGCGCGACGAGCGCTATGGCTGCGAAGCGCCTTACACTTTACTGAACGTTTCTTGATCCAGGCGATACTATCCGATGCAGCGGCGATTTCTGTTACCTCTTTTCCTTCTGGGGCTGCTGGCCTCGCTGGCTGGCTGCGGGGAAACGCCCACCGGGCGCTCCCAGCTGGCGTTAGTGCCGAACTCGTTAATGGCTGACATGGGGGAAGACGCCTTTAATCAGCTACGCAATAGCCAGCCGCTCAATCGCGATACGCAGGCTAATCAATTGGTGCAGTGCGTGACCGAAAAAGTGGTGGCTGGTGCTGAGGAAAGTTACCCAGGGCTCGCTTTCCCCGAGCGCTGGGAAGTGGTGGTGTTTGAGGATGCTTCCCCCAATGCGTTTGCGCTGCCTGGAGGACGCATCGGGGTGCATAGCGGCCTACTGCGAGTGGCCGAGACGCCAGCCCAGCTAGCGGCGGTGATTGGGCACGAGGTGGGGCATGTGCTAGCGGATCATGGCAATGAGCGGCTTACGCAGCAACTTGGCATTAAAGCTGTGTTATTGGTGGTGGGGTTATTAGGGGAAGAGGAATTTGGCAACCAGCAATTAATGCAGGCTTTGGGTATCGGTGCCCAGTTGGGCATTAGCCTGCCTTTTAGCCGTACCCATGAGGAAGAGGCCGATTTGATGGGCCTCGAGATTATGGCCCGTGCGGGGTTTGACCCGCAGCAGAGCGTGACCCTGTGGCGCAACATGGCTGCTGCCGGTGGTGGTCAGCCGCCTGAATTTCTCTCTACGCACCCTGCCCATGAATCTCGCATTCGGGCATTACAGCAAGGGTTGGAAAAGGCTACGACCACCTATCGCACGGTTACGCCTGCGGAATGTTGAGGTGAGGGATATCGCGTTATTGATAAAATAAGAAAAATTGCCACGTCGTGTCGGGAGTGTGGGGCTGTGCCATTACAGAAACAACAGTATCAGGTGCATGGGTTAATCGGGCAGTTTTGTGATGCTGGCCGTGAGTTGATATATCGCCGCTATATACAGGAAAGTGTGAAGCTTGAGTTCAGCCTTGCCGTGAGCGTTGCGGCATGTGTCTTTGGCATGTTCGCGATTTCGGATTTCTACCTGCTGGGCCTTACCAGTGAGTTCTACCTGCTGCTTACCATGCGAATAGTGGTGGTGAGCGTATGTCTACTGGTGGCGTTCGCGGTGCGGCGTTGGGGTGGAAACGAATACCGCCCCTGGTTGTACGCCTTGCCGCTATGGGTATTTGCCACGGGTATTATTTTGATTGTACCCCTACGACCTGAAAGCCTACCCACACAAATGACCGCGGTGGTGGTGGCTACCATGGCGTTTTATCTTCTGATTCCCAATTTGCTAACAGTCGTGACAGCTGCCAGCCTCTATTTAAATATAGGCTTTTTAGTGGCTGCAGTGCTGTACGCGGAGCTTGCCCCGGTAGCGACGCTGCTGGTCGCACTTTTGCTGTTGATGGGCAACGTTGTAGGTTTTTTCTCCCTGTTGCGCTTGGAAAGCCTGCAGCGCAAGCAATATGCGTTGCTTCACGAAGAGCGTGATCAAAATCACCAGTTGCACAAGGAAATAGCCCATCGCAAATCACTGGAAGAGCAGTTGAGGATAGTCGCTGAGCGGGATGAGCTGACAAGCCTCAATAATCGGGGCCATTTTATGAAGCTGGCCCATGAGTTGTTGCAACGCTCTCAATCCGAAAAGGTGCCGTTTAGCCTGTTTATGATCGATGTGGATCACTTCAAGAGCATTAACGATACTTGGGGGCATAGTCACGGGGATTGGGTGCTGACCAAGATTGCAGAAGCCTGCGCAGAATCGCTGCGCCCAACGGATGTGATAGGGCGTTTTGGTGGTGAAGAATTTGTAGTGGCCTTGCCAAACACCAGCCCAAGCGAAGCGCAAATGGTCGCGGAACGCTTGAAAATGAAGGTCGCCGAGCTGCCTTTAAATGAAGAAATGAGCAAACTGAGCCCAAGTATCACCATTGGTGTGGCTGCAACGAATACGGATGCGGTCGATCTTGAGTCTCTTATTACGCGTGCGGACCAGATGCTCTATGTTGGCAAGCGCGGCGGAAGGAACCAAGTAGTGGTATGTCGTGATGCACGCTCCGACAGTAGGTAATCGCTCCCTATGACCCCATTTCTGCTCATCCTGCTCGCCGATGCCCTCTTAATTCTCCACGTACTGTTTGTGGCCTTCGTGGTACTGGGCTTATTCGCGGTGTATGTGGGCTATTTCCTGAACTGGCAGTGGGTGCGCAATCGCGTCTTTCGCATCGTGCACCTGTGCGCCATTGGTTATGTGGTGGTTCAGGCGTGGTTAGGCGTGGTTTGCCCGTTAACCATCTGGGAAATGGCGCTAAGGGCTAAGGCGGGAACCGCTACCTATTCGGGCTCGTTTATTCAGCATTGGCTGCACAGCCTGCTTTATTACAGCGCTCCTGAGTGGGTGTTTGTCGTGGTTTACACCCTGTTCGGCACCTTAGTGTTGGCAAGCTGGTTTGTGGTGAAGCCTCGTCAGCGCGCTCCCTAGAATAGGGTGTGTACTAAACTTGGCATAACTTACCGTAATTGGGAGCAAACCCATGCGGCACCTATATGTGATGCGCCACGCCAAGGCCAAACAGCCCAGCGGTAATATGACTGACCATCAACGGCCATTGCGTAAGCGGGGTAGGCATCAGGCCGCCGCCATGGCGCCTGTGCTTCAGCGCTGGCAGGCGTTGGCAGGGGAGGTCTACGTCAGCACGACGGTTCGCACGCGGGAGACATTCGATGAGATCCTAAAGCAGCTACCTGAAGCTAATTTGGTTAAACACGTTCACTTCGATGAAGCCCTTTACACCTTCGATGGCGAAGCGCTAATGGCGTGGCTCAAAACGCTGCCCAACAAGGCCAACAGAGTGTTGGTGATTGGCCACAATCCGGCCTTGCTCGATCTAGCCAGTTGGCTCTGCGAAGAGGCGCCTCACTCGCTGCCTACCGGCAGCATGCTGCATTTCTCCCTACCAGATACTCTTTGGGCAGCCATGGAACAGGGCTGTGCCGAGTTAGTAGATAGCCTGACACCCAAGGAAGCCAGCTATCCATTTTTCCAGCGCCTTGATGCCCCGAAGCCGCCTGACCAGTGCAACGCAGAGACAGCTAGTCATATTCGTGTTCAGTTGGAGCATCAATATCTGACCGTCAGGGCTTTAGAGGCTGGGGTAATTGCGGGCGTCGACCCTGAGTTTCTGCATCAGTACCGCGTAAATCTGCGCCGCAGCCGAGCCGTTGGCGAAGCGGTACTATCTACCACCAAGGTCCCCGGCCTTAAGAAGATGCTTAAGCGGCTCAAGCATCGAGCTAACGCCACCAGTGACCTCCGCGACCTTGATGTGTTTCTGAAACACCTCAGTAAGTCTCCACCGCAGCTTTCAGCGCGCGCCCGCCAGGGCCTTAAGCAATGGCTACAGGGTTGTCGGCAGGAGCAGCATGAAGCACTCTGCCAGCAGCTAAACTCGCTGGAGTACGCCGAAGAGTTGCAGGGCTGGCAGACCTTTCTCGCTTCCAATGACTTTGGAAAGGCGCTCTCTAAGCTCACGCCAAAGCGTATCAATGCGGTGTTGAGCGAGCGCATGGCTGACCATGATAACGATCTGGCAGCACTCTCGTTAGACGCCGGTGATACCCCCTTTCATACGTTACGCAAACGCGTAAAACGCATCCGCTACCTGGCCGATCTGAACCCAGCCACCACCCAGCTATTTCTATCCGAATTAAAGCGTCGCCAGAGCCTGCTCGGTAACTATCAAGACCTGTGTACGCGTCAGGCCTGGATTGAGGCCTTCGCTGAAAGCCCCGATAGCGATGCAGAGCAGAAGCTGGAGTGCGATGCATGGCGCGCCTCTTTAGAGGCGCAGAAGCAGCGTCTTCGCGAAGATGTATTGGCGTTGAAACCACTGGCCAATGATGAGAAGTAGCCTTGCCGCCAAAAGATAACTTATATATGATGCGTATACGTTTTGTATTCGTTTCATATATTGGGTGGTGTGATGGGTATCGTAAAAATTAATGATCAGCTACATGAAGACATTCGCAAAGCCAGCTCGGTGATGGTGCGTTCTATCAATGCGCAAGCGGAGTATTGGATAAAAATAGGCATGCTCGCTGAGGCCAATCCCGGAATGACATTCTCCGAGATTATGCGTGAGCAAATGAAGCAAGCCGATGTCGATCTAAGGAAAGTGATCGGTGGCTAAGGTAACGCTTAAAAGCGAAGAAGAGCTGCGTGTAATGCGTGAATCCGGACGGCTACTCGCTTTGGTTTTTAGCCATCTTGATAAGCTAATTATGCCCGGTATAACTACCATGGATATCAATAATTGGGCCGAACGCTATATCGTTGATGATCTGCAGGCTCGCCCAGCCAGTAAGGGGCAATACGATTATCAATTTGTGCTGAATGCGTCAGTCAACCATGTGGTCTGTCATGGTATTCCCTCTGCAACGCAAAAGCTCAAGATAGGCGATATCGTTAATGTCGATATTACCCTTGAGAAGGGAGGCTTTATCGCCGACTCAAGCAAGATGTACCTGCTTGGGGATGTAAAACCCTATGCCAAACGGCTGGTTGATAAAACCTACGTGGCCATGTGGCAAGGGATAAAAGCGGTTAAGCCTGGCGCAACGTTAGGCGATGTGGGCTACGCCATTCAGCAATATGCTGAAAAACACGGGTACTCTATTGTGCGTGAGTACTGCGGCCATGGAATAGGCCGAGAAATGCATGAAGAGCCCCAGGTGTTGCATTATGGGAGTAGGGGTAAAGGGTTGGTTTTAGAAGAGGGTATGGTGTTTACCATCGAGCCAATGGTTAACCAGGGCAAGGCCAAAATAAAAAACAAGAAAGATGGCTGGACGGTGGTTACCAGCGACAAAAAATTGTCTGCCCAGTGGGAGCATACGGTTGCGGTCACATCCTCCGGTTTCGAAGTGCTGACACTGCGTGATGACGAGTGCATCCCTAGTGAGATTAACCAATAACTAACGTGTCCCTTCCTTCGTTTAATCGCCCGGTATGTTAAGGGTCGTAGACTGAAATCCTTCTGGCGAAGCGCATTAGGTGCATTAAGCTCAAATCGTGGGCGCTGCATAGTCAGGCATGCTTTCTCTCGTATGGTGACTATGATTCATCTATCCCATATCGCTTAACAGCTAAACGAAAAGGAAGTCTACGATGGCGAAAAAACCGACAGGTCATGGAAACGGCAGCACGCCAGCGGGTGCGTCACTCGCCACTGTCTCATGCGGCGTCGAAAAATTGCTCTTGGCAGCCTTAGAGCGGGGTGGCAGCTGCCTGGAGACTGGGCGATTTCTGATTAGCTATCGTGAGGGGCGAGTGGAAGAGGGGATTAAATCGCTTAAAGCTCAGAACTTCCGCGTGGCCGATGCGCGGGACTTCACCGACCAAGCCGTTAGCCTGGAGGATTCTGGTGACGCTGAGGCGATGGTATTTCCAGAGCTTGGAGTGGCGCTGGTAGGCGGCGATGCCCTACAGCAGCACGGCATGAGTGCGATGGGCAAGTTAGCCCCGGATAGCCCCATCGAAATTATCGAACCAGAGTATTTCGCCTTTTCTGAAAATTCTGAATATCTGCGGGGATTTTTGCGGGCAGCCAGCACCATCGCTCGTGACCTCGGTGTTGACCTTGATATGGAGGAAGGCGAAGAGAACCTTGAAGAGGACGCCCTTCGGCCAACTTGGGGGCTAAACCGCTGTAAGGTGCCGCAAAGTAGCTGGAGTGGTGCGGGTATAAAAGTCGCCGTGCTGGATACCGGGATGGATCTTGGCCATCCAGATTTCTCGGGTAGAGAGTTCAATACGCGCTCATTTGTTGGGGAGCCAGTTCAGGATATCAACGGCCACGGAACACACTGTATTGGTACGGCCTGTGGTCCACAAACGCCTACCGGAAACACGCCGCGTTACGGAATAGCGTTCGGCTCTCAAGTGCTGGTCGGCAAGGTGCTGACAAATTCAGGTAGTAGCACGGGAGCGGGAGTGCTGGCGGGGATGAATTGGGCCATTGCCAATCGGTGCGAAGTTATCTCGATGTCGCTTGGCAGTCAGAGCCCAGTGCAAGTAGCCTACACCCACGCTGGCGCTGCGGCACTTCGTAATGGATGCTTAATTATCGCTGCTGCAGGCAATTCCTCTGCCAACACGGGCGCTCCGGCCAATTCACCCACCATCATGTCCGTTGCTTCGATTGATGCCAGCTTGAAGCCCTCAAGCTTTTCAAACGCTGGCAAGATCGAAATTGCAGCGCCTGGGGGCGATATTTTTTCGGCGTGGCCCCGGCCAATCCACTATAAAACAATTAGTGGCACCAGCATGGCCACACCACACGTGGCAGGCTGTGCCGCACTCTGGGCAGAGTCCGACTCCTCTCTGCGAGGAATGAAGCTTTGGGAGCAGCTATTGGCCTCAGCCCAGCGCCTGCCATTTGCCGACTCCAAGGTAGGGGCTGGGCTGGTACAAGCACCCTAATGTGAGCAGGTTCTCACTGGCAGGTATTTCATGGGGCCCTGTCCAGGGTACAGACTTCGAAGGTGAGATCGATGGCGAAAATAGAGCTCTGGATAGTAACGATTTCAAGCGAACAACCGATCGAGGAAATAGCCACACGCCTTAGTGCAGAAGGGTTAACCATCAGGGATGTACTAGAGGAGATTGGCTGTATTACCGGATCGGCCGATGATGTCACGGTGGAACGTTTGAAGCATATCCAAGGTGTGGTGGATATTGCGCCTGATATTCAGATCGATATGGGGCCTCCAGGCTCAGAGGAGACTTGGTAAGCACCATTAATATTTCGCTCGGTGTTATGTGAATTATGGCTTCAATGGAGAAGTGACATGACAACCCCCGCTAAAAACACCATTTGCCTTTGGTACGATGGTAGCGCAGAAGAGGCAGCACGCTTTTACGCTAATACCTTTCCTGATTCTTTTATCAGGGCCGTTCATCATGCGCCGGGAGACTTTCCATCCGGTAAGCAAGGGGATGTATTGACCGTCGAGTTTACCGTGATGGGCATTCCATGCCTTGGGCTCAACGGCGGGCCTGCGTTCAAACACAATGAGTCGTTCTCTTTTCAGGTCTCAACGAACGATCAAGCCGAAACGGATTACTATTGGAATGCCATTGTTAACAACGGTGGCGAGGAAAGTGCCTGTGGCTGGTGCAAGGACAAATGGGGAGTGTCTTGGCAGATAACGCCGGTAGTACTGATTAACGCCATTACCAATCCCGATCCTGCCGCCGCTAAGCGCGCATTCGACGCGATGATGCAAATGAGGAAAATCAACATCGCCGACATTGAGGCAGCGCTGCACGGGTGAAGGGTGAGCTGCGTATTGCATGATTTAGGAGTCGCCCCAACTGATGAGCGCCGACTACCAGATAAAACAAATCACCCAGAATGATTTGGGTCTAATGGGTGCTTTATCGGAAACCTTTGGGGAGGTTTTCGATGAAATGGACACCTATACCGGAAATCGGCCTGCCCTTGACTACTTGTGGCAGCTTCTTGGCAGCGACAACTTTATTGCACTCGTAGCCTTAAAAGAGGAACAAGTTGTGGCAGGTCTTGCTGCCTACGAACTAAAAAAATTCGAGCAGCAGCGAAGTGAAATCTATATATACGACCTCGCCGTTTCTGCA
Source organism: Halomonas sp. QHL1 (assembly GCF_001882345.1). GTDB lineage: Bacteria > Pseudomonadota > Gammaproteobacteria > Pseudomonadales > Halomonadaceae > Vreelandella. The sequence goes on from NZ_MINL01000001.1 coordinate 433,904, forward strand.
TTACACCGGCAGCAAGGCATTGCGACTGCGTTAATACACTATCTTGGGGAGTTAGCGGCGAAACGTGGAGCGTATGTCATCTTTGTTCAAGCTGATACAGGGCCAGAAGATGAAGCAGCGATTGCTTTATATTCCAAACTTGGAAGCAAAGAAAATGTTCTGCATTTTGATATTCCCGTGAGACGTCTTTCCTAATAGCCAAGCCTCGCGATAGCTTTTGCGTTGTGTGGCTTCACTACCAAGCCGCTATAGCAGAGCAATAAGGGAGAGCAGTTGTGTTTGAGTACACGTTGTTTCACTGGATGACATTTCTATCTGCGGCTGTACTTCTGAATCTATCGCCGGGGCCAGATATTGCCTACATATTGGGGCAAACATTACGTAGTGGGCGACGGCAAGGGTTTGCCGCTATGTTTGGGATTTGGACAGGAGCAGCGCTACATGTAGTGATGGCCGCGGTTGGCCTTTCGGCTATTTTGGCCACCTCTGCACTAGCGTTTTCGATTGTTAAATGGGTAGGGGCGGCTTACCTAATATGGCTTGGCGTTAAAATGTTGCTGTCTAGAGGCGATCAATTTGTTGCAGCGGAAAAGCAAAGTCACAAGAGTTTATCTGCCGTTTATTGGCAGGGCATGCTGGTGTCAGCGCTCAATCCGAAAGTGGCAGTATTCTTTCTGGCTTTCTTGCCGCAATTTATCGTGAAAGGCGCGGGCCCTGCCGAAGCACAGCTTTTATTGCATGGCAGCCTTATTATCGTGGTTGCTGCCGTCATAGAACCCCCTTTGGTACTGGCTGGAGCTAAGCTAGGTGCTTTCCTAAAGAGAAAACCACGCGTTGGTTTGTGGATGGATAGAAGCTTAGGAGCACTCTTTGTAGCTTTAGGTGCACGGCTCGCTGTTAGTGCTAAGTAAGTGCTAGGAGAGGGCGTTACTGACACAATTGCTCTAGACTTTCGTTGTTCAAGAATCTGTTCTCGCTTAACCAACGGGAGGTGAGGATGTCCGCCTACGCTGTTGCTCTCATTCGAGAAACCCGGTTCGACCCCGAAGTTAAATACTATTTAGAGCGTATCGATGCGACGCTTGCACCTTTCTCGGGTAAATACCTTATACATGGTGGGCCATACATTCCGCTTGAGGGAGCATGGGAAGGCGATATGGTGGTTATTGAGTTTCCTACGATGGAGCAAGCTCAAGGTTGGTATGACTCGGCTGCTTATAAAGAGATTCGCCCATTGCGCACCCAACATACTGAGGGCGACGTGCTTTTAGTTCAGGGCGTACCAGAAGGGCATAAAGGTGCGGATATCCTGGGCTAGCGATCTCCGCACTAAACAAAAGACAGTTTAGATCTAGGTTTTGAATCCTTTTATTAGGCCGATTCAGCTACTGCCGTCTCCATTAACGCCCCCTGTAAGTTTGCAACCAGAGCTTCAACTTTGCGTAAAGCCTCAGCAACCGACTTAGCCAACAACTCCCCACCAACCTCTTGCCCTTCAATGGCAATGTAGTGAATCCGGGTGATCCCGATAAACTCCAGCGCCGTGGTTAGGTTGGGTTCTAAATGGTTCATGTGCGCCATTTCACCGCCAGGATCAAAGCCGATACCACCCCGGGCAGTAAGAATGACCGCATGCCTTGGCCGATCTGTTAGTTTCGGAACGTAAGGGTCGGTGGGATTGCTCTCATCGATCCCCACTGTTCGGCCAGCGCGCACCACCTGGTCGACCCAAGCTTTAAGGGGTGCTGGCATGCCGAAATTGTAGAGTGGTGTGCCGATCACGAGAATGTCTGATGCAATCAGTTCGTCTACCAGCTGATCGCTTTCTGCTAGCGCATTTTTCATCCAGGGCTCGAGATGCTCTTCAGGCGTAAAGGCAGACGCAATCCAGTCGTGGTTGATAAAAGAGGGTGGATGTTGACCTATATCCCGGTAGGTGACGGTGTCTTGCGGTCGGCTGAATTGCCACCGAGTTATAAAGTGGTGAGTCAGGTGACGGCTGTGTGAACCGTGCTCGTCTTTTCCCGCAATACCGGGGCGGGCACTAGCGTCTAGTTGCAGAATGTGCGTCATGGGTAATCTCCTTTTGAGCTAAACTCATCTATGTTTAATAACAGACTTAGCGTAGGCCGTGATTAATGGCCCAAACAAACGATCTTTTCTTGCTATAACAGATGAGAAAAACTCATTCATGAGCACTCGACGATTACCTTCTCTTTCGTCACTACGCGCTTTCGAAGCGGCTGCCCGTCATGAAAGCGCCAAGCAGGCCGCACAAGAGTTGTCGGTCACCGCTACCGCTATTAGCCACCAAGTCCGAGGGCTTGAAGAGGCGCTGGGTGTCTCTCTCTTTCTGCGAAAACCCCGTCAATTGAAATTGACACCTCAGGGCCGCGAACTGCAGCAGGTGTTGGAAACGGCCTTTGATAGCATCAGCCATGTCGTCGAGCGGCTAAGCGATGTGCCTGTTCGCCAGACAGTTACGCTCTCTACAACGCCCGCTGTCGCGGTGCGCTGGTTGCTACCATGGGTATGTCTGCTGCGTGACTCTCATCCAGATATTGATCTGCGCGTTCACGCCTCTCATGCGCCGGTTGCGCTGGATGGGATAATTGCGGACGTGGCTATTCGCTATGGTGATGGCCACTGGCCAGGGCTGGTAGCGGAGAAGCTGTTTGATAACACCTTTATCCCCACCTGTAGCCCGCGCCTTGGCTTGCATGAGGTAACGCAGCTACCGTCACACTCATTGATTCACTTCAGCAGTCAGGGCGCCATATCATCGCCACTGGATTGGGCTGCGTGGCAGAAACAGGCAAAGGTGCCTGGGCTAGATGTGAGTGCCGGGCTGGTGTTCTCCGACGAGACCCACGCTATCTCGGCCGCCGTAGGCGAGCAGGGCGTAGCGTTGATGAGCCGCCAGTTGATTAAGGATGAGCTGGAGGAAGGGCGCTTGGTGCAGCCTTTCGGGCCGGAATTTGAAGGCAAACCGTTTTATCTGGTCTACCCAGAAAGCCGACAGCAAGATCCAGTGATTCTGGCTATTCGCGATTGGGTGCTGTCGGTGCCGGGCGGGCTGTGCACATTATCGAGCTGAGAATACGGAGTGATTTTTATACCGTTATATTACGAGTTTTGCAGTTAAGCCACAGCACACGTTTAGCAGGGCGCATTCGATGAGTTCTCTTCAACTCGTCTTCTTCCTAGCTGCGGTACTTTTTCTTTTCGGATAACTCTTTCGCGATTTACCTGACCGTTTCGCAGGCGCACCGGCTTCGCCTTGGGCGGCTTGCAGGCTCTGCCTTAGTTTTCCTGCATCACTATGAGTGAGCAGACCGCGTAAATCTTCCAATAGCGCCTGCTGAAAGGCTCCGGGGTCGTCCTGCTGTTCGGCAATCGCTCGCAGGCGCTGCTCCCACAGCGCGGTGCGTTCAGGCGTGCTCACGGCGCTGGGCAGGGCGGCGATTAGTGCAGTGCCAAGCTTGGTGGCGCGCAGGGCTTTTTGCTGGCGGACCAGGTAGCCGCGTTGTACCAGGGTTTCGATAATGCCCGCTCGAGTGGCTTCGGTGCCCAGGCCGTCTGTGTCGCGCAGGGTGCGGCGTACTTCGGGGTCGTCTACGTAGCGGCCGATGTTCATCATTGCTTTGATCAGGCTGGCGTCGGTGAAAGGCTCCGGCGGTCGGGTCTCTTTCACTTCAACACCTGCGCCCAGTGCCTGGCAGGGTTCGCCTTGGGTCAGCGGCGGCAGCGGTGGTGTCTCATCGCGGGTAGTGAATAGCGGTTTCCAGCCGGGGTCGAGAATGCTTTGCCCGCGGGCGCGGAAGGCTTCATTGAGCAGGGTAAACTCCGCTTTTACTTCGAAGGTGCGCAGCGGACGGTAGAACTGCGCCATCACGTTGCGCACGATCAACCGAAACACATGGCCTTCGGTAGCGGAGAGCTGGCTGAAATCAGCGGGCTTGCCGGTAGGGGCGATGGCGTGGTGGGCACCGACCTGCTTATCGTTCCACGCCTTGGAGCGCAGCGTAAAGTCTGCTCCATTCAGCCACTGCTGTAGCGTATCATCGTTTTGGCAGGCGCTGGTTAAGCTCCGTTTGGCAAGTTGAAGATGCTCTTCGGGTAGGTAGCGGCAGTCTGAACGCGGGTAGGTAATCAGTTTGTGGCGTTCATAAAGCCGCTGGCATATATCCAACACCATCTGCGCGGAAAGGCCGTGGCGCCGGGCGGCGTCGACCTGCAGGGCAGATAGCGAGTAGGGCAGCGGCGGTGCCTGGCGTTTCTCCTGCTGATCGAGCTTGGTGAGTTGCCCTGAAGCGCCAGGCAACTGCGCCGCGAGGGCGTCGGCAGGGGAGCGGTCAATCAAACGGCCTTGATCATCGAGAGGCTGGTGCTCTTTGGGCGCCCACCAGGCCCGTAGTTGACCCTGGGCAACCTTGAGATCCACCCATAGCGGATAAAACGGGTGAGGGACAAAGTCACGGATGGCGTTATCGCGGCGCACGATTAACCCCAGTACCGGGGTTTGCACACGGCCAACAGAGAGCACGCCGTCGTGTCCCGCTTGGCGGCCAGTGAGTGTCCAGGCCCGGGTTAGGTTAATGCCGTACAGCCAGTCGGCGCGGGAGCGGGACTGGGCCGCCTGAAACAGCGGCTGGTATTCGGCGTTGGATCGTAGCTTGGCAAGCGCCCGGCTTACAGCAGGTTTATTAAGGTCGCTGATCAGCAACCGTTGCACCGGGCCGCGATACTTCATGTACTCAATCACCTCCTGCACCAGTAGCTGGCCTTCGCGGTCAGGGTCGCCGGCGTGAACTACATCTGTGGCTTGTTTGATCAGCTTGCGAATTACCGCCAGTTGGCCCCGGGCCTTGGGGCGCGGCATCAGTTTCCACTGCTGGGGCACGATGGGCAGGCGGTCTAGTCGCCACTGCTTGTCGGCGGGGTCGTAGGCTTCCGGCGGCGCTTGCTCTAATAAGTGCCCCAGGCACCAGGTGACCGTGGTGTCACCACACACCATCGCCCCATCCTGGCGTTTGCTAGTGCCCGGTAACGCCTCGGCAATGGCTTGGGCGAGGCTGGGTTTTTCGGCAATTATCAGGCGCATAGCAGCGAAGCCTTCATCGTATCCTTGGATGGCGCCTATGATAGCAGACACATTGATCTATATAGAGCAAGGAGTCGTAGGGGGATGTATAGTGATGCTAACTATTTCCAAAGCATTTTTCTTGTATATAGTTTGTATAAATAATTTGACCTAGTTAAGTGGTGAGTTGAGTAACCAGGAGAGACAGCAAATGCGTGATCGCGGCAGAACACGGCGTTTAATGGGATTGGGTGCACGCACCGGTGGGGCGCTGCTGAAAACCCGCTTAGGTGGCCAAGCGGATTGGCGTGCCCTGGGTGAAGCGCTGTTTGAGGGGCTTTCAGAGCTTAAAGGCCCGGCCATGAAGCTTGCCCAAATCATGTCCCAGTGGGATGACCTGCTGCCGCCCGATCTCGCCGAGGAGCTTGCCCGCCTGCAGCGGCAGGCAGAGCCGATGCCCTGGCCGCGTATTCGTGAAGCGCTGGTGCAGCAATATGGCGATATTGACCACTATTTTAGCGAAGTCGAGGAGCTTCCCTTTGCCAGCGCCTCCATGGGGCAGGTGCACCGCGTGACCACTCATGAGGGCGAAACGGTCGTGCTCAAGGTGCAGTACCCCGGCCTTGCCGAGGTGTTGGAGAGCGATTTGATCCAGGTGCGGCGCATAATGCGTTTAGGCCGCTGGTTTAAAGTGCCCCAGGCGCGGTTGGATGCCTTGTTTGAAGAGCTCGCCGAAAGCCTGCGTGGGGAGCTGGATTACCACGCCGAAGCCGATGCGCTAGCCCGTTACCGTGAGCGTTATAAGGATGACCCGCGGCTCGTGATTCCCGAGCCTTTGCCAGCACTTTCCGGCCCTCATGTGCTGGCGATGCGGTACGTGGAAGGCACTCCGATGCGCGAATTAGCCGATGCAGATGACGCGACGCGCCAGGGCATTGCCGAGACATTAGCGGACTGGATTACCCAAGAGCTGTTTACCTATGGCGAACTGCACGCCGACCCCCATGCGGGTAATTTCGCTGCCGATGCTCAAGGACGGCTGGTGATTTACGATTTAGGCGCGGTAATAGCAGTACCCGATGCGCGCATAAAGGCGATGATGCAGCTGCTGGATGCCACCTTGAAACATGATGCGATGGGCATGGACGAAGCCTTGATGCAAATGGGCGGGCGTCAGGGGCAGGGCGCGCCACTATCGCTCTATCGTGAATCCGCTGAATGTATTGCGCCGCTGTTTGAACCGGGGGAGCAGGATTTCAGCGATGTGCGGGTGCACCGTCGTCTGCGCGAGCTAACCCCTAAAGTGTGGGCGGCGATGGATCGCCTGCAGCCTCCCGCGGATACGCTACTGCTTTCACGAGCATTGAACGGCCACTACTGGAATCTAGTGCGGTTGGGGGCGCGTCTGAATATGCACGAGCGCACGCTTCCGCTACTAAAATGGGCCCACTAACGATCAACCGATTGCCGCTGCGACGATGTCGGCCTTCATGCTAAACTATGCCGCTTTTAAACAGGTCATTGTTTAATTCGATATCGTTGAACGCGACATCGTTTAACAAGCCATCCTGTCACAACATGGAGACGGCAATGCTGGCGGTATGGGTCGATCAGCTGCTGGGATTCGCCTCCGGGGCACTCTCGGCAATCAGGCAACAAGAACACTATCCGGATTTTATGACCTGGGTGCGCGCCAAAGGCGCGGACTCCTTTGAAGGCGATGTGGCCATGGCTCAAGCGCTGGCGCCGGTGCTATGGTCACAAACACCGCTGGAGCGGCTCAGCTTTGCCTGTGAGCCACTCGCCACACCTGGGCGTAACGAACCCTGCTGGTGCGACTCAGGGCGCAAATTCAAGCAGTGCTGCTACCAGATTGAGTTTCCCACCGAAATCCCCGATCAGATGATGTGGATGCTGTCGCTGCGCGAATGGAAAGGCGCGACCCTGAAAGCAGCGCTAGATAGCCAGCAAGCACCCCCTCAAGCGCTGCTCGAAGCCGGGTTGATTGCCGCTGAAAGTGGCCAGACGGGTCGCTCAATGCAAATCCTTGAATCGCTGTTCGATGGCAGCGACTGGTCGCGCCTGCCCGAGCAGGCCGAACCCGCCTTTGAAATTCTGCTGGACATCTATCAAGAGCGCGGCTTTAGCCGTAAACGCGCCGACCTGCTTGACGATGTGATGGAGCGCGGGCCGCTGTTTTTACGCGGCGTGGCCCTTGAGCGCCTGTGTTTGATGCACCTGGATAACGATGACCTGGATAGTGCCCGCGGGGCCTTTGTAAAGGCCCAGCAGGCGCTGCCCGATTCACCTACGTTGGCCTACATCGAAGCCATGCTGTTGCTGCATGAAGGCCACGAACAGGAAGCCAAAGAGCGCGCTAACTTCTGGTACCGCCGTCTGGTTCGCCAGGGTGAGCTGGATGAAGATCAGCTGGATTTTTTAGCCGCGTTGGCGGATAACCCCGGCGCGACGCTTGCCGACCAGTTGCTCAGTGCGGAAGAGGATCTGGCCACGCCGCTGGTATCGCTTCAGGCACTGCTGGCTGCGCTGCCCACCGCCCCCAAAATTGATGTAAGCGCCGACCCTGAAAGTGGGCGATTGCTCTATAACACCAGTGCTCGTGAAGCAACGCTGTTTGCCGCTTGGCATGAGCATTTTCAGGTGCTGGTGGATGAAGACGTAGCGCTGGGCTTCCGCGATGACCCCTGGGGCAACGCCATTGAGTGGATGTCGGCACTCTGCGCGCATCCCGAGTGGCTGGACGCCCCGCAGGTAGTGCAAGACTTGACCTTGGCGCTCACCAGCCGTTTCGGCAGCCTGCCGTGGATGGCCCCAAGCCTGCTGGAGCCACTGGCGCTGCGCCTTTCACGCTGGTTAGAGCAAGCCCGCGCCGAAGGCGACGGCAACCTGTGCTGGGACGATGCCAACAACGCCATGTTGCTACGCACGGGGCTAGCGCTGGTAGTCGGTATGGAGCGCGGCGCGCGTCAGCACTCCAGGGAGCTCGCCGAAGAGCTACTGCTGATTGATCAGGAGGATAGCTTGGGCCTGCGCGAGCTCGTGCTCGATCAACTGCTGCGTGATGATCGCAACGAAGAAGCGCTGGCGTTAGCCGAAGAGAGTAACGACGACGGCTCGCTGGTGCTCGGGCTGCTGATGGGCAAAACCCTGGCGCTCTATCGATTAGAGCAGCATGAAGCGGCTGAGAACGCGCTTGGAGATGTGCTTGGCCATAACCGCTACGCGCTAGAGCTGATTTGTGCCGAAAATCCCCGGCCCTCCATGCCCCACCCGGATGGCCAGGTTGACCCCGGCACCCGGGCGGAAGCATGGCAGTACCGCACCTTGATGCGTGATCAGTGGCGCACTACGCCAGGGGCCTTGGATTGGTTAGAAGCCCATCGCTAATAGCCTTCAAGCCTGCTCAAGCAGGCTTGGGGGTTGGCACTAACTGCTTGTCTCGGCTGATCCAGACTGCCAAGATAATGGCGGGCATGCCCAGCAGGGTGGCGATGACAAAAAAGCTCGGGTAGCCTTGAGAGGTAACGACCAGTCCGCCAAAACCACTTAAAAATTTTCCCGGCAGCGTCATTAATGATGAGAACAGCGCGTACTGGGTGGCGGTGTAGGCGCGTGAAGTGAGGCTGGAGAGAAAGGCGATAAACACCGCGCTGGCTAAGCCGTTGGCGAGGTTGTCGCCGATAATCGTGACCACCAGCATGGGCAGTTGATTACCCACCACGGCAAGAACGGCAAACAGTAGATTAGTCACCATCACCAGCCCCGCGCCGAAGATCAGCAGCGGGCCGATGCCGTAGCGTGCTACGCATAGCCCGCCTAAAATCCCCCCGGTAATACTCATCGCAATGCCAAATATATTGGTCACATTAGCAATCTCTGCCAGCGAAAAACCCAGGTCGATATACAGCGGGTTGGCCATAGAGGCCATGGCTAAATCGCTGATTCTAAACACTGCAATAAACACCAAAATCCACAGCGCTTTCACCCCATAGCGCCTAAAGAAATCGGTAAACGGGCAGACGAGTGCACCAATGCTCCAGGCACCAAGGCGGCGTAAAATTTTGGGTTTGCCCCGGCTGGCACGAATAAACGCCCGCACCTTAGGCTCGTGGATAAGTTGAATAGAGAGCGAGGCGCGCTTAGGTTCAGGGCGCAGCAGCACGGTGAGAACGCCAATGCCCATGAGCGCCGCCATGCTCATATATGCAACATCCCAAGAGGCAGACGCCGCGATATACAGCGCGCCAGCACCGGCGGCAAGTAGGCCACCGCGATAGCCAATAATATAGGTCGAGGCCATAGCGGCCTGAACATCGTCATCGGCGGACTCAATACGGTAGGCGTCGATAGCAATATCCTGCGTCGCTGAGCCAAACGCCACTAGCAGTGCAAAGAGAGCCACCCAGCCTAGATTACCCACCGGGCTCAAACCGGCGAGGCCCAATAACCCCGCAACGATCAACCCCTGGGCTAACAGCATCCAGCCGCGGCGCTGACCAAAGGCGCGGGTTAACAGCGGTAGTGCCAACCGGTCCACCACCGGTGCCCAGAAAAACTTGATCGAGTAGAGCATGCCGATCCAGGCAAAAAAACCAATTGCCGCGACCTCAACACCATCGCTGCGCAGCCAGGCGGAGAGCGTTGAGAACACCAGCAGAAATGGTAGGCCTGCGGAAAACCCCAAAAACAGCATGGTAATAACGGGCGCACGACAATAAACAGCCAGCGCAGCAAGCCAACTGCGCTGGGGGGTGGGGCTTAACATTAAACGCTACTCCTAGTGGAAAGACGCTGGCAACGGCCAAGTGATAAACTGAAGCAGTGTTCTATCACAAAAGTACTATCGCAAAGTTCTATCACAAAACCGACAGCTTACCGGAGAGGAGTTTTCCATGTCGATTACGGCGCATCAGGTCGTTACCTTGCACTATGTTCTTAGCGACGTGCTCAACGATGGCAGCAAGCAGGTATTGGACGACTCCCCGGCGCGCAATAAGCCGCTAGAGTACTTGCATGGTCACGACAACATCGTGCCAGGGTTGGAAAGTGCACTAGTAGGCCAAGCGGCTGGAGCCGAGCTGAGCGTTCAGCTAATGCCCGCCGATGCCTACGGTGTACGCAATGAAGCCCTGGTTCAAGAAGTCAGCCGCGGCTCTTTTGGTAACGCCGAGTTGGAACCGGGCAGCCGCTTTCAAACCGAAGGTGAAGCCGGGCCGCAAATCGTCACGGTACTGGAAGTCGATGGCGACCGCGTCACCGTCGATACCAACCACCCCCTGGCGGGGCGCACGCTTAACTATAAAGTGACCATTTTAGACGTGCGCGAAGCTACCCGTGCAGAATTAGCCAAAGGCCACCCGCTACCGCCGGGCACCGAACACAGCAAAGTTGAGGACCGCAAGGTTCTCTAGCCTTAATAGCACTCAAAAATTGATCAGTATCAATTTCCTGTTCACCCGCTTTCCCCCGCCTACCGTAATTTGACCTAGGTCAGCATTCTTCCGCCGTTGAGTAGCTAGTATGAGCGCATACACCACGGCGGGAGGATTCACCATGTATTGGGATGACACAATTATTTTTGGCTTAACCACCGTCGCTTTAGTTATCGCATTTATGGTGGGTTGGGTGGGCTTCGTGATTCGCGATCATCTACGTAAAGATAAGCGCAAGAAGTAGCTTTCCTAGCTCATGTAAACCTTGTCAGGGGAGGGGGTTTGCTAGCTTAGTTTTACTAGCGTAGTAAGCCTCCTGTTGCCAGCCCATTTTGGGCTGGCTTTTTTTTTGAAATCTAATAAACGAGTGAGTTGAAAGCACATGGGTTGCGTTGAGGAGCAATGCAGGGCGTGCTCTGGTAAAGTTCGATGAAGGAATGAACAGACCAGGAAGCCATGCCATGAACGCAGTTGCCTTACACCGCAGCCCATGGGGCCGTGCACGTGATCGGTTAGCGTGCGTGTTAATTGTCTTGGGTATAACGCTCCCCGGGACTGCCGTTGCCCAGGCATTAAATATGATCAACGGCGATGTCACCCAAAAGGTTGCCCTAAGTGATTTGCGCGCTAGGTCTGACACAGCGTTTACGCTCTACGATCCCTTCCAAGGGCGTGATGTGGTGATGCGTGGCGTGGCGTTTCGAACCTTTCTAATTGATCAGTTTGGCGAAGTGCCCCCGGCGCTTCACTTTACCGCCTGGGATGACTACGAAGTTACCCTCGAGGGGTGGGACGATCCCAACTGGTATCTGATTAGCACAGAGGACGGCGACCCGCTTACCATCCGTTCGCGAGGCCCGGTGCGATTAGTAGAGCGCGACTATGGCGATCGCGACGTTGAAAACCTTCGTGAGTTCAACGACTGGATCTGGATGATCCGAAGCATCGAGGCGAAGTGGTGATATCCAAAACCAAGCCCGCTGCGAAATTATTAATACAACCACGCCCTTTAGCTCGCCAGCATCGCTACATTACGTGGTTGTCGTTGAGCTTGATGAGCTTTTTGGCGCTAATGGTACTGATTGTTTATGAGTCGCGCTGGGTGTATCCCGAAATACAGGCTTACTTCAGCCAAACGGGCAATTTAACAGGCCAACAGTTGGCGACCCGGTCGCGTGTCTATCTACAAAATACCCAATCCGAGCTGCTGACTGATCAGCCTGAGCAAGCGGCCTTCGATGCAGCCATCCTCAACATTGAGCTCGCATATGGCCTATTCGACGTGCACGTTTATCGGCAAGAGTATGAATGCGCTGAGCCTAACCTGATGATTTTAAATCGCGTATTGGCCCAGCTGGAGTTGCGCGAACTTGATCGTGTCGCTGCCGTGGGCGAGTTGCTTGAACCCATACAGTGCCTGACTCACATTGAGATGAACCAATTAGACCAGCGTGGGGCGGCGATTAATGATTTCTCTGGAAGCACGCGCCAGCATAATCAGGTGCTGACTTACTCCAGTTTATTAATCTTTGTGATGGGTTTGGTGTTTTGGTCGCTCCACGAGCGTCAGCTACGACGAACCGATCGCGCTACCCAAGAAACGTTTGAGTGGATGCAGCGGGCAATGCGCGACCCGCTCACCGGGATCGGCAATCGCAGCGCTTTGCATCAAGATGTGTTGGCGAAGCAGCATCAGTCGCTGGGGCTGATTCTGGTCGATATCGACTTTTTTAAACAGTACAACGATGCCTATGGGCACCCGCAAGGCGATACCCTGCTGCGCCAGCTGGCCACATTGATTGGTGAAACGCTAAATGATGAAGCGCAGCTCTACCGCTTGGGAGGAGACGAGTTTGCGGCACTACTTCGCTGTTCAGATACTGACACGCTGAAGAGCTACTGCCGTCAGTTAATTGAAGGGATTCGCGAAGCTAACTTTGCGCACCCTGCCCATCCGGATAAGAAAGGCGTTACCTTCAGCGTTGGCGGGTGCCGTTTTGTGGCCGATGAAGCAACGTTTGCCTACGCCTACGAAGCCGCTGACAAAGCACTCTACCGGGTTAAAACGGCGGGGCGTGATGGCTGGCAGGTTACTGAAGACGCATAATGTCTGCATACATGGGGGCGAGGCGGCCTAGTAGTTCATTGCGCGCGCCAAGGGCAATACCTTCCTCCTGCATAGCAGCGTCGAGATGTTCCACTAATCGATTAAAATGCCCATCCGTCAGGCCCATATGTTGATGAGCACGATCCATTGGCGGGCCTTCATAGCGGCAGGGGCCGTCACTTACATCACACAGCTGGCTGGCTAGCGACTCGGCAAATAAATCGATGTTTGTATTAGCAAAAAACACCACCACCTCGGGATCATCCGCAATCCGGTATAACAGGTTCTCAACCACCGCATCAATCGTGGCTTCCCCACCCAGGCGCTGATACAGCGGCGTATTTGTTGATTGATGAGCACAGCCTGCGAGCGAGAACGCGACCGTTGTAAAAATAACCGCTATTAAACAGCGGCGCATGGGATTGTGTTTGCGTTGATAGCTCATAACGCTCCGCTTAAAAAGCTGCCTGAAGTGAAAGATAGCCGCCGCGCTGTGAAGGGAGTCCGGCAATGTCGCCTAAGTCCAGCCAAGCGCCGGTGAGTGATAAGTGCTTATTGAAGAAGTAGGCAATGTAGAGACTTTGCCAATCATCCTCTTCAGCCACGCTCAGGTTATCGGGTTTCTGACGATACTCGGCGCCGACAATCCATTGCGGGGTAATAAAAACTCCCACGCTGCCTTCGGCTACCCACGAGCGGCTACCCTGATCGCCGCCAAAACCGAGTAGGCCGCCTTGGTTGGCGTCGGTATTGCGCAGGGTGGCGTTGAGCAACACATTGCGCCCAGCAACAGTACTAAACAGCAGCTTGCTGGTGCTGAGGTACACATCGGTGCCGCTTGTTTCATCGGCGCCGAGGGCAGTGGGAATGGTGCCATCAACCAGCCGTTTATGTTGTACACCAACACTCCAAATGCCCCACGGGTGATAGAGCACATCGCCGAGTAAGCGCACCTTGGCGCCGTAGATATCCTGGCCTAGCTCGCCACCCAGAGTCTCCAAATCAAGCGTTTGACGCGCCACAGAGACTTCAGCCCGATCATAAATATTCAGGCTGGCGCCGGTCACCGTTAGTCGATAATCGTCCACCCAGGCACGGGTAGCGGCGGCCGTGACGCCTATTTCCTGTTCGCTAGCGGTGCTTGAAAGCACAGCCCAAGGCGATAAACCGCCTCCCGCGGCCCCTTCAATAGCACTCACTCCACCGGTTCCTAGAATACGGCTACCGGCAAAAGAGGGCGCGGCCGCAAGCGCCAAACAGAGCGCTAGACTGGTGAAAAGGGCGTGGCGAAAGAGCGAGCTGGGCGGTGTAAAGATGGATTGAAATAGCATCATGGCTTTCTCTGGAGAGTCTTTAACAGGGAAGGCATTGGGTGGGGCAATGACAGCGACGTAAAACTATCCAACCAAGCGGGTAGCTCGTCAGCAGGCATCGGTTTAGCAATCCAATACCCCTGTAAATAGTCGCAGCCGAGCTTGCTCAGCAGTTCGGCGCTGGCGCGATTCTCAACCCCCTCGGCCACTAAGCGTAGACCCAGGCTATGACCCATTTCGATGGTCGAGCTGACAATGGTTAAGTCATCTTTTTGGGAATCAATTGCCAGCACAAAAGATTTATCGATCTTGAGCTCATCCACGGGTAGGCGTTTTATTTGCGCCAGGGAGGAGTAGCCAGTGCCGTAATCGTCAATGGCGATACGCAGCCCCAGCTGGTTGAGTTCTGTCAGTGTGGCCATGGCGGCATCAACGTCCTGCATAACGGCACTTTCAGTGACTTCGATACTCAGCCGGGCAGGGGCCAGCCGATAGCGTTCAAGTAAACTAGCCAAATAAGTAGCTAATTGGCGATCCATCACATCACTGGCGGAGAGGTTAACGGCTACTGATAGGTGGTAACCCCGCTGTTGCCAGGTATGCAGTTGAGCGCAGACATTGGCCAACATCCAGTGGCTAAGCATGCCGATACTTCCCGAGCGCTCGGCCAAGCTAATAAATTCATCGGGCGGTACAAATCCCAGCGAGGGGTGACGCCAGCGCATCAACGCTTCGCACTGATCGACACGGCCGTTACGTGTGTCTACTTTTGGCTGGTAAGCCATCCACAGCTCACCATTACCCACCGCGTCCTGTAGGTCGCGAATCAATGTGAGCTGGCGCAGATGGTGCTCATCCTGGCCCTCTAGATAGCGTTGGTGGGGGTGTCGGTGGCGGCGCGCCATATCCAGTGCTATATCCGATCGCCGCAGCAGCAGTTGCGGGCTGTCGCCATGGTCGGGGTAGTTGGTTTCACCGGCTGAAAGTGAGGGGGTAATGGGAGATTTATCGAGATCGATAGGGTGATGCAGCGTCGTGAACAGTCGGGTTCGCCAGGCAAAGTCGCTTCTTGACTGCTTGACGAGAAGCAGTAGCTCATCACTATCAAGCCGGTAGGCAGTGCTCTCAGTGTCATCAAAATGCTGCAAGCGTTTGGCCAGTGTGACCAGTACATGATCCCCCAGCGCGTAGCCGAAGGTGTCGTTAATGTCGCGCAAGTTATTAATCGCAAGCCGAAGCAGGGTAAATGGCTCGCCGCGTTGAATCAAAAGGCTTATGTCTTCCTGGGCACTGATGCGATTCGGCAGGTCGGTGAGTAAATCGTGACGGGACTGGTGATGAAGTGTGGCCTCGCGCTGAGCGATGCCCTCCTGCATGGCGAGTAGTGTCGACGCCAAAAGGCCGGTTTCGCTGCGCTCGGTGCCTATCGGTAATTCGGTAAAACGCTCGCCGCGTCCAATGCGCTGTGCCGCCTGGGAAAGCTCCATTAACGGTTTGCTCATGCTCCGTGCACTCCACATGGCAATGAGCACGGTAAATAGCAGAATCAGGGCAATGATTCCCAGCAGTTGCCACTGCAAGGAGCGGTAAGCGCCGAGTAGCTCGTTGCGGGATATTTGGAGTAGCGCATAGGTGTGATTAGCATCGTCGGAATTGAGTTGACTCGCATAGGAGAGATACTCCGCATCCGGTGTCATCTGGCTGTGTAAGGAGTATTCGCCATTGATTAACGCATCACCTCGCCCGCTCATTAACTGCTGTGCTAACTGCTCATCATGAGTGCTTTCAAGGTAACTGATCTCACTGTTATCAAGGAAGTTAACAATGCTGATATCAAGCCCCGTTAGCGCGTTAATCTCTTCCGTCACCGCCTCATTAATTAAAAAGCCCATGCCGACCCAGCCAATTAGATTGGGGGCACGAACGGGCAGCAGCGCAAACTCATAAGGCTGACCGTCGGCGATGACAACGCTAACCGCTTCGCCCTCTTGGCGAGCCCGCTCGAATAGTTGCGGAAAAGGCATCGGGCTATTTTGCGCGTGATGGCTGCTGGCTAAAATATGGCCATCTAGGCCGCTGAGTAACACGATGTCTGCCTTGGCTCGATCACCATGGTTGGCCAGGACAGAGTAGAGCGTCTCGGTATCCTGGGTGGAAACGGCGCTTTTAAAACCGAAGTCATCAGCGAGAATGGCGACATTGTTGGCTAACTGCTCACCGCGAGCGTCTAGCAGTTGTTCCAATACCTTGGCGCCCACTTCTAAACGTTGGGAACCTTTTGCAATGACGTCGTTTTGGGTCGCGCGAAGAAACGCCACCCCGGTGGCGAGTTGCGAGACAATCACCACTGTCAGTAGCACGAGCATCAGGCGCGTTCTAAAGCGCATAGCAACCTCACTAAGTGGCGGACCGCCATCTCCTTAACACTGGTAGGAACTTAAGTGGCATCTTTAAAGCGTTGCTGAAGCGGTGAAAGGGTTGGCTCTGGCGGTGGTAGCGCATTGAGTTCCAAGTTGACGTCCAGTTGGTCCATATCTGAAATCACACCGTCCCACCAGACTTGCTGGCTATCATCCAGTAGCGGGTGCCAAATGCGCACTCGGTGCTGACCAGGCGGCAGCGTCGGCAGGTTAAGCATGCCTTCGGCACCCGTTGTTGCTGCAAAAGGGGCGTCGCTGACGACAATAAATGCCTGCATATGATCGTGAATATTGCACCCTAAAACGACAATGCCGGGTTGATCGAAGTGAACCGGCGGAGGCGTTTCTTGTAGGTAGAGATTTAAATCGAAGGTTTTGGCCGGTGAAAAAGAGTAGACGTGATGACGGGTTGTATCTTGGTTGGGAAATGCCACGTAGCTGCCGGTAGGGACGGTTAGTACCTTGGGGTGAAAGGCGGCATCACGCTGATAGATGTTCTTTTCTTGAGGCGGATTGCCCTCCGCCGAATCGTAGTAAACCTCAACGACTGCATCCTCAAGCGGTTGGCCCTCAGCACTGCTGATGTTTATCTGTGCGGCATTAGCGGTTGAGCCAAGTAGGGTTATTATCACCAGTGCAAATAGCGGGGCTGCGTAGGCACTGATAAAACCCATAAAAGGGCGCTGTTGTAGTGTTGGCTCTGGCATTTAGATCGGCATCCGGCATTAAGCTGACAAATCGTTAAGTTTAATAGTGGATGGATTATGCAAGAAAGTCATGCGTTTGGCTTAACGGTAAGCCAACACTTTTACTTTGTCCTTAACCCATAGCTAAGCACTGGCACTGGTGACCAAGTTAGCTTGTACCGATGAGGCGAGGTGAGGAGATGCGTTGTTTAACGCAATGTTGGCTGGCGCCAAGTATTCCGCCAGGCGTGCATGACCCGCTCCGGGTACCAGGTTTCGCCCAAGCTGCCGTTATAGCGCGCTAGCGCGCGGGTAAAGTCGCCATTCTCGATAGCGAGGTAGTGCGCCAAAATGGTACAGCCATAGCGCAGATTGCGCGGCGGGTAGGTTAAGTCGTCAATCGGTAGCCCAAGTTCGCTGACCCAAAAAGGCATGATTTGCATCAGGCCAACGGCGCCTGCCGAGGAAATAGCATCCGCTTTGAAGGCACTTTCCACCTGAATCAGTGCTAACACCAAATCAGGTGGTAAGCCTGCCAGTCTGGCTTCTTGGTAGATACGTGTTAGCAGTGTCTGGCGATGTGCCGCATCATCAATAAAGCGCACTAGCGGCGTGTCCATGCGTTCACGCCACTGACGCGCTATCCACTGCTGTTGAGCCGTTTGATGCTGCTGATTGGCAGACTCAAGCGTAGGCCGCAGCGTTTGAGGTAGCGGCTGAGCCGCAGCTGGGCTTGTCATTACTAGCCCAGCGCCGCTCAGCAATAGCCCGCTAAGCGTTACGGCCTTAGCTAGCTTTCTCACGCAAAAAGTCGATGATTTGATCCGCAGGCACCATGGTGGCTTCGCTATCCTGGCGTCCTTTATATTCCAGTTCGCCGTTGTCCAGGCCTCGGTCACCGATTACCAGGCGATGAGGAACGCCCATCAGCTCCAAATCAGCAAATTTAACCCCAGGACGGGTGTCGCGGTCATCCAGCAAGACATCTAAGCCGGCTGCGGTGAGCGCTTGGTAAAGACGCTCAGACTCTTCGCGAACACGTTGGGATTTGTGTGCATTCATCGGCACCAGCGCCACCTGGAAGGGGGCAATGGCGTTGGGCCAGATAATGCCGGATTCGTCGTGGTTCTGCTCAATGGCGGCAGCAACCACGCGGGTCACGCCGATGCCGTAGCAACCCATCCACGGGTGGCTGGTTTTGCCGTTGTCGCCCAGCACATTGGCGTTCATCGCCTGGGAGTACTTTTGGCCAAGCTGGAAAACGTGTCCGACTTCAATGCCGCGCTTGATGGAAAGCGTACCTTGGCCATCGGGAGACGGATCGCCTTCAACCACATTACGCAGATCGGCAACCTCGGGCAGGGCAACATCGCGCTCCCAGTTAATGCCGAAGTAGTGCTTGTCATCCACATTGGCACCGGCGCCGAAGTCGCTCATCAGCGCGACGCTGCGGTCAATAATCACCGGCATATTCAAGCCCACCGGGCCGAGCGAACCGGGCCCAGCACCCACCGCAGCGCGAATCTCCTCTTCGCTGCCCATGGTCAGCGGCGCAGCAACTTGTGGAAGGTTCTCTGCTTTTACCTCGTTCAGCTCATGATCGCCGCGCACCAATAGGGCAATAAGGCCACCTTCGGCGGCACGTACGATTAGGGTCTTGACCGTTTTCTCGATCGGTAGCTCGAACTGCTCGACCAATGCGGCGATGGTTTTGGCGTTAGGCGTATCTACCAGATGCATCTCTTGGGTAGGTGCTTCGCGCTGGATGTCGCTGCCCAGCGGAGCAGGCAGCGCTTCGGCTTTTTCCATGTTCGCAGCGTAGTCGGAGGCGTTAGAGAACACGATGTCATCTTCGCCCGAACCCGCCAGTACGTGGAACTCATGGGAGCCAGTGCCGCCAATAGAACCGTTGTCGGCGATTACCGAGCGGAAGTCGAGGCCCAGTCGCGTGAAAATGCGTGTGTAGGCGTCGTACATATCCTGGTAAGTCTGTTTCAGCGAAGCTTCATCTAGGTGAAAGGAGTAAGCGTCCTTCATAATGAACTCGCGGGAGCGCATTACCCCAAAGCGTGGGCGAATCTCGTCACGGAACTTGGTCTGAATCTGGTAGAAATTAACCGGCAGCTGTTTATAGCTGGCGATCTCTTTGCGGACCAGGTCGGTAATCACTTCTTCGTGGGTCGGGCCGACGCAGTAGTCGCGGTCGTGGCGATCTTTCAGTCGTAACAGTTCAGGGCCATACTGCTCCCAACGGCCAGACTCCTGCCAAAGCTCGGCGGGCTGCACGGCGGGCATCAGTACTTCTTGGGCACCTGCACGGTTCATCTCTTCGCGCACAATGGCTTCCACTTTGCGCAGGGTGCGCAGGCCAAGTGGCAGCCAAGTGTATAGCCCTGAGGTTAAGCGGCGAATCATGCCGGCACGAAGCATTAGCTGATGGCTAATGACTTCGGCGTCAGCCGGGGTTTCTTTAAGAGTGGCAATCAGTAGTTGGCTGGCGCGCATGGGCGTAAGCATTCCTTGGTTTTTGAAAACTGGATTCTTGAAAACGAGATTTTTGAAAACCTGGTTCTTGAAATAGTACTTGGAAGCGTTGAATGGGGACATTGTACGGTCTAGCGGTTAAAGCGGCAAAATAGTGCTTATGTTCAAATGATCTATGCTTTTGGATGGCTGTGCTAAACTGATCGAGTTTTACGGCACGATAGTCGGCACAAAACCAAAGCACAGTTTGCTATATCGACTATCGTTACTATTTCTGTTTGAGGGAACCTTCATGCACCAAGCAGTTCGTCGCTGGTTGACTGGCGCCGTGGTTGGCGTTTCCATCGTGTCATTGAGTGGTTGTGGTACGCTTTTTCACCCAGAGCGTAAGGGCCAAATGAGCGGCGATATTGACCCAGTCATTGCTGTCGCTAATGGGGTGGGTTTACTGTTCTTCATCGTACCCGGAGTGATTGCTTACGCCGTGGATTTCTCAAATGGCACTATCTATTTGCCGGGCCGCAGCAGCACCTCAATAGATGTTCACCACTTAGACGACGCTATGGATGTAGCTTCCCTGGAAAAACTGCTCTCGGAGAAAGCCGGTCAACCGGTGAGCTTAGAGAGCGAATTGGTCATGATTGAAGAGATGAGCAGCTTGGACGAAGCGCTGGCGATGGTGCGCATGTCGGGCGTGCTAGACCAAGAAAAGCTTTCGGCGATGTAACGTCCCTGTCGACCGCTAAAACCCAGCCAAGCATTACGCTTTGCTGGGTTTTTTTATGCTGATCAGCTGTTAAGCATACTGGGCGGGGTTGGGCACGCTGGGAAAACGTGGTGGGTGCGCTTCCATGTAAGCGTGGCAGGCACGCAGAACCCGTACATCATCAAATTTACCGCCCGCAAGCTGAAAACCTACCGGTAAGCCGTTATCGGTAAAACCGCAAGGCACCGATGCCGCAGGCTGCTGGCTCAGGTTGAACGGGTAGCTAAAGGGCGCCCACTCTTCCCAGTCCCGCATATCACTGCCCGGGGGAACTTCCTGGTTAATTTCAAACGGCGGAATAGCCACCGAGGGCGTCATCAGCAGGTGGTACTCTTGGTTAAAGTGCTCCAAGCACTGGGTTAATTCCGCACGATCCGCCAAGGCACGAAACAGCTCAACAGCTTTCCAGGGTTCGGCTTCACTGGCATTAGCCACCATGCCTGAATCCAGCAGCGTACGTTGATGGCCATCCATTTGTGACCACTGCTCTAAAGAGGCGGTAAACCAAAGCTTGCGAAAGGTATCCAATGGTGACGAAAAGCCGGGATGCACTTCGACAACTTCCGCGCCTAACGCCTCCAGCCTGCTGGCAGCCTCGCGCACGCGTTCGGCAACCTGGGGATCTACCTTGGCGTAGCCAAGATCGGCGGAGTAACCAATCCGCAGCCCGGTTAAGCCTTTATCCAAATCTACGCCCCAGCATTCTGGCTGACCGCGGGTGGCATATGGGTCACGGTAGTCGTATCGCCCCATCACATTGAGCATGCTGACGGCGTCGCGCACCGTGCGGGTTAGCGGCCCCAGGTGCGATAGGCTGGGCTCTTTAGCTGGCGGCCACTGGGGCGTCCAGCCAAATGTGGGTTTGAAGCCAAAGACACCGGTGAAAGCAGCGGGGATACGGATGGAGCCGCCGGAGTCGCCGCCCTGGTGCAGCACGCCCATATTGAGCGCGGCGGCCGCGGCGGCCCCGCCGGAAGAGCCGCCGGGCGTTAACCGCGTATCCCAGGGGTTAGCCGTGGCGCCAAAGACACGGTTATCGGTAACTGCTTTCCAGCCAAATTCGGGTGTGTTGGTTTTACCTAATATGATGGCGCCCGCTTCACGCAGCATGCGCGCGGGTGGCGCGTCGGTGTCGCATAATGCTTCGGAAGAGGTGAGCGAGCCTTCACGGCAGGGCATGCCCGCCACTTGGGTCAGGTCTTTAAGCGATACCGGCACCCCGTCGATGGGGCTTAGCGGCTTGCCTTGGCCCCAGCGCCGTGCCGAGGCTTTGGCCGCCGATTCTGCACCTTCAGCATCCACATACACATAGGCGTTAACATCTGGATTGAAGCGCTCGATCCGCTCAAGGGCGGCACGGGTCGCTTCTAGCGGGGAGGCCTCTCGGCTTTCAAACAAGTGAGCTAGGGTCTGGGCATCTAAACTGCCAAGATCTGTATCGCTCATTGCACACTCCTTACGTAGGCTGGGGCTTGGGTAAAGGAGTTTAAGCGTAGGCAAGCATTGCCGGGCGTGCAAAAACCGCTGCACCGCAGGATGACACTATGCACCCATCGCTCAGGCGTTTTGAGCGCGCAGCCAGGCTATTTCATCAGCCCATATCTCGGGTTCGATGGTCTCTAGGATCATGGGAATAGCGTTAATCCTTGGTTCCTGCATGATGGCGGTAAAGGCGGGCAGGCCGATGTTGCCTTTGCCCAGGCTATGGTGACGGTCCACGCGGCTGGCAAGGTTGCTTTTGGCATCGTTTAAATGCATGCCGCGCAGATACTCAAAGCCGACAACGCTGCCTAGCTCATCAAGCGTTGCCTGGGTAGCCTCTGACGTGCGCAAATCATAGCCCGCCGCGAAGGCGTGGCAGGTGTCAATACACACTCCCACGCGAGTTTTATCGTCCACGTGGGCAATGATTTCGGCTAAATGCTCGAAGCGCCAGCCCAGGTTAGTGCCTTGGCCAGCGGTATTTTCAATCACCGCCGTGACGCCCTGGGTATGCGTTAGCGCTTCATTGACGGATTCAGCGATACGCTTCAAGCAGTCGCTTTCGCTGATTTTGTTCAAATGGCTGCCAGGGTGGAAATTAAGCAGCGTCAGTCCCAGCTGCTCGCAGCGCTGCATCTCATCCAGAAACGCATCCCGGGATTTGCGCAGGCCTTCCTGCTCGGGGTGACCCAGATTAATCAGATAGCTGTCGTGGGGCAAAATCTGCTCAGGGGCGAAGTTGTGCTCGGCGCAGGCATCGCGAAAGGCTTGAATTGCCTCATCGGTTAGCGGCTTGCCTTTCCATTGACGCTGATTTTTGGTGAATAGCGCAAAGGCATCCGCGCCAATTTCCACCGCTCGGTGCACGGCTTGGTCTGCGCCGCCAGCGGCGCTAACATGGGCTCCTAGGTACTTCACGGTGGACTCCTTGTCAGTGTGTGAACTTATAAGTTGTTAGAGTTTATCTATGGCTGTCTAAAAAGCGCTTGAACGCGGCGGGTTCATCGGTGATGACACTGCCGATACCCCACTCCCAGCGGTTATGAAAGGCGCTGGGGTCATTGGCGGTATAGCACAATATTTGATAGCCATCGCGTTGCATAGCGTCGGCTTGGGCGCGCTTCAAACGCGGCCAGTGAGGGTGCACGCTGAAAGCTTCAATGGCCTCGCACTGCTCACGCCAGCTTTTGGGCACGCTACCGAACAGCACGCCCAGGGCCAGTCGCTCTTTACTGGCAAATTGACGGCAGTGGCTAAGGGCGCTGGCATTGAAGGAGGAGATAATCAAACGCTCGGCGGGAAGAGTATCGAGCATTT
Source organism: Halomonas sp. QHL1 (assembly GCF_001882345.1). Lineage (GTDB taxonomy): Bacteria > Pseudomonadota > Gammaproteobacteria > Pseudomonadales > Halomonadaceae > Vreelandella. The sequence goes on from NZ_MINL01000001.1 coordinate 457,015, forward strand.
CCGGCAACGCGCGATCAACCAGCGCGATGGGGTCGCGGCCTTTGTTGACCTTGATTTCCATATTGACGCCCATTTCCAGCTCGTTAAGCAGTGCCAACATCTCGCTGAGGCTAGGCATCTTCTCACCCGTAAACCGATCGTCAAACCATCCCCCTGCATCCAGGGTTTGCGTCTTGGCCCAGCTCATGGAGGCGAGCCCGCCACGTCCGTTTGAGCAGCGTGCGACATCGCCGTCGTGCCAAATCACCGGGGTGCCGTCACCCAGTAGCTGCACATCCAGCTCTACCCATGTGGCTCCCGCTTGGTGGGCAGCGCGCACCGCCGCTAGGGTGTTTTCAGGGGCGGCGGCGGAGTAGCCGCGGTGGGCAATCAGCGCAGGGAGTTGAATAGCGGGATGCGTCATGACAAATCTCTAAGCCTTAGACGATAAAAGAGCGCTAATACTAACATGGGCGCATGACAGCGGGATTGCAGTGCCTTGCGCACTGAGTGGGTAAAAATACGCTAGCGTGCTAGCTTGATTTAAACGCCGCGACGCGCTTGTATAGCAGGACCTGATGTCGTGCTGTCCATTATTGAGAGATGGCGTATCAACCGAATAATAAGCGAATTACACAATAAGGAGTCCTAATGTCTCAGCGTATTCAGTTTGCCCACACCGGCGGTTCTGAAGTGCTTGAACTGGTCGACGTTTCCCCCGCTGAACCCGGCCAGGGTGAAGTGCGTATCGCCAATAAAGCTGTCGGCCTTAATTTTATCGATATCTATTTTCGTACTGGGCTTTACCCAGCGCCCTCTATGCCTTCGGGGCTAGGCACCGAAGGCGCTGGCGTAGTCGATGCGGTAGGTGAAGGGGTGACCCACTTAAACGTTGGTGATCGCGTGGCCTATGCCCAAGGCCCTTTGGGCGCCTATGCAGAGCTGCATGTGTTGCCTGCGGCTAAAGTGGTCAAGCTCCCCGACTTCGTTGATTTCGAAACCGCAGCGGCGAGTATGCTCAAGGGTCTGACCGTGCAGTATCTGCTGCGCCAAACCTATGAACTTAAAGGTGGCGAAACCATTCTGTTTCACGCCGCGGCGGGTGGGGTAGGGTCGATTGCCTGCCAGTGGGCGAAGTCACTAGGCGTTAAACTGATCGGCACTGTGAGCTCACAGGAAAAAGCGGATTTAGCCATGGCCAACGGTGCCTGGGCGACAATTAATTACAGCGAAGAGAACGTGGTGGAGCGCGTACGCGAGCTTACCAATGGCGGCATGTGCGATGTGGTATACGACTCGGTGGGTAAAGACACCTGGGAAATGTCACTGGACTGCTTAAAACCTCGTGGGCTGATGGTCAGCTTTGGCAACGCTTCTGGCCCGGTGGATGGCGTTAATATCGGTATTCTTAACCAGAAGGGCGCGCTCTACGTGACGCGCCCCAGCCTTAATGGCTACGCCGACACCCGCGAGCGTTTGGAAATGATGTGCGAAGAGTTTTTCGCCATGATTGAAAGCGGTAAGGTCAAAATCGATATCGCCAACCGCTACCCACTGGCAGAAGCGGGCAAAGCTCAAGACGCTCTGCAAAGCCGCAAAACCACCGGGTCTACTGTTCTGTTGCCGTAGCGAGTTCGTTTTAGCCGACGCTAGAGCTTTGAGAGGAGGAACAGATTCAGCCTGAAGCGGTTGCTTTCGCCAGGGCCAGGAAGTGTTCTAGACCTCGAAGGCTGCCCGCTTTGTTCTTTATTGCATTAACGTTATGCAGCTCGGCTTTGCCGGGCTTTTTTGTGTCTGAACCATGTGTTTACAGGCTATGCGTATGCAGGGGCTATACCTCTGTATAGTAAACGTCTAATGTGCAGGAGAAATGGCCATGTTGAAAGCGTGGCGCGCATCAATCGTAGGCTGCCCTTATCAAGCGGTGGCAAGGGAGTAGTAAAAGGATGTCGGCTGAGGACATAAGTGTCGAGAGTTCAGGTGCTGAGGGCTCAGGTGTTGAGAACCTAGGATTAGAAGCCTTAGGGCTTGAGTGGTTAGCGCTCGCTCCCAGCACGCTGGTGTTTATCGTGCTGGGACTCACCCTGGTCGCTTTTATATGGGGTCGATTTCGCTATGACTTAGTGGCGTTGGCGGCGTTGCTGGGCTCGGTCATGTTGGGGCTCGTACCGGCTGATAACGCGTTCACAGGTTTCGGCCACCCAGCGGTAATTACCGTAGCTGCCGTGCTGGTGCTTAGCCGCGGCTTTGAGCGCTCGGGTGTGGTCGATATTATTGCCAATCAGGTGCTGAAAGTAGGTGAAAATCTGCTCCTCCAACTATTGGTACTGGTGGGTACCATTGTTTTGCTATCGGGGATTATGAATAACGTGGGTGCCCTGGCGCTGTTGCTACCAGTGGCCATGCGGCTTGCTCGCGAACACAATACCTCGCCTTCTTTACTGCTTATGCCCCTGGCGTTTGGGTCTTTGCTCGGCGGCCTGACAACGTTGATTGGTACCCCGCCCAACATCATTATTTCCAGTTATCGCCGGGATGTAACGGGCGAGGCGTTTAGCATGTTTAGCTTTTCACCCGTTGGCATTGCAGTGGCGCTGGCGGGGTTGGCGTTTATCGTTCTGGTGGGCTGGCGCTTGACGCCTAAGCGTAGCGGCCAAGCTTCCACGGATGAAATGTTCGATACCGCCAACTATTTAGTCGAGTTGAAAGTGGGCGAAGAGTCGAAAGCCAAAGGCTTAACGCTACAGCAGTTGCGCGACGAACTGGACGAAACCATCCCCGTGTTAGCGGTGGTGCGCGATGACAACCGTCGGGCAGGCTACAACTTCCACGGCGCCTTGGAAGAGGGCGATATTCTGTTGTTAGAGGCAGGGCCTGATGAGCTCCAGATGCTGGAAGACAAGGTGGGGCTTAGCGCGATCGCTGAACTGGAGGAAGAATCCGAGGACGATCCAGAAGTGAATGATGCTGAGCATCCAGCTAGTCACAAAGATGCAGATAAGGCAAAAAATAAAGACGCCGCACAGGATCAACAGCCGGTGGATACCGAAGGCCTGCAGTTGATCGAGGCCGTCGTTCGCAATGACTCGATGATGATTAACCGCAGCGTACGCCAGCTACGTTTGAACCATCAGTTTGGTCTCCATCTGGTAGCGGTTGCCCGTGATGGTGGACGTCTGAAACAGCGGTTGCGGGATATTCGTTTTAAAAACGGCGACGTTTTGCTGCTCCAAGGCAGTGAAAATGAACTTGCGGATAGCTTAGCCTCGCTGGGCTGTCTGCCACTAGCGAGCCGTGAGTTGCATCTGGGCCAGCCTCGCAAGCTGGCTATATCCATTGCCATTTTTGCTTTGGCGATCGTTGCCATGCTGTTTGATCTACTCCCGGCCGCTGTGGCCATGAGTACTGCTGCACTGATTTCGCTACTGATTGGCGTATTACCGTTACGCGAGGGGTATCAAGCTATTGATGGCCCCGTCATAGTGCTGTTAGCCGCGATGATACCCGTAGGTGAGGCATTAGAAACTAGCGGCGGCGCGGATTTGATTGCCAATGCGCTGCTGGGCTTTGGCAGCGACTGGCCGGTGGTCGTCACGATGATTATCCTGTTTTTACTCTCTATGCTGCTCTCTAACGTGGTCAACAATGCGGCGGCTGCGCTGTTGATGGCGCCTATTGCGGTGAGCTTAGCCAATGGCTTTGATGTCTCACTCGATCCGTTCCTGATGGTGGTAGCCGTTAGCGCTTCCTGTGCGTTTTTAACCCCTATCGGGCACCAATCCAATACGCTGGTGCTAGGGCCTGGCGGCTACCGCTTTGGTGATTATTGGAAGCTGGGCTTACCGCTTTCATTGGTCGTGCTGGTGGTGGCTATCCCCATGATTTTATTGATATGGCCTCTATAATAAGCGATATCACCGCTCGGTCTGTCAGCTCGGTGTTAGCCGAATTGCTTGAAGAAAGCTATTAGGTTTCGAAAATTTTGCTAGATTATGTTCAGATATTAATAAAAATCGAACAGGCCGGGCTTATGAATCAACAATTTCGTCAGGATGCCATTGTCGAGCTGGTTCGTCAGCACGGCTATATGAGTATCGAGCAGCTCACCGATCATTTCGCTGTGACACCGCAAACCATCCGGCGTGATTTGAATACCCTGGCTGATGAAGGTCGTGTTCGGCGAGTTCATGGCGGGGTGGGAATCGAGTCGAGTACGGTGAATACCGCCTATAGCACGCGCAAGACACTGCATCTGGAAGAGAAAGAGCGCATAGCCCGCTGTTTAGCCCAGCACATCCCTAATCACTCCTCACTATTTATTAACATTGGCACAAGCAATGAAGTGATTGCTCAAGCGCTGCTGGAGCACCAGGGCCTTGAGATTATTACCAATAATCTTAACGTTGCCGCCATCCTGCAGCATAAAGAGGATTTCACCGTGATTATTGCCGGTGGGCAGGTGCGCTCCCGGGACGGTGGTATTATCGGTGAAGCCACTATCGACTTCATAAATCAGTTCAAAGTGGACTACGGCATTATCGGCATCAGCGGTATCGATGAGGATGGCTCGCTGCTGGAATTTGACTACCAGGAAGTGCGCGTTGCTCAGGCGATTATTGCCAATTCGCGGCGTATTTATTTGGCGGCAGATTACTCTAAATTCCATCGTAACCCGGTCGTGCGGCAAGGCAATCTGGAACAGCTGGATGCGCTATTTACCGACCGCAAGCCGCCAGAAGCAATTCAGCGCTTGCTGACGCAACACGATGTGGCGCTGTATCTTGCTTAATGAGCCAGTTTCAGCCTTGAGCATTTTAGGCGGCTAGAGTAGCCTTGAATCATAATAAAGCGAAAGCAAGTATACAAAATCGAAAGACAATACAACAAAGTGAACTCGATATGTCCTCTTTTATACTCGCCATTGATCAAGGTACCACCAGCTCCCGCGCCATTCTGTTTGACCGCCAAGGCCAGGTGGCCGCTGTTGCCCAGCAGGAATTCACGCAGCACTTTCCCCACGATGGATGGATTGAGCACAACCCTGAAGATATTTGGGACACAGTGGTAGCGACCTGCCGGGATGTGATGCACAACGCAGAGATTACCGCCGACCAGATAGCGGGAATCGGCATTACCAACCAGCGGGAAACCGCTATTCTGTGGGATCGGAAAACGGGTAAACCCCTCTATAACGCCATCGTTTGGCAGGATCGTCGCACCTCTGATTTGTGCCAATCGCTGCGTGATAAAGGTCACACCGATGTCGTTCAGGCTAAAACGGGCCTGTTGATTGATCCGTACTTTTCAGCCACCAAGCTTGCCTGGATATTGGATAACGTTGGGGGCGCTCGGCAGCTTGCAGAGCAGGGCGAGCTGGCGTTCGGGACGGTAGATAGCTTTTTAATCTGGCGGCTGACCGGTGGTAAGCAGCACGTTACCGATGCCACCAACGCTTCCCGTACGGCGCTGTTTAATATCCATACCCAGGAGTGGGATGAAGAGCTGCTGACGCTATTTAATATCCCCGCGAATCTTTTGCCGGAAGTGAAAGACTCCAGCGATGATTTTGGCAACACCGAAGCGCACTGGCTGGGTGCTGCGCTGCCCATTGCTGGCGTAGCGGGGGACCAGCAGGCTGCTTTAGTGGGGCAGGCGTGCTTTCAACCGGGGATGGGTAAAAGCACCTACGGCACCGGCTGTTTTATGATTGTGAATACCGGCGAAACGCCGTCGCTGTCGCGCAATCGCCTGCTGACCACCATTGGCTACCGGCTTAACGGCAAGCCGACCTACGCCATGGAGGGCAGCATTTTCGTGGCGGGGGCGACGGTGCAGTGGTTACGTGACGGTTTGAACCTGTTTGCCGACGCCTCGGAAACGGAAGCTTTGGCTCAGGAGACCCGCAGCGGCCACAGCGTTTATCTGGTGCCCGCCTTTACCGGCCTAGGAGCCCCGCACTGGGACCCCAAAGCGCGCGGCGCAATTTTTGGGTTAACCCGCGATACCGGTATTGCTGAAATAGTCGCCGCTGGCCTGCAGGCGGTGTGCTATCAAACCCGCGACCTGCAGCACTGCATGAACGACGATATGGAGGCCCCACCGGGCACTTTACGTGTCGACGGCGGCATGGTGAAGAACAGCTGGGTGATGCAGTTTCTTGCCGATATGCTGGGAGTCCAGGTAGATCGTCCCACCATCCTGGAAACCACCGCGCTGGGGGCAGCTTACTTGGCTGGGCTGCGTCTCGGCTGGTATCAAACACTGGAAGAGATTGAGCAGCTGTGGCGCTGCGAGAAAAGCTTTATGCCTGCGATGGAGGAGACCACTCGCGAGCAGCTCTATCAGGGCTGGCTTGATGCCGTTTCACGCGTGCGCTCTACCTAGGTCACATGATCAATAGCAAATTTGCCCCTTCATTCAGCTGAGGGGGCTTTTTTATGTTTAGTCACTGATAATGTCAAACCAAAGATGAAGAAGTAGGCGGCAGCGCGGTATCGCGGTTTTGTTCAAAATAGCGGTTAAAACGCTCGTCCGCATCGTCGCCAAACAGCACGCGACACGCCTCTTTTAAGCCTGTGGACTGGCGTAACTGCTCGTGAGGTACCACCAGTGAGACTTTGGCACGGCGGCGCAGGAAATCTTCAAGCTGGGTGATCATCTCGTGATCACGGGCATGCTCAATCTCACAGCGGATATATTCAGTGCCTTCAATTAAAATTTCGCTCTGAGCGGGATCCTGACGAATTTTCTCAAGCATCTGGATGGCTTGATCAGCGTAGCGCCGCCACAACCGAGTGGAGAGCAGCTCCGATGAGGTAGAAGCGGTCATGGCATCCAGGTTCATACGCTTGGCTTGATCCATAAACTGCTGTTTCACTGGCTTGGGCGGTTCGCCGTACCACTGAAAGTTGGGGTCAGATAGAGAAACGCCCAGTCGGCCCATCTCTTCGGCAATCTCATCGCCAACGTTCAAACAGTCGGTAAGCTTGCCGCCAAAAATGCTGATATGGGCACTTTCGGTATTGGTATCGACCACGTGCTTGCGCGAGAGCTGTAGGAAGTCGCGGTCATTACCCTGATCATCTTTGATGGCTAATGGCCGTACGCCGCAGCGCGTTGAGATAATGTCATCCCGGGTGAGCGGTTTAGCTAAGGTTAGGCGCTTATTGATATTTTCCAGCACAAAGGCGATATCTTCAGCGGTAACGTCCACGTCAGGGTGCTCCATATGGGTATCGGTGGTGCCAATACAGGTGCGATTGCCCATAGGTATCACAAAAAACAGTCTTCCATCGTCGGCAAAAAATGCCAGTACCCGCTGAGAGTCGGTTAGCTGCGGAACGATGAGGTGAATGCCCTTGGAGTAGAGGTGATGATGAGTGGTTTTTTGGCCCGTCAGCTCGTTGTGCTGGTCCACCCAGGGTCCTGCGGCATTGATCAACACCTTGGCACGGATATCGAAGGTGTTGCCATCCATCACGTTGCGCGCTTTGGTCACCCATAGGTCGCCGTCACGCTCGGCGCCGAGTGATTCGACGTAGTTGGCGGCAATCGCCCCATAATTGAGCGCGTGGCGGACAAAGTTGAACACAAATCGGGCGTCGTTATCGTGAAGGTAGGCGTCGGAGTATTCAAAGCCTCCTACCGAGCCCTCAACATCAATAATCGGCTCTTGCTGCTTAATCTTGTTCGGCGAGAGCAGGCGCGGCAGTTTAGTGAAGCCGTTGCCCATTAGCCAGTAAAGCCAGGTGCCCGCCCACAGGTAGCGCGGTGAATGACGGAAACCTTTTGAAATAGTGGTCAGGAAGCGAATCTCCTGCACCGTAGAAGGATAACTCTTTATCAAGTGATTACGGCTTTTGCACAGTTTGCGAACGAGTGCAAAGTCCTTACTTTCCATGTATTTAATGCCTCCCCACACTAAGTTGGAGGAGTGCATGCTGGTGCTGCCAGCGAAGTCGCCGCGATCAATCAGGGCAACTTTAGCGCCTTTACCCGCCAGTGCCGCTGCGGTGGCTGCGCCATTAATACCGCCCCCGATAATGAGGGCATCAAAGGTCTCGGTAGGTAGTTTTTCAATGTTTCGATTTCGCAGTTTCATAGCGGATCCAATTAACCAATAAATAGCCCCGTCTAAGTGGGTGTTCTCTTGTGCTCTGGCATACCGCCAATGAAACCCCTAGCAGGGCGAGCGGTAGCCCGCCCTGCTAGCGTTACGCGTCGTTACTCTTGGCGTGTACCAGCTGCCATCCAGGCTTCCATCATTTCATCGTAAGGAACGGTGGTGCCCTGCGGCATTTCATTATCTAGCTTGGCTTTCGGAGAGCCTTCCTGATCGAGCCAAATCTGAGGATCTTGCTCTTCGTTAAGTACCGGTGCATAGCTGTCGAAGACGTTGGCGCGGGCCAGACGATTCATGGTGTTATCCATATCCGCCGCCAGCTTGTCGAGACCTTCCTGTGGCGTAACTTCACCGCTCATAACGGGCGCTAGGTTTTGCCACCATAGCGGCGCCATGCGTGGGTAGTCAGGTACGTTGGTGCCGGTAGGCGTCCAGTTCGACTCGTTGGGGCTGCGGTAAAACTCAACTAAGCCGCCCAGCTTCGGCGCCATTTCGGTCATCTGCTCAGAGAAAATGTCAGATTCACGAATCGGCGTTAAACCGTGCATGAGTTTTTCCAGTGAGGTGGTTTTTGCCACGGTGAACTGGGCAAATAGCCATGCAGCAGTGCGGCGATCTTCCGGGGTTGAGTCAAAGAACGTCCATGCACCCACGTCCTGATAACCAACTTTCATACCTTCTTCCCAGTAAGGGCCGGTGGGGGAAGGTGCCATGCGCCACAGTGGATTGCCCTCGTCATCGGTCACCGCAACGGCGGGATCAGTCATGTCGGCAGTAAACGCGGTATACCAGAAGATCTGCTGGGCGATGTGCCCTTGCGCAGGTACCGGCCCGGCTTCACCAAAGGTCATACCCTGCGCTTCGGGTGGGGCAAAGTCACGTAGCCAATCAACGGCTTTTTGCATCGCAAACACTGAGGCCGGTGAGTTGGTAGCACCGCCGCGGCTAACGCTGGCGCCTACCGGCTGGCTATCTTCATTGACGCGGATACCCCAGTCATCCACCGGGTTGCCTGAAGGTACGCCGGGGCTACCCATGCCCGCCATCGAGAGCCAGGAGTCGTGGAAGCGCCAGCCCAGTGACGGGTCGCGGCGGCCATAATCCATGTGGCCATACACCTTGGTGCCGTCAATTTCTCCAACGTGTTCGGAAAAGAACTCGGCAATGTCTTCATAGGCTGTCCAGTTGGTGGGCACCCCTAAGTCATAGCCGTAAATTTCCCGGAACTGCTCCTGTAAGTCTTCGCGCTGGAACCAGTCATGGCGGAACCAGTAGAGGTTAGCAAACTGCTGGGTGGGCAGTTGGAAGAGGCTGCCATCCGGCCCGGTGCCGTACTGCAGGCCAATAAAATCATCTAAATCCAGAGTGGGCAGTGTGTAGTCGGCCCACTCGTTCTCCATCGCTTCAGAAAGGTTGATGGTGGTGCCATAGCGAATATGCGTGCCGATGGAGTCGGTATCGTTGACGAAGCCGTCGTAGATACTGTTACCCGACTGCATCTGGTTTTGCATGGTATCCACTACATCACCTTCACCGATGATGTTGTGGGTTATGTTGATGCCGGTGAGTTCGCTGAATGCTTCTGCCAGAACCTCGCTCTCATAAACGTGAGTGGTGAGACCTTCTGCCACGGTTTGGATATCCATGTCGCGGAAAGGCTCAGCGGCTTTGGCAAACCACATCAGTTCTTCGATCTGCTCTTCGCGGCTCAGGGTTGAGTTTTGGAAGTGCTCATCGACCAAGCGTTCAGCGATGGCGCGGGTATCCTCTTCCTGCGCTGACAGCGTACCCGATGCCAGCAACAAGCCAGCGGCGAGGGTTGTCAGTTTGAACTTAGTCAGTCTGGACTTGTTGTAGTGCTTTTGCATGGTGACCTCGTTTTGTTGTGTTCTTCCTTGATGGCTTGGCCGTCCTTGATACCGATTAAACGCTGGCGAGCTTTTAAAAACCTGTTAAGGGCTATCCCCAGCGCATTAAAACCAGCAGCCATACGGCTGATACTGCTAGTGCAATCCAAATGGATAGTGAGGTGAAGCCAATCACACCCAGGTGGATAAAGGCCGCCGAGAGCAGGCCGATAAACAGCCGATCCCCGCGAGTGGTGGCAATGGGTAAAAACCCTTTGCGCTCAATAGTGGGCGACAAAATTTCCCAAACCGTCATACCGGCCAGCATGGCGGCAATTGATGAAAAGAATATGGCGGTGGGCACTGTCCATACCATCCAAGACATAGCGAGATCTCCTCAGGTACGGCCCAGGGCAAAGCCCTTGGCGATATGGTTACGAACGAAGTAGACCACCAGAATGCCAGGAATAATGGTGAGTACACCGGCGGCGGCCAGGGTGCCCCAATCGATCCCGGAGGCTGTTGAAGTACGCGTCATGATCATGCCAATGGGCTGGGCGTCGGTGGCGGTCAATGTGCGGGCCAGCAGCAACTCCACCCAGGAGAACATGAACAGGAAGAACAGCGTGACGCCGATACCGGAGCGGATCATGGGGATAAAAATCTTGACGAAAAAGCGCGGAAAACTATAGCCGTCGATATAGGCGGTTTCATCGATCTCCTTGGGCACGCTGCTCATAAAACCCTCCAAAATCCAGATAGCCAGCGGGATATTGAACAGGCAGTGAGCCAGCGCTACGGCGATGTGGGTATCGAACAGGCCCACAGAGTAGTAGAGCTGGAAGTAGGGCAGCAGAAATACCGCAGGTGGCGCCATTAAGTTGGTCAGCAGCCAGAAAAACAGGTGCTTGTCGCCAATAAAGGTGTAGCGGCTGAAGGCGTATGCGGCCGGTAGCGCCACGCAGATGGTGATGAGCATATTCATCGCCACATAGAGCATCGAGTTGACGTAGCCCATGTACCAACTTGAGTTGGTGAAGATGCCGATGTAGTTATCAAAGGTAAGGTTCTGGGGCCACAGCGTCATGGAGCCAAGAATTTCGCTATTGGTCTGGAGCGACATATTGATCAGCCAGTAAATGGGCAGAATCATCAGCGCCAGATAAAGACCAAGCAGAAGACGCGAGCGCCAGTGCGAACGGGCAGTACGGTTACGCCGCTTGGCCGATGAAACCTTGCTAAAAATGCTGTTGTACTTTTCACCGCGCTGGGTGTTTTCGAGTTGATAGCTCATGTTAGGCACCTCCATGCGGCGGTTTGTCTTTCTGCATATTCATAATGGTGGTGTAGAACACCCAGCTCACCAGCAGAATGACCAGGAAGTAGATCAGCGAGAACGCTGCAGAAGGGCCTAAATCCTGTTGGCCGACCGCCATAGTGGTTAGCGATTGGCTTAAGAAGGTGGTTGCGCTGCCCGGCCCGCCGCCTGTCAGTACAAAGGGTTCTGCGTAGATCATGAAGGAGTGCATAAAGCGCAGCAGCACAGCGATTACCAACACGTTGGTTAGCTTGGGCAGCTGGATATAGCGGAAAACTGCCCATTTTGAGGCACGGTCAATGCGTGCTGCCTGATAATAGGCTTCGGGGATCGAGCGCAGGCCGCTGTAACAGAGCATTGCCACCAGCGGGGTCCAGTGCCACACGTCCATTAAAATGATCGTTACCCAGGCGTCGCCTGCATTGCGGGTGATATTGTATTCAATGCCCAGCTCGCGCAGCCCCCAGCCCATTAAGCCGATATCGCCGCGGGTAAAGATTTGCCAGATGCTGCCCACTACGTTCCAGGGAATCAGCAACGGCAGGGTGATTAAGATCAGCACCGCCGAAGCCTGCCAGCCGCGTTTGGGCATAATGAGCGCAATGCCAATCCCCAGCGGAATCTGAATGGCGAGAATAATCAGCGAGAATGAAATTTGGCGCAGAAACGCTGCCTGCAGCGCGTCGTCGTTGAGCATGCTTTGAAACCACTCAGTACCGGTAAAAAAGCGTGCGTTCGGCCCGAGCACATCCTGCACCGAGTAGTTAACCACGGTCATGAGTGGAATGATGGCGGAGAAGGCCACCAACACCAGCATGGGAAGCACCAGTAGCCAGGCTCTGTTATTAGGTACTTTGTTATTCATGGCCAGCCTCCACTAGGTATTCATCGATATACAGCGCAACGTGAGCATCGTCGAAGTGGGCAAACGCCGTTTCACTTACCGGCGTATGGCCTTCAGGTAGGCGTGCTTTAAACGTTTGCTCGTTGAGCTTGAAGGTGAGTAGCGAGTAGGTACCCAGATCCTGAACGCTGATTACCTGAATCGGCACGCTATCAGCCACTTCGCTCGAGGAAATGGCGATAAACTCGGGGCGTATACCGAGCTTAATGTTGTCAGAGCTAGCGTTGGCGACTGCGTGTTTCATCTGATCGCTAACCGGCAGCGGCTGGGAGCCGAACATCACTTGTCCGTCACGGTATTCCACGGCCATAAAGTTCATGCCGGGGCTACCAATAAAGTAACCCACAAAGGTATGTGCGGGGCGCTCGAACAGCTCTCTCGGCGTGCCGAATTGAACCACCTGACCCTCATACATCACGGCAATTTTATCCGCGAAGGTCGAGGCCTCGAGCTGATCGTGGGTCACGTAGATCATGGTGATGTTAAAGCGCTCGTGAATCTCTTTGAGCTTGCGGCGCAGTTTCCACTTTAGCTGCGGGTCGATAACGGTGAGCGGTTCATCAAACAGGATGGCCGTGACGTCGTCGCGCACCAGTCCACGACCCATGGAGACTTTCTGCTTCTCATCGGCGGTTAGGTTCTTGGCTTTACGATCCAACAGCGGCGTCAATTCAAGAATATCGGCGACTTCGAGTACCTTGGGTTTTACCCGGTACTCGGGGGTGTTCATATTGCGCAGGGGAAAGGCGAGGTTGTCGAACACCGTCATGGTGTCGTAGATCACCGGGAACTGGAATACCTGGGCAATATTGCGCTCTTCAGGAGGTAGCTCATTGACCCGATGACCGTCGAAAAGCACGTCACCCTCTGAAGGTTCAAGCAGGCCCGAAATAATGTTCAGAAGGGTAGATTTACCGCACCCCGAAGGGCCCAGTAGGGCATAGGCGCCGCCCTGGTGCCAGACATGCTCCATATGGCGAATGGCGTAATCTGCCGCACCCTTGGGTGTTTTTTCGTAGGAGTGCGCCAGACCTTTTAAAGTGATCTCAGCCATGGGCAGCTCCTCCCTGACGCGCAGGAATATGTACCGTGTGGCCCTGTTTATCGAAGGCGTAAAGTTGGTGGGTAGGGAAGTAAACTTTCAAAGGTTCATTAACACTAAACTGGTGAATGCCCGCTAAGTGCAGTACTAAGGGGAAGCGTTCATGGTGAACATGCAGGAAGGTTTCAGAGCCACTAATTTCTGCTACATCCACGTGCACATCTAAAGCCATGTCATCGGCCTGCTGGGGTTGCAGAGTGAGGTGCGAAGCGCGGACGCCAAAGTCGTAATCACCCGGTTCAAGACGCTTTAGCTGGTCATCGCAGGGAAAGTGCAGCGATTGATCGAAGGTGATCTCGCTATCGGTCAATTGGCCGGGGACGATATTGATCGGAGGTTCAGAGAACATTTCTGCGCTAAAGCGGCCATTCGGTTCGCGATAGACCTGCTCGGTAGGGCCGTATTGAAGAAGCTTGCCTTCATGTAGTACCGCTGTGTTGCCGCCCAGCGCTAACGCTTCATTGGGTTCGGTGGTGGCATATACCGCAATGCAGTTACGCGCTTTAAACAGGTCACGCAATTCATCGCGTAGCTCTTCACGTAGTTTGTAATCCAGGTTGACCAGCGGCTCATCAAACAGGATTAAGTCAGCATCCTTGACCAGTGCGCGGCCCATGGCGGTGCGCTGCTGTTGGCCGCCGGAGAGTTCCTGCGGGTAGCGTTTAAGCAGATGTTCGATATGCAGCATTTCAGCAATTTCGCCTACCCGCTTATCAATTTCGCTTTTAGGATGCTTGGCCAGTTTAAGCGGCGAGGCAATGTTGTCGTAAACGGTGAGGCTGGGATAGTTGATAAACTGCTGGTAGACCATGGAGACATTTCTTTTACGCACGGAGACGTTCGTTACGTCTTTGCCGTCCATGATGATCTTGCCGCGAGTGGGTGGCTCGAGCCCTGCCATTAGGCGCATCAAAGTGGTTTTTCCGGCGAGCGTTCGCCCAAGCAGCACGTTGAAGGAGCCTGGCTCGAGGGCTAAGTCGATCCCACTGATATGCGGCACACCGTTAACGATGTGATCAATATTTTGCAAATGTAAGGACATGCCGATCTCGCTAGCGTCATTGTTTTTGGAAATAGCGATTGGAGAGTGCTATTTAAAACGCGATTTTTAGGGTTAATCGCTTTCGTTTACGAAAGGCTAGTTGATCGTTTACGAACTTGCAACGCGTTTTTGATTCGTTGGTCTACGCTTTTAGGCGTAGAAAGTGAACACAAAAAAGCCGACTCCTGCATGCCAGGAGTCGGCTATCGTTACAGCTAACGCTTTGAAAAGATGGTATTACTTAACGTTTTCTTCCTCCTGCTTAGGCGCTGGCGCAGGTTTTGCGTTGTGATCGATCAAGGTGGACTTATTCTTGGCAAAGGCATCGTAGGCAAAATCGTCCACAGTGAGCATTTCCAGAACCTCGGCCTCGAAGGTGCGCATGAACTCCGCGTCCTCGGCACTGATCAGGCCTTTTTCCAAACCGGCCTCAACGCGTGCTTCAGGGTGGAGTGCCGTCTGCGGTAGCTCGCCTTTGGCATAAGCCTTGTTCACCGTGCGGTAGATCGCTTCGGCGCGATCATAGTCGATCAGCAGGGCGTTGTAGCGTGCCAGCGGGTTGCGCTGCTCACCGTCGTCCGCATCCCAGGTGTTTTCCAGCAGCTTGGTACGCAGGGCACTGTGCGTAGAAACACGCTTAGCGATATCGCGCGCCAGGTCATCGTGGGGTTTATTCCAGCGGCGGCCGGTGGGCATCACTACGGCGTTGAGGGTTTTACCCAGGGCGCGGTTGGGTAGATTATCGAAAATCTCCACGAACGCCTGTTCGGCACGCTGAAGCAGGAAACGACAGCTGTAATGGAGCAGCGCTTCTTCGCCTTCTACTTTACTGCCCGCTTGCCACTGCTTGAGCACCATGGAAGTCAGGTAGAGGTTAGAAAGTACATCCCCTAGCCGCGCGGAGATCATTTCGCGTTTCTTCAGCGCTGAGCCCAGGCTTGCCATGGCGGCGTCGGCACATAGGCCAAAGCCTGCGGAAAGGCGGGCAATATCCTGAGCATAGATGGCGGCAGAGCCATCGAAGGGTACGCTGGCTTTACCGATGCCAAAGCCCAGGGTGAAGGCGCGCGCGGCGTTACCAAAGATCAGGCCTGCGTGACCGAAGAAGGCTTTATCGAACGCCTTGATATCGTTGGCATCTTTGGCTGCTAGCTCTTCAAGTACGTAAGGATGGCAACGGATCGCGCCCTGACCGAAGATCATCAGGTTGCGGGTCATGATGTTGGCACCTTCCACGGTGATCGCCACCGGGTTGGCGCTGTAACCGATGCCGAGGTAGTTGCGTGGGCCAAGAGTAACCGCCTTGCCGCCGTGAACATCCATGGCATCGCTAAGTAGTAAGCGCTGGAACTCGGTTAGCTGGCTTTTCAGGATGGCCGAGGGCACCGCAGGCTTTTCGCCGTGGTCGATCATGTTGGCGGTTTGATACACGGTGGCCTGGGAGATATAGGCAAGCGCCGCCATGCGGGCGAGGGGCTCTTGCACACCTTCCATTTCTGCCACCGGCACGTTGAACTGGCGACGCACGCGAGTGAAACCGCCGCTCCAGCCTAGGGCGTAACGGGCGGTTCCGGTAGCGCCTGAGGGCAGCGTGATGCAGCGGCCAATCGAGAGACACTCCACCAGCATACGCCAGCCTTGGCCAATCATGTCCGGGCCACCAATGATGGTATCCAGCGGTACAAAGACATCTTTACCAATGATCGGCCCGTTCATAAACGGGCTGCCGATGGGGTGGTGGCGGCGGCCGATTTCCATACCGTCGGTATCGCGGGGGATCAACGCCAGGGTAATGCCGCGATCTTCTTCGTCACCGAGCAATTTTTCCGGGTCAAACAGACGGAAGGCAAGGCCAACCACAGTGGCGATAGGCGCCAGGGTGATCCAGCGTTTTTCGAAGTTTAGGCGCAGGCCAAGCACCTCTTCGCCGTTAATGGTTTGCTTGCACACTACGCCGGTATCGGGCAGCGAAGTGGCATCAGAGCCTGCGCGAGGGCCGGTGAGGCCAAAGCAGGGAATCTCACGGCCATCGGATAAGCGCGGTAGGTAGTGATCTTTCTGCTCTTGAGTACCGTATTTAAGCAGCAGCTCGCCAGGGCCGAGGGAGTTGGGTACGCCCACGGTCACCATCAGGGTTTCGTTGGCAGAGAGCTTTTGCAGCACCATGGACTGCGCTTTGGCTGAGAAGCCAAGGCCGCCGTACTCCTTCGGAATAATCATGCCGAAGAAGCCCTCTGCTTTCAGGAAGTCCCACAGCTGCTGGGGCAGGTCAGCGCGCTCTTGGGCGATATCCCAGGCGTTGCACATGCCAGCGGCTTTGGCACACTGATTGGCTAAGAAGGCTTTTTCATCGTCGCGCAGGCCGTCATCTTTAAAGGCGAGCAGCTTTTCCCACTGGGGTTTGCCTGAAAATAGCTCGCCGTCCCAAGAGACGCTGCCCGCTTCCAGGGCCGTGCGCTCGGTGGCGGAAACCTTGGGGGCGACTTTCTTAAAGGTGGCGAATAGGCGCGGTGTGAGCCACTTGCGACGCAGTGCGGGCAGGCCGGCCACTGCCACGGCAGCTGCGCCAATCAGCAGCAGTACGCCAATGACTTCTGCGTCAAACAGCAGGCCAACAAGGCCCAATACGCCAAGCACCGCTAGTGCCGCTGGAGCACCTGCTTCGCGACGCATTACGACGAGCAAGCCAGCAATGGCGAGCACGATAAGGAGTAGGGTGAGCATAGAGTCTCTCTCTGTTGTTGGCCTTTATTGCTGGCCAGCTGTTGTTAGATAAATCTGAGTCAGGAACGGCAACAAAACCGTCAATCGAACACTTGTTTGAATATTGGCAGATGGAAGCCGCCTCGTGCAAGTATTTAGGCATGTTTAACGCTGCAAATGCGAGGCGCTCATAAAAAAACGCCATGGCGTCAGGCCATGGCGTTTGGAGTGGTAAACGGAGTAAATGTTCAGGCGCGTTTGGCCGGTGCACCGTTAGCTATATAGTAGTCAACGCTGGCGCGGGGGAGCGGCTCGTGACCTTTTATACGGTCGGCGATTTTCTCCGCCAGCATAATGGTGGGCGCGTTCAGGTTGCCGGTAGGAATCACCGGGAAGAGTGAAGCGTCTACGACGCGAAGACCTTCAATTCCATGGACGCGACCCTGGCCATCGGTGACGGCCATTTCACCCTCGCCCATACGGCAACTACCGCAGGGGTGGTAGGCGGTTTCGGCGTGTTGCTTGACGAAGGCATCGAGTTCGGCATCGGACTGCACGTCAGGGCCGGGAGCTATCTCACGGCCACGGTATTTATCAAACGCTGGCTGGGCGATGATATCGCGGGTGAGGCGTATGGCATCGCGGAACTCTTGCCAATCTTTGTCTTTGGCCATGTAGTTGAACAGAATGCTAGGCGCGGCGTGTGGATCTTTCGAGGTGAGTCGAATACGCCCACGGCTTTCTGAACGCATTGAGCCAACGTGGGCCTGGAAGCCATGGGCCTGCACCGCGCTTTTACCGTTGTAGCTAATCGCGATGGGCAGGAAGTGGTACTGAAGATTTGGCCACTCCTCTTCATCGCGGCTGCGGATAAAGCCACAGGATTCAAACTGGTTGCTGGCGCCCACGCCGGTACCATTAAACAGCCACTCGGCGCCAATCTTGGGCTGGTTGTACCACTTCAGCGCGGGGTAGAGCGAAATCGGCTTTTTGCACTCGTACTGAATGTACATCTCCAGGTGATCCTGGAGGTTTTCACCCACGCCGGGCAGGGCGTGAACCGTCTCGATATTCAGTTCGTTTAGCAGTTCCGGATCACCAATACCTGACCGCTGCAAAATCTGCGGCGAGGCGATGGCGCCGCCACACAAGATTACTTCGCGGCGTACATAGGCCTGCTGTTTTTCGCCTTTCTGTTTATAGCGAACACCCACCGCACGTTTACCTTCAAACTCAATCACGTCGGTAACGGCATGAGTTTCTATGGTGAGGTTGTGGCGCTGTTTGGCGGTATCCAGGTAGCCTCGAGCAGTAGACGCACGGCGGCCTTTGGGTGTGACGAAGCGGTCCATGGGGCCGAAACCCTCTTGCTGGTAACCGTTAACGTCTTCGGTTTCCGGATAGCCTGCCTGCTTTCCTGCCTCGATAAAGATGCGATATAGCGGGTTGTTGGTGAATTTTGGCGTAGCAACGCTCACCGGGCCATCACTACCGTGGTAGCTGTTGGGGCCAATATCGCGGGTTTCGCACTTTTTGAAGTAGGGCAGACAGCTTAGGTAGTCCCAATCTTCCAGCCCTGGCTGTTTGGCCCAGTTGTCGTAATCGAGTGCGTTGCCGCGGATATAGCACATGCCGTTAATCAGTGAGGAGCCACCCAGGCCTTTGCCGCGGCCACACTCCATGCGGCGACCATCCATATACGGCTCGGGGTCGGTTTCGAACGCCCAGTTGTAGCGCTTACCCTGCAGCGGAAATGCTAGAGCGGCGGGCATTTGGGTGCGGAAATCGAAGCGATAATCCGGCCCACCCGCTTCTAGCAACAGTACGCTGACGCTGCTGTCTTCGGTGAGGCGAGTAGCAAGCACATTGCCCGCCGAGCCTGCGCCGATAATGATGTAATCAAATTCGCGTGGTTGAGACATAAAAACTCCTTAAAACACCGACTCAAACGGGCCCATTTCAATCTGTACGGACTTGGTTTGGGTATAGTGATTAAGCGTCTCGATACCGTTTTCGCGACCAATGCCAGACTCTTTGTAACCGCCTACCGGCATTTCGGAAGGTGACTCACCCCAGGTGTTAATCCAGCAGATACCCGCTTCCAGCTGGTGAATCACGCGGTGGGCACGGTTCAAGCTTTCACTGAAAACACCGGCAGCAAGGCCATAGGTGGTGTCATTGGCGCGGCGAATGACTTCTGCTTCGTCATCAAAGGCGAGCACCGACATCACTGGGCCGAAGATCTCTTCACGCACGATACGCATCTCGTCGGTGCAGTCGGTGAACACGGTAGGCGCTGCCCAGGCGCCATCGGCAAAGCTGCCAGTGTTCCAGTCGTCGCCACCCACGAGCAGGCGAGCGCCTTGCTCTTTGCCCAGGGCAATATAGGAGAGCACTTTCTCTTGATGCTCGAAGCTGACCAGCGGGCCAAAGTTAACGCTTGGGTCCATGGGGTCGCCTGCCTTGATACGCTTGACGCGCTCTACCAACTTGGCTTCAAAGGCGTCTTTAACGCTGCATTCAACAAACACCCGCGTGCCGTTGGTGCAGATTTGGCCGCTGGAGTAGAAGTTGGCCATCATGGCGGCATCCGCAGCGCGATCAAGGTCGGCATCTGCGAAGACCAGAAGCGGTGATTTGCCGCCCAGCTCCATGGTGACGTCTTTTAGCGTCGAGCTTGCGGCGGCGGCCATGACTTTTTTTCCGGTGCCCGCTTCGCCGGTGAACGAGACTTTGGCGATACCTGGGTGCTCGGTGAGCATGGCGCCCACGCGGCCGTCGCCCTGCACCACGTTAAAAACGCCGTTGGGCAAGCCTGCCTCAGTGAAGATTTCCGCTAGTTTCATAACGGTAAGCGGGGTCACTTCGCTGGGCTTGAATACCACTGCGTTGCCTGCCGCCAGCGCCGGTGCGGCTTTCCAGCAAGCAATTTGGATCGGGTAGTTCCAGGCGCCAATGGCGCCAATTACGCCCAGCGGTTCGCGGCGGGTGTAGACAAAAGAGCTATCGCGCAGGGGAATCTGGCTGCCTTCAATAGCAGGCGCCAAGCCAGCGTAATACTCCAGCGCATCCGCGCCGGTAACGATATCGACACTGGCGGTTTCGCTGATCGGCTTACCGGTGTTGCGGGTTTCCAGCTCGGCAAGCTGATCATTGCGTTCTCTTAGCAGCGCTACGGCGCGCAGCAGAATACGCGAGCGCTCCATGCCAGTCATCGCGGCCCACTCGCGCTGGCCCCGCTGAGCAGCGGCGACCGCTGTGTCGACATCGGTTTGGCTAGCTTGACCAATAGTGGCCAGCAGGCTGCCATCAAACGGGTTGGTAACGGTAAAAGTATCGCCTGAGGTGGCGGCTACCTGGCGACCATCAATATAAAGAGGCTGTACGTCTTGAGCGGCCATGTCGGTCTCCTTAAATATAAAAATTAACTGTTCGTGTGGGATGCAGGCGTTGTGCATCCATAATGAGCAAAAAGCTGATCGAGATAGGTGTGGGCAAGAAGGCGAGCTTCGTCAGCATCTAATCCTTCTGGAGTAAGGGCGCCACGTAGCCACAGGCCGTCGATCATGGCAGCCAAACCACGCGCTGCGTTACGGGCTTCTGCGCGGGGCATAACGCGTCGAAACTGGTGACATAAGTTGCTGTAAAGACGACGATCATTGACGTTTTGCAGCCGCTGCAGCATAGGTTTATGCATGCTGCTGGCCCAGAACGCTAACCACGTCTTGGCGGCGGGACCGGTGACCTGGGTGCGGTCAAAGTTACCCTCAATAATGGCGCCAATATGAGCATGGGGAGAGCCGTCTTCCAACGCATGGCGGCGCACCGCAACGGCCCCGGTCAGGTCGGTCAGGATTTGCCGCATTGTCGCTTCCAGCAAGCCATCTTTACCGCCAAAGTAGTGACTGATAATGCCGGCTGAAACACCCGCATGGCGTGCAATGCGCATCACGGTAGTTTCGGCTAGGCCGACCTCATCAATGGCTGCCATGGTTGCGGTAATTAACTGCTGGCGGCGTATCGGTTCCATTCCCACCTTTGGCACAGCGCTCTCCTAATTCGTTGAATGCCTAACAGGGCCACTGCTTGAAACCCAGGCGTAGACATGATTACCTAACAATGATGGCATTTTTTTATTGAACGTTCAATCAATAAAAAGACGCCGAATATTTCTACGCACTGCGACCACGGCAGCAACTGAGTGTTCGTATCTATGTAATTAGCAATAAGCTTATAAAGGGGACAACGATGATGAGCAGAACTTCTTCACGCTACGCAGGTGCTTTATTGCTGGCAGCGGGCCTGCCAGCGGCGGCTTTTGCAAACGAGTGCAGCAGCGTGCGCTTTGCCGAAGTGGGTTGGACGGATATTACCGCCACCACTGCGCTCGCCAGCGAAGTTCTCGAAGGGCTTGGCTATGAACCAAGCGTCGATACAGTTTCCGTGCCGATTGCCTACGCCGGTATGCGAAACAACGATTTCGATGTCTTCCTGGGTAACTGGATGCCCTCGATGGCTTCTATTAGCGACCCCTACATCGAGCGCGGTGAAGTTGAGCGCTTGGTGGCCAATCTGGAAGGGGCCAAGTACACCTTGGCAGTGCCCCAATACGTTTATGATGCAGGTGTGACGTCGGTTAACGATTTGGCTGAGCATGCGGATCAGTTTGATCGCAGCGTGCACGGTATCGAAGCGGGCAACGACGGCAACGAGCTAATCGAGCAGATGATCGATGACGACGCTTACGGGTTAGGCGATTGGCAGGTTATTGATTCTAGTGAAGCGGGAATGCTCGCCGAACTGCGCGCTAGAGTGCCCAATGAGCAGTGGATGGTGTTTTTAGGCTGGGAGCCGCACCCCATGAATTCTAACTTCGAGATGGCCTATCTGTCGGATGCCGATGACTATTTCGGCCCAGATTTAGGTGGCGCGACCGTGCACACCAATACTCGTGCAGGGTTCGTGGATGAGTGCCCGAACGTAGGTACTTTGCTGCGCAATATGACCTTTACGCTGGAAATGGAAAATCAGCTAATGAGCTCGATCATGGATGATGGTGAAGATCCCCGTGATGCCGCGCGTGACTACTTGAAGGCCAATGATAGTGTGCTGGACGAGTGGTTAGACGGCGTGACAACACGCGACGGCGAGCCCAGTTTAGAGGCCGTACGCGCCGCTATTCAGTAAGCCAGTTTCGATACGCTTTGTTGGCTAGCAGGGCAAGCCGGGATCCGGCTTGCCTTTCGTTATCAAGGTAGGCATAATCTGCACCCGTTGATGAGGGAAAGGCTACGTAGCTCAGCTGGTTAGAGCACATCACTCATAATGATGGGGTCCCCTGTTCAAATCAGGGCGTAGCCACCACATCAGCATTAGCACACTCAAGTAATAACAGAGTGTGCCGCTATGGTGGCCCCTTAGGTCCTCCCGCAACGCTAAACTGCGAACCCCGCCAGGCCCGGAAGGGAGCAACGGTAGTGGTGGCTGCGTGTGCCGGGATGTGGCTTTTGGGGCCGCCTCCATTTTTGTAGTCTCTCCTTCAAAGTGGCACAAATTGTCCTGCTGCTGTCATTTTTTGCCTTTCCTCTTGGCATAACCTACTTTTGTAGTAATAAAACAAAAATAGGTGTACTGCCATGTATACCCGTACCTTGCGTCCTTCCCCTATCAAGCACATCTATAAATTTGCTAGTCACAAGAATGGCAATGTCCAGACTGTTGAGTCCTCACTCGAATTTAATGCATGCATTCATTTTGAATATGCCAACGAGGCAAGGTCCTTCGTTGCTGTCGTTTTCACTTCAATTTGGCATAAAGTTCCTTTTAACGTGACATAACTTTATTTTAGCGCACATATATAAAAAAGCGCTTGCTCTAATAAACATCGCAAGCGCTTTTCTGTGATCTTGTTTACTTAATAGACACTATTTAGTTTTGCAGGTATTAAAGCCTATTAATTTATAAGCTGGGCAGAAGTTAAATAGCCCGGTGGCCAGCGGCAATACGCCGATCCAGCCCCACACCCCGATAGTACCTGTTAGGGCCAGTGCGATCAGTGCAATCCCAATCAGGAAGCGTAAGATTTTATCGATACCACCGACATTGCGACTCATAATTGACTCCTTAATTTCAGTTGGGAGCTCAAAAACTGTAAACAGGAATGGACGGATCGCGCATCATTTCCGCTATGGGGCCAGGTGCCGCAACACCCACGCCTTCAAGAAGGTCGCCTTCTTCGTTTTCGCTGTTGGGCAGGTAAATGGCACACACATCCACGCTGGCGCCATTCTCTAAAAGCATATTAAGCATGCCTTCCGGTTTGACTTGGCCTGCCGGGTTGCTCGGTGGCGTGTTGATAGCGTCAGCACTTGCGTATCCACCGATGGCCAAATCACCAGCAGCATCACACAGCAGTATATGCAGGTGGGTGCCTTGCTGCTGCATGGCGTTGGATAGAATCATGGCCATGCCTTGTGTCTGCAGTGAGTCGCTAGTAAGGATAACTAAGGCCTGATCTTCAGCTCCGTTGCTACCATTGCTTTCAGCCATTGAGAAGCTAGAGAAACCGATGGCAGCAGTAGCAACTGCCAGTGTCAAGATCGTATTGCTGGTCTTATGTGTAATAGTCATGCGGTCACCTCGTTGGTTTTGATCAATATCTTGGCCCTGCTGCTGATCAAGCAGTGGCCCATTTATCTGAAGCTTAGTGGGCAGGGCGCCATGCCACATCAGGGTTAATGTCATAGCTCCATGGAAGGCCCGAATTGCGCCAACCATCCAGCGCTCTTACGCCCTGGGAATTACCCTCCTTGAGCTTTTCACCCTCGAAACCGTCGGTCATGGAATAGACTTCGCTGTATCTCATCTCGGCGATCACATCGGCAGCGGGAGCGCTGCGGGTGGCTCCGGAGCGACACATGACAATGATCGGATCTTCTTCGTTTACGCCTAGAGCGTCTATTTTTGCTCTTAATTGCTCTTCGAAGTCAGCGTTTTTGACCATTGGCCAAGTCTTCGCTTCTTCATCGAAGTTATCGCGCTCGGCTAGCACCCAGGGCACATGGATATCGGTGGGCTCGGCGAAGCCAGTAAACTTGATCTCAATGGGGTCGCGTACGTCGATGAGTACAGCACGATCGTTATCTTGCATGAGGTCATGAGCCTCAATGGCCGTGACATAGAGACCTAATGTTGTTTCCCGGTAGGCCTCGACTTCGTCTGCAATAGAGGGTGTGGCTCCTAAGGCCAACGTGATTCCGATGACGGTAGCCATTGGCACTATAGAACTTTTCATAACTATATACTCTAACGTAATAACTTAAATATCTTCGTTTGAGGATAGACCTCTTTCTGCTTAAAAACACGAGGCATATGGCCGCAGCTTGATCCATATCAAGCCCATATGAATTTTCGTGGTCGTGAAATGACGTAACGATGAGGAAGTCTTTTTTCTCAACGCCCAGCATCAGCATTGCCCCATTGTCTAGAGGAAACAGTTAGGCCTGGTTGATTCAGTAGGAAGAGGCTTAAAATGAAAATAGAGAAAGACAGCTTGGATATCTTAAGGTGGGCTCACAGTACCCAAATCAAGCGCCGCTTTAGGCTGACTTTATGCGGCTACTGGTGTCGGGGAATAGCCAGGCTTTAGCTAATCACCTTTTTCATACGGGTATTCGTGGGTTTAGCGTTAAATTGCATCAAACGAGCACGCCACAATCAACAAGTTTCACAACTAGGTCTTATTGTTGTTAGCTAATGGTAGGGTGCCGTACTCTTTCACCGGCTGGATAGCAAAGTTACTGCGAATATCACTCACCCCAGGTAGGCGAAGCAGTGTCCCCGTTAGAAACGCCTCATAAGCCGCCAAACTAGGTACCACCACCTGCAGTAAAAAATCAGACTCCCCAGAGACTAAGTGCGCAGTGACGACTTCTGGCAGTTTGACCATTGCTTCACGGAAGGCATTAGCCTGCTCTTCATGGTGACGTTCAACCTTGATACCCACAAACACCGTTAGCTCAAGCCCGACCCCTCGCCGATCAAGCTCAGCGTGGTAACCACGGATAATACCGCTAGCTTCCAAGCGTCGCACTCGGCGTAAACAGGGAGATGGCGACAAGTTTACTTTCTCCGCGAGTTCCACATTCGTTAAACGGGCATCACCTTGGAGCAATGCAAGAATGCGGCGATCGATAGCGTCTAACTGACCAATTAGCATGAGTGATTATTTTCCTATTAAAAATTGACACAAAATACCAATAAATATCATTTTTAAAGTCAAAATGGCAAGAAAATGCTCATCTTTTTAAAGGTACCATAGCGCTTGCGAAGACACTATTTGTGACCTTAAGGAAGCAGCGATGGAAATTGGTCTTTTTATTAGTGCATTAGCCATTGTTTACCTAATTCCTGGTCCCGATATGTTACTTGTGTTGCATACCAGTAGCTCTCAGGGGCGTGGTCATGGGCTAGCCACAGCGCTAGGGCTAGGCATAGCCCGAGGGCTGCATGTGGCATTAGCAGGGTTGGGTCTAGCGGCGCTATTTACCGCCGCCCCGTGGCTATTTGATGTGGTTCGTTACTTGGGCGCAGCTTACTTGGTTTGGGTAGGTGTGCAACTTATCCGTAGTCGGCATAGCTCTGATAGTAATCATCACCAAGCAACACTCAATGGCAGCTATTATCTAGCTTGGCGTCGAGGGTTTCTAACTAATTTGCTGAACCCGAAATCGCTGCTTTTTTGTTCGGTGTTACTGCCCCAATTTATACATACCCAGCAAGGTGCCGTCGCACTTCAGTTCACTTTATTGGGGGCGGTGCTAGTGGGGGTGGGGCTGCTCTATGATGTGCTATATGCTTGCCTGGGAGCGCAGATGCAACGCTGGTTTGCCAGCCAGCACAAACGGCAAATATTTCAGCGATGGGTGTTTGGAACGCTGCTTATTGGCTTTGCACTGCGGTTAGCCGCTTAAAATTGCTATCCTGCGATGTAGAACCCTTTACATAATGGATTCAATATATCAATTGCATTTTCAAAGCGCGCAATACCCACGACGCGTTCAGGAAGCCGATAGCTTGACTAGTCATGTGTCTCCCGATTGTAAAATGTGCCAATAAGACGAAAGCTCGACTCTATGCAGTTAGATCACCTAATCGGCTCGATGAAAGTGTAATAAAGCCCCGCAAGTACACGCAGGACTTGGCCGCCTAGATGAATGAGGCTGATTAGGGAGGGAGGTTAGTTATTTTAGTCATTTCCTTAATCGCCTGGGCCACACTCCATACAGCGCTCAGTAATGGCAGGCCCTTGTTGAAGATTTGCCTGTAAATCGCGTAACCCTGACCTTAAACCCTCTTCAAGTACCGGATGGTAAAAGGGCATAGAGAGCATCTGGCTGACGGTTAGCTTTTGCTCCAGTGCCCAGGCAAGCAAGTGGGCGATGTGCTCAACCTGGGGTCCGAATAACTCCGCGCCTAAAAACTGTCCACTGCCGTGCTCCGCATAAAGCTCGAAATAACCTTTATTTTCCCCCATGACCAGTGCACGGCCTTGATCAGCAAAGGAAACTCCGCCTTCAGCGATGCAGCCACAGCCGCCGTAACGAGTGTCTAACGTAGCGCGACTCTCACCCACAATTGCCATCTGGGGTTCGGTAAATACAATCGCCAGGGGGACGTTACGCTGACCTACTTGCACATCATCCAAATGGGCGGCGTTTCGTCCTGCAATTTTGCCTTCTGTGATGCCTTCGTGCAGTAGCGGTACCGATTGATTTGCATCACCTGCGATAAAAATATGGCTTGGGGTGTTTTGTGTACTAAGGCATTGCAAAGTAAAGCGATTAAATTCAGGTACGCCGTGTTTATCCAGCTTGAGTCCGGCCTGCTCGATGGCTAGCTGATCCACGTTGGGCCGACGCCCTGTTGCGGCAAGGACATACTCGAATGTTTCGGTGAGTTTTTGCCCCCGGTCACGTTCGAAAAACGTAATGGCAACGGCGTTATCGGTATGTTCAATCTTCTCGAGATTGGCATCAGGATCCAGATACAGCTCGCGATTGAATGTCTCGTCCGACAGTTGGCGGAGTTTTTCAGATTGAAAAGGCCCAATCGCACCCCCCACGCCAAACGTACGAGTTCTCACACCTAATCGGCTAAGCGCCTGACCAAGCTCCATGCCAATAACGCCAGGTCCGATCACAGCGACTGATGCAGGCAACGTTTCCCAGTTGAACACGTCATCATTAATGATTAACCGGTCGCCAGCGCCTTCCAGCAGCTTTGGCCATGTGGGCCGCGAACCCGTGGCAATGATGATGGCCTCGGCGGTGAGCCGGGTATGCTCATCTATGACCAATGTATGTGGATCAATAAAACGCGTGTGGCCACGCAGCAGGTTGGATTCAGGAATCGTTTTCATCGATTTCATTACATTACTGACGAAGCCATCGCGCTCATGTTTGACTCTTGCCATCACAGCTTCGCCATTGATCACTACCTGATTGACAGTGATACCAAACATCTCCGCTTTGCGCGCGTTGTGTGCTGCATTGGCAGCGGCGATGAGTAGCTTAGAGGGCATGCAACCCACGCGGGCGCAGGTCGTGCCATAGGTGCCCGCTTCTATCAGTACTACCTCGTCGGTATGCTTGCGTGCGGCGTGCCACGCGCTAAGGCCAGCGCTACCTGCACCAATAATGGCTATCTTGGCGTGTCGCTGTTGCATGACGTTGTCTCCTCTCGTTGTGTTGGCAAGAGTGGTGAGTTGGCTTCGGCGGGATGGGCCAGTGCCTGCCAAGCATCAAAAGTCGTAAAAAACACCTGTCCGGTTAGCTCGCGGCAGAAGTCAGTGTGTTGTAACCGATCCATCACTGGCCCTTTTACTTCCGCTAGGTGAAGTTTGGCGTCTGCATCGCTTAACCGCTCGTTTATCGCCTCTAAGCTTTCGAGCGCAGACGCATCAATCACGTTAACTGCTTGGCAAGTCAGCACAATATGTTTAAGCGAGGGTGAGCGGGCGGCCAACGCCATGACGGTGTCTTCCAAATAACGGGCATTGGCGAAGTATAGGCTTTCATCGATGCGCAGCATCGCTAAGTGCTCATTGGTTTCGACTTGATGGCGCTTGATGTTACGAAAGTGCTCGGTTCCCGGCACGCGGCCAACCACCGCGCTGTGGGGCTGGCTGGTACGGTATAGATGCAGCCCCAGCGAGAGCACCACGCCGCTGATAATGCCTAGCTCCACGCTGTGCAGTAGAGTAAGCAGTAGGGTGGTCACCATGGCCAAGCCATCGCTACGGGAGTATTGCCAAGTACGTTTCACCGCCGGTAGGTCAATCAGCATGCCGACTGCCACAATAATGGTGGCCGCCAGGGTCGCTGTGGGTAAGAATGCCAGTAGGTCGGTTAGCAATAGTGTGGAAAGCATAATGCCCAGCGCCGTGAATGCTCCGGCCAGCGGTGTTGCCGCGCCTGCTTCAAAGTTGACTACCGAGCGGGAAAATCCCCCAGATACCGGCGAACCGCCGCTGACGCCAGCGCCCAGATTAGCCATGCCGAGCGCAATTAACTCTTGATTAGGATCTATACGCTGGCGGCGTTTGGCAGCCAGTGTTTGCGCCACCGATACCGATTCCACAAAGCCCACCAGGCTAATCAGCAGTGCCGCGGGTAATAGGCTAAGCCACAGCGATTGATCTAGGTTGGGCAGTGCAAGGGCAGGTAGACCGCTGGGTACCACACCAATTAATGCTACTCCACGCTGCTCTAGGTTTAGCCCCCAGGCCAGAAATGTGGTGGCAATCACCGCCGAGATTGGAGCGGCTTTCACGATGAGCCCGGCAATGCTGGCAGAAACGCCGATAGCCGTCAGCCACGTATTTAACCGCTTGCGGCACATCAGCAGAAAGCCCCATACCCCTAGTCCGATCAGCAGCGTCGTTATATTGACCTGCTGCCACTGACTCAGCAGCTCTCCCAGAAGGTCAATGACGTTGTGGCCAGACGCTTCTACGCCAAAGATATGTTTCAGCTGGCTAATCGCAATCAGAATGCCCGAGGCTGTTATAAATCCTGAAATTACCGGATGGCTCAAGAAATTAACTAAAATGCCCAGCCGCAGCACACCCATAGCGATCAATATCAGGCCTGAAAGCGCCGCCAACAACAACGCTGCTCCAATGTATTCCGGGCTGCCAGGGGAAGCAAAATTACTCAGCGCTGAAGCGGTCATTAGTGCCGCTACGGCGACAGGCCCCACCGCTAAGCTAGCGCTGGTACCAAAAATGGCATACAGAACCAGTGGCAGCATGCTGGCATAGAGGCCCATTTCCGGCGGTAGCCCCGCCAAAAGAGCGTAGGCCAGCGCCTGCGGCACCAGCATTAGCGTAACAATTATCGCAGCCAGAGCATCCCGAGAGAGCAGCTTCCGGTTATAGCTGCGTAGCCAGCCGAACAGTGGCACCCAACGCTCAATGCTCATGTGACGTACTCACCTGATGATATAGCGTCATCACGACTAATGTCGTCGCACTGTTAGGTTTGTTGATCTTCAAGCCCTTGTCGGTGCTCTTCCAAATCGAAGCCTGCTGCTTTTGCAGCGTCAAATAGTTAAGCCAGGTCGCACTGCTCCGTTTGACGCTTAGCGTAGGCCCATAGATGGGTAGCCCGCTTACCGGTGCGGCAGAAAGCCAAAATTGGCCGGGGAAGTTGCTGTAACGCCTCAGCAAAGGCGGCAATATCCGCTTGGCTATAGTCACCGGGTGTGACAGGAATGTGCACCCACTGAAGGCCAATGTCTGCTGCTTTTCGGCGGTAGGCATCTTCACCCGGAAACTCAGCGCTTTCACCTGGCTTGCAGTTACAAATAACCGCCTTGAAGCCTTTGGCTTTTACTTGCTCAAGCTCTTCAACCGTGAGCGCCGAGGTAATCTCGACATCCGTTTCTAAAGGCTGCGTCTGCATGGTCAGGCTCCTTTTTTATCAAAGAGGTTTTAAAATCAGTGGTTTACTAATCAAAAGCGGCACCGCCCAGGACATCCAGCGGAATTTTTAGGTAGCGCTTACCATTAGCTTCCGGCTCAGGCAGTCGCCCTCCACGAGTGTTGACCTGTAGGGCGTGCAAAATAAGTTTGGGCATGGGCAATTCACTATCGCGCTTGTGGCGTAGAACAATGTAATCCGCTTCGCTCATGTTGACTAAGTGTGGGTTATGTTCACGCTGCTCGGCGACTGTACTTTCCCACTGGGGCTCGCGGTCATCTGGCATATAGTCGTGGCCAGTAAACAGCCGGGTGTTAGCGGGCAGAGACAGAATCTGTTGAATGGAATGCCACAGCTCCTTGGCATTGCCACCGGGGAAATCTGCCCGTGCGGTACCATAGTCTGGCTGGAATAGGGTGTCGTGCACGAAGGCTGTATCGCCAATCACGTAGGTGATCGAAGCCAACGTATGGCCGGGCGAGTAAAGTACGCGAGCGTTGAGCTCACCGATGTTAAAGGTGGCATCTTCACTAAACAGAGTGTCCCACTGGCGGCCCCCGGTAGGCATTCCCGGCCAATGATAGATCTCCTTCCAAAGCGCCTGTACTTTGGTGACATGCTGGCCAATAGCCGTGGGAGCACCGGTTTTTTCTTTCAAATAGTGCGCTGCAGAGAAGTGGTCGGCGTGGGGATGTGTATCGAGAATCCACACCACCGACAGCCCCTCTTTTTCGATATAGTTCAGCAGTTCATCGGCGCAGTGGGTCGCCGTCGCGCCGGACTTTTCGTCAAAATCCAACACGGGATCGATAATCGCACACTTTTTGGTAACGGGGTCGCTCATCACGTATTGGATGCTGAAGGTACGCGGGTCAAAAAAACCGGCGACATCGGGTGTGCCTGCGCCAGTGTGCTTTGAAAGCGCAAAAGTGTTCATGCGTCGTCCTCCTCAGATATGAGGCATATAAAGATGATGTGCTTCCAGCATTAAAGAGTCTTTCTGCAGAAGTCCTCATCTGTTTATTGATAACCTTCTGATTGATGAGTTTCCGCATCTTGTGAGGTATTGGACGACGGAACGATCACCGGTTGGCCGGGCAACCAGGCTTCCGGTGTTGCCACCCCATACTCATCGCTGGTTGTAACGACTTAACTAGGTGAAGCACTTCTTCCACTCATTGGTCGTAGGCCAATGAGTGGTATAACATGGCACTCTGCATTCCTTCTGGGTCAATCACAAAAGTAGCGCGAACCGCAGCGGTGTCACTGGCATCGGGCTGAATCATTCCGTATGGATTCGACACCTCTATATTGATAACAGCAATAATCGGGTAGGTACTTTCATCGCCGAAGTTATAATTAATGCTGAGTGTCCAGGCGATGTGCGAGTAAATGCTTTCGATGGAAATTCTCAGTGGCTACATGTTGACCTCTGTGAACTGTTCTGCGTATTTCGCCGAGGTGCACACCGGGGTAAAGTCTGGCGTGTGGGCAAACAGAACCAACCACTTACCCTGGTAGTCGCTGCGCGAGTTTTCACCGTGAGTCGTTTTCGCTTTGAACGCTGGGGCCGGGTGGTTAGTTGGAGGCATCACGGGCTGTAAGATTTCGTTATGCATGTTGAACTCTTGAGGAATTAATCATCCATCAGAAATAACGATAGCCTATTTTGTTATAAGTGGCGAGTGGCATGACGTATTGGGTCGATAAGTTAAGTGTTTGTATGCTTATTCCAACACGTGAAGTACAGCCAGGATGTTCCCTTCACCGGGTGGCAGCTCATGCGTGAATACAGTATTGCGACGCGCGAGCCTGACTGCCAGAAACAGCTCCATCACATCTGCGGGCAATTTGGCTAACGGAAAGTGGCTATCGATAATGGGCGTGTTACGCCATAGGTCGCACGCGACGTACCCCTGGATTTATTCGCATTTACCTTTGAGTAGTGGCATAACCAACTTTCTTTAATTTGCTATTTGTTAATAAAGCACCAGAAGAGCCTTCATAACACCAACGAATGTTTCAGTTAATGCTATATTTTTATTGGTAAGCTCAGAAACGCTTTGTGCTGTCGGGTGTTGTCGGCGTGCAACTGATTTTAAACTTTGACTAATGACTGGGTTGGGTCTTAGTCAGGAGATGAGAAATGAATCCCGTCTTTATAAATAGCATTGTTTCTGCTGTCCCTGACTTTGAGTGACGGGTTTTATTCGCCGTAATACCGCACGCAACCCGATGTACCTGTATTGGGGTGGGCGCAATCCACAGTCGGATTTTCTCTATCAACCCGAGCTGGGAAATTATCTTAACGACCATCGATTGACCGGACTCAGCACGGCATTCTCTCAATCTGATCAACGCGCTTACGTTCAGGACAAGCTCAGGCAAGATAAAATAGCGGTACGTCGAATGGTCGACGCAGGCGCTCAGATTCTGGTTTGTGGTGGCAGAGGGATGGCGGCAGGGGTTAAGCAGGCTATTGAGGATATTCTCAGGCCCTTAGCTATCGACGTTGCAACGCTAATGGCCCAAGGACGATACCTTGAAGACGTTTATTAAAATAAAGTGTTCTTTAAAAGAGCGGGTTTAGAATTGACTCATTGGTTCCGGTTAACTTGGCTGGGTTCAAATCTTCGATAATGCAGCCAATAGCTGAATCCAGCATAAGGCATATTATTTAAGTTGATCCATACTCATAGAGAATAAGAAAAAAAGGCTCACTTAAGCGGGGTGCCACATGATCACTCACAATAAGGGAACAAGTCCTTGGTTGGTGCTCGGCCTCCCCGTTGCGCTGGGGCTGGCTTGGATCACCCAGGGTACAGGGGTGATCGAGAATGATCCTGAGCGCAATATCTCGATACCGGAAACGCTGACTATGCCGCTGCAGGTGCAGGCTGCCTACAACGACGATGAGGTTTTCTTTCGTTACCGCTGGCCTGCCGAGCGCCCTGGCATCCATCACGATGTACTGGTTCGAGAAGGCGACCAGTGGGTTCGCAAGGGCCGCGCCGTGCCTGGCTCAGAACCCGATGGCCTCCACGAAGATCGTGTGACGATGCTCATGGATGATGGCAGCGTACCTCAGTTTGGCCGCTACGGGGGCTATCTTGCGGTGGGAGCCGGTGCCGCTGGCTTTACTGATGAGGCGCCTGAGGAGGTCACCAAATCCTTACCAGCAACCCGTATGGATCTGGGCGACTGGGCCAGTCGACAGGATCCTGCAGTGATCAATGCTCAGCGGGAGGCGGGTTACTTTCTTGACCTATGGCATTGGCGCGCTCACCGCTCCAATCCCCTAGGGGTCTCCGACGACCAGTGGGTGGGCGAGTCGCGCAGTAGCGACGAGGGCCGTAGCCCCTACGACACCAACTGGGACGAGGATGCTGGCGAGCCGCTGTGGATGTTTTCGCCTGAGCTCACCGATATGACGGCCATGCGCTGGGAGGACATCGAATCCGGTGCTCTCGACTTTGATAGCTATTATTACCTATCTGAGACTTTCGCCATCCCTTTCGATCCGGATCATGATTGGCAAGAGGGTGACACTATTCCCTACCGATTGCTGCAAGCCCCATCGGACTCCCGGGGCGACATTCATGTTCACGGCGAAGGCCGCTGGGTGAATGGTTACTGGTACGTGACGCTGGTTCGTTCTCTGGACACCGGCAACCCGCTTGACGATAAGATATTACACGATCAAGGGCTCTATTCGGTGGCCTTTGCAGTGCACCGTAATGCAACAGGGGGACGCTGGCATCATGTCTCGCTCCCATACTCCCTGGGGCTTGGGCGCAACGATGCCGATCTAACTGCTACCTATTTCCAAGGCAACTCGCCTGACTGGGCGGAAGAATGGAAAGAAGTGACGCTCTTTTATCCGGGGCAAGTCAACTGGCCATTACTGGTCAGCGACGCACACGCTGGCGCCGAGGACATCGCCGAAGGCACTCCGGTGCGGGCACGCCACAGCGAGAAGCAGCTTGCCCTCTACGGGATAGAGATGGAATTCAATGACGCCATCACCTTACGCTGGTTGATGACACTAATAGCAGGCCTGGTCGCCATGTTTGGCGTGACTCTCGCTCTGCTGCCCGCCTTCCGCTCGACTAGAAAAGGAGACCGCTCATGAACGGCACTCATGCCATGCTTGTTCATTTCCCTCTGGGCTTCTGGGCGCTCGCCACCCTGATGATTCTGGTAGGTGCCTTTGTCCCAGGTCGGATAGCGGAACTCAGCCGCGCCGCTCTGCTACCGGTACTCGTTCTCAGCTTGCTGGGAGCACTTGCTGCCATGGTCATCGGATTCATTGTCTGGCCGATGGCAGCCAATCTAGCTAGTCCACTGACGCGCAACCATATTCTGATGGCCTTTTGGTCACTGGGTATCTTCACAATGATCACTATACTGGTGTGGCGGGCAGGGGCCTCGGCCTTCGACGGCACACGCCGCTGGGCACTGGTTATCCTGGCCCTGATCGGCGGACTGTTCTTCGCCAGTACAGGCACTTTAGGTGGCCATCTTGCAGGCTCAACCACTCCCTTTTCACAGGTTCTCGGCCTGATGGGATGGGAGATCTACACTACATTTTACAGCCCGCTCTGGGCCATTGCCCTCATGGTGATCATCGGACTGCTCTGTGCGTTATGGGGCTTTCGAAACCGCCAATCCTCCAAAATCCGTGGGCAATACTAAAGCGTAGCCATTGACACCTTTTTAGCGTGTTTTAGATAGGCTCAAGGTACTAACAAGGAGTTAAAATTACCCGCCCAGCATGCCCTGCGCGAAATACCCAGTGGCAAAAGCCAGCCCGGCTGCTGCAGTGCCCATAAGCAATGTACGCAACCCTGAGCGCCAAGCCGGTAGGCCATATACAGCGCTTTTAAGCATCCCAATACCGAGGAACACGCCCCCCGCTAGACCAAGACTTGCAAGAAATTGTGAGGTGGCTCCAAGTCCAGGTAACGCATAGGGCAGTAGGGGCAAAGTACCCACCGTCAAGAAAGCAACGAAAGTAGCTAACGCTGCGCGGAGGGGGTTGAGCCCAACGACTGAAAGTCCATGTTCCTCTCGCAGCATTGTTTCCACCCACACATCTGGATTGCGGCAAAGCGTCTCAACAACCTGCTCAAGCAACTCCCCTTCAAATCCCTTCGCCTGAAACAGCTGCCGGATCTCTTCGCGCTCGCCTTCAGGCACCATATCAATATGCTGACGTTCGGTGCGTTCTGTGCTTTTGATTTGAGCCAATTGCGCTTGACCAGCCTCATAATTGCTCACTGCCATACTGAATCCATCAGCTAGCAGGTTAGCGAACCCCAGTACTAACGCCACTTGCGGCGAGAAACCCGCGCCGAAAGCGCCAGATACGACTGCAAACGTGGTGACACAGCCGTCAATACCTCCAAGGACTGCATCTGGCAACGTCGATGCTTTTACTGGAGTGGCCAGCCGGTTGTGGACAGCTTTAGGTAGGTGGTCATCCAGTAGACGCTCTCTATTTCGGATTGGCATGATGGGGCCTCAACAAGTCTTTTAAGAATCTTCTTCAGAGTAAACTCAAATTTCTTACTTTGAGTTTTTGAGCTTAGCTTGCACCCTAGCTATTTAGGCTCATTATTATTAATTAGTTCTTTGGGTTAGATGGGGGTAAGAGGTTTGTAGCACATAGACTAGTGAAGAGATGAGTGCTTGAGGGTTTTAAACTACTGCAAATTGTTCTATATCAATTTTTTTACAAATTAATACTTTTTTATCAATTTAGTCATCTTTCCAAAGAAGGCAGTTGCACTATAACTATAAAGAAATTGTTTGGTCAACAAGTACTGCTTGGATAGGGGCGATTTTTTAGATGTGACATTATTTGTTAATAAATAGTTGTTTATTAACAAAGTAGGAGTGTTTCGCATTAATTTATGAAAATATATCATCCATAAAAAATAGGAGTTATAACCATGTCAAAATCAGATGAACAAATTCAAAAAGATGTACTTGCTGAGCTAAAATATGAACCTTCTGTTCGAGCTTCAGATATAGGTGTAGAGGTTAAGGATGGCATTGTAACGCTGGCAGGGCATGTCGATAGTTATGCTGAAAAGTGGCACGCGGAAGATGCCGCGCAGCGAGTAAGTGGTGTTAAAGGGATTGCTGTAGAAATTTACGTAAAACTACCGGGTGATTTTAAGCGCACCGATGCTGAGGTCGCTCGTGCGGTTAAAAACACATTGGAGTGGAATATATTTGTTCCCGATGATCCGGTGAAAGTGATGGTTGAGGATGGCTGGGTGACTCTAACCGGCACAGTCCCTTGGGAGTATCAACGTCGCCTAGCCGCTACTTCAATTCGTTACTTGGCAGGTGTTACAGGCGTCAGTAATCAAATAGTCATTAAGCCTAATCCTACGGCTGCTGCAGTTAAGTCTGAAATAGAAGATTCGCTTAAGAGAAGGGCCATTCAGGATGCTAACGCTATCAAAGTAGAAGTTCACGGTCATGAAGTGACTTTGAGTGGAAAAGTACATAGCTTTGCAGAAAAAAACTTAATACATCATGCTGTATGGAATTCGCCAGGCGTGTTAAAAATTATTGATAATATAATAGTTTAAAATAGTGTTACTAAGCTATAATTATTTAAAATTAGTCATCGAATGGGGGTGATGGTTCGATGACTTTTCTTATTTTTTGCTAAAAGTATAGACTGACCGATTATTATTTAAATTTTAACTGGGCTTGTTTAGTATAGATGTCACCATGTATGTGATTACATATCTTCTAACCTTTCTGCATCTCGCATCATCCGCATTACTTCGTGCTGTTCCAGTTTAAGGAGATTACTAAGCATTTCTTCGATAGAAGGTGTTTCAGCACGTTCTGATAAATAGCGATATAGATCAATGATCTTCTCATGTATAGAAAGAAGCGAAATCATAATCTCGACGGCATTCATATGCGAAAAATCGATACTGTCAACTTTTTCTTTTGCAAAAGAATATTTGTCAAAATACTCCGTGCACCAAGTGTTAAGAATTGCACTATGGGCGTCGCGCTCAGTTAATGCAACCACACGACCGAGCTCCCGCTCGTGTTGTGAAAGGTAATCCAGTAGCATTTTAAGTTTTTGATGTTGTACATCTAAGGAGGCATGTTGAAGCGCATTTTCTAAATTAGTATGTAGCCGTTGCGTTAGTTCGAGGATGTCTTTGATAGTTTCGATAGCCATCGCTTTAAATCACCCTTGGTGAATAATAATTATTTTTCCGGACTTGCTTTGTAATTACCGTTAATTATTTTTTGAATTCTTTTATGAGATTCTCGAATGTCTAGTTTTGAGCTAGAGGCACTATAGAGTTGCTAGTGTAATGCATATTCTTCGTTATAACATTTTAATTTTTTGAGTTATTTTATCGAATAATATAGTGTAAAAGTGTGGAGGGTTGTAATATTATTAATGATGTGACCGGGTAATTATATTTTATCAAAATATTCATACTAAAGTGCAGGTTTTGGCCGTTTTTATTTGATGACTTTTTCTAATTTAGAATAAATTATTTTAATGATTATTAAAAATTTTTTAAAATAAAAAATTAATTGCTCTGGATCATTTTTCCTACTCATTGTGCTTTTCTTTACTTCAGAAAGGTTTTCAGGAAAAGGCTTTACGCTATAATTATACATACCGTGAGGCTATGTTTCGGTTAAAGCATATGCACCACGGTAATGCGGATTTTCAAACCATATTGCCACCTTACCCGTATACGAGGAAAAGGAGTGCTGCCGTGAACAAATCTGCCTCTCAACCTGTAAAAGCTAGCGAGCAGTCTGCTTCAGTGCAGGAAAATCAATCATTGAAGCCTTTGGAAGAATTTGATCGTATGATTGAAGGATTCTTTGAGCGAAGTTGGTTGAAACCCTTCTTCAAAGATGAGCTGTTAAAGGAGCGTTTAGGCTTTTTCGGACAACCTACCCCCAAAATTGACATCATTGATCGTGATAAAGAAATCATCGTACGTGCAGAAATGCCGGGAGTAGACCGAAAGGAGTTAGATATTGAAATCTCCGACCACTCTTTGCTGCTCAAAGGGCATCGCTCCGGCGAAACTAAGGAGGAAAAGGACAAATACTACCATTCGGAAATGTGGCATGGCTCATTCACCCGAACCATTGCCCTACCTGTTGATGTCGATACGAAACATGCTGATGCTACGTTTAAGGATGGCATATTGACTATCGTATTGCCAAAGGCGAAACAGGATCAGCGGCGCAAACTAGAGGTTAAGTAGAGACATGGCGTCGGTGAAGACAAGGGTGCCGACGCCAATTTGAAAATGAATAGCATTAGCCAATGTCATTGCCATGGACGGCTATTCGATATTGATGGTTCTCCTGGAAAGTAGGCGACTAATGACCTGCTAAGGCTTAGCGCTAGATGATACAAAGACTACCAGGGTTCAGGGAAAACGCATGAAGGTCATGGTGCTTGAAAACCGAGATGGTCCATTGCAAGAGCGGCAACGGCCTATTCCTATGCCTGGGCCGGGGCAAGTATTGCTTAAGGTTGAAGCCTGCGCTGTATGTCGCATTGACCTGCATTTACTTGATGGTGAACTACCGGAAACTCGTTACCCCATTGTTCCAGGACATGAAATCATTGGTCGCGTGGTTGATTGTGGCCCTGGCGTTACATTAATGCATGGAATGCGTCTGGGCGTGCCATGGTTGGGATATAGCTGTGGCGTATGTAGATATTGCTTAGAGGGGCAGGAAAACCTATGTGATCAGGCTCGTTTTACGGGTTATCAGATAGATGGTGGTTTTGCAGAGTATACTTTAGCGGATCATCGTTTTTGCTTTTCTATTAGTCCCACCTATAGCGCAGCGCACGCAGCACCTCTTATGTGTGCAGGTTTAATTGGTTATCGCTCATTGCGTATGTGTGGCGATAATCTGCACCGACTGGGTATCTACGGCTTTGGCGCTGCCGCTCATATAGTTGCTCAAGTGGCACTGGGGCAGGGTGCCGAGCTGTACGCTTTTACTCGTCCGGGAGACGAACAAGCCCAGCAGTTTGCGCGTCAACTAGGGGCAACGTGGGCAGGAAGCTCCAATCAGCTTCCTGATGTGTCGTTGGATGCAGCCATTATCTTTGCTCCCGCCGGTGAACTTGTACCCGCTGCACTACGTTCAGTGTGTAAAGGCGGCGTGGTGGTCTGCGGCGGCATTCATATGAGCGATATCCCTTCTTTTCCTTATTCGTTGCTCTGGGGCGAGCGCCAACTGCGCACGGTTGCCAACCTTACCCGTAAGGACGGCAAGGAATTTTTGGAGCTAGTTTCCAAGATGGCAGTTAGCACCAAGGTGAAGTGCTATCCACTTAGTGCCGCTAATGAAGCACTCATGCATCTTCGTGAAGGTAAGCTGACGGGGGCTGCTGTATTAGTTATGTCTTAAAAAAATAACTGTAAAGGAATTACACTTTTCTAGAACCCACTCCCTAGAGCGATCATGGTGAAACAGCGAACAGATTGGGTGTTCTGAAGCCGGAAGATGATCGGAGATGTTTGATGTCGATTCGAAACCTAAATGCACCGTTTACTCCTACCACGATTGCTTTGATCGGTGCCAGCAATCGACCTGGCTCAATCCTGGCGCGCAATCTCCTTGAAGGTGACCTGCTGGCTATCCTTACCAAAGGCGTGGTCGCATGCTAACCCGTCGATATGCTCGGCGATGCCCCCGGCCAACGTTACGCAGACACACTTGGCGTATTACTTGATGAGCGCGAAGCGGATGCAATTTTAGTCTTGAATTGTCCCACTGCGGTTGCCGATAGTATGAAGGGAACTGGGCTTGGCTACTGTCTCATGCAGCAGATACTCGACTATGCCCGTGATAACGGCATTCATCAGGTGTTCGCGGATATATTGCGAGAAAATCAGGCGATGCGAAAAATGGCGAAGGAGTTTGGCTTCGTTACACAACCAGCCAATGACGAAGTGGACACCGTGACGGTAATACTCAACCTGTAACGGTAATGTGTTGTTACCCTCTTATTCCGATTGCCAAGGAGCAGGTATGGAGTCATCCACTGCCGATATCGGTTTCTCATCAGATAGCCCTCCCGAGGGCGTCCATGCTTGGCATAGCGATGAGGTCATTGCGGCTCTGGAGACGTCACTATCGGGGCTAACGGCAGACGAAGCAAATAAGCGTCTAGCTAGTTACGGGCGTAACCAGTTACCGGCAGTGGTTGGCCGCCACCCGCTGTCTCGCTTTTTCGCTCATTTTCACAACGCATTGATCTATTTTCTTTTGGCGGCGGCCCTGGCTGCGTCGTTATTGGGGCACTTTGTTGATGCGACGGTCATTGTTGCGGTGGTGTTAGTCAATGCCGTGGTTGGTTTTGTTCAGGAAGGTAAGGCGGAAAAGGCACTTGATGCTATTCGCAGCCTAATAGCGCCCCATGCACAGCTTTTAAGAGATGGACGGCGTGTCAAAGTGCCTGTCGAGGAAATCGTTCTCGGCGACATCGTATCGCTGGAGGCGGGGGATAGAGTGCCTGCTGATCTTCGGCTTATCCGTACCAGCTCATTGCGCATTGAGGAGGCCATCCTAACCGGTGAATCGATGGCTGCTGAAAAGCAGGCGTTGCCAGTGCCGATAGAGGCAACGCTCGGTGATCGCCACTCAATGGCGTACTCGGGGACGTTGGTAGCCACTGGGCAGGCGACAGGGGTGGTGGTGGCCACCGGCAGCGATACCGAAATCGGACGAATTAGTACCTTGCTGCGCGAAGTTCAACCATTGACCACGCCACTTCTGCAGCAGATCAATCGCTTTGGAACGCAGTTTACCTGGATCACGTTAGGTATAGCGGCCTTACTGTTCGCTTTTGCAGTGTTAGTACGCGGCTATATCTGGACAGAGGCGCTAGTTGCCGTGGTGGCGTTAGCGGTAGGGGCCATTCCTGAAGGGTTGCCGGCGGTTATCACTATCACGCTGGCCATCGGGGTGCAGCGGATGGCGCGGCGTAACGCCGCAATCCGGCAGTTGCCCGCGGTGGAAACGTTGGGGGCTACCTCGGTCATCTGTTCCGACAAAACCGGTACGCTGACGCGCAACGAAATGACCGTGCGAAGGCTGGAAATCCCTAGCGGCCGAGTCAAGGTGACCGGATCTGGCTATGTACCGGAAGGGCGGCTGGAAATAGAGCCAGCCGGTAATGCACCAGATGATAAGCAACTAATGGAAAGCGATAGTCTGATTCTGACAGGACTGCTGTGTAACGATGCCCAATTGCATCAAGCAGATGGAGATTGGCATGTTATCGGTGATCCGATGGAAGGTGCGCTGGTGGCGTTGGCCATCAAAGCTGGCTTGAATCCGGAGCGCAAACGGCATGAGTGGCCACGCCTTGATGAGATCCCGTTCGATGCCCAGCATCGATTGATGGTCACGCTCAACTTCAATGTGAGTGGTGGGTATCAGATTTTCGTCAAGGGCGCACCTGACGAACTGCTGCTTTTATGCTCCACCCAGGCTTATGGCGATGCAACTGTGCCTTTGGATCGAGAGGCTTGGACGGCTCGGATTACGGCGGCCGCCGCTCAGGGTGAACGCGTGCTTGGCTTCGCCGTCAAGTCAGCACAGCCGGACGCGAATCAAGTGGATTTCGCTGATCTCAAGGACGGGTTGGTTTTCGTTGGCCTAGTTGGGTTCATTGATCCGCCTAGGGAGGAGGCCATGGCTGCTATTGAGGAGTGCCACTCCGCCGGTATCGAAGTGAAGATGATTACCGGCGACCATGCGGAAACGGCAGCGGCTATTGCCCGCCAATTGGGGCTTGGTGAAAATCCGAGTGTACTCACCGGGCATGAGCTTGACGACATTACCGATAGTGACCTGCCTAGCATGGTTGCTGAGACCAGTGTTTTTGCCCGAACCAATCCGGAACACAAGCTGCGCATTGTTCGAGCGCTGCAATCGACAGGCGCCATCGTGGCGATGACTGGAGATGGCGTTAATGACGCGCCGTCGTTGAAGCAAGCGAATGTCGGGGTTGGCATGGG
Source organism: Halomonas sp. QHL1 (assembly GCF_001882345.1). Lineage (GTDB taxonomy): Bacteria > Pseudomonadota > Gammaproteobacteria > Pseudomonadales > Halomonadaceae > Vreelandella. The sequence goes on from NZ_MINL01000001.1 coordinate 499,080, forward strand.
GCACAAGGGTACCGATGCAGCGAAAGAAGCGTCGCAGATGGTTCTGCTAGACGACAATTTCGCCTCTATCGTGGCGGCCGTTCATGAAGGCCGAGTGGTCTATGACAATATCCGCAAAGTGGTGGCCTGGACGCTGCCAACAAATGGTGGCGAGGTATTGGCCGTCATTACCGCAATTCTTTTCAATTTCGCCATGCCTATGTCAGCCGTTCAGATTTTATGGGTCAATCTTGTCACGGCGGGTACGCTCGGTCTGGCTCTGGCGTTTGAACCAGCCGAGCCCAACGTAATGCATCGCCGACCCCGGCCTGCTAAGCAAGGATTGCTGACCTCTTTTCTAATCTGGCGCGTTTTGTTGGTGTCATTTTTATTTTTAGCAGCGGCGCTGGGTATTTTCTTTTACTCGCTTAGTCGAGGCGATGAGCTTGCACTAGCCCGCACTCTGGTGGTCAATGTCATCGTGGTACTAGAGGTTTTTTATCTATTTAACGTGCGTTACCTAAACATGAGTTCATTTAACTTGCGTGGCGTGCTGGGGACCCCCGCTGTGTTGATAGCAGTCACTGTGGTCTTGATTGCTCAACTGGCATTCACTTATCTGCCGGTCATGCATAGCCTGTTCGATACTCGACCGCTAGATTTTATGGATGGTTTATTAGTGATCAGCATGGGGGTCGCCATGATGTTTGTGCTGGAGGCCGAGAAATACCTAGTGCGAAGGGGCGGTTGGTTCGACCATTGAATAGGGAGAGGATAGTGTGTCTAAGAGTGAGCAAATAAAGCCTCAGCGCTTAAAGCGTGACCCTTATCCTCTTTTGCTCTTCTTCGGCTTCGTGATCATCTGGGGATGGTTAGCGCTTGACCCCTATTACCGTTCTGATTGGTTACTTGAGAATATTTTGGTTTTTATGGCAGTGCCTGTGTTGGGATGGATCTGGTATTGGAGAAATATCTCACGTCTAGCCTGGAGTTGTATTTTTCTCTTCTTGGTATTCCATGAAATCGGTTCACATTACACTTATTCCGAGGTGCCATATGATATTTGGTGGCAAAAACTGTTTGGTTTCTCTTTAGATCATAGCCTTGGCTTCGAGCGTAATCAGTATGATCGATGGGTGCATTTCCTCTATGGTTTATTAATATTGCCACTTGTGGCGGAGCTGATGGAAAGGCTTTTTCCCATAGATTCCTGCCTGCGATGTCTTATTCCGGTGATGATTATTATGTCTCATTCATCGCTCTATGAACTTGTTGAATGGCTTTCAGTAGAAGTATTTGGCGGCGAGTTAGGCCAAGCCTATCTGGGTGCGCAGGGAGATATCTGGGATGCTCAAAAAGATATGGCACTGGCACTTATGGGAGCACTAATAGCGTGTGTGATTTATTATATGAAACGGCAATTTGAAAAGCCCTAATTAATTCAACAATCACCCCTTAACTTAAGTAATCGAAAAGTATCGGTCAGAGGGCGAACCCTATTTTTATATAATACTGCATCCTTTGCAGCGTGTGGCATAGGGCAGTGCTTTCAGGCGCTCTGGCGCAATTAAACTTCCGCATTCCTCGCAGTAATCACCCAGTTGCGCCTCAATACGCGCTAAGGCGAGTTCTACCTGGGTGAGCTCTGACGTAGCTTCATCTTCAAGTTGCTCAACCACTTCGTCATTCTGAGCTTGCGTTGCCTGCTCTTCAAGGTCTTTCTCCAGGGCGCCACTGATTCGATGCTGATGATCGTTGTAGCGCTGAAGCCGCTCTTGAAGTTCTGTCCTCAGGCCTTCTAGCAGGGCCTTTCTATTTTGCGTACTGTCTTGTGTACTATCTTGCATAGCTATATAGCCTCCAGCGATGTGAGTTAGTCATTAATTTATAATAGATCATTTTCGAAGCACGTCTCTTGATACTGCTCACACTTGGCTCACTCTTGATGTACATAGCTACCTGGGGCGTCCGCGAGAGAGGGATAGCTCTTAGATCCGACGTTGGGCGACTGAGCAAATGGCCCTGAGCGTTCAGCTAGCCATGATTGCCATGCAGGCCACCATGAACCAGGTTGGCGGGGCGTGCGTTCCAGCCAGGTATCTGGGTCAATATAGGTATCGCCCTGGATGGCGGTGGCCATACGGTAATGCCGATGAGAATACTCTGGGGGACTGATGATACCCGCGTTATGGCCACCATTGGTTAGTAGAAAAGTGATTTCTGGTGCGTCCGAAAGTAGGTTCAGACGGTAAGTAGATCGCCATGGTGCGACATGATCCCACTCGGTGCCAACGCAGAAAATCGGCACTTGAATATTGCTGACCGTCACCGGCCGGTGATCCACCCGTAAACGGCCCTCAGCCAGATCATTGTTCAGAAAGAGATTGCGCAGGTATTCCGAATGCATTCGGTAGGGCATGCGTGTCGCATCGCTGTTCCAAGCTATTAGATCGTTAATAGGTTGTCGAGTGCCAAGTAGGTACTCATTGACAAGTCTCGACCAAATTAAATCGTTGGAACGCAATAATTGGAACACCCCCGACATTTGCTTGGTATCAAGAATACCCTGAGCCCACATCAAATCCTCAAGGAAAGTGAGCTGCTTCTCATCGATAAACATCATCAGCTCACCGGCCTCCCGAAAATCGGTCTGGGCGGCAAGTAGTGTTAACGAAGCCAAACGATCATCACCATCACGCGCCATGGCCGAGGCGGTGATAGCCAACAGGGTCCCTCCCAGGCAATAGCCTACGGCATGAATCTTCTGATGAGGCACGATGTCTCCAATAACATCGAGACTCTCTAGAATACCCTGCCGTCGATAGTCATCCATTCCAAGGTCACGATCTTCTACCGTAGGGTTACGCCAGGAGATCATGAAAACGGTATGGCCTCGTTCGACCAAGTACTTAACCAGAGAGTTGTGAGGCGAAAGGTCCAGAATGTAATACTTCATGATCCAAGCTGGCACAATCAGCAAAGGTGTCGAGTAAACCTTCTCGGAGCCAGGTGAGTACTGAATTAGCTCAATCAGATGATTACGGTATACGACCTTGCCTGGTGTGACCGCAACATCGCGCCCGACCACATAATTTTCAGTACCCTTTGGCTTCTTACCAAGAGTGTGATTCTGAATATCTTCGCACCAGTACTGCATTCCATTGAGTAAATTGGCACCGCCGCTCTTCAAGGTTTTTCTGATGACGACAGGGTTGGTAAGCAGATAGTTAGAAGGCGAGAACACATCAAGCCATTGGCGCGCACCGAACTCAACTGCTTGTTCGTGATGAGGTGATAGTCCGCGTAGACCGGTTGTGGCGTTATACCACCACTGCTGTTTGAGTAAAAAACTTTGGTAAATTATGTTGTAAGGGAAGAGTCGCCAAGCAGGATCCCGAAAACGTCGGTCTTGAGGTAATGGCTCTATACAGGGTTCAGCGTCAGGGTTGAGTGCTGAATGGCTTGCCCAAGAAATTAAACGTAGCTGTTTCTTCATGGCTTTAAGCACAAGGTGGGTCTGAGTCCCAGGCGACAGTGCTAGGCTAGATAGCCAATCCAGGTAAGTAAGTATGACTGAGGCGGGCGAAATGCCAAGGGTCAAGCCCGCCAACGAAGCACGTACAAGCCTATCTTGGTCTTCGTGCTGAGTATCGTCGAAGAACATTCGTATGTGGCCTCAAAGCTAGTGGTATTCTGTTTCTAACTATCCCTCTTTAATCATATTGCTTTTATAAAAACAATTTTACCTTATGTATAGTCAATAGCAGTAATATTGATCAATCAAGTTGTTGGGATTTTTTTAAATTAATTGCGTTATCTCAATTTTTTCGCATTTTAATGCTTTTTTACTATATTAAATTTTTATAATCTGAAAAATTACGCTATACCTACCCATAAGATGTTGCTTTTGGTCGGCCACAATAAACTGCGGACGCAGAAAGAAAAATAACTAACAACCTTCTTCATATGAGTATGGTCGTTTATACGGACCTTTGCCGGAGCTTTCATAAGTGGAATTTAAGGATTACTACCAAGTGTTGGGGGTGGGGAAGACCGCGACGGCCGAGGAGATCAAGAAGGCTTATCGTAAGTTGGCGCGTAAGTTTCATCCCGATGTCAGTAAAGAACAAGATGCTGAACAGCGCATGCAAGAGGTTAACGAAGCCAAGGCGGTGCTATCGGATCCGGAGAAACGTCTCGCCTATGACCAGCTGGCCCAGCAGTATCGATCGGGGCAGGATTTCCAGCCATCTCCAGAATGGGATGCGGGCTTTGAGTTCAGTGGACGTGGTTTCGAGGAGGCTGATCTCGGTGAGTTCAGTGATTTCTTTGCCAACCTGTTTGGTCAAGGCGGCCGGCACAGGCAAAAGGGCCGTAGCTATCAGATGCGGGGCGAAGACCGTCATGCCAAGATCAATATCGATTTGAAAGATGCTTTCCACGGCGCTAGCCGTACGATCACTCTGCAAGTGCCGCAGGTGGATTCTCAGGGCCGTGTGGCCTCTCGGGAGCACACTCTCAGTGTTCAGATACCCAAGGGTATCAAGGCAGGCCAACATATTCGTCTTATGGGACAGGGCAGTCCTGGTGTTGGGGGCGGCCCATCGGGTGACCTTTATTTAGAGATTCACTTCTCGCTAGACTCGCAATATCGGGTCGAGGGGCGGGATGTATATCAAACGGTGCCAATAACTCCTTGGGAAGCCGCTCTAGGAGCGAGCATCGAAACGTCAACACCGTCAGGAATGGTGAGATTCAAGGTGCCTGCTGGGTCTCAAACCGGTCGTAAGCTGCGCCTCAAGGGGCGTGGAATTCCAGGTAAGGAGCCGGGTGATCTTTATGTGGAACTTAAAGTGGTCCTACCCCCGGCTGATACCGATAAGGCACGAGAACTATATAAAACCATGGCACGTGAATTCGCTTTTGATCCGCGCCAACGAAAGGGAGGCTAGCACATGGCACAGCAGCATACCGTTAGCGGCGAATTGATTGATGAGGCGACCCTTACGCTTGAGGATCTAGCTCGCGCCTGTTCGGTGAAACCTGATTGGGTCGTCGAACGCATTGAGAGCGGCTTGTTAGCCGATGGTTCGCCCTATGTTGCGAACTGGCGTTTTACAAGCCGCGACCTGACCCGTGCCCGACGGATGTGCCAGTTGGAGCGTGACTTCGAGGCAGCGCCCGAGCTAGCAGCCCTGGCGACTGACCTGATAGAGGAGAACCAGCGTCTAAAGGGTAGGTTGCGAGCTGCTGGACTCGTTGATGACGAGTAATAAACGCCATTCACCTTTTATGAACCTCGCCGATCATTACACCTTTAACAGCTTCAGGATCTCCTCTGCGATGGCGACTTTACCCTAGAACACTACTTGGACGCCGATGGCCCTAGCCAACTCTAGTTCCATGCCCAGTACTTTCCGGTGGCTACAATGGTCATTGATCTTTCCCCTGAATTAGCACCACTCGCTAAAAGAGATACTTATCATTATGCAGCTCGTGAGTATACTTATCGAGTAACGAAAATTCGTCGTTAAGCTACGTCATTTGGCAACTTTAGCATACGATCGTTTGACTTTATGCCAATATATAGTGGAAATATTATGCCACAATGAGGTGGAATTGTGGTTGCGAGTCACTGTTTTCCCGTTACGCTTATGCCAAGATGAAGTGCAAACGACAATTTTTGTCGTTTGCAATGGAAAATGACAAATTTTGCAATAAATAATGGCAAATTTTTTTCCTACGTAAATTTCCTACATATATTCGTTGATAGTATTCCTACGCTCTAGATAGATCAAATCCAAGGCATCAAATTTTTGATTGGATCTCTGTATAAGAAGAACACTTCTGGTCATTTACTAAGCTACGATTAAATTTGTAATTCATCATCCATCGACTGGATTCAAGTCGTTAATTTTATTTTCTTAACGTATATAGTGTTATTGTTCCGTCACTCGCAAGCCGCTGTTCAAGCTTTTACTTTAGGCTTGTCTTAGTATTTAGCACACTATAAGCCATATTATTATAAGGCAAGTTGATAGTGATTTATTTCGATTTAATGAAGGCATTTATTTTATATGAAGTGATTATGAACGGCCTGTAAAATAATTTTCAGTTATAGAGTTAATTTATAATTTGTAAAAAATTATCTTAAGTGAGAAAGCTAGCCAAGCAATTAAACTTATAGCTTTAGCATTAGAGTACTTTTAAGAATTGAAGGGTGTGACCGTAATAATAGATTCATATTATGACTAAGTAAATCGTATCAGATAAATGCTAGTTCAATTTCGAAGCTATTTTGTCACCGACCGCCGAGGCTGCGTCGCGGGCGACCTCGCACATCTAATCTCGAAGCTCATACAGGTATCCTGCTTATACTGCGCTCGGGCCTACCTTAGTAAATGCTCCCCATTAGGTGATGACTTAGGGCGTCACTTGCTGACGCCTTCAGCGCTATCTGTGTGGCTGACAGTAGGCTGGCATTTCAGAGTGATTGCTTCGGACTCTACTGGTCATCTGTATTATGCGAATAGGCACGGCTGGGAGCGAACAGCGCCTCCATACAGGCAAAAAAGAGACTCGCCTATTGGTCCTAATCCTGCGGACAGGGGGCATCAAACGTTACCTTCTCACAAACGACAGGGGGAGTCTGGACTTCCGCTATCGTGAGCCAACATAAACGACTATCTGCCATTGTCAGATTTGCTCAATAACACTCCACCTGGATCAGTAGGGTGGCCCATATGCCTTTACACTGAATGCATAATATTAAGAGGAGATATTCAAAAAAGCTATGGCATCTACTAGGCGTGGAAAGTGAATGTCGATATTCAGAGCAGCAAGCCCCTACTTTGCAGCTTCATTCAATAATCTCTTTGGCAAATCCAGATAAAAAGTTTTTCCACCTATGACTGTATTGGGGGGAGAGTTTACAAAAACAACTGCTGCCGTTTTTTGCTCAGGATCAAACGATACTACAGAAGCTACTCCCGGATCACTTCCGGTATGAGATGGAAGGCGACGCATGAACAAATAATACATCCAGTCTTCGAATTCATTATAATTAAACGATATCGCCTGGTACTGGTGCACCGAAGGATATTGAATCGTGTGATATTGCTTAATAAGGTCTTCGGAAATGAATTGATTTCCGTTTATGCGTCCACCGTCGACAATGAGTTTTATAAATTTCAGATAGTCTTTCGTAGTTGTTCGCAGCTGTCCGTCTGGAAAAGCCGGATAACCGTAATGAGGTAGCATTTTAGGTGTAATATCTTTGTCCTCTTCAACGGGCAGCTGGTGAGGTCGCGCAATATTTTGGTGAGGGATATTGTTGAGAAACCAATATGAATTCATCATTTCCAGCGGTTCGAAGATTTCCTGGTTCATATATTCAGAAAAACTCAACCCTGAAATCTCTTCGACCGCATACCCAAGCAGTGCGTAACCCATATTGCTGTAGGACCAATATTGTCCGGGAGTTTCTTTGTAAAAGTTTTTCTTTGGATAATAATAGTCCCCCGATATAGTGAAATAATCCTGTACAAAATCCGAAAGTACAAGCGGCGAATCACCACCTTCTTCAATGGTATAAAGAGGATCAAGCACCTCCCAGTTGTCCTGGATGGTGGAGGTGTGGGACAAAAGCATTCGAAAAGTTATGGAGTTACTAGGACTATGAGGATTGACAACGGAGAAGGGGATATAACGGTTAATGTTATCGTCTAAATTTAACTTGCCCTCATCATGTAGCTTTAAGATAGCCAATGCCGTTACAGGTTTGGCAGAGGAGGCTATCATAAAGAGCGTACTATCATTGACGGCTTCGCCTGTTTTATAATTTCTGAAGCCGTAACTGCCGTGCCACTCATTTCCATTTGGACCTACGTACCCCGCCTGTATCCCAATAATTCCGGCCTGATTTTTCTTATCTGTTATGTACTGATCCAGAGGCGTTGAGTTGCACGAGATCATAGTTACGGTAACCAACAGCGATAGTAAAGCTATTGAGATCGCATTTCGCATAATTAATTTATTTTGGTGATTGTCTGTTTGGAGGGATTTATTGACCTGATTACGCATAAGAGTCAGCCATCTTCAGGAACCGGTGCGGCATCGGCGGCGTTCTTGCCGCCACCGTCAGAAAGCGCGGGATAATGGCCTTGAGGTCATAGCGTCGATTGAACCGATACTCGAACTCGGCCAGGTAGCGTAGGGCATGCTGCCCGCGGATGGCATGGTAAGTGCCGGTGATCGCATTCTTGACGTTGCCCAGCAGGGTGTTGACCCAGTTGAACTCGGGGTTCTCCACACTGGCACGCCCACCCCCTGTGATGTGGCAGTCATGGACGATGCCGCTCTTGCGCTGGGTCAGCAGATAGATGGCCAGAAACCAGGTGGTCAACGGCAGGTGCGTGGCATGGAGGAGGGCTGCTTGGCATTGCGCTTCCGTGCCGAAATGCTCGAGAAATGCCGGCAATGACAGGCCGGACTGAAACTGGATTGGGTTGCGTGCCATCACGTTACCTCCTCTATTAGAGATAACATAGTCTAGGAGAGACTGACGGGATGGTGCCTGATTAACATGAGTAATCAGCCCACCTCATTCATCAGGGTGCCGAATGAGGGGGTTGAACCGAGTGATTCCCGGTACCGACCCACTTCACACCGTATGCGCGCGGGAATACTCGATTCCGACCCCAAACCGGCTATTTCCTGCGCGCCATCATTCCGGTGGCCGAGGAGATGGGCATTCGCATGGCGATCCATCCTGACGTTCCGCCTCGCCCGCTGCTGCGAAGGTGTGGTTCGTAAACACATGTCGATCGTAAAGCCTGGCATTTTACTCGAGACGAAGTAAAATTAAAGTGCAAAAAAAGCAACAATAAGAGCGGAGGTATCGGCATGCAGACGTTCGGCAAGCTGCGGTTCTCTGTGCTTTCACTATCGTTTTCCGCTATCGCTCACGCTGGTCCGCCATGTTTTCCGGACATCGATTCGCTGCCGGAGGAGTGGCGACCGGGAGCTGAGGTGGCCGAGAGCCTGGATCCCGAGCCGTGGTCCCCGAGCGAGGCGCAGGACGCTGTGCGCTCGATTTGGCTCGGGGTGGAGGAGATGATCGCTCTCTACGAACGGAACCCGGCCGCGGCGGAAGACCTCTGGGAGGATTCGGTCGCCTCCCTGATCGAGGTGACCTATTCCAGCGCCAACGATCCCGAACTGGACAGGAGCGCGCGCGAGGCCGCGCTGAGGAACCTGTCCCGGCTGATTTCGCCCTATCTCGATCGCACGCTGGACTCCATGGATTGCGACGAGTTTAAGGACGTGGTGCCGCTCGCGGTCTACGCACACACGCAGCTCGGACCGGATGACCCGCATACGGGCAAGATTGTCGATCTGACCAACGCCGCGCTTCGGGATTGTGGACCGTCTCTGGAAGCAGTGATGGGAATCGATTACCAGCCGGTCTTGGACGGGACCGACGAGACGGACGACGAGGAGGTCTTCGACCTCGTCATCTGGAGTCTGCTCTTCATCGAGGTGCAGACGGTTCCCGGCCTGGAGACAACGGAGGAGATGAGGGCCTTCGCGCCTGCCCTCTGGGAGTATCTGAAGACCTACCCGCTTGACGAGGTGGAGACCTTCGAGGACGGCGCGGAGGACGAGGACTTTATCGACCAGGCCTATCTCGCCACCCATATCGCCTACATCCCCACCGGAAATCATCGCTTCCCTCTCTATGTCGAGGACTCCCCAAGGCTCTTCGACTACCACCGTCGGCACTTCTATCCGGTGCTTGAGATGGGCGAGCTCGACCTCGTCGCGGAATTCGTCGACTCGCTCCGACAGTACGGCTGCACCCCGGAGAACGATGTACAGGTGCGCGACGGCACGCGCTACCTGCTCGACGTCTTTCATGCGGGAGACGATAGCTGGATGGCATATCGCGAGCCCGGCGAAACCGACGACGACGTCGACAGTTACGACCTCATCCACAAAGCATGGACCGGGGTCCTCGGCGTCAGAGGCCGGGCCATCGAGCCCGCCGAACCGGGAACCTATGGCGGCGTCGTCCGGAGCTGGCTTCCCGCCCCGCACTGAGAGGGCCCCCGCCGGACACTCCCCGACACCCTCGGGCAGCGTATGCCGGCGAACGGCCACAGCAACAGGCAGAATCCCGCTTGCATCCGACTGCCGTTTGTCTACTTTCAACTCCGTCTGGGCGACTGGCTACTACGCTTGGCGGCAACGCGAGGGAGCATCGTCTCCAAAACGCAGCCAGCAAGCCATATAAAAATACCAATATACAAACTGCCTTGGCACCTAGGGGGTGTGTAGAATGTTGAGAGTGCTTTCTACCACTGTTCATGGAGCTGCTTTGGATAGATTCGAAGAGATGCGCGTTTTCGCAGCGGTGGCTCAGCTAGAAAGCTTTTCGGTCGCCGCGCGGCAGCTTGAAATGTCGCCTCCTCGCGTTACCCGGGCGGTGGCAGCGCTTGAAGTGCGTTTGGGCGTTGCCTTATTGCAGCGCACCACCCGGCAAGTGCGTGTAACAGAGGCGGGACGCCGTTATCTTGAGGATGTTCAACAGGTGCTTGCGCAGCTTTCAGAGGCTGAGGCCGCAGCAACCGGTAGTTACCTCACTCCACGCGGCCTTATACACGTAACCGCGCCGGTGCTGTTTGGCGAGTACTTTGTCACCCCGCAAATCGTCGATTATCTGGATCAGTACCCCGATGTGCAGGTTCGCGCCGAACTGATCGATCGGCCGGTTAATCTGCAGGAAGAGGGCATCGATGTGGCGGTACGCATCGGTTACGTGCCTGCGGATTGCCAGCACTTGACCGTGCCTGTTGGCGAGGTTCGGCAGGTGGTCTGCGCTAGCCCCGAGTGGTTAGTACAGCACGGCGAGCCAAAGCACCCACATGAGTTGGAAGCGTTGCCCACGGTGGTGGCTGAAGGGGGCAATTTCGGCAACCATTGGTGGTTTGAGGATAAGGGTAAACGTATCGAGGTTACGCCATCGCCTCGGCTGCGCATTAGTGCGATTCACGCGGCGTTAACCGCGGTCGAGTCGGGCGCTGGGCTTACTCGGCTGTTGTCTTACCAGGTAGCCGCCAGCGAAGCAGAAGGTAGAGTTCGGCGAGTGCTAACGCGCTTTGAACCACCGGCCATTCCCATTAATATTTGGGTGACGGCGGGCCGTGGGCGCGCCGCCAGCGTGCGTACCTTTGTTGATTTCCTTGCTGAGCGGCTACGTGCCGACTCGGCACTCGGATATTGCGCCTGACTATGTCGCTCTCGCCTGAGTCACCGCTGCGTTTTGAGTCTTTGACGGCGCTATCTGCCATTGCCAAGCACGGCAGTGTGCAAGCCGCGACTGAGGCGAGCAACTTCTCGGCACCTAAACTCCATCGCCTGCTTCGCACTCAGGAGCAGCGCCTGGGCGTCGCGTTAGTCACTAGCTCAACTAGAGGCAGCACGTTAACGTCGGCGGGCGAGCGATTGCGCGCGCACGCCGACGCGCTGGTTCACGCCGTCGCCGTCGCCGAAACCAGCGCCCGCCAGGAGCACAGAAAACTCAGCGGCACGCTGCGCTTGCAGGCACCCCAGGCGTTGATAGAGCCACTACTGTTGCCGTTGGTGCTAAGGTTGCAAGCGGCGCATCCGACGTTGCGGGTCTGTCTGCTTATTGATGAGCATCCCCACCGGATAGACTCAGCGGCTCCGCCTCACATTCGCCTGATGCCGGGGTCGCTTCCTAACGCTGTTTACGCCAGGTCCCTTGGCGACTTGCGCATTGGCCTGTTTGCCAGCTCTCGCTATCTGAACACGGCAGGACGCCCTGAAAACTTAAATAGCTTGGCCCGGCATGCGCTTATTCACTGCCCATGGGAAGGGAAGGTGCCTATTTGGTCGCTGGCACAAGGCCAATCCTTTCGCTTTGAACCCAGGCTTAGCATTAGCGCAAGTGCCGCAGCGCTGCGAGCGGCTATGGAAGGCGCGGGCATCGTGCGCTGCTACGAGCTAGAAGCGCGTCGCGCTTGCGCGCAGGGGCTGCTTGAGCCCGTCGCCGAACCACTCTGGCCAACGGCTGATTCTCTGGCCCTAACCTATGCACTGGGCATGCGTGCGCCCGCCAGCGTTATGGCTTTCTTGGAGCTAGCGACCCCCTGGTTGCGCGAACAGTTGGCAGATTGATTATTTCATTTTACGCAATTTTCTATTGATTGAAATCGCTATTCTTGCCGTTCCTGTTTTGGCTCAGGATTAGGTGGCGTCGCTTGAACCCACCTGTTCTTGACGGAGCTTATTGAAGGAGCCAAGTATGTCCAACGCTATCAAAGTTTATCGCCACGCACTTTCCGGCCATTGCCACCGCATCGAGCTAATGCTTTCTCTGCTCGGTTTGCCCGCCACCTTTATCGATGTCGATCTCGCCGGAGGCGAGCACAAGGCACCGGCTTTCTTGAACCTGAACGCCTTCGCTCAGGTGCCTGTGCTCAATGACCAAGGAGTTATCCTGTCGGATTCCAATGCCATTTTGGTGTATCTCGAGCGTCGCTATGGTTCTGGCCGCTGGTTGACTGATGACCCGTTGAAACAAGCCCAGGTGCAGCGCTGGTTGTCTGTTGCTGCTGGGCCGTTGGCAAATTCGGCCATGAAGGCTCGATTGGTCACGGTCTTTAATGCACCTTTCGATCCTGAACCGCTAATTGCCGATGCGCATGAGCTATTCACAATTGTGGATGCTCATTTGGCGCAACAGCCTTTCCTAGCAGGCGATCAAGCCACCCTTGCTGAGGTTTCTCTCTACAGCTACATCGCTCACGCGCCTGAAGGGAATGTATCGCTTAAACCTTACCCTAATATTCGCGACTGGTTGCTGCGTATCGAAGCGCTGGAAGGCTTCGTACCAATGGGAGTGACAAAGGTAGGACTGGTGAGCTAAGACAACTGATACAGCGTCTCAAATCGGTATGGGCGATCGGCCCGTCAGGGAGTCGAGAATGAATAATGCCGTGAGCAGGAGTCCGTGGCATGAAGGCGAGCTTGCTCTACAACGTGTGGTCGGGGTAGAGCAACAGATGTCAGAAGTTGGCAGCAAGGTGATGCGGCCCTTTCTAACACCTCAATTGCAGAGTTTTTTTCCTCAACTGCCTTTTGTGGCGGCAGCGGCGGTAGATAGTGACGGTTGGCCCTGGGTCACTCTGCTGGAGGGAATGCCGGGTTTTGTTCATGCGCCTGATGAGAGTCGGCTCGAACTAAACGCAGCGCCGCCTTCGGGTGATCCCCTTGCACCGCTGCTGAGCAGCGGCACCAGTCTGGGGCTACTGGGTATCGAACTGCACACACGCCGCCGTAACCGGGTCAACGGCGTGTTGCTGGGCTCAAACGGCCAATGGCATCTTGAGGTAACTCACGCCTTTGGCAATTGCCCGCAGTATATTCATGACTGGTCAGCGATGAAGTCGGTGCAGCCCCAGCCTGGCACTGTGGTAGCCATGCGCGACTCGACACTCGATCAGTTGCCAGAGTCGGTGCTGGCGCATATCGATCGGGCACTAACGGCTTTCGTCGGCAGCTATGCGCATACCGAAAAGGGCGTTCAGGTGGATGCTTCTCATCGTGGTGGGCAAGCGGGATTTATTCGTCGTCAGGGGGCAGACCTGATCCTGCCAGATTTTGCAGGCAACCGGTTCTTCAACACGCTGGGCAATGTATTGGCTAGTGGGCGCGCTGCCTTGGTAATACCTGATTTCGTTAGCGGAGATCTTCTGCACCTATCCGGCGAGGCCAAACTCGTGGGCGAGGAGACTGCGGGGGCGCATTACCCTGGTGCAGAGCGCTATTGGTGCCTGACCCCGCGGCATATCGTATGGAGGCCAGGAATGATGCGCTGGCGTAGCCATGCCAGTGCAGTGGCCGTTGAAGCGGACCCTCTTGGACCTTGGCAGGCGATTGCTCCTTCCGCTCATCAACGAGTTCAGGTGGCGGCCGTGATGCAGGAGACACCGGAGATTCGTTCCTTCTATTTGAAGAGTTACCAGCAAGGCAAAGCGCTGGCTCCGTTTAAAGCGGGGCAGTTCATCACGCTGCGTGTGCCGCGCTTGGATGGAACTCTGCTGGTGCGCAGCTACACGCTGTCAGCAAATAGCCGCCAAACGACCTACCGCATCAGTATCAAGGCCGAAGGAGAAGGCTCGCGTTACTTACACGAGGCTCTGAAGGTTGGCTCGGAGCTGACCATCAGTAAGCCAACGGGTTCGTTTACAGCGGAGGCCAGCGGCACGGGTCGCGCCCATTGGGTGCTACTGGGTGGTGGCATCGGCATTACGCCTTTAGTAAGCCTTGCCCATGAGCTAACCGATACAGGTCGTGGCCCGGTTACGTTGATTCAGAGCGTGCGCGATGTTGCCGAAGCCCCTTTCGGTAAGGAATTGCTCGACCTCCAGGCGCGAGGGCTGCATTTGCGGCGAAAAGTTACGGGCTCAGTGGCTGCCCCGAATGGCTGGATTCCAGGCCGGGTTTCGCTGGCACAGGTTCTTGCTGATCAAGAGCTGTCGGAGTTGCAACTGTATCTTTGTGGCCCAGCCGCCTTTGTTCAGCGCTACCATCAGGAGGCGCTAGAGCTTGGGTTGTCGACTGGGCAAATACATACAGAAGCGTTTGGCCCTTCGGCGCTAACGCAGGCATACGCAGTACCACCCGCTGAACAAGCGGTAGAAGTAAGCTTTGCCAATTCTAGCGTAGTAACCCACTGGCAGCCGGGTGAAACCCTTTTGGAAACCGCTGAAAAAGCGGGACTACAACCCGCCTATGGGTGCCGCAGCGGTAGCTGTGGAGAGTGCGCTTGCACAATGACAGCGGGTGAAGTGACCTACCCAGAGGGAATATCACCACCAGAGGGGAAGGTTTTACTATGCAGCGCCCGTCCAGCAGCGCACTCCGGGAAGGTTGCGATACATCTTTCGTAGGGTATTTCTAGTGGTGGAAGTGGTCCTTTTTTCCAACACCTGGGTGCTTAGTAAAAAGCAGTGAAGCCCATTACGATCCCAAAAGCCATTAACACTCCTCCTGCCGCGCGCTTACCCCAAACGGCGGCACCTGGTTTAGCCAGTCGCATTGCCATTGTTTGTGCTGCTAATGCGTAAGCGCTCGACACGATCAGTTTGATAAACACAAATAGCAGAATTAGTGGAAGCAATGCAGCAATGTGCGAGTCCTGTTGGGCACTTACAAATTGTGGTAACAGCGATGAGAAAAATAGAATCGCCTTGGGGTTGCTGAGCCCAACCACGAACGATTGTCGCCAAAGGACGGGTATGCTGTGCAGCGTTGTAGGCTGCTCCGTGGTCATGCGCACCCTTTGTGCCAGGCGAAACTGCTGCATACCTAGCCATAACAGATACATGGCACCGGCAACTTTGACGGCCATAAACACGGTTGGATTTGCCTCCAGTAGCGCACCGACTCCTAGTAGTGAGCCAGCGGCGAGCCCGGAGATAGCCAACAAATCCCCAGTGAGTATCAAGATGGCCCGGCAGGGGCCATGCACCAGCGCGTTGTTTACCAAAAGAATAGTTGAGGGGCCAGGCGAGCCAACTTGCATCGCCGCAATCATGGCGAATAACAAATAGTCAGTGAGCAACATAGTGAACACTCCTTAACCAATGATGCATGAATATGTTGCTATGCTAGAAATAAAGTGGCTCATATAAGAGAGCCATATAAACTAGATTGCTACGAACCATTATGGTTAAAGGAAAAAACACCGCTGGTTTAGACCTACCCCTTCCCACCAGCCCCGTCGGTGTCACGAAATCTGAGCTGGCCTACCAAGCCATGCGCGATGGGATTGTGAATGGGTTGCTACAGGCGGGTGACCGATTGCCATCCACACGCGTGCTCTCGCAACGTTGGGGGGTAGGGCGTGGCACGTTGGAAAGTGTCTTTGAGCGTTTGCAGCTCGAGGGTTACATCACCCGTAAAGTGGGGTCTGGAAGCCGAGTCAGTGCCACTATCCCAGACCGATATTTGAAAGCGGTTAGCACAGCGCAAACAACGGTGACCCGCCATAAAGAACCAGCGATGGTCGAAGCGGCGCCCGTTAGCGTAAGAAAGCACTACCAAGCCCAGGTGGGTGTACCTTTTGTTGCCCGGCTTGCCAGCCCGTTGCTTATTTCACCTGCAGAGTGGGCCGCGCATTTGCAGCGGGCCATGGCGGCTATGCAACCCGAGCAGATGTGTAGCGTTGAGCCGCAAGGTGCTTGGGTATTGCGTGAACAGATTGCCAAGTACTTGCGAAACCACCGGGGAATCGACTGTCTGGCAGATCAGATACTCATCACTAACGGCATTCGCCATAGCATCGACCTGCTCGCGCGCTGTGTAGTAAAACCTGGTGATCATGTGTGTGTCGAAGACCCTGGCTATCCAGCCGTACACCACATATTTGAACAGGCTGGCGCGAACCTGCTTTACGGGCCTATTGATCAGGATGGGCTTAATTTAGGTGGCATATCAAACGAAATTGAGTGTCGTATTGCCTATGTGACACCGGCGCACCAGTCACCGCTTGGCGTCATCATGTCGGCTACACGCCGTATGACGCTTCTGGACTGGGCCCAGCGCAACAACACCTGGATCATCGAGGATGATTACGATAGCGAGTTCAATTATCAAAGCGCGCCATTACCAGCGCTAAAATCCATCGACACGATGAATCGAGTTGTCTATTGCGGGAGTTTTAATCAGGCGCTTTTTTCCAACTTGAGACTTGGTTATATGCTGGCTCCGCCAGCGCTGCAACGAAAAGTGCTCGACTTGTGGCACACGGTTGGTCGTAGTGTTGGAGTGTCGGAGCAACTGGGATTGGCGGCGTTTATGCAAGGCCCTGCTTTCTTGCGGCATTTACGCCGTTCTCGGCAGGAGTATCAGACGTTGCGTGACATCGTGCTTGAAACCTTGAGGGCCGAAGCCGGGACGCTATCGCATTAGTGGCGAGCATGCAGGCTTCCACCTGATTCTGTGGTTATCGCCGGATCAAGACGAAAACATGTTAATCCATGCAGCGGAACAGCAGGGAGTTGTGCTACAGCCGCTTCGGCTCTGCTGCCGTGAGATTGAATTAGCGCCTGCCATTGTGTTGGGCTTCGCAGCGCTAACACGTGCACAGGCAAAATATGCCGCTCGTAAGCTTGGCCAGCTACTTTATTCCTGACGCAATCGGCGCCTCGGGGGGAGAACGCCACGTTTGCCGATAGCAAGTGATTACGACTCGTCTGGGTGGCCGTTAACGTTCAGGTTTATTTAATTCAAAAGCCGAAGTATTGAGTGCCCCACGTTTAAGCAGGCTCGAGCTGCGCGTTTCCAGCCCTCGCCAATCCGGCTGTAAACGCGAGGCACGCGAAGATGGTCACGGCGTAATCGATGTTCAACTGTTCCATTAGCAGCCCGAATATCGGCGCGCCTGAAGTCTGGACGATAGCGATGGTCAAAAAGCCAATCATCAGACCTGTTGCTGGTCGATCAGACAGTGCAGAAACGCCCCATATCAGATAGACACCGGTGAGCATGATGTAAGCCGCACCGAAGAGCATGCCGCCGCAGAGTGCCAATAGAGGCGTAGTGATACTGGTGCCGACCAACATAATGCCGGCCGCCAATGCCGCAAGGAAAAGCCAATGCGTGCGGTCGATCCCGAAACTCGCGACTAACGTACCTGCACCTGCACCTGCACCTGCACCAGCGATACCGGCTGCCCCAATAGCAATCCAGAGAAGCCCGCACCTGTCGTGCTCCAACCCAGCTGAAGGGTGACGAGCTGACCACCGAAAGACCAAAGAGCGGTACTGGACGCACCCATCAAAAATGCGGCCGTGATCAGGCGAACAATTGACGGTGGAAGATAAGGAAACGTCGGCATCGATTTGGGGGAGAAATAGCCCGAAGGCGAAGCGAGCAAAACCATAGCACACGGCGATCAGGCCAAAGCCTGTAGCGCCCAGATAAAGGCTGGGGCTCATGCGCGTGCCTGCTGGATGAGCACTGAAGCAGCGATACGCGCTGACGTTATCGACTCCGCCCCGCGATAGACGGCGGCCGCCGTCGCGCCTTCGAACAGGATAAGGATCTGCTCGGCCAGTTCAGGATTATGTTTGCCGCCGGTCTCTAGCGATACGATTTCCTGAATTTTCTCATACAGACTCGCCTTGTGTGCCAGCACGGCATCTGCAATTTTCGGTATATCGCCACCGGTTTCACCATGAGCGCGCAGGAAAAGACACCCTCGACAGCCCTCGACCCTTACCCACTCTTCCAGTGCGCCAAACAGCGCCTCAACGCTATCTACTTCGGTGCGCTGCTGAAACCGTCGATGCCGCTCTGCGAGCACGTAAGTTATCAGCGCCATTTTGCTGCCAGCATGCTTGTAGAGCGTGCGGCTCGACATGCCTGCAGCCTGGGTTAGTTTGTCCATTCCGGTGGCGGTAAAACCGTGCCGATCGAAAAGATGTTCAGCTGCAGAAATAAGCTTTGTCTTAGTATCCATTTCTACAGTGTAAAACGATCATTTTACATCGTCAATCGGTACCTTTCCGCTGGGGATGCATGGGAACTTACATTTTACTGAGTAGCTCCACCGCTTCATCGAAGTGCCCGTCACGCTCCGCAAAGCGCAGGAAATTTACGTTCTCCACCAGAATTTCCTTGGGTGTCGGTTGTTTGCTAAACAGTGTCATGACTTCTTGGATGTAATCATCAAGTGGCATATAGCCTTCGCGAGTCGACTGGCCTGGCGTCAGCTCTGTCTGCACCGCTGGGGGTACAAGCTCGATGAGCTCGACCTTGCCCTTGAGCTGTTCGCGGAGGGAGATTGTGTAGGAGTGGATGGCTGCCTTGGTGGCGTTATAGGTGGGCGTGCCGCTTAGCGGCACAAACGCCAACCCGGAGGAGACGTTCACAATCGCCGCGTCTGGCTGACTTACCAGGTGGTCGGTCAGTGCGTTGGTGAGCCGGATCGGCCCGAGCAGGTTGGCGGCAACCGTCTGCTCGGCATCGCTTAAGTCTCGGGTGCTGGACAAGTCCTCGCGCCGCATAATGCCCGCATTATTGATCAGCACGTTGAGGTTGGGGTGCTCGGCGACGACACGCTCTGCAAAGGCAGTAATGGCTTTGGGGTCCTCGACATCGACGACCATCGCGTGCATATCGCGCTGACCAGCAATGGTCTCCTCCAACGTCTCCATGCGCCGACCGGCGACGATGACGGTGTTGCCAAGCGCATTGAAGCGAAGGGCAAGTTCACGACCAATCCCGGAGCCGCCACCGGTGATAAGAATAGTATTTCCTGATGTTTTCATGGTTTCACTCTCCGTCTATTTTTAGGACTCAATGCCACTCACTTTTTAACAATTCGCTGGCTGCGTGGCTTGCCCGCACCTGTGCAAAACTTGCCTTATTCTGTAGGAGTGGAGAAACGCCTGTTATGCCGTGCTAAATTTGAGCTGAAAGGCGGGAGGAAAACAGATGACGTCGCTCAAACAAGCTGTGCAGACTTACGCCAAGCACCATGCCAATAGCGATGGTTTGGCGTTAACCCCAGTGCCGGGCCTGCGAATGATGTGCCTCGAGGCGCCTGCGGGCGACCTGTATTCGGTTTATAAACCATTGGTTTGCTTGGTCCTGCAGGGCGCAAAACGCATTCTTGTGGGGAACCAGCAGAGGGTTTTGTCCGCCGGGCAGTCGGCGATCGTAAGTGCGGATATGCCCGTCGTTGGGCGGATCGTACAAGCCAGCCAGCGCGAGCCGTACCTCGCCGTTGCAATTGAGCTAGACAGGGTGATACTACGTGAGCTTGTCGCTCATATGGGAAGTGCCCGTGCCCAGCGCTCATCCGAGATGCAGACGCTATTCGCCGAAGACACCGAAGCCGAGGTGATGGAATGTGCGTCACGGCTAATGAAACTCCTGGATCGCCCCGATTCCGCGCCGCTCCTTCGCCCCGGTATCATGCAGGAACTGCATTATTGGCTGCTGTCTGGCCCACATGGCACCGCCTTGCGCACTATTGCAGACCCCGATAGCTACGCGAGCCGCCTTGCCGCTGCCATTGCAATCTTGAGAGCCGAGTACCGTTCGCGCATGCCGGTGGAGCAACTGGCGGCTGAAGCAGGCATGAGTCTCAGCGCGTTTCACAAGCACTTCAAGCACATGACGTCGCTAACGCCAGGTCAATACCAGCAGCGGCTTCGTTTGATCGAAGCGCGCCGCTTAATGCTCGACGAAGGTTATTCGGCGAGCAATGCCGCCTTCGAGGTGGGTTACGAGAGTGTCTCGCAGTTTACTCGCGAATATGGCCGCCTTTTCCAGGTACCGCCGAAGCGCGATGCTCTGCGCTATCAAAAACCTTTCTTGGTTGCCACCAGAAGCGCTGCTACGTAGCAGCGATTAGGATTTTGAGAAGTGTTCCTGATTACTTGGGTAGCTTGGCAATGACCTTGTCAAAGTCGAACTGCTACAGGAGAACACCACGCTTCGCTTTGTACATGCTTGTCTGACTACATGAGCTAGTTCGCTAAACCTGTATTCATTCAAACGCGACATTCTTGTTCTATAGCAGTTTTGACTAGCGCTGTACCGTTCCTGTGGCATTCACCCCCACAGGAGCCATATCCATGACTACGTTCACTACCAGCGATAACGTCATACTCTTCTATAAAGACTGGGGCTCGGGCCAGCCAGTCTTTTTCTCCCACGGTTGGCCGCTTTCCTCAGACGCCTGGGATAACCAGATGCTGTTCTTCGGCCAGCAGGGCTATCGGGTTATTGCGCATGATCGCCGGGGCCATGGGCGATCGGAGCAGACCTGGGATGACAACAATATGGATCGTTATGCGGACGATCTAGCCGAGCTGTTTGAGCATCTGGATCTTCGCAATATCATCATGATCGGTCATTCCACTGGCGGCGGTGAGGTGGCGCACTATATCGGACGCCATGGTTCTGCGCGGGTGGCTAAAGCCGTATTGGTTGGCGCAGTGCCGCCTTTGATGCTGAAAACCGACAGCAACCCTAACGGTACCCCAATGGACGCCTTTGACGGCATTCGTGCGGGGACTGCCACGAATCGCTCACAGTTTTTCCGCGACCTGACCGTCCCGTTCTACGGTTTCAATCGGGAAGGGGCCACGGTCAATGAAGGGCTTCAGGATGCGTTCTGGTTGCAGGGTATGCAGGGCGGGATCAAGGCGCACTATGACTGCATTCACGAGTTCTCCGAAGTTGATTATACCGCTGACCTGAAAGCCATCGACAAGCCCGTATTGTTCATCCACGGCGATGATGATCAGATCGTCCCGCTCGCGGCTTCTGCTGAATTGGCTGCTGAGATCGTCAATGACGGCATTCTGAAAGTTTACCCCGGTGGTTCGCATGGGCTGGCGCAGATTGATGCCGATAAGTTCAACGCCGACGTGCTGGCGTTTATCCGTAGTTGATATTTGAGGACGCTCGAAGTTTGTTCGGGCGTCCTCATCTCACTCTTATCCCAACCTAAGACAGCCATTCAAGAATCAGCGGCAGAGCTTTGCAATAGTCAAAAGACTTATTACGACACCCATTGCACTTGTAAAGGTGAGCCCTATGCAGAACCCAAAGCTTGAAGTCTTAACCCCCAGCAGCTCTTAGCTGTTCTTCATCGACCAACAGCTTTTTGGGTCACACCTATCCCGAACTGCTGGGATTGTTTCCTGATGCGCTCTCGGCGATGCACGATGCCGGGTACGAAATCTATGATTCTGGAGTTAACTGTCATGGTTCAACAGTTGCCCGAAATTGTGACGCTGGTCGTTCGCCACCGTGTGCGCACCGCACAGCTTAATTCTTATGAAGCATGGCTACGCCGGATCATGGATGTCGCCAAGCAGTTCGAGGGTCACCTGGGTGTGAATGTGATGCGCAGCCGAAGCGCAAAATTGACGCTTTTCACCATCGTTTTGCGATTCAGTTGTACTCAGCGGTTGCAGGTATGGCTCGACTCGGTTGAACGCAAACAGTTGATCAATGAGGCGCAGTCGCTGCTGGTTGATGGCGACCAAACAGAAGCCAGTACTGTGAACGAGTTCTGGTTTACTCCAACGGAGACAAATACCAAGCCGCCGCGCTGGAAGCAGGCATGCGTAACTTTTCTAGTGATTTTACCGCTTAGCCTGCTGGTGCCGTTAGCTTGGCGCCTGGTATTCGCGAACCTGCCTTGGCTGAGTGGATACTTTACTAGCGGCCTATTAATCACGGCCACCATCGTCCTGCTGGTGGTTTACGTTTTTATGCCGATGGTCACCGGCTGGTTTGAAGGCTGGCTACAAGGTAACGATGACGGAGCTACGTCATGACAAATAAGCATGGCGATCTGCACACGGTAGATCGAAAAAAGCCCCGAGCAAACGCAGATGCGCGACGCTTTCATCAGCAGGACGTGGAGCTTGTGATAAAGCACCCTTCAATGCATGTAGCAGGCTACTGATTGCCGATCGTGGACTACCATATCTGTTTTATTCAAGGCGACTGGCTAAACCCAACGGCATGGGAAAAGTTCGAGCGCCACTTCAAGGCCTGCGGTTACGCCTGCAGTGTCCTGTCGCTGCCAGCCCCAGGCGAGCAGGGTTGGTATCAAGTTCTGCATTGCAAAAACGGCAGATCGTCGCCTCTTAAACGTTTGGTGGATTTCTACGCGGAGCAGATTGCCGCCTTTCCGGTGCCGTCTATTCTGATTGGCCATGCGATGGGCGGGTTGGTGGTTCAACTGCTGATGGATCGTGGTCTGGGCGTGGCTGGCATCGCGATTGCTCCCCGGCCGCCACAGCAGGTCTTTTCAGGCATTCTTTCGTTGCTACAGATACTTACCGCCAGAGTTGAGCGGCTAGATGGAATGCGCTTTCTGCGCATGTCGCCCAGTGAGTTTTCACGACGGGTTGCCTATCCAGGAGCCCAGCATGCAACCGAGCAGCTATATGAAAAATTTGTAGGCAGAGTCCCGCAAACACTGATGATAACGGCAGCACTGGGCGTGGGCGCTAAGCTACTTTTCACTCAGGAGCGAGGGCCGCTATTACTGATCTCGGCTGCTGATGATCGAATGGTTGCCAGTTCTGTGGTTTTAGCCAACTATTTCTATCAGAGACGGTCCTTGGCGCCGACAGACTACATCTCGTTTCCTGGGCACGGTCATCTGTTGATTACGCAGCCAGGCTGGGAGCGTGTCGCCGATCGAATTATCGAATGGCTCCAGCAGCAGTTGGGCTGGTTTTAAAAGCTCGCAACGGCCTTGGTGCTTAAAAGACGCTGTAGGTGTATTCCTTGCGAACATACGTGATTTTGATGCTGAGCCTCGTGCTTGGCTGTCTTGCGTGCTCAAGTGCTGTGGCGCGCATCTCGAACGAAATGGACCATCGCCGCTGGACCGCCAGCGACCAGGGCCCGAGTGCAGTGGGAGCGCTTTCGCAAACCGCAGATGGGTACCTTTGGCTGGGTACCCGTGGTTCCCTGTATCGCTTCGATGGTTTTGAGTTCGAGAAATTCGAGCCTGCTGATGGTGAGCCGCTAGGCGTGGTCTCTGCGCTTGCCAGCACGGCGGAAGGGCTGTGGGTGGGGTTTCGTATCGGTGGAGCCCGCTTGATCAACGCAAATGGCATGATGCAACCGGTTGATCCAGGTCTTCCGGACGGGGTGGTATACAGCATTGCCGAGGATCAGCAGGGGCAAGTCTGGGTCGCGGCGGATGAGGGGCTAGCGCGCCATGATGGCACGGGATGGCGCCAGATTGGCAAGGAAATGGGCTTTATTGGCCTCCATGCTCGAGCGGTACATGTGGATGTAGATGGATATATCTGGGCAGCGAGCGAAGAAGAGCTGTATATGCTTCCCCCGGATGCATCTTCGTTCATGGGAACGGGCATTAGGAGTCAATCAATCAGCGAAATAGCATCATCTCCCTTAGGCGATGTGTGGATAACTGATCGTTCCAGGGAGCGTGTACTTCGTGTGATAAAAATAGGCTCTGCCAGCATCAAGTTTGAAGAGATACCGACATCAAGCGCGAACAGTATCGTTCTGGATGAGCAGGGAGACGCCTGGCTGGGTACGCTTGGATCCGGTTTGCACTACCTTACTGCCGGACAGATGCATGAGCCTGCAGAGGGTAGAGATGTAATTAGCTCGTACACCGCTCGTGACGGACTTAGCTCCGATTATGTATTGGCTCAGCTCATCGACCGTGATGGCACTCTATGGGTAGGTACGGATGCAGGCCTGGATCGACTCCAGCGTAAATCCCTGGCTCCCCTCGCTTTATCTACAGGCGTGGGCAGTACTGCACTGGCAGTAGATGGTGATGGTTCACTCTGGGTCGGCTCCAACAACGGTCAACTGACGGGCTTCCGGAATGCTAGCCATTCCACCTTTGAATTAGACATGCCGATCAACTCATTGGTGAACAGTCAGCAACACGGCTTGTTGATTGGTGGGCATCAGGGCGTTTTCTCACTTTCGGGCGATAAGCTGGTACGCGTCGCAGCATTACCTGTCGAATCCACACCGGAATCTGCCATTAGGACAATGGCGGTAGGAAAAAATGGCGATATATGGGTCTCCGTCAACAGAGAAGGTCTATTCGTCTGGGCTGATCAGCAATGGCATAACATTGACCCATTAAGTGATTCGGAGCGCCAGGTAATGCCTGTGAGCGCCTCCCGAGACCCATCAGGGAAACTGTGGTTCGGCTACCGGGACAACCTTTTGGTGTCCTTTGCAGAGCATAAGTTCGAGCGCTGGAGCTACGAGGAAGGACTGGACATTGGCCATGTCACAGCCATGCTGCATCTGCCTGAACGCACTTGGGTAGGTGGTCAACATGGTCTGGCCTACCTAAAGGATGGACGCTTTCATCGTCTAGATGTGCCGGCTGCCGGATCATTTCAGAATATCTACGCCTTAATCGCCGTGCCGGCCAATAAGAACGCTGGAGAATCCGGGATGGATATCTGGGTTCATAGCCGCAGTGGCATCTTTAAGTTGCCTGCAGCGGAGATTGATCGTGTGATAGCTGGCGGTGAAACACTGTTGTACAGCTCTCACGATCACATTGGCCGACTACCCATGGATCCCCACAAAGTATTGCCACTGCCTACTGGGGTCTCTACGCCTGAAGGCTCGCTATGGTTTGCTACCGGACAAGGCGTCGTCCGTGTTGATCCCCATAAACCAAGTGATATGACACATCCACCTGTCATTACCATCGAGGCGCTTATAGCCGATGGTGTCGACATTGATATCTCCGCCGCACCTGTTCGTTTATCAGCACCACCGCAAAGGCTGGTTATTGGCTATTCAGCGTTAAACCTCACCGCACCAGAGACCATGCGCTTTCAATATCGTCTTAGTGGTCATGATTCAGAATGGGTCGATGCAGGGCGTGCCAGGCAAGCGGTTTTCTCACGCCTTCGACCAGATGATTACGAATTCCATGTTCGTGTGCTTGACGAGAGAGGGCAATTTCATCGTCCTAAGGAAGCTTTGATTGTCAACGTTCCCCAGGTTTTCTATCTACGTCCATGGTTTTTACTGCTCTTTTCAGGGGCGTTGCTAGCGCTCGTATTCTGGATATCCCGTGTTTATACGCAAAGGGAAAAAGCAGTCCTTCGAACACGCCTGGAAGAGCGCTTTCATGAGCGTGAGCGCATCGCACGCGAGTTGCATGACACCTTACTGCAAAGCGTGCAGGGCATGATGCTCAGCTTCCAGGCGGTTGCCGACAGTCTGCCTAAAGAGTCTCTTGCCCGCCATGCGATGGAACGTGCGTTGGACCGGGCTGATCAAGTGATGGCCGAGGGCAGGGAACGAATTACGGGGTTGCGCGGCGAAATAGCTCCCGCGGAAGATCTGGCTGTCGCATTCCAACTGTTACAGCAGGAGACCGACGCTTCGGATTCTGTGACCTATCGCGTCAGCAATGTGGGTCAGCCGTTGCCGCTGCGCAATGAGGTTCGCGATGTTTTCTATCAGGTGGGTAGAGAAGCGGTTTTCAATGCATTGCTTCATGCAAAGGCTACGCAGATTTCCGTTACCTTTACCTACGCTAAGGACAGGTTCGAGATGCTTGTTGTCGATGACGGAGTTGGCATTGATCCACTCTACCAACGAATGCGCGGGAGACCTGGGCACGGCGGTTTGAGGGGCATATATGAGCTTGCCGAAAGAATTGAGGCAACTCTGATGATCGTGAGCAGCGCCCGGAGCGGTACGCGTATTAGATTGTCACTATCAGGCGCAATTGCCTATGAAAATACAAACGATGACAAACACAAGCGTTCAATCAGGGCAGGGTAAACCTATGGTCGTTCATCAGAAGCCCATCACTGTATTGGTAGTCGACGACCATCCTCTGATACGCGAGGGTATTGCGGCAGTAGTGGGCAATTATGAAGACATAAATGTGGTGGGTGAAGCATCCAACGGGCTGGAGGCAATCCGGTTGTACCGGACAACGCAACCGGACGTTACGCTTATGGATGTTCAGATGCCTGAGCTCAATGGCATTTGTGCCATTAGCGCTATCATGGCGGAGTTTCCGCAAGCACACATCGCGGTACTCACCACCTACCGAGGCGATGTAAGGGCGTTGCAAGCGATCAAGGCGGGTGCGCGCGGCTACCTTTTAAAAAGTATGCTGCGCCGTGAGCTCATTGACACAATACGCGCTCTGGCAGCCGGTAAACGGCGTTTCCCACCGGAGATTGCGGCTGAGCTGGCGGCCCATATTGATCAGGAAGGTCTGACCGGCAGGGAGCTTGAGGTACTGGAATGTGTCGCTCGCGGCTTGTCGAACAAGGAGACTGCTGTCGCTCTGGCGATAGGTGAGGAAACAGTAAAAGGGCATCTCCGCAATATCATGGACAAACTCGGAGCCAACAATAGAACACATGCGGTGACTATTAGCATTCAGCGCGGAATTATCGATCTTGAGTAACGCCCCCCTTTAGTGTTGTTTTATGCCTCCCCATTTGGGGCTGTGTGAGGCCCCGCGCTAACGCCATCCTGTGCTACTCATGGTGACGAATTAAGCAAGTTATCAGAGTTTGCCCTTGGCCAAGGAGCGTGAGCTATGAACGGGAGTGCCAGCACATGTTACCCAGTGAGCAGTACCTCTTCTTTTAGTCACGAGTGCTTGAAACAGAATAGGCAACTGCTGACGTTGCTAACAGAAGCGGAGCGAGCGATTGATCACGATCACGACATCGCTTCGACTTATTTGAATCAGGCGATCGCCTTGCTAGCGATTGAGAATCACAGCGAAGGGTCGCAGCGCATACACAAGGGAGGATTGGCACGATGGCAGATCTCACGTGTCGATGAATTCATAAATGAGCATCTTGACCACTGCATTCGTACAACCGAATTGGCTGCGTTATTGGGTTTGAGCGTCAGCCATTTTTCGCATGCGTTCAAGCAGACGACCGGAATGACGCCATTAATGTATGTGGCGGCTAAGCGAGTGGAGGCAGCAGAGCGATATATGCTCTGTTCCGCGCACCCATTAAGCGAAATTGCGCTTAGTCTCGGTTTTTGTGACCAGTCACACTTTTGTCGAGTATTTAGACGCGAAACAGGCTTGTCACCGCAAACCTGGCGAAAGCTGCACACGGCTAATACATCTCCTCAGGCGGAGTTAACTGCCACTTCAACCCCTCAATCTGCTCTTGTGGGGAGTACATTATGATTAGCGTTCGAGCAGCAGCACAAAGAGGTCAAGTTGATCATGGTGGGCTCTGATCCTGTCGCCCGGCGGTGATGAGCAGTCGCTGGTCATCAATCAAGACGTACGGGTTAATGTTGGGGAGTTTGATGGAAACGAGTCAGCGAATCAGTAGACGACGAGGGCAACTATGGTAGCGGCAATAATTCCGTGGCGAACACCCCAGATGGGGATCTCAGGAATTATGTTGAATAGCGGCTGATACAGCGCTGGCACTATTATAGTTAGAGGCCATATTACAGCGGTTGTTATAAGCTATTGTTTCCATCTACGCACTGGTACATTTCTTTGGAGGTATTCCCGTGACTTCTTCTCCATTCTCTTTGTGGGAAGGTTTTTCTGGGGCCACCGTGAAATCTAGTGGTGTGCTGTTTGAAGGCCTCGACCGGAAGCTGTCGCCGTTGCCTGACTCAGGGGATGCACCGGTACACAACCCGTCCCTTAACCTTGCGATGCGCTTTCAGGTGGCGGGGGACTTTGAGATCAATATCACCGCTACGTTGACCGCTGCCAACGCTACTTACTTCATGTTCCACGGGGATATCCCGATGGTGCAGGATGAGTGGTACTACGCGCTGAATACCTTCAAAGCCCAGATCGTCAATGGTGACTGGTGTTACTGGACAATGTATCACCCTGACAATACCGAGGGGGGAAATGCTGCTGCCAGTGTAGGCACCAATGTGATTTACACCTTCAAGCGTGAGGGCACCGAGCTTGTGTTCCTGACCAACGGTGTGGAAGTTACCCGTCAGGCGGATCTGGGGCTGTTTGACGATGGGGTGGTTTATCTAAGCCTGGATGAAGCGAACGTGGGTGCGACGTTCCTAATCACCCAAATCACCACTACCGGTACCGTGGAAGAGACTTCAGTGCGCAGTGTGCCTAAGACAGCGGGCACCTTGCGTGACAAGGCCGGTAAGTTCCGCATGGGTACCGCGGTGGCCACCTACCCGATGGTGTTCGATAAGCAGTACCGCGCGATTCTGGGCAATGAGTTTAACCAGATCACCCCTGAGAACTGCATGAAGTTCCAGTTTATCCAGCCTGCCCGTGGAGTCTACGACTTCTATGAGTCGGATAAGCTGATTGACTATGCCGAGCGTAATGGGATGGACGTGCATGGTCACACCGTGGCCTGGAACGAGGCGACCCCGCAGTGGCTGTGGAATGGCTGGAACGATGGCACCATTACGGCAACCGAGGTGGGAGAGATCCTCGACGAGCATATTGAGACGCTGTTTGGTCGCTATAAGGGTCGCATGGTGTCATTCGATTTGATCAACGAGCCATTTCTGGGCTGGACCGATCAGCTACGTGATTCCGTCTGGTTCCAGGCATTAGGACGTGATTACATTGAACGGGCATTACGTAAAGCCCATAAAGTGGATCCGGACGTACTGCTGTTCATTAATGAGTGGGGCTGTGAAGAAGCGGGTGACAAACAGGACTTTCTGTTCAACCTGGTGGTCGAGTTGCAAACCGCTGGCGTGCCCATTCATGGCATTGGCTTGCAGATGCACGAGGACGTGAACGCTGAGTACCAGGCGACCTGGCCAACCAATACTCCGTCTGTGACCAAGGCACACTTGAAGTCGGCCATTGCTCGCTTCAAGTCGCTGGGTGTCGAGGTGCGGGTGTCGGAGCTGGACATTAACCAGCACCAGATCTTCGCAACCACTCCGGAAGCTGTAGCGGCTTGGTACGCGACCTACTTGGAAGCGTGCATTGAAGAGGGTGCGCACTCGTTTACCATGTGGGGCTTCACCGATCGTTGGTCGTCACTCAATGAGTGGTACGACTATTACAACCATGGTAACGGGCTGATCTATGATGCCCAGTACCGACCCAAGTTGTCCTACCAAGCGCTTTCCAATAAATTGGACGAGTTCAAGTAATCGTACCCGCTCCGAATCACTGTAGATAGTGGTAAGAGTTCATTGCTTAAACTCCATGAAGAGTTACTTGCTTGACGGATTTGCATGCGTATTGATTTCGTATCGAAACTCCCATTATCAATAATGCAGCGATGCCCTCGATAGGTAGCACTAGAGGTGAGAAAAGAAGCACGACTGATGTTAATAACAATATGTAGCGTCCGGCTCCCGCCAGTGCGAACCGGTCTCTCACTACCCAAAGCCCGAATAAATACCTACTGATCGCAACAGCGATGGTGTATAAACCAACGGCCTCGGGCAAACTGGAATGACCGGAGATTGAGTCTATCAGTACCGCGACACCTACACCGACGGCGGCCCCGGACATGTAGATCAGAAGATGGCCGTATCCCCAGAATAATGCTAACGATAAACGCTTTTGGGCAATTTGCTCTTCTTTCGAGAAATAAACCCACCAGAGTGCGAACATCAGGACTAACGAAGAGATGGCAACGCCAACTAGTTCTTTGTCTATGTTAATGCTTGCTGCGCGTTGAATGGCTAGGCTTCCTGCAAGTAGAGTTTCTCCCAGCACAATAATATTCAATAAACCATACCGCTCGATCAAATGATGCCGATGCCAAGGAGTGGTGTAGTTGCTCTCTGCGTACGCCGGAACTACTAACTCTAACAATGCACCAACAGCATAAAAAATCACTAAAAGATTGTCAGCTATTGGCTGTGAGAACATCAATCCCACCCAATAAATCTGAACGATTGCTATGCCGATTGCATACCGGTAAGTCGTAAGTCGGCGTTCAGGGTCGTGCATGGCCGCCCTCAACCAAAAGCAAACCATTGCAGTGCGCATCACTACAAAACCAGTGACGATCATATCTATGTTGTTTGTCTGAAAGAATCGGTCGATACCAGCGGCCATAATAAGCGAACCGGCCATGGCCACTATTGTTAATACTCTATGTAGACTGTCATTGTTGTCGTAAGCAGAGGCGTACCAGGTGAAATTCATCCACGCCCACCAAATGGCAAAGAAAGACGCTGAGAATTTCAGTAGTCCCTCGGTTATGTGGGCAGCTGAAATGGCATGATGAAGACCTACCGCTGCAGAGGCGATTGCAATGACCGAAACCAAATCAAACAGCAGCTCAAGCGGTGTTGCCCCTCGGTGAGGTTCAGCAGGATCTCTGGGCACAAGAGGTAAAATGCCGAGTCTGCTTAGTATTGGTTTACTTTCCATTAGTGCCTGTTACCGAATAAATGCGTGGATTAAAGGAGTTATTGCGGTCATTGATAAGTTTTCGTGAACACCGCTTTACTACTTTGAGAGCCTCATACGCTCAGGCACATGCATTTGATCTCTAGGTAATCTTCAATACCGTATTTAGAGCCTTCACGACCCAAACCCTAGGCCTTGATGCCGCCGAACGGCGCGACTTCATTGGAGACAAGACCGGTGTTGACGCCCGGCTCGCTGGTGCAACGTTGCAGCAGTGGCAGGAAGCCGTCGGCGCTTTCCACTCATGACCCTTGGGGCCGTAGCTTTGCGCATACATGACGAAGTCAGGGGTATCGTAGACCAGGCCAAAATCGGTGAAGCCCATATTCGCCTGCTTCCAGTGAATCATGCCGTAGCCGTCGTTGCGCAGAATGATGACCGTTAGATTTATCTTCAGGTGTAACGCTGTCTCCAACTCCTGGTTGTTCATCATGCAGCCACCGTCACCACATATCTGTGAGCGCTTACGAGCAATGGTTTCTGCACGTCGGAGTCGAGCATGTTTCAGCGTAGGAGTCAGAAACAGGTCGTAGGCCGCTCCCTTTCTTATTTCTGCAGTCGAGTAGATCAGATGAGATTTGCCGAGCGGCCATAACGGGTATTGGACCAACCTGTGGTTTTGGAATCAGCCTGCGACCATAAAAGGCATAGGCGGTAAGAAGTGCCTGCAGAAACTGAATGACGTACAGCAATCCATTGACCGCATAAATGTTCCAGATTCGTACGCCTGTCCAATTTTCAGAGACCCGTTTTGGAGAGACTAGCGATTACTTTCAGCAGGATTGAAAGACAGAGGATTAACTAAAAATTGGCTTCTCTCTTTACGACATCGCCAAGATGACAGCTCCGTGTTTACGCCATGGCGATCATCAGTATTCACGCGGGAGTGACCATAGTGATGTGCTTCCCGATACCCCTTTTTGTCTAGGCGAGAATCTACAATGAAAGCACAGATACTTAACTCATTTGGCGGCCCGGAATCGTTCGAGCTTAGCGAAGTAGCCAAGCCAGTGCCGCACGCGGGACAAGTGCTGGTGCGGGTACACGCAACCTCCATCAACCCGCTGGATTACCAGGTTCGACGTGGCGACTCCCAGTCGCTCATGCTCGACTGGAGAGCCGCAACAACGGTCTCCAGGGAAAAATCGTGATTGCTGTCGAGCCATCCCTCATCCCGTGAGTGCGTACGTTTAACCGTTCACGTCAATTTGAGGGTATGCCCCATGGTTAAAGTCGAGGCGCAAGTTGGTAGTTTAGTTTTGGGGAGTGGATGTTCTTTATTTTCTGTTTGCTATTTATTACCTTTATTTTTAGGCGCTCGACGTGTCGGGCCGCTCAGTAACGCGGGGATGAACCATGGCTGCGATTGAGCACTACGACGTGATCTGCATCGGCGGCGGTTCTGGTCTGACTGCCGCCTATTACGGGCAGCAGGACGGCAAGTCGGTCGCACTGGTCGATAATCGTCCCGACCAGCTTGGCGGCACTTGCGTGAACCGCGGCTGTATCCCGACGAAGGGCCTGATTCAGGCTGCCGAGGTGATGCAGACAATTCGGCACGCCGCGGACTTTGGTATCCACCTGGATCAGTCGTCGGTTCGCGTCGATTTCCAGGCCGTTCTCGACACGGTTCGCCGGCGGCGCGAGAACGACGCCGCTGACGTGCGCCGCTGGGTGGAGAGCGCCTTCACCCCCTACTATGGCCGGGCGCGTTTTGTGGGCGAAAAGCTGATTGAGATGGAGGACGGGCGCCGTCTCACCGGCGAGCGGATCTTCATCGCGGCAGGCGCGCGCCCCGCTATCCCGCCGATCCCCGGGCTGGCGGAGAGCGGCTACCTTACCAACGAGTCTGTCATCTTCGACCTCAATGAACAGCCCGAACACCTGATCATCCTTGGCGGCGGCTACATCGGCTGCGAGTTTGCCCATTTTTTCTCCGCTTTGGGCACCCGCGTAACGATAATCGACCATTCCGAATGCCTGCTGGCCGAAGACGACGACGTGCGGGCGCTGTTCACGCAGGAGCTTGCCAAGCGGGTGGAGCTCGTGCTGCAAGCGGAGGTGCGTCAGGCGCTGGTGCGCGATGGGCAGTGTTGCTTGATCGTTGCCACCGGCGATGGAGAACGTAGTGTGCTGGGCGATCGGCTCCTGCTGGCCACCGGTCGGCGTCCCAACACCGATGGGCTCTCACTGGAGAAGACGGGAGTCGAGCTTAATGACCGCGGCTTCGTGGTGGTCGACGAAGGGCTGCGGACCACGCACCCTGACATCTATGCCTATGGCGACGTCATCGGGCTAGGGATGTTCAAGCACACCTCGAGCTACGAAGGTGAGCTTGCCTACCGCAACGCACACGGTGCCTCCCTTACTGTCGACTACACCGCCAACCCGCACGCCGTGTTCAGCAATCCGCAGATCGGCTCGGTCGGTCTGACCGAGCGTGCCTGTCGCGACCAGGGCCTCGATTACACCGTGGTCCAGAAGCATTACGCCGATTTCGCCAAGGGCAAAATCGTCGGTTCACCACCGGGCTTTGCGAAACTCCTGGTCGAGAAGGGCAGCGACCGGATCCTGGGCTTCCATATGATCGGCCCCCAGGCAGCCGACTTACTTCACGAAGTGGTGGTCGCCATGAACACTCCGGGGGCCAAGGCGCAACTTGTGCGCGACAGTATCCACGTCCACCCGACGCTCGCCGAGTTGGTCAAGCAGGTGTTCGATGCCACCGCCTAGGGGCCGATGTGAAGCGGATATTTCGTAAGAGACGGCGTTCAGCGGGAAGCCGGATGATCACCACCATCGAGGACTTGCTTGCCGAAGATTGACGAGATTGTCGAATTTAGTTCGTTTCGCCTGCACGTGGCGGGGCGGTTGCTGCAGAGGAAGGGGGTGGCCGTCAAAATCGGCAGCCGCTCGCTCGACCTGCTGATTGCGTTGGTTGAGCGGCCTGGAGAGGTGCTTTCCCGGCGGGAATTGATGGCGCGACGCCGGGTCAATGGCGGCGGGAATATGTCAGCGGGTCATTAGCCAACCCTAAGGTCAAAGCGGTGTTTCCTCGCGAACCCGTTATCAGACTGTGAATCATGAATGTTAAAGGTCAATCAACGGTCGAAGTTGCCATGACTTTCGCTAGACCGGGATAAGGTTTCGCCCCGCCGTGCGTATGTGTCCGAGGTTCCATAGGTGCGAGGCCTGTTCGAAGTGCTCGATCATAATGTCGGTGAGGATCCGGATCTTCCGTGCAGGATGCTGACTTGGTGGACGGATTACATACGCACCTGCTGGAGGTAGTGGATAACGGGTCATAATGGGAACAAGTGCGCCGGAGGCCATATCTTCATGGGTGAGGCAATCGGGGAGCCAAGCGATGCCAAGACCTGCGACAGCGGCGGCAGCTAGAGCAGTGCCGCTGTCGGCCTTAAAACGTCCCCGCGGATGTACCGTAATGATCTTATCGCCGTCCATAAATTGCCAGGCTTCTGTGCCATGCATAAGAGCCTGATGAGCAAGGATTTCATCTGGTGTCTCCGGCGCCCCATGCGCCTTGATATAACTTGGACTCGCGACGAGCTTCCCATAAATCGGGCCGACACGCCTTGCGATCATGTTGGAGTCCTGAAGTAAGCCAACTCGTATCGCACAATCATAACCTTCTGTGATCAGATCCACTAAGCGATCGCTGTAGCGGGTATGAATATGGAGGTGGGGGTGCCGACGGGCCATTTCCGCGAGTGCGGGAGCGAAATGAGTTGGACCCAAAGTCAATGGGGCAGCAATTCGCAGGCGGCCACGAAGCTCTCCGGACGGAAGAATCGCTTCTCTGGCTACGTCGGTTTCGGCGCAGACTTTGGCTGCATAGTCTCTGATGGTAGCCCCCGCTTCAGTGAGGGCGGCCCCACGGGTGGATCGTGTAAGCAGTTGGACGCCAAGTTCGGCTTCTAGCCGGACGAGCCGACGACTGACGGTCGACTTGGTTACGCCAAGCCGGAGAGCAGCAGGCGAAATTCCCCCAGCGTAAGCAACTTCCACGAATGTCTGTAGCTCTTCAATGTCCATTTTGGTGTTCCCCATCCAGCGACAAAGGTTTCCACAAAATGCTACTGACAGATAAAGAGCAGGAATAGGACGAGACTGCTACGAATAGGCGTCACTACAGCAGAGAGCAACAAATGGCAGTTGCAGCTGGTGTGCAGGGGTTACTTACAGGTATACGCGTCATCGTAATCGAATCATGGGGCGGACTCTATTCGGAGGGGTTACGAAGGCGATGGACTTTCAGTAGCCCTATTTGCAGACGCTGCTGGGCTTTATCGGGATCACTGATGTCCCCGGTCATTGTTCCCCATTCTGCGACACAGCTTAGCTTCAAACGGGCCTACTACGTCGAGCATAAGTGCAGCAGTATCTAATTACGGGCAATGTCGCCGCTGGCGCATTGCTCACAGGATACCAAACTCGCAAATGTTGACGACAACCGACTGAGGATATTTTCATGACTTTTCGTAATGGCCTTGCGTCTCTTCTTCGTCCCGAAGACTCGGTGTTGGTGATGATTGACCACCAGCCTTACCAGCTCGCGAATCTGAACAGCCACGAACCAACGATGGTAATTAACAATTCGGCGGCCCTTGCGAAGGCTGCCAAAGCCTTCAATGTTCCTACCATCCTGACGAGTGTGGTCGCTGCCCAAGGCGGCAACATCTTTCCTCAGATTACTGATGTATTCCCAGGCCAGGAGGTGATCAACCGCACGTTAATCAACACTTGGGAAGACAAGCCGACAGTTGACGCGGTCAAGGCGACGGGCCGTAAGCAGCTGATCATCGCAGGACTGTGGACCGAAATATGTGTTGCCATGCCGGCTATCCAGGCTGCTGGCGAGGGCTGGGATGTCACTGTCATCACGGATGCGTCTGGCGGCACGTCAGTGGAGGCCCATGAAGTCGGCATACAGCGCATGATTGCGGCCGGCGTGAATATGATGACCTGGATGGAATTGGCGTCCGAATGGCAGCGAGACTGGGCGCGGACCGAACACATTGTCGAGGTGCTCGAGGTCATGAGGCAGCATGGCGGTGGCAGCAGTATTGCGTACATGTGGGAGCAGCAGTTGCTCAATACGCCGGTCCCTGGCAGCGCAAAATAAACTGAGCGGGGATGACGAGACTTTTCAGCGATGCTTCGCGAGAAAGGTAATGGTTGTTCGACTCTCGTCATCCTTTTTACAACAAGCCGTCGCGCCATACTTGCACCGAAGCAGCCGATAGTTGGACCGTTCATATATAGAGGATCACACAATCATCCCAAGCCAAGATTGTAGTCCAATTATAAGCGGGGATGGCTTGGGATAGTGAATGGCCGTTTCAAGACATCCATCACATTTGTCAAAGGTGATCCCAATGCAGAACCCCAAGCTTGAAGTATTAACCCCCAGCAATTCGCAGTTGATCTTCATCGATCAACAGCCTCAGATGGCTTTCGGCGTTCAGTCTATCGACCGGCAAGCGCTGAAGAACAATGTTGTTGGCTTGGCCAAGGCTGCGAAAGTGTTCGGTATCCCGACAATCATTACCACCGTCGAAACCGAAAGCTTTTCGGGTCATACCTATCCCGAACTGCTGGAAGTGTTCCCTGATGCGCCCATCCTCGAACGCACGTCGATGAACTCCTGGGATGACCAGAAAGTACGCGATGCGCTCAAGGACAACGGCCGAAACAAAGTCATTGTTTCGGGCCTTTGGACAGAAGTCTGCAATACCACTTTCGCGCTCTCGGCGATGCACGATGCCGGATACGAAATCTACATGGTGGCTGACGCCTCCGGCGGCACCAGTCAGGCGGCCCACGATTACGCGATGCAGCGGATGGTACAAGCTGGGGTGGTGCCGGTGACCTGGCAACAAGTGTTGCTGGAGTGGCAGCGTGATTGGAAGAACCGCGATACCTACGACGCGGTCATGGCCGTGGCGAAAGAGCATTCTGGCGCCTACGGCATGGGCGTTGATTATGCCTACACCATGGTGCACAAGGCGGAAGAGCGAGTTAAGCATGGCCCCACGTTAGCTCCCGTTCACGCTGAGATATAGGCCGTTATGGGGCGGCTCTGGCCGCCCTCATCCTAATATTACGTTATGTTTGCACCCAGCGGTTGGGAGCCTAGCACCTATACAGCACGCCTTAACGATGGAGTATCCACTATGTCCGATTCTGCTCCCGACATTATCTTTCATAATGGTCAGATCACGACGCTTGATAGGGCGAACCCCAACGCCACCGCCGTTGCGATCAAAAATGGCAGGTTCCTGGCCGTCGGCTTAGATCAGGAGGTCATTGCCTTGGCCAGCCCAGGCACCCAGGTCGTTAATCTCCAGCGGCGTAGCGTACTGCCCGGCCTGTTCGACAACCATACCCACGTGGTGCGCGGCGGCTTGAATTACAACCTCGAACTGCGCTGGGACGGCGTACGCTCGCTGGCTGACGCAATGGACATGCTCAAACGCCAAGTCGCCATTACCCCCGCACCGCAATGGGTGCGCGTGATAGGCGGCTTTACCGAGCACCAGTTCGTGGAAAAACGCCTGCCGACCCTGGCAGAAATCAATGCGATCGCCCCTGACACCCCCGTGTTCCTGATGCACCTGTATGACCGTGCTTTACTTAATGGTGCTGCCTTGCGTGCCGCTGGCTATACCAGGAATACACCCGAACCGCCTGGTGGTCAGATCATTCGCGATGCTAACGGCAACCCCACCGGACTACTGCTGGCCAAACCCAACGCGATGATTCTCTACTCCACGCTCGCCAAGGGCCCAAAGCTGCCGTTCGACTACCAGGTTAACTCCACTCGCCACTTCATGCGTGAGTTGAATCGTCTCGGCGTGACCGGCGTGATTGATGCAGGTGGCGGCTTCCAGAATTACCCAGAAGGCTATGAAGTTATCCAGAAGCTTTCTGATGAAGGGCAGATAACCGTTCGTCTGGCCTACAACCTGTTTACGCAGAAACCTAAGGAAGAAAAGGAAGACTTTCTGAAATGGACGTCAAGCGTAAAGTACAAGCAGGGCGATGACTATTTCCGCCACAACGGCGCTGGCGAGATGCTTGTTTACTCGGCTGCCGATTTCGAGGATTTCCGTGTAGAGCGTCCCGACATGCCACCAGAAATGGAGGGCGAGTTGGAAGAAGTCGTGCGTGTGCTAGCAGAAAACAAGTGGCCCTGGCGGTTGCACGCCACCTACGACGAAACCATTACTCGCGCGCTGGACGTGTTTGAAAAGGTTAATCAGGATATCCCGCTAGACGGTATTAACTGGTTTTTCGACCACGCTGAGACTATTTCTGACAAATCCATTGACCGCATCGCTGCGCTGGGTGGCGGCATCGCTGTTCAGCATCGTATGGCCTACCAGGGCGAATATTTTGTCGAACGTTATGGAGCCCGTGCCGCCGAGGCGACCCCACCCGTCAAACGCATGCTAGAGAAGGGCGTTAAAGTCTCCGCTGGAACCGATGCTACCCGGGTGGCCTCGTATAACCCCTGGGTGTCGCTATCGTGGATGATCACCGGCAAAACGGTCGGCGGTCTCGGCTTGTATCCGCGAGATAACCTGCTCGACCGCGAGACGGCGCTGCGCATGTGGACCGAGAAAGTGGCTTGGTTCTCCAACGAGGAAGGCAAGCGGGGCTGCATTAAGGCCGGCCAGTTCGCTGATTTTATCGTACCGAGTAGAGATTTCTTCAGCGTGCCTGAAGATGAGATCTCCTTCCTGACCTCCGACCTGACGGTAGTGGGTGGGCGCATTGTCTATGGTGACAATGATTTTGCGACACTGGACGACAATTTGCTGCCGCCTGCCATGCCTGACTGGTCGCCGACACGCACCTTTAAGGGCTACGGTGCCTGGGGCGAGCCCGAAGGTGCGGGTAAACATTCTCTGGCACCGTTACAGGCTCAAGCGATGGCCAGCTGTGGCTGTGCTAGCGCGTGTGGCCTACACGGCCATGATCATGCCCGGGCCTGGGCATCTAATGCGCCGACGTCGGATCTTAAAGGTTTTTTCGGTGCTCTCGGCTGTTCCTGCTGGGCCGTGTGAAGGTGCACACCTAATGCATACGTACACTGCTTTGGAGCAAAGACCCCTTGGGTTGCAGGAGCTAGAGACATGAGTAAGGCCCAATCCACTAATCTTCCCACATCTCCGGACAGTGCTTTTGCTCCGTTGCGGCAGACCCTATTCGCCGTACTCTGGGCGGCCACCATTATCGGCAGCATTGGCAGTTTCGTGCGTGATGTGACCAGTGCCTGGCTGGTGACGGATCTATCCTCTTCGCCAGCGGCCGTCGCTATGGTGCAGGCTGCCGCTACGCTGCCGGTTTTTCTTTTGGCGATACCGGCAGGTGTGCTTTCCGATATGCTCGACCGGCGTAAGCTGCTGATCTGCGTTCAGCTTATGCTGGCTTGTGTCAGCGTTTGCCTCGTTATTCTTTCGCTTACGGATCAGCATTCTGTGGCATCACTGATAATGCTTACTTTTATAGGGGGCATAGGCGTTGCTCTGATGGGCCCCACTTGGCAGGCCATCGTCCCCGAGCTGGTAGACAAGAAAGACTTCAAGAACGCAGTGGGACTTAACTCGCTGGGGATCAACATTGCCCGTGCCGTAGGTCCTGCTTTGGGCGGGCTGCTGTTGGCCAGCATGGGTGCAGCGTTTACCTATGGAGTAGACGTTCTGAGTTATGCAGTTGTCATCGCTGCGCTGATTTGGTGGAAACGACCAGCAACACAACGGGATGCCCTATCCGAACGCTTCCCAGGTGCTTTCCGAGCCGGGCTGCGCTATGCCCGCGGCAGTCATGAGCTGCATGTTGTCCTGCTGCGCGCTTTTCTCTTCTTTGCGATGGCCAGTTCAGTCTGGGCGCTGTTGCCTTTAGTCGCACGTCAGCTACTGGAAGGCGGCCCTGGATTCTATGGCATATTGCTTGGCGCAGTTGGCCTGGGCGCAATCGGAGGGGCTGTTATTATGCCCCGTTTGCGCACGTACCTTAGCGCCGACGGCCTACTTCTAACGTCGGCATTGGTCACTTCGGCCGTCATGGCTTTGCTATCCCTGTCGCCGCCTAAATGGCTCGCAGTATCCTCTCTATTGATTCTTGGTGCAGGGTGGATTACAGCGTTGACGACGCTCAATGGCGTAGCGCAGGCAATTCTTCCCAACTGGGTGCGTGGCCGCTCCCTAGCTGTATATCTGACGGTGTTCAATGGCGCCATGGCCGCGGGCAGTTTGGCATGGGGGGTAATCGCTCAAGGAATTGGCGTGCCCTTGGCGTTCCTATCTGGCGCGGTCGGGCTAGCAGCGATCGGATGTATTGCACACCGTATCAAGTTGCCCAAAGGCGAATCCGACTTAATGCCGTCAAATCACTGGCCTGAGCCACTGACAGCCACTCCCGTCGAGTATGACCGCGGCCCGGTGCTTATCCAGATAGAGTACCGAATAGCCCTCGAAGATCGTTCAGCATATCTGAAAATATTGGCTAGGCTCTCGGCTGAAAGACGGCGTGATGGCGCCTATGCGTGGGGGATTACTGAGGATTCAGCCGATCCCACCTTGATGTTGGAATGGTTCCAGGTTGAATCCTGGGCAGAGCATCTGCGTCAGCATAAGCGCGTTTCTAAATCAGCCGCCGATATCCAAGAAGAAGTCCTGCGTTTCCACCAAGGGGAGGAACGCCCGGTCGTGCGCCATTTTCTGACTTTCAATCATCCCCATGAAGGTCGAGCGTAAGGTTTGATTCAATTCAAGGGGCTGAGTACTGAGCTTAGTACTAATTTTAAGTGGCTCTTCGACGTTGTGTGTGGAATTTGTCTCCTGAGCTGGGCCAGAATAGGGACTCCACAACGGCAGTAGGTATGGCATGGACGGCACCCAGATTCTAACTCTCGGCCTGGGCTTAGAAGCGCCCTGGATCCTCAAGAACCAGCACCTGGATACCTCTGTGTCGCCCCACCGTCTGGATCTCTATGTCGAGGCGGAGCGAGGCAGTCTCTATCCCTGTCCGGAGTGCGGTAAGACCTGCCAGGCCCACGACTTTGCCGACAAAACCTGGCGGCATCTGAACTTCTTTCAGCATCACTGTTACCTGCATGCTCGCGTGCCTCGCACGAAGTGTCCTGAACATGGCGTCAAACGCATAGAGGTGCCCTGGGCGCGGCCGGGCAGCGACTTCACCCTGCTGTTTGAGCAAGCGGCCATGTCACTGGTCAAGGAGATGCCGGTGCTGGCCGTCTCCCGCCAGTTGGAGATTTCCGACAAACGACTATGGCGCATCGTGCATCACTACGTGGGCCGAATGCTGGGGGAACTGGATCTGTCCAAGGTGGCGGCGGTCGGCGTGGACGAAACCGCGTCCCGGCGCGGCCATCGCTATGTCACGGTATTCCTCGACATGAAGCGCAAGCAGGAACCGGTGATCTTCGCTGTTCAAGGCTGCGGCAAGGATGCCATCCAAGCATTTAGTGCCTTCCTGACAACCCATGGCGGCAATACGGACAATGTGGTCGAGGTCGTCTGCGACATGTCACCCGCCTTCCTTAGCGGCATCACCGAGCACCTTCCCAAGGCCGAGGTAA
Source organism: Halomonas sp. QHL1 (assembly GCF_001882345.1). Lineage (GTDB taxonomy): Bacteria > Pseudomonadota > Gammaproteobacteria > Pseudomonadales > Halomonadaceae > Vreelandella. The sequence goes on from NZ_MINL01000001.1 coordinate 540,674, forward strand.
CGGTCGACTGGTTCCATATTGTGCAGACCTTTACCAAGCGGCTGGACGAGGTACGCAAGAAAGAGCGCCGCGAGCAGGAACACCCTAAGTCGCTGCGCTGGGCACTGCTGAAGAACCTGGACAACGAGAATCTGAAACCTCCACAGTTGGCGGCGCTCCAGGAGTTGGTAGCCGATCAGAGCGCCACGGCCGACGCCTGGATAATCAAGGAAAAGCTGCGCTGGATCCAGAAGGCCCCAACGCCCAGAGCGGCTCGGTGGCGCATCACGAACTACCTCAAAGTCATGCAAACGGCGGTGTCTAAAAAGCCACTACTGAAGCCGATGGGAAAGGCCTTGGCGACACTTGAGCGGCACGCGGAAGCCGTGGTTAGGCGCTGGCACTCGGGACTGACGAACGCAAGACTGGAAGGGATGAACGGTCTGTTTCAGGCGGCTCGGTCACGCGCACGTGGCTATCGGAACGAGACTAACTTCATCGCCATGATCTACCTGATTGGCAGCCCGGTGGGCCGCCTGTTCGATCAGGCTAAATCCACATGAAGTGACGAAGAACCTTTTAAGTACAGGTCTTAAGTACAGGTCTTAAGTACAGGTCTTAAGTACAGCTCTTAAGTACTGGTTTTAAGTGCTAAAGAAATAAAAGACTCACGATAACTATTAACTTATAGAAACAAATGCTGAGTTGTTTGTTCGTTAATACAACAAGGAGAAAGCAATGTCTGGAACACCTGAAGCCTATTTTGCCATTAAGCATGAAACTAGCGATACCAAAGGGCGCTATGTAGTTGAAATTAATGGTGCCAAAGCAGAGATGACCTATTCGAAAGCGGGTGATTCGATGATCATCATTGATAGCACTGAAGTGCCTGATGCCATGCGCGGACAAAAAGTGGGCGTTGCATTAGTGACTCAAGCGGTGGGAGACGCCCGTTCTTCGGGTAAAAAAATCATCCCGTTATGCCCATTTGCAAAAGCACAGTTTGCACGCCACTCAGAGTGGCACGATGTGCTGTTGTAAGGTACGCGCCTCATTTGCCTACCTCTTACATCTGGAGAATACCTATGAGTTGGATGCCTGATTTAGAGCCAAAATGCCCATCCGCCGGTAGCTTGAATGATATAGAGACACTGATTGTTCCACGCGCTCGGGATTTGGGTGGTTTCGAGGTGCGACGTGCACTACCTGCCCCGAAACGGCAGATGGTAGGGCCGTTCATTTTTTTTGATCAGATGGGACCCGTTGAGTTTCTTGAGGATGAGGGCATTGATGTACGCCCACATCCCCATATTGGGCTTGCCACAGTGACTTATCTATATCAGGGGGAGTTTCAGCACCGTGATAGCCTGGGGACTAATCAAATAATTCGTCCTGGCGCGGTTAATTGGATGGTGGCGGGCAATGGGGTCACCCATTCAGAGCGCACCAGTGCAATCACTCGTCAGAACAAGCACTCGGTGTTGGGGATACAGACCTGGGTGGCACTTCCCGAAGCTTATGAAGACCAGCCTGCCAGCTTTGAGCATCATAGCGAGGAGTCGCTACCGATGCTGGAAGGTGAGGGTAAAGAAGTGCGTCTGATTCTAGGCACGGCCTGGGGAGAACGGGCACCGGTACAAACCTTCTCTGAAATGTTCTATGCGGATGCCGTACTGCAACCAGGTGCAAAGCTCCCATTACCGGATGGCCATGAGGATCGAGGTATTTATGTTATGTCCGGTAGTGTCATTATTGCAGGCGAGACCTTCGAGTCCGGTCGCATGATGGTATTCCGGCCAGGCGATCCGATAACGGTGGTAGCGGGCGAAATCGGCACCCGACTGATGCTGCTGGGCGGTGAAACTCTGAATGGCCCCCGCTATATTTCCTGGAACTTCGTCGCTTCATCCCGAGAAAAGCTAGAAGCCGCCAAACAGGCTTGGGTAGAAGCGGATTTTGAGAATGGTCGCTTTCGCCTTCCCCCTGGAGACGATGCTGAGTTCATTCCTTTTCCTGGAGAACCTGCTAAATAACACCCATAAAAAGCTGGCTGCCTCAGGCAGTCAGCTAACCCACTCAATGATTTAATAACGCTTAGCGGTTTGGTAGTTCTGAACCATGGGGAAACCTCAAATCTCGGGTAACAAAAAGCCACTGCTGGTGGTTTTTGCTAGCTGTTCTTTGTTACTTTTCAAACTGAATATGAAGAGGGCCGGGTTTCATGTTTCTAAAATTTACCCGATGAGCCCCTTTTGAGTTAATAAACTCAATTTTGTTTTCGCCATTCACTACTGCTTTAGCTGCATCCATTTCTGATAACGCTAGCTGATCATTGATGCTTAGTAGCACATAGTTCGGATGTAGCATGCCCTCAAGCTGTGAAGCTGAATGTATACTGACAATTTTCAGACCATCATCGGTGTTCTTATAAGACCGAAGTTGATCCGCCTCTCCTTGAATGCCATGAAAAGACGTACGATTAAGGAATAAAGTATCTGTTTTTTCTTCCCCTTCAAGCGTCAAAAAAGTAATTGAATTTTCACCGGTAACGATACGATCAACGACATCATTTTCTAATGATGTGACTGGCTGGCCGTTAAAGGTAATAATCATGTCCCCGGTGGAAAGGGTTTTAGAAAGAGAGCTTGTTGCGGGCACCGATGTTAACCTGAGAGCACTGTTTTTTAGGGTGTTCGGCTGTTCTGCGTCAGGCTTAGATAAATCCATTCCCACCAACTGATCACATGTGTTCTGATAAATACTATTAATCATGCTGAAAATGGCTGCTAGCATGGTGGCGCTTACTGCTTGCCCTATTGCAATCGCCCATATAAATACGTTCGGCTCTGTAGATGTTTCTGTCTGGCCAACACTATTAAGGCGTGGCACTTCAATAAATCCAGCGGTAGCAATAACTGCAATACCGCCCACAATTGCGAGCAGTGCAAGAATCCACGCAAGTGCGACCCAGCCGTTCCAGCGCGTTCTATCCGGTATATTTTGTGCTGACATAAAAATCCCCTGTTGAGTTACCCCAATAGGAAACGTACCGCACTTCGTTAATTATGACGAGGCTTCTAGTGTCAACGGAAACAGCCTTCTTTCGCGCCAACACTTGAGCCCGATGCGCGTCACGCGCTGCGTGAACAGAAGAGCCGCCCGCTAATCGATTAACTTCAGGCCTGGCTCGACAAGCCGTGGCCCAGGTGCTGACTAAAAGTGCGCTGGGTAAAGCCCTGCACTACCTGAACAACCAGTGGCCACGCCTGAATGAACGGTCAAGTCTCGCGAAACTCGGCGCGTGAGGTTAAGCAAGCTTTACTTGGCCGTCCTTCGCCTGCCGATGCTTTATAGTGCCAGCCTTAGCAATGGAACCAGCCCAAACCACACTACGTAGCCCAGCGAAGCAACCACCAGCCCATCAATGCGGCCGGGGTCGCGATCGATTCGGATCTGCCGATACAATAGCCAGGTCAGTAGAACAGCGTGGGGGACAACCAGCCAGGCAATGCCGCTGTAGGCGCCATTAGCCAGTCCTAACACCTGCCATGTCAGCGCGGCTGCAGCGGAGAGCAGGACGAAGAATAGCGCGATACGCAGCGCGTTTTTGAATCCAAATCGTACCGCCAGGGTGCGCTTGGACACTAGGGCATCCGCCTGGAGATCCGGTATGCCCGCCAGCGTGATAGAGGGCAATATTCCCAGGAGCATCGGCACGCTCAGGAGCCATGGCGTGGGGTCGTTCCAGGTCCCGCCAAGGAACACGTATCCACACAGCAGCACGCCGAGACTGTGGGTGACTGCAACATCTACCTCTCCTAGCCCGCGATAGCTCAGCTTCAGTGGCGGCGCCGTATAGCCGATGGCGAGCACGGTCAGAACGCCAAGTACCGCGATAATAGCAATCGGTGCCCCCGTGGATAGCGATAGCAGCCAAATCGTGCTGGTCAACAGGCCCAATAGCGCAACGCCAATCCCGACCTTGACCTCCTGCTGGCTCAGTGAGCCGTCAACCAGTACGCGCGACCCGCCGGTGAAGGCGTTGAAGTAGCGATTGCGCTGGTCTGTGGGCAGATCGATCAGCTCATTGATCAACACCGTTGCCACCTCCAGAAGGAAAAGGCAGAGGTAACCGACCCAGAACACCGATGTCCCGAGGACAGGGTTGCCGGGGGAGGCCGCGAGAGCGCCGATGGCATACGCCACCCAAGACATTGGATAGAACTGCAGCCGCAGACTTCGCAGCCAAGCGCCAGTTTTGTGCCTAAACCGTTCCATCCGGGTAATCCGCCCCTGCTGTAGGCGCCGGCCCTGTCGTTCGGCGCGGGCGACCCATTCTTCTCGTTGGTTCGCACTGGCGTTTTTGACAGACCCAAACACCAGCGAACGCACTGGTCGTATGCCACAAAAGCCCAGGGTCGCCCGTGCCAAAGCATTCTTGCCCGGTTGCCGGTAAAGCAGCCGATGCACGAGCGGCGGGGTATCCATGGTGGTGATCAACTGAGCAGAGCGGCCTTGCAACAGCCCTTGGTAACCCGTGCCGCCTTCGCAGGTCTTGAAGGCAAAACCAGGGGCCATGAGTCGATCCAGAAAGCCCTTGAGCAGGGCGGGAGCAGTACCCCACCAAGTGGGGTAAACGAATACCAAGTGATCCGCCCAAAGAAAGAGCTCCCGCGCTTCGCACAGGTCGTCTTCGAGTGGCTGATCGTTGGGGGAGGGCGTGTGTAAGTCGGGATCGAACTCCAACTTTGAAAGGTCTAGCCTGCGCAGTTGCACCCCGGCTGCGCGTGCGCCCTGGCAGAAAGCCTCCGCCAACGCTCCGCAAAAGCTATCAGAGCGGGGATGCCCCAAAATAACCAGCACGTTGAAAGGCTGTCCAGTCGATCCGAATCTCTTAGCCAGCATGCATATCCCCCCTCAGCCCCAAGCGAATTGTAGTAAGGCGCCTGACCCCGTATTTGCCCGTTTCTGGCACTGAGTTATCGCACTTCAGAGAGTTTTTGGGCTATTCCGTCCGGTTCACGCCATAGATACATTTCCCCGCCACGAACGTCTGCTGCGGCTGAAGTTCGCTATCGAGTAGCGTCACATCGGCGTCGAAGCCGGTAGCTAAACGTCCCTTGCGAGTGTGTAAACCAAGTACCCAGGCCACGTTCGTGGAAATCAGACCCAAAGCTGATTCGAGAGGCAGCACCCCTTCATGAACGAGGCGCTGCCAATCCGCAATCAGAGTCGTGTTTTTGGCTACTTTCATTCCCATATACGCCCCGGTGGCATCGAATTCCGGCAAGCTGCCATTGCAATCCGAGCTCATAGTGATGCGCTCAGGTGGTACGCCTAGCTCGAGTAATCGTGACACGGCATCAAAGCCGGAAAGGCCGTCGCCAGCATCTTCGAATGCCGTGACGTCGACACTGGCGCTATACGTCAATGCGTAGTCCGCGGCTTCCTCGAGCAGGGCAGGGTGGCGGTTTACATGGGTGGGAATCACTTGATCGGCGGGAATCTCGGTTTCGAAGAGTAATCTACGCAGCGGCTCCAGCCCCCGTTTTCCGTCACCGATATGGAAATGACATATACCTCGTTTGCCAGCCAGCATAGCCCCAACTCTGGTATCACTTACGATCCGTTCTATTTCATCCTGGCGCGGCTGGCTCGAACGATGGTCCGAAATGGCGATTTCGCCCAGACCGATAACCTCTGGAATCCAGGCCAGGTCGCGCTGAATGTCGCCAGTCAAGGTGGGGGGTGGGACGCGATAGGCACCGGTATACATGAAAGCCGATATGCCTTCGGCCTTGAGCCCACGCACCTTGGCCAGAAGATCTGCTGGGCTGCGGCTGATACTGTCAGTGCCCAGCACACCTACCACCGTGCCAATACCCATCGACGCGATTTCGTGGGCCGAAATTTCCGGACAGCGGGTACCACAACCACCTTCGCCTCCGCCTCCAGTGACATGCACATGCTGGTCGATAAAAGCGGGAACCGCGGTAAGATCGCGGGCTTCAATCACCCGAATAGGCCAGCCTTTGGGGGTGTCGAGGTCGTTGCACAGGGTGATGATTTTTCCACCCGCCATGAGTAAATCGGTCGCTTCGAGACGCCCGGGCGCAAAAATAGCGCCGACTCGCAATAGTGTCATGAGCGGGGTGTGATTTTCGCTGGAGAGCATCATAAAGGAACGCCTGCGGTATCGTCTGGGGAATCCGGTAGAAATCGCCGTCCACGCAGGCGCTCAATGGCGCTTTCGCTGTCATCAATTAGCAGTACCAACAGGTCGCCCTCCCTAGCCTCATCAAATGCTCTGTCGACGGCATCACGTTCCTGCATGATGACCTCGACGCGGCAGTTGCCGACCTCTGACTCTGCACCAGCGCGCATCAGGCTGACGGCTTCACCATCGGGGCGACCTCGCGGGTCGGTTTCATAGAGCAAGACAATGTCATGCATACTGGCCAGTTGAGCGCCCATACTATACAGGTCCTCGTCACGACGGTTCCCGGGTGCGCTGGCCACGCTAATGCGCCGCTGCGCGGGGATTCGGCTCACGAGTTCGCTCAGGGCTTTAAGTGCAGGCACGTTATGCCCATAGTCGATGAGTACTTTTATGTCGCCGGCATCGATAAAGTTGGTGCGTCCCGGGTTCTGCCCCGGTGTCGGGTGGAAGGTCTGCAAGCCTAATTGAATATCCGCAATGCTTAACCCCAGCGCATAGGCCGCGGCGCTGGCGGCCAGGGCATTGGCCACATTGAAACGGGCATGGCCTTCGAAGGTGATTGGGGTATCCAGCACCGAAATAATGCTGGCTTCGACATTTCCCTGGCGCATAACGATACACTCGTCATGAACCGTGAAAGCGATCCCATGCGCTTGCACATGCTGGCAGACAGGCTCGGCGTCAGGATCCAGTGAAAAGTAGATGACCTTCCCTCTGGCCCATTGCCTTCCCGCTAGCACGCGCGGATCATCAGCATTGAGCACGGCTGTCCCTTCCGGGCTGACTGCATCAATCACCACGGTCTTGCAGCGTGCTAGCTCATCCAGGGTATGGATGTCGCTTTCCCCTAAATGATCGCTCGCAATGTTCAGTAGCACACCGACCTGGCATTCATCGAAGCCCAACCCGCGACGTATGATGCCGCCTCGCGCGACTTCCAGTACGGCATACTCGACGGTGGGCTCGCGAAGTACGGTCGTGGCCGCCTGCGGTCCACTGTAATCTCCCCGCATGATGGTATGGTTGTCGATCTCAATGGCCCCGGTGCATGCCGTACCGACACTGCGTCCTGCCTGGCGAAGCAGATGCGATATCAGACGTACCGTTGTGGTTTTTCCATTGGTTCCGGTTACCGCGACGATAGGTATCCGCCCGGTGTCCTCGCTATCGGGAAACAGCATCTCGATGACGTGATGACCGACATCTCGACCCGTGCCGTGGGTCGGTGATAGATGCATGCGGAACCCAGGGCCCGCGTTGACTTCGACCACCGCGGCAGATTGTTCCTCCAATGGCATCGTTAGCGTTTCGGCGAGCAGATCGATACCGATGATATCGAGCCCGACCAAGCGAGCAATGCGTTCTGCGGTGTACTTAACCTCAGGATGCAGGTCCTCGGTGATATCTGTCGCCGTGCCCCCGGTGCTCAGGTTTGCCGTGGACTTCAGATAGACGATCTCACCCTTCTCGATGACACTCTGCAAGGTCAGATTCTGCTGAGCTATCAGCCTGTGGGTCTGTTCGTCCAGATGAATCCGTGTCAGCAGGTTTTCATGTCCGATACCGCGTCGGGGGTCCTGATTCTCTATGTCGATCAACGCCTGAAGCGTCGTCTGGCCATCGCCGACCACATGTGCCGGACGCCGCCTGGCAGCGGCGACGAGCTTGCCATTGATAACGAGTAGCCGGTGATCCTCACCCTTGACGAACTGCTCGACAATCACCGATGGATTATGGCGAGAGGCGATGGTAAATGCCTCCCGCAACGCCGGTTCGTCGCTAATGTCCGTACTGATGCCGCGGCCATGGTTGCCAATGAGCGGTTTTACGACCACCGGATAGCCGATATCGACAGCGGCCTCGATCGCTTCCTCGAGCGAGTGGCAAACACGCCCAAGCGGAACGGGGATCCCGGCCTCGCCGAGAACTTGCTTAGTCCAATACTTGTCATCAGCGATGCCGTGGCTTATCAGACTCGTGCGGCCAGTCACGGTCGCCTGGATGCGTTGTTGACGGCAGCCGTGCCCCAGTTGGACATAGCTGCTTTCCTCGTCAAGGCGAATCCATGGAATCCCTCGACGCAGTGCGGCATCCACGATCGATGCCGTGGATGGTCCCAGCATATGCGCATCGCGCACCTGCTTGAGTCGTGCGACGATTGATGAAATATCGATCTCGTCGCCCTTGAACAACCGGGCAACAAGATCGACGGCTTCAACGCCAGCTGCCAGGCCACAGGCTTCGTCCCGGTAACGATAGACGACGTTATAGATGCCGGTTTCGTAGGAGTCGACCGTCTTACCGTAACCCACCGTAAAGCCGATCATATTCTGTAGCTCGATCGCCACATGCTCTACCACGTGGCCTGCCCAGGTGCCCCGCTCAAGTCGCTCCAGAAACCCACCAGGCCGACCGACCGAGCAGCGGTGTTCGTATAGGGTCGGTAATAGCTCGGTGATTCTGGCTGCAATGCCGGGAACGGTATCGCTTGGCCGCTCCTCGAGCGCACCAATGTCCAGCCGCATGAAGATCGCGGGATAGCGGCTGTAGTAATTTGGACCGCGTAGCGCGCGATGCTCAAGGATGTTCATTGCGCTTGCCTCTCCGCCAGGAGGGCGTTGAGTTCATCGACAACAAGATAGCGCCGCGCATCGATATCGTACCCATGGCCACTGACCATGGCATGCAGGATCATGTTTTCGACGGCGACTGGTTCGCCCATGGCCAATTCCGCGATATTGGAACTGGCTAAATCCCGGCTATCGATGATGATGACGTGACCCGGTCCAATGGCTTCCAGTATGCGGCTCGGATGGATGATGACAGCGGCATCCTCGCCAATGCCAACACCCAGCTGCTCTGGATTGCTGGCTCCCACTTCCATAAGACGCGTGAACCGGCCTCGTTCAAGGAAGTGGCTGTCGATGATCATGCCGCGAACGAAGTCCAGGCCGAAGGTCATGTTGACACCTCCTTTGCGCAAGGCGTCTGCTGACGCACCGTTGTAGATCATGGTGCCTGGCATGGCAGCGGCACCAGCACTGGTGCCTGCTACCACGGCGCCAGCCTTTAGGCGTTCGCGAATAGCGCGCAGCGTAGCTGAGCCGCCAAATACAGTGGTTAAACGAAGCTGATCCCCGCCAGTAAAGAAAATCACGCCACTTCGCTGAATAAGTCGGACATTGTCAGCATCGGAGGCTTGTTGGCGATCCTGGATGTCCAGCGCATGAACCTGGCTGGCGCCCAAGCGAGTGAAGGCCGCTTCGTAAGAGGGCAAGAGTTGGTCAGGAATGCTGCTGGCAGTAGCGATAATGGCGACTTCGTCACTGTCTTGGGGTGCAAGCTCGAAAACTCGTCTAAGGATGGCGAGCTCGGAAGTTTTGTCCTCGGCACCGCCAATGGCGACGAGGTGGCCGGCAACGGTGTGGTGATGTGACGCCATATTCCATTCGCCGCCCAGCGACGCTTTTAGGGAACGCAGGAAGATTATCGATACCGAGGCTGGCGTATCGCATGAAGATTTAACCCACATCTTCACTTATAACAGCTGAAAACCACCCTAGCCAGATTAATAACCACCCCTTAGGCTGACTAAGTCTCTCCTGTGAAGCAGTGGAGTTTCTACTCTCTTGCATATTGCCCCAGCGCAGAACAGATATTCCGCTATGCTTCGATATGAAGCCTTTCCCACGCCTGGAGCCTGAATGCTCCAGAAGAGAGGAGTGCGACAGCCGAGCTTACGCCAGGAGGCGGTCATGAGCGTTCGGAATATTTTTGTTGTCGGGTTGGATGAACATAATCGCCAACGTCTCGCGCATTTACGCGGGGCTGTAAACTACCGTTTCCACGGCGTGATCGAGCCCGCCGAAGTCAATGATACGGAAATCTTTCCCATTGAGGACATGCTCGCCCGGGCCGAAACCCAGCTGAAAGCATTTGGTGAGCCTGTCGATGCCATCGTTGGCTACATGGATTTTCCTGTCTCGACCATGCTGCCGATACTCTGCGAGCGGCTGGGTACGCGCTCCACTAGTCTGGAAAGTTTACTCAAATGCGAGCACAAGTATTGGAGTCGGCTCGTTCAGCATGAAGTGATTGCCGATTACATTCCCCGTTTTACCGCCTTTGATCCCTTCGATACCCAAGCACTTCATCGTATTGGGGAGGCGGGGCTGTATTTTCCGTTCTTCGTCAAACCCATCAAATCGTCAGGCTCTAGACTGGGCTTTCGCATCGAAAGCCCCGAAGATTTCGCTCATGCCGTAGCGCGGTTATGTGAAGACATCGGGACGATTTCAGAGCCTTTCAATTACGTGCTTGAGCACGCCACTTTGCCTGATGAAGTGCGCTCGGTAGATGGCGGGCACTGTATGGCAGAGGAAATTATTGGTGGATGGCAATGTACGCTCGAAGGATACGTCTTCCAAGGTGAGGTTATCCCTTACGGCATCGTCGATTCGATTCGCTATCCGCAAGTGCTGAGTTTTTTCTGTTATCGCTATCCTTCGCTGCTCCCCGCTAATATTCAGGAAAAAATGCAAGCGCTGACGCGTAGCATCATGGCCCACATCGGCTACGACAATGCGGCTTTCAACATCGAATACTTCTGGGACGAAGTGCAAGATCGTATCTGGCTACTTGAGATCAACACCCGCATTGCACAATCGCATTGCGACCTGTTCGAAAAGGTCGATGGGGTCAGCCATCAGCAAGTAACGGTGGACCTGGCGCTGGGGCAGTTGCCAAATATGCCTTACCGCCAAGGGGCCTTCAAAGTCGCAGCTAAATTCTTCTATCGTGTGTTCTTTACCGATGCCACCGTCAGCCAAGTACCCAGCGTCGAGGAAATCGAGACTCTTCAACAAGCATTCCCCGGCACCATGATCACGCTACAGGTAGAGATAGGCACGCGCCTGTCATCTTTGCCTGAGCAAGACAGCTACAGTTTTGCCTTGGCATACGTGTGGATGGGCGCAGACGACGTAGTCACGTTGGAAGATAACTACGCAAGACTAGCCGAGCAGCTACATTTCGCGTTCGAGGACATCGTCGGCTGACGTGCTCTCGTTGCAGGCCCTCATTACAAGACATCCCGCCACGCAAAAGGAAAGAAGGTCATGCATATCGTCAGCGATTTGCCCCGCAAGGTGCAGGAAGAGGAAGACTGGATCACCCTTTCCGATGGCTGCCGGCTGGGCATACGTATCTGGCGCCCGGTGGATGCCGAGAAAGATCCGGTACCTGCAATCCTTGAGTATCTGCCTTATCGCAAGCGTGATCTAACGGCAATGCGCGATGTTCAGACGCACGCCTACTGGGCGGGCCACGGCTATGCCGGGGTACGGGTAGATATCCGCGGCAGCGGCGAGTCAGACGGCGTGTTGACCGACGAATACTTACAGCAGGAGCTGGATGATGGGGTCGAAATTCTGCGCTGGCTAGGTCAGCAGTCCTGGTGCACCGGTGATATAGGCATGATCGGCATCTCCTGGGGCGGGTTCAATGGCCTGCAGATAGCGGCACTGCAGCCGCCCGAGTTGAAAGCAATCATTACGCTGTGCTCGACAGACGATCGCTACGCCGATGATGTTCACCACATGGGGGGCTGCCTGCTCGGCGACAATCTGTCATGGGCTTCGACCATGTTCGATGGCAATACTTGTCCGCCCGACCCGCAATTGGTCGGCGAACGTTGGCGGGACATGTGGCTGGAGCGCCTTGAGGGAAGCGGGCTGTGGTTGGCGACCTGGCTCCAGCACCAGCGCCGTGACGACTACTGGAAGCATGGCTCGGTCTGCGAGGATTTCTCGCGCATTCGTTGCCCCGTCTATGCCGTTAGCGGCTGGGCCGACGGTTACTGCAACGCCGTTTTCCGGCTGCTTGAAGGACTTGATGTGCCACGCAAGGGCCTGGTTGGGCCTTGGTCGCACAAATATCCCCACCTTGGCGTTCCCGGCCCGGCCATCGGATTTTTACAGGAATCGCTACGCTGGTGGGACTTTTGGTTGAAGGGTAAGGAAACGGGCATCATGGATGAGCCGATGCTGCGCGTGTGGATGCAGGAGTCGGTTCCGCCGTCAGCCCGCTACAAATCTCGGCCAGGGCGCTGGGTTTCAGAACCGAGCTGGCCATCACCGCGGATTGTGCCAAACCACTTTCGCCTAACCAGCGGGCACGACCTTCTGCCTACTCAGCAGGGCGCTGGTGCTTCCGTAGCGGGCAACGACATTCCTCTCTCTGTGCGCTCACCGCTATCGGTCGGGCTGTATGCCGGTAAGTGGTGTTCCTACAATGCGCCGCCTGATCTACCGCATGATCAACGAGACGAGGATGGCGGCTCGCTGATCTTCCAAACACCGCGACTGGAACAGGAAATCGAGATTTGCGGGCAGCCCGTAGTCGAACTCGACATCGAAGCCGACCAGCCGGTGGCCATGGTGGCGATAAGGCTCACCGACATCGCCCAGGATGACAAGGCGACTCGGATCTCCTATGGGCTTTTGAATCTTACGCACCGCGACAGCGATGAATTTCCCGAACCATTGGTGCCGGGCAAACGTTATCGTGTGCGTATACTGCTTAAGCACATCGCACAAAACTTTCCCGTGGGTAACGCCATCCGCCTCTCGCTCTCGACCAGTTATTGGCCACTGGCTTGGCCAGCGCCAGTGCCCGTCAAGCTGACAGTGCATCCGGCCAGCAGCCGACTGATCCTGCCGTGTCGCGAACCCCAGCCCCAAGAAGAAGCCGCGCTGCCAGAATTTGGCTTGCCGGAAGCAGCACCGCCGCTAGCAGTTACCGTGATACAGCCTAGTCAAGAAGCTTGGCGGGTGATACGCGATCTGGCCAAGGATCAGACCACACTCGAAGTCATCAATGATGAAGGTACTTTCCGGATCGATGACATCGATCTCGAACTCTCTTCTCGGGTTATCGAGCGCTACACCTATGACTACGGCAATTACGACAGCCTAAGCGGCTGGACCGAGTGGGAGCGCAGTTTTCGACGCGGCGACTGGATGGTACGCAGTGTAACCCGCACCTTGATGACATCGAACGCTGAAAGCTTTCGCTTGCGCGCGACACTGGATGCCTATGAGGGCAAAGGCCGGGTTTTTTCTAAGAGTTGGGACGAAGAAATTCCAAGGGATCTTATTTGAGTTTAAGGGGCGGGCTCTTTTCGTACGAAAAGTTGCATTTTCAATAGCCGCCTCCAGCTTTACCACTCCGTCTTAAAATCTCGATAAACTTGCCAGCTACAAGTCATAAGCTGCCTTGCTTAGCTGAAATCGACCCCCAAGACTCCCATTCCCCACCTCCTTTAGCAGGGAGTAGCTTTAGCAGGGAATAAATAGAAGCGGCGCCGCTATATGCGAAGTAATCGCTCAGAGCGGCACCGCCAAGGTTCAGAACTGCAGCCCGAGGGCTAAGCCGCCGAGCAAATAGCAGAAGAGGGTGATTAGGACAATCCCGACAAGGTTGAGCACGATGCCGCCGCGTGCCATCTGTGCGATGGTAACCGCGCCGGTACCAAAGACGATGGCATTTGGCGGCGTGCCGACCGGCAGCATGAAGGCGCAGGTCGCGGCGAAGGCCGCCGGGATCAGCAGCGTCATCGGGTCAGCGCCAATCCCGACGGCCACCCCTCCCAGCACGGGAATAAAGGTCGCGGCGGTGGCTGTGTTGCTGGTCACCTCGGTAAGGAACAGCACTAGCGTGGTCACCGCTGCGACCAGCAATATGATCGGCAGTACCTGCAGCCCGGTAATCTGCTCGCCGAACCAACTGTCGAGGCCTGTAGAGGCCACCGCGCCGGCAAGGCTCAAGCCCCCGCCGAACAGAAGCAATACGCCCCAGGGCAGACCATCCTCAGCATCCTGCCAATTCAGCACCATCTCGCCTCGACCTCTTGCAGGCAGAATGAACATCGCGATGCCCGCGCCTATGGCGATGGCGGTATCGTCAAGGTCGCCCAGCGGGCCCATCAGATCGCCCACCCCGGGGATGGTGGCAAGCAGTCCCGGCACGACCCATAGGAAAGCCGCCGAGCCGAAGACGAGCATTACCATTTTCTCACCTTGGCTGAGCGGACCGAGCTTATGGATTTCGCCGTCGATCATTTCCTTGCCGCCAGGAATATCCGCGATGTCGAAGCGGTAGAGCACGCGGGTCATCAGTACCCAGCCTACCAGGATAAAGGTGAAGGCCAGCGGCACGCCGATCATCATCCATTCGAGAAAGCCGATAGTGCGGTCTAGTTCGTCAGCCGCATAACCGGCGACGATGGCGTTCGGCGGGCTGCCCAGCAGGGTGCCGAGGCCCCCCATGCTTGCAGACCAGGCGATTGCCAACAGCAGGCAGATACCGAACCGCCGGATATTTTCGTCGTGGATGAAGTCCACGTGGCCGGCCCGATGGTGCTCCTGTGCATGGCCTGCGTGCTCGTGGCCGGGAGTGGCCGTTAAGGCGGATTCACCGCTGCGCTCCGCCACCAGGCGGAGCACGGACAGCCCGATCGGTAGCATCATCAATGTCGTTGCGGTATTCGAAACCCACATCGACAGAAAGCCCGTGGCGAGCATCATGCCGAGTACGATTCGCTTCGGCTCGACCCCGACTCGGGCGAGCGTCAAGAGCGCGATGCGTCGGTGAAGATTCCATTTTTCCATCGCGATGGCGATCAGGAAACCACCGAGAAATAGAAACACGATGGAACTGGCGTAGGGCGCTGTGGCCTCGCCGACGGTCCGTGCCGTCAGCATTGGGATTAACACGATTGGCAACAGGGCCGTCGCCGAAAGCGGGATCGCCTCAGTCATCCACCAGATCGCCATCAGGGTGGCGATGGTCGCAACCCAACGCGCGTCTGGTGACAACCCCTCGGCCAAACCCATAGCGAGCCAGACCAGCAGGGCCATGCCTAACCCGAAGGCGCGTAAACCCCATGTCATTTTTGCGGATCGGCCGCCAGTAGTTTCATCATATGCCTCCGGCTGGCGAGGTTGGTCATTCATTTTTATATCCTCCCCTTAATGTTTACATCCATTCATGTTCAAGAACGGTTGAGGTCGGAGGCCATGTCAGCATGGCGGCCGTCGGCCCAATTCACTTTATCGCTTCTTCTGTGGCGGCAGATCGGTACACACCCCCTCGAACAGCTCGGCGGCCATGCCGACCGATTCGCCCAGGGTAGGGTGAGGGTGAATGGTCTTGCCTATGTCGACCGCATCACAGCCCATTTCGACGGCCAGACATAGTTCGCTGATCAGGTCCCCGGCCTGGGTGCCGACGATAGCCCCGCCAATAACACGATGGGTTTCCTCATCGAAGATGAGCTTGGTGAAGCCCTCGTCACGCCCGTTGGCGATGGCACGACCGGAAGCTGCCCACGGGAATACCGCCTTGCCGTACTTGATGCCTTCGGCCTTGCACTGCTCTTCAGTCTTACCGGCCCAGGCCACCTCGGGGTCGGTGTAGGCTACCGAGGGAATCTGGCGAGCATCGAAGAAACTCTTTTGCCCGGCAGCGGCCTCGGCGGCGACATGGGCCTCGTGAACCGCCTTGTGAGCCAGCATCGGCTGGCCGATGATGTCGCCAATGGCGAAGATGTGCCCAACGTTGGTACGCATCTGTTTATCGGTGGCGATGAAGCCGCGCTCGTCGACCGCCACCCCAGCATTTTCGGCACCGATTTTCTTGCCGTTGGGGCTGCGCCCGACCGATTGCAGGATCATGTCGTACATCTGTGGCTCGGGGGGAGCATTGTCGCCCTCGAAGCTGACTTTGAGGCCGTCTTTTTGAGCTTCCACGGCGGTGGTCCTGGTCTTGAGCATCACCTTGTCAAAGCGCGGCGTGTTGACCTTCTCCCAGACCTTGACCAGGTCACGGTCGGCGCCGGTCATTAGCCCGTCTAGCATCTCGACCACATCGATGCGCGTGCCCAGGCTGGAGTAGACCGTGGCCATTTCCAGGCCAATGATGCCGCCGCCGATGACCAACATGCGTTGCGGAATAGACTTGAGTTCCAGAGCGCCAGTCGAGTCGACTACCCGTGGGTCATCGGGAACGAAGGGCAGTTTCACCGATTGCGAACCGGCGGCGATGATGCATTTGTCGAACTTCACTACCTGTTTGTCGCCGGTTTGCATCTGGCCATCACCGGTGGTCTTGGCAACTTCCAGGTGATGTGGGTCGAGAAATGTCCCGAATCCGCGGACGACCTCGACCTTGCGCGCCTTTGCCATGCCAGCCAGTCCACCGGTAAGCTTACCGACGACCTTTTCCTTCCAGCCGCGCAGTTTGTCCAGATCGATTTCCGGTTTGCCGAAGGAAATACCGTGATCGGCCATGGCCTTGGCTTCATCGGTAACTGCTGCCACGTGGAGCAGCGCCTTGGAAGGAATGCAGCCAACATTTAGGCATACCCCGCCGAGGTTGGCATAGCGTTCTATCAGCACGGTCTTCATACCCAGATCGGCTGCCCGAAAGGCGGCCGAGTAGCCGCCCGGGCCAGCCCCGAGCACCAGCATCTCGCACTCGATATCAGCGCCGCCGGTATGCGTGGCCGCCGTAGGGGCGGGCGTAGCCGCTGCCGTATCGCCCGCTTTTGAAGCAGACGTTGAAGAGGGCTTTGAAGCGGGTGACTTTCCTTCCGCCTCCAGTATTAGGATCGCCGAGCCTTCCGAGACCTTGTCGCCGACCGTGACGAGCACTTCAATGACCTTACCCGCCTTGGGTGCGGGCACATCCATTGAGGCCTTGTCCGATTCCACGGTGATCAGCGGGTCCTCGGCACGGATCGTATCGCCAACCCGAACCAGTACTTCTATCACCGGGACGTCCTGGTAATCGCCGATGTCGGGCACTCGAATCTCTTCAGTGCTGCCGCCGCCTTCATCGCCGGGCGCCGACGAGGTAGAGCCTTCCCCATGTACCATGGGAAGAGGGTCCTGGGCCGCCACCTGGGGGCCGGTTTCGGCCGGTTCCAGCATCAGAATGATCGAGCCTTCGGAGACCTTGTCGCCGGTTTTTACCTTGAGCTCTCCGACCGTGCCCGAAACCGGTGATGGCACATCCATGGAGGCCTTGTCGGTTTCTATGGTGATCAGCGGGGTTTCGATGTCGATCGCATCACCTGGTTCGACCAGCACCTCGATGATCTCGACATCCTTAAAGTCACCGATATCGGGAACCTTGATTTCGATTGCCATGGTGTCGTTTCCCCTTACATCATGATGCGCCGCATATCGGCGAGCAGGTTGGCGAAATGGACGTTAAAGCGAGCAGCGGCGGCGCCGTCGATCACTCGGTGATCCCAGGACAGCGACAGCGGCAGCATGAAGCGCCATTCCGACTGCTTGCCGTCCGGTGAGACCTGCTTCCAGTAGGAGCGGCATACGCCCATGATGGCTACTTCGGGGGCGTTGATGATGGGCGTGAAATAGATCCCGCCGATCCCGCCTAGTGAGGAGATGGTGAAACAGCCGCCCTGCATCTGATCGGGCTTGAGCTTGCCGTCGCGGGCCAGCTTGGCCAGCGCACCCATTTCCTGGGCGATCTCGGCCACGCCTTTCTGGTCCGCATCCCGAATCACCGGCACCACAAGCCCATTAGGCGTGTCGGCGGCGAAACCAATATGGTAGTACTGCTTGACGATAAGGTTGTCGCCATCAAGCGAGGCATTAAATTCGGGGAACTGCTTCAAGGACGCAACTGCAGCCTTGATCATGAATGCCAGCATGCTGACCTTGATGCCCGCTTTTTCATTCTCCTTGTTAAACTGCACTCGGAAGGCTTCCAGGTCGGTAATGTCGGCCTCGTCGTGGTTGGTGACGTGGGGAATCCTTACCCAGTTGCGATGCAGATTGGCACCGGAGATTTTCTTGATGCGTGACAGAGGCTTGGTTTCCACCGGGCCGAACTTGCTGAAGTCGACCTTGGGCCAGGGCAGCAGATCCATGCCTTCTCCTCCGCCGGCGGGTGTCGCAGCGGACGGCTGGGCCACCGCTGCACCGCCCTTAGCGAAGCTCTGAATGTCCTCCTGAGTGACTCGACCCTTGAGGCCGGTAGGCGGCACTCGGGTCAAGTCCACCTCCAGTTCCCGGGCCGTGCGGCGAGCCGAAGGGCTGGCGTGCACGCGGCTGAAATCGGCAATTTTCCCGGTTGGTGCGGTTGAGGGAATAGAGGGGGAGGAGGGTGTCGAAGGTGCAGCCGCTGGTTGCGGTTGCTTCCTTTCGTCCCCTTCGGGAGCGGCGCTCTTTTCTCCCGCGTCCACCTCGCTCTCCAGCAGTAATATTAAGCTGCCCTCGGAAACGTTGTCGCCGACCTTGACCTTGACCTCCTTCACGGTACCACTCTTGGGGGCGGGCACGTCCATGGAGGCCTTATCGGACTCTACAGTGATCAGTGGGTCCTCGACCTTTATGCTATCGCCGGGCTGGACGTGGATTTCGATGATTGGGACATCGCTGTAGTCGCCGATGTCCGGTACTTTGATTTCTTGTATGGCCACTGTTTTTCTCCTCCGGCTCAGGCGTACAGGGGGTTGGGCTTTTCGGGGTCGATGCCGTATTTGGCGATGGCGTCCCTGACCTTGCCGCTCTTGAGCTTGCCCTCGTCGACCAGGGCCTGCAGTGCGGCCAGGGTGACGTAGTGACGATCCACCTCGAAGTGGCGACGCAGCTCTTCGCGGCTATCGGAGCGGCCAAAGCCGTCGGTGCCCAGTACCTCGTAACGTCGCGGCACGAAGGGCCGGATCTGTTCGGCAAACATGCGGATGTAGTCGGTGGAGGCAATTACCGGCCCCTCGCTGTCCTCCAGGCATTGTTCGACATAGCTCTTGCGCGGACTCTCCCCTGGATGCAGCCGGTTCCAGCGCTTGACGGCGTGGCCGTCGCGGGCCAGTTCATTGAAGCTCGGGCAACTCCAGACGTCGGCCGCCACGCCCCAGTCGTCGCGCAGCAGGTCCACCGCGGCAATCACTTCGTTGAGGATGCTGCCGCAGCCCAAAAGCTGTACCCGCGGACTCTTGCTCCTGGCCTTGCCTTTGTCCTCGGCCTTGCTGAACGAATACATGCCCTTGATGATGCCTTCCTCGGCGCCTTCGGGCAGTGCCGGATGGTGGTAGTTCTCGTTCAAGGTGGTGATGTAGTAAAAGACGTTCTCCTGGTCCTCGTACATGCGTTTGAGACCGTCGCGTACGATGACCGCCACCTCGTAGTGGAAGGTGGGGTCATAGGCCATGCAGTTGGGGATGAACTGGGCGAACAGTTGGCTGTGCCCATCCTGGTGCTGCAAGCCCTCTCCATTCAGAGTAGTGCGCCCCGAGGTGCCGCCGATCAGGAAACCTCGCGCCAACATGTCGCCGGCCGCCCAGGCCAGGTCGCCGACGCGCTGGAAGCCGAACATGGAGTAGTAGACATAAAATGGGATCATGGTGACCCCATGGTTGCTGTAGGACGTGGCCACGGCGATCCAGGACGACATGGCTCCGTCCTCGTTGATGCCTTCCTGTAGGATCTGGCCCTTTTGATCTTCCCGATAGGGCATGATGTCCTCTGCGTCCATGGGCACGTACTTCTGTCCCTCGGGAGCGTAGATACCGATCTGCCGGAACATGCCCTCCATGCCGAAGGTGCGCGATTCGTCGGCGACGATCGGGGTTAGCCGCGGTCCCAGCGTCTTGTCCCGAGCCAGCGCTACCATAATGCGCACTGTGGCCATGGTGGTAGACATGGTGCGCTCGCCGGTGTCTGCCAGCACCTGCTTGAACATATCCAGTGGGGGCGCCTTGAGCACATCGCCATTACGCTGACGTTGGGGGAGGTAGCCGCCCAACGCCTTGCGCTGTCCGTGCAGGAACTGCATCTCGGCACTGTCCTCGGGGGGCTTGATAAACGCCGCCTGGGTGACCTGTTCGTCACTGAAGGGCAGGTCGAAGCGCTGATGAAAGTATCTGAGATGATCCTCGCCCAGTTTCTTCTTCTGGTGGGTGATGTTCTGGCCTTCGCCGCCTTCACCCATGCCGAAGCCTTTGACGGTCTTCATCAGCAGCACCGAGGGCTTGTCCTTGGTATTGACCGCTGCGTGATAGGCCGCGTAGACCTTCTGCGGGTCGTGACCACCTCGAATCAGCTTGTAGTAGATATCGTCGTCCGACATATGGGCGACCATTTCCTTGAGCTCCGGATACTTGCCGAAGAAGTGCTCGCGGATATAGCCACCGCCCTTGACCTTGAAGTTCTGATATTCGCCGTCGACGCACTCCTCCATACGCTTGCGCAACAAGCCCTTGCTGTCCTTGGCCAGCAGTTCGTCCCAGCCTGACCCCCACAGGCACTTGATGACGTTCCAACCGGCGCCTCGAAAATTGCCTTCCAGTTCCTGAACGATCTTGCTGTTGCCTCGTACCGGCCCGTCCAGGCGCTGAAGGTTGCAGTTGATCACGAAGATCAGATTATCCAGCTTCTCTCGGTTGGCCAGAGCGATGGCGCCCTGGGACTGGGGCTCATCCATCTCACCGTCGCCCAGAAACGCCCAAACCTTGCGTCCTTCGGTGTCGGCCAAACCGCGATGATGGAGGTACTTCATAAAGCGTGCCTGATAGATCGCCATGATCGGGCCCAAGCCCATGGAAACAGTGGAAACCTGCCAGAAGTCTGGCATCAGGTAGGGGTGGGGGTAGGAGGAAATTCCCTTTCCGCCCACTTCCAGGCGGAAGTTCTCCAACTGCTCCTCGGTGAGTCGTCCCTCTAGAAACGCCCGCGCGTAGATGCCCGGCGCGCAATGGCCCTGCACGTAAATGATGTCCCCACCGTGGGTCTCGCTGGGGGCCTGCCAGAAGTGATTGAAGCCCACCTCGTACATCACGGCTGATGACTGATAGCTAGCGATATGCCCGCCGGGTTCGGCGGGTTTTTTATTGGCGCGCACCACCATGGCCATCGCGTTCCAGCGAAGATAGCCGATCAGCCTTTGCAGCAAGGCTTCGTCGCCGGGCAGCTTGGCTTCTTTATGGGGCGGTATGGTATTTACATAGGGCGTGCGTGTCGTATCGGGCGCTTCGGCACCGGTCCGGTAGGCTTCTTCCACCGCCTTGTGTAGCAGGTAGGTAGCCCGTTCGGGACCCACCCGTTCCACCACTACGTCGACGGCTTCCTGCCATTCCCGGGTTTCCTGTGGATCGAAGTCATTGTAGTTTTCGAATGGCATGATCGTCTCCGTTGGTGGGACCGGAATTGTTTTAGTTATGGATGGGGCTGTGCCTCAACGACAGCGAAGGCACTCATATTGGCGATGCCCCGTGCGGTGACGGTGCGGTTGAGCACATGTACTGGCTTGGCGGCCCCCAGCAGGATAGGCCCTACGGAAACACCGTTGCCCAATACCTTTAAGGCGGTAAAGGCGATATTTGCCGCATCAAGGTTGGGCATGATCAACAGGTTGGCCTCGCCGTCTAGAAGCGAGTCGGGCAGGATGCGATGACGCACCCCAATGGACAGCGCTGAATCGGCCTGCATTTCGCCGTCCACCACCAGGTCCGGTGCGCGCTCATGGATCAGCGCTAGTGCCTGGCGCATCTTTACGGCACTCGCGAAGTCGGAACTGCCGAAATTCGAGTGGGAGACCAGGGCGGCTCGGGGCGTGATGCCGAAGCGGCGAACCTGTTCCGCAGCCAACAGGGTGATTTCGGCGATTTGGCTGGCATCGGGATCGTAATTGACGAAGGGATCGGCAACGAAGAGGGTGGTTCGTTCGAGGATCAGCAGTTGCAGAGCGGCAGGTGTACTGACGCCCTCGCGCAGACCGATAACGTCCAACACCAAGTCCAGGTGCTCGTGGTAAGTCCCCACCGGGCCGGCAATCATGGCGTCCACATCGCCCCGGCGCAGCAACAGCGAGGCGAGGATGGTGGCTCGGCTGCGGACTCGCTTCTCGGCAGCCTCCGGATGAACACCACGCCGTCCCATCAACTTGTGGTACTCGCTGGCCAGTTCGGTGCAGTCGGGAGATTCCTGTGGGTCGATCAGCTCGAAATCAATGCCCGCCTTCACCGGCAGGCCCAATTCCTCGATGCGGGCTTCAATGATCGCACGGCGGCCGATCAGCACAGGTTTGGCATAGTGCTGACTGACACAGACCTCCATAGCGCGGAGAACACGCTCGTCCTCGCCTTCGGCGTACAGCAGGCGAAGTGGATTCTGTCGCGCTGCCTCGAAAACCGGCTCCATCACATTGCCGGTGCGGTAGACCAGTTTTGATAGCGAGCGGGTATATGCATCCAGGTCAGCAATGGGGCGAGCGGCCACACCGCTTTCCATGGCGGCCTTGGCCACCGCCGGGGGGATGGTGTCTATTAGGCGCGGATCGAAGGGTTTGGGCAGAATGTACTCGGGCCCAAAGCTAAGCGCCTGTCCGCCATAGGCCACTGCCACCGTTTCCGGCACCGTAGTGGTAGCCATGTCGGCGATGGCCTTGACGGTGGCCAGTTTCATCTCCTCGTTGATGGTGGTGGCGCCGCAGTCCAGGGCGCCACGGAAGATGAATGGAAAGCACAGTACGTTGTTGACCTGGTTAGGGTAGTCCGAGCGACCGGTGGCAATCACCGCATCCGAACGTACTGCCTTGACTTCCTCTGGCATGATTTCCGGGGTGGGGTTGGCCATGGCCAGGATCAAGGGGCGTTCGGCCATGGTCGCGACCATCTCCGATTTTAGCGCTCCCCCTGCAGACAGACCGAAAAACACGTCGGCCCCGTTGACGGCATCAGCTAGGGTGCGGGCCTCGGTTTGGGCTGCATAGCGCTCCTTGTAGGGATCCATTTCCTCGGTACGGCCAGCATGAATAACGCCACTGCGGTCGCAGACTAGAATATTTTCCTTGCGCACCCCAAGGGCGACTGCCAGATCCAGGCAGGCCAGCGCCGCAGAGCCCGCGCCGTTGCAAACTAGGCGAATGTCGTTGAGCTGCTTGCCCACCACCCGTAACCCGTTGAGCAGGGCGGCCCCCGCGACGATAGCGGTACCGTGCTGGTCATCGTGGAAGACGGGGATCTTCATCCTCTCGCGCAGGCGTCGCTCTATCTCGAAGCATTCCGGTGCCTTGATGTCTTCCAGATTGATGCCGCCGAAAGTGGCCTCCAAACCGGCGACGATCTCGATAAACTTATCCGGATCGCGCTCCTCGATCTCAATGTCGAACACGTCCACGTCGGCGAATTTTTTGAACAGCACGGCCTTGCCTTCCATCACCGGCTTGGAGGCCAGGGCGCCGATGCTACCCAACCCCAGTACCGCTGTGCCGTTGCTGATCACGGCCACCAGATTGCTGCGGGCGGTATACTCGGCCGCCATTAGGGGGTCACGTTCAATTTCTTCGCAGGCCGCGGCGACCCCAGGCGAATAGGCCAGCGACAGATCGCGCTGGCTAGCCATCGGTTTGATCGCCTGGATTGCCAACTTACCGGGGCGGGGGAATCGATGGTACTGTAAGGCGCTTTCGCGCAAATCGTCTGCCATGTGATTTACCTCGCTCGCTTTCGCTCACGGCGATCACTGTTTTGATGACCATATCGCCGATCTTGTTTTTGTTTTGTATTGCTAATAGCCTAGCCACAACTCCCTTTCCACAAGCCTCCCTAATTCTTAAATTAGTGGTCCCCGTTATTTTGTCAATTTTTGTAATCCCAGCGGTTACTAAGTTGCGTTTGGTGCTTAAGAGGAAAGACAAGTTTCCTTCAGTACGGCTATTCACCAAACCGTTAAGACCCACGCTTGCACCAAGTGAGTTATCGCGGTGCTAGGCAGATAACGCGGTGCTAGGCAGATAACTTTCAGTGACGGATAAATCGATGAAAACGTTCCTACGAGGGCTGCTCAGTCTGGTGGCGCTTTTAGCGTTGCTATTGGCCGGGCCTGTTTGGTTATTGGCGAGTAATCAGGTGGTAACTGACGGCCATTGGTCATCGCTAGATCGGTCATCTGCGGGTATAGCACCTGATCCTGCGGAGATTTCTGAAGCCGTGGTTCAAGTCTATTCCGCTCGAGCTTATAACTGGCGCGGAGCGTTTGGCGAACATATCTGGATTGCTACCAAGGCGGAAAACGCCAATAGCTACCGGCTCCATCAAGTGTTGAGCTGGCGGCGTCCGACGGTGGTGTCTTCAATAGATACGCCTGATCGAGCCTGGTTTGGTAACTCGCCGACGCTGCTGGCGGATTACCGAGGCGATGACGCTGCGCAGTTGATACCGCAGATTGAGACCGCTGCCGCTGACTACCCCCAAGCCGAGCTATATCGTGTATGGCCTGGGCCGAACAGCAATAGTTTTATCGCTTGGGTAATACGCGAAGTACCAGGTTTTGAGGTGACGCTCCCGGTCACTGCTATCGGCAAGGACTATATTTTTAATGGCGTTTTTGCGGCTGCGCCCAGCGGTACCGGTTATCAGCTGTCACTGGGTGGGGTGGTGGGCTTAATGGTGGCGCTGGAGGAGGGTATTGAGCTCAATCTCTTAGGCTTGAGCTTTGGTATCGACTTTATGCGACCCGCTTTGAAACTGCCTGGCATAGGAAGGTTGGGTATGCCCGCAAAAGTGATAGGAGGCTGACCCTAAAGAGTAAAAGCTGTGCTGATTTATTTGCAGATACTTTTTTATTCAACTAGTATCTGTAGATAAAGGGTGAAGGCTAAGAGGGTAGCTATGCAAACGGCACACGACATTTCCCAAAACAGGGCAGCGGCAGCGGCAGGCTTGAAAGCGGCTGTGCGAATTCTGGATAAGTGGCGAGCATCTGGCGAGCAGGGTGAAGCGATTTTGCGCGTTTCGCATAGCACTTACGCGCGTGCCAGGCGGGGGGATCTTGTCGAGATCAAATTAGATAGCGACCAGCTAACTCGGATCAGCTACTTACTCAACATCCACGCTGCGTTGCGGATGATATTTGATAACCCAGAGAATCTTTATGGGTTCGTGAATTTGGTGAATCACAATCCCTACTTTAATGGCCGCACACCGCTTGAAATTATCGGCTCCGGTGATTTTGCGGCGCTCTACGAAACCTTTAAGCGTATCGATAGCCTACGGGGAAGCCAGTGGTAAAGGCCGCGGATTTGCAGACCCTGCCCTCTGAAAACGTCACCGGTTATCGCTTAGTCAATAGTAAGTTTCCGCCGATTGATCTGTTCGATGATGTGGCGAGCGCTGAAGAGTTTGCCGCGCTCCACGCACTACAGGCATTAACCAATCCGCGTTTACAAAATGAAGTGGGTAATTTAGCGCTTCTACCCCACGAACAAATACCTTTTGGAATTCGTGGCTGCTCTTATGCCGTAGCTCCTTTTACCCATGTGAATCCGCAGGGTTCGCGCTTTAGCGATGGCAGTTTTGGCGTGCTCTATTTTGCCGATACGCTTGAAACGGCGATTGCCGAAGTAAAGCATCACCAGCAGTTGTATTGGCAAAATGTGCCAGGATTGCACTACGAACGGTTTGTCTTTCGTGGTTTAAAAGCCACTTTCGATCAGGGAGGCTTTTACGATGCGGTCGTTTTACCCATTGAGCACGCTATTTACACGCCCGATGATTACTCCGCCTCGCAGCCCTTTGGTGCCGACATACGCCGGTGTGGGGATGGGCTTCGCTACCACTCTGTGCGCAAGATTAATGCAAACTGTTGGGCGCTAATGACACCAAACTGTGTGGCTGACATTATCCAAACAACTCATCTGGAAATGATTTGGAATGGCACCATTACCCAGGTGAATCATCTGCGTTTTTCCCACCGATGACGAGCCGCGGCCTTAGTTGTTTTGCTGCTGCTCGGTAAAGCGTTGCATGATGGCGAGGGTTTCATCGCTCACATGATGCTCCATGCCTTCAGCGTCGATACGCGCCGTAGCATCTCTTACCCCAAGGGCGCGCAAAAAGTGCAGCACGATATCGTGGCGGGCGCGTGACGTTTCCGCCATTTTTTGACCCGCTTCGGTGAGAAACAGCGAGCGATAGGGCTTGCTGGTGACCAACTCCAGCTCATTTAAACGCCGAATCATTTTTGACACCGTCGCTTGACTGACCGCCATACGGTTGGCAATGTCCGCCGCGCGCGCTTCGCCGCGGTGTGCCAGCAGGTCGCCAATTAGCTCAACGTAGTCTTCAATCAGTTCGGTTTCGTGGGCATTGCGCACCGTTGCATACTGCTGCGCGTGCTGCTCGACGGGCGGCAAAGCATCACCAGGAATGCTTGGGGCGGTCAATGAAGCGTTCGGATTAGAATCAGTCATTGGCAAATTATATCGGAAGCAGTGGGAACAATCATTGGATAGTCCTTGGGATAGTAGCGTATTTTTGAGTAATATTGTTAGCCAAGGCTAAACTGTTTGCACAATGCTTTTTTATTGAGCTACAGTCTACTTATCGGTTATGCACAATAAAGGAGAGACAATGAGAAAGCGCAACCTGGGTATGGCCTTGAGCCTACCGCTATTGTTGAGCGCTGCACTAGCCAGTGCAGAGACGCCAGAGAGTGCGCCGTCTCCCCTAAATGTGGCCGTCACTTTTTCTGTGCTTGGCGATATTGTTGCCAGCGTGGCAGGGGAGGATGCCAACGTCTCAGTATTAACGCCGATTGGCGCTGAGGTGCACGAATGGGAATTGACCCCCAGTAATTTCGCTGCATTGGAAACGGCAGACGTGGTGTTTTACAACGGCTACCAGCTAGAGCAGTGGATGCCCCAGGTAGAGGCAACGGTTATCGACGGCACTCCACTAGTGGCGGTCGCGGAAGCCTCTGAGTACCCAACCCAGACCATTATTACTGGTGACATGGAAGGCGATGTCGATCCTCATTTATGGATGGATCCGCGTGCGGTGTCAGCCTATGTTCAGGTCGTCGCTAATGAGCTGGAGCATTTACTTCCCCAGCGGGCTGAAGAGTTCCAGCAGCGTGCAGAGGCGCTGAAAGAAGAGCTGCATGCACTGCATGTGGAACTCCAAGAGCGCTTAGAGGCGATACCTGACGAGCGCCGGGTGCTACTCAGTAGCGAAGCCGCCTTTCTGTATTTCGCCGATGCCTATCATTTTGAACACAATGGCATTTGGGGCACCAACGCTGAAACCGAAGGCTCTCCTCGCCAGTTAATGCGCGTGGTGGACATGATTAATGAGCTTCAACCTGCCGCGCTGTTCTGGGAAAGCACTATTTCTGACCGCCACGTTACCAGTCTGGCGCGGGATACGGGCGTTAACGTCGCGGGGCCGCTATATGTAGACTCGCTTAGTGAACCCAGTGGTGAAGCGGGTGATTATTTCACCATGATGCGTCAAAACGTTGAGTTATTGCGCCAAACATTGGCAACAGAGTAAACGATCATGGCAACGACATTTGGCGACGCTCCCGTGGCTATTCATATAAAAGGGCTCTACGCAGCCTATCAGCGTCAGCCCGTTTTGGAAGACATTAATCTGCAGTTCCCAGCAGGTAAATGGACTGCCATTGTGGGGCCGAATGGGGCAGGTAAATCCACGCTGTTTCATGTTCTTACCGGTAGCATGAAAGCGCTGCGTGGCAGTGTTCAGGCCTTTAATGAGCCGATTGCGACGCATCGCAAAGCGGGGCATATCGCCTACATGGCCCAGCGCGAAGCCATTGAGTGGGATTTCCCAGTTTCTGTCTGGGAGACCGTCATGGGCGGTCGCTACGGGCATATGCGGAATGATCCGTTATGGCGGCGTTTGTTGCCTTCGCGCTGGTACCATCCCCGCCATGGCGAGGCTGTGCGTGAGGCGCTTCTAGCAGTGGATATGCTTTCACTGGCGGAGCGGCCGATTGGCGCGCTCTCAGGCGGACAGAAAAAACGCGTATTACTGGCTCGTACGCTCGCCCAGCAGGCCAATATCTTACTCCTTGATGAACCACTGGCGGGGGTGGATCCGCCCAGTGAGCGATTGATTTTAGACGTACTTGCTCGTGAGCGAGAGGCAGGGCGTACGGTTATTATGGTGACTCACGATATGCCCGGTGCTCGCCGCCATGTTGATCATGTGGTGCTGATTAACCGCTTTATCCGTGGAGTAGGGACGCCTGATGAAATGCTCAATGACGCCAAATTGGCTGAGCTGGCGGTGAGCTCTATCGAACAGTCGGCAAGCGATGTACGAGTCGCTGAAGCATCTTCCTTTATGGCAGCCCAGGGGTAAGTGAAGTGGCAGAACTAATAACGGCACTGAGCCTGTTTGGCGATGCATTGGTGAGTTGGCTCATCGCTGCGTTGATGGTCATTGTCAATCTACTGCCCGGCACTGTTTCAGATGCCTTCCAGTACGCCTTTATGCAGCGCGCCTTATTAACCTCAGTACTGGTGGGCGCCATTTGTGGCATTTTATCCTGCTACGTGGTGCTTAAACGCTGGTCACTGCTGGGGGATGCGATTTCCCATGCCGTGTTGCCGGGGGTGGCCATTGCCTACCTGTTAGGCTGGCCGTTCTTTATCGGCGCTTTTATCACCGGTGCGCTGACCTCCGTGGGTATTGGCGCTATTGAGCGCCACACGCGGATTAAGTCCGATGCGGCGATGGGCCTTATGTTCACCGGGGCGTTTGCATTGGGCATTGTAATTATCAGCAAAATCGCCTCAAGCACCCACCTAATGCATATTCTGTTTGGCAACGTGCTGGGTGTTCAGCAATCGGCACTGCTGTTGACGTTGGTAGCCAGCGTGATTGCTCTATTAGTCGTGTGGCTCGCTTATCGGCCGCTGCTGCTTTATGCCTTTGACCCACAGCAGGCCCAAGCGCTGGGGTTCAATACCAGCGTGATTCATTACGGTTTGATCTTGCTGTTAACCCTGACCATCGTGGCGAGTTTGGAAACGGTGGGTATCATTTTAGTGGTTGCAATGCTGATCACCCCAGGGGCTACGGCACACCTGCTGACAGATCGTTTTAAAACCATGATGCTGATTTCGATGGGTGTTGGGGTTAGCTCGGCGGTCATCGGGCTATGGCTTTCGGTGGTGCTGGACGTTGCTTCTGGCGGCACCATTGTGTTGGTGGCCACGAGCTGGTTCTTTATCGCTCTGCTGTTTTCGCCCAAGCAGGGAGTGTTAATGCGCCAGTGGCGTCGCTGGCGCATGGGTTAGAGCTACACGCTTAAGTGACCTAGCGTGAGGATTAATCTGATGATTCGGAAAGTGATTTAATCTGACTCTTAACTCCCACGGCATCTTCGACATCCAGCTGAAAGGCGATGCCGGTACCGGGAGTTTCATCAAATTCGCCTACCTGGGCAATTGCCTCAAGAATATGGCGGCTGCGGTGCTCCTCTGCCAGGAACAGCAGCATATCCCGCTGCGCGGTAATCTCCATACCAAAAATGCCGTGGGCTTTATTGAGCCCTTCGCCGCGGGCGTTATTGATCACCGTGGCGCCGGTAGAGCCTGCGTGGCGAGCAGCTTCAAGAATAGCATCGGTTAATTCGTCTTCCACCATGGCAACAATCAGTTTAAAGCGCATCGCGATCTCCTTTTCCTAACCACTTGCTTTACTGGGGCGTTACTTCATTAGTCGAGCGCGTCCGCGTGGCTCTCCATTGAGCAATTTGGGCGTAACCCATTACGGTAATAATAGGGAATAAACAGGCAAGTGCGATCATGCCAAATCCATCCATTACCGGGCTGCGCCCAGGGATTTCTGTTGCAAGGCCCAAGCCTAATGCAGCAATAATCGGTACGGTAATGGTCGACGTAGTGACACCACCCGAGTCGAACGCCAACGGAATGATAGATCGCGGCGAGCGCAGGGTTTGAACAATGACCAGCAAGTAAGCGGCGAATACGAACCACTGCAACGGCCAGCCCATTACAATACGCCAAGTACCCAGCGTGATCCCAAAAGCCATACCGAGTGCAACCGCAATACGCAGCATCAATGGGTCAATCGTGCCGCCTGAAATCTCACCTGCCTTCAACGAAACCGCAATTAGCGATGGTTCGGCAATTGTCGTACTGGCGCCAATAGCAAAGGCGAAAATATATACCCAGTAATAGTCACTCCAATGACGCTGGGCCCCTTCGGCTAAGCTTGGCAAAAATTCATGGTTAGTGAGCTGGGCGGCCATTAACTCACCCATTGGAAACAGTGCTTGCTCCAAGCCGACTAAAAAAAACGATAGCCCCATCCAAACCATAAGAAAACCGACCAAAACCTGCGGCAGGCGCTTTACAGGCTTACGAATGACCAAGAATTGGAAGCCGAAAACGATTGCAGCGATAGGCAGGATATCCAGCAGCGTTCCCCAAAAAGTGACGATAAGCGTCATGGAGCGACTCCTGGTATCAGATGGATGCCGACAATGCCAAATACCAGCACAAAAATAATCGGCATCACTGATGCCAATGCAATCAGCCCAAAGCCGTCGAGCATTGGGCTGCGGCCTTTTATCGAAGACGCGAGTCCTACACCCAATGCTGTCACCAGCGGCACCGTGATGGTCGAGGTTGTCACTCCGCCTGAGTCATAAGCGATGCCAATCATCTCGGCAGGGGCAAGCAGGGTTAACAACAGTACTAGCACGTAGCCGGCAATAATCATTAAATGTAGCGGCCAGCCTTTAAAAATGCGTACCACTCCTATTACTACCGCTACGCCGACAGAAGCAGCCACTACCATACGCAGCGCAAAGGCAAAGCTGTTTTGTGCACTAATGCTGTTATCGATAATACCGCCTTGGGCAACAACTTCAGCTGCACGGGCAGCGATGGCGATCAAGGCAGGCTCGGCGACGGTAGAGCCAAGCCCCAATGCAAAAGCAAACACTAGCAGCCAAGTTATTGAGCCTTTTTTTACAAATGCTCGCGCTAGGTTCTCGCCCAAGGGAAATAGTCCCAGCTCAAGTCCTTTAATAAAGAGTGTCAGGCCTACCACAACAAACACCAGGCCGAAGGCCAGATCCATCAAGGCGAGAGAGTCGGGCAGTGGTTGGCGAATAACCACTAACTGGAAAAATGCCATCGCCAATACCACCGGCGCAAGGTCGCGCAGGCTATCTTTGAGTTGGTGAACGAGCGATACCACAAGATCCATTAAATCTTCCGCGAGTCAGGGGAAATAGCAGTGCTGAAGCACTATCTCTTTAATGACAGAGTGTAGAAGGAAAGAGTATCCAAAAAGTTGATCCTGAGCATGAAGATGAGCGTGAGAGGCGTTAGTGCATTTAACATAGCCGACTACCTACTAGCAGTAGTGATGGGTCTAAACTGTGCCAGCCCCACCACGCGAGCATTAAACAGGTAAGCAACAGAATTGCCGCCATGACCTTGAATAATTTATTGATTGTCATGGGGTCACCGTTGTTGGCTGCGAGCGCTCAAGCGGCTTTTCACTGATAAACCAATGCAGAGCAGCAGCGACGACCGAGAGCACAATAGCAATTTGCCAGACCGTATTGTAGTTGCCAGTAAGGTCATAAAAATAGCCGCCCAGCCAGACGCCCATAAAGGAGCCTAGCTGGTGAAATAGAAACACGATGCCGCCGAGCATGGAGAGGTGACGAACACCAAACACGGAAGCCACAATGCCGTTAGTTAATGGCACAGTGGAGAGCCATAGCAACCCCATAGCGATACCAAATACATAAGCGCTAACAGGGCTTAACGGCAAATAAACAAATGCAGTTATCACCACGCCGCGAATCAAATAGAGCCAGGTAAGCAGCTTGGGTTTTGACCAGATGCCGCCCATCCACCCCGCGGTATAGGTGCCGACAATATTAAACAGTCCCACTAACGCTAATACCGTCGTGCCCACCTGCACCGCTAGGCCGTTATCGAATAAGTAGCCGGGGAGGTGAACGGCAATGAAAACCACCTGAAAACCGCAGACAAAGAAGCCTAAACAGAGTAGCCAGAAGCCTTTTTGGCCCGCTGCTTCGTTGAGCGTATCTTTCAGGCTTAAATCGGATGCCGTTTTGGCGAAAGGCCTATCGCGCAGCATTGCCCCCAGGGGAATGATGATGGTTGCGATAGCTGCCATCGCCATAAGCGCCGCCGCCCAGCCAAGCCACTCGAGCAAGCCAAGGGTGCCGGGCAGCATGGCGAATTGCCCGAACGAGCCTGCCGCGCTAACAATGCCCATGGCCATACTGCGTTTTTCAGGTGCCACTGCGCGGCCCACGGCGCCTAAAATGACTGAGAATGTGGTGCCAGAGAGACCAAGCCCAATCAACAGTCCGGCGCTAACTGTCATACCCAGCACCGAGGTCGAGAGACTCATAAACAGCAGCCCCAGAGCGTATAACAAGCCGCCAACCACGATAATCCTGGCCGCACCGAAGCGATCCGCCAGTGCTCCGGTAAAGGGTTGCGATAAGCCCCAAACCAGGTTTTGTAAGGCTAAAGCAAAGGCAAATACGCCACGCCCCCAGCCGAGCTCGCTGCTGAGCGGCTCCATAAAGAGCCCGAAGCCATGGCGTAACCCCATGGCCGTCGAAATAACCAGGCTTCCCAATATAATCAGCAGCAGCGAGTGGCGAAGAACGAAGGCCATGATGTTCTCTTTATTGGCAGGCTAACAGTTGGTTCACTATCGCATGCGTTGTGCGCTTTTAGAAGCTGCCAAACAGGGTCCCTAAGGTAATCACGCTGAGTAGCGCCATGATCGGCAATGCAATGGTTACCATGGCGACGTTGCCATAAGACTGACGATGGGTCAGGCCACAAATCGCCAGCAGGGTAATCACTGCACCTGAGTGGGGGAGGGTATCCATGCCACCTGCCGCCAGCGTTGCCACGCGGTGCATCAATTCAGGGTTAATGCCTGCTTCTTGTGCCATGGCTAGATACTCACTGCCCAGCGTCTCAAGGGCAATGGAGAGTCCGCCGGAAGAGGAGCCAGTGATTCCCGCCAGTACGCTCATCGCCATGGCTTCTGAAATCAAAGGGTTGCCAGGTGAAGCCGTAAGCACTGCATCGCGGATAATCGCAAAGCCCGCCAAACTGGCAATGACGGCACCGTAGCCTACCTCTGAAGCAGTGTTGAAAATCGGCAGCAGCGAGCCTAAACAGCCTTTATTGACACTCTCTTTAAGATCCAGCCAGTGCTTCCAGCGGGTAATAATCAGCCATGCAGATGCGCTGAGCAGGGCGATCAGAATGGCCCAAAGCCCGCTCTGTCCCGATGGCGATACATTTTCAAACTCCTCGCTGATAAAGCTTAAATCAAGAGCGGGAAACACACCGTAAGTGAACAGCGCATTCAAACCAATCACCATAATAATGGGTATCAGTGCCAGCCATAGCGGAAGGTGGGTGGTAGGCGCTTGTGCTTCTTCATTGGCATCTGCTTCGCGCTCAGTATGTTGGCCGTACCCTTCACCATTAGAGGCCGCTTTTTTAACCCGTGACTGAAGATAGAAAGTCCCCAGCCCAAGCATAATCAGCCCAGCGATAATACCGAGACCAGGTGCTGCAAAGCTGTTGGTTTCATAATAAGGAATAGGAATCGCGTTCTGTATCGAAGGTGTTCCCGGTAGGGCTGTCATGGTGAAGGTGAAAGAGCCAAGCGCAATGGACGCCGGAATTAGCCGTTTGGGCACATTGGCGCTGCGAAAAAGTTCACGGCTGATCGGATAAATGGCAAAAGCAACGACAAACAGCGATACGCCGCCATAGGTGAGCACCGCACAGGCCATGACGACGGTGAGCACAACATGGTGAGTGCCGAGCTTTTTGACAATCCCGTTGGCAATCGATTGGGCAGCACCGGAATCGGCCATTAACTGCCCAAACAGGGCGCCCAACAGAAACAGCGGGAAGAACTGGATCACGTAGTTGCCCAGCGCGCTCATAAAGGTATCGGTGTAGATCGGCAATAAAAAGGCGGCATCGCCAGACAACAGCACCGCCAAACACGCCATAAGAGGAGCCAGCAGCAGCACTGAAATGCCGCGATAGGCGAGGAACATTAATAAAAGCAGTGAAGTGACAATCGCAACTATGCTCATGCGAGCTCCTAAGCAAACCGTAAAGTAGCCGACGCTGAATTTAAGCGGAAGAGCGATGTTAGGTAGTATGGTGCAATGCAACAACGGTGTCGCGACTAAAGTAGCAATACTTGAAGCTGGAACCGTAGCCTTAGGTTTACCTGTTTAATCTGCTAAAATCCGCCCCCTTCGCCGTTAATGACCTTTCAATTGCTCTAGGAAACTTCATGAATGCAGTAATTCTTGCGGTGCTTGTGATGGTGGCGCTATCACTGGCGCGTGTCTCGGTGGTATTTGCTTTAGTGGTGGGCGCTCTAGTCGGTGGTTTAGTGGGTGGGTTGTCACTAGAACAAACGCTGGACGCCTTTAATGAAGGCGTTGGCGGCGGGGCCCAGGTGGCGCTGGCCTACGCCACC
Organism: Halomonas sp. QHL1; assembly: GCF_001882345.1. Classification (GTDB taxonomy): domain Bacteria; phylum Pseudomonadota; class Gammaproteobacteria; order Pseudomonadales; family Halomonadaceae; genus Vreelandella. Next base: position 575,263 of record NZ_MINL01000001.1, read on the forward strand.
TTGGGGGCCTTTGCGGTGGCGATCTCCCGCTCTGGGCTACCGGATATGCTGGCTAATCGTTTGATTACGCTGCTGGGGAAAGAAGAGGCCACCGTTGCGCACCAGGCGCGGGTCAAAATGCTGTTGCTAACGGCTGTGTTGTTGGTGGCTATCTCTTCTCAGAACGCTATCCCGGTACATATTGCCTTTATACCGGTGCTGATTCCGCCGCTGTTAACCGTGATGAACCGCTTGAAGCTGGATCGTCGTGCGGTCGCCTGTGCGCTCACCTTTGGTTTAACGGCCCCTTACATGCTGCTGCCGGTAGGGTTTGGGGCAATCTTTCTAAACGATATTCTCTTGGCCAACTTAAATAGCGCTGGGGAGCCGCTAGGTTTAGAGATTACTCGGGGCATGGTACCGATGGCCATGGCTATCCCGGTAGGCGGCATGGCGCTAGGGCTAATCGTTGCGCTGCTATGGAGTTACCGCCGCCCACGTGAATACCAAGCCGAAGATATCGCTAACGCCAACGTTACCGCAGGCCATACGCCTGCCAAGCCGCATATGCTGGGGCTTGTTATGTCGGGGGTGGCGATCGTCGCAGCACTCGGTCTCCAGCTTTATAGCGGTTCAATGATACTGGGTGGTTTGGTAGGGATTGGTCTGCTTTCAATGGGCGGCATCTTTAAGTGGCGCGAAGCAGACGATCTGTTTACCAGCGGTATGCGCATGATGGCGCTGATCGGTTTTATCATGATCTCCGCGGCGGGATTTGCAGAGGTAATGAAAACCACCGGTGAAATTGATGCTCTGGTGTCAGGAGCCTTTGCGCTATTTGGCGATAACCGCGGCTTAGCAGCGCTGGTAATGCTGCTGGTAGGGTTATTTATTACGCTGGGTATCGGCTCATCGTTCTCAACGATACCGATTATTGCCGCGATCTTCGTGCCTTTAGCGGTACAGTTTGGCTTTTCGCCCATGGCCACGGTGGTGCTGGTGGGCACGGCAGCGGCATTGGGCGATGCTGGCTCGCCCGCCTCTGACTCTACCTTGGGGCCAACATCTGGCCTTAACGTTGACCGTCAGCACGATCATATGTGGGACAGCGTGGTGCCGACGTTTCTCCACTACAACATTCCGTTAGTAGGCTTTGGCTGGCTAGCGGCAATGATGCTCTAAAAGCTCTATCTTCAAGCTTAAAAGGGACAACGCTGTTGTCCCTTTTTTTATCGCTATTCAGTACTTCACTGTTTAGGCAGATGGCTTTCAAACGCGCTTAATAGCCCTCGCAGAAGCGAAAGCTCTTTGCGGCTGGGTTGGGCGCGGGCGAAGAGGGCTTGAAGCTGCTCTTCAGTGCGGGCATGTGGCTGGGTTAAAAAGCCGCTCTCCTGCATTAAGCGACCCAGATGCGCTTGAAAGTGTAAGAACTGTTCGCGGCTGGGCGGCGTTGCCTCCAGCGGGCGCTGATAAGCAAAGCCGCTCTTCTCTCCTTTACGCCAGGCGCGGTGCACTTCATAAGCCAGTATCTGAACCGCCTGGGATAAATTTAGAATGCCGTAATCAGGGTTGGCGGGAATGCTAACTTGGTGCGTGCAGCAGCGAATTTCATCGTTAGTTAGCCCGGAACGTTCGCGCCCAAACACCAGTGCCACTGGCGCCGTTTGTGCGTTCTGAATGACGTCTGCCGCCATCTCATCGGGTTCGTCAAAGTGGGGCAAGGGCAGGCTGCGTAAGCGCGCGCTGGCACCGACTACCTGAACGCAATCGTTAACGGCTTCCTCCAGCGAGTTAACTACACGAGCACTCTCTAAGACATCGGTTGCGCCCGCCGCTAGCCGAGTCGCCTCTTCATCGGGGAACATGCGTGGATTAACTAGCACCAGCTCGGTTAAGCCCATGGTTTTCATGGCCCGTGCCGCAGCGCCGATATTGCCGGGGTGGAAGGTCTGAACGAGAACGATACGAATATGCTGCAACATGCGCTGGTTTTGCCCTATAGCCTTATAAAAATCGCGCTGATAGTACCACGTTCGCTCTACGCGATGGGGCCGCAGATATTGGGTTGCAATGAATCTAGTGACCTTTCAAAACGCAACAACCCCGCACAGGGCGGGGTTGTTGGTGACTGCTTTAACAGCTAGCAGTCTTGAGCAGAGGGCTCAGGGGTGCATTACATCATGCCGCCCATGCCACCCATTCCGCCCATGCCACCCATATCAGGGGCAGAGTCTTTCTCTTCCGGGTCTTCTGCGATCATGCACTCGGTGGTGATCATCAGACCAGCAACAGAACCAGCAGACTGCAGCGCAGTACGGGTTACTTTGGCCGGATCTAGAACGCCCATTTCGAACAGATCGCCGTACTCGCCGGTCTGTGCGTTGTAACCGAAGTTGCCGGTTTCGTCTTTCACACGGTTGATAACAACGGCAGGCTCTTCACCAGCGTTAGCAACGATCTGACGCAGCGGTGACTGCATAGCGCGTAGCGCCATGTTGATACCGTGGTTCTGGTCTTCGTTGTCGCCAGTCAATCCTTGTACTTTCGCCATAACGCGAACCAGTGCGGTACCGCCACCAGGTACTACGCCTTCTTCAACGGCTGCACGAGTAGAATGCAGAGCGTCTTCAACGCGGGCTTTCTTCTCTTTCATTTCTACTTCGGTAGCAGCACCGACGCGGATAACGGCAACACCGCCTGCCAGTTTGGCAACGCGCTCTTGCAGCTTCTCTTTGTCGTAGTCAGAAGAGGTGTCTTCGATTTGCGCGCGGATCTGGTTAACGCGTGCTTCGATATCGCCTTCTGCACCAGCGCCATCGATGATGGTGGTGTTCTCTTTAGACATGGTCATGCGCTTAGCGGTACCCAGGTGATCCAGGTTCGCTTGTTCAAGCGTCAGGCCTACTTCTTCAGAGATGACCGTACCGTTGGTCAGGATAGCGATATCCTGCAGCATGGATTTACGACGGTCACCGAAACCAGGCGCTTTAGCAGCGGCTACTTTAACGATACCGCGCATGTTGTTAACAACCAGCGTTGCCAGTGCTTCGCCTTCGATATCTTCCGCGATGATGGCTAGCGGCTTGCCTTGTTTAGCAACGGCTTCGAGAACCGGCAGCAGCTCACGGATGTTGGAGATCTTTTTATCCACTAACAGGATGTAAGGATCTTCCAGTTCAACCGTCATGGTGTCCTGGTTGGTAACGAAGTAAGGAGACAGGTAGCCGCGATCAAACTGCATACCTTCAACAACTTCCAGTTCGTCTTCAAAGCCACGGCCTTCATCAACAGTGATGACGCCTTCTTTGCCAACTTTTTCCATCGCTTCGGCGATGATTTCACCGATGCGCTTGTCACCGTTCGCAGAGATAGTACCTACCTGAGCAATCGACTTGGTGTCGGTGCAGGGGACAGACATTGCTTTGATTTCTTTGACGGCAGCGTTAACGGCTTGGTCGATACCGCGCTTAAGATCCATCGGGTTCATGCCCGCTGTTACGCCTTTCAGGCCTTCAGCAATAATGGCCTGGGCCAGAACAGTAGCGGTAGTGGTACCGTCACCTGCAGCGTCAGAAGTCTGTGAAGCGACTTCTTTAACCATCTGGGCGCCCATGTTTTCGAACTTGTCTTTCAGTTCGATCTCTTTGGCGACAGAAACACCGTCTTTAGTAACGGTGGGGGAGCCGAAGGATTTCTCCAGCACCACGTTACGGCCTTTCGGGCCGAGGGTAACTTTTACCGCGTTGGCGAGAACGTCAACGCCGCGGGCCATACGTTTACGGGCATCATCTGAAAACTTAACTTGTTTAGCTGACATATCTGCTACTTCCTAAATTGAATGCAAAAACGTGAAAGTAATGATTCGAGCCGCTCACTAAAAATTGTGAGCAACAGTGATTATTAGCCTTCAACAACCGCAAGAATATCGGCTTCGCTCATGATCAAGACTTCTTCGCCGTCGACTTTTTGTTTCTCGACGCCATAGCCATCTTTAAAGATCACGTTATCGCCAACTTTAACGTCTAGCGGACGGACATCGCCATTTTCCAGAATGCGGCCATTACCGACGGCGAGGATTTCGCCACGCGTCGGCTTTTCTGCTGCATTGCCCGGAAGCACGATGCCGCCTGCAGTTTTCTGCTCTTCTTCAACGCGACGGACGATGACACGATCGTGCAAAGGACGGATATTCATTCACGTTCTCCTGAGTATGGTTGAAGCCCTGATGAGGGCGGTTCGCTTAAAAGTGTTCTCGAGGGAGTAACCCGCGAGAAATGAAGACCTCACGATCTTCCTTGTTAATGGCAGCTACCGTTTAGATCGCTGCCGAATTTGTCTGCTGGATGAAAAATGGGGGCTGCGGATGGCCTTTCAAGGGGGCGAGTAATAAAAAATTGCTTTTCCGCTACTTTTCTTCCGGAGGAAACCTTAGCGACGGCGCGGGGGCTCATCTCGACTAATAAAATCCCCCTCAATCGGACCATTCTGTTGCGAAGACTGGTTGTTTTGAAATTCATCGGGTCGAGCTGATGAAGCGCTGGGGCCTTGCTGTTGACCGGCAATTTTTTTAAGCCCCAGCCAAGTGAGTGCTTTGAACATCAGCTGCCGCGCGCTGGGGATCAAGCATGCCAAGCCTAGTGCATCAGACAAAAAGCCGGGGGCCATTAATAAGGCACCGCCGAAGATGAGTGCAGCGCCAGTTAATAGCTCGCTGGAGGGAATTTCACCGGCCTGCATGCGCTGGCGCGCCCGCGCAAAAGTGGACACACCTTCTTTGCGAATTAAGTGTAGCCCGACAAAACCTGTGCCGAGCACTAAGAGTAGGGTCGTGAGTAGGCCGATCTGGCTGCCAATAGAAAACAGAACCACAAAATCAAGTAGGGTAAAGAGCGATATAAAAATAAGGATAGGCATGGCTAACTCCAGAAAAAGCGACTCGATAACAGTCGTAATTGCGTAATATGGTGACATAAATATAAATAGCAAGCAGCTAACATGGCGTATTCCAGCGGTGATGTAGCTCGATTTATGTCAATAATTCTTCTATGCTGCAATGCACAATGAAGCTGATTTAATCTGTCGTAGGGAGCCACGAATGAAACTTAACGATAAAGTAATTGCAGTCACAGGTGGGGCGCGTGGGTTGGGTTATGCCATGGCGCTGCGTTTGGGCAAGCAAGGCGCACGCATGGCGCTACTAGATATGAGCGCTGAAGCGCTTGATCAGGCAGTGTCGCAACTTTCCGCTGAAGGTGTCGATGCCCAGGCGTTTGTGGTGAACGTCGCCGAAGAAGCCTCCGTGACTCAGGCGTTCGCGGATATCGCGCAGCGGATGGGGCCGGTCAGTGGCTGTGTCAATAATGCGGGTATTACCCAGGATGCGCTGCTGGTAAAGGCCAAAGAAGGTCAAGTGGAAAAACGCATGTCCTTAGACGCTTGGCAGAAAGTTATTAATGTCAATTTAACCGGCGTTTTCCTCTGTGGTCGCGAAGCCGCCACTCAAATGATTGAAGCCGGGCATGAAGGCGTGATCGTCAATATCTCCAGCATTTCCCGGGCGGGCAATATGGGACAAAGCAACTATGCTGCCGCAAAAGCGGGCGTGCACGCGTTGACGGTTACCTGGAGCCAGGAGTTGGCACGCTATGGTATTCGTACCGGCACCGTAGCGCCTGGGTTTGTAGCTACCGAAATGACCGCTGCGATGCGCCCCGATATGTTGGAGCGTATCTCGTCAAGCGTGCCGTTAAAGCGTTTGGGTGAGCCTGATAATATTGCCCAAAGCGTCGCCTTTATTATTGAGAACGACTACTTCACCGGGCGCATCATTGAGTGCGATGGCGGTTTGCGGCTATAGCTTATTGCCGTGGTAATACATAGATTTGTTATTACACAGGCTTGCTATATAGATGGGCGGCCCTATATGGCCGCCTACGGTGCTTGTGTAGATTAGGCGCGTGTACCTAAGGCTTAAAAGTAGTCGCGGCTAATCGTGCGCTGAAAGTACATCTCAAGGCGCAGCGTCATCGCCCAGCGTGGGTCGTAGCTAACCTCGCGCTGGAAGTGCAGCTCCGGAATCACATCGGCGAATAAAATACCTTTATGAATATCGCGGCGGTAGCGGGTTTGCAGATAGTAATTGGTCATGCGTGGATTGGAAGCGCTTTCACCGATGGCTATCGCCGAGTAACGCAGTGCGCTGCGCCGGTTAATACGATGATTGAGTTCGGCAATTTCACTGTACTCCAGTTTGTCTTCCTCCTCGCGCCACTGAACGGTAGTGATAAAGCGCAAGTGACGGCTGTCACTCAAAGGCCGACCGACATCCCAACGTGTGCGCGCTGAGTAACCTTCATTGTTGAACCATGAAACGCGGTTATTCGACTCAAGCTGCCACGGCCCTTCACCCAGTTGCCACAGGCGCTCGCTGGTAAAACGCACGTAAGGGTCAAGAGGGAGACGCAGGCGAACACCGGCACCCACTCGATTGCTCCAGTTGTCGCGTTTATCGCGGCTTTCTAACCAATTCAGACCTAGCGTAGAACTTCTCCGATCACGTTGGTCATTGGCAAGGCGTCCAGAGCCTTGCTCTTCTAGGGTGCCTTGGGACTCTTCCGGGTCACTCTCGATTATCAGCCGCAGACGGTCTTCCGAAGTAGGTAGATCAATACGGTAGCGAAGTGATGTGTCGCCGCGTGTGCCATCACCCTCCATCCAATCGATTTCCTGGCCTAACCGTAGATAGGACTCGTTGTCGACCTGCATATGGTCGTCGGTGCCAAAGAATCCATCGATATTGCGCGACGTGCTATCCACCCAGTTGCCTACGCTTTCACGAAACGGCTCTATGCGCTCTTCCGCCCACTCGGGTAAGTCACTATCTTCCTCTTCGGCATACACATTAGTCGATACCGTAGTAAGTATGCCAAGCCAGCAGAGGGTGAACAGTTTATGCATCGTCGATAGTCTCGGTAATGTGGCGCGTTGCCGCTTAGCAATAGTGTAGATTCAGCGTGCTTTGTGAGTTTCGATCTCTTTTGCCCACTCCAATACACGCTTTCGTTGGCCGCGACTATTGAGTCGATCCGTATCGACACTCGCGGGGATAAGCTGGTGATTGGGTGAGGCGTTTAGGTCAAGATTAAAGGCTCGCGAAGCACCCGTGGGCATATCCTCGGATCCGTAAATGGCGATAACGCGAATTTCAAGCTGGATATTCTGCTCTTGTAGCAGGTTATCTTCGATCTCCCAATACTCTTTCACTTGATTCACAATGTCGCCAAACGATTGAATGTTGAGGTAATCCCCGGAAGCTAGCGGGCCTTGATGGGTCCGGTATTTGGCTTCTTGTTCTTGTTCGCCCCTATGCTGCTGGTACTCCACCACGTCCAGGGAGTAACTGCGATGCTGGGTATGCAGTACTGCGACTAGGTGCTGAACATAGATGGCTTCACTACTCATATTGCTGATTAAGCAGATAGCATCCACACCAGTACCCCTGCCGCGATTAATTATCACGCGAGGGCGACGCTGCCGCACATAGCCGTTATAGAGCAGCTGGGCATAAAATACCCATACAAAGAGCGTACATATGCTCGCTACGGCCGAAATTGCTTGAGCGTTATCGTTGAGCCATTCCATTATGTGAGATCCTTCTCATCTTTATTGGCGATGATCCCTGAAGCGGGCTTTTGGTGATAGCCATTGAGGGAGATTATGTAGAATTATTTAACAATAGAGACTAGCGGAAAAGCGGGGGCAAGTCAGCCAAATCGGGCTTTGATAGAGGTAGTGTTACGTAATAAATAGCAGACACACAAAAAAATGGCATTGAGCCATTGAGTGGTTTTCAAAGTACGTGTAAGTGTTTTGCAAAAAATGCTTATCAAAAAGCTATCTGGTTAGCGTCGAACAAAGCTATTTGGATACTATTTGAAAGATAAGGGGTTGTGCTAACTATTTGAAACTAAAAAGTAATTGGTGCGGATGGGGAGACTCGAACTCCCACACCTTACGGCACTAGAACCTAAATCTAGCGTGTCTACCAATTCCACCACATCCGCTAAGACGAGGCGTATATTATCAACTTTGTGGTAGAAGTCAATCAATGATTTGATATTAATGCATATAGCAGTCAGGAGAGGGCATGGCTTTCAAGGTGTGGCTACAGCGGGGTGGTCAATGGATCAAACAGGCTATGCCTGGCTACTGTGCATTTTGTTTGGCACCGGCATCGGCGGGGCGCGGGTGGTGCGCAACCTGTTTAGGCGAGCTGCCTTGGAACCTACAGCCCTGCCGCCAATGCGCTGACCCTGTTGCCCATGGCGATAGCTTGTGTGGTCACTGCTTAATTGACCCCTCGGCATTTTCGACCACCCAGGCGGGGCTGCTGTATCAAGAGCCAATCAAACAGCTGGTGCATGATTTTAAATTTCAAGCTTCTCCACGGTCGGGCACGTTATTGGCTGAACTAATGCTGTTAACTCCGCCGGCGACCCAGGTTGACGCACTCTTGTCGGTGCCTATGACCGCTACCCATGCTCGAGCACGTGGGTTTAATCAATCGTACTGGTTGGCCGAAAGTCTCAGCAGTCAGCTTGGGGTCCCAGTGGTGTCTGCCAGATGGATAAAGGATTCCCCGTCCCAGCGCACGTTGAATCGCCGCTACCGGCGAATGTCGTCATAGTGGATGACGTGATGTCCACAACCTAAGGGGCAGCTCTCTTCAATCCTTGTTTAGCCCTTCCGATACCTCCTTGCCGTGTTTACTTGATAGCCATATTTTTTTGAGCCATGCCTAATACAACGTAGAATGGTTGAAGGCATTGGGGAGGTGGATATGGCAAGAAAAAAAGAGGATGAATTTAAGCAGAAGGTGAAGGATGCATTGAGCCGTAGGGTGGCTCAACGTTGCTCTAACCCAGATTGTCGTGTACCTACCGCAGCTCCAGGTGAAACCGAATTGAAGGTTAATAATGTTGGGGTGGCGGCACATATCCATGCGGCTTCACCAGGCGGGCCTCGCTATGATCCAACTATGTCTCCGAGTGAGCGAAGCTCAATCTCAAATGCTATTTGGCTTTGCTCAATTTGTTCCATAAAAATTGATTTGGATGAAGCTCGATATACGGCACCTTTGCTTAGAGAATGGAAGAGAGCAGCTGAGGATACAGCTACAAGAGAGCAGGGCACAAAGCTCCCTTCTGACGAAGATGCAATAAATCTAACAACAATGGCTTTGACTGGTCATCCTCAAAAGCTTTTGACCAAAGGTATACAAAACGTTCACACAGCCACTGCCAGAGCAATAGAACAAAAAGACCCAAGGTTTGAAGTAATTACTCAGTATAAAGATGGACAAACTATTTTTGAATATCGTGCGAAGGAGGACGTTACCTTCACTTTTAACGTAAAGGGAAACGAAGAGGTAGAGAGTATAAGGAGGATGTTGGAAGAAGGACAAGATGCTAAGTTGCCAGCAAAACATGTTGATATCATTGGTGATGGTTTCCCTAATGTCTCGCCAGATAGAAACAGCCACATACAAATAAAAAAAGACGGTATCGAAGCAATACACAGGATATGGTTAGTTGATTCGGAAACTAAGATAACAGAACAGTTTAATGATGTGCATGGAAAGGCATATTTTGGGACAAAAGCTATGAGGTTTGAAGGAGTGGCTTGTGCTGGACTTTTTTCAATGAGTTACTCACGTCCTCTATCCCTTTTAAAAGAAGATTCTAATTTCAACTTGTCTGTGAATTTTTCCCGCTGGAACGGCAAGAATATTAAAGAGCTTCCCTTTTTTAATAAGATAAAAAACTTTTTTGACTCTATATTTAATGGGGCCGTATTTCATACGTCCCTTGAAATAGACGGTGATGTTGCTTTTAAAGCAAATACAGATAAAATAAAAGGATCACCTGGGTTCTACTATTTCGATAGTGCTCTTCTTTTTATTAAAAATGCCAGAATTATATCGAATAAGCTGGATAGAGAAATCATTTATGATAGCGGATTTACATATACTGAAGAAGAAGCTATTGCAGTTTACGATGCGGCAAATACCCTTAATGGTAAATTAGTTGTTAACGAAGAGGGTATAAAAGAGAATGCAAAGCTAGGTCTTACATTAAGCCAAGATGGAAAGGAGCTTGGTTCAGAGCTACTAGGCGAAAAAGCTTCTACTTTAGAGTTCACAGAGGAAGGTGGAGTGTTAAACCTTTATGGACAAGAGGTACAACTTCCTGATAAGCATGTATGCATGAAGTCAGTATATTTAAAGCCTTTAAAAAAATTAAAATCACTTAAAAAAGGGGACTTTGTTGAGTTTGAATGTGTTCCTGCTGACGGCTATGAGTATTCTTGTTTCTATACATTATAAAATTAGGGTGCTAAATGGTATATTATGCAAACACCGCATTTAACAAATTTTTGTCAGAAAGTGTGAACTTAGAACCTGGTGACACTAGAGAGGCTAGAGAGGCTAGAGAGGATAGGCAAAAAATTAAGGTCTAGAATTCAAGGGCTTGATGGTCCTGTCGACGTCACCCCATCTTCAGTAGCACCTGGGTTTAGAGTCAGAAGTAACTTTATCGTGTTTTACCACCAGTTGCTCGGCATAGGCGGAAGGCGTTAACCCTCCCAGTCCCTTCTTCGGTCTTTCCTCGTTGTATTCCCGTCGCCACGCCTCGATGATTACTCTCGCGTGTTGCAGACTGGTGAACCAGTGCTCATTCAGACATTCATCTCGAAAGCGCCCGTTGAACGATTCGATATAGGCGTTTTGATTGGGTTTGCCAGGTTCGATGAAAAACAGGGCAACACCGCGTAGATGAGCCCATAACAGCATCGCGCGCCCACAGAATTCCTTGCCATTATCCGTACGAATGGCACTAGGTAGCCCACGCAGTAAAGCCAGATGATCCAGTATCCGTGTTAAAGCCAGCCCGCCAATGGCCCGTTCAGGAACGATAGCCACGGCTTCATGAGTAGCGTCGTCAACAACGGTGAGGCTCTTGATCACGCGGCCTTCCGCCGTACGATCAAACACAAAATCCATTGACCAAAATTGGTTGGCGGCACCAGGGCGGCCAAGGGGCTTTCCCTCAGACGTCGGAACCTTCTTACGCTTGCGTCGTTTTACCTGTAACTGAGCCGCCGTGTAGAGACGCTCTACGCGCTTATGATTGACCTGTTCACCCGCTTGACGCAGCTTCAAGTAGATCATGCCAGCGCCGTAGCGACGATGCCGATGTGCCACAACAATGCGTTCACGCAATGCCTCATTGCGGTCAGGGGCCGATTGATAGGGCAATGCACTGGCACTCATACGGATGACACGGAGCGCTCGGCGCTCACTCAGGCCACGTGACACCATAAAGCGCACCACATCTCGGCGTGCAGGGGCACTCACCACTTTTTTCTCAGCGCCTCGCGAGTGACCTCCATTTCCAGTAGTGATTCGGCGAGTAGCTTTTTCAAGCGTCCATTTTCTGCTTCGAGTTCTTTGAGTCGCTTGGCATCGGGCACACTCTGCCGCCAAATTTGCTGCGCCATAGGTAGTAACTGGCTTCTGAGAAGCCGTGCCGACGGCATAGCTCCTTGATGGGCAATCCCGCTTCTGCTTCGCCCAGGAAACCAATGATCTGTTCTTCGCTGAAACGCTTCTTCATGTCCAATCTCCTTACGCATAGGATCGGACCCTAAAGTGTAACGCTACTCAATCTGGGCGTGACGTCGGGCAAAGAAAAATAATTCAGGGCAAACCATCAAAGAACTACTGATTTACGTCATGGATTCAGGTAAGCCGGAAGAATTTGTAGATAGGCTATTTGAAGCTGCTTATAGCGAGAAGAGAAAGTTCCCCCATTTTGGTATCAACCAGATATCCGAAATGACTGGTTGGGCTCGACCCGAGCTTTGTCCACCTCAAAATGGTAGAACCAGTAAGGAGCTTAGGGCTCTTGGGCATGATATTAAGATTCACTAATTGCTAGAAGATGCTCCATACTTGTTAAAAAGCCAGTCATTCTTGACTGACTTTCTTGTAAAATATTTCAGTTTTGTTTATATTTTGTTTATTTCTTCAATAACAAGTCTTATGTTTTCAGCATAACTTTTTTCTGCGGCTTCTCTTTGAGTTATATTGTAAGGCATAAGCGGGTTGTTATTTTTTATAACCACCTCACTTTCTATTGTCTTGGAGAAGAGAGTGTTGCCATTAGGTTGTTTTAGAGTATATTCGATTTTTATTTTTCTACTTTTCTCACCTAAACTAGATTCAAACCAGTCTGACCAGTCACCGCTATCTATTAACTTGGCATCTAAGTTATAGCCTTCTCCATAGAGGTTTACATTTTTTAGACTTAACTCCAATGCCTCTTTAAAGCTTTTATCACTAAAGTTTGGAGCTAATCTGCCGCCATAAGTGAAATGACCTGTGCCAGGGAAGTCCGAAACTTCACCGACAGATATAGAGTCTCTAAATTTGTCATTCTGGATAGTATAATCATCTCCATTGTAAACAACATTTTCACTTCGTGGCTCGCCGGTTATTGCACAACCAGAAAGGAACACCATCCCTACAATAGCTACTGCTAACTTGATCATCCCTTATTCCCTTTGTTTATATGCGTATAGTTTTTTGTTCCCTTGGCTCTTTGGCCTCAAGGTGGGATTTAGATTAAGTGAATGTTCTTTTTTGATCAACTTTACTTAAGTTGATGATATCCTTTCTTGATTACCGAAAATATTGCCTTGAGAATGGGGAATTATGACGTTTTTATTTTCTATAATCGGTAAATCTATTAAAAATCAATACTTTAAATGCATGTGATGCCAGTGGTGATTCTCGATTTCCTAAGTTGTTACTTAGGTATTGCAACGTTGGAATTATCAATATTTCTTTTTAGAATCAGTAAAATAAGTACGGGCCACTTGCGCTGTAATTGGTGTAATGTCCGCTATACCTAAGAGGGCACTGAAAAGATGCATCAATGGGGCTATTGCATTAATCGATGGCTCAAGCGCAGTTTGCCTGGCTATTGCGCATTTTGTTTGGCACCGGCATTGGCGGGGGGCGGGTGGTGCGCAACCTGTTTAGGTGAGCTGCCTTGGAACCTACAGCCCTGCCACCAATGCGCTGACCCTGTTTCCCATGGCGCCAGCTTGTGTGGTCACTGCTTAATTGAACCGCCGGCATTTTCGACCACCCAGGCGGGACTGCTGTATCAAGAGCCAATTAAACAGCTGGTGCATGATTTTAAATTTCAAGCTTCTCCGCGGGCGGGCACGCTATTGGCTGAACTAATGCTGCTAACCCCGCCGATGACCCAAGGCGACGCACTCTTGTCGGTGCCTATGACCGCTACCCATGCTCGAGCACGTGGGTTTAATCAATCGTACTGGTTGGCCGAAAGGCTTAGCCGCCAGCTTGGGGTGCCAGTGGTGACTGCCAAACGAGTAAAGGATTCCGCCTCCCAGCGCACGTTGAATCGCCGCCAACGTGCGGCCAACCTAGCGGGCGCCTTTGTAATTGAATCGCCGCTACCGGCGCATGTCGTCATAGTGGATGACGTGGTCACTACGGGCTCTACAGGCCACGCATTGGCACGTGCCGCGCTGGATGCAGGCGCCAGTCGTGTCGATATTTGGTCGGCTGCGCGGACACCGTTAGGTAAGGATTGATAGACTAGGCCTTTCGCTTACTCAATAGCGCTATCGCCAACCCAGGAGTGGCCTATGTCACACCCGTTTAGCTCTCTTTCGCCTGATTTAGTGATGTCTGCAGTTGAATCGCTGGATATTTGGCCTGCGGGCGAGCCTTTTGCGCTAAATAGCTATGAAAACCGTGTGCTGCTATTCCGTGATGACGATGGCAAAAACTGGATCGTTAAATTTTATCGGCCTGACCGCTGGTCAGATAGTGCGATTCAGGAGGAGCACGATTTTCTGCAGGAGCTGGTAGATCAACAGGTGCCGGTCGTTGCCCCTTGGCGTGATAAGGCGGGTACGTCTTTGCACTATTTTAAAACCTTTCGGTTTACGCTGTTTCCCCACTGCCCCGGCCAGGCGCCGGAGCTGGATAACCCATCGCACCTGTTTGCCATGGGGGAGTTGCTGGGTCGGTTGCACCAGGTATCAGCTAAGAAAGCCTTTCAGCACCGCCCTCGTCTAGAAATGGCGGGCGGTATTCTGGATGCTCAGCAGCGCGTGTTGGCCAGCGATTGGATGAGTCCTCATCAGCGACGGGCTTATGACCGTGTGATCGAAAAGGTGCACCAGCAGTTTATAAAACATAATGTGCCCGCCAGTAGCATGATTCGCTGCCATGGCGACTGCCATTTAGGCAATGTGCTGGGGCGGGACGAGCAGTTTACGCTGGTCGATTTTGACGACTGCACCATGGCACCCGCCATGCAGGATATCTGGATGCTACTGCCGACCGATGACCCGCAGGGGTGGCGTTCGCAGTTAAGCGAAATTACCGAAGGGTATGAAGAGACGTGCCCATTTCCCACCGAGCAGATGTCACTTATCGAGCCGCTTAGAAGCTATCGGCTGATCAGGCACTCAGCGTGGCTGGTATCGCGTTGGGATGATCCCGCTTTTCCTCGGGCGTTTCCCTGGCTGGCGGATAGCGGCTATTGGGATCAGCATATCCGCCAATTAGAGCAGCAGTGCCTTCAGTTAGAGAACCAACGCTGGCTGGCGTAATGAGCGTTACAGGTAACCACTGACTTTTTATAGCGATATTAGATCAAGCTCAATCAGGCACGGCTTCTTCGCGAGGCACCGGGTTGGCGATCCCTTCTCCGTCAGCTTGGCGACGCTGTTCGTTAAGCTCTGCAGAGGGATTATCCTGCTCGACAATCTCAACGGGTTGATCAAGCGTCAGAAGGAACGGCTGGCCAGGGGAGAGTGTGCACGGGGAGCCTTCGCAGGCGATGCCGTATTGGCTATCTTCGTCATATGCGCTGGCACTGAATTCGCCAGTAAAAATATCGCTGTCAGCGTCGTGTGTTTCAATACAGGTCGCCTCTTGGGTGGTGACGCGAATGCGCTCGTCAACCAATTGCGCACTGCCTACAATGACGCAGTATTCCGGTAAAGAGTGCGAGGCGCCAGCTGCTTGAGTAGGGTGCAGCAAAATATCGTTAAGGCGCGTTTGGTTTGACTCAAACGCCAGCTCTTCAACGACTTCTACGCCGACGGTGGCTTCATTGGGCAGTGAAAGCGTGGCTTCTTCAGCAGTAGCCAATAGCGGCGTAGCAAAAAAGGGGACCGCAAGGGCGGTTAACCAAAAAGGCGTTGGCTTAAATGACATGGCGAGCTCTCAATGTTGGCGCCTGCGATAAAGGCAGTAAAATAAAACCAATCAATCATATCACAGGCCCCTGGGTTGCAAAGTGAACGACGCGGCGCTCTGACGCAGGTAAACGAGTCACAGGCAGGCTAGATGCGGTAAAATGCTCTTTTTGCTTAATGCTCGTTGTGCAGGCTTTTTTAAAAGTATACTTTTTGTACAATGTTTGTGGAGGAGCGGCGCTGTTTAACGTCGCTCCAAAAATGATGTTACTTTTTCATGC
Organism: Halomonas sp. QHL1; assembly: GCF_001882345.1. Taxonomy (GTDB): domain Bacteria; phylum Pseudomonadota; class Gammaproteobacteria; order Pseudomonadales; family Halomonadaceae; genus Vreelandella. The sequence continues at coordinate 590,832 of NZ_MINL01000001.1, forward strand.
GCAAAAGGGGTGTGGACCTTGGTGACCGCCTGGACGCAATTGCGCATGGTTTTTGAGATGGTTTTTTAGATAGTTATTGATGAGGCTACAAATGTCCGATGATATCGCCGAGCACTACCGCCAGATAATCTCAGCACTTGGCGAAGACCCCAACCGTGAAGGGCTAAGAGATACGCCTAAACGTGCGGCTAAGGCCATGCAGTTTCTCAATGCGGGCTACACTCAGTCATTGGACGAGATAATTAATGGCGCGGTGTTTGAGTCGCAAACGGATGAGATGGTGCTGGTGAAAGACATTGAGCTCTACTCAATGTGTGAGCACCATCTGCTGCCGTTTATCGGCAAGTGCCATATTGCCTATTTGCCCAATGGCAAGGTGTTAGGACTGTCCAAGTTTGCGCGGATCGTCGATATGTTTGCCCGTCGAATGCAGATTCAGGAAAACCTAACCCGCCAGATTGCCGAGGCAGTGCAGGACGTTACCCAAGCAAAGGGCGTTGCCGTGGTAATTGAAGCGCGACACCTCTGCATGATGATGCGTGGCGTGGAGAAACAAAACTCCAGCATGACATCGTCGGTAATGCTGGGTGGATTCCGTAAAAATCAAGCGACTCGGCAAGAGTTTTTAATGCTCATTAGCTGAATTTATCGGAGGTCATTGTTCGGTAAAGCACGCCGCAAATTTGGTTTAAAGGGGCGTTTCGTCTTAGCATGAAGACGTTAATGAGCCTACAAGGCCATCATTTTTGGTCAGGAGCCTGTCATGGAAGCGCTTAAAGAAACACAGCTGTATTGCCCCTTTGCCTATATTGACGGCAGCTGGGTCGCGGCAGATAGCGGCGAGCAGATTACGGTATTAAACCCGGCAACCGGCGAAGCGATTGGCGATATTCCTCGCTTGGGTAAAGCCGAGACCGAGCGGGCGATTGATGCCGCGGATGCTGCGCTACCGGCCTGGCGGGCGCTAACTGCCCAAGAGCGCGCTGACTTGCTGCTGAAGTGGCACGACCTGATGCTTGAGCACCAGCAAGATTTGGCCATGCTGATGACCTACGAGCAGGGCAAGCCACTAAAAGAGGCCGCGGGTGAAATTGCTTATGCGGCCAGTTTTTTACGCTGGTTTGCCGAAGAGGCACGGCGCGTTTATGGCGAAACGATTCCCGCGGCGAACGCCAATCAACGTATCGTCGTCACCAAGCAACCCGTCGGTGTTGTGGGTGCGATTACGCCCTGGAATTTCCCAGCGGCGATGATTACCCGTAAGGCCGGAGCGGCATTGGCCGCTGGCTGCACGATAGTGGTTAAGCCCGCTAGCCAAACGCCGTTCTCGGCTACGGCCTTGGCGCTATTGGCTGAACGGGCAGGTATCCCACGCGGTGTCTTTAACGTCGTGCCAGGTAGCGCTAGCGATATTGCCCAAGCGATGACCCAATCGCCCAAAGTGCGCAAGATTACCTTCACCGGTTCCACCGAAGTAGGGCGCAAGCTGATGGCCCAGGCGGCGGAGCATATCCAGAAAATCTCGCTAGAGTTAGGAGGCAATGCGCCCTTTATCGTCTTTGAGGATGCCGATTTAGACGCCGCCGTGGAAGGCGCCATGGCCGCTAAATTCCGCAACGCGGGTCAAACCTGCGTCTGCACTAATCGCTTCTTGGTGCAGTCCAGTGTGATTAACGCCTTTTGTGAAAAGCTAGCGGTCGCCATGAACAGCGAACTGCATGTGGGTGATGGCACCAAACCCAATATCAATATCGGCCCGTTAATCGATCATAACGCCGTTAAAAAAGTCAGCGAGCATGTTCAGGACGCCATCGATAATGGTGCTGAGCTGCTGCTGGGCGGTCATCCGCATCCGCTGGGCGGCAATTTCTTCACGCCGACGCTGATCAGTTTTGCGACTGACAAGATGAAAGTGGCCCACGAAGAAACCTTTGGTCCACTAGCCGCTGTCTTCCCGTTTGACGATGAAGAGACTGCTATTGAGATGGCCAATGATACCCAGTATGGCTTGGCTTCCTATTTCTACTCCCGTGACCTTGCTCGCGTATGGCGTGTCGCCGAGGCGCTGGAGTACGGTATGGTGGGGATTAATACTGGCGCCATTTCCAACGCCGCTGCGCCGTTTGGGGGTGTGAAAGCCTCGGGCCTAGGCCGCGAAGGTGGTCATCAGGGCTTGGAAGAGTACTTGGAAACCAAGTATCTGTGTATTGATCTTGGCTAGAACTTGATACTGGCCAGACACTGGATATTGGTTAGCAATACGTTGGTTTAGTATTGATTGCTAATGTTAAAAAGCCCCTTAGGCATGCTCCTGTCAATAGAGCGCCTAAGGGGCTTTGTGTTTCTAATCAGCTTATCGAGTGCTTAGTGGCGGAAGTGGCGCATACCGGTGAACACCATGGCAATGCCTGCTTCGTTGGCAGCGTCGATCACTTCCTGATCGCGCATGGAGCCACCGGGCTGAATAACCGCGGTAATACCTGCCGCTGCGGCAGCATCGATGCCATCGCGGAACGGGAAGAAGGCGTCGGACGCCATCACCGAGCCGGGAACCGAAAGACCTTCGTCAGAGGCTTTAATACCGGCGATTTTGGCGGAGTAAACCCGGCTCATTTGGCCCGCGCCAACGCCCACTGTTTGGCCCTCTTTGGCGTACACAATGGCATTGGACTTAACGAACTTGGCTACCCGCCAGGCAAAGGCAAGGTCACGCAGCTCCTGCTCGCTGGGCGCGCGCTGGCTGACCACGGTCAAGTCATCGCGGGTGACCATTCCGTCATCACGCTCTTGTACCAACAAACCGCCGTTGACGCGCTTAAAGTCCAGTGCAGGCTTTTGCTCGCCGGGCCAGTGAGCGCTGACGTCCAGCAAGCGTACGTTTTGCTTATTCGCAACGATGGCGGCGGCTTCATCGCTGACGCCCGGGGCAATAAGCACCTCGACAAACTGGCGGTCAATAATCGCCTGGGCAGTTTCCGCATCCAGCGGCGTATTGAAGGCGATAATGCCGCCAAACGCGCTGGTGGGGTCGGTAGCAAAGGCTTTGTCGTAAGCAGCTAGAGCGGTGGCGCCAATGGCAACGCCGCAGGGATTGGCGTGCTTAACGATCACACAGGCCGTCTCTTCAAAGGCCTTAACGCACTCAAAGGCGGCGTCGGTATCGGCCACATTGTTGTACGAGAGGGGTTTGCCCTGGAGCATTTTTGCCCTGGCAACGCTGGGTTCGCTTGCCAGGGAGTCAACGTAAAAGGCTGCCTGCTGGTGTGGGTTTTCGCCGTAACGCATGTCCTGCTTTTTATCGAGCTGCAGGTTAAAGGTGCGTGGAAACGCTTCATCAGCGGCATTGACCTTACGGCCTAGGTAGTCGGCAATCGCACCGTCGTAGCCAGCGGTATGCTCAAACGCTTTAACCGCTAAATCAAAGCGTGTGGCGCTACTGACCTGGCCATCTTGAGCGGCCAGCTCGCCCAGCACCCGTGCGTAGTCACTGCTATTGACCACGATGGTGGTGTAAGCATGGTTTTTGGCGCAGGCGCGAACCATGGTGGGGCCGCCGATATCGATATTTTCGATGGCATCTTCTAGCGTGCAGTCAGGCTTGGCGACAGTGGCGGCGAAGGGGTAGAGATTGACCACCACCATATCAATGGGAGTGATATCGTTCTCAGCCATGATCGCATCATCCTGGCCGCGACGGGCCAAAATGCCACCGTGAATTTTCGGATGCAGCGTTTTAACGCGGCCATCCATAATTTCGGGGAAGCCTGTGTGCTCAGACACTTCTTTCACGGCAATGGCATTTTCTTGCAGCAGGCGGAAGGTCCCACCAGTAGAGAGGAGTTCAACGCCGTGTTCAGTGAGGCCGCGGGCAAATTCCACAATACCAGTTTTATCAGAAACGCTCAGAAGGGCGCGGCGGACGGGGGCAGCGTTGCTGTTAGTCAGGGAAGGATTATCAGCCATGATAGAGTTATCAGCCATTAGAGTGCTCGTGTGCAGAGACGAGAATTAAAAACAACAACGCCCCAGGTTATGGGGCGTCACCTTCGATAAGTCCGTATAACTTGAGTTTTTTGCGCAGGGTGCCACGGTTTAACCCTAGCGCATCAGCCGCCCGGGTCTGATTGCCGTCGGTGTGCTCCAAGACGCAGGCAAGTAAAGGCGCTTCTACTTCGGCCATCACCATGGCGTATAGATCTGTAGCCTGACTGCCGTCTAAATGCTCAAAATAGCGGCGTATGGCTGTTTCCACTGCCTCCCGAAGCGGCTGCGGCGGTGAGTTAGCCGCAGGATCCGCTAGCGTGCCCGCTAAATGAGAGTAGCTATCGCTAGAGCCGACATCGCTGGAATAGCTATCGCTTGCGTATGTGTCGCTAGAGAGAAGATCGCGTTCGGTCATGCAGCATGGCTTCCTTTGGCTAGCAAACGCGAGGCGGCGCCGGGGGCCATCGCGTCGTTGATCCAATCAAATTGCGTTTCAGGTGACGCTAACGCATTGAACTGCTGCTTAAGCGCGCGCTGTTGAGGCGGCGTAAAGCGTTGGTCATCGCTGAGGTACCAGCCCACATGTTTGCGCGCGATACGTACGCCCATGGTGGTGCCATAAAACTCATGCAGCGCTTCAACGTGCCCGTGAAGCACCTGATGGCGTTCCGCAAGACTTGGCAGTGCCATCCGCTCTCCATGCTGGAGGTAGTGGCTGATCTGTTGAAAGATCCATGGGTTGCCCTGCGCAGCACGGCCCACCATCACGGCATCAGCGCCGGTATAAGCGAGTACCTCGGCGGCTTTTTCCGGGCTTGTTATGTCGCCGTTGGCAATCACTGGTATCGCTAGGTGAGATTTGATCTCAGCAATCGTGTCGTACTCTGCCTGACCAGTATAGCGCTGCTGGCGATGACGGCCATGTATCGCTAACGATTGAATGCCGGCTGACTCGGCGAGCCGGGCAATGCGCAGGGCGTTGTTGGAATCGGCACACCAGCCCGTGCGGATTTTTAGCGTTACGGGTATATCTACCGCTGCCACTACCGCATCGAGAATTTCGGCCACCAAGGCTTCATCACGAAGGAGCGCCGACCCTGCCGCTTTGTTACAGACTTTTTTAGCCGGACAGCCCATATTGATATCGATAATCTGGGCGCCCAGCTCGGCATTCAAGCGCGCCGCTTGGGCGAGCATTTCAGCGTCGCCTCCGGCAATTTGCACCACCCGCGGGTCGGGTTCACCACGGTGATCCATACGCAGCTGCGATTTGCGAGTATGCCACAGACTAGGGTCTGAAGTGACCATTTCGCCCACAACCCAACCTGCCCCAAGCCGCCGACATAGCTGGCGAAAGGGGCGGTCAGTGACGCCAGCCATGGGTGCCAGCATTACGCGATTAGGTAATGCAAACGGGCCAATGCTGGCAGGTAGTGTGGTTGACGTCATGGCAGCGGACTTTGTTGGTTCTAAGCTGTGAGCAGGGCTAACGGCGAGTAGGCGTTTCAAGGGGGCGTATGATACGCCTACTCGGTGATGGGGTGAAGGCCAATTGCCGCTTTAACGCGGACGCACGCCACTAAGCCGCACCCAGCCTTCGCGAATCACCGGCTCATCCATAGCGAGCCCCTGGGCCACATAGGCCTCGTAAACATCATCGGCCTGGTTTGCCAAAATCCCTGATAGCGCAATGCGACCGCCAGAAGCCACGTGGCCGGCAATCATTGGCGCTAGTTCAATCAGCGGGCCCGCTAAAATATTCGCGGTCACGATAGGGTAGACGCCGCCATCGCTTAACTGCTCAGGGTAGTAGAGGTTTAAATCCGACTCGGCAATACCGTTGCGCTCGGCATTATCGCGGCTGGCCTGCAGCGCCTGGGGGTCAATATCGGTGGCGTCGGCGTGACTAGCGCCTAGCTTGAGCGCGGCGATAGCGAGAATACCCGAGCCGCAGCCCACATCAAGTACGGTTTGCTGGGCTAAGTGACCGGCTACGGCCAGCTCATCCAGCCACTCAAGGCAGAGTGCTGTGGTCGGGTGCGTACCGGTACCAAAGGCAAGACCGGGGTCGAGAATCAGGTTTACGGCGTCGGCTTGAGGTGGCTCGTGCCAGCTAGGCACAATCCAGAGGCGTTGGCCCATACGCAGCGGCGTGAAGTCATCCATCCACTCTCGCTCCCAATCCCGGTCGGCGAGCAGTTCATACTCTATGGTGGGACAGGGCTCGCCAGGCATCTGTTCAGACCAAGCGGCCTCAATACGCTCCAGCATGCTCTCGACGCCCTCCAGGTCATCGTACAGGCCGGTGAGAATGGTATCTTCCCACAGCGGTGTGGTGCCACGCTCGGGCTCAAATACCGGGTCATCGTGGGCGTCCTGAAGGCCAATGGCCGTCGCACCTTCGTCAAGCAGCAGTTCTTCGAGGAACTCTGCCTGTTCGGGAGCGACGTGGGCTTTGAGTTGAAGCCAGGGCATGGAGAGTCTCCGCAGGGCGAATTAAAGGCAAATACAGTAAAGACAAAAACGGGGTGGACATGGCCACCCCGTTGGGCATCAAGCATAGCGCTGGAAGACGTTAACTGCTGAGTTTCTTTTCCAGGTAGTGAATGTTGACACCGCCTTGACGGAAATAGCTGTCGCGAACCAAATCCTTTTGCAGATCGATATTGGTTTTAATGCCTTCCACCAACAGCTCGTCGAGGGCATTGCGCATCCGCGTCAGGGCTATTTCACGATCCGCGCCCCAAGTGATCAGCTTGCCGATCAGGGAGTCATAGTGCGGAGGCACGGTGTAGCCGGTATAGAGGTGAGAGTCCATGCGAACGCCCAAACCACCTGGTGCGTGAAACAGCGTTACCTTGCCGGGCGAAGGCATAAAGGTGCGCGAGTCTTCGGCATTAATCCGGCACTCAAAAGAGTGACCGTTGAGCTGCACATCTTCCTGGCGAATCGACAGCGGCAGACCCGAGGCAATACGTAGCTGCTCTTTGACGATATCCACACCGGTGACCATTTCGGTGACCGGGTGTTCAACCTGAACGCGGGTATTCATCTCGATGAAGAAGTATTCACCGTCTTCGTACAAGAACTCAAAGGTGCCCGCACCACGGTAGTTGATCTTGATACATGCCTGGCGGCAAGCTTCAAGTACTTGAGCGCGGGCATCTGGGTCGAGGCCTGGTGCCGGAGCTTCTTCAAGCACCTTTTGGTGGCGACGTTGCAGCGAGCAGTCGCGGTCATAGAGATGAATCGCGTTACCCTGACCGTCGGCTAGCACCTGTACTTCGACGTGGCGCGGCTTCTCAAGGAATTTTTCCATGTAGACCGTGCCATCACCAAAGGCGGCGTGGGCTTCAGTGCGGGTAACGTTAATCGCTGAAAGCAGATGGCCTTCAGTATGCACCACGCGCATGCCGCGACCACCGCCGCCAGAGGCCGCTTTGATGATCACTGGATAGCCAATGCGACGCGCGGTGGCGAGATTAGTTGCGTCATCGTCACCCAAGGGGCCGTCTGAGCCTGGCACCGTGGGAACGCCCGCTTCCTTCATCGACTGGATGGCGCTTACTTTGTCGCCCATCAGGCGAATCGTCTCGGCGCGGGGGCCAATAAAGGTAAAACCCGAGCGCTCAACCTGTTCGGCAAAGTTGGCATTTTCAGACAAAAAGCCGTAGCCAGGGTGAATAGCGGTTGAGTCGGTGACTTCAGCTGCACTAATCAGGGCCGGAATATTTAAATAAGACTGCGCTGACGAAGCTGGGCCAATACACACGGCTTCATCCGCCAGGCGAACGTGCATCAGTTCACGATCAGCTTTGGAGTGTACCGCTACGGTTTTAATGCCCAGTTCTTTACAGGCCCGCAGGATACGGAGGGCAATCTCGCCGCGGTTGGCGATAAGTACCTTGTCCAGCATGGGAGAGTCCACCCGTGTTGAAAATGAAAGATTAAGCGATAACGATCATAGGTTGATCGAATTCTACTGGCTCGCCATCTTCCACCAGGATGGCTTCCACTACACCGTCACGGTCAGCTTCAATCTGGTTCATCATTTTCATGGCTTCAATGATGCATATGGTGTCGCCTTGCTTGACGCTATCGCCGACTTCTACAAACGACTTGGCGCCCGGTGCAGGGCTGCGGTAGAAGGTGCCTACCATGGGAGAGTTGACCGCTTCGCCACGGTAGCTTGTACCCTGGGGCTCTGCTTCTGCAGCCGGTGCTGACGCGGGAGCGCCCGCTGCCGGGGCGGCTGGCGCATAGCCAGGATGCTGCGCGTATTGCGGCATCGGCTGTGGCTGCCACGAGGCACCATTGGGGTGGCGGCTGATACGAACTGACTCTTCGCCTTCCTGAATTTCGATCTCGCTAATATTGGACTCTTCGAGCAGTTCAATCAGTTTCTTAACTTTGCGGATATCCATGGCATAGCCCCATCAATGTCATAAAAGTAGTCATAAAGCGCTACCACCTAAGTGCAGCGAGCCCTTTATGGCGCGTACGTTGCGCAGTAAACCAAATTTAAAAATGAAGAGAACGCTGCATGTTAGCGAACGTTACCCCGTTCTCACCGTTAAAAAAGCAAGTTTTTAGCTAATATGGGAGCGGAGTTTGCCGAAAAAGTGCCAGGATGTCCAGCAACAGCCTAAGCCAACGTCTAAACTAGCCAGCAGCGAAGAATTAAACGACCGTTTGACGATGTTCGCGTCAGAAAGCGGCTTAAGTGCCTCAGAGAGTAGGCCTCCTAGGGTGTGAGCTTAGCTATTGGCTAGCCACTGGCTGACTGATTCTAGATGTTCACGCAACTGGTCGGCGGTCACTTCGCCTTGAATGCGTGCATCACGAATCTCCTCACCCTGGCTGAAAAACAGCAGGCTGGGTGGGCCGAAGAGGTTGAATTGATTCAGCAACTCACGGCTTTGGGGGTCAGTTTGGGTGACATCGGCGGCGATCAAGGTGTAATCGCGAAGCGCCGCGGAAACCTGTGGCTCGGGGTAAACATCCCGCTCCAGCAGCTTGCATGAAATACACCAGTCGGCGGTAAAGTGCACAAAGACGGGCTGGTTGGCGCCTTCAGCTTGGGCGATAGTCGCTTCAAGCTCGGTCAAGCTGTTTACCTCGATGAAGTCGAGTGATTCTGCTTGAGGCTCACCAGAAATACTCGAAGTTATCGCAAGGGGGCGCAGGGGGTTGCTGCCACCTTGAGCGGCACCAATCACCAGCACTATCCCCCAAGCAAGCAGCATAAGCCCCAGCGTTTGACGTGCCCGCGGCCATCCCTGCGGCTGATTGAAATTCAGCGCCCCAAGTGCGAGCGCCGTGCCGATAGCGAGGGCTGCCCATAGCAGCAGCGCAATGGGCGCGGCCACTAAACGCTCGATCATCCAAATTGCGACGCCCAGCAGCAAAAGTCCAAAAGCAATTTTTACACCGTTCATCCAGGCGCCGGAGCGGGGCAGCAGCGTGGCGCCAAAGGTACCGACCAAAAGAAGCGGCACGCCCATGCCCATGCCCAGCGCAAATAGCACCGCGCCACCCATTGCGGCATCTCCTGTTGACGAGATAAACACCAACGCGCCGGCCAAAGGCGCCGTTACACAGGGCGACACCACCAGTACAGAGAGGGCGCCAGCCAGCGCTAGCCCCGCCGGTCCGCTGCGCTGAGCGCGGGTCTGCCAAGCATCAACACGGTTAGCTAAACGGGGTGACAGGTTAAGGTTAAATGCCCCAAACATGGCCAGCGCAAAGAGCGTAAAGAGCACTGCAAAGGTAATTAATACCGGTGCTGACTGTAGTCGCGCCTGAAGATTAAGCCCGGCGCCAAACAACCCCATTAACACCCCGACAAGGGCGTAGGTCAGCGCCATGCCAAGTACATAGCTTAACGAAAGGGCAAAGGCGCGCGGGCGAGTGGGGTTCTGGCCTACCACAATCGATGACAAAATCGGGATCATCGGCAGCACGCAGGGAGTAAAGGTAAGCCCCAGGCCGGCAATGAAAAACAGCCCCAGTGCCAGCGGTAGGCTGGCATCGCTGATCAAAGCGCTAAAGCGGCTGTCTTCGCTTTGGGGCGCGGCGAAATTGCCCTGTTCTGAGGTGTTCGCGGCCGACGTGTTGGCTGCCTGACTGGATGTCGTATCATCGGCTTGCCAATCGGAGAACTGGCTGGGGGGTTGGGTTTCGCTGGCCTCGAGTGTTATTTGCTCTGGAGGGTAGCAGAGCCCGGCATCTGCGCAGCCTTGAAAGGTCACGGCAATATTAAGCGGGCCTGAGTAGGGTGCTTCCAGCGGTACTTCCAACACTACCTGGTCGCGGAATACATACACATCGCCCATAAACTCATCATTGGTAAAGATGCCTTGGGGGATGATGGGATCGCCGAGGCTGACATCCTCCGTTTGGCTGACTAGCGCAAACTGGTGGCGATATAGATAGTACTCATCTGCGATATCCATGCCGATATAGAGTGTATCGCCATCATGCCAAGCGGTCGGCTGAAAGGCTTCCATAACCGGCAAAAATTCGTCTTGGTTGCTAGATGAAAACCATTGGGCGTTTGCACTTAGCGGAAGCAAGCCAAGAAAGAAAATCAATAATGTAAACAGGCTCAGGCGTTTAAGAGATAACACGGTGCGTCCTTAATCAATGGCATCGCAATGAAAGGCGAATAGCATACCGCAACCTTGAGCCCCTGGCGTATACGCTGCGGTGACGTGACGCGGTCCCTAACAGTGCCTTAATCCTGCGCATATAAAAAGACCGCCCGAAGGCGGCCTCTTATACCATTGGCGGTGAAAACATACACCGCAAGGAGACTGTTACGCTTTCTGATAGGCGATAACGGATTTCTCAATCGCCTTGCGTGCAGCGTCTGCGCCTTCCCAAGACTCTACTTTGACCCATTTGCCTTTTTCGAGATCCTTGTAGTTCTCGAAGAAGTGAGCAATCTGCTGGCGCAGAAGCTCAGGCAGGTCGGTAACTTCATGTACGTCGTCATAGAGCGAGCTTAGCTTGGCGTGGGGCACGCAGATCAACTTGGCATCTTCACCGGCTTCGTCGGTCATGTTCAGAATGCCTACCGGACGCGCACGGATAATGCTGCCAGGTTGAACCGGGTGCGGGGTAACTACCAAGGCGTCCAGCGCATCGCCATCGTCGGCTAGGGTATGCGGAATAAAACCGTAGTTGGCGGGATAGAACATGGGGGTGGCCATAAAGCGGTCAACGAGTAACGCGCCCATGTCTTTATCAATTTCGTATTTGATCGGATCGTGGTTGGCTGGAATTTCGATCACCACGTAAACGTCGTTGGGGAGATCCTTTCCAGCAGGGATATTATCGAAGTTCATCGTTGATTCCTTGGTAGTGCTGTGGCTAGTAGAGTCGAGCCGTGGTTAGGCAATCGGTTCAGAGTCGTTTATGGCGAAGAATTATACGAACATGGCTGCCCGATTACCAATGCGACATAGGTTGGCCGCACGTGATAATTCATGTGCCCTTAAAATTGGCCGAATACGATAGAGACGTTTGGTGGGCATCGTTTCCGCGCTGCTGCGTGTATCATAGGCAGAGTTTATTGACAGTGTTGGTTGACAGTGATGTCCCTCGATCGAGTCGGCAGCCTAGGAGGATGACTTGTCGCACGCCCAATTGCTCATTAGTTATGGTCAAGCGTTTGTCGCGCCCGATCGGCGCCTGCACCGCAGTTCAATGTCGGTTCGCTTTCCTGAAGCGCCGCTGCTTCGCGCCAAAGGCGGTTGTGCGGTGATCAGCGACTCCATTTCGCGCAATACCATGGCCAAGCAGGCCGGTGATATAAGCGTACGCGGCTTCCTGGCCGACTACTTTTCGACCCCCGACCACTGGGATGTCAAAACCTCTGCCACCCGCGTACTACGCGCGCTCAACAGTTGGTGCTATAGCCAAAGCCAGCATGTTAAGGAGGGCAGTTTTGTTTCATCCATGTCGGCGATGGTGTTTCGCGGCCGTGAAGCCCATCTGTTCCATATGGGCGATACGCTAGTCTTTCGTTTACGGGGGGCCGAGTTTGAGCAGCTAAGCCGTGATCACGTGACCGATTTAGGCGGCTATCGCTACCCTTCACGGGCGCTGGGTATGGACGGCAGTGTCGATATCGATTACACCCACATTGCCCTCAAGCAGGGCGATCTGTTCCTGTTCACTACCCAGGGTGTGCGCGGCACGCTGCTGCCTTCAGACTATGTGCGCTTGATTCGCCAGGATGCCAGTGATCTAGATGCCGCCTGCGAGCGGCTAGCCGATGAAGCGAAGCAGCGCGCCCAGGAACGTGGCTATGGCGGTGATCAGTTCTGCTTCCAGTTGATACGTATCGATGAATTACCTGAAGAGGTAACTGAACACCCGGGGCAGCTATACGGCGACCTTCCGATTCCCCCTGAATTGTCTGTGGGTGAGCGTCTAGACGGCTTGGAAGTTCTCGCGGTGCTATCGCGAACGGCGCAGTCGCGGGTGTATCGCGTCCGCGATGTGCATAGCGAGCGGGAAATGGTCCTGAAAGCGCCCAGCCCAGAACTCTCGTTGCGCAATGCCTATCTTGAGCACTTTCTGCTCCAGCAGTGGGTGGTGGAGCGCGTTAACTCGCCTTTTGTAGTTAAGGTAATGGAGCCATCTCGACCGCGACGCTACCTGTATTATCTAATGCAGCATATTGAAGGCGAAACGCTACGCGAGTGGGGAGAGCGCCACCCTCAAGCTAGCTTGACCCAGCGCCTGGATATTGCCAACCAGTTGGGTAAAGCGGTGCAAGCGTTGCATCATCGGGAAATTATTCATCAGCAGATCAACCCCGATAATATTTTGATCGACCCACACGGCAAGCTCGTGCTCACCGATTTTAGTGCCTGTCATATGCGCGACGGTGAAGGGCACCGTCACTCGGGAGAGCTGTTACGACAGATCGGCTTTAACGAACACACCGCGCCTGAGTATGCACTGGGCGACAGTATCGGTCGGCGTAGTGATCAGTACTCGCTAGCGTCCACTACTTATTGGCTTTTAACCGGCGCTTTACCTTATACGCTGACGCCCAACAGGCTGCGCAGTCACACCGACCTTGAAGAGTTGACCTATCGCAGCGCGCGCACCACCAATCCTGAGATCACCCAGGAATTAGACGACGCGCTACGCCGCGCCTTGGATCCACAAAGAGCGTTGCGGTTTAGGCGTATGTCCGAGTTTTTGCATGCGCTGAGGGTGCCGCTTGGGCGGCTACCCAATCGCGAAGAGAGCCGTCAGGAGCCGCGGCGTTTCTGGCAGGGAGTGGCGGGAATTCTGCTGTTGCTGCTAGTACTTTCCTGGTTGTTGCGCTAACCCAGGCGGGGAAGTACGCATAAAACGGGGCGATGAATCACTTCATCGCCCCGTTTTTTAGTGCCGCTATTTTAAGCTTTACTGCGTTAGCTGTTTACAGCGTAAAAATGGGTAACTTGCGCTCTGCTTTGGCCAGTTTCAGCTTAGCCACTTTAGGTAGGCCGTTCTCGAACGGCGGGAAGTCCTCACCCTGAATCAGCGGTGAAAGATAGTCCCGGCACGTCTGGGTAATGGCAAAGCCGTTTTCGCTGATAAAGTCCCGGGGCATAAACTTCTCTTGGTTGGCTACCTGGGAGAGCGGGGCAGAGATCACATCCCACTGGTAGGGCACCTGAGAGATACGGCGAATGGCGGGCATCATGGCGTTTTTACCCGCCAGTGCCAAGGTTACCGCTTCGCGACCCACCGCATAGGCTTGTTCAACGTCAGTTTTAGACGCCAGGTGACGGGCCGCGCGCTGCAGATAGTCGGCCACTGCCCAGTGATACTTATAGCCCAAATCCTGCTTGATCATGCCGGCCAGTGTCGGTGCTACGCCGCCAAGCTGGCGGTGGCCGAACGCATCGGTGTTACCCGCATCGGCCAGGAAGGTGCCATCTTCGTAACGAGCGCCTTCAGAAACCACAATAACGCAGTAGCCATACTGTTTAACGCTCTCTTCAACCCGCGCCATCGCCGCTTTACGGTTAAATGGGATTTCCGGGAAGATAATCATATGCGGCGGCTCGCCTTCGGCTTCGCCTGCTAAACCACCGGCAGCGGCAATCCAGCCTGCGTGGCGGCCCATTACCTCAAGCACAAATACCTTGGTAGAGGTAGCGCACATGGAGGCGATATCCAGCGAAGCTTCCAGCGTTGAGGTGGCAATATACTTGGCTACGCTGCCAAAGCCCGGGCTATTGTCGGTAATAGGTAGGTCGTTATCGACAGTTTTAGGCACATGGATAGCGGTAAGCGGATAGCCCAGCTTTTCAGAAAGCTGAGAGACTTTTAAGCACGTATCAGCGCTGTCGCCGCCACCGTTATAGAAAAAGTAGCGAATGTCATGGGCTTTAAACACTTCGATCAACCGCTCGTACTGGGCGCGGTGGGTGTCAATGTCTTTTAGCTTATAGCGGCAGGAGCCAAAAGCGCCGCCCGGTGTATGACGCAGGGCAGCAATCGATTCATCGCTCTCTTGGGTAACGTCGATAAGGTCTTCCGTTAAGGCACCGATAATGCCGTTATGACCGGCGTAAACCTTGCCAATTTGATCGGGTGCTTGACGGCAGGCTTCGATAACGCCGCAGGCGCTGGCGTTGATCACGGCGGTGACGCCACCGGATTGGGCGTAAAAGGCATTATGCTGGGCCATGGAAACGTCTCATCTCCTGAAAACGGGTAGGGTGAATCGGTTTTGGTTCCACCACCAAATACATGCTGAGTGCTACTCACTTATTACCAATCACTCAGTACTACTTGGCAGTGGCAGTGCAAAAAACGCTACTGCTGTGTGGCAAAGTTTAGCGTAAAGCCTTGTCTACTGCATCAGCGGCTACGCTGTTGGCTGCGAAGTGTTAATCCGTACCGTCCATCTCTTGTTCGCGCTGGGCAAGTTGCCAGCCACCCAGGTCTTTATAGCGATTAACCATCGAGCAAAACAGCTCGGCGGTGCGCTCAGTATCATAGCGAGCGGAGTGGGCGGCCTTGTTATCAAACTCAATGCCAGCGGCGCGACAGGCACGGGCAAGTACCGTTTGGCCATAAATCAGGCCTGCAAGCGTGGCGGTATCAAAGCTTGAGAACGGGTGAAAAGGGTTGCGCTTAATGCCGCAGCGATTGACCGCCGCGTTCAAGAAGCCCTGATCGAACGCCGCATTATGGCCGACTAAAATAGCGCGCGTGCAGTCATGGGCTTTAATCGATTTGCGAATCGGGCGGAAAATTTCTCCCAGCGCTTCAGACTCGCTCAGCGCTACCTGGCGACGCAGAGGGTCGTCCAGATTGATTCCAGTGAAATCGAGCGCGGACTGCTCTACATTCGCGCCCTCAAAGGGCTGAATGTGGTAGGCATAGGTGGCATCAGGAAGCAGGTTGCCCTCCGGATCCATGGTCAGCGTGACGGCGGCTATCTCAAGTACAGCGTCGCCTTGGGCATTAAATCCCCCGGTTTCTAAATCAACGACCACGGGCAGGTAACTGCGAAAACGTTGGGCCATTAATTCGCGGGCAATTGCCTCGCTCATGCAGCTCTCCTTATCTTCAAGCGAGTAATAGTTGAAGCGAGTCATCATTAACATCAGCGGCAAACCACCGCTTTGAATGGGGTGATTCTAGCAGCTTTAGCCCCCAGGCGTCGTTGACGGTATTCGCTGGGCATTGAGAACGCTATACTCAGTGTCTGTCTAAAAACCAATCGCAAAGGTTTAACTTTTTAAAGGAGCAAAGAATGTCCGATGTCAAAAAGGTTGTGCTGGCATATTCAGGCGGCCTGGACACATCCGTTATCGTTAAGTGGTTGCAAGAAACCTACAACTGCGAGGTAGTGACTTTTACTGCCGACATCGGTCAGGGCGAAGAAGTCGAACCGGCGCGAACTAAAGCGCAAGCGCTTGGCGTAAAAGAGATTTACATCGAAGACCTGCGCGAAGAGTTCGTGCGTGACTACGTCTACCCAATGTTCCGCGCCAACACTATTTATGAAGGTGAGTACCTGCTGGGCACCTCTATCGCTCGCCCGCTGATTGCCAAGCGATTGATCGAAATTGCCAATGAAACGGGTGCCGATGCTATTTCCCATGGTGCGACGGGTAAAGGCAACGACCAGGTGCGCTTTGAGCTTGGCGGCTATGCCCTAAAGCCCGGCGTAAAAGTGATCGCCCCTTGGCGCGAGTGGGATTTAACCTCTCGCGAAAAGCTAATGGCGTATTGCGAAGAGCATAAAATTCCGGTTGATTTCTCTAATAAAAAGAAAAAATCGCCCTACTCGATGGATGCCAATCTGCTGCACATCTCCTACGAGGGCGGCATTTTGGAAGATCCATGGGCCGAAGCCGAAGATGATATGTGGCGCTGGAGTGTCTCTCCCGAAGCTGCGCCCGACCAGCCCACCTACGTTGAGCTGACGTTTGAAAAGGGCGATATCGTGGCCATCGACGGCGAGCCTTTGAAAGCCCATGAAGTGCTCGAAAAGCTCAACAAACTGGGTGGCGACAACGGCATCGGCCGTTTGGATATTGTTGAAAACCGCTACGTGGGCATGAAATCTCGTGGCTGCTATGAAACGCCAGGGGGCACTATTATGTTGCGTGCCCACCGTGCCATTGAATCACTGACGCTAGACCGCGAAGAAGCCCACCTGAAAGATCAGCTGATGCCGAAGTACGCGGAAGTGATTTACAACGGTTACTGGTGGAGCCCCGAGCGTCGCATGCTGCAGGCGGCCATTGACGAGACCCAGAAGAATGTAGCGGGTGTCGTGCGTATGAAGCTCTACAAAGGCAACGCTACCGTAGTGGGTCGCAAGTCCGATGAGTCGCTGTTTGATGAGTCGATCGCTACTTTTGAAGATGACGCTGGCGCTTACAACCAAAAAGATGCCGAAGGCTTTATTAAGCTAAACGCGCTGCGTTTGCGCATTGCCGCAGGTAAGGGACGCAAGCAAAGCTAATCAAGCGTTTATAAAAGCAGCTTATCCCTTGTAGGGCGGCCTTCGTATTGCCGCCCTACAAGCAAAGGAGCCATGGTTTTTAAGCATGGTTTTTAAAAAGGAGCCATCATGCTAAAAAAAATACTTTCCGGCCTCTTTGGTAGTGATCGTCAGGCTGAGCCAGGCGCCACCAGCAAAGCCGCTGAGCCGGTGGAATATAGAGGCTATGAGATTGTCTCTCAGCCCGATAATCAAAGCGGTCAGTACCGCGTCAGCGGTTGGATTAGCAAGGCTGACGCAAGTGGTGAAACGCTTGAACACCGCTTTGAGCGCTCCGATATGCTCCCAGGGCGAGAGGCCTGTGATGCCATGATGGTCACCAAAGCGCAGCGCTATATCGATGAAGTGGGTGAGGCGATGTTCGCGCCAGATCCGCGCCGTGCAGGCGAAAGCGAGCAGAACGAGTAGAGCGCCGTCGACATAACGTTTAGTGAAGGATAGGCGTATGCGTTTAGTACACCAAGCTTCACCCTGGCGCTCTCTATTCCATGAGAATGGAACGCTCAATACCTCGGCGCTCAATGCGCCGTTGCACCATCTCTTCTCGAAACTATCTTCAAACTTCCCCTCGAACTTCCCCTCACCGGATACCTCACTAACTGACGCCTATGCGTGGCAGCTGCCGCTGGTGGAAACATTGGTGCATTACGATCTGCCCGCCTGGCGTATTAGCCAAATTATCAGTGACCACAATGCTTCACTGTATCGTCAGGCGATAGCGCAATCCCTTGACGAAATGCAGGCACAGGGCTGGGGCGCTCCGCCTGTCGACTACTGTGTTCTGATGCTAGGCTCCGCGGCGCGCTTCGAAAGCCTGCTAGGCCCCGACCAAGATAATGCGTTGATCATCGACGACTACCCTGACCACCGCCATGTAGAGATTGATGGCTACTTTCAAGCGCTGGGCGAGCGGTTTACCCAGCGTTTGGATAAGGCCGGTATCCCGCTCTGCCGTGGCCATGT
The DNA here is from genome assembly GCF_001882345.1 of Halomonas sp. QHL1. Classification (GTDB taxonomy): domain Bacteria; phylum Pseudomonadota; class Gammaproteobacteria; order Pseudomonadales; family Halomonadaceae; genus Vreelandella. The sequence goes on from NZ_MINL01000001.1 coordinate 608,818, forward strand.
CATGGCGCGCTGGCCGATGTGGCGCAAACGGCTGAGCGAGTGGCACGCGCAGCTAGATATATGGAGCGCTGACCGGCAGGTAAAACGCGTACAGCAGACCAATATCCTGCTCGATTTTCTCCCGGTTGCCGGTAATCCAGCGCTTGCTAAGCGACTTGAGGAAAGTATCGCTTCAACACTTCCCAAAGCGTCACTGTTTATGGATGAAATGGCGGCGCTACTTGATGAGCTGCCGGTGGCGCTGGATCGTCTGGGGCGGCTAGCTTCCAGCCCGGGCCTGGATGCCCCCCACGACCAAGCCCTTAATCTTAAGCATCAAGGTTTGTTGCCCTTAATTAGCGCCGCACGCTTACTCTGCCTGCGTCAAGGGCTGCGCGAAATAGCCACACACCAGCGATTGATCGCGCTAAGTCATGCAACGGCTGCGCTAACGCTGGCTGAATCGGAGTTACTTATAGCTGCTTTTGAGCGTCTACAGCAGCGCCTATTGGATCAGCAGCGGTATAACAAAGCCCGTGGTCAAGCCGCTGACGGCTGGATTGATATGCGGCGCCTGCGCGAAGATGAGCGCCTGCTGCTGAAGTTTGATCTGCAGCAGATCAGAGCCTTTGTTCAGGGAGCGAAAAACGCCTAGTCCGCGGTGGAAAGAGAAGTGTCATCCGGCGCTGCGGGTAGCTCCAGTGTTAGGCAAGCGCCGCCTAAGGTTTTGGCATCCTCTACCCAGAGCCGCCCCCCCAGGTGGGCAATAATGCCCCGACTAATCGGCAGCCCTAAGCCGCTGCCTCTTGGCCGACCTCGCGGAATATCGTCGTCCTGCTGAATTTGATGGAATTTCTCAAACACCCGCTCACGCTCGTCTTCGCTAATACCCGCACCGTTATCCTCCACGCTAAGACGGAAATGCCGACGATGGCGATAAAGTGAGAGATACACTTTGGGCTGATCACGGTCAGCAAATTTACCCGCGTTATCAAGCAGATTAATAATCACCTGCTCTAAGCGGTCATGGTCGCCAACTACCATTGCAGGGTCAGCTTCTAGGCTAACCTCTAGCGCAATGCCGCGCTCTTCATGCAGATGCGCAATAGCATCAATGCTATGCCGAGTAAGGTCGGCAAGGTCGAGTGGCACGGGATTTAGCGTTAAACGACCACTTTCCAAACGGGCAAGATCCAGAATCTCCTCAATTAAACGTGACAGTCGCTGGCTCTCGTGGACGATCACGCCAAGAAAATGCTGGCGCTTCTCGTCGGGGAGCTGACTGCTATCGCGTAAAATTTCGGCAAAGGCGCGAATGGAAGTGAGCGGCGTGCGTAGCTCGTGACTGACCATGGCGACAAACTCATCTTTCAAGCGATCCAGCTCGCGCAGACGCTCATTGGCGCTGCGCAACTCTTCGCCGATTTTTGCCAACTCTTGAGACTTCTGCTCCAAACGGCGGTTGTACTCCAGGGTTTGTGAGGTCGTATCTAAAATGCTCAGAATCGACTCAATATCCAGCGCTTCCCCGCGTACCACCGAATTGATCAGTACTCGCGCTGAGGAACTGCCCAGCGCCCCTGCCAGTGCCTGTTCGGCACGGGTAATCAGCTCGGCAGTGGCGGGCTCATCCGCCGCATAAGCGCTTTTGGTTCCGCTATGGCTAAATACGCGGCGGGTGGTCTGGGCGCCCAGATAGCGAACAAGGAGCTCTTTGAGTGCCCCCTGGGTAGTTTGTCCACGCCATAGCGACGTAGATAGCGAGCTGGCTTGCAGATTAGGGTGCATCGCTTCGGTGAATAGCGCTGCCTGGGTTTGCTCAAGTGGCGTAGGGCGGGTAAACAGCGATACCCCCACCAATAGCCCCACGTTGGCCATCATGCTCCAGAGCAGCGAATGGGTATAAATATCCCAATTTTCGAGCCCGAATAAGCCGTAGGGCATTAGCCAGCCGATACCCCATGGGCCCTCGGTGAGCAGTGCTGCATCCAACCAACCGGATTGGGCAAACCCTGGCAGCAGCAGCGTATAGCACCAGAGCAAGAACCCGGCGATTAGGCCAGCCGTGGCACCTTGGCGGGTAGCGCCGCGCCAATACAGGCCAATCAAGAGCGCTGGGGCGAACTGGGCTGCCCCGGCGAAGGAGACCAGCCCAATAGTGACAAGGCTATAGGAGTCACCAATCAACGCATGGTAGAGATAGCCGAGTAGCAGAATAAGCACGATAGCAATGCGCCGAATACCCAACAGCCAACCGGCGAGCTCCCCTTTGGTACTTAAGTGCAGCCGCCGTGAGCGCAGCAGAAGGGGCATCACCAGTTGGTTGCTGACCATAGTTGAAAGCGCGATTGTCTCGACTATCACCATGCCTGTCGCCGCAGAAAGGCCACCAATAAAGACCAGTAGCGGCAGCCCTTCTAAACCAGCTGACAGCGGCAGCGTGAGCACAAAGCTGTCCGGATCACCTGCGCTTACGCCAAGCAGCAGGCCAGCCAGCGCAATGGGAATAACAAACAGGTTAATCAGCAGCATGTAGAGGGGGAATAGCCAGCTTGCTCTGGCTAAGTGCTGCTCGTCGACATTCTCCACCACCAATACCTGGAATTGGCGAGGTAGGGTTAAGAAGGCCAAAAAGGCCAGTATCAGCATGCCCACCCAGCCGGTGACCCCACCCGGAACGCTATCCAACCGCATGCTATCGACAAGGGCGGGCGTGGCCACTACCTGGGCAAACAGCGCGGCGGGGCCTTCAAACATCACAAACACCACGAACACGCCAACGGCCATAAAGGCGACCAGCTTAACGATGGATTCCACCGCAATCGCCGCCACCATGCCTTCATGACGTTCGCTGGCATCCAGGTGGCGCGTGCCAAACAGAATAATAAATACCGCCAATACCAGGGCGACCCAGAGGGACTTATCCATCCAGAAGTGTTCATCCACCAAGGTGGTGTCGGCCGCCCGGGGGTAATTGATCAGCACCGCATGACTCACGGTAATGGCTTTTAACTGCAGGGCTATGTAGGGGGTGATGCTAATCAGCGCCATCAAGGCGACCAGCGCCCCTAGGCTTGTGCTTTTGCCGTAGCGGGCGCTGATAAAGTCGGCGATTGAGGTGATCCGCTGTCGTGCGGCGATGCGCACCATCTTGCGGATGACCGAAGGGGCCAATAGCATCGCCAGAGTGGGGCCCAGGTAGATGAGCAAAAAGCTGGGGCCATACTCAGCGGCGCGCCCTACGCTGCCGTAGAACGTCCAGGCCGTGCAGTAAACAGCGATGGAGAGGGCATATACCGTAGGCGAGCCAATGATGGAGCGACCCTGCTCCGCCCGTCGGTCGCCCCAGGCGGCGACCACAAACAGCAGCGCCAAGTAGCCAAAGGCGGTGCCGAGGATAATCGCCTCACTACGCATGGTTAGCGGCCCGCACGCTGTTCCATTAGCCAAGCAGTTAAGCCGATCACCACTGCCCAGACGATAAATAGATAGAGCGGTAGCCAGCCCACGCTAAAAGCGGGGAGGCGATCCACCACGATAATCAGCGGCGGGCAGAACAGTAGTAGGGCAATCGCCACCAGAGCCATTAGGCGCTCTGTTTGGCGTGATTTCACACCGAAAGGTTTCATCAGGCGCTGGCATCCTGTCGGTCGAAGGCGTTGGCTTGCAGCGCTAACAACTGCTCAAGCGTATCGACGCCGCGGGCTTCTAAGCGTGGCAGTAGGGCTAGCCATAGCTCGGCGGTGACGCGGGCATCGCCTAATGCAGTGTGGCGTGTCCCTGGTGGAAAAGCCAGATCGTAGCGCTGGGCAAGGCTATCCAGATCATGCCCGTCGAGTGCTTCGTCAAGTGCCCGTGAAATCAGCAGGGTGTCGATCACAGGGATATCAAACGCGACCCCTTTATGGCTGATGGCGAGCAGGTCAAAGGCGGCGTTATGGGCGAGCAAGACGGCTTCGCCGACATAATCACGAAAGCGCGTAAGCACAATATCCAGCGGCGGCGCACCGATCACATCGGCATCGGTAAGGCCGTGTATCGCGGTGCTAGCCGGTGGGATCGGCCGCTGCGGATCAACTTTTTGATCGAAGACCTCGCTTGCCAATAAGCGGGCGTTGACCACACGGCAGGCACCAAGGCTGATGACGGTGTCGCCTCGGCGCAGCTCAAGCCCGGTGGTTTCGGTATCAAACGCCACGACCTCCAAGCTACGCAAGGAGCGACTAGCAAGCGCTTCATCCGGCGGCGGGAGGTCGGCAATGCCAAAGTCATGGAATTCAGGACGCGGCGGGGCGGTTTCTCGTGGGGCGCCGACACGCTCCATGGCGGGCAGGGGAAGTCGCAGGCGTGAATGAACGCCATCATCGTCGGCAAGGCTCCAGATGTCGCTGGCGTGTTGACGCATTACATCCGCAACGCTTGGTGTCAACGGCAGTGAGTTTAGCGGCTGCTGTCGCCACTCTGCCAGCTCATGCTCGGGGATCGCATTGCCGCGCCAAATAAGGTCGAGATAGACGCGTTTATTGCCCAGGCATATCTCACCCTCAAAGCCACTGTCAGGAAGATGGGTGTTGAGGTGCTTCACCAAAGAGTCGAACAGCGCAATCAGCGCCGGGGCGTCGCCTTTAAACCAAGCTGGCATGCCCACCGGGGTGATTAAGCGGTGCTCCGGGTCAAGACGCTCATCCAATGCTTGCCAGAAATCGTTTGACCACATGGGGGTTAAGCGCTCGCCCTGGTGCTGCATGTCGTCGAGTAGCTGGCCGATTTTAGCCACGTTGTCGCCGAGCGTAACGCCTTCCTCGTGGATCACCCGCTCAAAACGCTGGCGTAAAGACGACGTGCTGGCATCATTTTGATCGCGCAGCTGTATCAGCGCATCGGCGGCGCTGGTCAGACTGGCGGTATGCTGACGAAGCGGTGTCAGCATCGCCGCCAGTTCAGCTCTAACGCCCATTTCACTCGACCAGGAGGCGGTGGCATCACTAAAGGTCAGCAACGTTTCGCCATCGCTACCCGGCACGCGGCGTAAAATCACTTTGAGCCAGCGATCGTCACAAGGAGCGAGTAACTCGCGCGGGGAGCCGTCATTAGGCAGTTGGCCGAGCACTTGCTGTAAGCTGGCTACCGGTAGCAGCGCCTCCAGGCGTTTGCCCAGCCCTAATCCGGTATTACCCTCAAAAAAGTCCTCAGCTGCCTGGTTGAACAGCATGAGGCGGCGGTGGTGATCACACAGTAGCAGCGGCGTTTCGAGTACTTGCAGCAGCGTTTCCAGCTCCTGGCGAATGCGTGCAGCGCTGCGGGCGCCGTCAGCGTGAGCGGTGGCGAGGCGGCTGCGGTCTGATCGCCAGCTTTCGCGTACTCGTCGTAGGTCGGGGCCCAATCCTTTTAGCCAACCTTCGGGTGGGTGCTCGTCCCGGGCGTCCGGGTTGGCGACCAGGCGCGCCAGCTGCACCTGTAAATGGCGCAGCGGGGTAAACAGCATGCGCTCAAGCAGCAAACCGACTAAAAAAATCGTCGCGCCACCGGAGAAGCTACCAAGCCAGAGGGCGGTACGCGTTACGCCAGTGGGAGCAAGCTTCGCATCCAGCCAGGCGGCAAAAATAGCCCCACCCAGCAGGCTGATGCCGCTAAGAAGTAGCCAGAGGCCCATCAGGCGCTGACGTTTGGGGAGCCCGCCTCGGGTCATGGTTGCTCCTCAATTAGTAGCGCTTTGACTTTTTCGACCAGTGATTGGGTAGAGAACGGTTTGGTGATGTAGTCATCGGCGCCCAGCGCCATGCCTTTTTCCCGCTCCACGTCACGTCCGTGGGCGGTCAGCATAATAATGGGAAGCTGGGCGGTAGCCGCTTCGCTACGAAGCCGCTCTAAAACGTCAAAGCCGCTAATCCCCGGCAGGCTAATATCGAGGAGCAGTAGATCGGGCTGGCTATCATTCACTCTTGCCAGGGCCTGTTCACCATCTTCGGCAGTGACAACCTCAAACCCTGCTTGCTCCATCAAGAATTCTAGCGATAAAACAATGTTGGGTTCGTCATCGACGACGAGCACTTTGGCCATGGTGTTCTCCTGCTTTTATTTATTTTGACGGTGCATGCTTGCAGTCTAGATAGATCGAGACAGCCAGCCAAGACGACCTTGGCCGAATGCATGCAAGACAAAGGAGCGATCACAAAGAAGCCAGCAAGCGCGTTTTGTTACACTGCTTGCCTATTTGCCATGGCTTTACATGTTATGGCGTTCCACTGATCTGGTTGTTAGGGCTGTAAATGCGCGTACTCCTGTTATCTGCCTATGAAGCGGTGAGTCATCGCTACTGGGCACAAAGTTTAATGGCGCAGCTTGATGAGGTGTCGTGGACGCTGTTGAGCCTGCCGCCACGCCATTTCGCCTGGCGTATTCGCGGCAACCCGCTGAGTTGGATGCTGAAAGAGCATGACATCCTTAGCCAAACGTTTGATGTGGTGCTCGCCACTTCGATGGTTGATCTGGCGACCCTGGTGGGGCTGTTCCCACATCTGGGCCGAGCAAAAAAGATCGTCTACTTTCATGAAAACCAGTTCGCCTATCCAGAGTCGAGCGATCAGATGCCACAAGTAGAGGCCAAAATGGTCAATCTCTATACGGCGCTGGCGGCGGATGACGTAGTGTTTAACAGCGCCTACAACCGCGACTCTTTTATTGATGGTGCGCGGGCCTTTCTGAAAAAAATGCCCGAAAACCTCCCCGCAGCTAAGCCACTGGAATCGCTACGCGAGCGGGCCAGGGTATTACCCGTGCCAATATCTATCCGCAGTAAGTGCGACCACCAAAAGGTTCCGCACCGCATTGTTTGGAATCATCGCTGGGAGTATGACAAAAATCCCGACGACTTCTTTGCCGTGCTGTTTGCGTTAAGCGATGCGGGGGTAGCGTTTGAGCTGGCGGTGCTTGGTCAGCGTTTCCGCCAAGTCCCGGCTATTTTTGCCGAGGCCGAGCAGAGCTTAGCCAGGCATATTGTGGCTTGGGGGCCGCAGCCGGAGGAGGCGTACCGTGAACTGTTGGATAGCGCGGGCATTGTGGTCTCGACCACTTGGCATGAGTTTCAGGGCTTGGCGATTATGGAAGCGGCCCAGCGCGGGGCGCTGCCACTAGTGCCTGATCGGCTCTGCTTCCCTGCGCTTTACCCTGCAGCCTATCGCTATGACGGCTCTCGGGAAGGGCTTTACGACCGGCTTAGTACTTGGCTCACTGATCCGGCGGCTCGACCTGAATGCCTTGATACCACCGTTTGGGAGTGGCCCGCTTGGCGTGAGGCTTATCGGCAGCTTTTATCAGTCGAGCCGGTCTAAGCGCCGCGTCGGCCAGTGAACCACGGCGGTGTGACGACGCATCTTTTGCGCAAGTGCTGGGTGTTCCCGGCGAATCACCTGCTCGGCAAACTCGGATAGAAAGTGTGATTTTAGCTCAGCGCGGGCGCGGTCTACCCCGCTATGTTGATAGGGTGTCGAAGCTAGCAGCATAAAGCCATCGTCTGGAATGCGCCCGGCGCGCATATTGGCATCAATGATAGTGGCCGCGGTGCCAATGGGTACCGCTAAATCAGGCCCGTAGGGGCCTATGATCAAGGCGGTATTGGGGAGGTGCAGAAAATCAAACCCCCGGCCAATGCAGATTACCCACTCCCGATGCTCAATATCCAGCTCTCGCTCAATACCTTGCAGTTCACTAACGTGGGCAAGATTGCCTTCCAGCAGGGGTAGCAAATCTCGTTGCATGTCATGAGGCATATCCGGGCAAATAGCGTTCAGTTGACTGCTCAGCCCCTCGGGAGCACGCCCCACCCAGTCGCTTACATCCAGGGTCGCACCCTCTTTGCCGTGAATAATTAGCGCATCGCTGTCGGTTTCAAAGCCACATACCAGCGGATAAACCTGCTGATGATCGTGACCGAATAGCTTGCCCGCCTGTTCGGCAATGGCATAGGCGTGGGCTTTCGCCGCTTGGGTGTCACAGTTGAAACCGGCGCAGCCGCGGCCCTGGTTGCCACGGGAAAAGTGGTAGGTGATCAGCATCAGGGTAGCGCGCCCGGCCTGAGCTGCATCGACTACTGTATCGGTCAGTAGCTCACCCAAGTAAGGCCAACCTAGATCGAAAATGCCGCCGAGATTACGAAAAGGGGTAATAATCCCTAACGGCGTGCGCGTGGCGTGGGGAATATGAATCCGCCCATCCATGCACTTCATTACCACGATGGAGGTTGGGTGCACGGCCGTATAACGTTGCCGCGCCAACCATGCCCCTGGGCTACAGAAGTGCTCGGCGTGTTGCCGTGACAAATCCAGCAGCGCATCAATACGCCGTGCAATGGGCTGATCGTGGAGTAGCGTGGCAGGGGTAGGCATGGCGAATTCCATCAGCTAAGTTTTTTTCGACTATGCGAGCTCGGTTTTGTCTTTATAGTCGCACAGATCCTCGATAATGCAGCTACCACAGCGGGGTTTGCGCGCAATACAGGTGTAGCGGCCGTGCAGAATCAGCCAGTGGTGAGCATCGTGAAGAAACCCTTTTGGCACATGGCGTAGTAGTTTCTGCTCCACCTCAACGACATCTTTGCCTTTAGCTATGCCGGTGCGATTGGATACCCTGAAAATATGCGTATCCACCGCCATGGTGGGCTGACCAAATGCCGTGTTGAGTATTACATTGGCCGTTTTACGGCCTACGCCGGGCAAGGCCTCCAGCGCTTGGCGGGTATTGGGCACTTCACCGCCGTGCAGATTAACGAGCATGTGGCAGGTTTTCATCAGGTTTTCGGCTTTGGTGTTGTATAAGCCAATGGTTTTGATATGCGCTTTAAGCTCGTCGATACCTAAATCAATGATCGCTTGGGGTGTGTTAGCGACAGGGTAGAGCCGCGCTGTGGCTTTATTCACCCCTACATCGGTGGCTTGGGCAGAAAGCAGTACGGCAGCCAGCAGCTCAAACGGCGTGTTCCAATTAAGCTCGGTAGTCGGGTGGGGGTTCTCCGCCTGAAGGCGAGCAAAAATTTCATGACGCTTTTGGGCATTCATGGCGGGTCTCTTAATAACGGGTTATAAATACGAGCAGTTGTTTACACGTGCACTGGGTTAATATTGCAAGCTATTTAATCGTGCCGGTAACCCGCACGCGGCGCTCAGTTCGAGGTGTTGTCGCCACTGGCTTGGCACGGGCCGCATTGCGATGATCAATAGCGTTTTTCAGCGCAATCAACAGACCCGCCACTAAGAATGCGCCGGGTGGCAGCACGAAAAACAGAAACTGGTAGTCGTCGGCAAACGTCAGCTTCCAACTAGCTGCTTGCGGCCCAAACAGTAGCGCCATATCGCTGAATAGCGTGCCTTGGCCCAGTAGCTCACGTAAGGCGCCAAGCAACACCAGTACGGCGCCAAACCCCAACCCCATCATAAAGCCATCAATGGCCGCTGGAAGCACTGGCTGGCGGGAGGCAAAGGCATCGGCCCGGCCCAGGATGGCGCAGTTGGTGACGATCAGCGGAATAAAAATTCCCAGCACCTGATAGAGCGGGTAGGCGTAGGCGGCCATCAGCAGTTCAGCGCAGGTAACAAAAGCAGCAATCACCATCACGAAAGCGGGCAGACGCACTGCGCTGGGCACCTGGTGACGAATCAGCGAAATCGCCGTGCTGGCACCGACCATGACCAGCAACGTGGCCAGCGCCAGCCCCAGCGCATTGACCACGCTACCGCTTACAGCGAGCAGCGGGCAGAGCCCCAGCAGCTGCACCAGCGCGGGGTTATTCGACCAAAGACCGCTTCGAGCGAGTTCGCGCCACTGGCTCATTGGGTGGGCTCCTTAAATGACATCGGTAGCGGTGTATCGTTGGCGTACTGAAGCGCTTTATGGACAGCGTTAACCACGGCCCTGGGCGTAATCGTCGCGCCGGTAAACGCATCAAAGTGACCACCGTCTTTGGTCACCGCCCAGCCTTCTGGCGGGAAGCTATCTAACCTTAAACCATTAAACTCGGTGATCCAGTCGCTACGGCTGCGCTCAATGTCATCGCCTAGCCCAGGCGTTTCCTGGTGCTGGGTAACGCGTACGCCGCTGATGCGCTGCTGCTCGTCAATGCCAATCAGTAGACGGATTTCGCCGTTATACCCCTGCCGGGTCACCACCGGTAAGATCACCGCACTGCTACCTTGAGCGTTTACCCACCAGCCTTGGCTATCGCTTGCAAGCCCCAGCGCTTCTGGATTGGGAAGGGTAAAAGTGCTCTCCAACACCTGGGTGACGGCCGTATTCGCCAGCGCTTGGGGCAGTACCTCTTGAAGCTGACGGTGTTGGTAAGCCAGCTGATGCGTCTCTATACGTTCGGCGGTTAGCGCGCGGGTAAGCGCGACGCTGCCTGCCGTTACCAAGGCAAAAGTGCCCAGGGCAAGCGCGCCGCGCTGCATGGCCTGGAACAGCGTCATGGCTGTTCTCCTGGCTTACCCGGTGAGGCTTTTTGCTGGCCAGTGGGCCGCGGCACGCTATAAAGATCCAGTAGTGGTACACATAGATTCATCAGCAATACCGCAAACGCCACCGCATCCGGGTAGCCGCCAAAAGTGCGGATAATGATAATCAGCGCGCCAATCCCCGCGCCATAGAGTAGTTTGCCGCGTTGGCTGGTGGCAGCGGAGACCGGGTCGGTAGCAATAAAGAACGCCCCGAATAGCGTTGCCCCGGTGAGCAGGTGAAACAGCGGTGAAGCGAAGTGGCTGGGGTCGCTGAGATAAAACAGCGTGGCCAGTAGTAATAGGCTGCCAAGCATCGCTACCGGGATGTGCCAGCTAATAATACGCTTCGCTAACAACACCACACCACCCGCTAGCCATGCAAGCGCTACCCATCGCCAGGCGCTTAGGGTTCCATCCGGCAGTGGATTGGCAGCCCAGAACTCGCTGGCCAGAAACGCTTCGCCTTTGTGCTTAAAAGCATCAAGAGGCGTTGCGCCGCTCAAACTATCCAATTGGGCGGTCGGCAACGTTCCGGAGATTTGCGCCCATAGACCAGTAGGTAACAGTTCCTGGGGCGGTGCCCATAGCGTCATGTAGGTCGGGAAGGATACCAATAGCAGTGCATAGCCCACCATGGCGGGGTTAAACGGGTTATGCCCCAAGCCGCCGTATAGCTGCTTGGCGACCACAATCGCCGCGATCATACCCACGCCGATAATCCACCAAGGGCTAGCGGGTGGCAGTGATGCGCCCAGCAAAACGCCGGTAAGCAGAGCGCTTGAGTCATTCAGCGCCACACGAATGGGGCGCTTGCGTAGCCGAAGCACGGTGGCTTCAAGTGCAATACCAAAAGCGGCAGCTAGCAGTACATTGCTGATAACCCCAAGGCCGAAGAAGTAGCTCATGGTGGCGATGCCTGGCAGGGTTGCCGCAATGACCCAGCGCATTAAGCTCGCCGTTGGCGGCACAGACGTTGCCGTGTTGGCATCTTTAACCCCTGAAGCGTGCATCATGCTCATGACGACTCCTCGCTAGACGGCTGTTCGCGCGCTTGGGCAAGCTGCAACTCGGCTGCTTTTAAGTTCTCCTGGGCGGTGGCAAGCTGCATTTCTAAGTCATCCAGGGATTGTTTGGGGTCTTCCTGAGCGACGCGCGCCAGGTTTTTTTCAGCCTTTTTGACCGATGCTTTGGCGGCGGCATGGGCGATACGCAGACCGCGTAAGTCGACCTTTTCGCTGCTGGCGGCGGGAGTGTTAGAAGGGCGACGTTGTTGCGCTTGGCGGGCTTGCTTGCGTGCCTGTTTTTCAGCCTCTTCCCGAGCGAGCCGCGCTTGGCGGAACTCAAAACGGTGCTTGGCGTGCTCCGCTTTTACTGCCTCAATCCGCTGCAGGCGTAACCGGCTTTTAGCTTCCCGGTAATCCACGACGAGGGGAATATGGCTGGGGCATACGTAGCTGCAGGCGCCGCATTCAATGCAGTCAAACAGGTGATAGCGCTCTAACTTGGTATCGTCTTGAGCGCGGGCGTACCAGTGCAGCTGTTGTGGCAGCAGCGCGACCGGGCAAACGCTTTCGCACTCTCCGCAGCGAATGCAGGGCGATTCTGCTGGGGGCGGCGGCAACTCTTCAAGCGTGGCCGCGATTAAACAGTTGGTAAGCTTTGTGACCGGCGTATCGAGCGTTAGCAGTGGCGTGCCCATCATGGGGCCACCCTGAATCACTTGGTGTAACTCTGGGGTATTCAGCCCTGCCTGCTCCAGCAGCTCTCTAACAGAAGTGCCTAGACGCACCCAGCGATTGCCGGGCTGGGTAATCGCCTCTCCAGTCAATGTGACGACCCTGGAAACCAGCGGCTGCCCATCGCGCACTGCATTGAGTATCGCCAGCAGGGTGCCTGGGTTATGGCAAAGCACGCCCACATCAGCGGGCAGCCCGCCGGTGGGTACATCAAGGTTTAGCAGCCTTTTAATTAGCTGGCGCTCGCCGCCGCTGGGGTAGCGGGTGGGGATTACTTTCAGCTCAATGTTGATCGGCTGGCAATTTGAAAGGGCGTGTTTCAGGGCTTTTATGGCATCGGGCTTGTTATCCTCGATGCCAATAATGATATGCTGCGCGCCGCATAGCTTGGCGACTATCTGCGCACCTTCGAGCACTTCGTTAGCGTGGTTGCGCAGGGTAAGGTCATCGGCGGTGATATAAGGCTCGCACTCGGCGGCGTTAATCACCAGGGTGTTAATCGCATGCCGTTCGACCACACGCGCTTTAATATGGGTGGGAAACCCAGCGCCACCTAAGCCGACGATACCGCTCTCGTTTAACCGCTCAAGTAGTGAACTGGGTTCAGCGCGTTGCCAGTCGAGACTGGGCAGCCGCTCCCAGTTATCTTGCCCATCTCCATCAATGCTGATTTGGGTAGCGCTAACCTCGCTCACCGTGCCGCTAATGCTGGCGTGCAGGTTGCTAGAGATCATGCCTTCGCGTTTGGCAACCACGCTGCCCACTTTCACCGCATCTCCATGCGCTACACAGGGCGTGGCGGCCTGGCCGCTGTGCTGCTGCAGGGGGAGAGTGACCCTACGGGGCAGCGGCGCTTCAATTAGCCCGGATTGGTTGGAGCGCTGTTTGCGCTCGGGGGGATAAATACCACCAGGGAAGTCAAAGGCGCTCGACATCAAGACACCCCTGACGCGGGTTGGCGGTCGCTGGCAATCACGTTTGATGAGTGCGCTACTACCGGTTGCCACTGGGTGATCGGAGTGGAACGCGGCAGCATATCAATGCAGTCCACGGGGCAGGGGTCTAAGCACAGATCGCAGCCGGTGCACTCGTCTTCAATCACGGTATGCATCAACTTAGCCGCGCCGATAATCGCATCGACCGGACAGGCTTGGATGCACTTGGTGCAGCCAATGCACTCTGCTTCGCGAATAAACGCCACCTTGGCTTCGCTCTGGGCTTCGCCATCCAGGGGCTCCGGTTCGCGACCAAGCAGATCGGCAAGGGCATGAATCGTCGCTTCGCCACCGGGTGGGCATTTATTCAGCGCATCGCCCTGGTTAATCGCTTCGGCGTAAGGGCGGCAGCCTGGGTAGCCGCACTGGCCGCACTGGGTTTGCGGCAGTAGCGCATCAATTTGTTCAACCAGGGGGTTATCTTCGCGCTTAAAGCGCTCGCTAACCACGCCCAGCAGGGCACCAAAACCGATACCCAAGCCGGTTAATACCGCGATAGCGCTAAGGATTCCTATGACATCACTGGGGCTATTCATCGCGCGCTGCCTTCATCCCTGCACCAACCCTGAAAACCCTAAAAATGCTAACGACATAAGGCTGGCGGTAACCATAGCAATCGCGGCACCTTGGAAGGGTTTGGGAATATCCGCCCCCGCTAAACGTTCACGTATGGCGGCAAACAGCACCAAAATAAGCGAGAAGCCTAGCGCTGCGCCCAATCCATACAGGGTGGTGTGAAAAAAGCTTAACTCACGGTTTAACGACAGCAGCGCTACCCCCAATACTGCGCAGTTAGTGGTGATAAGGGGCAGGAAAATACCCAGCACCTGATGTAGCAGCGGACTCAACTGGCGCACCATGATTTCGGTAAACTGCACCACGGCGGCGATCACCACGATAAAGCTGATGGTGCGCAGATACGTGACATCCAGTGGTACAAGCAAACCGTGATAAACCACGAAACTAGCGGCCGACGCCAGGGTCAGCACAAAGGTAGTGGCCAGGGACATGCCCATGGCCGACTCCAGTTTATTAGAGACACCCATAAATGGGCACAGGCCCAGAAACTGAACCAGTACGAAGTTGTTGACCAGAGCAGTGCTGATCAAAATGATAAATAGCTCACTCATGGCTGCATATTTTGCGAAGAAAAGGCGGCGCTGGCTAGTGGGAGGTAAGGGAGTTTGATGTTTGAAACACCTGTGCAGTGAGAAGTTTGAATAACAGAGCCGCTTTTATAAAAATGCAAAGGGCAGAGCGCTTTGAGTCTCTGCCCTTTAACTTGCTTACCGCTTACGCGGTGGGTTAAGTAACCCGCTGGCCAGGTTCTGCCCCCGTGTCAGGGGAGAGCAGGTAGATACCATCTTCGTTGGCAGAGGCCAACACCATGCCTTCCGATACGCCAAAGCGCATTTTGCGCGGTGCCAGGTTGGCGACCATAACCGTTAAGCGACCTTCTAATGCTTCCGGAGCGTAGGCGGAACGAATGCCGGAGAAGACGTTGCGGGTTTCGCCACCTAGATCGAGGGTCAACTGCAGCAGCTTGTCGGCGCCTTCGACGTATTCGGCTTTGGCAATGCGCGCAATGCGTAGATCGACTTTAGCAAAGGCAGCAAAGTCGATTTCCTCGGCGATAGGCTCTTCCGACAGCGGGCCTTTGGGGGCTTCTTTCAATTTTTGCTCTTCCACGAGATCTTCCTTCGACGCTTCAATCATGGCATCGATCTTATCGCGTTCAACGCGGGTCATCAGCGGTTTGAACTTGTTGATCGAGTGATCGGTGAGCACGCTTTGACGCGTGTGCCAGTCCAACGACTCAACGTTAAGAAATGCACGGGCCTCTTCAGCCATGGCGGGTACCACAGGGGCCAAATAAACCATCAACTGGCGGAACAGGTTAATGCCTACCGAGCATATTTCCAGTACTTCGCCATCGCGCCCATCCTGTTTTGCCAGGGCCCAGGGCTCTTTATCAGCAATGTAGGTATTGGCCTCGTCCGCCAGTTCCATAATTTTGCGCATTGCCCGGCTAAATTCCCGGGCTTCAAAGTCTTCGGCAATATCATCACCGGCGGCAATAAAGCGGGCGACCATCTGTGGCTCAGCGCAGTGGCTTGAGAGACTTCCACCGCCGAGTTTTTTAACAAAACCGGCGCAGCGGCTGGCAATGTTAACCACCTTGCCGACTAAATCTGAATTTACCCGTGCGGCAAAGTCTTCCAGGTTTAAATCCAAATCATCAACTTTGGATGTAAGCTTCGCGGCGAAGTAGTAGCGCAAGTATTCAGGATTCAGATGATCGGCGTAGGTAGCGGCTTTAATAAAGGTACCGCGGGATTTCGACATCTTGGCGCCGTCTACCGTCAGGAAGCCGTGGCAGTTGACGGCCGTGGGCGTGCGCAGGTCAGCGCCATGCAGCATGGCGGGCCAGAACAGCGCGTGGAAGTAGACGATGTCTTTGCCGATAAAGTGGTATACCTCGGCGTCGGAATCCTTGTTCCAGTAGCTGTCGAAGTCGATACCTTCGCGGTCACAGAGATTTTTAAAGCTGGCTAAATAGCCGATCGGCGCATCCAGCCAGACATAGAAGTACTTGCCTGGAGCGTCGGGGATTTCGAAGCCAAAGTAGGGCGCGTCGCGGGAAATGTCCCACTCGTTAAAGCCGGACTCAAACCACTCCATCAGCTTATTGCGGATTTGCGGCTGAACGTGGCCGTCGTCAATCCAACGCTGCAAAAAGTCGGCAAAGTCGGGCAGCTTAAAGAAGTAGTGAGTCGAGGTGCGGACTTCTGGCGTGGCACCGGAAATAGCCGAAACAGGATTAATTAAGTCGGCGGGGGTATAGGTAGCGCCGCATTTTTCGCAGTTATCGCCATACTGGTCATCAGCGCCACATTTAGGGCAGGTGCCTTTAATAAAGCGATCGGCTAGAAACAGACCTTTTTGGGGGTCAAACATCTGCTCAATATCGCGAGTGGCAATATGGCCTTTATCCCGCAAGCGCTTGTAAATCATTTCGCTGAAGTGGCGGTTTTCATCGGAGTGGGTCGAGTGGTAGTTGTCGAACCCGACACCAAAACGGGCAAAGTCCGTTTGGTGATCGTTGGAAACCCGTTCAATCAGCGCTTCAGAGGTAATACCTTCCTGTTCCGCACGCAGCATAATGGCGGTGCCATGGGCGTCATCGGCACACACGTAGTAGCACTGTTGGCCACGGCTTTTCTGGAAACGTACCCAGATATCAGTCTGGATGTACTCAAGTAAGTGACCGAGGTGAATGGCTCCGTTGGCGTATGGGAGCGCGCTAGTCACCAAAATGTTGCGCGTGGCGGTAGTAGACATGGTGAAGGTTAATTCCGAGTGAATAAGGGTGCCGATCAGGCGATAACATAAAAGACGGCGAAGTCGCTAAACGCTTCGCCGATACCGTTACTTGCTAGCAACGATTAATAAAGCGCTTGCTCTTCTTGAACGACTTCACGCAGTAGTTCTAAAAAGAGCTTATCAGCCTCAGAGTGCTCAGCAGGGTCTTCGGGTATGTGCACACTGGTGGTGTCTGAAATTTCGTTGGCAATCCGAGCCATAACCGCTGGGCTATTGCCTTCGGTTAACTGCTGCCTGGCAATCACAAGGGATTGCTCAAGAATTTTTGGGTCTTGCAGCAATTTGCGAATAAAGCCACGTAGCTCATTGATGACACGTGTTTTCTGGATTTCTGAACCGGACATAGGAGTCTCCTTAGGATCGCGATTGACGACAGCGCCAAGCGAAACCAATCAATGCGTTGACCATAGCATTTTTTCTGCCAACGGGCATGAGTTGCACGGCATTAAACCGTCAGGCGACCGGCCTTGTGTTTAACAGGGTTCGCGTACTGGGCAAGCCAATAAGGGCGCAAAGGCTCAGGCACTTCGGCAAGCCGGGCATTAAAACGTTCTCGGTCCTGTCGAGTGATGGCTTTGCGTGCCACTAGCTCTGGGGCTTCTCCCAACGCTTCTAAGGCTAAATAGTGACTGGGGAACAGGCGATAGCCGCCAATCACCTGGCGGTCAATCTCAGCCGCCACTTCGTCGGGCGTGGCCATATCAGAACCCACTGGCGTACCAAAATGCAGCCGCACGCGCCCTTTGGAGCCGGTAATGCCCGCGACAATAGAGCGAATATCTTCAAATTCACTCTTGGCGTAGCTGCCCTGGGTATCGATATCGTGCAACTCCTGGGCTTTTTGCACGTCGCAGGGGTCGTATTCATAGCTAATCGATACCGGCACCAGTTTCAGTTCGGCAATCGCCTCACCAAAGACCATGTCCCGTTCTGCGGCTCGCCTGGCCATGATCAACATTTTGATGATGGCGGGCTCAGTGTGGTCGATGCCGTTCTTGGCGCGACCTTCGCGTTGGGCCATCCAAATAGAGTGCTGGTCTTCAGTAATAGTGTGGCGAATATAGGCGGACAGCTGCTGATAAGCCGCCAGCATGGCACGCTTGCCCCGCGCGCTGCGCGGCACTATAAAGCTTTTATTAAGCCGCATTAGATCGGTGACATAGGGCTTCTTAAGCAGGTTGTCACCGATAGCGATACGTACCGTGTCACGGTTCGCTTGATATAGCGCATAGTTAACGAACGCGGGATCCAGAGAGATATCGCGGTGATTGCCAATAAATAGATAGGCGCCGTTAGGGTCGAGTTTGTCGAGGCCAGTGACTTCAAACGCATCCGTGGTGGTGCGAATCATGCGCTCCATGTAATGGGCAATGCGCATTTGGAACTCATAAACGGATGAAACACCTTTGACTTCGCGCCGTACGGCACGGCTGGCAAAAACACGCGCCAGAGAGGGTGCCCAGCGTGCCATGCGCGGCAGCCGGAAACGGGTCAGCGCATCCAGCAGCTCGTTGTCACGTGAGAGTCTGGCAAGTACATCGGCCACTTCATGATCCATAAAGGGCCGAATGTCGGCCCACGGGTCTGTCTCAGTAGAAGCGTTGGTAGCGTTATTTTGATGAGTCATGCGAACCGTTGGATGATAAACCATGGGTGATTAGGAATAAGTATCGATTAATAGCATCAGGGCCGAAGGGCTATAGAGCCCTTATTGCGCCGCGGGTTCCCGCTGCGTTTCGCCGCCAAGCCACTCTATCAAGCGCGGTATGTCAGCGGATAGCGCTTGCGCCATTAAAATAAAGTCTGTTTCCAGACGGGCAAGCGCATCGTCACCGTCGTCAGCGTGATCGGCTTCTTCAATTAAGGCATCGCCAAAACGCAACGATTTCAGCGCCAAATCATCGTGTAGCACAAAGCTTAACCGGCCTTCCAGGCTAACAGCGAGTTTGCTGGCTTGGCGGCCGCTCTCAAGCAGTTGCTGAATTTCATCGCTGTCTAAATCGACCTGACGGGCGCGCAGCACACCGTCATCGCCTTTGGCTTTGAGTTCAACCTGATCACCTAGTTGTAGATCGGCAGGGCGGCTAGCCACATCACCCAGCCAGGTGGTCATGGCACGGATAGGCAGCGTCTGTGAACTCAGCGGGGTAACTTTTAAGCTGCCCAGGGTTTCGCGCAGCAAATCCAGAATGTCTTCGGCGCGGGTGCGCGAGCTGGCATTGATACCGATCATCTGGCTATTGGTATCCCACCAAAGATCAATTTTCTGGCTACGCACAAAAGCGCGGGGCAATAAATTTTCGGTTACCTGCTCTTTTAACGCGGTCTTCTCTTTGCGGGTCACTTTGCGGCCTTCGCTGGCCTCAATATCTGCAACCTGCTCATCGACTTCTTCTTTAACAACAGAAGCGGGCAGAAGGCGTTCTTGGCGCAGCGCCGAAAGCAGCCGATGCGATTGAATTTCGTGAACGAGTTGCCCGCCGCCCATACGTCCAGCGGGTGCGGTCCAGCCCAAGCGGCGTGCATCAGCGTTGCCGAGTGGTTTGGCGGCATGCTCTTTTAAAGCGCTAGCGAGCTCATCGCTGGATAAAACGGGCGCGTCGTGCAGGCGGTATAAATGCAAGTGCTTAAACCACATGGGGCCAATCCTGTTCAAAAGGTGGCACATTATGGCGAAAGCGGGGCATTCCTACCAGCGGCTGCCACCAATCGTCTCTGTTGCACGTGTTTCAAACTTGTGTTTGATTGAGTTGTTGCCAATCACTATAGAGGAGTCGATATGAGTACATCGCTGTCACGGGTTCAGTTACGCGTTCGAGGCTATCACTTAGATGGCTACGGGCATGTGAATAACGCTCGCTACCTGGAATTTATGGAAGAAGGGCGCTGGGATTTTTTTGATCAGCACCCAGAGATGATCAAAGAGCTCCATCAGGCCGGGCGGGCATTCGTCGTCGTCAATTTGAACATTGATTATCTGGCCGCTGCCCGCCAAGGGGATGACTTGGAAGTGCTGACTGGAATCATCGACGTCGGTGAGCGAAGTGGGCTCTGCCACCACCGTATTGTGCGTAAAGATGGCACTGTCATTGCCCGGGCCGATTTAACCTTCGTACTGCTCGATATGCGCGCCAATAAGGCCGCTGCAATCGAGGGAGAGGTGCGTGAGGCGTTAGCCGCGTTAACCTTGGGTAAAGAGGCATTTAGCGCTTAAACGGCTTTGCTGAGCTCCCTGGCTGCCCTTGCTGCTTTTGCGGTGGTATGATGGCGGAGTATTTGCGCGCCGCTCTGTGGTAATTACAGGGCGGTGTTTACCAGCGCTTTCAACTCTCGCAGTGCCAATGCAGTGCAAAGGATCTGACTTTCATGGGTGACATCGCCAGAGAAATCTTGCCCGTCAATATTGAAGACGAGCTTAAACAGTCGTATCTCGACTATGCGATGAGCGTCATTATCGGCCGCGCGCTTCCAGATGTGCGGGATGGCCTTAAACCGGTTCACCGGCGTGTGCTGTTTGCCATGCATGAACTGGGTAATGATTGGAATAAACCGTACAAGAAGTCGGCGCGTGTCGTCGGCGATGTCATCGGTAAATATCATCCGCACGGTGATAGCGCGGTATACGACACCATCGTACGTATGGCGCAGCACTTTTCGATGCGTCATGTGCTGGTCGACGGCCAGGGCAACTTCGGTTCAATTGATGGGGATAACGCGGCTGCCATGCGTTATACCGAGGTGCGTATGTCGCGCCTCGCCCACGAACTACTGGCTGACTTGGAAAAAGATACTGTCGATTGGGTGGATAACTACGACGGTACTGAACGTATTCCAGCGGTATTGCCTACTAAAACTCCCAATTTGCTGATCAACGGTTCATCGGGCATTGCGGTGGGCATGGCAACCAATATTCCACCGCACAATATGCGTGAAGTGATTGACGGCTGCTTAGCGTTAATCGACGACTACACGCTGACGGTGGATGACTTGATGGAGTACATCCCCGGGCCTGATTTCCCCACCGGGGCGATCATCAATGGTCGCGCGGGTATCTTGTCGGCATATCGTACCGGCCGTGGGCGTATTTACGTGCGCGCCTGCCATACCATCGAACATCATGATAAAACCGGTCGCGATCACATTATTATTAGTGAGCTGCCGTATCAGGTGAACAAAGCGCGGTTAATTGAAAAGATTGCCGAGCTGGTGAAAGAGAAGAAGATCGAAGGCATCGCTGAGCTGCGCGATGAATCGGATAAAGATGGCCTGCGCGTGGTCATTGAAGTTAAGCGCGGCGAGTCCGGCGAAGTAGTGGTCAATAACCTGTTTGCCCAAACGCAACTGCAAAACGTGTTCGGGATTAACATGGTGGCGCTGGAAAATGGCCAGCCACGCACCCTCAATCTTAAAGAGATGCTGGAAGCCTTTATTCGCCACCGGCGCGAAGTGGTTACCCGGCGCACGCTGTATGAGCTGAAAAAAGCCCGTGAGCGTGGGCATCTGTTGGAAGGCTTGGCTGTTGCCATTTCGAATATCGACGAAGTGATCGAGCTGATCAAAGCCTCGCCCAATGCGGCAGAGGCTCGTGAGAAGCTGCTCGCCAAGACTTGGCAGCCTGGCCAAGTAACCGCCATGTTGGAGCGAGCCGGGGCTACTTCTTGCAAGCCAGAAGAGCTGGAAGAGGGCTTTGGATTAAACACTGCGGCCACCTCTTATCGGCTTTCGCCCGCCCAGGCGCAGGCGATCCTTGAGTTACGTCTGCATCGCTTGACGGGCCTTGAGACCGAGAAGCTGCTCGACGAATACTTGAATATTCTTGAGAAAATTGCCGAGCTAACCGAGATACTGGCGTCTGCTGATCGCTTGATGGAAGTGATTCGCGAAGAGCTACACGCCGTGCGTGACCAGTTTGGCGATGACCGTCGTACTGAAATTCAGGCAAGCCACCTGGATCTTTCGATTGAAGACTTGATCGCCGAAGAAGACATGGTGGTCACCGTGTCGCGCTCTGGTTACGCCAAAACGCAGCCGCTGTCGGATTACCAAGCCCAGCGCCGTGGCGGCCGCGGCAAGTCTGCCACCGCCATGAAAGACGAAGATGTGATTGAGCACCTGCTGGTGGCGTCTACTCACGACACCGTGCTGCTATTCTCCAATCGCGGCAAAGTGTACTGGCTGAAAGTGTATGAAATGCCCAACGCGAGCCGTGGCTCGCGTGGCAAGCCTCTGGTGAATATGCTGCCGCTGGAAGAGGGCGAAGCGGTTAACGCCATCTTGCCGGTGCGCGACTACAATCCTGATAACTATATCTTCTTTGCCACGGCCAAAGGTACCGTCAAACGTACTAGCCTTGAGCAGTTCTCGCGGCCGCGCAGTGTCGGTCTTATTGCGATTGATCTGGAAGAGGGTGACCGCTTAGTGGGCGCTGCCATTACCACCGGTAATGATCATGCCATGCTGCTGTCGTCTAACGGCAAGGCCATTCGCTTTGAAGAGGGCAATGCCCGCGCCATGGGTCGTACTGCCCGCGGCGTGCGGGGTATGCGCTTAGCGGGTGATGCTGAAGTGATTAGTCTGATCATTCCTAAGAGTCAGCAGATCGACGCCGAAGCGGATGCCGAAAATGAAGCGCAGGATTCCAGCCAAGAGAGCGCTGCCGCCGAAACGACTGATGGTCAAATCTACATTATGACTGCCAGTGAGAACGGTTACGGTAAGCGCACGCGCCTGGAAGAGTTCCCGCTCCGTGGTCGTGGTGGTCAAGGTGTTATCGCCATGCAAACCAGCGAACGTAACGGTTCGCTAGTGGCAGCCATGCAGGTTTATGACAGCGATGAAATGATGCTGATCACTGACCGTGGCACGCTAGTGCGTACCCGTGTGGAAGAGGTCTCGACCACATCACGGAATACCCAGGGCGTAATGCTGATTCGTCTCGGCAAAGAAGAGAAGCTGGTCAAGACGGTACGCGTTGATGAGCCGGAAGAGAGCGATGAGCTAAGCAGTGTTGAAGAAGCTGGTCTTGAAGAGAGCAGCCTTGAAGACGCGCAGGCGAATGAAACATCCGATGACGCACAGGAACCGGGGACTGATGACACGTCACTATAATTTCTGCGCAGGGCCCGCGGCCCTGCCATTCGCTGTGTTGGAGCGCGCCCGGGAAGAGCTGCTGGACTACCAGGGGCGCGGTCTTTCCGTGATGGAAATGAGTCACCGCAGCGATGAGTTTATCGGCATTGCCGAGCGCGCAGAGGCTGATTTTCGTCAGCTTCTAGGCGTGCCGGATAATTATAAAGTGCTGTTCTTGCAGGGCGGTGCCAGCCTGCAGTTTGCCATGCTGCCGATGAACCTTTTGGGGCAGGGCGGTAGCGGCAACTTTATTCAGACCGGCATCTGGGGCAAGAAAGCGCTCGCTGAGGCGAAGCACCTTGGTTTTGATTGCCATGTGGCCGCCAGCAGTGAGCCCAATGGTCATACGGCGGTGCCTGCACGTGATGCGCTTCAGGTAAGCGCAGATGCTGCCTATTTGCATTACACCTCTAACGAGACGATTGGAGGCTTGGAATTTGACTATATGCCGCATATTCAGCGTGCCGATGGTGCTAGCGTGCCGTTGGTCTGCGATATGTCGTCAAATATCCTCTCTGGGCCGATCGATGTTAGCGAATTTGGCGTGATCTACGCTGGGGCACAGAAAAATATTGGCCCCGCCGGATTAACGCTGGTGGTCGTGCGTGACGACCTGTTAGGCAAAGCCCAGGCCAATATTCCTTCGCTATTTGATTATCAAATGCTGGCGGAAGCCGGTTCGATGGTCAATACGCCGCCCACTTACGCTTGGTATTTAGCCGGGCTGGTATTCCAATGGCTGAAAGACGATATCGGTGGGCTGGCAGCGATGGACGCTATCAATCAGCGTAAAGCCGATAAACTTTACGCGGCGATTGATGGCAGTGAGCTTTATAGTAACCCAATTGCTAAAGCCAACCGCTCGCGGATGAACGTGCCTTTTGTATTAGCCGATTCAGCGCTGGATAAAGCGTTTTTAAAGCAGGCCGATGCGGCGGGGCTGCTTAATTTAAAAGGTCACCGCAGCGTGGGCGGTATGCGTGCCAGCCTTTACAACGCGGTGCCTGAGTCTGCGGTAGATGCACTGATTGCATTTATGGCCGATTTTGAAAAAACAAGGGGCTAACCACCATGTCCGACACGTCGATCAATCTGGATGAGCTGCGCCAGCGAATCGATCAACTCGATAGCGATATTCTGAATCTGATCAGCGAGCGTGCCAGCTGCGCCCAGCAGGTGGCTCACGTTAAGTTGTCCGAAAATAAAGATGCAGTGTTCTATCGCCCCGAGCGAGAGGCGCAGGTACTGCGGCGCATTATGGCGTTGAATAAGGGGCCGCTGGATTCAGAAGAGATGGCGCGGCTGTTTCGCGAAATCATGTCGGCGTGTTTGGCGCTTGAACAACCGGTTAAAGTGGCCTACTTGGGCCCTGAAGGCACCTTTACGCAGCAGGCGGCGCTCAAGCACTTTGGTGAAAGCGCCGTGAGTTTGCCTATGGCAGCCATCGACGAGGTGTTTCGTGAAGTAGAGGCGGGCGCCGTGCATTACGGCGTTGTCCCGGTGGAAAACTCCACCGAAGGGGTGGTCAATCACACCCTGGACACCTTTATGGACTCCTCGATTAAAATTTGTGGCGAAGTCGTACTGCGTATCCACCACCATTTATTGGTCAGTGAAACGACCCGCCGCGATAAAGTCTCGCGTATCTACTCGCACCCGCAGTCTTTTGCCCAGTGTCGCAAATGGCTGGATGCTCACTATCCCCATGCGGAGCGCGTGCCGGTTTCCTCTAACGCTGAAGCGGCCAAATTAGTCAAAACCGAGTGGCACAGTGCGGCGATTGCGGGTGATATGGCGGCCAAGCTTTATGGCCTTGACCATATCGCTGAAAAAATTGAAGACAGCCCCGATAACTCAACGCGGTTTTTGATCATTGGCAACCAGGATGTGCCCATGGCGGGAGAGGATAAAACCTCTATTGTGGTTGCCATGCGCAACCAGCCGGGGACGCTGCATGCCTTGTTGGAGCCGTTTCATCGCCACCAAATTGATTTAACGCGCCTTGAAACGCGTCCTTCGCGTACCGGTGTGTGGAACTACGTCTTTTTTATCGATTTTAAAGGCCATCGTGATGAGCCCAAAGTTGCCGCAGTGCTTGAAGAGGTGCAGCTGCGGGCGGCGGATCTACGCGTGCTGGGTTCCTACCCCATAGGCGTGCTGTGACGTTAATGGTCGAAGACAGCGTTAAAACCTCTGGCTGTCATGAATCGCGCTTATTGATTGTTGGCTTGGGATTGATTGGTGGTTCGCTAGCGGCATCGCTGCGTGCGGCAGGGTTTCAAGGACGGATTGTTGCCTGCGACCCTGATGAGGGTGAGATTGCTCGCGGTATTGAAATGGGGCTGATCGACTCAGGTGGTACCCATTTAGCTGAGCAGGTTAATGGCGCCACCATGGTTGTACTGGCGGTGCCGGTGCTCGCCATGGAGAGCGTTATGGCGAGCTTGGCCGATGCATTACCAAGAGCGTCTGCAGGCGTCGTGATTACCGATGTCGGTAGCACTAAAGCGACCATTCGGGCTTGTGCCCAGCGTGTCTTTGGCCAAGTGCCTACCAATATGGTGCTGGGCCATCCCATTGCCGGTTCAGAAAAAAGTGGTGTGGCAGCAGCCAATCCGCGTTTGTATGTAGATCACAAGGTTATTCTGACGCCGGAGCCGAACGTAGATCGGGCCGCCTTGCAGCGCGTCCGTTGCTTATGGGAAGCCTGCGGTGCCGATGTGCTGGAAATGGACGTAGAACGCCATGATCAAGTGTTGGCGCGTACCAGCCATTTGCCACACCTGCTGGCTTTTTCACTGGTGGATACGCTGGCCCGTCAGGATGAGCGGTTAGATATTTTCCGTTACGCAGCGGGTGGCTTTCGCGATTTTACCCGTATCGCGGGAAGCGACCCGGTGATGTGGCGAGATATTTTTATTGCCAATAAGCAGGCGGTTTTAGCATCGCTGGATGATTTTGAAGCGGGGCTCTCTCGATTGCGTCATGCGGTAGAAACCGGTGACAGTGATGCGCTGATTGCCACCTTTGATCGGGCGAGCCACGCCCGGCACTATTTTGACTCTTTATTGAACAAAACCAGCTATCAGGCGGAATATCATATGCAACCACAAGGTAAGGTTACCTACCGTGTGCAGCCGGGCGGTCAAGCCCAGGGGCGTTTGCGCGTGCCTGGCGACAAATCCATGTCCCACCGCTCCATTATGCTGGGCGCGCTGGCTGAGGGTGTCACTGAAGTAAAAGGCTTTCTTGAAGGCGAAGACAGTCTGGCAACCCTACAGGCATTTCGTGAAATGGGCGTGGCAATTGAAGGGCCGCACCAGGGCCGGGTGACTATTCACGGTGTTGGCATGCATGGCTTAACAGCCCCCGCTGGCCCACTTTATGTTGGGAATTCGGGCACCGCCATGCGGTTGTTTTCAGGGCTGCTTGCTGGTCAGGCGTTTGATAGTGAGCTAACCGGCGATGAGTCGTTGACCAAGCGCCCCATGGGCCGCGTGGCTGATCCTCTGCGCCTTATGGGCGCCACCATTGATACTGCTGAGGGCGGACGCCCGCCGCTGAAAATTCGTGGCGGCGCTGCTCTCAAAGGTATTGATTACGATATGCCTATGGCCAGTGCCCAGGTGAAATCCTGCCTGCTGTTGGCGGGGCTATACGCCGAGGGCGAAACGCGGGTGCGCGAACCTGCGCCGACCCGCGACCATACCGAGCGCATGCTCAATGGTTTTGGCTATGCGGTTTCCCGTGAAGGCGATACCTGCTGGTTACAGGGTGGCGGTAAGCTAACAGCGGGCCCGATTGATGTGCCTTCTGATATCTCTTCTGCAACGTTCTTTTTAGTTGCCGCAGCGATTACCCCTGGCGCTGATATTACTCTTGAGCATGTGGGTATTAATCCCACCCGCATTGGTGTCATCAATATTCTTACCCTGATGGGCGCGGATTTAACGCTTGAGAATGAGCGCGAAGTAGGTGGCGAGCCGGTGGCTGATATTCGTATTCGCTACGCACCGCTGAAAGGAATTGATATCCCTGAAGAGCAAGTGCCGCTGGCAATTGATGAATTCCCTGCACTGTTTATTGCCGCCGCCAACGCCGATGGCGTGACTCGCCTAAGGGGCGCCGAAGAGCTGCGTGTCAAAGAGTCTGATCGCATCCAGGCGATGGCAGATGGCTTGGCTGTGTTAGGTGTGCAGCACACCGTCGTAGAAGACGGCATCGATATTGTTGGCAATGGCGATGGGCAAAAAGCGAGCTACGGCGGTGGGCGTGTCGATAGCCTGGGCGATCACCGCATTGCCATGGCGTTTGCGATTTCATCACTGCGTGCGAGTGCCGAAATTGAGATTGAAGACTGCGCCAATGTGGCGACCTCTTTCCCTGATTTCGTTGAGTTGGCCACGCGTATCGGCATGAGCGTTAGCGTGGAGGGTGCGCATGAATGATCGCGCTTCAGCTGTGCCAGTGCTCACTATTGATGGCCCAGGTGGGGCTGGTAAAGGCACCATTAGTGGTTTAGTAGCGGAACGCCTGGGCTGGCATTTGCTGGATAGTGGCGCACTTTATCGGCTGACGGCTCAAGCAGCGGTTAAGCATAACGTAGCCGTTGACGATGAGGCTGGGCTTGCCCGCTTAGCAGAGCAGTTGGATGTCGCCTTTCCAGTTGAAGATGGCCAGCCGCGTACGCTGCTAGAAGGAGAAGACGTTGGCCAGGTGATTCGTACTGAGCAGGCTGGCGAGCGTGCCTCACAAGTAGCGGCGCTCCCTGCCGTACGTCAAGCACTGCTGCAGCGCCAGCGCGATTTTTGCCAAACGCCAGGATTGGTAGCCGATGGACGAGACATGGGTACCGTAGTGTTTCCCGACGCCCCGCTAAAGATTTTTTTGACGGCAAGTGCCGATGAGCGGGCACGTCGACGTCATCTGCAGTTGCAGGAAGCCGGGGTGAATGCTAGTCTTTCGAGTCTTTTAAAGGAGATTCAGGCACGCGATGCACGCGACACGCAGCGCAGTGTGGCTCCTCTCAAGCCGGCAGATGATGCCATTACGCTTGATACCACGCGCCTGAGCATACCGGAAGTGGTTGATCGACTGACCGAACTGCTTGCCCAAAGAGGGCTGGTAAGCGGCGTGTGATTCTCCCTTGCGGCGTTTTTGGATAGGTGTCACGACGTGGCAGGGCACTAAACTCACATCGGTGAGCCCGGTCAGGTCTAACCAGCGTTAACACCTCCAAAGGCTGAGTGACATTAGGCCCGCACTTGCTGGTGGTGCGGAGAAGGCATTTATGCCTCAACAACGTAATTACGTAGGAACACCATGAGCGAAAGCTTTGCTGAGCTGTTTGAACAGTCTCTTAACGACATCAACATGGAGCCAGGCGCTATTGTCGCGGCTCAAGTTGTCGACATTGACGGTGACTGGGTTACTGTCAACGCTGGTCTGAAATCTGAAGGTCAGATCCCGGCGTCACAATTCCGCGATGAACACGGCAACCTGAACATCGCTATCGGTGACGACGTGCACGTTGCACTTGAAGCCGTTGAAGATGGTTTCGGTGAAACTCGTCTGTCCCGTGAAAAAGCCAAGCGCGCAGAAGCTTGGAAGATTCTGGAAGCAGCCTTCGAGAAAGACGAAATCATTAAGGGCGTTATTAACGGTAAGGTTAAAGGCGGCTTCACAGTTGAAGTTGACTCTATCCGTGCCTTCTTGCCGGGCTCGTTAGTTGATGTTCGTCCTGTTCGCGATACTGCACACCTGGAAAACAAAGAGCTGGACTTTAAAGTCATCAAGCTCGATCCGAAGCGCAACAACGTTGTGGTATCACGTCGTGCGGTTCTGGAAGCAGAGAACAGTGCAGAGCGCGAAGCGCTGCTGGCTACTCTGCAAGAAGGCCAGCAGATCAAGGGTATCGTTAAGAACCTGACAGACTACGGCGCTTTCGTAGACCTGGGTGGTGTCGACGGCCTGCTGCACATTACAGACATGGCGTGGAAGCGTATTAAGCATCCGTCCGAAATCGTTGCTGTTGGCGACGAGATCAACGTTAAAGTTCTGAAGTTTGACCGTGAGCGTAACCGCGTTTCACTGGGTCTTAAGCAGTTGGGCGAAGATCCGTGGGTCAACATTAAAGATCGTTATCCGGAAGGCATGAAAGTGCACGCAGTCGTCACTAACCTGACTGACTACGGCTGCTTTGCCGAGCTGGAAGAGGGTGTTGAAGGTCTGGTTCACGTCTCTGAAATGGACTGGACTAACAAAAACATCCATCCGTCTAAAGTCGTTCAAGTGGGCGATGATGTTGACGTCATGGTGTTGGATATCGACGAAGAGCGTCGTCGTATTTCTCTGGGTATCAAGCAGTGTACTGCTAACCCGTGGGAAACCTTCAACACTGACTACAACAAGGGCGACCGTGTTTCCGGTACCATCAAGTCAATTACTGACTTCGGTATCTTTATCGGCCTAGAAGGCGGTATTGACGGTTTGGTTCACTTGTCTGATATTTCTTGGACTGATACTGGCGAAGAAGCCGTACGCAGCTTTAAGAAAGGCGACGAAGCTGAAGCCGTTATCCTGTCTATTGATCCTGAGCGTGAGCGCATCTCGCTGGGCATCAAGCAGATGGATTCTGACCCCGTTGCTGAGTACCTGTCAGTCAACGATAAGGGCAGCATCGTAACGGGTCGCGTCATTGAAGTTGATGCTAAAGAAGCTCAAGTTGAATTGGCGACTGACGTTATTGCTGTGCTGAAAGCCTCTGAAATCAGTGCTGACCGCGTAGAAGACGCGCGCAATGTGCTGAATGAAGGCGACAGCGTTGAAGCTCGTATTGTGAGTGTCGATCGCAAGAGCCGCCAGATTAATCTGTCGGTTAAAGCGAAAGACCAGGATGATACGCGTCAGAATCTGAAGAAGATACGCGAGCAAGAGCCGGAAACTGCAGGTGGTCCGACCACTATTGGTGATTTGATCAAGCAGCAGATGGGCCAAGACTAATTATCGATTAGTTATTGGTTTGTAAAAACGCCGCCCATAAGGGCGGCGTTTTTTTTGTTTTTAAATAGCTGAACGCCAGTAATAGTGGAGTGTAGAGCTGTTATGAAGTATTAGGGTTAGAAGACTTTAAACAGCATTTGTGTTTTAAAAAACGATTAGTAATTGAGTGAAAATCAACTAGACTGTTGTCAGTTAGCCTTTTTACAGGAATAATGTCCTAGCATTCTGTAGCCACCTTTCTGAACTAGTGGGTGCAAAGGCTGTCAATTTGCACATAAGCCAGATGGAGCCTGTTCAGTTAGATACGATATTCAAGGAACCCCAATGTCATTACTTAACGAATATATCCAAAAAGAACAGCAGTTAAAGCAGCTTCAAGAAGACCTGCAGCGCTTAGAAGGCGATCAGCGTCTCAAAAGCGAGTTGGAATTTAAGGCCAAACTAGAAGCGCTAATGACTGAGTTCGGCAAGCGCCCTGTCGACGTCATCGCTTTATTAGATCCTGCAGCCGACCAGCGTAGTACTAAAACCACGGCGAGTGGGAATGCCCGCCGTAAGCGTCGCCTTAAAATTTACAAAAACCCCAAGACAGGGGAAGTAATCGAAACTCGCGGCGGCAACCATAAAGGTCTGCGTAGCTGGAAAGACCAGTATGGTGATGAGACCGTTGAATCTTGGTTGGAGCGCATGGAAGACTAATTGATTTAAAAAACCGGCATTTCTATTCAGAGATGCCGGTTTTTTTATTGTCATATGCGTCAGCGCTGTTCAGGTGCCGTTATCAACACTGCTAGCCCATTAATGGGATACGAAGTTCTAAATGGTTCGTTTTCCATAATACCTGAGGAGGCTGTCCGCTAATGTGGCAAGTCTCCTGCCTGCTTAGTAGATACTTGATGGTATGCGTCAAAGCGCCATACAGATCAGCTAAAGTATCAAAGCATGTGCTCGCGTAGTAATGAGTAGGAATGTCTACCCGACGGTAGAGAACGGGCAACGCAATGTCTTTTGCATTGTCCTTATCTGCTAGGTAAAGACCAGTGTCGGTACGGTAAGAATGAAAAGAATCGTTATTAAGCACATTAATTCTATCTGCGAGTATGTCGGGCAGCACAACGATAGTCTTGGATAGTCGCAGCTGCGCCTGTAAGCAGGCTAGCTGCATATTGTGATAGCTAGTACCTCCTAGCCCCTTAATATGTTCGGGAGCTTTGTAGAGGCGCATCAGGACCATTTGGCGGTCATTGGTTTTTTCGATACGGGTGTTAAAACCATGCTGGGATGTCGGCTGATGAAGATCGGTTCTCAGCTTTAGCCGGAAATTGCGCGGACTTGACTGATAACGACGTTGAAATGCCCGTGAAAAAGATGAATGGTTATGGTACCCACAACGTATCGCAATTTGCGCTATATTGAGAGGAGTCAGCGCTAGCAACACTGCCGCGCGTTCCAGACGCCTTTTTTCACGATAGGCGCTAGGTGAGATGTGGAAGCTTTGGCGAAATTGGCGCCGAACTTGAGAAGACGAATACCCTATGTGATTGGCAAGGTCTTCGATGCCGAGTGTCTTATCAAGTGTGTCCTGCAGCCAGATCTCAGCTCGTGTCATCGCGTTGAACATTATCTGGCCTCTCATACATGAATCATACAGGTCGTGCTTATCTCGCCTGTAGTGCACTCTCCCAGTGCGTTAGTGTTAGTAACCTAGCTGAAAGAAAAAAAGTTCAGCCTTCAGATGAGAGTTGAGTCTCTAATCAGGCTACTTGTAGGTAATGTTGATGCGAAGCATCGATTTGATGAGCTGTCGCTGACAGCGTTGTATCTGATAGATGTGTTAGCTACCCCCGTATACTTAATGATGATGCCTTTATGATGGCAATTGGGTGGCAAAGGCAAGTTTGCTCGTTGTTTTTACCCATTTGTGCACAGTTTTTGCCAAAAAAAGCTGCATTGGCAGTTATATCGACCATTTCAAGCAAGGTGTAAATGAAACATCGATGAAATATCAAAAGGTTCAAAAGCCGGTAGATGAGCGTGAGAAGCTGCGTAAGTTTCGTGAATTAGACGATGCCTTTGCGCAGGCCTTACGTCAATTAGATGACCCGGAGAGCGATTTCGATATACCGACAGGTCCGCCGGTACGATCGCTCGCGGCATTGGAACAAGACGATATTGAAACCCAGCAGAAAGAACAGCAAGAAGAGCGGGAGCGCATATTCAAACAGCGCTTCGAGGCTTTGTTAATAGAGTATGGTGTGGATCATTACGATCTAGCCGAGTTGATCGACACGCTAATTGGCTATGGACTATGGCAGCAGGATATAGCCCCTAACAGCTAGCACTCTCAAAGCATCGAAGGTGTCTTTACTAACGATAGCGGTAAACACGCAAACTTGGCAGAAATACATCTTGCTCTAGCTTCTCGTCGCGCCGCCTTGCCCGTGTGCGGGTAGTGGGGGGGTGTAGCGCAGGCAGGTTAATGTGGGGTAGTCGCTGATTATTGTCAGGTACAAAAATAGGCATGGCGGCATTTAGTGCCCGTCGTGTATGCCCATCTTCGAGTGGCTCGGTAAAAAAGAGATTTGCCCGCATAAGTGGGGCCTGAGTTTGTACCTGGGCAAGCACTTCGCTGCTTGGAATGCCGGCTAGCTTGCGTAACTGAATACGAATATGCGGCGCATCGGTGTCGAGCTGCAAAAGCTTATGTTCAGCTTCTTGCACCGAAAGGCGTTTAATAGAGCGACCGCTACTGTACCAAGCAAAACGAACACGAGAGACGGGCGCTTGTGCGATAGGTAACTGCCGCCAGCTCTGTTTAAGATGCAAGCGTGCTAGCCCAGTGCGACGTAACACTTCATCAACATGAGGATGGCGTCTTGGCAAGCGGCTTTTTGCGTCGCTAAGCGCCTGTGGGAATGCTTGTTTGATATGTTGCAGTAGTGCGCTAAAGTTGGCTTTGGTTAGATTAACAGCGCCTATCGCCGCTAGTAGTTCGTCATTAGCGGCTACTATAGCAATATAGTTACGTGTTTCACGGCCATCTTGATCTTGTTCATGCCACATATCGAACAGGGCTTTACGCAACCAATCGTTCGCAGGTGGCGATTGATGAAAGACCCATGAAGCCGGTAATTGCTGTTCATATAGTGAGACCGCGGCTTCGATGGTTTCAAGTAGATGGTCAAACTGCTGCTCTAATTTGAGCAGCACCTGATAGGCCGAAGGCGATAGTGGGGTAGCGTTTGTCTCGGCCATAGTCAGTGTCAGGGCTCGTTAAGTCAGTTATAAGACTTGTTAGGTAAGTGGCGCATCCTTGTCGGCTTGCGCTAAGAGCGTTTCTATATCGGCCTCATCCATGGCGGACTCGCCCGATATGCGGTGCGATTCATCGGCCCAGGCACCTAAATCTAGCAGTTGGCAGCGCTTACTGCAGAAAGGGCGGTAAGTGCTTTCTGGCAGCCAGGGCACACGCTTAGCGCACTGCGGGCAATTAACTTCTAGCGGGGAATCGTTGGCAGGGCGAGCCATAAAAAACTCCAATTGCGTTAACAAATACGATATCTCAGTAGTTGAGCTGCTGACGGTAGCGTTCATCAAGTTGTGCCACTTGTTCCATCATGCTGGCGTGGTCACCGCTGTTATCTATCACGTCATCTGCCTTCGCTAACCGTTGTTCGCGGGTAAGTTGGGCGGCGAGAATAGCATGCACCTGGCTTTCACTCACCCCATCACGCTGTAGGGTTCTCGATAATTGTAGCGCTTGGGGTACATCGACCACCACTGCGCGGTTAACTAGCGCACTTTGTCCCGACTCAAACAGTAACGGTGATACCAGCAGCACATAGGGCGCACCCTGAGCTTTGAGCCGCTCTAAATGCTGCAGTAGTCGCTCCCTTATTCTGGGATGTGTGACGGATTCTAGCCACTGACGGTGCTCTGGATTTTTAAAAATAATCTCGCGTAGGGCGGCGCGATTAAGCGTTCCCTCCTGAAGCATGACCTGATCACCGAAGCGGTTTTTGATGGCTAATAGCGCTGGTTCACCCGGTAAAACAACTTCCCTGGCGACATCGTCCGCATCGACCCAGGCGGCGCCGAGTGTTTCAAAGGCGCGCGCAACGGTCGATTTACCCGACCCAATGCCACCGGTTAATCCGATAATCATTTGCTGCCTCAAATAGCTGTACTTTATATAGCTGAACGTTACATCACTTAGTTTACATAAGCAGGCTGAGATACAGCGTCATTATTTCATCACCGACTAACAGCGCTACCCAGCCAGCAAGGGCGAGAAAAGGGCCAAAGGGCAGTGGTGCACCGCGCAGGCGGGGAGAGCATGCCTGGGCCATCAGCCCGACAATGGCCCCGAGCCCTGCGGAGAGTATCAAAATCAGCGGTAAGAAACTCCAACCCAGCCAAGCGCCCAGCGCCGCTAACAGCTTAAAATCGCCATAGCCCATTCCCTCTTTGCCGGTGACCAGTTTGAATAGCCAATAAAAACTCCACAGGGAAAGATAGCCTACCATGGCGCCAATAACCGCACTCGGCAGCATAAGTGGCTGGAAGAGGAGCTGAAACAGCAACCCTAACCAAAGCAAAGGTAGGGTGATGACGTCGGGCAGTAGCTGGGTGCGAAAGTCGATCACGGCAAGTACTAGCAGTATTAGACAGGCGACGTAAATGAAGGCTGCTTCAACAGTAAGCCCTTGCAGAGCTAGCACGGTAAGGGCCAGCAAACCACCGGCTATTTCTACCAGTGGGTATTGAACGCTAATCGGCGTTTGGCACGTAGCGCAGCGCCCGCGACGCTTTATCCAGCCAATCAGTGGCAGGTTGTCGTGCCATGCAATGGGAGCTTCACAGCGGGGGCACATAGAGCCAGGCGTGGCCAAATTAAAGCGCGGTGAGTGTTCAGCGTTTAGCTCAAGCGCTTCGCGGGCTTCGTTACGCCAGCCACGCATCAGCATCACCGGTATCCGCGTAATCACCACATTCAGAAAGCTACCTAGACATAGCCCAATCACTAAAACGATTAACCACAGGATGATCGGAGGGTGATGCATGTCGCTCCTTGGGTTTGTTTAAATTAGTGTTCTTGAAAAGTTTGATTCTTAGAGAGCAGAGCCTAAATCAAAAATTGGCAGATACATTGAGACCACCACCCCGCCAACCAGCACGCCCAGTACCACAATAATAACCGGCTCCATCAGTGACGTGAGGGCATCGACTTTATTATCGACTTCTTCTTCGTAGTAATCAGCAACGCGATTAAGCATGGCATCAAGCGACCCCGCCTCCTCACCGATACTGACCATTTGGATCGCCAGGGGAGGGAAGCGGTTAGTCATCCGCATGGCGAAGTGTAGCTGCTGCCCGGTGGATACATCTTGGCGTGTTTGCACCACCGCGCGTTCGTACACTTTATTGCCTGTGGCACCAGCGGCAGTGTCTAAGCCTTCAACGAGCGGTACGCCGGAGGCGAAAGTGGTCGCTAAGGTGCGTGAAAAACGAGCGATAGCAGATTTGTGCATAATATCGCCAATGACCGGCAATCGAAGTAGCAAAGCGTGCATACGGTAGGCGATTTTAGGCGAGCGCTGGATGCTTAGTTTGAGTAGGAACACTGAGGCAATTACTACACCAAGCGCCGCTAGCCAATAACGCTGGGCAAGCTCAGATAAATTAACCGTCATCTGGGTTAGTGCAGGAAGTTCAGCGCCAAAGCTTTGAAACATGCTTTCGAATTCAGGCACCACTTTAATCAACAGCAGCATGGTCACTGCAATGCCAATCGTCATAACGGCGGTGGGGTACCAAAGCGCTTTCTTAACTCGTGCCTTCAGCGATTCCACTTTCTCTTTATAAGTCGCGATACGATCAAGCATTTGATCCAGCGCACCTGACTGCTCCCCAGCGCTGACCAGGTTAACAAACAGGCGATCAAAGTGCTTGGGGTGACGGTTTAATGCATCAGAGAAACTAGAGCCCGACGACACATCGCTCATCATATGCTGGACCAGAGCGACCATGGCAGGTTTTTTGAGGCTCTCTGCCACCACTTGGAGCGCCTGCAGCAAGGGAATGCCCGCTCGAATCATGGTGGCCATTTGGCGCGCAAAGACCATCACATCGTTGGGGTTAATGCGGCCGCTGCCGCCCAGGTTGCCCTTTTTACTAATCCGGCGGATAACAATGTTTTGCTTAGTCAGCTCAGCGGCAACTTCGGCTTTACTGCGGCCAATCATCTCACCGCTTAGTGGTCTGTCCTGGGGGCCTTTACCGATCCATTTCCAGCGCGCTAGTTTGATGGCGGGCGTTTGGCGTCGACGTGCCGTTTTAGCCATGCCTTACTCCTTACTCACTCGGTTAACCTCTTCCAGGCTGGTAATACCCTGCATGACTTTTAATAGCCCACTGCGGTGAAGGCTTGGATAGCCCTCTTTACGCACCTGCTGATCAATAACTAAGGCATTGGCATCGCGCATAATCAATTGGCGCATCGCTTCGGTAATCGGCACTACCTCATAAATGCCGATTCGGCCTTTATAACCGTGGGTGCAGCGCTTGCAACCCACGGGTTTATAGATAGTTGCCTGGTGGAGCTCTTCGCTGCTAAAGCCTACTTTGCGCAGTGCTTCGTGGGGGATTTCTATGGGCTCTTTACAGTGCGTACATAGTTTGCGAGCTAGCCGCTGGGCAATAATCAAACTAACGGCGCTGGCGATGTTAAACGAGGAGACCCCCATATTGGCCAGCCGAGTCAATGTTTCAGCAGCCGAGTTGGTATGCACCGTTGAAAGTACCAAGTGACCTGTCTGAGCTGCTTTAACCGCAATTTCGGCGGTTTCAAGGTCACGAATCTCGCCCACCATAACCACGTCAGGGTCTTGGCGTAAAAACGCCCTGAGCGCGCTGGCAAAATCGAGGCCGATCTTGGGCAGTACGTTTACCTGGTTAATACCGGCGACTTTGATTTCAACCGGGTCTTCGGCGGTGCAAATATTGCGTTCAACTTTATTAAGAATATTAATTCCGGTATACAGCGAAACGGTCTTACCGCTGCCGGTGGGGCCGGTGACCAGAATCATGCCTTGGGGTTGTTTTAAGGCGTGTTCATAATGGCCCCTTGCTCGTCGGTAAAGCCTAACTGTTCAATACCCAACTGCGCTGCGGTAGGGTCTAGAATCCGCAGCACCAGCTTTTCGCCATAAACGGTAGGCAGCGAGTTAACCCGGAAATCTAGGGAGCGGGTGCGGGAAAGCTTGAGTTTTATCGCCCCGTCCTGGGGTAAGCGACGCTCTGAGATATCCAGGCGGGCCATGATCTTTAGGCGGGCCGCGATACGGTTACGCATAGCAAAGGGCGGTCGTGCCACTTCAATAAGCATTCCATCAACCCGAAAGCGCACCCTATAAAGCGTTTCGTAAGGCTCAAAATGGATATCGGACGCGCCCCGACGGATCGCGTCTAGCAGAATCTTGTTCACAAATTTAACGATGGGAGCGTCTTCGTTATTTTGGGAAGACTCTTCCAGCGGTACTTCGTTACCGTCACTACTCTGGACAATGCTCAGCGAGCTGACTGCATCGTCAATATCGTCCAGCTCATCCAGCATGCCGCGCTCGTTTTGCGCAAGGTAGCTATTGAGGGCGACAGTGATTTGATCAACGGGCGCGAGGATGCCTTCAATGCTAAGACCGGTCGCAAACTGCAATTCATCCAATTGCGTCAAAGTGGCGGGGTAAGGCACAGCGACCGTGAGGCGATGACCATGGCGCGCTAATGGCAAAACGTTAAGGCTCTGCAACACTTTGACAGGATAGTCAGCAGCAGGAGGCAGCGTAGTAAGCCGCACCGCCTCCAAATCTATGACCGGTAGTCCATACTCCCAGCCAGCCGCCAGTGTGGCTTCATTAGGGTCGACCAGGCCGCTCTCGATAACATGCTGAAGCAGCGATATTTCCAAGTCCGATGCGGTCGTTTCCGCTGTTGCTGCCTGGGCATCGGTCAACAAGCCGTGCTTAACCAAGCGCTGGGCAATGCCGCGCAGGCCGCCGCGGGCGGCGGCGTGGCTTAAAGTCGACTCAAAAGGGGGCTGGCTCATCAAAACAACCTGTTGTACATCGAAGAAGGCGTGTTACTTGTACCATAAACTAGCGTTTACAGGCATTAAAAGGCTGGTTAAGCAGGCCGCTAAAGAAGCATTCAAATGAGCCGATAACGTTAATAGCGTGTGTTGTAAAAAAAGATCACGTAAGCTAGTGTAATCGCAGTTATCGCTAATTCTTTTTAAGGGTACATAATCCTTACAAAGGCTTGCCCTTTCCCCACAGGAGATGCCTTCATGCAGAATGCTGCACAACCTATTTCTCGTACCACCAAGCAAGGCGGTTTTACGCTGATTGAGCTGATGATCGTCGTCGCGATTATTGGAGTATTGGCTTCCCTTGCCGTACCTCAGTACCAAAATTACACCGCCCGTGCCCAGGCGAGTGAAGCATTGACTATTACCGGTGGCTTACGTGCTGATATTGCTGAGCAATATTCGTTAAGGGGGGCGATGCCTACTGCTGCTGCACAACTGAGTTCGGATGCGAGTGATGATAATCTGGATATAACTGGTCGTTATGTTCAATCAGTTGCTTATACATCTCAAGAACTGCAGGTGACTTTCAAAGATAGTGGTGATAGTGCTCTAAATGGTGCGGTAATGGTGATTGAACCCGTTACTGTTGGTGAGGATAAAAATCCTGGTAATGGCTGGACGTGTTCTTGGGATGAAGATAGCGAAAATGCTCAAGAAAACTGGCTGCCTGCTGGTTGCCGCGCTGAAGTCGATCCTGAAAGCGCTGGTTAAGTTATAATCTATGTTTCTAATATAGGGGCCTATCTGGCCCCTTTTTATTAAGTTCTGTATGGAGTAGAAAGATGTCAAAGCCCCAATACGGCTTTACCTTAATAGAGCTAATGATTGTTGTAGCAATCATCGGCGTGCTGGCTTCCATTGCTGTACCCCAATACCAAAACTACACCGCGCGGGCTCAGGTGTCAGAGGCTTTAAATGTGCTCAGTGGCGTTAAAACAGAGTTGGCTGAACGTTATGCATTCTCGGGTGATTTTGGAACAGGTAACGAACGTGGAATGGAAGAGCTGGTTCGCCAAACCCGTTATATACAGTCGGTCGACTACTTCTATCGCGATGATAACGTGGCGATTGGCATGGAGATGCGCAATGAAGCGCCGGTCTCTTCGGCTATTCGTGGAAAACGTTTACGTGTTGAGCTGATTTCTGACAGTGGTGCCATAAAGTGGTCGTGTATGTCGGCAGAACAAAACGGTATCAATGAAAAATACTTGCCTGGCAGCTGCCGTGGGGAGCCATCTAACTTCTAACTTCCTCAATCCCTACGCATTTGTTCTTTACACTGTGAGCTCTGACCTAAAGCAAGGAGCTTACAGTGAATCCCATCAAACTGATTGCCATGAGTGCCCTAGGCGCGCTGCTTTTCAATAGTGCTGTCTTTGCCCAGCCTGACCATGCCCCGGCCCACGGCGCCCGTGATAAGGGCCAGCAGCATGAATCTAACCGGCTTAGCCACTCCCGTGATGGGCGGGTTGATCTGCCGCGTATTAATGAGCGTGAACTACGTCAGCTATTGCGCCAACATGACGCGCCGCGAGCTGAGCCGTTACCACCAGGTATTCAACGTAACCTTGAAAGAGGCAAGCCGTTGCCGCCGGGTATCGCCAAGCGTTTTGACGGCCAACTGGCCTCTCGATTACCGAATTACCCAGGCTATGAGTGGGAGCGTGTTGGCGCCGATGTGGTGTTAATTGAAGCCGCCACGCGCATCGTGGTGGATGTACTGGTGGACGTATTGCGCTAACCCTGCCACCGGAAATCGGTTTGACTCGAAAATTACACCTCGGCGGCTTATGGTAGAGACTCAAAGCCTCATCGCGTTCTAAAGGGAGATTCAATGAGCGACCACACACTAGCCTCACGTCTTGAAATTACGATTGCTATCGCCGAAGAAGCTGGCCAAATGATCATCAAGGCGCGGGAGCAGCAAGACTTTGCCCAGCGCTTAAAAAAAAACAATGAGCTGGTCACCGATGTGGATGTGGCCGTGGACAAGCTTATTAGTCAGCGTCTGGAGGAGCACTTTCCGGGTGAAGCGCGACTGAGTGAAGAGCTTGCCCCAGAGAGCGCTTTGCATGAAACAGCGCCGAAGCTTTGGGTGGTGGACCCTATTGATGGCACGGTTAATTTTGCCCAAGGGCTTCGCCACGTAGCGGTCTCCATTGGCTGGATGGAAGAGGGTGTTGCCAAGGTGGGCGTTGTGCATGCGCCGTTTTTAGGCGAAACCTTTAGCGCAGCCGAAGGCACAGGAGCTTTCTGCAACGGTAAAGCCATACAGCCCAGTATTGCAGATTCACTGGCGCACACCTTGGTGGGTACGGGGTTTCCCTATCGTAAAGAGGAGCGTAAGCATCTTTTGAAGCGGTTAGAGGTCGTGCTGCTGGAGTGCCAAGACGTACGTCGTAATGGTGCAGCAGCGCTAGATTTATGCGATGTAGCCTGCGGTCGCTTAGATGCGTATTACGAAAGTGTCTCGCCCTGGGATTTCGTTGCAGGCTGGGTCATTGCGCGCGAAGCTGGCGCACGAGTAGGGCACCTATACCCAGTGCCTTCAGCGGTGCCGGAAGATATCTACCCGGATCATTTATTAGTCACTGCCCCCGGTGTCTATGACGCTATGGCCTATCTGCTGCTTGAGGCTGATCAACGCAAGCCCTGAAGGGTGCTGAAATCTATAGCGGTGTGTGACAAATACTTGAAAAGAAAGCGCTATAAAGGCTTTTCATTTAGGCAAGAAAACGCTAGTATACGCACCGTCTTGAGGCAAAGATGTAGCGGCCAATAAAGACAGCGGAGCGTGGCGCAGCTTGGTAGCGCGTTGCAATGGGGTTGCAAAGGTCGCAGGTTCGAATCCTGTCGCTCCGACCAAGAATTCAAAGAGTTGCGGTATGCTAGCAAGCCTTAGTGCAGCGCAATATGACTCGGTAATCCATTTTTGATCCAGTTTGGATGCCGAAAGAAGCCAGCCAAGCAGCTGGCTTTTTCTATGGAAAAATTCAGCGTGGGTAACTGACCCTGATTGGAGGAACCTGCCTAATTTTTGCGGTATATTTGCAGACTTGGCAATTAAAACTGTATGTCCCTTCTTCAAGTATTGATAACCTGCCGTCCTCGCGGCAAGAAGGACATATGGAATGCTTGGGATGGTTCTCTGAAGAGTTACTGTCGCAAAGAGTTAAAACGTAGCCACCCAAAGCCGTCTTCTCAAGCTGATACTGATCAAAGCGTTTATCTTTCTCTATCTTCTCTTTGAGCTGCTTAACCTCTTCGAACAATGTATGGTTTTCCTGCTGTTTTGCGAACAGCTCGGACTGCATAGCTACTAACTTTTCCATAATATCGCTTACGGCAGCGTTTAGCTTGGCTTGATCATTGACATCTTTTGCGCTTTTAGCTAATTCAACGGTTGCCTTGATGCTGCTGACTAGCGCTCCGACTTCCACCATGTTTTTCTCGCTCTTACGTTCGATTGATCAGGTAAGCTACAACATTTGTTTCTCAAGCGCATTGAGGATAAGGCTATAGAGAAGTTTATTCGTGTGGTAACTAAATTTTTACCATGCAACGACTCGGTTCTGCATCAACTTCGTGACTTGCATTGAGTGGCCTGACATTATTTTCGGCCACTGTCGGAAGCATTGTCCGGCTTCTGGAGCCAATCCATAAACGCAGCCGGCTGGTTGAGTAAGATTTCTTCGAGTGCTGCTAGCACTCAGAGAGTGGTTCTACCACACTGTGTATGAGCTACTGCAAACTAGGTGGTTAAGGAATATGAAAGTGTCTATTCACGCCGCACAAAAACAACTTTACTCACTCATTGGCAAGGCACTTTCAGGCGAGGAGGTCATCATTACTTTGAATGAGAATTCCTATGTTCAGCTTGTGCCTTATAATGATGAAAGTGATGTGAAACAGCTATTTGGTTGTATGAAAGGTGAGATTGATTATGTTGAAGGATGGGACGCACCGCTGGAGGGCGATATGCTGCAAATCTTCTACAAAAAATAAATAATTGAGCCTCTGCTCTCGGTAGCACTAGAGCAGAGGTGGCTGTGGTTTCAGGACTACTTGAATACTGGTCTTTCTTTTCCAGGTCGATTCAAAGCGTCTAGGGCGTTGCGGATGTGATCTGCCGTTAAGTGACCATAATGCTCTATCGTTGTTGCGATGTCTCGGTGCCCCATTAGCTTCATGACAGTCATTAAATCGGCCCCCGACATAATGAGCTGAGAAGCAAAATTGTGTCGTAGCGTGTATAGATCAAGATTTTCATCTAACCCTCCCCATTTTTTAATGGTTGGCCAAGGATGTCGGCCTAGCGCACCAGCGGACAAGCGTCGGCCAGTTTTAGGCGATGGAAAAACGTAACCAGTTTGCGGTCGTCCGTTTTCCTCCCACCAGACCTGTAAGACCTCCAATAGCGGTTCCGAGATAGGAAAACTGGTTGGACGTATGCTGTGATGCGCTGTTTTCTCTATGACCTTTGTGATCATTTTCGTTTCGAAATTAACATTTTCCCAGCGTAAGCCGTAGATATCGCCCGGACGAAATCCTGCATGGTAGATGACGAGAATAGCCGGAACCACATAGTCGACATACGTTACTTGATCCCAGTCGGGAAGGTGACGGTTGGATTTTTTCGTCCGCGATCTTCGCCGCATATCTTTTCTGTCTTTGGTATAGGCGGCAAGGCCATGAAATAAACCGTCTACCTCGCTATCTGTTAAGGCACGTCGGGAGCGAATGGTGTCAATTCCATGATCATCCCCAGCAACTGGCCTCTTCAGTCTCACGGCCTTGATCGGGTTCTCAACAATATATTTTTCCTCAGCAGCTATATTGAGCATGTTTTGAAGAACGTCATAGGATCGCTTTATGGTGAGGTATGCCAGACCCGTTTTTTCAAGTTCATGGTGCCACCTTGTTACATCTGCTTTACAAAGTTCAGGCATTCGTTTCCGATACCAGGGCTTGAAGTGACGATCTAGTCTTTCAAGGTCTTCCTTTCCTCGTTTCATTCGCTCTTTATGGGGTCGATAGACCTTACCAAGGAAGACTTCAATAATCGTGGCATCTTCTAGGCGTTGTTGTTCTTCGACAAGTTTTTGAGCTTTTATGGCAGCATCTTTTTCGAGCCGAGGCTCTATTCCCTGGGCCAGGCCTAGCGCCATATTTTTTGCGATCTCCCTAGCCTCATCAGCAGACACTGCCGGATAACGACCAATTTTAACTACTGGACGTTTTGATGTCAGTTTAGAGCGGTAACGGAAAGAGAATGTAATAGATTCATGCTTATAAACGGTGCAGATAAAACCGCTGATTTCAGTGTCATAGATGGTTCTTATTCCCTTGCTCCGAGCATGCTTGATAGCTGATTCAGTTATTTTGCGTTTAAGGGTAAAGTCTGTCATTTGGCGGCGCCTCGGAAGATATTAATTCAACTGGA
Source organism: Halomonas sp. QHL1 (assembly GCF_001882345.1). GTDB lineage: Bacteria > Pseudomonadota > Gammaproteobacteria > Pseudomonadales > Halomonadaceae > Vreelandella. The sequence goes on from NZ_MINL01000001.1 coordinate 652,116, forward strand.
CTTCTGAGACAGGCAAGAGAGGTGACTGAATTACTCATCCAGTGCAAATCCCAAATACGGCTGCATTTCATTTCTGGATTAGAAAATGCTGTCTTCGGAGTCCGTGTTAAACATATCTCTAAAATGATGAGGCTTTCAAAAACTTTATAAGATCAATATCTTATGATTGAAGCGAGGTGGTGGAGCTATTGCGCCTAAGGGAGCGCGAGCAGGATGGGGTTGCAAAGGTCGCAGGTTCGAATCCTGTCGCTCCGACCAAAAAGACATACAAAACGGTCACTTAGCTTATTGCTACAGTGGCCGTTTTTTGTTCGGCAAAGTTCCAGGTGACCAATAGGTAGCACGCGTCAGAAACAAGAAGGCGCAGCTGGAAACAATAGTTCGCCTTTCTCACCGCACCGCAGCCCTCACCAGAAACCGAAAAACCACTCCATATAAGAATAAGGGAACTGCGGTTCAGATGGTTCTATTATGCGATACCTCACCGCGCGCAGGCTGATGCTGAGCGTTACGCTAAAGCGACCGTCACGAGTTACCCGAATTATGGCGCTTGCTAATACAAGAGCCACAGTTTGTGTTCAACCACGAACTTATTGATACAGTTATTTAGATACCAAAATATGTCACTTACCGCTTGTTTCTAGGGCATGCTAATTTGGGGTCTTCTCTCACAAGATATTATTAAAAATAATTAGCTAGTGAAAAGCGTTACCGTATAAGAGATTGTTAAGTCCCGGATATTCAATTGTTGATCAGTAGATCTCAAGCCGGGCAATGTCTCGGCTCTGTAGGCGCGCTTCTGCATCCTGATTTGCCGCTAACTGCTGAAAGAGCTCGGCTTCCTCTGGCATATCAGCCAGCTCGGCGCGTAGTAGGTACATGTCCTTAAGAAGCTGGTGGGCCGTCATGGCGTTGGCCAGGATATCATGCAAATCATGACAACCTGCGCATAGGGGGACACGCTCCAACACGCTTGGATGACCGAAATTCTGATGGTCGATTAACCATGTGGTGAGTAACCCCTGATCTGCATCCTCAAGATAGCTTGCCATGGCGTCGCGCATTCGCCGCTCGCGATCAGCTAAGAATACGAGTGCCATTTGCATACGCTCGTCCGAATGCTGGTTTGCCAAAGTTGTATACTGCTCTGACAGCTGATTGTGAAAATCGTAAATCCAAGTGAGTAGATCTTTTACCTGTCGAAAGGCCATGTCGCTTCTCATAAATGCAGGTTGTTAAATAATACTCAGCTCCCACGCGATAACAGCATTGCCTTGATATGGCCAATCGCGCGCATAGGGTTGAGTCCTTTCGGGCATACCCAGGTGCAGTTACCTATCTGGCGGCAGCGAAAAACGCTGAAAGGATCGTCGAGTTCGGCCAGTCGCTCCTCGGTGGCGGTATCGCGGCTGTCTATCAGGAAACGGTATGCTTGTATGAGACCGGCCGGGCCGATGAATTTATCCGGGTTCCACCACCAAGAGGGGCAGGCAGAGCTACAGCAGGCACAGAGAATGCACTCGTAGAGACCATCAAGCTTTTCGCGGTCTTCAGGGCTTTGCCGATGTTCGGTTGCTGAGGGAGGCTCGTTGTTGATTAGCCAGGGGCGAATCTTCTCGAACTGCCGAAAGAAAAGACGTTGATCTACCACCAGGTCGCGGATCACTGGCATGCCTGGTAGCGGCCGCAGGGTCAGAGTATCCGAGTTGCCCATCACCTCCTCAACGGATGTGATACAGGCTAATCTGTTTTTGCCATTGATGTTCATACCATCGGAGCCGCATACCCCTTCTCGACAGGAACGCCGATAAGTCAGGTTAGAATCCTGCTGCTTTAGATGCTCTAGCACGTCGAGGACCATGCCCTTAAGGAGGCGCTCATCCACTTCGCGTGCTTCCATCCTCGGTTTTTCATCGAGTTCAGGGTGGTAACGGAAAAGCTGCACCTTGATCATTTAAACTTTCCTTGATGCAAGTAGCCTTATGCGAGGGCTTTACAGCCAGGGCGAAACCTTTCTGGAGTGTTTCGATGAAAAGGTTTGGCAACTAGGTATTGATGATCTTCAGCACTTCATCAGTTCGGTCACTTGGCGGGGGTGAGGTTGTTAAATTCACTATTTATTTATTGTTATTGAAAACTGACTATTTCACCGTCTTGATCGAAGGCGAGATACGAATCAATATTTCCCACATTGATCGCTTCTACCATGCGATCCAACGGTCGTTCGGCGAGTTCGAACCCTTGATCGGTCATGGCTGCAACGAACACAATATTCCACTCAACGCCGGTAGCTTTTGATTCCTCTCGTAAATCTTTCATGTTGCTGAGCCCTTCCAGTGCCTTGTCGACACACAGCATCGGGATGAGCACTCCGCCTTTTCCCTCCTTGAAGTGTAGTCGCTGTTCCACACTGGGGTGGTCTGGTAATTCGGCACGAGTAAAGACAAACAGCAGTCGCTGTGAATCGGGCTGTTGACGCGCCTCGTTGAGAAGGTCATTAAAGCTGGCAATGGCCATGGGGACTCCTGAAGTCATGTTACAAGAAGCAAAGATTCCGCTTAAGAGTGACGGTTCAAATTTGGCCCAACCGCCATACTTTGCGTCATTGGCAAGCGTTAGCACTGTCGACATACTCTAATAAGTAAAGGCTGATTTCATAGATGATCTGCATTGGCAGTTCTTTTAGATGATGTTGATTTGTCAGTATAAATTTGGTTATTAAGAGTTGCGTAGCTACTACGCTCCGTCCACCACATCCAAATAATCGATACCAGGGTGACCCCAAAGCAGAGCATCCATACCGTAGTAGCAACGCCTGTCAGGTCGACCAATACACCAAACATGATAGGTAGTAGAAAGCCCCCTACACCACCTGCCAACCCTACGATACCGGATACCAGCCCAAGGTTTTCATGGTAGTCGTTAGCGAGGTACTTGAAGACCGAGGCCTTGCCAATCCCCCAGGCAATGCCCACCACAAACAGTGCGCTGGTAAATAGCCATACGGGGACCCCAAAGCCAAATTCAACCCGTTCACCGCCGCCAGTTGCTTGCACGCTATAGTAGGTTTCGGGGTAGGACATAATGAAGAGTGCAATCAAACTTGCCCAAAGGCAGGTCCATGTCACCGTATGAGCACCAAACCGGTCAGAGAGCCAGCCGCCGAATGCACGAATGACACCGGAGGGCAGCACAAAAATCGTCGCAATCAAGGCGGCAACTTGAATGCCAAATCCGTACTCATTCATGTAATAGCGGGTTAGCCACAGCGAGACGCCGACGTAACCACCAAATACCACCGAGTAGTATTGGCAGTATTTCCAAACCTTAGGGTCATTGAGTACCTTGAGTTGATCGCGCAGCGAGACTTTTTTGGCATTGCGATGAGTAGGGTCGCTAAAGGTAAAGAACCAGAAGAGAACGGCGGTGGCGAGCATGATAGCGGCGTAAATATTGGGGACTGCCTGCCAGCCAAGCATGACGATCACTGTTGGGGCGATGAATTTAGTCACTGCCGCACCAGCATTACCCGCACCGAAGATACCCATAGCCAAGCCCTGGCGATCCTTCTCAAACCACTTCGCTGTGTAGGTAATACCAACAGAAAAGGCCCCACCGGAGAGACCCACAAACGCCCCCAGTACCAGAAGTTGCCAATAAGCGGTCGCGAACTGCACCATCCATATAGCAGGAACAATTACTAGCAAAACGATAAAGAAAACGGGGCGCCCGCCAAAGCGGTCGGTCATGGCACCAAGTGGCAGCCGCGCTATGGCGCCGGTAAGAATAGGCGTCGCGGTGAGAATCCCAAATTGCGTACCGTTAAGGCCTAGTTCTTCGGCAATAGGAACGCCAATTTCACCGAACATGGTCCACACCATAAAACACATGGTGAAGGCAAAGGTATTGGCAATTAATACCGCATTCTGTTTAAAGCGCTGAGTAGCCATGGTGACCCTCTTTGGCAGAGCGTATTAAGGATTTTTGATAGAGGCGTTTTTGCGCAGGTAGAACCACCAGTTGATCACCAGGCAAATCACATAGAAAGCGGCAAAGCCGTACATAGCTATTTCCGGAGTGCCTGCATTAATTTGGTCACCGATCATCACGGGGGCGACAAAGGAGCCATACCCAGCGATGGCGGCCGTCCAACCTAATACGGGGCCTTTTTTCTGCGCATCGAAGATAAAACCAATGCTGCGGAAGGTGGAGCCGTTACCAATACCGCTGGCGGTAAACAGCACTATAAACAACAGCATAAATAGCCAGAAATACTGGTTGGGTTCGGTGGCGTTGTAGGCAAGCATCATCACGTAGCCAGCCGAGACCGACGCGAAGACCATCACCACCGTAATAACTTGAGTCACTTTTGATCCGCCGAATTTGTCCGCGATCCAACCACCGATAGGCCGAACTAGAGCACCGACAAAAGGGCCAATCCATGACCAGGTAAGCGCACTAGGGGCATCAGCGTTGGTGACCCGCGTAATGCTACCGTCAGCCGCGATATCCATCATGTTGCCAAAAATAACGGTAATCGAGAGGGGAAGCGCTGCCGAAAACCCAATGAACGAGCCAAAGGTAAGAATATAGAGCAGCGTCATTGACCAAGTATGCTTATCGCGAAAAATCGTAAATTGCTTCTGTATATTCGGTTTAATCTCTTCACCAGGGAGTAGCCGGAGTAAGGTGAGCGTGAGCAGAACAGTGAGTGATAGCGCCAACCACATAGAGAGCCAAGTAAGTGCCACTAATCCAATGATGGTGGCCAAGATGCCCACCCCATAGAGGCCAAGAATTTTGCCGAATGCCTGGAGGGGGGTGCCGGGATTGGGGCTAATCGGACGTAGGTTGTTCATTCCAAACCAGCCAATAAATGCCAAAGGAATTAACAGCAATAGCCACACAAAACCGGCGTTCTGTATCCACGTTTCAGTACCCGCTTCTATGCGGCCAATGAGTGTGCCGCTTGCGCTCTGTAGCTCCATCGGCCCACCTGCAAGAGCACCAAATAGGCCAACGGACATCACCAGCGGCACTACAATTTGCATTGTAGTGACACCAAAATTGCCTAAGCCAGCATTCATGCCCAATGCATAACCCTGCTGGTGCTTTGGAAAGAAGCTGGAAATGTTGCTCATTGAACAAGCGAAATTGCCTCCACCGATGCCGGATAGCAGTGCTAGAGCTTGGAAGACCCAAAATGGCGTATTGGGATTCGTGAGTGCCCATCCGGTACCGCCAGAGGGCAACATTAATAAGGCGGTGGTAAGAAAAATAGTGTTACGCCCGCCAGCTAAGCGCAACATAAAAGCGGCGGGAATGCGAAGGGTTGCACCGGCCAAGCCAGCCGTGGCCGTTAGCGTGAAAAGTTGGTCAGTAGAGAAGGGAAAGCCCAGGTTCTGCATCTGGGTAGCGATCATCCCCCACATCATCCAAACGGCAAAACCGACCAGCAGACTAGGTATGGAAATCCATAAATTGCGGTTAGCTATTCGCTTACCACTCTTTTCCCAAAATTCGCTATTCTCAACATCCCAATTTTCGATGTCGACATTTTTTCTGGCCATCTTTACCCCCTAGGCAAAAGCGCGCGTTTAGCCGCTTTTGAGGCAAAGATACGCGTAAGCGCACATAGGGGAAACGGGCGAAAAAACCTAGAAAAGCTCGGTTATACCTAATGAGAGGTATAGGTAAATGATTGCTATGTTACTGTTTATAAAATGGTTTTAAAGAAAATAGGTAGGTAGTATAGCAAATTGTTTACCCCCAGAATTTTTAGGGGTATCCACTTAGAGTCGACTTCTTGCTACCTGTTAAGCCCTTCTTGAACTGACCAGACGGCTGCCTCTACTCGGGAGCGCAGACGTAATTTTTTTAGTAAGTGCTTAACGTGTACCTTTACGGTTCCTTCGGTAATGTCGAGTTTGCGTGCGATCAGTTTGTTCGACATACCAGCTGCGAGCTCTGCTAAAATCTCTTTTTCGCGCTGAGTCAGCGCGTCCACTGATTGCGTCGCCGGGGAGTTACGTTGACTACGAAGCGCTTCAGCAAGCAGAGCAGTTAGGTTCTCGCTGACAACCATCCGCCCTTTGGCCGCCTGGCGGAGCTGGCGCACCATATCTTCCGGCTCCATATCTTTGAGCAGGTAGCCATCGGCACCACCGCGCAGTGCATCGACAACATCGTCCTCCTGGTCAGAGACTGTATACATAATGATTCGGCCAGAATATCCCCCATCGCGCAGTTGTTTGAGGGTTTCGAGTCCGTTCATTACTGGCATGTTAAGGTCAAGTAGCAGCATGTCGGGCTCTAGCTCAACGGCCTTTTCAATACCCTCTTGCGGGGAGCCGGTATCGAATATTAAATCCAGATCGTCTTCAATCTCTAGAAGTTGTCGAACCCCACGGCGCAACAGAGGGTGATCGTCAATGACCATGATAGTGGCTATTTGATCGTGGTTAGCTTTAGACATGCTTATCTATTCCCTTCCTCGATAAGACGTTCAGTTTTAGGAGTAAAACTGAGATAGATCCCAGTGCCACCTTTTGGGCGGTTTTTAAAAATGAGTTCGGCATCAATATTCTTGGCGCGATCTCGCATAATGATTAAACCGTAATGCATGGGAGGAGAGCGATCATCTTCAAGCCCAATACCATCATCTTCTATCGCAAGATGTATCGCTGCATTGCTAAACGTCAAGCTTACCTTTGCCCATCCGGCGTGTGCATGTTTAAGCGTATTGGCTAATGCTTCCCTGGTGATTTGTAACAGGTGCACCTCTTCGTTGGCACTGAGCAAGTGGGGTGGTAACTGGTAAGTCCATTCGACAGAGAATCCCAGTCTTTGGCTAAATTCATCAACGGTTTGCTGTAAAGCTGGCTGAAGTCCGGGCTTATCTAACGCTAACCGGAAAGTGCTCAATAGCTCACGTAGCTGTCGGTAAGCGCTATTCAATCCTTCACGTAAGTCACTCATTACTCCGCTCTGCTGTTCAGCGGGGAATTGCTTAGCCTGCATCCGTTCTAGTCTGGCGACCTGCATTTTGAGATAAGACAGTGACTGGGCCAGGGAGTCGTGAAGTTCCCGGGCGATGATTGTGCGCTCTTTAATCAACGAAAGTTGCTGCTGCTCTTCAATCCGCTGCTGTAGATAGATAGCGGTCGCCAGATGGTCGGTTAGTGTATTTAGTAATTGTCGCGTTGTAGCACTAGGCGCTATCTGATACCCGACCGTCAGGTAACCAAGGATTAGATTACCGACAGCGACAGGAAGGGCTAGTGCCTCAGTATCAAACTCCAGATTCGATGCTTTTATAGGATCTTCCAAGCAGGCAAAACAGGCTAAATCACGACAGTAAAGCGGGCGTTCAGAGGAGTGAGTGGCGAGAATTTCCATGTCGTTGGCATCGTGCTCACTGCGCAGCGCCAGCACGATGGGGCCTATCTCTAGTAGATCTTCCAGCTCACGAAGCATAGGGGCAGCGCTGGCACACAAATCGTTGCCTCCACCATAAAGCGTGCGGCTTCCATTATGAATGATCTGAAGTGCCTGATTGTGGCGCTCCAGTTCCGATTGTTTAAAGATGACTCGCGCCTCCAGCTCACGGTAGCTAGTGTTGAGTTCGCTAGCCATCCGGTCAAACGTTCGCCCTAGTTGGCCTAACTCATCGTGGCTGCGAAAGTTTGAACGGTGGTGAAAATTGCGCTTTCCTGCTTCACTGCTGAGTACCATTAACTGACGTAGCGGCGTGACCAAATTATGGCGTACATCGTAAAGGGCCATTAGCAGCAAGAGGCCGATCAGGACTAAAAAAAGTACTTGAATGATACTGATCAGGCGTACTTTTGCTTCGGAGCTGCTCTCCAGCAGCGTAACGAAGTAATCAGTGTCGACGATAAAGCGATTAAGAGCAGCTTTGGCTTGTGTAGTGTCAACTGTATTAGGGGTCGAGACTTGCTCAAGTGCGGGCATAAGAGTGTGCTGCCACTGCTGCTGAAGCTCATCTAGCTGCTCTAAAATAACTTCGTTACGGGAGAATAGTGGGCCTTCATATAGCGTCGGGCTGTCAAGACGAGTCGTCAAATTCTCTATCAATTGATTTATATTGTTAGTGTTTTCCGTCTCAGCCCTATCTTGCATCAATTCAATAATCTGAGCGCTTGTAAGCCTTAATGAGCCTGCCAAATTAATGGCTGCCGCATCACCTTTACTGCTATGAGCGATCACCATAGTTAAGCTGATGCTGATGATGGACATACCGCTGATCGCCAGAAAGTACGCCACAATACGAGTAACGAGTGAGTGACGAAGAGATTTCATGCAGCTCCCAGTGGTGGGGGAAACGTGTTGGCTTCTTTGCAATACTTATTCTACAAATTCATGTTAACAAATGCTTATTTTACATAATTGTAGTAAGTAAATTACTTCTTTACAGGTGAATAGTTTTGCAAAGCGCTACCTTTACGCCAAAGGCGTTAGTAACCGAGCGGCTAGTGGGGGACGGTGAGGGTGGGAATACGCATCAGCGTTGAGAGCTGTGATGTACGATCTGTTAGCAGGTCGGCAAGCGTATATTGATCCAATACACCAAGAAATGCCGAGAGCGCTTCCGCCAAAATCGGCTGCAAACGGCAAGATGGAGTGATGACGCATTTATTATCTTCGCGGAAACACTCAACCAGTGCCATCTCATGTTCGGTATCTCGGACCAAAGCCCCCAATGAAATAGTTTCTGGCCGTCGACCCAGCAATAATCCACCACTTTTACCGCGTATGGCGGTGAGATATCCCTTCTGATTAAGCTCTTGAACGATTTTCATCAAGTGATTACGTGAGATGGAGAACGTCTCCGCTATCTCATTGATTGTGGAGCGTTCTTCGCCCTTAACCGCGAGGTAGAGAAGTACGCGGATGGCGTAATCGGTATAGCGAGTCAAGTGCATAGAGGGCCATCAGCTCAGGTAAAACGCCATTGTACGGTCTGCGCAGGCGTGCGGAAATGATATTCGACTTCTTGTTTACGGCGAGAGTAAAGCTTGATATTTTAAAGATATATTTAAAATATATCTTATGGGGCGCTTATGTTGACACCAATGCAAGAAGAGATTGTTCAAGCCACTGCACCTGTGGTGGCAGAACATCTAGACGTGATTACTCAACGCTTTTACCCGCTTATGTTTGAGCGCTACCCCCAGGTAAAGCCCCTATTTAATCAAGCGCATCAGCAAAATGGCGGGCAACCCCGCGCACTGGCAGGGATGATTCTTGCCTATGTGCAGCTACGCCAGTCCCCTCAAAAAGCCAGAGAGACGTTAGAAATCGTGGTCAATAAGCACGTCGCCCTGGATATTCAGCCGGATCAATACCCCATTGTGGGTGAGTGTTTGATGGCGGCGATTGGTGAAGTACTCGGTGATGCAGTAACACCGGAAGTCGCCGATGCATGGAGTGCGCTCTATCAGGAGTTGGCTGACCTGCTAATAAGCCTGGAAAAGCAGCGCTACCAAGCTTTTGAGCAGGAGCCAGGCGGTTGGCGTGGTGCTCGACGTTTTCGTATTGCGAAAACCCACCAGGAAAGCCGCGTGATTCGCTCGTTCATTCTCGAACCTGAAGATGGTGGCCAAGTTGCCGCCCACCTCCCAGGGCAATATATCGGTGTCAAACTTACCATCGGTGGCCAACCGGTTTACCGTCACTATAGCCTTTCGGATGTTCCCAACGGGCACTCCTATCGGCTCTCTATCAAGCGGGAAACTCACGGTGTAGCAAGCCGCTATTTTCATGATCAGCTTAGCGTAGGCGACACCATCGAACTGCTGCCGCCTGCGGGTGAGTTGATCTTGGCAGGGAATAAAGAGCCGTTGATGCTGATTAGCGGGGGCGTCGGTCAAACACCCTTGCTGCCAATTGCCAAGCAGGCGCTTGAACAGGGACGCACTGTTACCTACCTGCATGCCGCGCTGGATGCTGAGCACCACGCCTTTGCCGATGATTTAGCGGAGTTACGCAATGCATACCCCGCCCAGTTGAATACTGTCACCATCTACGAAAATGAGGCGGGCGGGAATCATCAAGGACGCATTAACCGGAGCCTGCTATCGGACTATTTGCCGGCCCAGGCTCGTTGCTATTTCGTGGGGCCACACGGTTTTATGGTGCTCATTAATCAAGAGCTGGAGCGCTTGGGTGTACCAGCTTCGAAGCGACACTTTGAGCACTTTGGCCCAGCCGAAGCGTTAAATGTGGCGTAACTCGCAGGGTGCTGCTGAGCATTGGCGATAGAGCAAGAAGGAGGGGGCTCAAACAAGCTGAGCTCCCTTGTCGATATGCACTATCACCGTAAACCTATCCCCGCTCAATAAGCCCAAATAACGGCTAACAGCACTCCCCACCCTAAAATGCCAGCCGACATAATGGTGTAGGTAGCGGAGATAGTGACGACGTCATGCTCTTTTCTTGTGCAGAGCGCTTGTAAACCGTGGTAAATCAAACTGCAAGAGATGCCTAGTGCAAAGAGCGCCACTAGCGTATTAAAGAGCAGACTGGGCACCCCCAGCGCCAATGAAGATGCCCAGAGCGGCAAAGGAGCCAAAGCCGCCAGTAGGTAGGCATCTTGATAATTGATGGAGAGCTGCTCCGTGCCATTGACGACGGCGTGAATTACCCAGCCCATGATGAAAAATGTCAGTAGTTCAGCTAAAAAGAGAATAGTGGTGATGAATCGCCACTCGCGGTCAGCAAAGCCTGTCATGAAAGCATCGCCATAATGCGTGCCAGCAAAGTAGAGCATAACGGGGGGAAGCAGCGACATGGGTAACACCACACACCATGCCAGCAGTGGAATTGAGGGAGACTTTGCCTGAAGTTCTCGCCACCCTTCACGATAGCTGAAAGGCATCTTCATGTAGGCCATTACTTTCATCGGTAACCCCTCCAGTGAACATCGGCTAAACCGTTTTTTGCATCACATGGGATAGTATCTCTAGAGTAGCAGCAAATAGGGCATTGTCAGCGGATAGGGTGACAGAGCGATGATTTATCACATTGAACTAAAGCGCGTATACGCCCCTATCGACGAGCAGGATGGAGCTCGAATATTAGTCGACCGGTTGTGGCCACGCGGGAAATCGCATAGCTCCCTTGCACTGGATGAGTGGTGCAGGGAGGTGGCGCCATCAAACGAATTACGCCGTCACTACCATCAGCAACAGATTAGCCAAGCAGTGTTTAACTCACGCTACCGTCATGAGCTGGAAAGAACACTAGATAATTTGCTACCACTAATGGCGTATGCGCGGCAGGGGCGTTTGACGCTGCTCACCGCAAGTCGCTACATAGAGAAGTCGCACCTTCCAGTGCTAAAGGAAGCGACGCTGGCCGCGCTTGCAGAAGAGGACGCTAGTGATAGTGAACCCTCTTCTCCGCCTTGTTGGGCTCATATGCTACCCACCTCTCGACACGAGCGTTGATGCTTTAGCCAAGCCAGGAGAGTGGGGAACGCTCTACCGCAGCGCCGACTATATACGCGAACACCAAAACCGCGGCGACGGCGGCAGAAGCACGAATTTTAGGCGTTTTACCACGCTTGATAGCGACAGTGCCGAGCAAAATATAAATCACAAGCGCGGTGATTTTAGCGCTCAGCCAGGACGGTAGTGGCCAGAAGTTGAGTATAACGGCTAGTGTTACGCCGAACGTGAGCAGTAGGGTATCGATCACATGGGGGACGATTTTAACCCAGCGCGCTTGCAGTAAAGATACTCTCCGAACCGACCATAACGCCCGTAGAACAAAAAATGCCAGGCTGGCATAAGCCGTTGTGATATGCAGGTGTTTCAGTATTAAGTAGTGTTCAATCACCCTCGTCCTCCCTTGCTGTTTGCCGCGCCAACAATGGGCGATGGTTAGCCTTCCTCGCCATCAACACGCGCGCTCAACAGTGGCACAGCGTAGTGCAACACAAACACTAGATAACTTAAGCACCAGGCAATAATGACAACGCTGTAAACCCAGTGGCTAGATTGAGGAAAGAGCACTAGCCATACCGAGCGTAGCAGCGCAGCGATAAGCAGCACCGCTATCGCGACCCCAATCCCTGGCAGTGTGCGAATGGCGCGTCCTGTGTGGCCTAGCGATACCCGTGACATCATTGCCAGCATCATCGTGCCCATGCTACCAATCGCAAGCGCGTGCAAAGCGGTTTCTACCCGTTGACCAGTGAAGAGCTGCCATGCCCACATCGCAAGCCCGAGCGGAATAAATGCATAGCTAAGGTGTAATCCCCAGAGCAGTGGTTCTCTCCAGCTTTGCCACCCCTTCCAATGGCTTAAACGCCAAGCGTTGCTGATAGCCGCTATCACCATTAACGCTGCCAGCATCGTGTCAGCGTGCAGACCGCTTATCATCAGCACCCCTTGAAGTAGGACGGCTGCTGCCAGGGCGCCCATACTGCCGATCTCAATCAAGCGTGTACGCTCAGGTTGAGGAACCCCCAGTTTGCGCGACGTAAAAAACGGAATGACGCGCCCCCCTAGCAGCACCATCACTAACGTGATGATAAGCATCGCCAAGTGCCCCGCCTCCCGAATCAATAGCGCATTGCCGCTCATCACACCTACATGCATGGCGATATTCGTCAACGCCAGCGCTAGCAGAACGGGAACAAACATCAGGTTCCGCCACATTCGTTCGGTGATGACCGGTTTTGCCATGGCTAGCGCCACTAACGGCAAAAACGCACCATCAATTAGTAACAACCACCAAGCGGGCAGGTGAGCAGCGTAAGCGAGGAGTAAGCGAGCTGTCAGCCATAGGCTTACGAGTGCTAATAGTGGCCAGCCAGAAAGGCCAGGGCGCCCTGTCCAATTCTGAACCGCCGTGAGTAGAAATCCGGCAATAATGGCACTGCCAAACCCAAACAGCATTTCGTGCTGATGCCACCACAGCATGCCACCGTAGGGGGTGAGCCATAGGTTGCCGTGCCAAAAAGCCAGCCAAACGAGCAGTGAGAGTAGGCTAAACAGTGCCCCCAATAGAAAGAAGGGTCGAAAGGCAAGGCGTATAAAAGCGAAGCGTTTAGGGTTGTGGCGTGCGGTCATGGTAAGCCTATTGGCGAAGTGCCGGAGCGTTGTTCAGGTTTAAAGAGCATACAAAACTTGTGCTTAGCATCGATGACATAGATCAATGACAGCAAGCTATTTCAGCCCTCTATCCCCAGTGGCTTTCCTGACTATCACCTAAGAGGTAGAGAGAGGCTATATAGGGGTAACCACGCAGTAATTGCCGCTTTAATCCCCCAGAATCGATCTCCAAGGTGCCTGTCAGCAGGCAATCGCTGTATTTTGAAAAGCCTGGAGATTGTCCATGAGTCATTTCATTGACCGGCTGAATTTTTTCCGCAAAGCGCGAGAGCCTTTTGCCAATGAGCACGGCGAACTGCGCAGCGAGTCGCGCGATTGGGAAGATAGTTATCGTGCCCGCTGGCAGCACGATAAAGTGGTGCGCTCTACCCATGGCGTAAACTGTACCGGCTCCTGTAGCTGGAAGATCTACGTTAAGAACGGCTTGGTCACCTGGGAAACCCAGCAAACTGACTACCCACGCACTCGGCCTGATCTTCCTAACCATGAACCGCGTGGCTGTCCACGCGGTGCCAGCTACTCCTGGTATCTGTACAGCGCCAATCGCCTGAAGTATCCATTGATCCGAAAGCCGCTGCTGGCGCTATGGCGCGAAGCGCTTAAGGCCCATCCCGACCCAGTCGATGCCTGGGCGTCTATTGTCGAAGACCCCGCCAAGACCAAACAGTACAAGCGTGCTCGCGGCATGGGCGGCTTCGTTCGCGGTGACTGGGAAGAGCTCAACGAGCTGGTCGCTGCCTCTAACGTTTACACCGCCAAGCAGTACGGCCCCGACCGAATCATTGGCTTCTCTCCGATTCCCGCCATGTCGATGGTCAGTTACGCAGCAGGCAGCCGCTACCTGTCGTTGATTGGTGGCGTCTGCATGAGCTTCTACGACTGGTACTGCGACCTGCCGCCGGCCTCACCGATGACCTGGGGCGAGCAGACCGACGTGCCCGAGTCCGCAGACTGGTACAACTCGGGCTACATTATCGCCTGGGGCTCCAACGTACCCCAGACGCGTACCCCAGATGCCCACTTCTTTACCGAAGTGCGCTACAAGGGCACCAAGACGGTTTCGATTACCCCGGACTACGCCGAAGTTTCCAAACTCACCGACGAGTGGCTGTCCGCCAAACAGGGCACCGATGCCGCCCTGGCGATGGCCATGGGGCACGTCATCCTCAAAGAATTCCACCTCGACAAGCCCAGTGCTTACTTCACTGACTATGTGCGCCGCTACACCGACATGCCGTTCTTGGTTGAATTAGAGGTACGTGAGGACGGAAGCCTTGTGCCGGGCCGCCAATTGCGGGCTAGCGACTTTGATGCCGCCCTGGGTCAGGAAAACAATCCTGAGTGGAAAACCGTTGCCTGGGACGAAACCCGCGACCAGCTGGTGGTGCCGCGCGGTTCCATCGGTTTCCGGTGGGGCGAGACCGGCGATGAAGTGGGCAAGTGGAACCTTGAATCGCTGGATGCCGAGGGCACGGAGATCAAGCCGCTACTCACTTTGGCCGAACATTACGATAGTGTGGCGCGCGTTGCATTTCCGTACTTCGGAGGTATTGAGCACGAACACTTTAAGCACGTGAAAGGTGCCGGTGTAGGTGCTGCTGATGACCTGCTGTTCCACAACCTGCCCGCCAAACGACTGAAACGAGCTGATGGCAGTGAAATGCTGGCTGTCACTGTTTTCGACCTGATGTGTGCTAACTATGGTATCGACCGGGGTTTCATTGGAGAGGGTGAAGATGATGGCGCGACAGCGTATAGCCAGATTCGCCCCTATACCCCAGCGTGGCAGGAGAAAATCACCGGTGTCCCTGCAGAGCAGTGCACCCGCATTGCCCGTGAATTTGCCGACAATGCCAATAAAACCAACGGGCGTAGCATGATCATCGTCGGTGCCGGTATGAACCACTGGTACCACATGGACATGAACTACCGCGGTCTGATCAATATGCTGGTCATGTGCGGTTGTATCGGCCAGAGCGGTGGCGGTTGGGCTCATTATGTGGGGCAGGAGAAATTGCGTCCGCAGACTGGCTGGACACCGCTGGCCTTCGGCCTCGACTGGCAGCGCCCACCGCGCCATATGAACTCTACCTCGTTCTTCTATAACCACTCCTCCCAGTGGCGCTACGAGAAGCTCGAAATCAAAGAGATCCTCTCACCGTTGGCTAAGGCCGAGGATTATCCCGGCAGCCTGATTGATTTTAACGTGCGCGCCGAGCGTATGGGCTGGTTGCCGTCAGCACCTCAACTGGACACAAACCCGCTGCGCCTGGCGAAAAAAGCCGAAGCTGCGGGTATGTCTACCGCCGACTATGCGGTTCAGCAACTTAAAAGCGGTGAGCTGCGTTTTGCCGCTGAAGACCCCGATGCTCCACAGAACTTCCCGCGCAATATGTTCATCTGGCGCTCTAACTTACTGGGTAGCTCCGGCAAGGGCCATGAATACATGCTCAAGTACCTGCTGGGTACCCGCCATGGTATTCAGGGCAAAGACCTGGGCGACTTCGGCGGACAAAAACCTGAGGAGGTCGTGTGGCGTGACGAGGCACCGGAAGGCAAGCTCGACTTGTTGGTGACTCTAGATTTTCGCATGTCCACCACCTGCCTCTACTCGGATGTCGTGTTGCCTACGGCCACTTGGTATGAGAAGGACGATCTCAATACTTCTGACATGCACCCCTTTATCCACCCGTTGACCGCGGCGACCGATCCGGCATGGGAGTCGCGTAGCGACTGGGATATTTATAAAGGTATTGCCAAGGCTTTCTCCAAGGTGTGCCTAGGCCACCTGGGCGAGGAGACCGACTTGGTTACGCTGCCGATGCAGCACGATTCGCCAGGGGAGTTGGCCCAACCGGCGGTGATGGATTGGAAAAAGGGCGAATGCGCGCCGATTCCCGGCAAGACCATGCCATCGCTGATAGAGGTCAAGCGTAATTACCCCGAAACCTATGAGCGCTTCACTTCCGTTGGGCCGCTGCTGGAAAGCATCGGTAACGGCGGCAAGGGCATTGCCTGGAATACCGATACTGAAGTCGAGCTGCTGGGCAAACTCAACCATCGCAAATTGGATGGCCCGCATAAAGGACGCCCATTGATCGACAGCGCTATCGATGCCGCCGAGATGATTCTGACCCTGGCGCCGGAAACCAACGGCGCCGTGGCAGTAAAAGCCTGGGATGCACTCTCCAAGATTACCGGACGTGACCATACCCACCTGGCGAGACCCAAACACGAAGAGAAAATTCGCTTTCGCGATATCGTCGCCCAGCCGCGCAAGATTATCTCCAGCCCGACCTGGTCCGGCCTAGAAGATGAACACGTCTCCTATAACGCCGGTTACACCAACGTTCACGAGCTGATTCCCTGGCGCACAGTGAGTGGCCGCCAGCAGTTCTATCAGGATCATGCCTGGATGCGCGCTTTCGGCGAAAGCCTGCTGGTCTATCGCCCACCCATCGATACCAAGGCGGCCAAAGGCTTCACGCTGCCCGCTGACAACGGCTTCAAGAGCAAAGCGCTGAACTTCCTCACGCCGCACCAGAAGTGGGGTATCCACTCTACTTACTCGGACAACCTGCTGATGCTGACGCTCAACCGAGGCGGCCCGGTGGTATGGCTCTCCGAGGCGGACGCAGGGGAGATCGATATCGAGGACAACGACTGGATCGAGGTCTACAACGCCAACGGCTCGATTGCCGCGCGAGCGGTAGTCAGTCAGCGGGTCAAGGCGGGCATGGTAATGATGTACCACGCCCAAGAGCGCAACGTGAACGTGCCCGGTTCTGAAATAACCGGCACCCGAGGCGGTATCCACAACTCTGTCACCCGTGTCTGCCCCAAGCCCACTCACATGATCGGCGGCTACGCGCAGCTTTCGTACAGTTTCAATTATTACGGAACGGTCGGCTCCAATCGCGACGAGTTCGTGCTGGTACGCAAGATGAAACACGTTGACTGGCTGGATGGTGAAGGCAATGACAGTGTTCAGAAGAACAGTGCTCAGGAGGCCGTGAAATGAAGATTCGCTCCCAGGTAGGCATGGTTCTCAACCTTGATAAGTGTATCGGTTGCCACACCTGTTCGGTGACCTGCAAAAATGTCTGGACCAGTCGCGAAGGTATGGAGTACGCCTGGTTCAATAACGTCGAGACCAAGCCCGGTATCGGCTACCCAAAAGAGTGGGAGAACCAAACCAAGTGGAAGGGCGGCTGGATGCGCCGGACCGATGGCCGGATTGAACCGCGAATTGGTGGTAAATGGCGGGTGCTGGCGAATATCTTCGCCAACCCCGACCTGCCCGAAATGGACGACTACTATGAGCCGTTCACGTTCGACTACCAACACCTGCATACCGCCAAAATCGGTGAGCACCAGCCGGTGGCGCGCCCACGCTCACTGATTTCCGGTCAGCGCATGAAAAAGATTGAATGGGGCCCGAACTGGGAAGAGATTCTCGGCACCGAGTTCGCCAAGCGGCGCAAAGACGCCAACTTCGACAAGGTGCAGGCAGATATATACGGCCAGTTCGAAAATACCTTCATGATGTATCTGCCGCGTCTGTGCGAGCACTGCTTGAATCCTACCTGTGTGGCGGCTTGCCCCAGCGGTGCGATCTACAAGCGGGAAGAGGACGGCATCGTTCTAATCGACCAGGACAAGTGCCGCGGCTGGCGGATGTGTATCTCCGGCTGCCCCTACAAGAAGATCTACTACAACTGGAAAAGCGGTAAGTCCGAGAAGTGCATCTTCTGCTATCCACGTATCGAAGCCGGTCAGCCGACTATCTGCTCCGAGACCTGTGTGGGGCGCATTCGTTACCTCGGCGTGCTGCTGTATGACGCCGACCGCATTGAGGAAGTGGCAAGCTCTCCCGACGAGCGTGACCTCTACCATCGCCAGCGCGAGATCTTCCTTGATCCCAATGATCCGGAAGTGATTGCCCAGGCCAAGCGGGATGGCATCCAGGATAACGTCATCAAAGCCGCCCAGGCCTCACCGGTTTACAAGATGGCTATCGACTGGGGATTGGCGCTGCCGCTGCACCCGGAATACCGCACGCTGCCGATGGTGTGGTACGTGCCGCCGCTGTCACCGATTCAGTCCGCCGCCGAGGCAGGGCATGTCGAGTTCGACGGCATCCTGCCCAAAATCGAATCGCTTCGTATCCCCGTGAAGTACTTGGCCAATCTACTCACCGCTGGCGAAGAGGAGCCCGTGGTGTTGGCACTCAAGCGCTTAATGGCGATGCGCGTTTACATGCGCGGCAAGCATGTGGAGGGTGCCCCCAACGCCGAAGTGCTCGACGCCGTGGGGCTGAGCGTGGCCCAGGTAGAGGAGATGTACCGCTACCTGGCCATTGCCAACTACGAGGATCGGTTTGTGATCCCCACCAGCCATCGGGAAATGGCCACCGAAGCCTTCCCCGAACGGGGCGGATGTGGCTTTACCTTTGGTGATGGTTGCCACGGTGAGAGCCAGCCCAGTCTATTTAACGGCCGTAAGCAGACCAGCGTGTTGGTCAAACCGGTAGAGGTCTTCGACCCGCAGCCACAACTTGAGGAGTCTCGTCATGACTGAAGCCGCTACCCCATCGCCGACCCTGGTAGAGCCGTCGTTCGAGCCGCTACAGGGCATGCGTAGCCTACGCGTACTGGCCCGCCTGCTCGATTACCCGACCCAGGAACTGCAGGATGCCTGCGGCGAGCTCATCGAAATCCTCAATGCCGAGCGCCGCCTGGAGGCGGCTCTCAAATCGTCATTAATGGAGTGGTGTCAGCGTCTTAACGATGGCGACTTGCTTGAGCTGCAGGCCGAATACGTCGCCATGTTCGATAAGGGAAGGGCTACCTCGCTGCTGCTATTCGAACACGTTCACGGCGAGTCCCGTGACCGTGGCCAGGCCATGGTGGATCTCATGGCTGAGTACAGCGCGGCCGGGTTCGAGTTGGATGCCCGTGAACTGCCCGATCATCTACCGGTGTTTCTTGAATACCTTTCGATGTGCGACGAAGCCGAGATTGGCCGCTGGCTGGGCGAAATACGCCATATTCTGGCGCTGCTGACCGCACGGCTGGAGGAGCGGGGAGCAGATCACGCGCTAGTACCGCTGTCACTGTTGGCGTTAATCGGGGCCGAGGGGGATGTCGAAGAGCATCGGCCCCAGGTCAAAAAAGAAGCGCCTGATAACACCCCCGAAGCCTTGGACGCCGTATGGGAAGAAGAAGCGGTACGCTTTTCGGCGACCTCTGACGAAGACTGCGCGCTGCAGTCTGCGGAAGGGCGGCGGCTTGCCGAGCGCAAGAATACGGTGCACAGCGATCCCGTCAAAATCATGCCGTCCGCCTGGAGCGCTGCCCCTCCCTCAACCGTGGCCGATCGCTAAAAGGAGAATCGCCATGTTCATAGAATACTTGCAACATCTTATCTACGGCTATTACCCCTATCTGGCCGGTACGGTGTTCTTGGTCGGAAGTCTCATGCGTTACGACCAAGGCCAGTTCACCTGGAAGACCGGCTCCAGCCAAATGCTGTCCTCGAAAAACATGCGCCTGGCCAGCAACCTGTTCCATATCGGGATTATCGTCATCTTCTTTGGTCATTTGGTGGGCATGCTCACGCCGCACTGGGTCTACGCACCTTTCCTGCATGCAGGCACCAAGCAGCTGATTGCCATCGTGGTCGGCGGTATCGCCGGTGCCATGTGCGTGGTGGGCGGCGCCATGTTGCTCTATCGGCGATTGTTCAATCCTCGCGTAAAGGCATCGTCGAGCTTAATGGATACCTTGATCCTGGGTTTGATCGTCTTACAGGCATGTCTTGGCATGGTGACCATCATTTTCTCGCTAGGCCATATGGACGGTGAAATGATGTTGACGCTCTCCAGCTGGGCGCAGTCGATTGTCTTCTTCAGCGGCGGTGCGGCGGATTACATGCAGGAAGTGTCGTGGATCTACAAACTGCATATCTTTATTGGCCTGACCATCATTCTGCTGTTCCCGTTTTCGCGGCTGGTGCATGTGTGGAGCGTACCTTTCGGCTATGTGACTCGCCGCTACCAGCTTGTCCGTCGGCGCAGCTAAAAACCGGCTTGTGCACGTCCAGGACTAGAGGAGAAATAACATGCAGATGATTGATATCGAACAACTACCTGGAGGCATCGCTCCGCCTCCGGTACGCGTCGGCAGCGCTGGTATCGGTGAAGAAACGATTGCGTTAGAGATGCAGTATCACCCCGCTGAAACGGCGGGTGAGGCCCAGCTTCAGGCTGCTCGTGCGTTGGTGGTTCGAGAGCTGCTTCGCCAGCGTGCTAGCGTCCTGGGCCTACTATCGACACAGGAAGTTAGCGAAGCACAGGAAGATGCGGCGATTGCTGCCTTGCTTGAGCAGGAACTTGAGGTGCCCGAGCCGGGGGAGGCCGATTGCCAGCGCTTTTTCGACACCCACCGGGAGCGCTTCAGCGAACCGACCCAGTTACGCGTTCGGCATATCCTGCTCGCGGCCGCAGCCGATGACTCCCAGGGGCGCGACGACGCTTACCAGCTTGGCGAAAAGCTACTCGAACAGCTTAATCAGATACCCGAACGGTTTGCCGAATTTACTCAGCACCACTCCGCGTGCCCTTCAAAAGAGCTGGATGGTGATTTGGGTTGGTTGGTATCAGGGCAAACTGTTCCAGAGTTGGATCGCGCTTTGCAGCACTTGCCCGAAGGTCTACACGAGCGCCCCTTGGCGTCTCGCTATGGCTGGCATGTGGTGAGTATTGACGAGCGCAGAGAAGGTAGGGCGTTACCTTTCGATCAAGTTATTGACCGGGTGCGCCATAGCCTACGGGAGCAGGCAACTCGACGCGCGCTGCGTCACTATTTGCTGGCGTTAGAGAGCGAAATAGGCGTCGAAGGGATTGTTCTGGATGACGATGCTGGCGGCAGCTTGATGCAATAGGAAAGCTAATAGGAGAGGCTTGATGTCCCATGTTCCTGTAGATGCCCTTTTCGCTCCGCTTGGCATCGCGGTGCTAACGGTTTCCGATACGCGTGGTTTCGATGAGGATGGCAGCGGTGACTTGCTGGTTAAACACCTGAGCGAAAGCGGCCATATCCTGGTGGAGAGACGCATCGTTCGTGATGATATCTATCAGGTTCGTTCCGTGGTCTCGGAATGGATTGCGCGAACAGATATTCACGCGATTCTGGTTAATGGCGGCACTGGCTTTACCGCCCGAGATACCACTCCCGAGGCGTTGATACCGCTGTTCGACAAAGCGATTGAAGGTTATGGCGAGCTGTTCCGACACTATTCTTTGCAGACCATCGGCACCGCGACGATCCAGTCTCGCGCCGTAGCGGGGGTGGCCAACCGAACGATGATGTTTGCGATGCCCGGCTCGCCCAAAGCGTGTGCGTTGGCGTGGGACAAAATAATCGCTTTGCAGCTGGACTCCCGCACTCGGCCCTGCAACTTCGCCGCCATGGTGCTGCCTTCAGCGACCCCGTGCAGTGGACGCCAAAAAGCGACTTCTTTCAATGAGGTGGAGCGCTTATGAACTGTCACTGCGCAGAAATCGTCACGCCCGGCTTGTTAGAGCTGTTTGATGCACGTCAACGGCTTATCGACGCCGCCAGGCCCATGAATGCAGTAGAAAACATCACCCTTGAACACTCTGCGGGGCGAGTGCTGGCCGAAACGGTGGTCGCACCTCTCGATATGCCGGGGGTGGACAATAGCGCTATGGATGGCTACGCGCTGTGTCTGGCTGACTACCAAGCGACACCTCTCGGCTCTGGCTTACCCATTCTTCAACGCGTGCCGGCAGGTGCAGGCGTCATGCTGCTACCGAAAGGAGGCTCCGCGCGTATTTTTACCGGCGCGCCGGTACCCATGGGGGCGGATATTGTAGTGCCTCAAGAGCGGGTAACGCTTGATCAGCGCGGGCATATACACCTTGAGGGTAACTTGGTGGTAGGCGCTAATATTCGTCGTCAAGGCGAGGAGACCCGCATGGGTACCCCGCTACTCGCTGTGGGTAAGTTTCTTGATGCCGCGTCGATTTCGCTGTTGGCAAGCCATGGGATAAATGCTGTTACCGTCAAACGGCGCCTGCGGGTGGCACTGCTCTCAACCGGCGATGAACTGATTGCCCCTGGCATGTCGCGGTCACCGGGGCAGGTGTACGACAGCAATCGCGCCATGCTTAACGTACTGCTAACGCAAGCTCAGTGCGACGTGCTGGATTTGGGCGTCATTGCTGATTCGCCAGCGTCATTGCATCAGGCCTTTGAACACGCACAAACCGTTGCAGATATGGTGATGTGTACTGGGGGCGTTTCGGTAGGCGAAGAGGATCATGTTCGCCCGGTGATCGAGCAGCGCGGCGGGCTGCATTTTCATGGTGTCGCGATGAAGCCAGGGAAGCCCTTTGCGTTCGGTTATCTTGGCCTGGAGCCTTCTTCTGCCAAGCCACTCATCGCGCTACCGGGTAACCCCGTGGCATCCCTGGTGGGCTGGCAACTGCTGGCGCTGCCGTTTATACATGCCATGCAAGGTAGAGCTGTAGCGGCTCTACAGCGTTACCCGGTAAAAGCCGGCTTTTCTCAGCGTGGGCCCCAAGGGCGCTGCGAGCTATTACGGGTGGAGCTGGATTGGTCACAGGGGACTCCCGTGGCGCAGTTAGCGGGCGGGCAGGGGTCGCATATGCTCAGTGCGGCCAGTCAGGCCCATGGTTATCTGATGATTAACCCTGACTCCGACGTGACAGAAGGGGACTCATACCCCTATTACCCGATCAGTCAGTTCGACGCTTGAATCGCTTTTTCTGGCGTGACCGCTGACGTCGTTTGCTTTTATAGGAGAGGGTATGTCTTCACATCATAAACCGCGCACACTGATTTATGCCTGCTCCGGCTGTTCTGATGTGGCGCAACTGGCCAATAGTGTTGCTCTGCGTCTTGACCATGCAGGAGAGGCAGAAATGTCCTGCATTACCGGTGTCGGCGGTGGTGTGCCCGGTCTGGTACGCATCGCCCGCTCCGGGAGGCCTATCGTAGCCATTGATGGGTGTCAGATGGATTGCGCCAGCCACTGTCTTTCCAAAGCGGGCGTTATACCCACTGAGCACGTCAAGCTGTATGAGAACGGCCTGCGCAAGCGGCGGGCCCAACTTTATGATGAGGAAACCAATGAAGAGGTCACCGCCGAAGTGAAAGGGCTCATAGCTCGGCTACCCGTTAACGCCAGTGCCCAAGCAGAGGAGCCCTCAGATTGAGTGCGCTAGTCGATGGGTTTGGCCGTACGGTGCGTTACCTGCGCATATCGGTGACTGATCGTTGTGATTTTCGCTGTGTTTATTGCATGGCTGAGGAGATGACCTTCCTGCCTCGGGCCCAACTGCTTACCCTTGAAGAAATAGCCACGCTGTCGCAGGCCTTCGTAGAGCTGGGGGTGGAAAAAATCCGCCTAACTGGCGGGGAGCCGCTGGTACGCCAGGGCGTACTAACGCTAGTGCAAAAACTCGGTGAATTGGAAGGCCTGCGCGAGCTGGCCATGACCACCAACGGCTCAGGATTAGTCAAACATGCCGAGGCCTTACGTTTAGGCGGACTTGATCGTCTCAATATCAGTCTCGACTCACTCAAGCCCGAGCGCTTTAAAGCATTAACCCGGACAGGTGACCTTAGCCAGGTGGTCGCGGGTATCCGCGCAGCTCGCCGCGCTGGGTTTCAGTCGATTAAGCTCAACGCCGTATTGCTTAAGGGGCGAAATGACGACGAAATCCTCCACTTGGTGAACTTTGCCCGTGATGAGGAAGTGGATATCAGTTTTATCGAGGAAATGCCGCTGGGCGCTATCAGCGAGCATAACCGTGGCGAGACCTTTCTTCCCACCGATACGGTGCGTGAGACCATAGAAAACCATTATCAACTCTTACCCACCACCGAGACTACCTTAGGGCCATCCCGTTATTACCGTATGTCTGACAGCCAATCGCGCATTGGCTTCATTTCACCTCATAGCCACAATTTCTGTGGTGCCTGTAATCGTGTTCGGGTGACGGCAGAAGGGCGGCTACTCCTTTGCTTGGGCAATGAGCACTCGGTAGATTTGCGCGCTGTAATGCGACGTTATCCGGGTGATATCCAGCGGCTTAAAGTGCACATAGTGGCGGCCATGAAGAAAAAGCCCGAGCGTCATCACTTTACGACGGATGGTGAGGTTCAGATCGTGAGGTTTATGAATGCAACAGGTGGCTAACCCATTATATGTGTTTGAAACTGCTATATCTTTACAAGGAATTTGTAGATTAGGCATGAACGTTGGATCGCAACTGGCAAGTTTTTTGAAAGACTTTTGTTTACAGGACGCGAAAGAGTTTGAAAAGCTAAGGCGTTAACAAGTATCACTATTGCCCGCGGCCTATGCTTGTCGCTGATATAAACAGATCACAGGCTTTGATGCACCGTTACTCATTGGAGTAATTCTGAATTCAAGCGGCAAACCCGTGACGCAGTTGCTCAAGAAGCGTTACAACGCACTTGTACCCCGGTGTGGTAGCAGTCGCCTCCAGCGCAGTTCGCCCCCCGAACGCTTTTCGCGGCTTATGAAGCCAAATATCTGATTTTCGTTTGTTGCGGAAAATCGATGTTGCGAGGAGTGTTGCCAGAATAGCCCGATAAAGTTTGTCACCCTCGCAGGGGGTGAGAGGTTTTCCCTGATTCAATCTACGCTTGAGAGCAATTTTACTGATAATACCCAGCTCTCCAGCGTCCACGCCATACTCTGCGACCCTGTCTATAGCCGACAAAGGGACTCCCTGTCGGATCAGTACATCTAAACTGAGGTTGTCACTAGCCCCGAGTAGCACAGCCACTTGTCTCTCAAAATTGCTTTCACAGTCGGTTGACGATGGCATGATCATTTCCCTACAGGAGTTGCTAACGGTAAAGATAGTAGATCCAGCTTGGAAAGGGCAGATATAGGGGGCAAGCAAAAAATGGCACCATAGGTGGCCACGGGCGAGCGAAACCTGCGAGGGAGTTGTGAGCTAAGTCACAATTCATGAACTTAAGATTGTTTCAACGGCTTAACTATTTGATATTAATAACCAATTAACTAAAAACAAAGAGGTTACTTTATTTTAAAATTGATGCAGATCATTTTTTTTCAAAATTCGATTTTTTTATTTAATTTTCATGTGTCTGATGCCGATATTATTTTTAACTTCATCTAAATCAGTATTTAGATGATTGTTAAGGCAGGTGCCTTCCCAGTGGCTGGACGCATTCAAGTAGAATGACTCCCCTCTCTTAGAGAACATAGATGCATAACCTATTGAAAAAATTAACCGTTAAGGCGAGTTTGACGGTTGTATTAGGCTTATTTACTACCTTGATTCTCATCGTAGCTGCACTTGGCTACAAATCCAGCATGTTGGGCGCTGGTTCGATAGATGAGCTAAACCGCATTAACGTGCAGCAGTTGAATACGCTTAACCGTGCTCAGGTAAATGTTGCTGATACTCAGCTGTTTTTTCTTAACCATCTGGATGCATTGAACGAAGGTGACGAAACACTAGCAAGAAACTACCTGGAAAAGGCGGGTCAAGCGCTGCAGTTGGCTCAGCAGCGTTTTGATGCGTTCTTGGCTGTGCCTAAGACGGAGCAGGGCAAGCCTTATACAGATGCAGTCGAGGTAGCTTTCGCTGAGCTTCTCTCCCAAGGCTTGGTTCCACAGCATGAGGCGCTCCAGAGCTATAACGAAAGGGCTTATCGTGCTGCTAAGCGTGAAGGCGACCGACTCAATCTGGCTTATATCCAAACTAATGAAGCCTTTATCGACTTTGCCAGAACACGTGGTCAGGATCTAATGGCTGGTTATCAAGCAACCATGACGACGTCAGGGTATGTGGGTTTGGCTGCATTGCTGCTGGTTATCCTTAGTGTTGTCTTGGTTAGGATCGGTATGATGCGTGTTGTCATTCAACCCCTTCAGGAAGCTGTTCACCATTTTGAGCGCATTGCCCAGGGTGACTTATCGCATAAGATTGCTGATCGTGGCCGGAACGAAATTGGTCAGCTGTTCGCAGCTATGCGATATATGCAATCGGGACTTTCTCAAACGGTCTCAACCGTGCGTGACAGTAGCGGCTCAATTCATATCGGTGCACGTGAAATTTCAACTGGCAACGCTGATTTATCTTCGCGTACTGAACAACAAGCTGCTTCGCTGGAAGAGACGGCTGCCAGCATGGAGCAGCTCACCGCGACAGTGAAGCAAAACTCCGATAATGCGCGACAGGGTAGTACCCTTGCGAGCAATGCGTCTGCCACGGCAGCCCGTGGTGGTGACGCGGTAGGTCAAGTTGTCGAAACGATGCATAGCATTGCTGAAAGCTCTAGAAAGATTAGTGACATCATCGGCGTGATCGATTCGATTGCTTTTCAGACCAATATTCTGGCACTTAATGCATCGGTCGAGGCTGCACGGGCCGGTGAGCAAGGCCGCGGTTTCGCTGTTGTTGCAACTGAAGTACGTAACCTCGCTAGTCGTAGTGCTGATGCAGCGAAGGAGATCAGAAAATTAATAGAAACTTCAGCGGGACAGGTTCACCAGGGCTCCACTCTAGTGGAGGGCGCTGGTCAAACAATGGAAGAAATTATGGCTTCTGTGAAGCGAGTTGCCGATATCATGGATGAAATCTCTGCTGCTTCCATAGAACAAAGTGAAGGTATCGAGCAGGTTAACCAAGCAGTTTCACAGATGGATGAGGTGACTCAACAAAACGCAGCTCTTGTGCAGGAAGCCGCCACAGCAGCATCTTCCCTCGAAGAGCAGGCAGCTCAGCTTGAATCAGCGGTGGCAACCTTCAAGCTAGAGGGTGGTGAACATCGTACGTCTCTTCCTCTTGGCAAACCTGTGACAAAGCCAGTTGCTAGTCTTAAGCAGGATCGACCCATTGTAGGTAGGCCTACTAGGGCTAAGGTGGCAGAACTGGAATGGGAAGAGTTTTAAGTAAGCGATTCGGACTGAGATCTCCGCCCCCATATAGTAATAATATCCCGGCTAAGCAGCCGGGATTTCTGTATGTGTAGGCTCCCTGATATCCCTTGCCTCTCATGCTTCTCCCTAGCTTTGCCATGAACACTAGCGTAGGCACAAGCATAGTGACACGGTTCTATAATCTCGTGTTGAGGTATAACGGCTAATCGTTGGTGCGTAGCATAGCCTGGAGAGCCATGGTTTGAGATTGACTATAGCATTGGCTAATGCAGTGAGACGTCCGCCAGTTTACTGAATGAGAGATGATGCGATGCGACTTCGATTCAAATTCTGTCTATTGATGATGCTTCCTTTGGGACTACTGGGCGGTTGCGACGAGACTCCGAGCGGTCGCTCTTAGCTGGCGCTAGTACCCGAAAGCATGATGTCTCAAATGGGTGAAGACGCCTTTGATCAGCTTCTTAGTCGACAGCCGGTGTCCCGCGACGTCGCTGTGAACAAACAGGTGCAATGTGTTGCTCAGAAAATAGTGAATGCCGCTGAAGTTCATTACTCAAACGCTGAACTGCCTGACGCCTGGGAGATTGTCGTTTTCGAAAACCCGTCTCCGAACGCCTTCGCTTTGCTAGGTGGACGCATCGGCGTAAATACTGGCTTGCTCAGGGTGGCTGAGACGCCAGCCCAGCTTGCAGCAGTAATCGACCATGAAGTAGCCCATGTGTTGGCTGGTCATGGTAATGAGCGTCTCACCCAACAGCTCGGCATTAAAACCGTGTTGTTGCTGGTAGTGATTCTCGGTGAGGTTGATTTTGGACAGCAACAATTGATGCAGGCCTTGGGCCTCGGTGCTCAGCTTGGCATTAGTCTGCCCTTCAGCCGCACTCATGAAGAAGCCGATCTCATGGGGCTTGAGATCATGGCGCGGGCAGGGTTCGACCCCCATCAAAGCGTGGCCTTGTGGAGCAACATGGCCACCCTCGGTGGCGGACAGCCCCCAGACGACGCATCCTGCTCACGGATCGCGCATTGAGGCGTTGCTGCAGGTGATGGAGAAAGCTTTGGAAGCTTATAACGATTCAAGCCCGGCTGACTGTTCCAGGTAATTGAGTGTGGGGGAAGTCAATATACTTGGTTCCAAGCGTCAAACGTGGTGGCTCCCGACACAAAAAAAGCCATATCACGCTTTACTGGAAGAGCGTAAGCCTCATCATTGGATTAATTACGATGACTAGGCAATAAGGTTTGAGCCCTCAAACTGCTGCCTATAGCTATGCTCTATTCAGTTGCTGACGCTCAAAGTCAGGGTAACAAGGAAGCGACTCGTGGTAGGCGAGTCCCGAGATCAAGCAAGCGGAATTACAAGCAGATCTCTAATTCTGGTGCTAAGGTGACTGAGACGCTAGCAGTAAGTTTGCAGTTGGAGAGTAAGATGACATCGGCACAGCCGCCAAGTGATAACCCTTCGCATAGTGTATTTGCGTATCGTGCTTTTGATCTACGTGATCGCTTTCCTCAGCCATTAGAAACGTTTCGACAGGCATTAGAGTGCTTACAAAGCAGTGAAGCTTACTTGCCAGACATGAGCGGTGAAATAGTGGCCTATGCTCGTGGCGGCCGTGCACTCTACATTCCAGAGCATTTTTTCATCCGCCAGAATGGGAATAACTCTTTCGTCGTTCCACCAAATGAAAATGATCAAGTCTGTGAGTCTGTAGACGCCTGGCTTCGGGATGTTTTAATGCAGGAATCTAATGTTTTCTTGATGGCATCAAACGTTAGGCCTGCAAGATTCAACATCTCGCATGATCAAAATGCTCCAAAACTTGACGATATATACACATGGCTGGGCATATTTTGCAGATAGGGATGGGGGGCTAATGACTGCTTTCGGCCGAGGCTGTGTGAAAACGTTTAGAGCGTCTCACGCTTGTCAAAAATCAATCAAAATTAGTGCTCTCTCGCAAATTATGAGGTGTTGCATGGCAAGTTTGCTCCAGATTTCACGTACAAGCTTCTCCTTCAGGACAGCCCGAGTGTTTTCACACAACCTCGACCGAGGCTGTGTGAAAACGTGATGGTCGCTATACTTTGACGAGGTTCGCTGAGGAAATAGTGATGAAGCGATTCGTGGTAGGCGAGGCCCGAAATCAAAGTACGTTATTCCCTGCGCTTTTAGACGATTTCATCGCAGACGATAACCCTGTCCGTGCCATAGAGGCGTTCATAGAAGGTCTCGATCTTAGAGGGCTTGGTTTTAAGGGCGTCGATCCGCATGCAACAGGTAGGCCCGCCTATCATCCCGCTGTACTCCTGAAGCTCTATATCTACGGCTACCTCAATCGCATCCAGTCGAGTCGCCGTTTGGAGCGCGAGACGCAGCGCAATGTCGAGCTGATGTGGCTGACAGAGCGCCTGACACCAGATTTCAAGACGGTTGCCGATTTTCGAAAGAACTATGGCGAGGCCATCCGCCGTGTCTGTCGAGAGTTCATCGTGCTTTGCCAGCGACTGGAGCTATTCTCCCAAGCCATCGTGACCATTGACGGCAGCAAGTTCAAAGCCGTCAACAACCGCAACCGTAATTTCACGGCGACCAAGATGAAGTGTCGCCTTGAGCAGATCGAAGAAAGCTTCAATCGGTACCTTGGTCAGCTTGACGCAGCTGATCGCGAGGAACCTGCACTGGCAGAGGCGAGGACAGCGCACCTGAAAGATAAAATCACGAAGCTCAGGGAAGAAACTGCACGATTACAATCAGTTGAGGAGGCGCGACTTCAGTCTCCCGACCAACAAATTTCCTTGACGGATCCAGACTCCAGGTCGATGGCCACGAGTGGTAGAGGTACCGGGACGGTGGGATACAACGTACAGACAGCGGTCGATAGCAAGCATCATCTAATTGTTGCCCATGAGGTGACCAACGTCGGACATGATCGGGGGCAGTTGTTCATCATGGCCAAGCAAGCTCGGGAGGCCACTGGCATCAAGGAGCTGGAAGTCGTAGCGGATAGAGGCTACTTCAAGGGCGAGGAAATTTTGTCCTGCCACAAGGAAGGAATCACTACTTACCTCCCCAAGCCGATGACATCGCCCAACCAGGCAAAGGGACTGTTCCCAAGAGAAGCCTTTCGGTATCTTCCTGAAATAAATGAATATTCTTGTCCAGCAGGGCAGCGGCTTACTTGGCGGTATGTATCTGAAGAAAATGGGCAGAAGCTAGATACTTATTGGAGTTCGTCATGTGTCAGCTGCTCCCTAAGGGAAAAATGCACAACAGGAAAGCAGAGGCGGATAAGGCGTTGGGAACATGAAGATATACTCGAAGCCGCGCAGTCACGTCTTAATTGGAACCCGGAAATGATGCGCTTAAGGCGCCAAACGGTGGAGCATCCCTTTGGCACGCTGAAGGCTTGGATGGGGGCGACACATTTCATGACCAAGCAGTTCAAAAATGTGAGCACGGAAATGAGTCTTCATGTGTTGGCCTACAACCTAAAGCGTGTCATAAAGATCTTGGGTGTCAATGAGTTGATGAGGGCCGCGAGGGCGTAAAAGCCCTGTTTTTCCGTCTATTCAGGGCCAAATAAGAGCTTCTGCTGATTCTGCCATTCCCATCTATCACCACAGCATCAGGTGGTAATCATCCGAGCAAAGACTTGTGTGGGCTCAACAGGAAGCTGAGGGTGAAGATTCTTGAGTTAGACCAGGTTTTTTCTGTTTTTACACGGCCAGGACCCAAAGCGGTCATTTACTGAGATCGGATATTCACGGAGCGTTTTAGCTCGCAATGTGCGTTTTTCTGGTGGGGCTAGTAATGTGAGTGCTCATATATCTGAGAAAAAATCTTTTAAATTACGGTAAAACAATGACTTATGGTAATTTGCTTTATACTTATGCGCAATTTTGAACAGATGACGATAATGATAACGTGCTTGAGCACTAATAAACTGTTAGCTGGATACGTAGCACAAAGATATCTGAATGTTCAAAGACCATGTTATAGATAAAATTTCCGAAGAGTTTGGCGCTCCATCACGTAAAACTGTCAAAGTGACTGCTTTGGATATTGGAAGCAATTTCGGCGTGGTAGTACAAACAGATCAGCCAAATAAAGATGACTATGCTTTTGTATGGTTGCAATACCCCCCAGATTCTGAATCTCTTCCTGAGATTGCTTTAGAGTATGCGGAAGAATCAGGTCGCCACAGTAATACTTACCCATCCCCAGGTCTAGAGCAGGGAAAGCCTGCGCTAAAGATCATTGTTACCTGTGCGGAAGAGTTGGCTGATTTAATCTCATATACCCACGCCATTATGTCTTTTAAAGCTCCTCCTGAGTTTAAAGCGAATTCGTCTCCAGATTCAGATCCTGAATCCATCACTGAAGATATATTAATTCGGGTAGACGTATCGTCAATGCCGAAGCCACAGCCAATAAAACCGTGTCGAGAGGTCATTCCAAGAGCGGTGCAAAGGGAGGTATGGCAAAGAGATGGTGGTAGGTGTGTTGAGTGTAATTCCAACGCTAAATTATGCTTTGACCACATTGTTCCATTTTCAAAGGGCGGCAGTAATACAGTTCGAAATCTACAATTACTTTGCGAGCGTTGTAACCTATTAAAAGGAAACAGAATATAAGCAGGTAACAAGCGCAGGCACTGGGACAAAACTTCCGCTGTGCTTCAATTTTTCCCATGCTGCGTGCTTTATATCAGCATTATCTAAAGGAGTGCTTCTGGCCGGATCCAGGACTTCAGAATACATTGAAAGGGCAGGTAAGAAGGTCAGGGTTAAGTAAATATTGCCCGGCTCAGGCCTTCCAGACGGGCAACCTCAGGCTGGTTGACTTGCAGAAAAGCAATGTTGGCCATAATTTAGTAATGTAGTTACTGAATTAAACGAGAAGGAATACCTTTTGACTATTTTTATAGGTCATCGTTGTCAGGTATAATTGTTAGTCTTAAATTTGTAAATAGGGATGAAAAGCATGGCGTCAGTACTGAATGACTACCTGAAGAAAGAACAGCTATTAAAACAGTTGCAAGAAGAGCTGCAAGAACTTCAAGGTAACAGCGAGCTGAAGAAAGAGCTTGAGTTCAAAGAAAGATTGCAAGGGCTGATGACGGAGCATGGAAAATTGGCTCGTGACGTGTGTGAGATTTTAGATCCGTCGTATCGCAATACACCAGCCAAAAGCGATAAAGGCGTAAGTAAAGATGGTCGAAAAAAGCGCCTGCTGAAGGTATATAAGAATCCACATACAGGTGAAGTGGTCGAAACACGCGGTGGAAATCACAAGGTGATTCAAGAGTGGAAAGCAGAATTTGGCAATGAAGAGGTTGTTAGTTGGATTGTGGAAGAGCGCGCATAAGCCTAGAAAGAATTCTGTTTTTTCTAGGATCAACACCTGGATGCCGCCTTGTCGCTTCACCGCCTTGATCGCTAAGTGGAGGTCAAAAGAGGTAGCCTCATTTAACCCAAAAATGACCATAGCTCTGCCACTACCGCATCAGGCGCACTGTAGATGACATTATGACCCCAGTTAGGGATGGTCACTACCCGCACCGCGCCAGTCATTAGGCTCGCTTGGTCGAGCCAGCGTTGTGGCGCGATCTTATCCCGCTGGCCACGAACCAGTAACACAGGCTGCTCAATGCAAGAAAGCTTCTCTTCGATAGGATAATTGAGCATGGCGATCGCTTCGGGCCAGAGCCGCGTTCCCATGCGCCAATAATCAGCCATGAAATGCAGGAGGAGCCCGGGGCGCTCGAAGGTACAGGCGTAGAGCGCCCGAAGCAGCTGAGCGCGGAGGTTGCGATGGGAAGGGTCAACTGTCGGCCCTATCAGGACCAAGCGTCTTACCCGAGTGGGGAAACGAACAGACACATCAGACGCTATCTGACAGCCCATTGAATGCCCCACCAGGTCGGCTTGTGCAATGTCCATGGCATCCAGCCAATCGATCAGGGCATTAGCCAAGTCGAGCATGTTCAAGGGCGATTCGGGTGTATCACTTTTGCCATGGCCGGGTAGATCGGGCACGTAAACGGCGGCACCCTTTGCGGCGATTCGCTTTGCAGTGGGCATTAGATAGTCACCAGACATTCCCAAACCATGTACCAGCACAATCGGATTTATCCCCTGCGCTGAGGCAGTAAGGCTGCGTCTGGTGTGGTAAGTCATACCTCCCACATCAAAAAAGAGACTTTCCCATTGCGCCTCGTCTCGCAGAACATATCCTGGCAGGCTGATCATATAAACGTTCCTTATCGACATGGTCCATAGGTAATCGGGACAAACTAACCTAGTCGTGTTCTTTGAACTCCCGATGAGTCAATTGCTAGGGAAACTCTGAAAAAGTCTACTGCCATCAGCGATAATACGGCTATCGTCAACTGCATAGGGTTCAGTGGTGCCATGGATTAATGAAACGTCCCGAGATTTGTAGACAACATCTGATCTTATGTTTGTGGTGTAAGGGGATCACGTGAGTGGTGAATTAAAGTGTTTAGATAAGGTTTTCATTTAATAATGAGCCTAGATCAGCTTTAACTAATTGTCTGCTTCTGGTCGAGGCTGTGTGAAAACGTAGCTGTCGCTATACTTTCCCCATGACAGATCGTGGGAGGTACCGATGAAACGTTTCGTCGCAGGTGAATCCCGGTCCCAAGCTACGTTGTTTCCTGAGCTCCTGGATGATTTCGTCTCTGAAGACAATCCGGTTCGTGCCATTGAGGCTTTCGTGGACGCCCTCGACCTCAAACAGCTGGGTTTCAAAGGTGTGATCCCCATGCCACGGGTCGACCCGCCTATCATCCCGCTGTTCTTCTAAAAATCTATCTTTACGGTTACCTCAACCGCGTGCAATCGAGCCGCCGACTTGAACGTGAAACGCAGCGGAATGTTGAACTCATGTGGCTAACGGAGCGTCTCGCACCAGACTTCAAAACGATTGCCGATTTCCGCCAGCACAATGGCAAGGCGATCCAAGCCACCTGCCGAGACTTCGTCTTGATATGTCGACGTCTGGGACTCTTTGCACAATCGGTGATGGCAATCGATGGCAGCAAATTTAAGGCGGTCAACAATAGAGACCGTAACTTCACCTTTGCCAAGATGAAGCGACGTGCAGAGGAAATCGATAAAAGTATTGAGCGTTACTTACGCCAACTCGACGCAATGGATCAAGGCTCCGCTGTGGTCACAGAAGCACAGACGACACGGTTGAAGGAAAAGATCGCCTCCCTCACAGAAGAAGTTCAACAACTGCAATCTATTGAAATTCAAAGAACCGAGGCACCTGAACAGCAAGTTTCGTTGACGGACCCAGATGCTCGCTCCATGACAACACGAGGGACGGGGGTAGTGGGCTACAACGTGCAGACGGCTGTCGATAGTCGGCATCACTTAATCGTCGCCCATGAGGTTACCAATGTCGGCAGTGACCGGCGTCAGCTTTCCCGGATGGCCAAGCAAGCCCGCAATGCTAGCGGCGTCAGTGATCTCCACGTTGTGGCTGATCGCGGTTACTTTACAGGGGAGGAGATTCTTGCGTGTCACGAGGCCGGTATCACGACATATCTTCCCAAGCCCAAAACCTCGCCGAGCCAGGCCAAAGGCATGTTTCCCAGAGAGGCGTTCCGTTACGTGCCCGAACGTAATGAATATCGCTGTCCCGCGAGAGAGCGACTGGTTTGGCGCTTCAAGAACGTCGAAAAAGGCCTGACGCTCAATTGCTATTGGAGTTCCGCCTGTCCGAGTTGCTTCATGAAGTCGCAGTGCACCACGGGTATCAATCGGCGCATCAAACGCTGGGAACACGAAGAGGTACTGGAGGCGGTAACATCACGTTTGGATCAGACGCCGGATATAATGCGCATCCGTCGTCAAACGGTTGAGCATCCTTTGGCACGTTAAAAGCATGGATGGGTGCGACGCACTTCCTGACTAAGCGCCTTAAGAACGTCAGCACGGAAATGAGCCTTCATGTACTTCCTTACAACATGAAACGCGTCATGAATATCCTTGGCACCAAGGGTTTGATCCAGGCGATGCGAGCATAGGGCCTTGTTGCTGACCTGGCTCTGCCATACCTGTAGTAGCCAATAGCGCTTGTTAGTAAGTTCTGCCTAGGCTTTATCTCGACTAACTCAGATATTGGCGGAATAAATGAAGGCGCTCTGAACTGCCTTGCTGGCCCGTTAGTGGTGCCAAAACGGCTAAGCACTTTAATCGCCAACTGTTTTTGGGTTTTCACACAGCCTCGGTCGTTATCCGAACATAATGGCGATGGTGAGTCGATCGGCTGTGGTGAAGCACATATCCTCAATTCGGCAGCCAGTTTTTTTAGATTCCATCATATATGTGTGTGCTAGCGCACAGACCGCGGGATGTCAGACCCTGAACATGACGGTGCGGCACCGTGTCGTTTGACCGCCAAGGTATCGGTCACGTCACTATCCGCGCTAGATAACTAATAGTGCATTATTGAAATACAATCCTAATAATGTCAGGAAGGGTCTTCTCATGAATAGAGTCAATACTGCAGCAATGGCTTTTTGTCTTCTCGGTGCTCTATCAATGGCAGCATCCGCCCAAACCTCAGAGTATGGCCCACAAGGGGGCGACCGTGAGTTTTCGATCTCTGGTACTGGCAGTAACGATCGGAATTTTAATAGCGGAAACTTCGGCGTGACTGGTGATCTTGGTTGGTATCTGAGGGATAACATGGTTGCCGGTGTCCGGCAAAGCGTTAATTACGCCGATGTCGAAGGCGAAGGCGTCACAGATGATTTCTGGAACGGCTCTACCCGTGGTTATCTAAACCATCAGTTCCTTGATGGTCGTGCGCGGCCCTTCGTCGGTGCTAGCCTCGGTGGAATCTATGGAGACGGTGTCAAGGACAGCGCCTTCGCGGGACTGGAAACAGGTATGAAATACTATGTACTGCCCAAGACCTATTTCCTCGCTCGCGCAGAGTATCAGTTCCTGTTCAGCGACACCGACGATGCCACCGATGCGTTTCAGGACGACGGTATCTGGGCTTATACGATTGGTCTGGGCTACAACTTCTGAACCACGTTAAGATGCCACCAACCACCATGGCCACGTGGCTGGTGTGCATCTCTTGCAGCGCGCGGATGGCATCGACCTTGCCTTCCGGATGGTGTTGTTTATAGCTATTAAGCTGGGTTCTTAACTACCTAGGTGGTTGTCCTGTCCTTCACCCATTCGGTGATTCTGGGTCTCCTCAGAGCTAGCCACTTTACCCTCAATGACTGCCCAGCACCCAACGCTGGCGAGTGCAGCATGCCTTAGTTAATAATGGTACTCATATCGGAAATTTTCTAGATTTCCTCTTTAGCCCCAGGGTTATATTCAGTTAATAATATACTTACTTAAAATTGTTTTATTTGCGCGGTGTTGTATAGCAAAGGCAATATTTTTGTATAGATTTTGTTGTTGATTGATATAAGTATTGTATTGTAATTTTTATACTTATTTTTATATCTTATTGTTTTTTAAAGCTTGTATTTTGCTCTGTAAATTTAAGATAAAGATACCTGGAAAGAAGTGGTGCTTGTAATATAATACGAAGTAATGAATGTGTTTTTAGTGATTGTTAAATTTCTACTTGTGTCATAAAAATTGACAAATATCATGGATAATTAACTTATTTCCGTTTTAGGATGGCGTCTTTAGTATTACGCCAGTTCCAATTTTTATAGCGAGAGTAATATGACTATGGATAAGTTAGTTGCACTTAATTTCTTACCCCAAGAGCAATTAAATTTAGCTTATTCCCACGAAAAAAATGAGCTCCATCGTTACCGGTGGCTAGCCCTCAGCTTCCTTCCCATCGACCCCCCTGTAAGCCGGCTGATGAAAATGATCAGCATGGAGTGCGTGCAGCGTCTTCGTAACGTACAAGATGTGGCTAAGCTGATGGACCTCGTAGCTTGTACTGAAGAGCTTCCGATAAAGAAAGCTCCTCCATTTTTCAATAAAAACAGGCAGCATTTTTTTGTGGTCGATGAGCCTATGGGTCGAAAATTTCTTGAGCGCGCTGAGGAAGCAGCGCAAGAAACATACGCGTTCTTTGACTGGCTGCTGGAAACGAATGCCACCCCCGAATTACATCAACTTTTATTTAGGTTCGTAACTCAGAAAAAAAATGAGCACAGCATAATTAAGGAGTGTAGAGAGCAGTGGAAAATAGGTTTTACTGAGCCTGTCGCACGCTATAAAAATTGAGACATAAGACAGTCAATAGAGAAGCTCGCTCATGCTTTGAAGATTTGCTCAGAGCATGAGCTATAATTTTTAAAAATGGCTTTTTATCAAAAGCTTACATTATCTGATATGTTCAGAAATTCTTGCCATTCCTTCTTGATTGACAATGCAGTATTCATGCCCATTGACTGATAGCAAACCTCGATGTTGAAGGTGGCTGATAATCCGGCTGACAGTCTCGGGTGCCATGCATAAATAATTAGCAATTTCTTGTTTTGACATGGGTAGTCTCAGAAAATTTGAGGAATAACCAAGTTCGCGATATTTGTAAGACATCGTCAACAAAAAACTGGCCACTCTCGCTTCTGATGGTTGGCTTAAAATTTTTCTTAGCCGAGTATGTCCATAGTGCACGGCGTTGCTCAAACAGCGTAGCAATTGCATATGAATAGCGTCGGTGGTGGGGAAGTCTTCAATCTGGCTAAACGGAATCAAGCACAGGCCAGAGGTCTCAATGGTGGTAACAGTCCCGGTATATGTTCTATCACCAATGGCATCTAAACCTATCACATCCCTTGGTAGGTAAAAATGGGTGAGTAGTTTTACCCCATCCTTATGTTGGTGGCTTTGCTTCAGCATGCCACAGTGAACTATATATAATCCTTGAAATGGGTCTCCTTGGTTTACTAATGTTGATTTTTTACGCAACGTAAACAAAGGCTGAGAAAGTATACTCAATGCCTCGACTTCTGAAAGTGAGGGGGAATGAAACGCCTCTTCTTCTTGAGGCTGCTTAACTACCTTGCGCGATACTTCCATATCTATATTTCTCTATGCCAAGGTATTGTTAGATTAAGTTTTGTGGTGAAGTGTTAAGTCCCTATTTGGTTTAATTTTTATGCGCAGAGTATATGCATTCGTTTTTTCTACATTAACAGGCGCTAGTCATTTTTGATGATTTATATCAATAAGTTTATATTGCCTCATCAATAATGCAAGATCGTGGCGAGACCTTTCTTTCTACCGCTACAGTGCGTGAGACCATAGAAAACCATTATCAACTCTTACCCACCACCGAGACCACCTTAGGGCCATCCCGTTATTACCGTATGGCGGACAGCCAATCGCGGATTGGCTTCATTTCACCTCATAGCCACAATTTCTGTGGCGCCTGTAATCGTGTACGCGTGACGGCTGAAGGGCGTCTACTTCTTTGCCCGGGCAAATGAGCACTCAGTAGATTTGCGCGCTGTCATGCGACGTTACCCTGGTGATACACAGAGGCTTAAAGCGAGCATAGAGGCGGCAATGAAGAAGAAACCTGAGCGTCATCACTTCACGACGAATGGTGAGGTTCAGATCGTGAGGTTTATGAATGCAACAGGTGGATAATACGATTCGGTCAATGCTCTACACCCATCTTTCAGCTCATAGGCGAGCGCTTGTTAAAAGCGTTACGCTTGAACAACTTCCAATCGAGTGTTTTTTTAAGTCTTTGAAACTCTCTCAAAAAGCCCGGGGGGTAGTGGTGAATAGCGCTTTCCGTTAAGCTGCTCAGCAATTTTTATCTGCCTGCTTTGAGGTGAGTGTATGTGGAGCCTGCTAAGGCTGTCTGCAATATCACTATCAGTACTCATGATAGCTGGTTGCTCAGATCCCAAAATTGATACTAGCTCCATGCCTGCGTCGGTTGTCTCCGTTGAGGAAGTGCGTAACTCGTTGCCAGCCTACAAGCGCGATGAGTTTGATCAAGGGTTGATCATCATCGCCACGTCGACATCGTTTAGTGGTTTCGATATTCTCAACCCTCACCGCATGAATGCCGCAGAGATTGCCGAAGCAGCTAATGTACAAATGCATGGGTTAACGGGTGATCAGGTTATTCAGCGTGCTGATCAGATTCTGCGTGAACGCCGGTCACGTGAGCGTGAGCAGTCGATTCGCACCTTAAAGCGGCTAGAAGATAAGCAGGCGAAAGCTGCAAGTGATCGGCAGCAGTTAGCGCGCTTCACCATTGACAGTGCTCGCTATTACATTGGCGCAAGCCCCTATGGTGCCCCGGAGCCAGTGATCGATCTTGAAGTAACCAATAGCACGGATCAGGCCATTTCTGAACTTCTATTGAGGGGTGTTCTTACTAGCTCTGATCGCTCAGTGCCGTGGGTGGATGAGTCCTTCTACTACGTCGTACCTGGTGGTATTGAGCCGGGAGAAACGTTGAAGTGGAGCCTCGCACCCAACCGCTTTGGTCCCTGGGGAGATGCTCAAATTCCTGGTGATGCAGAACTGGCAGTCACCTTGGAAGGGCTGAAGGGGCTTGATGAACAGCTATTATGGGACTCGCCTGAACTAACTGAGCGTGAATTGGCCAGGCTCAAGCGTCTGCAGGAAGTGTATGGGGGCGTTGCCCTCTCGCGCGTTGAGTAAACCTCCTGTGGAATCAGTCAAGACTCGTATTTGGTTACCAAGTTAAAACCTAAAGTGCCCTATCGAACTGATCGATAGGGCACAGGTGTAGCTTTACTAAATAAGCTGGATTAGCAGCTGCGCTAGTTACTCTTTAGCTTCATGGTCGGCGAGAGCAGCAACAATTGCCTCTTCCCACTGCCCTTCGGTCAGCCCCCAATGCTCCATTTCTGCCTGATCGGCGCTGCCTTCAGATGCTTCGCGTAGTTTATCGACGCTGCTGCTTTCATAGCAGTGCTTGGCGAAGTCTTTGGTTTTTACATCTTTTAGCTGATTAATCATCGACATATTGAGTTCCTTTCAAGGTCAATAGTGGGAGATTGCCCACCAAGTGTAGCTAATCAGGCTCCATTCTCCTGGAATAGTTCCCGTTATTTCAGCACATAGCAGGGCACATAGTGTTGGCCGTCGAGTTTCATGCGCCCTTGGGCTACAAAAGAGGTCAGCAGCTCGTCGAGGCGGTGCATGAGTTCGGGCTCTGCGGTGAGTACAAAGGGGCCATGGGCTTCAATGGCTCGAATGCCGGCCTCTTTGACGTTGCCCGCGACTATCCCCGAGAAAGCGCGGCGCAGATTTGCGGCTAGCTCGTGGGTGGGCTGCTGGCGGTGCAGCGCTAAGGCGTGCATAGCGTCGTGTGTCGGCTCAAAGGTCGCCTGGAAGTCGCGCGCAATGGTCAAGCGCCAGTTGTAGTAGAAAGCATCCTGATGGGTGCGCCGGAATTCAGCGATCTCATCGATACCGTGGCGCATGGTGCGCGCAACCGAGACCGGGTCGCCGGTAATGATGGTGTAGTAGCGGCGGATATCCTCACCGAGGGTATAGACGAGGAATTCATCAATTTTCTGAAAGTAGGCCGCAGAGTCGGCGGGGCCGGTGAAAATTAACGGGAAAGGAATATCCTTGTTGCTGGGGTGCAGCAGGATGCCCAGTAAATAGAGAATCTCTTCCGCGGTGCCCACCCCGCCGGGGAACACGATAATGCCATGGCCCAGGCGCACAAAGGCTTCCAAGCGTTTTTCAATATCTGGCATGACTACCAGTTCATTGACGATGGGGTTGGGCGCTTCGGCAGCGATAATGCCGGGTTCTGAAATACCTAAATAGCGGCCTTCTTTGCGACGCTGTTTGGCATGGGCCACGTTAGCGCCTTTCATGGGGCCTTTCATTGCGCCAGGGCCACAGCCGGTACAAATGTCTAAATCGCGCAGCCCTAAGTGGTAGCCCACATCTTTGGTGTATTCGTACTCTTCCCGGGAGATAGAGTGGCCGCCCCAGCACACCACAAGGCTAGGGTCGCGGCCGGGTTTTAGCGTTCCTGCTTTGCGCAGAATGTGGAAGACCGCATTGGTGGTGCCTTCTCCTGTGCTAAGGTCGAAACGATTGTGGTGTTGAATCTCGTTGTAGACGTAAACAATATCGCGAATGATCGAGGATAAATGCTCGCGGATACCGCGAATCATGCGGCCATCAACAAACGCTTCAGCGGGCGCGTTAGTCAGCTTTAAACGAATACCGCGGTCTTGCTGCAGCACTTCAATATCAAAATCTTTATAGGCTTCTAAAATAGCCAGACTATCGTCGCTGGGATTGCCGCAATTGAGTACTGCCAACGCACAGCGCCGAAGCAGATCGTGTAGACCGCTTTGAGAAGTACTGTGCAGCCGATTAACTTCGTGCTGAGAAAGTACTTCGAGACTTCCTTCGGGAGAAATGATGCTGGAAAGGGTGGCGCGAGGTTGAACGTTTTCGGTCATTAGCGGGGCTGTCC
This sequence comes from Halomonas sp. QHL1, assembly GCF_001882345.1. GTDB lineage: Bacteria > Pseudomonadota > Gammaproteobacteria > Pseudomonadales > Halomonadaceae > Vreelandella. The sequence continues at coordinate 693,720 of NZ_MINL01000001.1, forward strand.
CTAGTCGTTAGATGTCTTTTGGCATACTACCACGGCCAAGCAGCGGGTACAGCGCAGCGGCTGGCACACCTGGCTGTGCTATTATTAGGCATATTTTATAGAACGGCGGCAATAGCGCTTTTTGTTAGTTATTAAACTGTTGCCTAAAGCGTGTTCTCAAAGAGAGCTGCTACAGACCGTTATCAAAGACCATGGCGCTTTACTATGTTCAATGCCCACTATTTTCGTACCTTTATTACGCTTGTTGAAACAGGCAGCTTCACCCGTACGGCGCAACGGTTAGAAATGACCCAGCCGGGTGTAAGCCAGCATGTGCGCAAGTTAGAAGACTATTTGAATAAAGAGCTGCTAGAGCGCAAGGGGCGCAGCTTTACGTTAACCGAATCGGGGCGGCGTGCTTACGATTACGCTTTAAAGCTATTTGCAGAGCATGAGCAGTTCCGTCATGGGCTTGATGATGACTCTCTGGATAGCGGTGACTGCCGCATTGCTTCGCCGGGTAGCGTTGGCCTGATGTTTTATCCGTATATATTGGGGCAGCAGCAAATGCACCCGAATTTAACGGTCAATTACAGCTTTGCGTTTAACCACGAAATCGTCAATGACCTGCTCGAAGGTCGTTATGACATTGGAATAGTTACCGAGGCGATGCGCCACCCTGAGCTTAATTGCAGCATTTGGCATGAAGAACCGCTCTGCTTAGTAGTGCCTGCTGATTTTGCGGGCAGCACACTGTCAGATTTAATGGGTATTGGTTTTCTCAATTATTACGACGGTATTAACCACGCCAATGCGCTGCTGCGAGCCAATTACCCCGACGAGTTTCGCTCGATGACCCATTTCCGCCATCAAGGCTTTACCAATGAAGTCAGCATGGTGCTGGATGCGGTGGCCAGGGGGTTAGGGTTTACCGTGGTGTCGCGACTGGTATTGGAAACCTCGCCCTGGCAGCGCCAGGTAAAAGCGTTGAACCTGCCTAATGCGGTCAATGAAGTGCTCTATTTGCTGCGCCGCCGCGACTCAGTGCTGCCTAAGCGCTATGAGAAGCTGTTAGACGGTTTTCACGCTCAACGCCTGCAAGAAAAAACGCCCCTGATGCCGGCTAATAATTGATTAGGCACCAAGGGCGTTCTCGTTACTTAAAGCGCTATTGCTTCACTTCTTGTCAGCTTTGCCGTTAGTTGCGGTACTCGTCAATGCTAGGGCAAGAGCAGATTAACTGACGGTCGCCGAAAACGTTATCGACGCGGTTAACGGCGGGCCAGTATTTAGCAGCTTGCACTGCCGCCGTCGGGAAAGCGGCCAATTGGCGGTCATAAGGCCGCTGCCAGTCGCTAGCCATCAGATCCGCCTGGGTATGCGGTGCATTGACCAGCGGATTATTATCCAGCGACCATTCGCCGCTCTCCACTCGGGCAATCTCGTCACGAATGGCAATCATCGCATCGCAGAAGCGGTCGATTTCATACAGCGACTCAGACTCGGTCGGCTCAATCATCAGCGTGCCCGGCACCGGGAACGACATGGTCGGTGCGTGGAAACCGTAATCCATCAAGCGTTTGGCGATATCCTCCTCGCTAATCCCAGAGGCCGCTTTAAGCGGACGAATATCGATGATGCATTCGTGGGCAACCGTACCGTTCTGGCCGCGGTAGAGAATCGGGAATGCCGCTTCCAGTCGCTTGGCAATATAGTTGGCGTTTAGGATGGCAAGCTCGGTGGCTTCACGCAGGCCGCGTGCGCCCATCATTTTAATGTAGGCCCACGAGATCGGTAAGATCGAGGCGCTGCCAAACGCTGCCGCCGATACCGCACCGCTATCGCTATTCACGCCGTTGATCGGCGTTACCACGTGGTTGGACACGTAGGGCGCGAGGTGGGCTTTAACACCGATAGGTCCCATGCCAGGGCCGCCACCACCATGAGGAATGCAGAACGTTTTGTGCAGGTTAAGGTGAGATACGTCGCCGCCAAAATCGCCGGGGCGCGTTAAGCCCACCTGGGCGTTCATATTGGCGCCATCGATATACACCTGACCGCCGTTATCGTGAACGATCTTGCACGCTTCGCGTACGCTGGTTTCAAACACGCCGTGTGTGGAAGGGTAGGTCAGCATAATGGCGGAGAGCTGATCGCGATGTTGCTCGGCTTTAGCACGCAAATCCGCCATATCGATATTGCCGTTTTGATCACACTCGACCACCACCACTTTCATCTGCACCATGGCTGCCGAGGCAGGGTTGGTGCCGTGGGCGGAGCTGGGAATCAAGCAGACATCGCGGTGACCTTCGCCTTCAGCCGCCTGATAGCGGCGAATGGCCACTAAGCCTGCGTATTCACCCTGCGCGCCGGAGTTGGGCTGCATCGAGAGGTGATCGTAACCGGTTACTTCTACTAAGAAGGCCGATAGCTCATCGATCATTTGGTGATAGCCAGCCACCTGGTCGCGGGGTGCGAAGGGGTGCAGATGCGCAAACGATGGCCAGGAAACGGGGATCATCTCGCTGGTGGCGTTGAGCTTCATGGTGCAGGAGCCGAGCGGAATCATCGCATGGGCAAGCGACAGATCCTTGTTCTCCAGACGCTTCAAGTAGCGCAGCATTTCGGTTTCGCTGCGGTAGCGGTTAAAGGTGGGATGGCTTAAAAAGTCGCTTTCGCGCTGGCAGGCAGCGGGGATGCCGGAAGCGCCGTTAGCTACCACTTGCTCGTCCAATACTGAAACGGCAAGGCCGTGCTCATCGCCCAGTAGAACGTCAAACAATGTGGCTACATCGTGGGCGGTGGTGGTTTCATCCAGGCTGATACCCACATCGCCATTGGCGAAGTAGTGCAGATTAATATCATGGGTCATGGCGCGGCCATGGATCTTGCCAGCATCAACGCCGGTTAGGCGCAGCGTATCGAACCAGCTGTTATGAGCTAGCGTTACCCCTGCCTGCTTGAGGCCCTCGGCAAGCAGGGTCGCCAAGCGGTGAACACGGCCGGCAATTTTGCGTAGCCCTTCAGCGCCGTGATAGGTGGCGTAAAAACCGGCAATGTTGGCCAGCAGCGCCTGGGCAGTACAGATGTTAGAGGTCGCTTTCTCGCGGCGGATATGCTGCTCGCGGGTCTGCATCGCCATGCGCAGGGCTGTGTTACCACGGCTATCTTTGGAGACGCCGATGATACGCCCAGGGATCGAGCGCTTTAGCTTGTCGGATGTAGCAAAGAACGCCGCGTGAGGGCCGCCAAAGCCCATGGGTACGCCAAAGCGTTGGGAGTTGCCCACCACAATATCCGCGCCGAGCTGGCCGGGTTCCTTAAGCAGCACCAGGCTCAAAAGATCGCTGGCGACGCAGGTCATGATATTACGCTCAGCAGCGGCGCTTAATAGCGGTGCTAGGTCGCGGACTTCACCACTGGCAGAGGGGTACTGAACCAGGGCGCCAAAAACATCGTGGTTGGCTAGCTCTTCCGCAGGCCCGGTGATGAGTTCAAAGCCAAAGAACTCGGCACGGGTTTTAACCACGTCTAGCGTTTGCGGGAAAACGTCATCGGCGACGAAGAATGCGTTGGATTTGCTTTTCTTATTGCCGCGCTTACACAGCGCCATGGCTTCGGCGGCGGCAGTGGCTTCGTCCAGCAGCGACGCATTGGCCAGCTCCATGCCGGTTAAATCCATGACCACTTGCTGGAAGTTAAGCAAGCCTTCCAGTCGGCCTTGAGAAATCTCCGGTTGGTAGGGGGTGTAGGCCGTGTACCAGCCTGGGTTTTCCAACACGTTGCGCTGAATCACCGCGGGCATATGGGTGCCGTAATAGCCCTGGCCAATATAGCTTTTAGCTACACGGTTCTGCCGCGCTAGCTGGGCTAGGTACTCTAGTGCTTCTGCTTCGCTGCGCGGTTCATCAAGCGCTAGCTCGCGGCCAAGACGGATATCGCTCGGCACGGTCTGTTCAATCAGATCTTCCATGTGCTGCATGTTGAGCGCTTTTAACATGGTGGCCACGTCATCTTGACTTGGACCATTATGACGTTTGATAAAAGCATCGTGATCGGCCAACTCGGCCAGACGGCGTGTTTCAAGAGACATGAAGAAGATTCCGGACGTTAAGAGAGAACCGTGCAGGGCATTAAGCTAAGAGCCCACCATAAAGGGCAGGCTCTTAATTGATTCAACTACCGCTTTTAGTCGTCGGCGCTTAGCGTTGCTTGGTAGGCATCTGCGTCTAGCAGGCCGTCAAGGGAGTCGCTGTCTAAGCGCACTTTCATAATCCAGCCGCCTTCGTAGGGCGCTTCGTTGACTGTTTCGGGGGCGTCTTCAAGAGCTTCATTGACTTCAATGACTTCGCCAACAACCGGCGAGTAGAGATCAGAAGCGGCTTTTACCGATTCGATAACGCCAAACTCTTGCCCTTTGCTCAGCGCTGCACCCACTTCAGGCAGTTCAACAAACACGACATCGCCGAGCGCCTGCTGGGCGTGATCGGTAATCCCCACGGTAACAGTGCCGTCTTGATTATCCAGCACCCACTCGTGGCTTTCCGCGTAACGAAGATTGGCAGGAAGATTGCTCATGGTGTTTTCCTATATGAAACAGTTTTCTGGGCCCGAGCATACTAGCGGTTGTCGTTTGCCTTGGCGACTAGTGACTGGGGCAGATCGAGCGAATAAGCAAGCATGTTAACGTGTTTCCAATCGGAAACAAATTTCTTCGTTGCCTCAAAGCTTGCTTTATAGCGGTCTATGTTCAGGTACTTTTCGCCGGGTTCGTGCAGAAGATCGGGTTATGAAAAAAGCGGTATCCTCTATGCACAAGCGACATCACCCTAGATGCTAGCTAAGTTTATGGTGTAAAACATTCAAATCGTGCGCTAACCAACAATAGCGACGTTAGGAATAGCCCGTAATCGCAGCAAGCCAATAATACACACCAACATTGCATACCAACAAAGCGAGGAGACGAACATGGAAGCACTAACTAGCCTCTTAGGGGCGATCAACGGCGTGGTCTGGGGGCCCGTCATGTTGATTCTGCTACTCGGTGTGGGGATTTACCTGCAGCTTGGCTTGAAACTGATGCCGATTAGAAAGCTCGGCATGGGTTTCAAGCTAATGTGGGCGGGGCGTGATGCGAAACCAGGGGTGGGTAAAGCGGCTGCCAAAGAGGGTGACGAAGGGGAAATATCGCCTTTTGACGCCTTGATGACGGCACTCTCTGCGACCATCGGTACCGGTAATATTGCCGGTGTCGCCACGGCCATTGCGTTAGGGGGTCCAGGCGCCGTGTTTTGGATGTGGATTACCGCTTTGGTAGGTATGGCCACTAAGTTTGCCGAAGCGGTGTTGGCCGTGCGCTATCGTGAAACCGATAGCACCGGTTACCACGTGGGCGGGCCGATGTTTTACATCAAGAATGGCCTGGGTAAAAAATGGCTATGGTTGGGCGGCCTGTTCTCATTTTTTGGTGCTGTCGCTGCCTTCGGGATCGGCAATACCGTTCAGTCAAACTCCGTTGCTGACGCCATGGACGCCACCTTCGGCGTGCCGCACTGGCTCACCGGTGTGGTCATTATGGTACTGGCAGGTGCGGTGATTCTGGGCGGCATCAAGCGTATTGCTAAAGTGGCGGGCAAGTTGGTGCCGATTATGGGCATTGCCTACGTAGTGGCTGGCTTGTTGGTATTGATCGTCAATGCCGGACAGATCGGTGAAGCCTTTGGTTTGATCTTCTACTACGCCTTCAACCCCATGGCGGCCGCAGGTGGTTTCGCGGGTGCCGCCGTCATGGCAGCGATTCGTTTTGGTGTGGCACGCGGTATCTTCTCCAACGAAGCGGGTTTGGGGAGTGCGCCTATCGCCCACGCGGCGGCCAAAACCAAAAATCCGGTGCGCCAGGGCTTAATCGCAATGCTGGGCACCTTCATCGATACCATTATTGTGTGCACGATTACCGCGCTGGTGATTTTGACCTCAACGGTTTGGCAAGAGGGCGAAGCCGGGGCGTCACTTACCGCGCTCTCGTTTGACGCTGCGCTGCCTGGCTTTGGTAATCAGATCGTTGCAGTTGCGTTGGCGATTTTTGCCTTTACGACCATCCTAGGCTGGTCATTTTACGGCGAGAAGTGCTGCCAGTTCCTGTTTGGCACGCGCTCCATTATGATCTATCGGGTGCTGTTCGTACTGGCCATCCCGTTGGGCGCTATCGCTCAACTGGGCTTTATCTGGCTCATGGCGGATACCTTCAACGCTATGATGGCGATCCCGAACCTAATTGCCTTGGCACTGCTTTCGCCGGTAGTCTTTAAGTTAACCAAGGACTATTTCGACGGCAAAGACGTATTGCCGGGTGAAGAGCTGGATCACGACCAATAATACCCGCAGCGCTTTAATAGGCGCTGTAGGTGAACGTGAATAACAGTAGAGTCGGGAAGACACCTAATCGGTGGCTTCCCGTTCTCTTTTTGAGCGAACAATTTTTAAGTGAGGAAAGCCCCCATGTCTGAATTAAAGCAAACGCCGCTGCACGCGCTACACCTCAAGCTAGGCGCCAAGATGGTACCTTTTGCTGGCTACGATATGCCGGTGCAGTATCCGTTGGGGGTTAAAAAAGAGCATGAACATACCCGCCAAAATTGCGGCCTGTTTGATGTTTCCCATATGGGGCAGATTAGCGTATCCGGCGACAACGTGGCCGAGGCCCTGGAGACCTTGATTCCCGCAGACTTGGTGGGCCTGGAGAAGGGCGCACAGCGTTACGGTCTTTTCACCAGCACCGAAGGCGGCATTATTGACGACCTGATGGTGGTCAACGCGGGCGATCACTTCTATTTGGTGGTCAACGCAGCCTGTAGGGATCAGGACTTGGCTCACTTGCGACTTAACTTGGCGTCAACTCATACAATTGAGTCGTTGGATCGTGGCTTACTGGCGCTGCAAGGGCCTCAGGCGCGGGATGTCATGCAGCGGCTTTGCCCTGAAGCCGGTGAGCTGGTGTTTATGCAGCATGGACGTTTCACCATTGCAGGGCAGGAGGTATGGGTAAGCCGCAGTGGCTATACCGGTGAAGATGGTTTTGAGATTTCTGTCGCTGCCGATGCTTGCGAAGCCTTTGCAGAGCAGCTTCTCGCAGAGCCCGAAGTCGAGGCGATTGGCCTGGGAGCGCGGGACTCGCTGCGTCTAGAAGCCGGTTTATGCCTCTATGGCCATGATATGGATATGCAGACAACGCCTGTGGAGGCGGGTTTGATTTGGGCGATTGGCAAGCCGCGTCGCCACGGCGGTGAGCGCGCCGGTGGTTTTCCAGGCGCTGACGTGATTCTTCATCAGGTCGATGCCAAAGATCATACCCGCAAGCGTGTTGGGCTATTAGCGGAAGGCCGCGCGCCGGTACGTGAAGGGGCGCCATTAGTTGATGAGGCTGGCAATGAGGTCGGGATTGTGACCTCAGGCAGTTTTGGCCCAAGTGTCGGCAAGCCGGTGGCGATGGGTTATGTCACTCGCGAACTGGAAGCGCCGCAAAGTGCCGTGTTCGCGGTAGTTCGCGGTAAGCAGTTACCCATGGTGGTGACCCCCATGCCGTTTGTAAAACCGGGCTACTATCGCGGCTAGACGCGAGTCCATCGAACCGCGGCCCCTGCTTAGGCAGGGGCCGCGGTTTTATTAAGTACCGTATTCTCAAGCGAGTGTTTTAGCGCAGCACCTGCTTGGGATCGATGGGTTTGCCGCCTTGGCGCAGATCAAAGAGTAGATCATAGCGCTGGGTGGCACTGCTTTGACCGACCTCGCAAAGCGGATCTCCTGCGCTAACCTGTTTGCCTACTTCGACCAAAATGCGCTCGCAAAGCGCGTACACGGTCTGGAGATTATTGGCATGGTGCACAATCACCACTTCGCCTAGCTGGCGCATACCGTCGGCAAAGCGGACCTCGCCAGGGGCAACGGATTTAGCCTGAGCGCCGGCTTGAGTAGCCAGTAACATGGGCTGCAATGTGCCACGGCTGTCCGGCCCGAATCGGCGCACCACGCGATAATCTTCCAGCGGCCAAGGCCAGCCCCTTGCTGATGAGGGGAGCGCTTGACTGGGCGCGCTGCTGGTAGGTACCGCGGCAGGCTTGTTAGCGCTTGAAGAGCCACTGCTGCTTGCCGGGGGTCGCGATGCGCTTCGCGTGGCTGAACCGCTAAGGGGCAGGCTGACTATTTGGCCAACTCTCAAATTAGTGGGGGAGGCGCTAGGGTTGGCGCTCTGAATGCGACCACTGGTAGTGCCAAAATGTCGGGCGATGCTCGAGAACGTATCGCCAGGACGGATTTGATAGCGGTAGGGGCCGCCGGAAGGCGCCCGCTCCAGTTGGGTAGGAATTAATAGACGTTGGCCAATTTCCAGGCGCCGCGTATCCGCGCCAGGGTTAAAGCGCTCCAAGCGTTCCAGTGGCACGTTAGCCCGGGCCGCCAGTTTGCCCAGCGTGTCGCCGCGCTGTACTTGAACCCAGTTACCACTGATCTGGCTAGCGCTAGGTACTGACGCCCGCTGAGCGGATGACGACGGTGTGCTGGAACAGCCGGTTAGTAGTCCCGCTAACAGCCAGACAGTGAGCCAGCCAGTTAGTCGTGATCGGTTCGGTTGTCCAGCATGCCATCTTTTTCCAACCAGAGTGAGTTGATCCATGTGTGGAAGCGTTCCTTATGCTGCTTTTCTTCGTGGTTATCTGACGCGTACATCCACTCAGGAATGCTGAGTTGCCGTGCCTGCAAGGTAACAGGGGCCTCCTTGCCGCATAAAAAGCCCCAAAACGTCGGCGCAGGATTGGCGTAGCTGATAGTTACATCCAGGATACCATCCAATTGGTTGCCTAGCAGACTAAGCACTTGGGCAATGCCGCCCGCTTTAGGGCGCAATAAGTGGCGGTAGGGGCTTTGCTGGGCGTCGCGTTTGGCAACTGAGAAGCGGGTGCCCTCGACAAAATTAAAAATCGCAATGGGCGAGAGACGTGCCTGATGACACATACGCTCGGTAGCGGCTCGATCAATGGTGGCCAGTTTAGGATTTTTAGCCACTTGCTCGCGGGTAAAGCGGCGCATAAAAGGAAACTCTAGCGCCCAAAAAGCCAAACCTACGATGGGAATCCAGATTAATTGACGCTTTAGGAAAAAGCGTGGCATGGGGATACGCCGATGCAGCGCCATCAACAGCATGAAAATATCGGTCCAGCTGCGGTGGTTGGAGATCACCAGCCACCACTGCTGCGGGCTCAAATTATCGGGTACGCTGGCGTGTAGCACGGGTTTAAGCCAGTGCCGCATCCACCAGAGGTTAACGCCTATCCAATTAAGCGCAACGCCATTCAGCCCCTGCAACACTAACTGTTTCAGCCGTTGCCCTGGGGCAATGACTTTAAGTAGCGTCAGCAGAATCAGAGGTACGCCCCAGAACAGCGTGTTGAGCGTTAGCAGCAGAGCGCTAACCAGCCCCTTTAAAATAGGCATACCACTTTTCCTTACCGTCAGACCAATAAGCGTAATACTGAATGCTAAATGATCCTAGCCACGCTGCCCAGTAGAAACCTAGGGCAATTCATTAGCTTGATGATGTTTTAGACCAGAGGCAGTGAGGGGGCTTGGACGGTGTCTAGGAGCACAGTACGCAGTGCGTGGGCGGCTACGGAAAGCTCTTGGTGGGTCAAAATGCCAACTCGGCATGAGATGGCGGGCGCTGTTAGTGGTATGCAGCGGGCACCCAGTTCATGCATTTGGCGGATACACATCGAAGGCACCGCGCTGACGCCCAGGCCGTCGGCTACCATCCTTCCAACGGTTGAGAGCTGGTGGCTTTCAAAGGCTACCGTTAGCTCCATATGCTGCTTGCCTAACTCCTGTTCCAATAAACGACGCACCATGGAGGGGCGCTGAAGGGTAATGAAGTCGTGGTTGAGCAGTATTGTCCAGGACAGCGGAGAGGCCTGGGTTAGGGGAGAGTCTGGTGGCACGACAGCCACAAAATGGTCTTCAAACAGCGGCGTAAACAGCAGGCTGCCGGTGCCCTCCGGCGAAAAAGCAATCCCCATCTCTACCTGACGGGAGCGCACCATGGCGGTAACCTCCTCGTTGATGACATCGTGTACGGTAATGTTGATTTTGGGGTGCTGCTGGCGAAATTTAACCAGCGCCGCAGGGAGTAGGTTGCAGGCAAAGGCGGGCATCGCCGCGACGCTGAGCCGCCCGAGTTGAAGGGTGAAATGTTGGCGTAAACGCTCCTCGGTATTGTCCCACTGCGCCAGCAAGTGTTTGGCGAGCGGTAGTAGCGACTCACCTTCAGGGGTTAATCTGACGCTGCGGGTGCTGCGAATGAGCAGTTTGCCACCCAGGGACTCTTCCAGGCCTTTAATCGCCAGACTTAGCGCCGGTTGCGATAGGTGGAGGCGCTCGCAGGCTTGGGTAAAACTGAGGGTTTGGGCGACCGCCAGAAAGGCGCGCAGCTGTTTGACGGTCATAAAGTGCCTTTTATAAGTTTAAAAAATAAATTAATAAGAAAAACAAACTTAACAAATATATCATCTGGCACAACACTGGCACTATCGTAAGCTTCAATTCGCGAATTTTTGGCAGCACTCATCTACGATAATACTGATCATCAACAACAATGTGAGGCACAACAATGGCAGGATTCGATAAGCGTGTAGCTTCCTACGAAGAGGCTATGGAAGGCATCGAGAGCGGTATGACCGTTATCGCCGGTGGCTTTGGGCTCTGCGGTATTCCCGAAAACCTGATTGCCGAAATCAAACGTCGCGGCGTCAGTGACCTCACCGTGGTTTCAAATAACTGCGGTGTAGACGGTTTTGGCTTGGGTATTCTGCTTGAGGACCGCCAGATCAGTAAAATTCTGGCCTCTTACGTAGGTGAAAATGCCTTGTTTGAGAAGCAAATGCTCAACGATGAGATTGAGGTGGTATTAACGCCTCAAGGCACGCTGGCGGAAAAAATGCGCGCTGGCGGTGCTGGTATTCCCGCCTTTTACACCGCTACCGGTTACGGCACGCCGATTGGTGAGGGTAAAGAGGTTCGCGAGTTTAATGGGCGACACTGTATTTTAGAAGAAGCCATTATAGGTGATTTTGCCATTGTAAAAGGCTGGAAAGCGGACCGCTATGGCAACGTAATGTACCGCCATACGGCGCAGAATTTTAACCCCATGGCCGCCACGGCGGGGAAAATCACCGTGGTGGAAGTTGAAGAAATCGTTGAGCCAGGTGAGCTCGAGCCTAGCCAGATCCATACACCGGGGATTTATGTGGATCGGATTATTCAAGGCACGTTTGAAAAGCGGATAGAGAAACGCACGGTGCGCAGCTAACGCGCGACCCCTTCAAACGTAACACTTGCTTCTCATTTAACGATTCAACAAGAGGAAGTCACCATGGCTTTAACACGAGAACAGATGGCTCAGCGTGTCGCCCGCGAACTTCAAGATGGTTTTTACGTCAACCTAGGCATTGGTATTCCCACCCTGGTTGCCAACTACATCCCAGATGGCATCGATGTCATGCTGCAGTCCGAGAACGGACTGTTGGGGATGGGCCGCTACCCCAGCGAAGACGAGCTTGATCCAGATATGATCAATGCGGGTAAAGAGACGGTGACGGCGCGCCCAGGCGCAGCGATTTTTTCTTCAGCAGAATCGTTTGCGATGATTCGCGGTGGCCACGTGGATTTGACCGTGCTGGGAGCTTTCGAAGTGGATCAGCAAGGGAACATTGCTTCCTGGATGATTCCGGGAAAGCTGATCAAAGGTATGGGCGGTGCCATGGACCTTGTTGCCGGTGCTGATAACATCATTTGTACCATGACCCACGCCTCCAAGCATGGCGAATCCAAGCTGCTTGAAAAATGCGAACTGCCGCTGACCGGCGCTGGCTGTATTAACCGTGTTTTGACGGATCTCGCTTATCTTGAAATCAAAGACGGCGCCTTTATTCTCAAGGAGCGCGCGCCGGGGGTAAGCGTTGAGGAGATCATCGAGAAAACGGCAGGCAAGCTGATTGTACCGGACCATGTTCCCGAGATGACGTTTGATGCCGAGTAAGCACCGTTTCCATACCCCGCGCGATTAACAGCCCGAAGATTAAGAAGGGTAGATAGAGGGCGCAGTGAGACGTTAGCGCACATTTCGCTAGCGTCTCAGGCCATTTCACAGCGCGTATGGTGGGGCAGCAGTAAATCGGCAATACGCTCGTGACTATCTTCAACATGCTTTTGGACTAACGCCAGACCGCCTAAGCAGAGGCGATGCTCATCGCCATCGGCGAAGACTGTTTTCTGCGGTGTGGTGGGGTAAAAACGGTGATCCAGTAGTGATGACACCGTGAAGACACCGTTTTGCTGCCCCTCTAGGCTTGGCATGCCTACTTCGTTTAGGCGCTGATCCAGCGTCTCCATGGGCTCCCCAAGTTGACCGCAATCAAAGCCAGCGTGATGTAAACGGGGCCCCATAACCGCAATCCAGGCAGCCAAGGGGTGTGCTTGCTGCAACTGTTGATAAAGCGCCCAGGAAGGCATCGGCCAGGGGCGACCGCGGCAAAGTAAATTGTGACCTTTGCAATCCTGAGGATGAGATTGTTGCACTAGCCCTTCAATGGCTTCCCGAGGAGCCTTGGACAGCGTGCCTATTTGCAATTCTGCCAGCACCAGCCAACTACTACCGTCGCTTGGCGCGAGTAGTTGAACTAATAGCCCTTTATCGGCCATGGCGTAATGGCCCATGGCGCGATAGCCCATATGAGCCAAATTGCCGGTAAGCGCGGCAGCGGCAAAGGGGCCGTAATTGAGCGTTACCAGCGTTAAATATTCGGCCGCCGTGGATAACGGCCACAGTCGAAGGGCGCCGATATCGGGATGGGTATGAACATAGTCAAGCCACAGCTGCTGAACAAACTCCTGACGCTGCATGGTGAACTCCTTGCCTAAAATGGCACACCTGGCGTGAGCCATTAAATAACTGCTCAGTATAGGCAAGCGAGGTAAGCAAGTGTTCAACGGCTATTAACGAGCGGTTAAACGGCAAGCAGCTGCTGGTCGCGGACAAACTGATCAAATTCAGTAAAGCCGCCCACATGGGCTTGATCGACAAATATCTGCGGGACAGTGTGAATGGGTTTACCCGCCGTTTTGGCGATATCTTCTTTGGTGACGCCTTCGGAAGGCATATCCACATAGCGATAGCCTTCAATTTTGCCGATTTTTTCCAAGTGCTCAGCAAGCTGTTTTGCGCGCACACAGAAAGGACAGGACATCCGACCAAAAATAACCACAAACATAGGTGGCGCTCCTTTACGATAAGCAGAGTAAGTTACCATGTGGACAGTAACTGAAGGGTCAATAGCCGTAGGCTAAGCGATAAATTCGCGCCCATTGTGGCTGAGCAGAACACGTTTCGCCAATAGCAGCTCGCTACACGAACCATTAATGCCCGTTATCATCTGGGAAAACCAACAAGCCTATGCAGACGCTCACCGCTGACGAATACACCTTCCTTTCTGAATTGGCGAAGGCCTACCGAGACGTGCACTTGCCCGCCATTAAACAAAAGAGTGACTGGAACCCGCGTTTGGGGGTTGATGCGCTATGCTTTCAGCATCATGACGCTGAGCATAGCGTGGGTGCGTTGATTACGCCCTGTGAGCTGTGGCTGGTTGCAGTGCCTGACCAGTCCCTGTTTACCGAGCCTTTGGCGGATAGCCTTACGCTCTCACTGCCGTCAGGCGCATACCAATTATCGCTTGAGCATTTGCCAGGCGGCTATGAACTTTACAAGCGCGTCATTTTGCATGATTTAAGCGAGCTGGAAAGCATGCAGGAGGCCGCAAGGCTGGCGCAGCAAATGATGGCGCGTTTAATGCAGCCGAACGAGGAGCCCGACGCCTAAGCGCAGCCAGCTATACTGTCAGGATTTCTACAAACAGCATCTTCCATCCATTAGTGAAAAAGGAAATTGCCTATGACTTCCCAAGCCGTTACAACGCCGCGAGTTGCGCTGGTAACCGGTACTAGCAGCGGGATCGGTGCCGCTGTGGTTAAGCACTTTTGCGAATTAGGCCATCAAGTGCTTGCCGTCGATTTTAATCCGGCGGGTAATACCGTCGCTGAAAAAGCCGGCGCGGCGTTCTTTGAAGCGGATCTAACCGACCCTGATGCCTGCCGTGCGGCGGTAGCAGATGCGGTTAAGCGCTTTGGCGGGGTTGATATATTGGTCAATAATGCTGGCATTCAGCATGTTGCCTCGATTGAGACCTTCCCCGAAGAGAAGTGGCGTCAGATTATGGATCTTATGCTGACGGCACCTTTCTTGCTGACACAGGCAGCGTGGCCGCATATGCGTGAGAAGGGCTGGGGACGCATCGTTAACGTGGCCTCAATACACGCCCAGGTGGCTTCACCGGGTAAAGCAGCGTACATCAGTGCTAAACATGGCATGATTGGTTTGACCAAAACGGCGGCGCTAGAGGGCGGTGACCAAGGCATCACTGCTAATGCGGTATGTCCTGCCTATGTGAAAACCCCGCTAGTAGACAATCAAATCGCCGACCAGGCTAAATTGCACGGTATGGACGAGCAAGAAGTCATCGAAAAAGTCATGCTCAAAGAGGCGGCGATCAAACGCTTGATAGAGCCTGGAGAAGTGGCGCAATTAGTCGCTTACCTGGCGTCCGACGCTGCCGGTGCCGTGACTGGCTCAAGCTTTAATATTGATCTAGGCTGGACGGCGCATTAAGTAATCAGTGCGGCCCCGCCAATGACCTTATGTGGTTGGCGGGGAGCCTTGTTGCAGGTTTTAACGCCGTACCGGGCGTTTTTGTAATTTGCGCTGCAGTGTGCGGCGATGCATGCCTAGTGCCCGGGCGGTGGCGGATATATTGCCGTCGTGCTCCTGCAGCACTTTCTGAATATGCTCCCAGGTGATGCGGTTAATCGATGGCGGGTTGTCCGCAAGCTCAATATCCGGATCGCCGCTCTGGCGCTCGAACGCGGCTAATACATCGTCGGCATCCACCGGCTTACACAGGTAATTAACCGCGCCAAGCTTAATCGCCTCCACCGCTGTGGCGATGCTGGAGTAGCCGGTCAGCACCACAATGCGACACTGGGGGACGGTGGCAAGCAGCTCAGGAAGCAGTTTTAAGCCTGAGCTGTTTTCCAGTTTTAAATCAAGGGTCGCCATGGTGGGTGAGTACTGCGCGGCCATGGTCAGGGCCTGTTCGGCCTCGTGGGCAACGATAACGTCGTAACCGCGGCGCGTTAGGGCACGGTTCAAAACATGACAAAACATTTCATCGTCATCAATGATCAGCAGGCGTTGCTCTCGCGTTTGCATGTTGTCCTCAATCCTTACTGGCGGTGCTTGGGGCGGGCGCGATTAATTAGGCGCTGCGCAGCGAGGCATCGTAACTTCCGTTAGCGTACCCCCTTCCGGGTGATTATACAGGCTTACGCCCCCACCAAAGCGATTGATGGTGGCATGGGTTAAAAACAAGCCGATGCCCATGCCCTTGCTTTTAGTCGAAATAAACGTCTCACCCAATTGGTCAGCAATCGACATGGCGACACCTGGGCCATGGTCACGAATGTCGATCACCACGCTCTCACTCTGCCAGTCTAAGCGTATGGCAATGTGTTCTGGGTTAGCGTCAGCGGCGTTATTGAGCAAATTGGTTAACGCTTGGTCGAGCGTGGCATCGACGGCCAGCCAAGGCCTGCCGCGTTTCTCTGCTACATCGAATTGATGGCTTACATCAGGACGAAGCACCAGCCAGCGCTGCACAACGCCCGCTAACCACACTTCGGCATCGAGCACTTCGGGTTCTGCCATGCGCCGCCGATCAGCGTTTGACACCAAATTTTGCAGACGTGATTTGCATACGTCTACCTGCTGGCGCAATAAGTTAATGTCCTGATCAAGCGCCGAATCGACGGGGGCATCGGCCTGCATCTCTTTGAGGAGGACGGCCATGGTAGAGAGGGGTGTGCCCAGTTCATGGGCGGTGCCCGCGGCTTGGGTGGCGACCGCCAATACCTGCTCATTGCGCAGGGCGGCTTCCCGAGTGCGGGAAAGCGCCTGATCACGGCTGCGCAGTGCGTGAGCCATTTTATAAATAAAAAACGTTACCAAGCCCGCAGAGAGACCGAAGTTAAGCCACATGCCTAATATATGTAGGCTCAAGGGGCTATCACTATTGATATGGCCCAGCTGGGGGATGGGATAGTAGGAGAACATTAAATAGGTATAACCCGCCATGGAGCAGGCGGCGATGATCCATGCGTGGCGCCAGGGTAACGTGGCGGCGGCGATGGTGACTGGCACCAAGTAGTAGGTAATAAAAGGGTTGGTGGAGCCGCCCGAGAAGTAGAACAGCAGCGTTAAGCCGGTAATGTCAGCGAGTAAATGCAGCAAGTACTCAAGGTGGGTCACCGCGCGTGGACGGCCCAGGCGCCACCAAGTGGCGATGTTGAGCACGCCCATTGAAATGACTACGCTCACTACGGCGGTTACCGGCAAATCGAAGGCGAGCAGTTCAACGCCCACCACGATAGCCAGTAAAAAACCGGTCCAGGTGATACCGCGCACAATAGTCAGCCGCACCAAGTTACGGTTGGGCGTAGAAAGCGGAAGGGGTAGGGCAGTTTGCATGTTGGGCTTACTTGGTTCTGGCTTTAAAGCCATGGATGACAAATTTAATGAATAGCGTCATGACGTAGGTTGTCCAGCCAGCAGACGCCAATATATTGAACAGCAGCATTTTGGGTGGAAGCCAGGCGCTACCCAGCAAAGCTTCAAGCATGATGTGGAAGAACATCGCCAGCAGTAGCGGCAGGGCCAGGGTATGTATCCACATATCGGTGCGCCGTTTACGAATATGGTAGCGGCGTAACAGGTAACGCAGTGGCCGATGCGCCCAACTGAAAACCACCAGTGCCCCAATCACCAATAAGCTGGCGAGAGTAGGTTCCGTGCTGCCGATTTGAACCGAGAGTGAAATCGACCAAGCGAGGCTTAGCCACATCAATCCTTCCAGGCTGGCAATAATATCCGCATAGCGGCGCACGTTCTGCATAAACAACTGAATCCTTAGCGTCAAAAACTAACTTTTATAAACGACTGTAAAAACTATCCGTTAGACCTCGGTCTTAATAAAGCTAGGTCTTAAAAGAGCCGTGGCTTAAAAACAGCGCCGCCATAATACGACACTTGGGCTGGGGTGTGGGCGCTTGATGAGCGGATTTATCCCATCGCGCAATTGCGTATACTGTACAGACCGTATTTTACCCGACTTACTTTACCCGATTTAACACCACTACAGGACTTGCCGTGGACACTGTGACACTGACCCGCCCCGATGACTGGCACCTTCACCTGCGCGATGATGAGGCGCTTAAAGCGGTAGTTGGCCATACCGCCGCGCAAATGGGGCGGGCGATCATTATGCCCAATCTCACACCGCCGGTTACCACTACGGCTCAGGCGCTTGAATACCGTCAGCGTATTCTCGCTGCCTTGCCAGCGGGCAGTACCTTTGAGCCCTTAATGGTGCTCTATCTCACCGATACAACGCCGCCGGAAGAGATCGAGCGTGCGGCACAAAGTGGCATTGTTAAAGCGGTGAAGCTTTATCCGGCGGGGGCCACTACTAACTCCGATTCAGGGGTGACCGATTTGGCCCACTGTGACGCCACTATCGAAATGATGGCTAAGGTCGGCATGCCACTTTTGATGCACGGTGAAGTCACCCATGCCGAAATCGATATTTTTGATCGCGAAGCGGTATTCATTGAAACAGTGCTAAAACCGCTGCTGGAACGCCACCCAGCGCTGAGAGTAGTGTGTGAGCATATCACCACCCAGCAAGCCGCAGAGTTTGTTGCCCAAGCACCGGATAATGTGGCCGCTACCATTACCGCCCATCACCTGCTGTTTAACCGCAATAAGATGCTGGTAGGAGGCATTCGTCCTCACTACTACTGCCTGCCCATCCTCAAGCGCGAGCAGCATCGCCAAGCGCTGCTAAAAGCGGCCACCAGCGGTAGCCATAAGTTCTTTTTGGGCACTGATAGCGCGCCTCACTCCCAAGGCGCTAAAGAGTCAAGCTGTGGCTGTGCCGGCGCCTATACCGCCCCCGCGGCCATTGAGCTTTACGCCACCGCCTTTGATGAAATGAATGCCTTGGACAAGCTGGAAGCCTTCGCCAGCCTTAATGGGCCGCGTTTTTATGGGCTTCCGGCTAACGCAGACACCATTACGCTTGAGCGACGGGATTGGGCGCTTCCGGAGAGTTACCCTTACGCCCAGGGGGAGAAAATTATTCCCTTGCTGGCGGGGGAAACGCTTAGCTGGGCGGTTAGGTCTTAACAAGCCAGGTCTTAACAAGCCGTCGACGCTTAAACGGTCGACGGCATCAAGCGCTTAGCAGGCGCTGCTAGGCGTTGCCAAGCTGCTTAAGCATTTGATCAACCATGCGCGATGAGTGGTCGGCGGCCACTTCCAGAAACTCATCGAAGGAGAGGTGGTTGTCGCCACTGCCGGGAATATCAGAGAGCGCACGGATAACCACGAAAGGGCACTGGTAGAGGTGGCACGTTTGGGCAATGGCGGCGGCCTCCATCTCTACCGCAAGCATGCTGGGGAACTGTGCGCGGGTAGCGTCTACCCGGGCTGGGTCACTCATAAAGGCGTCACCAGTGGCGATCAAGCCTTCGCGCACCTGAACTTCACCCAGCGAGGCGATGGCATTACGCGCTACTTCTCGCAGTGATTTGTCGGCTAAGTAGGCGGCGGGCATCCCCGGCACTTGGCCTATCTCGTAGCCAAATACCACGGCGTCGACGTCGTGATGGCGTACTTCGTCCGAAATGATCACATCGCCAATGGCTAAATCGGCGGCAAAGCCACCGGCGGAACCGGTGTTGATAATGGCGTCGGGCAGATGGCGCTCTAATAAGATAGCCGTGCCTACCGCAGCGTTGACTTTACCTATTCCCGACTGCAAAACAATGACCTCAAGGCCGTAACGCGTGCCGGTATGGAAGACAAAACCCGCGTGCTCATAGCGTTGCGGGTTATCCAGTTGACTTACCAAAGTACTCACTTCCTGCGCCATTGCGCCAATAATACCAATACGCTTCACTGCTCCATGCTCCTACATTAAAAGTGGTGTTTAACTCAGGCGTGCTCTAGGGCAGCTAAATCGTGTTGCTCAGCGGCTTCAAGGGTATTTTCCAGCAGCGTTGCAACGGTCATTGGCCCAACGCCTCCGGGTACGGGGGTGATGAAGCTAGCGCGTTCGGCAGCAGTGGCAAAATCAAGATCGCCTTTTAAGGTGCCATCCTCCTGGCGATTGATGCCTACGTCGATCACGATAGCGCCCGGCTTGATCCATTCGCCTTTCACGATACCCGGCTTGCCGACGGCCACGACCAGAATGTCGGCTCGGCGTACGTGATCTTCGAGGTTGCGGGTGAAGCGGTGGCACACGGTGGTGGTACAGCCCGCCAGCATCAGCTCCAGCGCCATCGGGCGGCCTACAATGTTAGAGGCACCCACGACGGTGGCGTCTAAGCCGCGTAGCGCAATATCGCTCTGTGCCAGTAGGGTCATGATCCCTTTCGGCGTACACGGGCGCAGGGCGGGCATACGCTGCGCTAAGCGGCCAATATTGTAGGGATGAAACCCATCGACATCTTTGCCAGGCAGAATACGCTCTAGAATGGGCTCTGCATCGAGATGCTTGGGCAGTGGCAGTTGAACCAAGATGCCATCAACGGTCGGGTCGCTGTTGAGCTGATCAACCAGGGCTTCCAACTCATGCTGTGAGGTTGTAGCGGGCAGAGCGTGCTGAAAGGAGAGAATGCCGGCCTGTTCACAGGCGCGGTGCTTATTGCTGACATACACTTGAGAGGCGGGATCGTCCCCGACCACAACCACGGCTAGTCCCGGTGCCCGCCCGCCTGCTTGACGGCGTGCAGCGATCTTTTCGGCAACCTGTTGGCGGACAGTAGCAGCGATGGCTTTGCCATCGATTAGTTGGGCGGTCATGTAATGGAATCCCTGTGGATGTTAAAAATGGCCTAGGCATTTAAAGCGCTCACGCAACAGCGCTTTAAAGAGGGTAATTTTCGCACGCTGGGGCATCCAGGCAAAGCGCCTTCACTAACAATCACTTTAATGGTTGACTTTAAAATTAAAAATAGTAATATATGCCTCGCTTGAGACGGGCAGCACGGTAGCGTCTAAGGTGATAAAAATCGGGATGTAGCGCAGTCTGGTAGCGCGCCTGCTTTGGGAGCAGGATGTCGGGGGTTCGAATCCCTCCATCCCGACCATTCACTTAGCATGAAAGGTAGTAGTTTGCTTTTCCAAGCTGCAGTTGTGGTCTAGTGCTCATCAGTGTTCGTTTCTTATGAATACTATATGTGCGCCCATAGCTCAACCGGATAGAGCAACGGCCTTCTAAGCCGTAGGTTGCGGGTTCGATTCCTGCTGGGCGTGCCACCTAATTCAGTGGTAACAACCTGTCAGAATCTTATCTCCAAGCAAGCATTATTTGTTTTTACGTAAGATTGTCTTTGGTGGGTGTAGCTCAGGGGTAGAGCCCCGGATTGTGACTCCGGTGGTCGTGGGTTCAAATCCCATCATCCACCCCAGTGACAATGTTTGCGTAAGTGACAATAGCTGCGTATCCAGTTTTAGGTTGTGGTGGGTGTAGCTCAGTGGTAGAGCCCCGGATTGTGACTCCGGTGGTCGTGGGTTCAAGTCCCATCATCCACCCCATTACCCCCGCATATTTTATCTTCTGTTTTCCCCTCTCTTGTTTTAGCGATTTCCTAATTTAGTATTTATGCCCTTAGTTGGGATTTTGGCGTTTCTGGCTTTTAGGTTTTCCCCTCTGATCGCTAGCGCGGCATTACCTTAATGCGGTGGCCTGCCAAATGGGTGAGCGGTTCAGGTCTGCCAAGGAAATTCCCTTGTGCATAGTCAATTCCCATGTGGTGCAGCGTGTCGAGCGTTGCTTGCGTTTCCACAAATTCAGCGATGGTCTTGATCGCTAGCGCCTTGCCAACGGCATGAATCGCCTCAACCATCGCTCGGTCGATTGGGTCCTGATGTACATTGCGAATAAAGTTACCGTCAATTTTCAAATAATCGACGGGCAACTGCTTTAAATAGCTAAAAGAGGAGAGGCCGGTGCCAAAGTCATCCAGTGCAAAGCGGCAGCCGTACTCTTTTAGGGTGACAATTAATTCGCTAACCCTTGAGAGTTGGGCAATGGCGGTGCTTTCGGTAATTTCAAAACATAGCGTGCCGTGGGGTAGGTTGGCCGTGGCGACTTGCGTAATAAGATCCTGACAAAAATCCGCATCGGAAAGTGATGCTCCAGAAAGATTGATCCCCCACAAGCTATGAGACGGCAGCGTCGCGTGGCGGTTTTGATCTCCTAACCAGGCTAGGGTGTTACGAATCACCCAGCGATCAATGCGTACCATGAAGTGATAACGCTCGGCGGCGGGTAGAAAGCTACCTGGCGTGATGACCTCTCCATGCTCTTCAAGTCGCAGCAGAATTTCCCGGTAGCCAGGGCCATCGGCACAAACGGCTGTAATAGGTTGGGCGAAAAGGCGGAAGGCGTCGTTATCCAAGCCATTTTGTAAGCGTTGCACCCACTGCAGTTCACCGTGTTTCTCCAGTAATGAATGATCGTCAGGTTGATAGCAGTGGATGCGATTGCGGCCTGCCTCTTTGGCGGCGTAGCACGCCGAGTCTGAGGCGTGAAGAACCTGGCTCAACTGCATGGGATGAGCAGCGGTTAGCTCAACTAGGCCAATACTCACCCCGATACCAAAGGTGTGTCCCTGCCAGGCAAAACGGTACTGTTCAATATCGCAGCGAAGCGCTTCCGCAATCGTCATTGCTCGCTCTATCGCACAGTCAGGTAGCAACAGAGCGAATTCATCGCCGCCTAGGCGGGCCGCGATATCGCTACTGCGTACATGGTCTTTCAATTTTAACGCCACTTGGCGCAACAGCTCGTCTCCAGCGAGATGGCCGCAGGTGTCATTGACGATTTTGAATTGATCGAGATCTAAGTAGCACATCACATGATGGCCATCTTTGCGATTGAGTAATGCCCTGAGCGCTGATTCAAAGGCGCGGCGGTTGAGCAGGTCGGTGAGGATATCGTGGCTGACCTGATAGCTCAGCTGTTCAGTAAGCTGGCGCGTAAGGCTAACATCCTGAAAAACAACGACTGCACCTAAGGTAATACCGCTGCGCGAACGTATCGGTGAAGCGCTGTGCTGGATTGGGGTAGGCGAGTGATCACGACTCACCAGCAGGCAATGTTCGGTGGCGTGCACCGGGTAGAGCTGGGTGAGCACTTGTCGGGCTGGGTTGCTCAGCGGTTCACCGCTGATTTCATTGAGTAACTGATAAACCACATGAATGGGTTTATCCATGGCCTCCTCGAGTGTCCATCCGGTCAAGCGCTTAGCTTCCGCATTAACAAACGTTACGTTGCCACTGGCGTCGCAGGTAATAACGCCGTCCCCGATGGATGCCAGCGTGGTGCGGGCAAGGTCGCGTTCGCGGTTTAACTGCTCCTGCAGCTGTTTACGCTCGGTAATATCTCGCACCATGCCCGAGCGCTCTGACACGGAACCACTGGCGCCTTCACTAACTTGTATTTCCAGGTAGCGCACCTGCATATCGGCGCAGCGGCGCTTAATTTCATGGCGTGCTCCGGGAGTGAGCGAGCGGGTTGGCAATAGCTGTGAAACGGGTTGGCCAATAAACCGTTTGGCATCGACTTCGAAAAGGTGTTCCGCCCCAGGGTTAAGGCTGGTCAGGGTGCCGTCTGCCTGCCAGGTAATCACGCCATCGCGGAGATTACGCAGCATCACGCGGGTATGCCCAACGGCGCGTTCAAGGGCGGCGGTGACGCGATTATAGCTCGCCGCTATTTCGCCCACTTCGGTAAACGGATCGGCATCAATGCGCTGGCGCATATCGCCCTGCTGTTCATGCTGGCGCATATGTTCAAGTAGTTCGTTCAACTCATTATTGGCGCCATGCTCCGCGAGGTTGAGGCCTATCTTTTCTGCTTCAGGGGAGACGCGTATGGGCAGGAAGCGCCGGGTAATGCGGAACAGTAGCCAGGCGCTGCCAAAGCTCCAGACGCCGCATACCAAAACGCCGATCAACTGAATGCCAAATTGAGTAGATCGAGACAAGCCACTCTCCAATAGCGTTAGGTCAGCGACCCAGGGCAGTGCAAGAGTGCCCCATATGCCTGCGACGAGGTGCGAAGGTATGGCGCTGACTGCATCATCAATATGTTTACTTAGCAGCCATTCGCTGGTTAGTGCCATCAGTACCCCGCTAACCGCACCCAGCCCAAATGCCGCCGATAAGGAGATCACGTGCGCGCTTGCAGTGACGGCGACCAAGCCCGCAATGGCGCCATTAATCGCAAACATGACGTCGGCATAACGCCGCGTGCGCAGTCCCATCAGCATCCCCGAGAGGATCCCGCCGACCGCGCCCAAAACAGTATTGGCTATTATGCCGGGTATTTGCTCGGTAACGGCCAGGGTGCTGCCGCCGTTAAAGCCAAACCAGCCTAAGATCATAAACAGTGCGCCCAGCATAGCGAGGGGTAAGTTGCCCGAAGGAAAGGCAGTGGGAGGCTTACCACGGGTGAAGCGACCGCTGCGTGGGCCGATGCAGAGTACCGCTGCCAGGGCTACCCAGCCGCCCACGCTATGCACGACCGTCGAGCCGGCAAAGTCGACAAACCCAAGGGAACCAAGCCAGCCTTGGGCGCCACCCAAAAGCCCGCCCCATGCCCAGTGACCAAAAACCGGATAAATAAGCAAGGCTATCCAGAGGGCCGTCCAGGTATAGGCTAAAAAGGGCATACGTTCTGCCACCGCCCCCGACACAATGGTGGCGGCGGTGGCACAGAACATTGCTTGGAAAATGAAAACGGTAATCACCCAGCTGCTGGAAGCTTCTAATTGCCAACCCAATAGCGTTGTGCCGATCAAGCCATGGTGGGAGTCGCCAAACATGAGGCCAAACCCGACCAACCAAAAAACACTGACGGCAATGGCAAAGTCCGCTACGTTTTTCATAGCGACGTTGATAGCGTTCTTGGTGCGCGTAGTGCCAGCTTCCAGACAGAGAAAGCCAGCTTGCATCACAAATACCAGGGCTGCGGCCCACAGTACCCAGAGCGTATCGAGCAGTGAACTATCAAGATCTAGCGTGGCAGGCATGGTGTTTTCCTTGGCAACTTTTGGTGCAAGTACGCTTCTTTTTAGTGCTTTATTTGTTTTGCCCGTTGGGAAAAGTGGCCGTTATATCGGCACTATCCGAATGCTATTAAGGTTTCCTAATAGAAGCTAAGCAATTGTTATGCCGTTAATAGTGGAGTCATCCTTTTTAACGCGCATGACAGTATAAATTACTGATTTTTGGAATTAAAACAGCGTTTTAAGCTATATAAATGCGAGTGAATTGGTGATATTTTTCAAATAGTTATCGGTGTTCAATTGTGGCTTTGAATCGGCAAAAGGGAGTGCATCAAAATGGCACGTCAAACGGTAGTTTTGGGAGCAGGCATGGTGGGTGTCAGCATCGCTTGGCATCTGCGTCAGCGTGGGCATGAGGTCACCCTGGTCGATCGCCTTCAACCTGGCCGCGAAACCTCGTTTGGCAATGCGGGTATCATTCAGCGCGAAGCGGTAAGGCCTTACCCTTTTCCCCGCGACGTTAAAACGCTGCTTAGCGTTTTACCGAACCGTCGGGTAGATATTCGCTATCGCCCCGCGGGTATGGTCAACGCCGCCTCCCCGCTATTGCGCTACTGGATGAACTCTGCGCCCAAGGCTTACCAGAAAATTGTGCCGGAGTACGCCTCATTGATTCAGCTTTCGCTGAAAACCCACGGCCCGATGATTGATGCCGCAGGCGCCGACCACTTGGTGCGCCGACAAGGGTGGCTTGAGCTATATCGCACCCCTGAAAAACTCGCCGCACGGATAAAAGAGGCCGAAGAAGCGCGTCGCCTTTATGGCGTACAGTTTGAGCAGCTGGATAGGGCTGCGCTTGAGGAGAAAGAGCCTTCGCTGAGTGACGCCATTATCGGTGCGATTCATTGGCTTGACCCCTGGACTGTCGCTGACCCAGGTGGGTTGGTCGCGGCTTACGCCCAAGCGTTTAGCAATGATGGCGGGCGTATTTTGCAGGCGGATATCAAGTCGGTTCAACAAATGGGTGACCGCTGGCAGGTCAATACCGCTGCTGAAGCGTTAGAAGTAGATGACGTCGTTGTGGCTCTAGGACCCTGGGCGGGCAGCTGGCTTAAAGAATTGGGCTATCACTTCCCTACCTTTGTAAAACGTGGCTACCACATGCACTACGCGCCCCAAACGCCAGCCAAGCTAAATTTCTGGGTCATGGATGCAGAAGTGGGCTACCTGCTGGCGCCGATGAACGCAGGGGTTCGATTAACGACTGGCGCCGAGCTGGACCGGTTGGATGCACCTGCTGACGTCAATCAATTAGGCGCCGCCGAGAAAGTTGCGCGCAGCGTGTTCCCCTTGGGCGAGCGCCGTGATGATGCCCCTTGGAAAGGCGCGCGGCCCTGCTTGCCGGACATGAAGCCGGTGATTGGACCAGCGCCACGGCATCCTGGCCTATGGCTTGCCTTTGGTCATGGTCACCAGGGCTTTACCTTAGGGCCAGCAACCGGTCATTTGCTGGCGGATATGATGGAAGGGCAGCCAACGGCCATTGATATGGCGCCATTTCGTGCTGACAGATTCTAGCTAGCGCTATATACATTAATGGTTAGGCAATTTAAGCCGATAATAGTAGATACTAGCATCGTTAATAGGAACGATATTTTTGCGCGTAACCTAATGCTTTGCTAGTTTATAAGCACATTTACACACCATGAGGTGGATATATGGATGTAGGCATCAGCAGTTCAGTGAGCGCGTCGCTTTATATGAACCAAGCGCAAACTCCCGAACAGGCTCAAATGCAGGTGTTTAAAGAAACGCTAGATACTCAGGCACAACAAGTGACTGAAATCATGGCCTCTGCGGATACTGGTTCTCAGCCAGATTTAGCCAAAGAAGGCAGTGTAGGTACGCAGGTTAATACCTACGCCTAGAGCACGGTATTTAGTGACTAGCATCGGCCTTGTGCCGTTTAGTACGATAAAACGCTGACCTGGTCAGCGTTTTTTTTGGTCCTTTTCAAGGACGTCCTCAAGAGCATCACGTTTCACGCCACCCGCGACAACAACTGCCTCCAAGCGTTACAATTGCCCCAATGGACATTGCTCATTGCGCGGCGGCTAGTTATCGAGAGCTGCTGATTGGGTGCTGCGCTGAGTAACAATATTTGAAGAGGCATAATGAAAGAGACTCAATTAGCCCGTGAAGCTGAGCTTCGCAGGACATTCGCTATTATCTCGCACCCCGATGCTGGTAAAACCACGATTACCGAAAAGATGCTGTTGTTTGGCAACGCCATCCAGTTGGCCGGCTCGGTGAAGAGCAAGCGTAACGATCGCCACGCAACGTCGGACTGGATGAAAATGGAGCAGGAGCGGGGTATCTCAGTGACGACCTCGGTGATGCAGTTCCCCTACGGTGGCCGCATCGTCAACCTGCTGGATACCCCTGGTCACGAAGACTTCTCTGAAGATACCTACCGCACACTCACAGCGGTTGATTCTGCATTGATGGTAATCGATGGCGCTAAAGGCGTTGAGGATCGCACCATTAAATTGATGGAAGTGTGTCGTCTGCGTACCACGCCGATTCTCACCTTTATCAACAAAATGGATCGCGATATCCGTGACCCCATTGAAGTGATGGATGAAGTCGAAACGGTGCTGAATATTCAGTGTGCGCCGATGACCTGGCCGATTGGCATGGGTCGCCACTTTAAGGGCGTTTATCACCTCTATAACGACGTGATTCATCTTTACACCCAGGGGCAGGGCAGCCGGATCCCCGATGATAAGCGCATTGAAGGCCTGGATAGCCCCGAAGTGGATGCCGTTCTGGGAGAAGATCAGGCCGAAGAGCTACGCATGGAAGTGGAGCTGGTGCGCGGTGCTTCCCATGAGTTTGACCTGGATGCTTATCGCCGTGGTGAGCTTTCGCCGGTCTATTTCGGTACCGCCATGGGTAACTTTGGGGTGCGCGAGATGATGGATGGCTTTGTTGAGTACGCACCGCCGCCCCAGGCTCACGAAACTAATACTCGGGTAGTCACTTCCGAGGATGATCGTTTCACCGGTTTCGTGTTTAAAATCCAGGCTAATATGGATCCCAACCACCGCGATCGCATTGCGTTTTTGCGGGTCTGTTCAGGCAAATACGAAAAGAACATGAAGATGCGCCATGTGCGTATTGGTAAGGACGTTAAAATTGCCGATGCGTTGACCTTTATGGCCTCTGATCGCTCTCAAGTTGAAGAGGCTTGGCCTGGCGACATTATCGGTCTCCACAATCACGGTACGATTCAGATCGGCGATACCTTTACCGTAGGTGAGGATATGCGCTTTACCGGCATACCCCACTTCGCTCCCGAGCTGTTTAAGCGCGTGCGGCTTAAAGACCCGCTAAAGATGAAGGCATTACAAAAAGGCTTGCAGCAGCTTTCCGAAGAGGGTGCTACCCAGGTCTTTATGCCGATGGACAACAACGATCTGATCCTTGGCGCGGTAGGTACTCTGCAGTTCGATGTTGTCGCCCATCGCTTGAAAGAGGAGTACAAAGTCGACTGCTTGTACGAAGGCGTCAATGTTCAGACCGCTCGCTGGGTCTACTGTGAAGATGCCAAAAAGCTCGAAGAGTTTAAGCGTAAAGCTAGCGCTAACCTGGCGATTGATGGCGGCGGTTACCTCACCTATATTGCGCCTACCCGGGTTAATCTGCAGATGACCCAGGAGCGCTGGCCGGATATTCGCTTCCAGCCTACCCGCGAACACTAAGTTTTAACTATCTAGGCATGCAAATGCTGATCGATGCCCACTGCCATCTCGATTTTACCCAGTTCGATGATGATCGGGCTGAGGTTTATGAAGCTGCTAGGGCAGTGGGTGTGGCGCACTTTGTGGTACCGGGTACGACCCGTTCGCGCTGGCAGCAGGTGCTAGCGCTGGGCGAGCGGGTGGATACGTCAGTATGTCTTGGCCTACATCCTTACTTTATCAATGAGCATCAAACGTCGGATATTACCGCGCTTGATCGTTTGCTCGCTGAGCACCCAGAGGTGGTAGCTGTGGGGGAGTGCGGGATCGATGGCCGCTTTACCGACACGCTTGAAGCGCAGTGGCACTACTTTGATGCCCAGTTAAAGCTAGCGAAACAGCATTCGCTGCCTGTAGTGGTGCACTGTGTCCGCGCCAACGATAAGGTCGCTAAGCGCCTTCGCCAGCTCGCGCTACCCAAGGCAGGGCTAATTCACGCCTTCTCAGGCTCCATTGAGCAAGCGACCAAGTTTCTCGACCTGGGGTTCAAGCTGGGGTTGGGCGGCGCAGTCACCTATGAGCGCGCCAAGCGGTTGCGGCGAACCGTTCAGGCACTGCCTGATGATGCTTTTGTGCTGGAAACCGATAGCCCCGACATGCCGCTTAGCGGTTATCAGGGCAAACGTAATGAGCCGCGCCGAGTTGCCGAGGTATGCAGCGTTGTGGCCACACTGCGCGGGCAAACAGCGGAGCAGGTCGCGGCTCTGAGCAGACATACCGCCGCGACACTGTTTAATTTGCCTTCAAACTAGAAACGCTAACCTAGAGCAAGCCTAGCCGTTAAGGGTAACCGCCAGCTGTTCTGGGTCAACGCGCTCAATCGCATAGGGTAATGGGAGAAGGGTTGCTGGCGCCCCATCTAAATAGAGCGGCATGGTTTCTTCGGCGACTTTGGTGCTCATGACTGCCAGCAATTCGACGCCGCCTTGATGATTAAACGCGCTGACCACCACTTCGCCTACCGCCTTATCGTCACCATTAACCACGCTAGCGCCAACCTCGGGCGGCCTTGTAGTCTCTATACTGATACGCATTAAGCGCTTTTTCACCTGGCCACGGAAGTGCGCTCGGGCGACGACTTCCTGGCCGGTGTAACAGCCCTTTTTAAAGCTAATGCCACCCAGCGCTTCCCAGTTCAGCATTTGGGGGAGGAAGTGATCCTGCTGAGTATCGGTTAGCCACGCTAAACCGCTACGAATATCCTCAAGCTGCCAAGCGTTTCGGCCCGCTTGGTCATCCTGAAGCGACGCTACATCGGCTGTGGTGTCATTATCGAAACACAATAGCCAGCGGGGTGTCTCACCTGGGTAGCGGAGTACGCAGGCTTGGTCGTTATTGGTGTGGGTGCCTACTCTATCAGGTAGCTCCATACTCAGCTGATCCGCAAACGCTTGGGCCTCATCGCTAGCACCAATAAATACCAGGTCGCGTTGAGTGGTTAGTTCAGCGCGGTAAAAAGCGGCGAATTTTTTAAGATGATTCGCTAGGCTATCTAATAAGGTGTTGCTGAGCAGCAGACGATAATGCTCTTCGCCCAAGCGCATCAATTGGGCGTTGGCAAGCATGCGGCCCTTAGGCGTACAAAAACAGGTGAGCGGCGCAAAGTATCCGTCGGCCAGGCTGACCTGGGCGCTGGTCTGGCCCTGTAGGAACTTTTCTGCATCCGCCCCCTTCACATCCAGCGCGGCTAAGTGGTTAAGGCGGACGCTGCCAAGGGCGGGGGTGCTAGCGGTAACGGTCGCCATAAAAACTCCTGCAAAAGTGGGAAAGCGTTCAATAGTGATGCATTCAGTACGAAAAAATAAAAGTGCCTTTAGGGCTATTAAGTGTGGGCAGTCGGCACTGATTGCAAGGCACCATTAGCGTGCTAGACTCTTTCTCTTGTATCAGTTTTGCACAGGTCAACAGGTAGGAAAACGCTATGGCGCAGCAGTCGTTAACATTTCAGGGTGTTAAATCGGTCGATCAGGTGAACAAAATCACCACGGCGCTCATGATGCTTGATGGCGTTGATAGTGCCGAAGTGGGGCGCCATGGCGCCGATGTGGATGGTCGGGCAAAACGTGAGACCCTGATTAATGCCATTGAAAAACTCAAGCTAGGCGTAAAGGTATCCTAATGCACCCTCCCATTACCGTGATCAGCGAACGCAACCATGTCTTTAGGCAGCGAGTTGAAGTCAATGGCTTGGAAGATCTATACGCCGATGTGCCACCGATAGTAGGTGGCGAGGGCAGCGCCCCTGATCCCCACGACTATTTCGATATCGCTCTGGGTACCTGCAAAGCGATTACCGTGCAGATGTACGCCAAGCGTAAAGAGTGGCCGCTTGAGGGCATTACCGTCACCGTGCAGCGGGACGATAGCCAGGAAAAAAAGGGCATCTACAAGCTAGACGTAGCATTAACGCTACACGGTATTGATGACCCCGAGCAGCGCGCTAGGCTGGAAGATATTAGCCACCGCTGCCCCATTCAGCGGTTGATGACCCAGTCCACGGTCGAGATCGCCACCCGTTTAGTTTAAATTCTCTTGTTTAGGAGCACCGATGAGCAAAGCCTTTCGATTGCAGTCAAAATTTCAGCCCGCTGGCGACCAGCCTGCTGCCATCAAGGGGCTGATTAGTGGCCTGGAATCTGGGCTTGCCCACCAAACGCTGCTTGGTGTAACCGGGTCGGGTAAAACCTTCACCATGGCCAATGTGGTGGAACAGCAGCAGCGCCCCACCATTGTGATGGCGCCAAACAAGACCCTGGCTGCCCAGTTGTATGGTGAGTTCAAGGCGTTTTTCCCGGATAACGCCGTAGAGTATTTCGTCTCCTACTACGACTACTACCAGCCGGAAGCCTATGTGCCTTCATCGGATACCTTTATCGAGAAAGATGCCTCGATAAACGACCATATCGAGCAGATGCGGCTTTCGGCCACCAAAGCACTGTTAGAACGCCGCGATGCGCTGATTGTGGTATCGGTGTCGGCAATTTACGGCTTGGGTGACCCTGATCAATATTTAAAGATGCGCCTGCACTTTACCCGCGGCGAACTCATCGATCAGCGCGCTTTCCTACGCCGTTTGGCCGAACTTCAGTACACCCGCAATGATATGGATTTCCGTCGCGGTACTTACCGGGTGCGCGGTGATGTGATCGATATCTTCCCTGCCGACTCTGACGAGGAGGCGGTTCGGGTGGAGCTGTTTGACAGCGAAATCGACACTATCCGACTGTTTGATCCGCTCACCGGTGCTGTCCGCGGCGAGGTGCCACGGATGACCATCTACCCTAAATCCCACTACGTCACCCCGCGGGAAACCATCCTGGGCGCCATCGATGCCATTAAAGAGGAGCTCAAAGAGCGCCTGGTGTGGATGCGTAAGCATGAACGACTGGTAGAGGCGCAGCGTCTTGAGCAGCGTACCCTTTACGATATTGAGATGATGCTGGAGCTGGGTTACTGCAACGGGATTGAAAACTACTCCCGCTACCTCTCTGGCCGTGCCCCAGGCGAGCCGCCACCGACATTCTTTGATTACCTGCCCGATGACGCACTGCTGTTTATCGATGAGTCCCACGTCAGCGTGCCCCAGGTAGGCGGGATGTACAAAGGCGACCGCTCGCGCAAAGAGACCCTGGTCGAGTATGGCTTCCGGCTGCCCTCGGCGTTGGATAACCGGCCCATGAAATTTGAAGAGTGGGAGGCTATTTCCCCACAAACCATCTTTGTTTCTGCCACCCCGGGTCGCTATGAGGGTGAACACGCCAGCCAGACCGTTGAACAGGTGGTGCGTCCCACTGGGCTGCTGGATCCTGAAATCGAAGTGCGCCCGGCCAGTACCCAGGTAGACGATCTGCTTTCGGAAATTGGCCTGCGCACCGCGGTAGGCGAGCGGGTGCTGGTGACCACGCTAACCAAGCGTATGGCGGAAGACCTGACCGAGTATTTTGACGAGCATGGCATTCGGGTGCGCTACTTACACTCGGATATCGACACCGTCGAGCGGGTTGAGATTATTCGTGATTTACGCCTAGGCAAGTTTGATGTGTTGGTGGGCATCAATCTACTGCGCGAAGGCCTGGATATTCCTGAAGTGTCGCTGGTGGCAATTCTCGACGCCGATAAAGAGGGCTTTCTGCGTGCAGAACGATCGCTGATACAGACCATAGGCCGCGCTGCCCGTAACGCCCATGGTAAGGCGATTCTTTACGGTGATCGGATTACTGACTCTATGCGCAAGGCGATCGATGAAACCGAGCGTCGCCGCGCCAAGCAGACCGAGCACAACCTAGAACACGGTATTACGCCAACAACGGTTACCCGCTCAGTGGCCGATATCCTTGAAGCCGCCCAGGCACCAGGCAAGAAGAGCAGTCGCCGTCGTGGCAATGAGCGCAAGGTGGCGGAAAGCGCCGCCGAGTATGATGTCACCACGATGAGCAAGCAAGACCTGCTGGGTGCCATCAGCAAGCTCGAAGACGCCATGTTTGAGGCAGCGCAAAATCTGGAGTTCGAAGAGGCGGCGCGGCTTCGCGACCAGCTACATCAAATGAAAGACAAACAGCTGGCGCTGGGCTAGCGGTATGCCGGAAGGCCCAGAAATTCGCCGCGCGGCGGATCGTATTGAGCAGCAGATAGGCGGACGGGCGATCGACGATGCCTGGTTCGCCTTCCCAGAACTTGCCGAGCAGGCAGCATCATTTATGGGTGTTCGGGTTACCCGAGTAGATACCTGGGGCAAAGCAATGCTGATCCGGTTTGCCGATCAGCGCGTGCTTTACTCCCACAATCAGCTCTATGGTGTTTGGAAGCTGCATAGCGAGGATAAGCCTCCCAGCACCAAGCGTACGCTGCGCGTTCGATTAAGCGCAGAAGGGCGCTGCGCCAGTCTCTATAGCGCCTCCGATATTTCCCTCTGGCACGCAGAAAATCTCACCGAACACCCTTTCTTAGCCCGCTTGGGTCCTGATTTGTTGAGTCAAGATGTGGCTCCCTCCGATGTGCAGCAGCGGCTGAATTTAAAGCAGTTTCATAAACGCAGCCTGGGGGCGCTGCTGCTCGATCAGGGGTTAGTCGCCGGGCTGGGCAACTATTTGCGCTCTGAAATTCTGTTCTGCTCACAGCTTCCACCCAGCGCTCGACCGGTGGATTTAACCCCAGAACAGCAGCAAACCCTGGCTGAATGCATCATTGACGTTACCCGCCAAGCCTACCAAACCGCAGGCGTTACCAATCGTGAGGCCTGGATTGCGCAGGCCAAAGCAGCGGGTGAGCCGCGCAGACAGTGGCGTTTTGCGGTTTTCGAGCGGGCAGGGCTAGAGTGCCACCGCTGTGGAAAGGTGATCGAGCGCAAAATGATTGGGTCGCGAAGACTCTATCTATGCCCAAACTGTCAGTCGGCATGAGCAGGCCTTTAGCGCGCTGATGGCATACGCTATCAATTTTTATACCGTTATCTTGTTTAATAGTATCCATCGACTAAAGCCCTAGCCATAGTGTTCAGATAGCCGCCAGGGATTGCTGCTGCGTAAGGGCCAATACGGTATACTAGGGTCACGCTAAGACGGCACCTCCGCGGGCGCGGAAGAAAGCCGCAGACTAGACGATAACCTAGGAGCTATTAGTCCATGACCGTGATTCGCCAGGACGACGTTATTCAAAGCGTTGCCGATGCTCTGCAGTACATCTCTTACTACCATCCCAAAGATTTCATCGACGCCATGGCCGCCGCCTATGAGCGCGAAGAGAACCCCGCCGCCAAAGACGCCATCGCTCAGATTTTGATTAACTCGCGCATGTGCGCCACTGGGCACCGTCCAATCTGTCAGGATACCGGCATCGTCACCGTGTTCGTTCACGTGGGCATGAACGTTACCTGGGAAGCGGACATGAGTTTGGACGACATGATCAATGAAGGGGTTCGTCGCGCTTACTTGCTCCCCGATAATATCCTGCGCGCCTCGGTACTGGCAGATCCAGACGGTAAACGCGCCAACACCAAAGACAACACCCCGGCGATTATTCACCACTCGATTGTGCCCGGTGATACGGTCGATATTCACGTAGCGGCGAAGGGCGGTGGTAGCGAAGCAAAATCCAAGTTCGCCATGCTGAATCCCTCCGACAGCGTGGTTGATTGGGTGATGGAGCAGCTTCCGAAGATGGGCGCTGGCTGGTGTCCACCCGGGATGCTGGGGATTGGCATCGGCGGCACCGCTGAAAAGGCCATGATGATTGCCAAAGAGGCGCTACTCGATCCTATCGATATCCAAGATCTACAGGCCCGTGGCCCCAGCAATCGTGCCGAAGAGCTGCGTTTAGAGCTGTTTGATAAGGTCAACAAGAGCGGTATCGGTGCCCAGGGGTTAGGCGGCTTAACCACCGTGCTGGATATTAAAGTCAAAGACTACCCAACCCATGCGGCCAACAAGCCGGTAGCGATTATTCCCAACTGCGCGGCGACCCGTCATGCCCACTTTACTCTGGACGGTTCTGGCCCCGCGGTACTTGAAGCGCCGAAGCTTGAAGATTGGCCGGAAATCACTCGCGAGGCGGGCGAGAACGTCAAACGTGTCAACCTTGATACAGTGACGCCCGCTGAAGTCAAAACCTGGCAGCCCGGGGATACGCTGCTGTTGAACGGTAAGCTGCTCACGGGCCGTGACGCTGCTCATAAGCGCATGGTCGATATGCTGGCCAAAGGCGAGCCGCTGCCGGTGGATATGAAAGGTCGCTTTATCTACTACGTCGGTCCGGTTGATCCCATTGGTGACGAAGTCGTGGGCCCCGCTGGTCCAACCACCGCTACGCGAATGGATAAATTCACCCGCACCATGCTTGAAGAGACTGGCTTGTTGGGTATGGTCGGTAAAGCAGAGCGTGGCCAAGTAGCCATTGATGCTATCCGTGACAACGAAGCGGTGTACTTAATGGCGGTCGGTGGGTCGGCTTACCTGGTCGCCCAAGCGATTAAAAAATCGCGGGTAGTGGGCTTCGAGGACCTAGGCATGGAGGCGATCTACGAATTCGAAGTTGAAGATATGCCGGTGACCGTAGCCGTTGATAGCCTGGGCATATCGGTACATCAAACCGGGCCTGCGAAGTGGAAAGAGATTATTGCCCAGTCGGCGTAATGTGGTGGTAAGGTTGATTAGGCTTTTAATGCATAAGTTTTTAAACATTTAGCTTTTTAAACGCATAAGGGCCTCGCTGACGGCGAGGCCTTGTGCTTTGTAAGGGCTTGATAAGGAAGTGGTTATGACCTCCTGGTTGCTAGGGACCAGCATCTTACTGATACACCTGATGGGCATCGTTTCAGCCATTATGGCGCTGATGTCTAGCCGCACCTCCCAGGGGGCCGTGGCATGGATCATATCGCTCCTGACATTTCCCTATGTGGCGCTTCCCGCTTACTGGTTTTTTGGGCGGCCGCGGTTTTATGGCTATGTGTCTGCACGAGGCCAGCGGGACACCGTGCTACGCCGGGTTCTAGTGCGCTATCGGGCTAATGTGCAGCCCTACGTCGCACCTTCTAGCAATGCGGATATTCAAGCAGTCGAACAGCTTGCCATGATGCCGCTAACTCATGGTAATCAAGCGACACTGCTTATTGACGGGCCAGCAACGTTTGAAAGCCTGTTTGATGGCATTGAACGTGCGGAACAGTATGTCTTGGTGCAGTTTTTCATTGTTCGAAACGACGCCCTTGGACAACGTTTGAAACACCATTTACAGCATGCTGCTCAGCGCGGCGTACGGGTATATTTTCTTTACGATGAAGTGGGCAGCCGCAAGTTAGCCGATAGCTACCTCAATGATTTAATTAGCGATGGTGTGGCCGTGAGTGCCTTTCGCTCATCGCGTGGCTTTAAACACCGTTTTCAGCTTAACTTCCGCAACCATCGCAAAGTAACGGTGATAGATGGCAAGAAGGGCTGGATAGGGGGCTTTAATGTCGGGGTCGAATACCTCGGTGAGAATCCTCGACATGGGGCTTGGCGGGACACCCATCTCAAGCTTGAGGGGCCCAGCGTGTTGGGTTTGCAGGAGGCTTTTTGGGAGGATTGGCACTGGGCGAGGGATGAAGTGATTAGCCTGAACTGGATGGCCGACACGTCTTCCTCTGCCATCGACCACCATGTGGTGATCGTGCCCTCTGGGCCCGCTGATCGTCAGGATACTGCCAGCCTGCTCGTCCAGCAGGTCATTCATAGCGCCAAACAGCGGCTGTGGGTGACCAGCCCTTATTTCGTTCCCGACCAGGGAGTTCAGGACGCGTTGCGGCTAGCGGCGATGCGCGGCGTCGATGTTCGGATCATGATTCCGGAGCGTCCCGACCACTTGTTGGTTTTCCTCTCTGCGTTCTCATTTTTACCCGATATGTTAAGAGCGGGCGTTAAAATATACCGTTATCTTCCTGGGTTTTTACATCAAAAGGTTATGCTGGTGGACAACGACGCAGCCACAGTTGGCACTGTTAATTTAGATAACCGCTCGTTCCGGTTAAATTTTGAGATTACTGCGTTTATTCCTAGCCGCGATTTTGCTACCAGCGTCGAGGCGATGCTTGAACAAGACTTTGCACAATGCCGTCGTGTCACCATTGATGAGATTAGTCAGCGCCCAGTGTGGATGAAAGTTATTTCGCGGGCGGCCTATTTAATGGCCCCGGTTCAATAGATACGTCAGCCTAAAAGGAAAACCGAGATGCTCAAACGCAGGGTGAGACAAGGAGTCATGGGGTGAATCTTGAAACAAAATGGCTGGAAGATTTTGTAGCGCTTGCCAATACGCGTAGCTTCTCTGCGTCAGCACGCCAGAGACACGTAACCCAACCGGCATTTAGTCGTCGTATCCGAGCATTAGAGCAGGCCGTTGATGTTACCTTGGTGGATCGTTCAACCACCCCCGTGGGGTTAACGCCAGAAGGGCAGCTGTTTTTGGTCACTGCGCGCAATCTGGTCGAACAGTTAAACGAATCGCTAAGCCATTTGCGCGGCCTCTCTATCGCCAATGAAGCGCTGGATATTGTTGCGGCACACTCCCTGGCATTGAGCTTTTATCCGCCTTGGATCTCTCGTCTGCAGCAGGGCTTGGGCGAGTTGCCGACTCGCTTGGTGGCCATGAATGTGGGGGAAGCGATTCATGTGCTGCGGGAGGGCAACTGCGATTTAATGCTCGCCTACTACGATCCCTTTGCGACGATGCAGCTGGACGCCGAGGTATTTCCCTCATTTTCTATTGGAAAGGTCAATATGCTGCCCGTTTCGTTGCCCGGCGAGAATGGGAAAACAAAGTTTTCACTTCAGCACGACACTTCCAT
Organism: Halomonas sp. QHL1; assembly: GCF_001882345.1. Classification (GTDB taxonomy): domain Bacteria; phylum Pseudomonadota; class Gammaproteobacteria; order Pseudomonadales; family Halomonadaceae; genus Vreelandella. Next base: position 731,112 of record NZ_MINL01000001.1, read on the forward strand.
TCCCTATCTGTCTTACACCCAGGGGGCCTTTTTAGGGCGCAGCGTGCGCATGCTGCTGAAGAATGACCCGCTGCGTATGAAGCTGCGTACGGTATATGAAACGGCCATGGCCGAAGGTCTAAAGGGAATGGTGCTCCAGGGCGTTGGCGTAGCTTGGATACCCGACTTTTGTATTCGTGAAGAGCTGAAAAGTGGCCGTTTGGTGAGGGCAGGTGACCCGAGCTGGGATATCCCTTTGGAAATCCGCTTATACCGCTGCTCGATGGTGCATAAGCCCGGCGTAGAGCGTTTGTGGCGGCAGATGATGAAGCTGCCGCGGGATTTCCTGCAAGCATAACGCTTGTCAGTGAGCGTTTAGCTACTGCCAAAATCGGCGGGTAGCCCTAAGAAGTTCTGGATAATAAAGAAGTGATCTTCAAATAGGCTGTCGGGCTCAAGATCGGCAAGCGCTACCCAGCGTGCATGATCACCGCCTTTAACGGGCTTTAGGCGTGGCAACTGCTGATCAGGGCGTAGCGCAAAATAGAAAGCTTCCGCCAGGGTACGCCCACGCCAGCTGCGGTGGGGCTCATCAAACAGGCGTTGGCCACGCAGTGAGCCTTTGAGTACGGGTTCGGGAACTTTTAAGCGTATGCGCTCGCGAAGTTCCCGCAAGCAAGCATCCAACAGACGCTCGTGGGGGTTAATAAACCCCCCAGGCAGGGCATAAAGCCCTTTCCCCGGTGCTGCCGTGCGCCGCACCAGCAGCACATGCCCCGACTGCACGACCACCGCGTTGACCGTAACAAAAATAGGCGGGTAGGGCGCGTGAGCCCAGGCCTGACGGTACTGATCCAATAGCTGCTGTTCTTCCAACAATCGCTGGTAGGCGCGTTCATTGCAAAAGTGTTTGACGCTCTCCACCACGCCCGGCGGTAAATCGTGGTAGGCGCCGGTGCTTAGATAATCATCCGTTGAGCTGGGGGAGCGAAACAGACGCTCGCGTATTTGACTGGCTGAAATTCCCTCCACTGGTGGCACGCTGACCGACTCCCATTGAGGAAATAGTGAAAGGTAGTAGCTGGACTGGCCACGGCTGGCTCCAATCAAGCCAATACGGGGTAGACGGGCATTGGCAGGTGCTGCCAAATCGCGGACTTTGCGCTGCACATCGCGCACCCAAACATCGTCGTTATAGAGGGCGTCGAGTAGGGGAGTGATTTCTAAGCGTTGATTATCGGCGTCGTCAAATCCCGCGCGAAGCATGGCTTGACGCTCATCGAACCGCCAGGGGTTGCGCAGTGAGCGCGCCTGCCAGGAAGAGCCGACCAACACAATGACCTGACGCGCACGTTTGAGCGCCTCACGTATAATCGCTAGATGCCCCAGGTGCGGCGGCTGGAAACGGCCGATAAACACCAAACAGTCGAAGTCGCAGGCGGTCGCGGAGCGCGAAGTTTCAGTAGCCATCCAAGCTTCCTTTTTCGTTTGGTGATATCAGAGATGCAACGTACCAGAAAACTGCGCTAAACGCTGTGGTTAGGTATGCTAGAAAAATAGGATATTGATAACGCTTATAAAACGTCCGGATACTTAAAATCGATACCCAGCACAGGGAGTGACTATGATTAAAAGCGCGGCTATCTTTTGGTGGAGAGTAGTACAAGACGCCACGTCACTTTGGTTGGAGCGGAATGCCTTTAGCTACGCGGGCTCACTAGCGTTCTATACACTTTTCTCCTTGGCGCCCACGATTATTATCGCTGTCACGGTAATCGGTGTTGTATTGGGTGAAGAGGCTGCCCATGGCCAAATAGTCGCTCAGCTACAAGGCACATTGGGAATGGATGCAGCAGTGGCTATTGAACAGGCTGTTGCCCAGTCGAGAATAGAAGAGTCCGGTATCTTGCCAACACTTTTAGGCGTGGGAGCGCTGGTGATTGGGGCGACGACAGTCTTTGCACAGATGCAGTTTTCGCTCAATACCATTTGGGGCGTAACAGCAAAGCCCACCTCTAATAGCGCTTTGCGCTTTATTAAAAGTCGATTGCTCTCGTTAACGGTGGTGCTCTCCATCGGATTTATACTGATGGTATCGCTGGTGTTAGGCGTTGTTTTGCGCGGTATGCTTCAGGCCGCCGATAATTTAGTGCCTTATGCCAGCTTATTAACCACGTCCGTTGAGTCGCTGGTCTCGCTGGGCGTCGTCACCTTACTATTTGCCACCATTTTTAAAGTACTTCCCGACGTTGTTTTGCGTTGGCAAGATGTGTTTATTGGTGCTGTCGTAACCGCCGTGCTGTTTACCATAGGCCGTAGCGTGATTGCTATTTACTTGGCGTATACCGCAACAGCATCCACCTATGGCGCTGCCGGGTCGGTGGTAATGATTTTGCTATGGGTCTACTACAGTTCACTAATACTGCTGTTTGGGGCAGCGTTCACCCGCTCACTACTGCTACGCCGTGGCCGTCCTCTGATTCCGCGCAACAGTGCAGTGATTGTCAAACGCGAGTTTGTTTAACACTTCGGTAAGGCCAGCAAGGTAAGGAGGTAATGATGAGCGATTGCTGTGTACGTGCTTTGGTGACCGGCAAGGTGCAGGGCGTCTGGTATCGCCGTGCTACTCTAGAGAAAGCCCTTCAGCTTAGCCTCACCGGCTACGCCAAAAACTTGCCTGATGGCCGCGTTGAAGTGTTGATGTGTGGTCACTCTGACGCAGTCAAGCTGCTGAGCGAATGGCTATGGCAGGGCTCAGAAGGGGCGCAGGTTACCCATGTGGAGCTCGAGGTGCTAGATAATTGTCGCGCCCCGAGCCACTTTGCCACCCAGTAAGACCTTTTAAGAAACTCTGGCTAGTCGGCAAGTTTCTATTTAGCGCTTTTCCATTCAAGAATATTGTTGGCCGTTAGGCTGACAATATTCTGGCGCGCTTCCGGTGTGATCCAGGCGTTGTGAGGCGTGACGATTAAGTTGAGCGGCTCGCTAAGGGCATCCAGCAGCGGATGGCCATCTCTGGGCGGTTCAGCGGGCAGTACATCGACACCTAATCCACCCAGCTTGCCGCTACGCAGCGCCTCCAGCGCGGCCACTTCATCGATAACCCCGCCACGGGCGCAGTTGATCAATAGCAGCGAGTTCTTGGCGCGCGCTAAGCGTTCCCGGTTAATCAAGTGTTTGGTGGCCTCGCTCAACGGGCAGTGCAGACTGATAACATCGGCATCCGGTAGCAGGTCGTCCAGGGCAGGGCGCTTATCATTCGCCTCATTACCCGGGCGGGCGGCAAAGGTGACCTGCATGCCAAAGGCTTCCGCCAGGCGTGCTACTTCAGTACCTAATTCACCTTGACCAACCATCACTAGCTGTTTGCCTGACAGCTGGAGCGTTGGGTAATCCTGCAAGCAAAAGAACGAGCTACGCTGCCATTCGCCGGCGGCGACATCGCGCTGGTAGCGGGGGAGGCGATTGGCTAACGCGAGGATGAGCATTAAAGTGTGTTGAGAAACGCTGGCGGTGCCATAAGCCGCGACGTTTTTAACTTCGATATTGTGTTCTTTTGCACTCTCAAGATCGATATTATTGAGGCCTGTCGCCAACACGCATATCAGTCGCAGTTTAGGCAACTGCTGAAGCGTCTCGGCGTCCAGCACTACCTTGTTCACAATCGCTATATCGGCGTTAGCAAGGCGTTCCCGCGCTTGTTGAGTCGTGCTCTGCTCAAACACCTCAAGGTTTGAAACCGTCTCTTCAATGGCGGCCAAATTGATCTCGGGACCGAGGCTTTGCGCATCCAGTATCACCGCATGGGGCATTTTCTTCTCTCCATTAACTGCAGGGGGCTGTATAACCTTGCTCGCTAGGGGGCACAAAAGGGTATAATGGCGGCGCTTTATCAACCGCAGCCTTGGAATTTACCCCGACTGGCCACATATTGCAGCCTGGCAGCGTTTGTGTTCGCCATTGTTCTCTCTTTTCAGAACTGAGTCTTTTAGAACTGGGTCTGCCAGAGCTAAGCCTTTTAGAACTATGTTTGCCAGAACCATGCTTGTCAGGGTTGAGCTTATTAGGAGTCATCAAGATGCCCATCTACGAATATGAGTGCAAGGCCTGCGGCCATCGCATGGAAAAATTGCAGAAAATTAGCGCCGATCCCCTTAAGGATTGCCCTGCATGCCAAAGCGATGGTTTGGAACGGCTTGTCTCGGCAGCGGGTTTCCGTTTGGCCGGCGGCGGTTGGTACGAAACCGATTTCAAAACGGGTAGCAAAAAGAACCTGGTTGCTGATGGCAAAACTGCCTCTGCAGATGCCGGTAAAGCAAGCGATTCCAGCGCTACCGCTAAGAGCGTTACTCCCACAGACAAGGGCGCCGCGGCATAGCCGCAGCAGTCAGGGTCGGGACGCCCGCGACACACTCATTGCCACGTAACAGAACAGGATTTGACATGCGCAGCCATTATTGCGGCCAGCTAAACGAAACTTTGGTGGATCAAACGGTTACGGTATGCGGGTGGGTTCATCGCCGCCGTGACCACGGTGGGGTAATTTTCCTCGATATGCGCGATCGCGACGGCATCGCTCAGTTCGTGGTCGACCCTGATACCGCCGAGGCGTTCGCTAATGCCGACCGTGCCCGTAGTGAATTTGTCCTGCGTATCACTGGTCGTGTTCGGCTGCGCCCAGAAGGCACCCAAAACGCCAACATGCCGACGGGTATGATTGAGGTGTTGGCAAAAGACGTTGAAGTGCTCAATACCGCCGTTACCCCGCCATTCCAGCTGGATGAGCATGGTAGAGTTGGTGAAGAGGTGCGCTTAAAGCACCGCTATATCGATCTGCGTCGCCCGGATATGATCGAGAAGCTGCGCCTACGCTCGCGTATTTCTCATAACGTGCGCGCTTACCTCGAAAACCAGGGCTTCCTGGATATCGAAACGCCGGTGCTCACCCGCGCGACGCCAGAAGGTGCTCGTGATTATCTGGTGCCTAGCCGTACCCACGCGGGCAGTTTCTTTGCGCTGCCCCAGTCCCCGCAGCTGTTTAAGCAGCTGTTGATGGTGGCGGGCTTTGACCGCTACTACCAAATTGCCAAGTGCTTCCGCGATGAAGACCTACGCGCCGACCGTCAGCCTGAGTTCACCCAGATTGATATCGAGGCGTCTTTCGTGGAAGAGAATGACATCATGGGCATTACTGAAACCATGATTCGTCAGCTGTTCAAGGACGTATTAAAAGCCGAACTACCTGAATTTCCGCGCATGACCTGGCAGGAAGCGATGGATCGTTTTGGCTCTGACAAACCGGATCTACGCATTCCGTTGGAACTGACCGATGTCGACGACCTTATGAAGCAAGTCGATTTCAAAGTCTTCTCTGGTCCTGCCAGCGCAGATGATGGCCGTGTTGCGGCGCTGAAAGTGCCCGGTGGTGCTAAGCTGTCGCGCAAAGAGATCGATGAGTACACCAAGTTTGTCGGCATCTACGGTGCCAAAGGCCTGGCGTGGATTAAAGTCAACGAGCGCGCCAAAGGGCTTGAAGGTCTGCAGTCTCCGATCGTCAAGTTTATGGAAAATATCGTTGAAGAGCTGCTCGATCGTGTGGGCGCTGAAGATGGTGACATTATCTTCTTTGGTGCCGATAAAGCCCGGATCGTTAACGAAGCCATTGGCGCGCTGCGCGTCAAGCTGGGTGCTGATCTGGAGCTCTATACTCAAGAGTGGGCACCACTTTGGGTCGTCGACTTCCCGATGTTTGAAGCCGACGACAATGGTCGCTTAAGCCCGCTGCACCACCCCTTCACTGCGCCTTCCTGCACGCCGGAAAAGCTCAAGGCCGATCCTGCCAAGGCGCTTTCACGCGCTTACGATATGGTGCTCAACGGCACCGAGTTAGGCGGTGGTTCGATCCGTATCCACGACCAAGCCATGCAAAGCACGGTGTTTGAGATCCTTGGTATTGGTGAAGAAGAAGCCCAAGAGAAATTCGGCTTTCTGCTGGATGCGCTTCAGTACGGCGCGCCGCCTCATGGTGGCTTAGCTTTTGGCTTGGATCGCTTGGTCATGCTGATGGTCGGTGCCAAGACTATTCGTGAAGTCATCGCCTTCCCGAAAACCCAAAGCGCTGCCTGTTTGATGACCAACGCACCGGGCGAAGTCAGCCCCGAGCAGTTGAAAGATTTGAACATCCGTCTACGCCAGAAAGTCAAAGCGGAACCCACCGCCGAATAAATCGGTTCGGTTGGCCGTTCAACACCGACGCCACGGCGTCGGTGTTTTTGTATGTTCTAGTCACACGAGTAACGACGCCATGGAAGAGCAAAAGCCCGTCGTACCCATTCGCATTTTGGGCATAGACCCTGGCTCACGGGTAACCGGTTACGGGGTGATCGATATTATTGGCGTTAAGCCCAGCTACGTAGCGAGTGGCTGTATTCGTACGGCGGAAGGGGCCTTAGAGCAGCGCTTGGCGCAAATTTACGCCGGCCTTAGCGAAGTCGTGGGCCTGCATCGACCTTCCCAAGTGGCCATTGAGCGGGTATTTATGGCCAAAAACCCCGATTCAGCGCTAAAGCTGGGCCAGGCTCGGGGGGCGGCAATGGTGTGTATGGCCAATCATGGCTTGAGCCTTGCAGAGTATGCCGCGCGGCAGATTAAGCAGGCGGTGACCGGCCAGGGCGGCGCGGATAAAGAGCAGGTGCAGCATATGGTGACTGCTATTCTGCAGCTCTCTGCTACCCCTCAAGCTGATGCCGCCGATGCGTTAGCCATTGCGCTAACCCATGCTTATAACGGCTCTGTCATTAACACCCAAGGGTTGCCCGCTGCGCCATCTAGGGGCCGGCGTCGCTCCACCGGACGCTGGCGGCTTTAATTCCCGCTGTACCGGTGGCTGAACTACTGGTCACCTGTACAGAGTCGCTTTATAGTAATCATCTGTTTTTTACTCTATTTTTTCATTCCGGTGCGAGCGAATTTATGATTGGACGTCTGAGTGGTCAGCTAGTGGCAAAGCAACCTCCCTGGATTGTGATCGACGTTCACGGCGTAGGTTACGAACTGGAAACCTCAATGAATACGCTGGTTGCACTTCCGGCGATCAACGAGAGCGTTTCATTATTCACTCATTTAACCATTCGTGATGACGCCCACTTACTCTATGGGTTCGGCCGTGAGCACGAACGTGCTCTCTTTCGCGCATTAATTAAGGTCAATGGCGTAGGGCCCAAGCTTGCACTAGCCATCCTGTCGGGTATGGACGAAGACGCCTTTATGCGCTGCGTCCGTGATGACGACAGCAAAGCGCTGACAGCACTGCCAGGGGTGGGTAAGAAAACCGCTGAGCGGCTGATTATTGAAATGCGCGACCGTTTCCCCGAGTGGGAAGACGGCAGCAACACGCTGCTGCCCCTTGAGGCCACTAATGGCCGCGCCGCTGCCCGTGATAGCCTCGCCGATGCGGAAGCCGCATTAGTTAGCTTGGGGTATAAACTGACTGAGGCGTCGAAAATGCTCGCCGATATCGACCCCAATCAGTCCACCGAAGCGCTGATTAAAGCCGCTCTCACCCAGCGCATGAGTGGCTAAGCAGAGCGGAATAAATACGAAATTGCGGGTAGCGGATAGTCCTTTGTTAATAGGCCTTTGTTAATAGGCCTTTGTTAATAGACCTTTCTGAATCGCCATAAAGAAGAGCACCTATGTTAGAACACGATCGGCTGATCGCCGCTGAGCCTGAACAGGGGGAGGGGCGTATTGATTACGCGATTCGCCCTAAGCGGCTGGATGACTATATTGGCCAGCCGCGTGTGCGTGAACAGCTGGAAATCTTTATCGGCGCCGCCCGGCAGCGCGAAGAGAGCCTGGATCACACCCTAGTATTTGGCCCCCCAGGGTTGGGTAAAACGACCCTTGCGCATATTATTGCCACCGAGATGGGGGTCGGTATGAAATCGACTTCCGGCCCGGTACTTGAGCGGGCAGGCGATTTAGCCGCCATGCTGACTAATTTAGAGCCTGGCGATGTACTCTTTATCGACGAAATTCATCGCCTTTCGCCGGTGGTTGAGGAAGTGCTCTACCCAGCCATGGAAGATTTTCAGCTCGACATCATGATTGGCGAAGGGCCTGCGGCGCGTTCGATTAAACTGGATCTTCCCCGCTTCACCCTGGTGGGTGCCACTACCCGGGCAGGGTTACTGACTTCCCCGCTGCGTGACCGGTTTGGTATCGTGCAGCGGCTTGAGTTTTATAACCTCGAAGAGCTAACAGAAATTGTCTCGCGCTCGGCGCGCTTGTTAGGCGTTGAAACCAGCCACGATGGCGCCATTGAAGTAGCCAGACGTTCACGTGGTACGCCGCGAATTGCCAACCGATTGCTGCGCCGGGTGAGAGATTACGCCGAAATGAAAGGCAACGGCGTAGTCGATGTCGCCATGGCTGATGCGGCACTCAACATGCTCAATGTGGATCATCACGGTTTGGATCATATGGATCGACGACTACTGCTAGCCATGATCGATAAATTTGACGGTGGGCCGGTGGGCATTGATTCACTCGCCGCTGCGATCAGTGAAGAGCGTGACACGATCGAAGACGTTATTGAGCCCTATCTTATTCAGCAGGGCTTAATGATGCGGACCCCCCGAGGCCGGGTGGTCACCCGCCAGGCATGGCTGCACTTTGAGCGCGTGCCTCACGAACAGGCAACCGATATGGAAGGAGAGCGCCGTCCGTGAGTAAGCAAGTGAGCGTGCCTGCGAACGATAGTTATCGCCTGCCGCTGCGCGTTTATATGGAAGATACTGACGCAGGCGGCATTGTCTACTACGTTAACTACTTGAAGTTTATGGAGCGTGCGCGCAGCGAATGGCTCCGACAGTTGGGCCTGAATCAGCAAACGCTGCTAGACGAAGGTACACAGCTAGTGGTATACCGCTTGGCCTGTCACTACGCGAAACCGGCTTGCCTAGACGATGCGTTGCAAATTAGTGCTCACATTTCCGACGTTGGGCGCTGTCGAATGACATTTGAACAGCAGGTTTGGCGTGGAGAGGAACTCCTTTGCTCTGCCACAGTCGAGATAGCCTGCTTGAGCACCGAGCGTCTACGGCCAAAAGCATGGCCAGCGTCGCTTAAAGTTTTGACCCGGGCCTCTTAACCAAGAGGTCACTCACTGCGTCGGCAATCCCGACCCTAATAGATTGATGAGGGCACCTGTGAACGATAACACCATGTCCATTCCCCATTTGATAATGAGTGCCAGTACGGTAGTGCAACTGGTAATGCTGCTACTGCTGGTGGGGTCGATCCTCTCGTGGGTAGTAATTTTTCAGCGCAGCATTGCGTTGGGCCGCGCCAAGAAAGAGTACAACCAATTTGAGGAGGCTTTTTGGTCAGGTGTCGACTTAAACGAGCTCTACCGTGAGATCCCAGCGGACGACCCGCGCCACGGCGCCGAACATATTTTTCAATCCGGTTTCCGCGAATTTAACCGCTTGATGCCTAAAACCCGTGACCCGGATACCGTGCTAGAAGGCGTGCAGCGTAGCATGCGGGTCGCGTGGTCACGGGAAGAGGATCGCTTAACTCAACATTTAGTATTCCTGGCCACCGTTGCCTCTGTTAGCCCCTATATCGGCCTGTTTGGCACTGTATGGGGAATCATGGGGTCTTTTCAGGCGCTATCTCTGACGCAACAAGCAACCCTAGCCACGGTGGCTCCCTGGATTGCCGAAGCGCTAATTGCGACAGCCATGGGTCTATTTGCGGCGATCCCAGCGGTGATTTTCTATAACCGACTGTCCAACACGTCTTCTCGCCTGCTGGGTAAATACGAAGACTTTGCTGAAGAGTTTCACGCTATCCTGCATCGCAATTTGCAAGGGCGTGACGGCAAAACGAGCGCCAGCTAAGGGAGAGAGCCATGCAAGGACCATTCAATCGTAGCGGTAAAAGCAAGCCGATGGCGGAGATTAACGTTGTCCCTTTCATTGACATCATGCTGGTACTGCTGGTGGTTTTCATGATCACCGCGCCCATGTTGACCCAGGGCGTACAAGTTGAGTTGCCGCAAGTCACCTCTCAGCCCATTGAGACCCAGGAAGATAATGATCCCATCATTATCTCGGTTAATCGCGACGGTGGGTACTTCATCACGCTGGGGGAAGACTCCACGTCGGTCACGCTGGATGAGATGTCCTCAAGAGTGACAACGATTCTAGAGCGTCGGCCAGGTACACCCGTGATGGTGCGCGGTGACCAAAATGTGGCCTACGGACAGATTGTCGTCTTGATGAGTACCCTGCAAGGCGCTGGTGTGGCTAACGTGGGGCTGCTTTCTGAGCCGCCACAAGATGGGTAAGGGCAAGGCGCAGCACATGGCACTGAAAACCCCGCGCGATCCTCAAGATGTCGGCTACAAGTGGCCGACTGTTCTGGCGGTAGGCGTGCACGTCGCGATTGTAGCGTTTAGTTTGATCAGTCTACCTAGTCGCGACGCAGAGCCTGACAGCTCCTCAATTGTGCAGGCGACGTTGGTAAGTACCGAAACGTTTACCAATCAGGCACAGCAGTCAACAGAAGAGCAGGCGGCGATGAATGCGCCCGCCGAAGCCCCTACCGAGCCTGAAGCACCGGAAGAGCCTTCAGCCAGTGAAGAGCAGGCCGCTGCCGAACAGCAAGCCGCAGATGATGCGGCCCAGCAGGCGGCGGAAGCAGAGGCGCAAGCGTTAGAAGAAGCACGTGCGGCCGCGGAGAATGAGGCCCAGCGCAGAGCTGAAGAAGCGGCTGAGCAGGCTGAACAGCAGGCGGCCGAAGCGGCTGAACGTGAAGCCGAAGCGGAAGCTGCCGCACAGCGCCAGCGTGAAGTGGAAGAGGCGCAACGCCAGCAGGAAGCCGCAGAGCAACAGCAACGCGAAGAGGCGGAAGCAGAACGCCAACGCGAAGCGGAAGAGCAGCAGCGCCGTGAGGCGGAAGAAGCCGAACGTCAGCGTGAAGCGGCAGAACAACTGCAGCGCGAAGAAGCTGAAGCAGAAAGCCAGCGTGAAGCCGAAGAACAGCGTCTTCGCGAGCAAGAGGAGGCGCAGCGGGAGCAGGAGGCTGAAGCACAGCGACAACGCGAAGCGGAAGAGCAGCAGCGCCGTGAAGCAGAAGCTGAGCGCCAACGTGAAGCTGCGGAAGCTGCAGAGGCGGCTATGCAACGCCAACTCGCCGGTGAGGCCGAAGCGGCTGCCAATGCCCAACAGGCTGAACAAGCGGCTAATAGCTTTATTAACATTGTTCGTCGTGCTGTTGAGCAGGCCTGGGTGATTCCGCCCGGTGCAAGTGATGCGATGAGTGCTACCCTACAGGTACGGCTAGGGCCTTCAGGAGAGTTGTTGGCAACGTCGATTGTGACATCAAGCGGCGATAGTGCTTTTGACCGGTCTGTGATGCAGGCCGTGGAACATGCTGCACCGTTTGGTGAATTGCGAGATTTACCAGCCGATCAGCAGCGTAATTTACGTCAGTTTAATCTGCGATTTACTCCAGGAGATGTTCGCTGATGCATAGCTTGAGCAAAGTGTGGTTGTTCTGTCTGTTGCTGCTAGTCAGCAGTGCGGCAAGTGCTAACTTAACCATTGAGATCACGCGAGGCAGCGATCAAGCGCTGCCAATTGGGGTGGTGCCGTTCGCTGGTTCAGACGGTCTACCCGAAGATGTCGCACAGATTGTTCAAGATGACCTTGAGCGCAGTGGCTATTTTGCCCCCTTAGCGCGTAGCGCTATGTTTGAGCAACCTAGCCAATCTGATGATGTTCAGTTTGACACCTGGCGTTCGCTAGATGTGCGCTATCTGGTCGTCGGCCAGGCAGAACAAACTGACGGTGGCTTTGAGCTTCAGTTTGAACTGATGGATATCAGCGGACAGCGTCGAATGATTGGTGAAACTGTAACAGTGAGAGGCGATGACCTGCGTGGCGCGGCACACTATATCAGCGATCAAATCTTTGAAGAGATTACCGATATCCGCGGCGCTTTCTCCACCAAAATTGCCTATGTCACTGCTCAGGGTATCGGTGACGATATGCAGTTTGGTCTGTACGTTGCCGACGCCGATGGCCGACGCAGCGAGCAGGTGTTGACCTCTGATGAGCCTATAATGTCACCAGCGTGGTCACCCGATGGTACCAAGCTCGCCTATGTCTCCTTTGAGACTGAGCGCCCGGCAATCTATATTCAGGATGTGGCTACTGGCCAGCGCGTGCAAGCGACCTCGTTTGAAGGCATTAACGGCGCACCGGCATGGTCACCAGACGGTCGACGTATCGCCATGTCACTGTCTAAAGATGGCCAGCCTGAAATTTACATCATGGATGTTGGCAGCCGTTCCGCAGAGCGCATCACCAACAATAACAGCATCGATACTGAGCCAGCATGGGCGCCAGATGGCCAAAGCCTGCTGTTTACCTCCGATCGTAGCGGTGGTCCCCAGCTTTACCAGTATTCATTGGGTGGGGGCGAGGCCCAGCGCCTGACATTTACCGGTAACTACAACGCCCGTGGTCGCTACTCGCCGGATGGTGAGCAGATATTTTTGATCCACCGCTCAAGCAATGGTTATCAAGTGGCAAGGCAGGATCTAAGCGGTGACCGCTTAGTGGTATTAAGTGAATCAACAAGAGATGAATCTCCTAGTGTTGCGCCGAACGGGACCATGGTAATCTTCGCTACCCAACAGGGTGGTAATGGGGTGCTTAGTGCTGTTTCAGCAGATGGTCGCTCATCATTTAGGTTGCCATCAGCACAAGGTGATGTACGTGATCCAGCTTGGTCACCCTTCTTAAATTGATCAAATTAGTCGATAAACATCGAAATTTTTAGTTTTCAGGCAAGGAGTCTGATTATGCAACTTAAACCGTTGGCTCGCTCATTAGCAGCAGCGCTATCTATCGTGGTAATCGCTGGCTGTTCCAGCACCGGCGGAACCCAAGACGGTGACTCGTACGGTAGCCAGGATGGCAGCACGACCGGTTCCAGCACTTCGGGTACAGGCACGGGTAGTCAGTATGGTTCCACATCTGGTTCAGGCGCTGGTCAGCAGGCTGATTCACGCATCCCAGAAGTACGCACCATCTATTTCGATTACGACCGCGATACAATTAAGAGCGAGTACGAATCCGTTGTAATGGCACACGCGCGCTATTTGCGTGCCAACCCTAATGCTCAAGTGGTACTCCACGGACATACCGATGAACGCGGTACCCGTGAATACAACATGGCGCTAGGTGAGCGTCGTGCCGGTGCAGTAGAACGCTTCCTGAATATTCAGGGTGTTTCTTCTTCACAAATGAGCGTGGTTAGCTATGGTGAAGAGCGTCCGGCCGTCAATGGCCAAGACGAGAGCGCTTACGCTCAGAACCGTCGCGTCGTATTTAACTACTAAGCATTTAACAATTGAATGCTTAACCACTGATGAATCCGGCGTGCGGCTAACCGCACGCCGTTTACGTCTCCGGAGTCATCATGAATCACAGTCTCAAGCGTTTTATTGAGAGGCTGTGCGGTGCGGGAGCCATAGTGCTCCCGCTATCCGTATTGCCTTTAACGGCCGCCGCTCAACAGCCACTCGTGCAAGACCTATCCAACTCTTCCAACAGCAGCTTCTATCAGCAGACGCAGCGCCAGGAAGCATCCAGCGGCAATCTTGTGCTGTTTAACCAGGTACAGGAGCACCAGCAGGAAATTCAGCAGCTACGCGGTCAGATTGAAGAGCTTCGTCACCAGTTGGAACAGCTGCGTCGCCAATCACAGCAGCAGTATCTCGATATTGAAGATCGACTGATGAGCAGCGGCCCAACTCAGATTGAGCAGTCAACCCCAGCGGTAGAGCCTGCAGCCGCCGAGGAAGTTGTCAATGCGCCTTCTACCCGCAACGTAAGTGAGGGTGCCCAAGCCGATTACCAAGCCGCCTTCGGACATGTTCAGGCGCGCCGTTTTGACGAAGCGATCGCGGCCTTTGAGGCCTTCGTTACCGATCACCCTGATACTAGTCTAACGGCTAATGGTCACTACTGGCTGGGCGAGCTATATGCTGCGGAAGGCGAGCTGGATGCCGCTGACCAAGCGTTTAGCCGTGTGATCGATGAATATAGCGGCAGTAGTAAAGTGCCGGATGCGATCTATAAGCTAGGCTTAGTGAAAGCGCGTAAAGGCGAAGCAGAGCGCAGCCGTGAGCTACTTGAGCAAGTGCGCGATGACTACCCGCAAAGCAGTGCCGCGGGCCTTGCCAATGACTTTTTACGCCAATCAGCAAGTTAAAATTTTTTGCTTCAAGGAATCAGCATGAGCTGCAAGATCGACTATCAACCAGCGCCCAACCTATTGGAAAATCGCATCGTGTTGGTAACCGGCGCAGGGGACGGGATTGGCCGTGCGGCAGCGTTGAGCTATGCCCAACACGGAGCAACCGTGATTCTATTGGGGCGCACTATTGCCAAGTTAGAGCGCGTTTATGATGAAATCGAAGCCGCTGGGGGCCCGCAGCCAGCGATTTTCCCGCTCAATTTTGAAGGCGCCACGTTAAAAGATTTTCATGATATGGCGGAAACGCTGGATAAAGAGTTTGGCCGCTTGGACGGTTTGCTGCATAACGCCGGGCTGTTGGGTCGTATCACGCCTTTCGAGCAGTATAATCCGGAGCTTTGGCAGCAGGTAATGCAGGTGAACATTAACGGACCAATCTGGATGACCCAAGCGCTATTGCCTCTGCTGCAAGCGTCTGACGATGCATCGGTCATTTTTACCTCCTCCAGCGTCGGCCGTAAAGGCCGCGCCTATTGGGGGGCATACTCGGTCTCTAAGTTCGCCACCGAAGGGTTTGTCGAGGTGTTGGCCGACGAGTTGGATAACCAAACCAATGTACGCGTTAATTCTCTCAATCCTGGGGCTACGCGCACTCAAATGCGGCGTACCGCGTTTCCCGGTGAGGATCCCTTCACTTTGCGCACGCCGGAAGACATCATGCCTACATACTTATGGCTTATGGGGCCAGACAGTAAAGGCACCAACGGCCAAAAGCTTGATGCCCAGCCACCACGGGTATAGCGCTTACTTTTAAAACCCTTATCTGCCAGTCGATGCCCGAGGTACTTAGCGTTTAAATTCGTTCAGGGCATCGACCAGTGCGTGGCACTCTCCAAACCACAAGTCAGCAGGCCACTGCTGATAGTCATCCTCTTCGCTGATATAGCCGTAGCCAACGGCCACGGCGGTCATGCCTGCGGCGACGGCCGCCTCGATATCCCGGGCGTGATCGCCGATATACCAGCACTGCTCAGGTTCAACGCCTAGTCGCCGGGCAGCTTCCCAGAGTGGCTCAGGGGCTGGCTTTTTAACACTCAGATCATCCGCACACAGCAGGGCGCCGGGCTGGAGCGCTAATGCGTTTAATAACGGTAGCGTATAGCGGCGAGGTTTATTGGTTACAATCCCCCAGGGCCGCTGGTTACCATGCCACTCTTTCAGCCATACATCGAGCGGCGAAAAAACCTGGCTATACACGGCCACTGCCTGCTCGTAGGCATCCAGCAGAAACTGCCGTGCTTGAATATGTCCGTCCGCTTTCGCTTCTAAACCCAGCGCCAGCGTAACTAGCGCGCTACCACCATTAGAGACCTGTCGACGGATCACTTCAAAGGGAAGCGGCTCTAACCCGTGATGAGTACGTAGTGCATTGGTAGCTCGGGCCAAATCGGGGGCGGTATCGACCAGGGTGCCGTCTAAATCGAAGAGAATCGCTTGGGGCGCTTGCATCGGCATTTATTCGCTCACCTTACGGCAGTACATCATGTAGTTGACCGAGACATCATGGCCAACTAAACGGTAGTGTCGGGTTAGCGGGTTATAGGTAAGACCTGTCTGTTCACGTACTTCTAAACCACTGTCGCGTGACCAAGCGGCCATTTCTGAAGGGCGGATAAATTTCGAATAGTTATGCGTACCCCGGGGCAGCAGTCTAAGCACGTACTCGGCGCCTAGTATTGCGAATGCGTAGGACTTGGCAGTGCGATTCAGCGTAGAAAAGAACACATAGCCACCTGGGCGAACCAAGGCACTGCAGGCTCGAATGACAGAGGCGGGATCGGGTACGTGCTCAAGCATCTCCATGCAGGTCACTACATCGTAAAAGCCGGGCTTTTGAATCGCCATGGCTTCCACACTGATGTGCTGATAATCAACCTCAACGCCGCGTTCTTCCGCGTGCAGCCTAGCCACCGCTAGTGGCGCTTCACCCAGATCAATGCCGGTTACTTTCGCCCCGCGATTGGCCATCGATTCACTCAAAATGCCGCCGCCACACCCCACATCCAGCACTTTTTTACCCGCCAGCCCTGCGCGCGCATCAATAAAATCGAGGCGCAAAGGGTTAATCTCGTGGAGCGGTTTAAATTCACCCTGCGGATCCCACCAGCGGCTAGCGAGCGCTTCAAATTTAGCGACTTCGGCGGCATCGACGTTGCCTTGATAGTGACCAGCAGTGCTATCCTGTGGTGTCGCTTGCATGTTTTGACTCCCATTGTCATTGAGCATTAAGCGAAAAGTTGACGCTTAATCACTGGTTATCGTCCATTGGCGAGGTGGCATCCATCCACGCCTTCAGTATTATGGACATTCTAACCACTCCTGTGTCGGAACGCATGAAAAGGACCTCTCTATGATTCGCAAGGCCGTACTTCCTGTTGCTGGGTTTGGCACCCGCTGCTTGCCGGCTTCGAAGGCTATTCCCAAGGAGATGATTACGATTGTTGATAGGCCAGTCATTCAATATGTGGTCGAAGAGGCGATTGCCGCGGGTATTCGCGAGATAGTGCTGGTCACCAGTAGCAACAAAAGCGCTATCGAAAACCACTTCGACACCCACGCCGAGCTTGAAGCCAGCCTGGAAGCGAAGGGTAAGCACGAGCTTTTGGCGATGCTACGCAACTTAGTGCCTGATGATGTCAGCATTATCAGTATTCGTCAGGGTGTTCCGTTAGGGCTGGGTCACGCGGTGCTATGCGCTCGCCCGATCATTGGTGACAATGAGCCTTTTGCTGTGCTGCTTCCCGATGTGCTGGTCGATAATAGTGCCAACGAGTCGACCGATTTGGCCGGCATGTTGGCGGCGTATGATCAGCAGCAAACGGCGCAGCTGATGGTAGAAGAGGTAGCCTGGGAGCAAGTTGAGAAATATGGCATCGTGGCGCCAGCCGGTGACGTGCCTGCCCCAAATCAATCGGCAGATCTAGTGGGTATGGTGGAAAAGCCGAAGCGTGATGCGGCGCCCTCAAATCTAGCAGTGATTGGTCGTTATGCGCTGCCAGGCCATATTTTCCCTATTTTAGAAGCAACACAGCCCGGTGCGGGCGGTGAAATTCAACTCACCGATGCGCTGGAGACCCTGCGCGAACAGTCGGGCGTTCAGGCATACCGTATGCAGGGCACTACCTATGACTGTGGTCAGCCGCTGGGTTACCTTGAAGCCACGCTTGCCTATGCGCGTCGTCACCCTGAGTTTGGTGAGGGTTTCCAAGCCCTGCTATCACGTTACCAACAGGGAGAGTAACCCATGCGGGTGTTACTTTACGGTAGCGAATTGAGCGCAGCGACAGCCGCCGCTGCGTTGGCCTGGGTGGGGCATCAGGTGCAGTGGTTGCCACACGCTGATGCCCCCTGGTCAGCACTTTCCCAAGTAGATTGGCTCCGCAGCGAACCTCAACTGATGGCGCATCTGGAGCATGGCCTTGCGGAAGGGACGCTGCAGGTCATTGAGCAGCTTAAAGAGGCCCACACGCCTGAAGTGATCTGGCTGGCGTTATCTCCTGCGCAGCGTAGTTCAGCCAGTGCGCTGGTTGAAGACCCGCTGCTGGTCGATCAGCACGGCATCGTGCTTATCAATAATTCAACGTTCCCGGTTGGCGAGACCGAGCGCCTGCATGCGCTGATGGGCATGCAGCACACCAGCGTGGCGCTCCCTGATACGTTGGAAGAGGGACGGGCGTGGGACTCGTTTACCCGCCCCACACGGCGGCTATTAGGCTGCGACGATGCCACTGGTGAGCAGGTGACCAGGGAGCTCTTACGCGCCTTTAACCGCCGCAGCGAGGTATTTCAGTGTATGCCGCGCCGCGCTGCCGAGCTCACCAAACTGGCTATTAATGGCATGCTCGCCACGCGCATCAGTTATATGAATGAAATTGCGGGCTTGGCTGATACCCTGGGGGTGGATGTTGAGCATGTCCGCCAGGGGATGGGCGCCGACTCACGCATCGGGTTTGAGTATCTCTACCCCGGTTGTGGGTTTGGTGGGCCGAACTTCTCCCGGGACTTGATGCGTCTGGCCGATGTTCAGCTGCAAAGCGGCCGCTATTCAGCACTGCTTGAGCAGGTAATGGATATTAACGAACAGAAGAAAGAGACCCTATTCCGTAAGCTCTGGGCTCACTTTGCGGGCGAGTTGGCAGGTAAAACAGTGGCAATATGGGGCGCGGCGTTCAAGCCTGGCACCGCGCGTATTGACCACGCGCCAGTGTTAACGCTGCTCGAGGCACTTTGGGCGCAGGGTGTTCATGTTCAACTCCACGACCCGGCGGCAGTGCCTGCGCTTCACGCCTTGGTAGGCGAGCGTGACGACCTGCGCACCTATACGCATGA
This sequence comes from Halomonas sp. QHL1, assembly GCF_001882345.1. GTDB lineage: Bacteria > Pseudomonadota > Gammaproteobacteria > Pseudomonadales > Halomonadaceae > Vreelandella. The sequence goes on from NZ_MINL01000001.1 coordinate 749,760, forward strand.
CCCCTACCAAGCCTGTGAGGGAGCCGATGTACTGATGCTGGTGACCGAATGGAAAACGTATTGGAACCCAGACTGGCACCGACTCGGCGCACTACTAAACGCTAAGCTCGTCTTAGATGGACGCAATATTTACGACCCTGAGTTTGTTGCCAGCTGTGGATTAATGTACCGAGGTATTGGCCGTCGTGCCGACCCGAAGACTCTTTGAGGAAATGTCATGCCAGACGCCACCGCATCCTCTCGTATAGTGCCCGATGTGGATCAAAGCTTGACGGCGCACCACTTGCGTCACCGAAAGGGGCCCACGCTATGGCCACTATGGCTATCTTTGCTACTGATTATTGCGCTAATGGGCGCAGCGGCGGCTGGACTTTGGTACGAACGTGAACGACTGTTAGATGAGTTGCATCGGGTGAGTGGGGAAGTCTCCAATGTGCATGCTCGGTTGGATTCGGATGACACTGGCGTACAAGATACGATAACCTTTGTACAAGCTCAGATGTCGACTCTTTTCCAAGAGCAGGAGCAGCTATCAATGTCGTTGGCCGCTACCCGGGAAGAGTTATACGGTTTTCTCACTTCTAGCGAGGATACGGTCTCTAGTGATTCCATCAACACACTGGTGCAGCAGTTGTCTCAGCTTAGAGAGCAAGCCGAACTGCGCGATAGTCAATTAATGGCGGTGCGGGAATCTCTTGACGCCTTGGAACAAACGGGGTCGTCGGGCCGTCAAAACCTTGTTCAGGAAGTGTCTCATCTGGAGCAATTGACCGACCAGCGCATTGAGGGACTGGATAGCCAGCTCAACAGTATCAGTAGCGCTTGGGAAGAGCAGCTGGCGGCGCAAAGAACCGCGATAGAGGCCCGTTTTGATGAGCTGGAAACATCCGTTGCAGAGATAGAGGCACCAGTAGATCAAGCAGCCCTGGAAGCGTTGGAGCAGGAGTGGTCTCAACGGCTTAATTCGCTGGAAAGCGATGTGCGTCAAGTGCGTCAGGCACAGCTTGCCTTCAGTGCTCAGTTAGAAATGTTGCGTTAATGAGTCTCATTGGAAGTATGAGTGTGATTGCTTAATTTTTAACATGCTAATGCGTTGAAATGCTTAGGCGATGAAGCCGCTGATTTAGGTTTGGATAAAAATGTATGGGAAGACAACGGCGATGGACATCAGCCACAGAGCGCACCTTTACAGTCGTGCTATCGCTGCTGTGCGTTTCACCTGGCGCATGGGCATTAGAAGCGACTATCGAGGGTGTTTCTGATGAGGTCGAAGGCAATATTCAAGCCTATTTACAGAACATCGATGCGGCACAATACACCGAGGTGCGTTTAGAGGGCGAGATTCGTCGGCGTACCGAGGAAGCAATGCGTGTTTATGGCTATTACGAACCTGAAATAACGCTTGAACGCGCCACTGATGAACGTGCGTGGCTTGAAATCGAGCCCGGCCCTCAGGTTGAGATTGAAATTCTGTCAATCAATGTGGAAGGCGATGCGAGTGAAGACCCGCCTTTCCAACAGGCCGTAGAAGACTTTCCCCTGGAAGAAGGGGATGTGTTACGGCATGCCCCCTGGGATCGATTAAGCAGCCAATTTTCAGGATTGGCTATCGAGCGTGGCTACTTTGACTGGGGCTTTACAGATCGGCGCATGGAAGTGCGTCCGTACCTACAAAGTGCGCGCCTCTATATGGGTTTTGACAGTGGCCCCCGCTACCAATTTGGTGAATCCTCCATTATAGGCAGCCATATTGAGCTTGATCGGCTGCGTCGCATGCAGCCCTTTGAGCGAGGCGACCCCTATTTGGCACAGGCCCTGGCAGACTATAATCAATCGCTTGCTGAAACCGGCTGGTTTAGCTCGGTGTCAGTGCGCCCGCGCCTTGAAACAGCTCAAGAATTAACCATCGCTCCCTCTGGTGGTGGTGATCCTTGGTGGAGTGAAGCCACCGCCTCTCAGCCAGAGCGCCCGCGAGTCACCAGTGCTGCTTTGGCCAGCGCGCTTGGTCTCAATACCTCCAGTGATAAACAGCTGCCTATCGACGTCACTGTTGAACCCGCTGATCGTCACCAGTTTGAAGTGGGTGTGGGCTACGCCACCGATGTAGGGCCGAGGCTGCGTTTCGGCTGGGAACAGCCATGGATTAATCGCTATGGTCATAGCCTTGATCATGACCTCTATTTATCCGCTCCGGAGCAGCGATTTACCGGCGTATATAACGTGCCGCTTGAGGATCCACTTCGCGATAGTTATCGGCTTCAATATGGCATCCGTAATATCGACGATAGTGATACCCAGTCGCTAGAAGGTACCGTCGAGCTGGCCCGGCGATGGGAGTTTGATAACGATTGGGTCCAAACGGTCTATTTCCGCACTACCTATGAGGACTTCGAACAGGGCGGTGAAGCGGATCAAGTGTGGCTCTTCTATCCAGGTATCCAGTGGTCGCGTACGCGGACACGCCCTCAGCGCTTTCCATTATGGGGTGATCGTCAGCAGCTCTCGTTAGAGTATTCCGATACCGTTTGGGGCTCGGATGCAACATTCGCCCGCATCACGGGGGATACGGAGTGGATCCGTATGATCGGCAACGACAATCGCTTCTTGGCGCGTATTAGTTTAGGCGCCATTGAAACCGATGACTTTGCCAAAATACCACCATCGCTGCGTTTTTTCGCGGGTGGTGACCGCAGCGTGCGTGGTTACTCCTATGAGAGCTTATCTCCCCGCAACGAAGAGGGACGGCTACGCGGTGGGCAGCAAATGCTCACCTCGACTCTGGAATATCAGCGTCGAGTAACGGGGGATTGGTGGGGCGCCACCTTTATAGATAACGGCGATGCATTTGATAACTGGGGGCCTAATGATTTGAAAACGGGCGCCGGGGCCGGGGTGCGCTGGGTCTCGCCGGTGGGGCCCATTCGCTTTGACATCGCCCACCCTTTTGACCACGAAGACGATTGGCGTTTGCACTTTTCCATCGGACCGGAATTCTAGGAGAAAGACTTGTCGCAGGTTGCACCAGCTACGTCTGATAAACGCCGTATGTTGTCTCCCAAATATCGCGTCTGGCTCCTGTTCTGGAGCCTTGTGCGACTCGTGATCGTACTGCCTATTTGGCTGTTCGGCATTGTGGCGCTGATTGTGGGGATAGCGTTATCACCCTGGGGCACCGGCGTGCTGCTCTCCCAGGGAGAACAGCGCGATTTTTTCTCCTATGCACATCATGAAGGTGGCTTGCTCGACCATTTTCAGCTCGAAGATTTCCAGCTACAGCTGGGCGAAACTCGCGTAAACGTGGATGAGTTCGAACTGCAGTGGGCGGATGACTGTGTGCTGTCAGGGCGCTTATGCATCGATACGCTGCGTGTGGTAGGCGCCGACATCCGGCTAGGTTCATCCGGTGAGCAAGCGCCACCTCCCGAAGAAGCAGGGAGCCCGCTGGCTATTCGTTTTCCTTTTCCCATCGAACTTCGTTCGCTACTGCTGGACGATGTTAGCCTTAGGCTTGCCGATGGTACCGAAGTGGCGTGGCGCTCATTAAGTTCGGCGGCCCTTGCTGAAGGAAACTCGGTACGACTCTCGCCAACGCACCTGGAGCAACCCCGCCTATACTTGCCACCATCGTCGGGCGTTCTGCTAACTCAAGGCATTGAAACAACGCTTTATGCTGAAGCTATCGATGCCGCCATCTTGCTCAATCAACCACCCCAAGAGGTCCAGGCGGCGGTGGATACGCCAGAACAGCAGCTCGAAGAACGCGAGCGCCTGGAACTACCGGATATCACGCTACCGGTAGATATCCAAATACCTGAATTCACGCTCAACGATTTCCGATTGGAAGGAGCCACCGAGTACCGCGTTGAGCGACTGCGGCTTGGGTTGTTAACCGAAGGTGATAACGTCGAAGTAACTGAGCTTTCCGTTGTTACCCCGGATGTAGAGGCTGAATTAACCGCGAGCGCCACCTTAACCGGAAATTACCCACTCGAAGCACGTTTAGCCGTCGAACTGTTTTTACCTGAGATATACCCAGAGTTAAGTGGTGAATCTTTAATCTTGACGCTGTCTGGCCCACTGGATGCACTTGAAGCCCAGTTGGATGCATCCGGTGCGGTCAATGCGTCACTAAGCGGTCAAGTCGACGCACTCGCCCCGACGCTGCCGTTTCAACTGCAGCTGCAAAGTGACCAAGTGCAGTGGCCTTTGCCTGTCAGCGAAGATATCAGTAGAGATGAAAGCGTCGATGACAGCACTGAAAACGCGACAGCCCAAGGCGAAGCTTCCACCGAGCCTTATATAGTCGATGGCCTGGATCTACAGTTAACCGGCAGCCTAAGCGATTATAGTGCTCAGTTAGCTATGACGGTTGAGGGCCCGAGCCTGCCGCGCACGCAAATTAGCGTCACCGGCGAGGGCGATCTAGAACAGTTCAGCTGGCAACCGCTCACCCTCGCAGTCGACGAAAGCTCCCTGCGCAGCGCAGGCAACATCAGCTGGGTAGCACCGCTACAGGTCAATACGACTATCCGTCTGGATCAGTTTAACCCTGCCCACTTCGTGGATCAGCTAGAGGGTAATTTAAACGGTGATATTGAGCTTACGCTGAGTCAGCAAGAGGACGAGTGGGCGATTAGCGTACCCAATTTAGCGATTGACGGTGAGCTGCGCGACTACCCACTAACCCTGCAAGCGGCTTTTGATGCTAACAGCAACCTGGAACTGGATATTGAGGAGTTGTTGTTTACCCAAGGGGATAATCGTTTAGAGGCGGCTGGACAAATCAGTGAACAGGCCATGTCGTTAAACGCCGATATTGCGCTGCGCCAGTTGCAAACGCTCTCCCCGGACTTGGCGGGCACTATCGTGGGCACGCTAGAGGCCAGCGGCAGTTTTAATCAGCCGCAATTACTCGCCAATTTACAGGGTGATGGCGTGCGTTTTGGCCAAAATCGCATTGAACGGCTTGCCTTAGATGCCGATGTGCAGGGTATCGATGACCCTATCCTCGACGTACAACTGGCACTACAAAACGTCAATGCCGGGGGGCAGGCACTTACTAATATTGAGGCCAATCTTGCCGGACGCCTCTCTGAACATCAGCTTGAACTGACCGCCCAAGGCGCCAACAACAGCGTTCTAAGCCGTGCGCAGCTTGCTTTAGCTGGCCGTTTCGACCAACAGGGCCAGCTGTATCAAGCTCGTGTTACTCCTCTGGAAATCGATTCTGACGCGGGGGATATTCGTCTTGAAGCGCCCCTAGACCTGCGCTATGACCTGGCCAATGGTCAGGCGCGCCTGTCACCGTTCTGTCTGCGCCGTGAGCAGGGCGGGTTGGTCTGTTCTGAAGAGGAGATCAATGCGTCTGCGCAACAGGGCAACGCCGTGCTTTCGGTGCGGGAAGTGCCGATGGAAATGCTGGAGCCCTTTTTGCCGGAAGAGTGGCAATTAGAGGGTGATACAACGGCGGATCTCGTCGCCAACTGGGGCCAGGGCGGTGCCCAATGGCAGGCAGATCTACAAATTCTTAGCGAACTCGCGATTACCGCCGTGAACGATTATGGTCAGCCTGTGCAACTGCCGGAAATCAGTTTAGACGCTCAGATTGAAGCCAACCAAGCCCAGGCGGATGCCAATGTATCTCTCTCGCTTGCCGAGGCGGGTGACCTCAACTTAGATTTGTCGGTCAACGACCCACTTGGGGCCGGCGCATTATCCGGTGAGCTGCGCGCCAACAATGTATCGTTACAGCCTTATCGGCCCATGCTGGTGGGGATGGAACGATTGGAAGGCGATCTTAGCGGCAGTGTCCAAATTAGCGGTTCGAGCGCTGCGCCGGACTTACAGGGTCAGCTTGGACTGCGCGGCATAGGGGTAAGTGGCCCGGATATACCTGTCGATGTTCAAGATGGTGAACTGGTGGTCTCTTTCGACGGTGAACAGGGAGATATTGACGGTTATCTGGCCGCTGAGCGCGGGCGTATGGAAATCACCGGTGACGCTTATTGGCCAAGCGGCGATGGTTGGCGAATTGGTGTTGACCTGAATGCCGTCCAAGAGCCTATTTTGGTCGTATTGCCCCAGTTCGGCCGGCTTGAGGTAGCCCCTGATATACGTATCCGGGTTACGCCGGAAAGACTGCAGGTGAGAGGGGATGTCAATTTGCCCTGGGCACGGCTTGAAATTGGCGATATGCCCTCATCGGCCGTCACGCCGAGTGGCGATGAAGTGATTATTACCGAGCGCGATGATCGCCAGGCGGAAATTGAGGCTCAGCGAGCGGCTGCCAATGAGGATGGCCCCAGCGCCGCGGACGAGCTTGCTGCTACCGGCATGGCTATTGATGTGCTGGTGACGTTAACGCTGGGCAGTGATATGCAAATTTCAGCCTACGGTTTGGAATCTGGCTTGGGAGGCTCACTGGAAATTCGTCAAAGCAGCGGGGCGTTGCAGCTGTTTGGCGATGTTAATTTGGTTGATGGCCGTTTCCAAGCGTTCGGCCAAGACCTGGTTATTCGCCGTGGTGAGCTGCTGTTTAGTGGACCGCCAGATCTACCTACACTCGACTTCGAGGCCATTCGTAACCCTGACGTTACCGAAGATGATGTCATCGCAGGCTTGCGGGTAACAGGCAGCGCCGAAGCGCCGAACGTCCTGATCTTTTCTGAACCGGCGATGGATGAATCCCGTGCGCTCTCTTATCTATTACGGGGTCGCGCGCCGGATTCCTCAGGTGGCGGTGTTGATAGCGCACTAACCACTGCTTTAATTGGTATGTCATTAGGGCGCACCGGTGGTGCGGTGGGCTCCATTGGTGAAGCCTTCGGTATTGAAGATTTAACTCTGGATACCGCTGGGGCCGGCGACGACAGCCAAGTCGCTGTCAGTGGCCAGCTCACCGACGATTTAAGGATTAGTTACGGCGTGGGAATTTTCTCGCCGATTGCCGAACTAACACTACGCTACACGCTGTGGCGTAACCTTTATGTACAGGCCGTATCGGGTACCAGCCAAGCGGTGGATTTAATCTACACTTTTACCCGTTCCGGTGATCCTGAGATCATACAACAGCAATAAGTGAGGGCGAAATGTCATTGTTTTCAAAAACGTTTTCAAGTGCTAGCCGTGTACTACCTGGGCGCGATGCGCCCATAGAGACAAGCGACGTACATACCATTAATGGCCATTCGCTACATACGCCATTTCCCGAAGGCCACGAGGAAATCGTGCTAGGTATGGGCTGCTTCTGGGGCGTTGAGCGTCTGTTTTGGCAGTTGCCCGGCGTATATGTCACTGCAGCGGGTTATGCCGGCGGAGAGACACCTAACCCTACCTATGAAGAGACGTGCACTGGGCGTACTGGCCACACCGAAGTGGTGAGGGTGATTTATGACCCACAGCAAGTTGAGTTGGAAACGCTGCTGCAGGTTTTCTGGGAACAGCACGACCCGACCCAGGGAAATCGCCAGGGTAACGACATTGGCTCGCAGTATCGCTCCGCCATTTTTACCACCAGCCAAGCGCAGCAAATGGCAGCCGAACAGAGCGCAGCAGCCTATCAACAGGCGCTCGACAAAGCGGGCAGAGGGCCGATCACCACCGAGATAAAGCCGCTAGAAACGTTTTATTACGCGGAGGCCTACCATCAGCAGTATCTGGATAAAAACCCCAATGGCTACTGCGGGCTAAAAGGTACTGGCGTCACCTGCCCAATCGGTTAAAAATCGTATTATTAACTATTTAACCAACGATTCATCGACAGGAAGCCGTTATGCAGCAACGTTATCACCAGAAGTGGGCTTCCCCGCGCGGCGCGCTAGCCAGCGCCTTGGCATTATTGCTTTGCACGCCGCTGGTTTGGGCAGGCGAGGAGGCGAGTGCGCCAGCTATGCCCCAAGCCGTTAGCGACACGCCATTCGCAAGCGAACGCGAAGCCGTTATTTGGCGCCGCGAGGAGCTTAAAGATATTGAGAGTCTGGTGCGACAGCTACGCTTTGATCTGATTAACAATCAAGATATAGAGGCCGCCACGCCGCGCCTTCTCGAGCTACAAGAGCGCGCCAGCGCACAACGTTTGCTGCCTGCGTTTATAGCGGGCACCCACGGCAGTGGTTCCGAGGCGCGAGCCTCAATTTGGGAGGAGTGGGAGGACTTTGGCGCTGGTTTTATCGACCTCGAAGGTAAAATCGCCAATTTAATAGAGGTGGCCGAACAAGAGAATCCCCGTGACACTACACGCGCGCTTTCAGAGGTAGGTGCCAGCTGTAAGAGCTGTCATCGCACCTACCGCTACGACTAGCGTAGCGGCAAGTGCTGGAGAAATGGGCGCGGAGGAGGGCGTTTAGTCGCCTTGCTGAACGCGATCAATGCGGTAAAGCGTTTCTACCTGTTCTAAGCCACTTACAGTGCAATTAAGATCTTTAACGCGGCCATCACTTAACCCGTAGACCCAGCCATGCACTGAGATCTGCTGTCCACGCTGCCAAGCGCGCTGCAAAATCTTGGTGCGGCATAAACTATTAACTTGGGCTTTAACGTTGAGCTCACACATGCGATCGATTTGATCTTCAAGTGGGAGATGATCCAGCGAATTCCTGTGGTGGTTGTACTGTTCGCGCACCGAGTGCAGCCAGTAATCCACTACGCCACATTCGCCTCCCATCATGGCAGCCTTGATGCCCCCGCAACCATAGTGACCGACGATCATAATATGGCTGACTTTAAGAACATCCACCGCGTACTGAACCACCGAGAGGGCGTTCATGTCGGTGTGGTGAAGCAAGTTGGCGACGTTGCGGTGTACAAAAACTTCCCCGGGCGGGAGTGCAATAATTTGATTCGCTGGCACGCGGCTGTCGGAGCAGCCAATCCATAAATAATCGGGGTTCTGCTGGTTCGACAAGCGTTTAAAATAGTCGGGGTCTTCTTCGCACATGCGCTCAGCCCAGGCGCGATTATTATCGAGTAGCGTCGCAATAGGGTCAGACATAGCGTCTCCAGAAATGTTAAAGGGCGTCAAAGCGGATGATCAAGGCCCTACTCAGGGTGAAATTAGGCCGTGTATGACGTAGGCCAGTACAGAATAGCAGAAGAAGGTTTTAACCTTCCCAGGTAGTCAGGTCAACCACTGGACTTGGCCAATGGGCAACACGATATTGATTCATACGAATTCTAACTCCCCAGGAGCAAATCATGGCAGACGTTTCTGAATACGAATATGACCTTCTGGTTATTGGCGCAGGCTCTGGAGGGGTACGCGCGGCGCGAATGGCCGCGGCTACCGGCGCCAAAGTGGCCATTGCCGAAGATCGCTATTTGGGCGGAACCTGCGTCAATGTCGGCTGTGTGCCCAAGAAGCTTTACTCCTACGCTGCCCATTTCCATGACAGCTTTGATGATGCGGCAGGTTTTGGCTGGCAGTTGCCTGGCCCCGCCAGCTTCGATTGGGCCACACTACGTGACAACAAAATCAGTGAAATCAAGCGTCTAAATGGCATCTATCAACGCATGCTGGAAGGCGCTGGAGTGACACTCTTCAACGCCAGAGCACGCCTGGCCGATGCGCACACGGTGACGTTAAGCGGCGAGCATGGCGATACATCGGTGACTGCTCAAAAAATCGTTCTCGCTACCGGTGGATGGCCCTGGGTGCCCGACTTTCCCGGCAGTGAACACGCACTGGATTCCAATCAGATTTTTGATCTGGATACGTTTCCTAAGCGCTTTTTAGTGCTGGGCGGGGGTTACATTGCGGTGGAATTTTCGAGCATCTTTAATGGACTGGGCAGCGAGACGCACCTCATCTACCGGGGCGAGCTGTTTTTGAAAGGCTTTGATCAACAGGTTCGCGAGTTCACTTGCGCTGAAATGGAAAGAAAGGGGGTCTACCTCCACTTCAACACTAACATCGAGCGTATTGAACCCAGCCAGGACGGCTACAATGTTCATCTTACCAACGGCGATGTGCTTGAAGTCGATGTGGTGCTTGCAGCCACTGGGCGGAAAGCCAATATTCGTGACTTAGGACTTGAAGCGTTGGGATTATGCTTGGATGACGCGGGCAAAATCCCCGTAAACGAGCGGTTTGAAACAGCGCTGCCTTCAGTTTTAGCGTTAGGCGACTTGATTGATGGGCCTGAATTAACGCCGGTCGCGCTGGCAGAGGCGATGCAGCTTGTCGATATTCATTTTGCCGATACGGTTCCCCAGCCGTTGGATTACAGTACGATTCCTACCGCCGTTTTTTGCCATCCTAATATCAGTACCGTAGGGCTTTCCGAAGAGGCCGCACGGGATAAATTTACCAATATACGTGTGTATAGCACCGATTTTCGGGCCATGAAGCACACGCTGTCGGGTAGTCATGAGCGCACCTTAATGAAGCTGATCGTGGACGATGCCACCGATGTAGTCGTCGGGGCCCATATGGTTGGTGATGATGCGGGTGAAATCATTCAGGGAATTGCTATCGCGGTAAGGGCTGGTCTTACCAAGCAGGACTTTGACCGCACCGTGGGCATTCACCCTACGGGGGCGGAGGAGTTCGTCACGCTACGTACGCTCACGCGTACTTAACAACACTCAAGGATAGGCGTGCCAATGGCGCGCCTTTTTTGTCAGCTGCTTGCGCTATTCTAAAGGTGATAGCGGTGAGCGGTGATTGCATCATCCTCTCATAACAGAAAATTATGGAAAGCGAGACGGAGAATAATATGGCTTTTGAATTGCTCATAATCAGCTGTTATAATGATCATCAAATTCGCTACAGCGAAGCATAACTATGAGCACGCCGACACAACCTTTTACTCCGTCTGCTGACCTTGCTAGACCAACAGTGGCTGATGCTGTCGTGGGTCATGCGGAGACACCGCTGTTTATTCGCAAACCCAATGCGGATGATGGATGGGGAGTTTACGAGCTTATTAAAGCCTGCCCGCCGCTGGATGTGAATTCCGCCTATGCCTACCTGCTGCTTGCGACCCAATTTCGTGACACCTGTGCAGTGGCGACCAATGAAGAGGGCGAAATCGTTGGTTTTGTGTCTGGTTACGTCAAGGACAACGCTCCTGACACCTACTTTCTATGGCAAGTGGCTGTCGGTGAAAAGGCGCGTGGTACCGGGCTAGCGCGGCGCTTGGTCGAGGCGATTATGTCGCGCCCCGAACTTGACGATGTGCATCATCTTGAAACCACCATCACGCCAGACAATCTAGCCTCTTGGGGCTTGTTTCGTCGCTTGGCTGCACGCTGGCATGCGCCGCTTAACAGCCGCGAATACTTCTCTACCGAACAGCTCGGAGGAGAGCATGATCCGGAAAACCTGGTTCGTATTGGCCCGTTCCAAACAGACCGCATCTAATACACCGCTTTTAAACGGTAAACACGTATTGGACTTACTGTTTTTCCCGCTCATGTTGCTCCGGGCAAGCAACGCCTAAAGGCAAACTGATCAACTAAGGAGGTCGCTAATGCAGACCCAGACGCTTGAACGCATGGAATCCAATGTACGTACTTATTCTCGTTCATTTCCGGTGGTATTTACCAAAGCGCAAAATGCGCGTCTAACCGATGAGAATGGCCGTGAGTACATTGATTTCCTCGCCGGCGCGGGCACGCTTAATTACGGCCACAACAATCCTCACATGAAGCAGGCGATGATTGATTACCTGTCGACTGACGGTGTTGTTCACGGTTTGGATATGTGGACCAATGCCAAGCGTGATTATTTGGAAACGCTTGAAGAGGTTATTTTTAAGCCGCGTGGGCTTGACTACAAAGTGCATCTGCCTGGGCCAACCGGTACCAATGCCGTGGAAGCCGCTATCCGCCTAGCTCGAGTGGCTAAAGGACGCCATAATATTGTCACTTTCACCAATGGTTTCCACGGTGTCACCATGGGTGCTTTGGCGACTACGGGTAATCGTAAATTCCGCGAAGCGACCGGCGGTATACCCACTCAGGGCGCTAGCTTCCTGCCTTTTGATGGCTACATGGGTGAGCATACCGACACCCTGGATTATTTTGAAAAACTGCTCGGCGACAAATCTGGCGGTTTGGATATACCGGCGGGTGTCATCATTGAAACCGTGCAAGGCGAGGGCGGTATTAACGTTGCGGGCCTAGAGTGGCTTAAACGCCTGGAAGGAATCTGCAAAGCCCACGATATTCTGCTGATTATTGATGATATCCAGGCAGGCTGTGGCCGGACCGGTAAGTTCTTTAGCTTCGAGCATGCGGGTATTACGCCCGACATTATTACCAACTCCAAATCGCTCTCCGGTTTTGGCCTGCCGTTTGCGCATGTACTGATGCGGCCAGAACTGGATAAGTGGAAGCCGGGTCAATATAACGGCACTTTCCGTGGTTTCAGCTTGGCGATGGTGACAGCCACAGCCGCGTTGAAAAAGTACTGGACTAATGACACCTTTGAACGCGATGTTCAGCGTAAAGGACGCATTGTAGAAGAGCGCTTCCAGAAACTAGCGGCACTATTGACGGAGCACGGCATGCCCGCCACGGAGCGTGGTCGCGGTTTGATGCGCGGCATCGACGTAGTGTCTGGTGACATCGCCGATAAAATTACCAGTAAAGCTTTTGAACACGGGCTGGTGATTGAAACCAGTGGTCAGGACGGCGAAGTGGTTAAGTGCCTGTGCCCGCTAACCATTAGCGATGAAGACCTGATGGAAGGTTTGGATATTCTCGAAATGTGTGTAAAAACTGTTGCTAGCGAGTAATTAAGCGTTACGCTGAAGCAGTAAGCTCAATAGTTTTAGTCAAGGATATAGCGGCTGGTAATCGCCAGCCGCTTTGCAACGGAGTACTCCTATGATCGTTCGTAATATTGAAGAAGCGCGTAAAACAGAGCGTCTAGTGACCGCCGAAAATGGCAACTGGGACAGCACGCGCCTGGTGTTGGCCAACGACGGTGGGAACTTTTCTTTTCATATCACGCGAATTTTCGAGGGCACTGAAACACATATTCACTACAAACATCACTATGAGTCTGTGTACTGCATCGAAGGCGAAGGCGAGGTGGAAACCCTAGCGGATGGCAAAATTTGGCCTATCAAGCCGGGCGATATCTACATCCTTGACCAGCATGATGAACATTTGCTGCGGGCACATAAAACCATGCACCTAGCATGTGTATTTACACCGCCAATTACGGGCAACGAAGTTCACCAGGAAGACGGCTCATACGCACCTTCTGAATAGCTACAGCACTTAACGAACGCTTTGTTGTCTCAAGAGTAGACAAGCAATGGAAAAAGCAGTCTGCTAAAGTAGGCTGCTTTTTTTGCTAAGTATTTGTTTTTCTGTGATTAAATCCTGTTTTAACAAAGGGTTATGATTTATCAAATACTAGCGTAATTTCACCAAGCGTGAAGCCAAATTTGCGCATGGCGGTTCGATTAATCAAGCGGCCATCCGGCTGAAGGTACATCCAGTCATCCATGGTGAATGAGATCATTCGACCATCGATTTCGACCTCTAACGGATAGCGCATGTGGAAAGCGTGACCGTATTGACGTGCTTCGACTTGGCCCTCCACGTCATTGGCAGTGCCAATCCAACGGTGCTCATCGATTCGGTCAAATGTCCAAACGCGTCTATCGGTTTCACCGTCTGAAAACACGAAAGACTCGTCCAGTGTCAGGGTGTTATCTTCGTAACTGCCTTGGATCTCCACGGTAAAACGTCGCTGTACCTCGCCGGAGTAATCCTGCACCATGCCCCAGGCTCGGGTGGTGCCCGCAAAGTATTCGGCGATATCCAAACGAGGTTCAGAGTCAGCGTAGTCTTCAATATCAACGCCAGCACAACCAGCCAACACAAAAAGTAGTGCGAAAAAGCTAATACGCAGTGAGCGGATCATAAGTCATTTCCTATATGAAAACGGATATCGGTACAATTGTGGTAAAATATTTTAATAGCATAGAACACCTCAGAGCTTATGACTACAGCGTACGGACGAGTTCGCTTAATATATATTATGTTAAATCAAATAAACTAAGCTTCTGTAAATTGGTATCCGAAAAGCTGTGATGGCGTTGGACACTAGTCTCCCATCTCCTTATCATTCCCCAACCTATTGTCCAAGGATATCTCTTGATATGCGCCCAGGTGTTTTGTGGCTTATAGCTGGCTTGTCACTTTCGATCGCAGGTTGTGCAGCAACCAAGCCGGAAACGAATCAACCGCCCCCTTTAAGTGAAGCCTCATTCAATTCTCGTATCCTGGAATTAGAAAGCCAGTTAGCGCAGCAATGCGACACAGGTACGGAGCTGCAGGAACGCCAACTTGATCAGCAGCAAACACTGACTGCCGATATGCGTGAAGTGGGCAGTTTGCTGCGCTACCTTCGCCAGGATGTGCAGCAGTTAGAAGCCATGCGTGAAGAGCCTGTCATCATCCGTGAAGAGTGTGAAATTGACGAGAGTTTGACCACTAAAACCCTATTGGGGCGCAACGAGTGGGTAGGTTTTCCGAGCCTAGGAACGTATTTAAAAGCGCGTGTCGATTCCGGTGCCAACACATCTTCACTTTCAGCGGACGAAATAACGCCTTTTGAGCGCGATGGCGAAGACTGGGTACGTTTCAAATTGGCGCTTAACGAAGAAGATGTAGCCGTAGATTCACAGCGAGAAGAGTGGATTGAAGCGCCAATCGTTCGCCGAGTACGCATTATTCAAGCTTCCGGTGAAGAGTCACGCCCGGTCATTTCTCTATTAATGACCCTAGGACCAATTCGCGAAAATGTCGAATTCACGCTCAATAACCGCTCTCATCTCGATTACCCGGTGCTGCTTGGACGGCGCTTTATAATGGATATAGCGTTGATTGACGTCGCTAGCACCTATTTACATGACCGCCCCGAGTTTCCTGGTGGCGAGCCAGCGGAACAAGCTGGTGAAGATGAAGCGGTTGATGAAGACGATAGCGAAGAGTAACCGCTCTGACGCTTTACGAAGAAAGGAATCTCCATGTCACGGTTAATGTTTTATATTATTGTCGGCTTCCTGCTAGTCGTAGGTGTTGCTACCAGCGTGCATCGCCATGTGCAGTTTGAGATTCCCTGGCTGCCCGGTGAACAGCGTCAGGTGTGGGAAATTGAGGCTGGCATTACTTTTAATGCTCAGGATGGTCCCGTTCAGGTCGACTTGGCTTTGCCATCACACCAGGCTGGCTACCGTGTATTGACTGAAAACACGGCTTCATCTGGGTATGGGCTTGCATACCAGGCGGATGAATTGGGCCGTACTGCCCGCTGGACTATTCGCGAAGCCGTGGGTAGCCAAATGCTTTACTACTCGGTGCAAATGCTGGTATCTCAAGATGCGCGTTCACCGGTACAGACACCTCCTGAAGCGCCCGCTAGCACGCCCTGGGAAAGCCCCTATGACACGGCGGCCAGCCAGCTAATTGAGCAAGCTTGGGCACGCAGTGCCAATAACGCTACCTTTGCTCGCGAGCTAATCCTCGATATTAACGGTGAGCGCCAGGGTGAAAATGCGCGGCTGCTGCTTTCACAAGAAAACCCTGCGGCGCTAGTGGTTCGGTTACTCAACCAAGCGGGCGTTCAAGCTCGTGAGGTAAGTGGTCTGCTGCTGGAAGATGGGCGTCGTCGCCAAACGCTAAGCAGTTGGATTCAGGTGTTTGATGAAACTGGCGAAGAGTGGGCCATTTTTCACCCGCTGACGGGTGAGCAAGGCAAACCGGATAATTTGCTGCTGTGGGAAACCGGTGGCAGAGCCGTGTTGGAAGTTCAGGGCGGCACCAATTCCCGGGTCACCTTCTCCATGATGACCCATGATCAGCCTGCTTCGGCGGCGGTACGTAATCACTACTCTGAAGACACGCTGCTGAATTTCTCCATCCACAGCCTGCCACTGGAAGAGCAAGCTCTGTTCCAAACTATCTTGCTCATTCCCATTGGCGCGTTAATGGTGGTTTTTTTGCGTGTGCTGGTGGGCATTAAAACGTCCGGTACCTTTATGCCGGTATTGATCGCCCTCGCCTTCATTCAAACCACCCTTCCCACCGGCTTGATTGGTTTCCTGCTCATCGTTGCCGTTGGTCTGATTATTCGTAACTATCTTTCCTACTTGAATTTATTGCTTGTAGCCAGGGTCTCGGCGGTAATAATAACGGTGATTGCGATTATCTCGATCTTCACCGTGCTGGCCTACCGTATGGGGCTTAGTGCTGGCTTAACGATTACCTTCTTCCCGATGATCATTTTGGCCTGGACCATTGAGCGCATGTCGATTCTATGGGAAGAGGAAGGCCCTAAGCAGGTGTTAATCCAAGGCGGCGGCAGTTTGATCACGGCTGTCCTTGCCTACCTGGCGATGAATAACCCCTGGGTGCGCCACATTACCTTCAACTTCCTTGGTGTTCAGTTGATATTGATGGCGTTGATCTTGCTGCTGGGCAATTACACCGGCTACCGTTTACTAGAGCTGCGCCGCTTCAAACCAATCACTGACGATGAGAAGCCCTCATGAGTTGGCTGAAGAACTGGACGTGGCCCACGCGCTTGCGGGATAAAGGCATTATCGGCATGAATCGCCGCAATATTCGCTACATTGGGCGATATAATAGCCGCCGTCTCTATCCCCTGGTCGATGACAAGCTTAAAACCAAGTTACTGGCTCAACAGTATGGGATTACCACGCCCGAACTGATTGGCACGGTAACGACACAGTTTGGCGTTAAGCACATTGGCGCGATGCTCACGGGGCACGCAGGTTTTGTCATCAAGCCTGCCAAGGGGAGCGGCGGCAAAGGCATACTGGTGATTGAAAAAGTTGAAGATAATAACTTTATCAAACCCAGTGGTGCGAAACAGACGCTTGTTGATATTGAACGTCACGTTTCGAATATTTTGTCCGGCCTCTACTCATTGGGCGGCTCACCCGATGTGGCGGTGATTGAAACGCTGATTAATTTCGATGAAAGCCTGATGGATTACACCTATGAAGGGGTTCCCGATATCCGGGTTATCGTCTTCAAGGGTTACCCCGTTATGGCCATGATGCGTCTCTCCACCGCGGCATCCGACGGCAAGGCTAACCTGCACCAAGGGGCAGTGGGCGTTGGCTTGAACATTGCGACTGGTGCTGCCCTGCGCGCCGTTCAATTTGATAGGCCCTGCTTTAGCCACCCGGACACGGGGCACGATCTGGCAAGCCTGGTCGTACCCCAGTGGGAAACGCTGCTTAACTTGGCGGCGGGATGTTATGAAATGACCGGGCTAGGCTATCTAGGTACTGATATGGTGCTGGATCGTAAGTATGGTCCTATGCTGCTTGAGCTTAACGCGCGGCCCGGTTTGGCTATTCAAATGACCAATGGTGAGGGTTTGCGCCGCCGCCTTGATCTCATTGAGCGTCAACCCGACAACGTGCCCCCGAAACAACGAGTGGCCTTTGCCCAACACCATTTTGCGCGGCAAAGTGAGCTGGTAGACAGCGAGTCGGTAGAAAGCTCTGACACCTCGTCCACCGGCGCGTAGACTACTAACGAGAGCTAGGCTAACAACGTTCAACGAGTTGCCCATGACCCAAGCGAGTACACTACTACAGCAGGCGGAGTCGCAGTGCCATATCCGCGGCGTCCGCTTCACCCCTATTCGCCGCCGCGTGCTGGAGATGATTGCCGAAAATGGCGGCGGGCTAAAAGCCTACGACCTGCTTGATAAGCTCTCTACCGAGCATGCGGCCGCCCGCCCACCGACAGTTTACCGGGCGCTGGAGTTCTTGATTGATCAAGGCTTGGTGCATCGCATCGAGTCGCAGAATTCCTATGTGGCCTGCGCTTGCCCAGAGCATGCCCACGGTTTTCAGCTACTCATTTGCCGTCACTGCGGTTATGTCGAAGAGCTGCACCTGGATGAGATTAGCGATCAACTGGCAGCGCTGGCAAAACGCCAGGGCTTTAACGTTGAGCGCCAAACCATTGAGCTCCAAGGGCTCTGTCAGGATTGTCGAACAGCTAGCGAGTAAATTGTATGTCCCGTTTTGATCACATCGCACCGGATGCGCTGTTTAAGCAACTAGAGCGTGCCACTCCCGAAGACAGTCTACCCGCGGTGTCTACCCTGCTAGCGGCAGTGCGTTTTAATGCTGATGGTTTGATCCCCGCCATTGCACAGCAGCACGATACGAACGAAGTGTTGATGATGGCGTGGATGAACCGTGAGGCGCTGGAAGAGACGCTAACCACCCGGCGTGTTTGCTACTATTCGCGCTCGCGGGAAAAACTATGGCGCAAGGGTGAGTCGTCGGGTCAGCAGCAGCAACTCGTCTCTGCCGCCCTTGATTGCGATGGCGATACGCTATTACTACAAGTCGAACAAACGGGCCCTGCTTGCCACACTGGGCGACGCAGCTGTTTCTATATCGCTGTAGAGAAAGAGCAGGCCTCAATTACCAGTAATCCGCTGATTGACCCTGACGACCTTTACGGCAAGAAAACCTCGTCATAGCCATGGCACAATGGATTTCAGCACTGCGAGCTGGTTCGCGCTGGTTATTGATGAAGATGATGATTGGCTGCGTAAGAGTCTATCAATATACACTCAGCCCCCTTTTAGGCCCGCGCTGCCGCTTCTGGCCGAGCTGTTCGTCTTACACGATCGAGGCGATTCAGGTACATGGGCCATTAAAAGGCGGCTGGATGGCACTCAAACGGATCGTTAAGTGCCACCCAGGTAATCCTGGTGGTATGGATCCAGTGTCTGGTGGCCGCAGCGAACAGCTTTGCCGCGAGGATGATGAAAAGGCATCGTCGCCCTCTTGCTGTGATCATCACCCTCGCTAGCTTGTTTTGCTACTTCTGCTGCGCTACCGCGTAGATCTTCTCGAGCATGGCGTGCAGGCCATTGCTACGTGTAGGTGACAAGTGCTTGTCTAACCCTAAATCAGTCATAAAGTGCGGTTCGGTAGCACGGATTTCAGCGGCTGTGCGTTCACTATAAATACGCAGCAAGACGGCAATCAGTCCGGATACGATGGCTGCATCAGAGGTCGCTTTAAAAACCAGCTTATCGCCCTCCTCCTCATGGCGCATCCATACGTTTGACTGACAGCCCTGAATTTTAAACTCCTCGATCTTCCACTCTTCGGGAAAGTCAGGCAGCTGCTTACCCATATCGATAATGTACTGATAACGATCCATCCAGTTATCGAATATCTCGAAATCTTCGATCAGCTCTTGCTGGGCCTGCTCGGCGCCGGAAGTGCTCATGCTATTTCCTTCTCTATTGGAATTGGCGACTGATATTTTGAGTCATAGGGATACTCATTGGGGCCATTATAACGGCTCGAAGGAGTCTTGAGGGAGGTTGTGTCCTGAAACAGTCAATCGATGGCGCTGCTGCTCGCGATGCCACTCATTATCTTCGGTATGGAGATAGCGTGAGGTGGTATCGAGGCGCGCGTGACGGGCACTTTCGGCCAGATGGCGCAAGCTAATGCCCGATTGAGCTTGGTGGGTAATCGATGTGTGCCGTAACCAGTGCGGCGTTGCTTGGTTAAGTGCGGCAATATGTTCAGGTGCGCCGCCATTATCTTCAAGTGCTTGCGCAGCCTGCTGAAATGTAGTCCGAATAAGCCGATAAAGCTGGTTATGCCCCAGGCCGCGCTGGCCATCCAGGGCGCGAAGCAACGGTGTCTCTGCGTCCAGCTGGCTGGGACTATCAGACAGGCCCAGTGTTTGGCGCCACCGCTGCAGGCAAGTCAGCATATCCTCGGGCAGCGGAATTCTTGCCATTTTGCTGCCCTTGCCCACCACATGCCACCACCAGCGCCCTTCGCTGCGCTGGAAATCGCCCATACGCGCATCCGCCATTTCGCTAATACGTGGCGCAAGCAGATAGGAAAAGCCAAAGATAAAGCGCCGCCGGGCATGTTCAAAATGAGCGCGATCGCCCTCCCCAGCTTCTAACGGTTTATTCAACCACTCCCACAGCCATGCCCATAGATCGCCCTCAAGATAGCGCTCAATTCGCGGCGTTTGATTATTCAGGCGGCGGGATTTATCGCGCATTAAGCGGAACGGGTTGTGGTTAACCCACCCCGCTTCTACCAACCACGCGAACAGACCTTGCAGTATCACCAAGCTTTGACGCCGGCTGGCGGGCGATAACACGCCGCGAAATGGCCGCCACGCCGGGTGCGCACGGGGCTTGGAGGGCCCAACCCACTGCTCACTAGGCTGTGGGTCAGCAAGAAAGGCTTCAAAGCGGCGCAGCGTTTCGCGATTTATATTGTCAAGCGTGAGCCCTTGGCTAGCCAGCCAGAGCAGTAGCCGCTCCGCCTCTCGACGGTACGTTTTCCAGGTTTGCGGGCTGTCCACGTACTCCTCAAGCCATGCGGATACTGCCTGGGCATCGTTTTGGGCGCTAATACGCCCTCCATTGGGCGTCTCTTTTAGCGTCAATAGTTGGCTGGTGGGTGTAATAACTTCGTTCGCCATGCCCGTAGCTACTCTCTTTTAAAGGCCTTTTATATCCAATGGCCTGAAGTGTGCCTCTGTAGTCGTATAAATTCAAGATAAGACGGGTAATCTTGAATTTATGCCTATTATCATAAATAAAATTACGTATTACATAATACGTAAATATTGCCTTTTGCCCGGTAAATCCCGACAATGGCGGTCACAAAAGCTCTCAAGGAAGGATCATTTCATGGCCCGCAACGGCATACAGTACAGCGATGTTCAACAAGCCATTGATGCCCTGCTGGCCCGTGGCGATACACCTAGCGTGCAGCGTATTCGCGATGTGCTGGGCACCGGCAGCTTCACGACGATTAGTGATCACTTTCGCTTGTGGCGCAGCGAGCGAGAGCTGAATCGCGACGTGCCCCCGCCCAAGGGTGTACCGGAAGTCGTGGTGACCATGGCCAGCGAGCTATGGCGTGAGGCCCAGGAAGTGGCGAATCAAACGCTGCTTCACTACCGCGAAGATGCCGACCGCCAAGTGGCGGATGCCCAGCAGCTCGCAGAGGATGCTAGACAGCAGGCGGCTAACGCCGAGCAGCGTGAAAGCGCCCTCGGAGAGCACTTGCGTCATATGGAGCAGCGCATGGAGGCGTTGAACCGGGAATTAGCCGCCAGCCAAACCAGCGAACATCACTGGCATCAACAAGCCGAAGCGTCGCAGGAGGAAGTCATTCAACTTAAGCATGCGCAACAGCAGCTAGAGAACCAGGCAGGCGCGCAGCGCGATGCGCATAGCCAAGCCATTAAGGAGCAGCAGGTAGCGTGGGAGCAGCGCCTAGCACAAGAGGAGCAGCGCCATGAGGCGGCTGAAGGAAGACTGATGGCGATGCTGGATAACGCTCAGCAGGCGCGCGCCCAGGAAGAGAAGAGTTACCAAAAACGTTTGCAGCAGTCAGAGCAGCGCATTGAGTCATTGAGCCAGGAGCTAAAAACAAAGCAGCAGGCTATGCATCAACTTCAGCTAGAAGCCAGCGAACGCGAGCAACAGATTAGCGAGCAGAAGCAGACAATGGCAGCATTGGAAAAGCAGGAGAAAACGCTGACCAAGCAGCTAAATGAGGCTAAAGCCGCGCTAAACAGCCAAGCCCAGCAGCATGATGAGCGCGAAGCTGCGCTACAAAAAGCGTGGCAAGAGAAACTTTGGAGCCGCATGGAAGCGCTGCAAACACAGCTTACGGCGCTCCCCGATGCGCTTTCAAAACAGAGCAGTGAGCCAGGCCAGTAATCAAACTAAAGACGTAAAAAAGCCCAGCGTTTCAAGGCTGGGCTTTTGACCGTGTACCGTAAATTTAGCGGTAGTAGGCGTTGGTGGTATCACTATGATCAGTAACGTCGCGAATACCGGCAAGCTCCGGAATGCGCTCCATCAGGGTTTTTTCAACGCCATCTTTCAGGGTTAAATCAACCGCTGCACAGCCCTGGCAGCCACCGCCAAAGGCGAGGACGGCGTACTGCTGCTCGGTCAGTTCAACCAACTTTATTTCGCCGCCGTGAGCAGCAAGCCCGGGATTGATCTCGCTGTAAAGCACGTAATTAATACGGTCTTCAAGGGGACTATCCGCATTTACCTTGGGCATCTTGGCGTTGGGTGCTTTGATCGTCAGCTGACCACCCATCCGGTCCGCGTTGAAATCCACCACTGCCTCTTCCAAAAAGGCCAAGCTGTTTTTATCGAGAAAAACGTTAATTTTCTCGAGCTCCAGCGTGACATCGGTAGGCTCTTCTTCGCCGGGACGGCAGTAAGCTAGGCAAGTTTCCGCGTAGGGTGTGCCCGGCTGAGTAATGAAAATGCGTACCGCAATACCTTCGACGTTCTGCTTTTCCAGCAGTTCTGCCAAGTATTCCTGCGCACTGTCTGTGATATCAATACCTTGGGTATCGATTTTAGTATCTGCTTCGCTAGTCGTGGTCATGAGGGCTGTCTTCCTCCCGTGGTAGTGGCGGCGCCACTTCACATGTCATTTGTGTCTATGGTAAGCAAAACAGCGCGCTGACACAATCCCGACTGTTTTAGTAGGCTATTTAAGTGTTGCGTCTCAAGATCGCGTATTGATTGTCTTTACTTATGCAACGTATAGCACTCCCTAGGGGCGCCTTTTGCACTCCCTTTTGTTATCATTATGCGCCTTATAACGACAGATGCTGCTTTTCCGACGATAACAACATCCCCTTTGACGACTGTGACGCTGGAGAACTCCCCCTGCCATGGCTGATAGTGCTTTGATCGCGACCCTCACCCAACGCCTTGCCGAACGTATCCTGATTCTGGACGGCGGCATGGGCACCATGCTGCAGAATGCCCAGTTGAGCGAAGAGGATTTTCGCGGCGAGCGATTCAGCGACTGGCCCTCGGACCTCAAAGGCAATAATGATCTGCTCGCGCTCACCTGCCCTGATGTCGTCACGCGGATTCACCGTGACTACCTGGAAGCTGGTGCCGACATTATTGAGACCAACACCTTTAATAGCACTCAGCTGTCACAGTCTGATTACGGCATGGAATCGCTGGTGGTTGAACTCAACCGCGAGTCAGCACGGCTGGCCCGTGAGGTGTGTGATGCAGTGGCCGCCGAAACCGGCGTTCCTCGCTACGTTGCCGGTGTGTTAGGCCCCACCTCGCGCACCGCTTCACTATCGCCGGATGTGAATGATCCCGCCAAGCGTAACGTTACCTTTGATGAGCTGCGCGAGAACTACTACGAAGCCGCCGAAGCGCTAATTGCAGGCGGTGCCGATCTGATCATGATCGAAACCATTTTCGATACGCTTAACGCCAAGGCCGCGATCTATGCCCTGGAAGAGCTATTCGATGATCGCGGCGAGCGCCTGCCGGTAATGATCTCCGGCACCATTACCGATGCCTCGGGCCGTACTCTGTCAGGTCAAACTACCGAAGCCTTCTGGAACTCGGTACGCCACGCCCAGCCGTTATCGGTGGGTTTAAACTGCGCCCTGGGTGCCGAAGAGCTTCGTCCTTATTTGGAAGAGCTCTCTACCAAAGCCGACACCTTTGTCTCCGCCCACCCCAATGCGGGTCTTCCCAACGAGTTTGGTGAGTACGACCAAACGCCGGGAGAGATGTCGGAGATTGTCAGCGAGTTTGCCGCCAGTGGCCTAGTCAATATTATCGGCGGCTGCTGTGGCTCGACGCCTGAACATATTCGCGCCATTGCGGATTCTGTTCGCGACATGGCGCCGCGGGTCATTCCAGAGCGCAGTCGCGCCTGCCGGCTATCCGGTCTAGAACCGTTCAATATTGAAGCCGATTCGTTGTTCGTCAACGTTGGTGAACGTACCAACGTCACCGGCTCGGCACGTTTTAAGCGCTTGATAGTAGAAGAAGACTTCACCACTGCCTTGGAAGTCGCCCTGGAGCAAGTCGAAAGCGGCGCTCAGGTCATCGACATCAATATGGACGAGGGCATGCTCGAGTCCAAGGAAGCTATGGAGCGCTTTCTTAACTTGATCGCCGGCGAGCCGGATATTGCCCGCGTACCGATTATGATCGACTCCTCCAAGTGGGAGATCATCGAAGCGGGCCTCAAGTGCGTCCAGGGCAAGGCGGTGGTGAACTCCATCTCTCTGAAGGAAGGCGAAGCCGCCTTCCGCGAACAGGCGACCAAATGCCGCCGCTTTGGCGCTGCCATTGTCGTCATGGCCTTTGACGAAGAAGGCCAGGCAGACACCTTCGCCCGCAAAACCGAAATTTGTCAGCGCGCCTACCGCCTGCTGGTCGATGAGATAGGCTTCCCCGCCGAAGATATCATCTTCGACCCCAATATTTTTGCCATCGCCACCGGCATCGATGAGCACAATAACTATGCGGTCGACTTTATCGAAGCGACCCAGTGGATTCGCGAAAACCTGCCCCACGCGATGGTGTCGGGCGGGGTTTCTAACGTCTCTTTCTCGTTCCGCGGCAACAACCCGGTGCGCGAAGCGATCCACTCGGCGTTTCTTTATCACGCGATCCGCGCGGGCCTAACCATGGGCATCGTCAACGCAGGCCAGCTTGCTGTTTACGACGACCTGCCCGCCGAGCTGCGCGATGCGGTCGAAGATGTGGTGCTTAACCGCCGCAGCGACGGTACCGAGCGGCTGCTGGATATTGCCGATAAGTATAAAGGCGACGGTAGCGGCGCGGCCAAGAAAGAGGATCTCGAGTGGCGCAGTTGGCCGGTCAATAAGCGTATTGAACATGCGCTGGTGAAAGGCATTACGGTGTATATCGAAGATGACACCGAACAGGCCCGCGCCGAAGCCGAGCGCCCTATTGAGGTCATCGAAGGCCCGCTGATGGACGGCATGAACGTCGTCGGCGATCTGTTTGGCGACGGCAAGATGTTCCTGCCTCAGGTGGTTAAGTCTGCGCGGGTGATGAAACAGGCCGTCGCCTATTTGATCCCCTACATCGAAGCCGAGAAGAGCGAAGATACCAAGGCCAAAGGCAAGATCGTAATGGCAACGGTCAAAGGCGATGTTCACGATATCGGTAAAAATATCGTCGGCGTGGTCTTGCAGTGTAATAACTACGAAGTCATCGATCTTGGCGTTATGGTCGCCGCAGACAAGATCTTGCAGGCGGCCAAAGAGCACAATGCTGATATTATCGGCCTATCGGGATTGATCACCCCGTCGCTGGATGAAATGGTCCACGTTGCGAAAGAGATGCAGCGCCGCGGGGTGGATCTGCCGCTGCTGATTGGCGGTGCCACTACCTCTAAAGCGCATACCGCGGTGAAGATCGAACCGCAGTATGAGCATCCGGTGATTTATGTCACTGACGCTTCCCGTGCCGTTGGGGTAGCGGGCAAATTATTGACGCCTGCTTTAAAAACACCTTACGTCGCCGAGATCCGCGAAGAGTACGAGAAGGTTCGCGAGCGTAACGCCAAGCGCCGTCCCAAAGCGGCGGATCTGGACTACACCCAGGCGCGTAAGCGGCGTTTCCGTACCGACTGGAGCGCCCATACTCCTTCCGAGCCGAATATGCTGGGGCTAAAAACGTTCGATGACTACGACCTCGAAGAGCTGATTGAGCGCATCGACTGGACGCCTTTCTTTATGAGCTGGCAGCTAGCGGGCAAGTACCCCAAAATTCTCGACGACAAGGTCGTCGGCGAGGCAGCCCGCAACCTGTTTGAAGATGCCAAGGTCATGCTGCGTAAGCTGGTCGATGAGAAGCGCGTTCAGGCCCGTGGTGTTATCGGCCTGTGGCCCGCCAACAGCGTTGATGACGACGTGATTGAGGTGTACGCCGATGAGTCGCGCAGTGAAGTTGTTGAGCGTCTGCATCACATTCGTCAACAAACCACCAAGGGTCGCGACGGTATCTGCTACAGCCTAGCCGATTTTATTGCCCCCAAAGAAAGTGGTAAAGCCGACTGGATTGGGGGCTTCGCGGTCACTACGGGCCACGGCGTTCATGAGCTATCCAAAGCTTATGAGGCGGCAGGCGACGACTACAATGCGATTATGGTACAGGCATTGACGGATCGTCTTGCAGAAGCCTTTGCCGAACGCATGCACGAACGGGTGCGTAAAGAGTATTGGGGCTACGTACCCGATGAAACGTTGGACAACGATGCCTTGATTGCCGAGAAGTATCAGGGCATACGCCCCGCGCCTGGCTACCCTGCCTGCCCGGATCACACCGAGAAAGCCACGCTATTCCGGCTGCTTGATGCCACCGAAAATACCGGCCTAGAGTTGACCGAAAACTTCGCCATGTGGCCAGCGGCGGCGGTTTCCGGCTGGTACTTTGCGCACCCACAGTCGAAGTACTTCTCCACCGGTAAAATCACCCGGGATCAGGTCGAGGCTATCGCCGCACGTAAGCAGATGCCCCTTGAGGAAATGGAGCGCTGGCTCTCACCAGTGCTCTCCTACGACCCGAGCTAATTAATGCTGTTTGTCGCTCGCCGTCACGGCAAGGTAATTCGCCTTGCCTTACCCATCATGCTGGGCATGCTGTCGCAGAGCATGCTCAACTTGATCGATGCCGCGCTGGTGGGGCATTTGGGCGAGGTAGCGCTGGCGGGTGTAGGCGTGGGCGGTTACGCGATGTTTATGCTCAGCGCTATTGTGTTTGGGCTCTCTTCCAGCGTGCAGTCACAAACCGCCCAGCGCTTGGGCGCTGCCCACACGGACATCGCCCATCCGCTTAACTCGGGGCTGGTGATTGGGCTTGCGGTTGCCCTTCCGCTGTCGCTCTGGGCTTGGTGGCAAGCACCGCTGCTGATTGGTTTGATTAGCCAAACCGCCGACGTTCAAAGCGTCGCCGTCGACTATTTCCGTTGGCGGGTGGTGTCACTGATGGCCATTGCGCTAACGCTGTGCTTTCGTGGCTACTGGAACGGTCGCCAGCAAACGCATCTCTACTTGCGTATCATCGTGGCGGTTCACTTGATTAATGTGGCCGTCAGCGCGGGTTTGATCTATGGATTTGCCGGACTACCCAAAATGGGCGCGAGCGGCGCGGGGGCTGGTACTACACTATCGCTGTTTATTGGCTTGATTGTATGGTGCTGGGTGAGCACAAAAAGTCTTTCTATAGCGCATTTTTTGAAACATCTGCCACGCATAGCCACTCTGCGCACTACCCTGTTACTTGCCGCCCCTCACTCTTTACAGCAGTTTTTATTTGCAGCGGGTTATGCGGTACTCATTTGGTTACTTAGTCAACTAGGCACCGCCAGTGTCGCAGTTGGCCATGTGTTGATTAATCTGTCACTACTACTGATTTTGCCTGGGGTGGGCATCGGCGTAGCTGCGATGAGCTTAGTGGGTGAAGCATTAGGTCGGGATGCGCAGCACGAAGCCCACCGCTGGGGACTGGATGCGCTGCGGGTCGCTTGGCTGCTACTGCTTGTGCTGGCGCTGCCTATGCTAGTGATACCTGAACAGGTACTTGGGATTTTTTTTAGCAGCGGAGAGCTAGTCGAGCTGGGAAAACTCCCTCTGCAGCTTACCGGCGTGATGATTGTGCTGGATGCCGCAGCTCTAGTGCTCGCGCAGGCCTTAATGGGTGCGGGCGCGCAACGTACAGTAATGATGCTGACCCTAGGGATGCAGTGGTTGCTTTTTTTACCCCTGGCTTGGTGGGTAGGGATTGGTTTAGACCAGGGCTTATTAGGTATCTGGCTTATGCAACTGCTTTATCGATTGATAAATTCGGCTGGATTTTTATGGGTATGGCAGCGCCGCCGGTGGCTGGCCCCGGCTTTCTGACCAACTGCCTAGCCCATAGCTGTGTTCTAAATAGCTTTTAGAGATAAAAAGATAATTATATATTCTTTTGTAGAATATGACGCCCGCGTTAAGGTGACGCTACATTAACGTCCGTCTCAACGTGACCATTTCGCTTTTTAGCAGGATCGTGCCACATGTACCGTTATGATATTCACGACCAAACCCTGGTTGATGAGCGTGTCGCTCAGTTTCGCGACCAAATGGAACGCTACCGCGCCGGGCGTTTGGGAGAAGAAGAGTTCCGCCCCTTACGTTTGCAGAACGGCCTCTATATTCAACGCCATGCGCCCATGCTGCGTATTGCGATTCCTTACGGCATGCTGGCGGGTAACCAGCTGCGTGCCCTGGCTGAGATTACCCGCCGCTACGACCGCGGCTACGGCCACTTTACTACCCGGCAAAATTTGCAGCTGAACTGGCCTGCTCTTGAAGACGTGCCGGATATTTTGGCAGATCTCGCCAAAGTACAGATGCACGCGATTCAAACCAGTGGTAACTGCATTCGTAACACCACCAGCGACCAGTTTGCTGGCATCGCCAACGATGAAGTGGAAGACCCACGCCCCTGGTGCGAATTAATCCGCCAGTGGTCGACTCTGCACCCAGAATTCGCCTATTTGCCGCGTAAGTTTAAAATCGCGGTTAGCGGTGCGGCCCAAGACCGTGCAGCTATCCAAGTACACGATATTGGCCTGCGCCTATGGCACAACGCCGACGGCGAGCTACGGGTTAAAGTGTTAGCCGGTGGTGGCCTGGGCCGTACCCCGATGATTGCGGACGTGGTACGCGAAGACTTGCCCTGGCAACATCTGCTCACCTACCTGGAAGCCTGTGTCCGGGTTTACAATCAGTTTGGCCGGCGGGATAACAAGTTCAAGGCGCGGATTAAAATCCTTGTTAAAGCCCTGGGCATTGAGGAATTCCGTCGCCGGGTGGATGAAGAGTGGGCACACTTGAAAGACGGCCCGCAAACGCTTAACCAAGCAGCCGTCGATGCAGCCAAAGTTCACTTCCCCGAGCCTGATCGCCGTCCGGTTGCAGAGAACGCCAACGAAGATTTTGATCGTTTACGCGCTGAAAATCGCAGCTTTGCGCGTTTTGTTACCAACAATGTGACCGATCACAGAGTGCCTGGCTACAAGGCCGTAACGCTGTCGCTGAAACGCCGTGAGCACGCCCCTGGAGATGTCACCGCTGACCAAATGGAAGCCGTCGCTGATTTAGCCGATCGCTACAGCTTTGGTGAAGTGCGCGTCACCCACGAACAGAACCTAGTGCTTTCTGACGTACCGGTCGATGATCTGGAAGCGCTATGGAAAGAGCTTGAGGCTTTGGGTATGGCGAACCCCACCGTGGGCACGCTCAACGACATTATCTGCTGCCCTGGCGGCGACTACTGCAGCTTAGCCAATGCGGTCTCTATTCCCATCGCACAGGCACTGCAGGAACGCTTTGAAGATCTTGATTTCTTGTATGATCTCGGCCCGCTGGATCTGAATATCTCCGGCTGCATGAACGCCTGTGGCCACCACCATGTTGGCCATATCGGCATCCTGGGCGTGGATAAAAAAGGCGAAGAGTTCTATCAGATATCGATTGGCGGCAACTCCACCGACGATGCCTCTCTGGGCAAAATTCTGGGCCCGTCCTTTTTCCGCTCCGACGTGCCGGACGTGGTTGAAAAAGTATTGGAAGTCTATGTGTCGCAGCGTCATGAGGACGAACGCTTTTTGGATACTTACCGCCGTATTGGCTTAAAACCCTTTAAGGAGCGTGTCTATGCCTAATAAAGCTGATGAGACGCAAGCTGAAGCGGTTGAACAGGCGCCGGTTCATGTCGATCATTTGATTGTCAATGGCGAGCTTGCGGCACAGAACGCTTGGTGCGTCTCCTACGATGAAGACGCGCTACCGGAGCAGCGTCCGGCGTTTGTGCCGCTAGCGTTGTGGCAGGCCAATCAGCAAGACGCTGAGCTGGCGCCGCTTCTGACCAGCGATACTGCGCTTAATACAGAGCTTGCAGCGGAAGTAAGCAAAGCGACGGCGATTGCCGTCGACTTCCCCGCCTTTACCGATGGCCGTGGCTACACCATCGCCCGTCTGCTACGCGAACGCTACGGCTATAGCGGCGAAGTGCGCGCGGTGGGTGACGTGCTTGTAGATCAGTTAGAGTATATGCGCCGCTGTGGTTTTACCGCTATGGCGCTGCGCGATGACCAGCATCCTGAGGATGCCCTACGCGCACTAAGCTTTATCAGCGTTCGCTATCAACCCGATGTTGAAGAGCGTCAGGCGCTGTTTGAACGCCGCTTAGGTGCAAATAAGTAGACACAGAGCGTGAATCTTATAAGCACAATAGGGCAGCTTCAGCTGCTCTATTTATTTGTGAATAGCTGGAGTTTTAAACCATTAACCCCGCCTTTTCTGCTGGCGCTCGCGGTTATTGGCTTTGGCACGATCGCTTTTGCGAAGCATCACCCAGGTAGCACCTAACCCACCTTCCGATGGCTGTGCGGAGACGTACGCCTGCACTTCCTCAAACTGGCTGAGCCACTTGGCAAGGTACGAACGCAGTACGTTCGTAGGGCTATCAATCTCACGCCCGCGGCCGTGCACGATCATTACGGAGCGTAAATCGTGGGCATAGGCTTCTTGAATAAAAGGGAACAACATGCGGCGGCACTCAGTTAATGGGCGCCTAAGCAAGTGGAGCTGCGCTTGAACGCTATAGCCACCGTGCTTTAATTTATCGACAACGCCCTGCTGAATGCCCTCGCGGCGATACTCCATGGGATCAAAGGGGGGCAGCAGATCGACAAAGTCGTCGGATAGAAAGTTGCGCGCGCCCATCTCTTCCTCTGCCCACTCCCGCCGAGCCAATTGGGATTCAGAGGGGCTTTTGCGATTAGCGCCTGGGTCAGCACGATTTCTCGGTGGCAGCGGTTTCACATCACCTACGAGAGCACGAAAATCCATCTCATCACGAAGTGGCTGATTCATTGCAGGCTCCTACGGCAGGGTGTAATGAGCACCTATTTTACATACATACTTTACACACATAGCCTAGCAAACCCGTGTAGTTTGCTTAAGCTGATTCTGTAAGTCGATAACATAGAACTTGTCATCGCCTCCTTGGCGCGACAAGCTAAGCATCAGTTTATTATCGCCCCTGTTCACTTTTTTACCGTACATTGCGAGGCGCCCTGGTGTGATTAAAACGGTCTGGCTAAAACGCCTTTTGATTTTAAGCGGTGTGGGGCTACTCAGCCTAGCCGGGTGGCTCTGGTTAACCATGCTCAGCCCGTGGTTTTATGACCGCCCCGATGATCTTCCCACTATTGAACAGCGCACTCATCAGGTCTTTGTGTATGGCACGCTACGCTATGCCCCTATCCGCTTGGCCGTCATGGGTAGTTTTGGCGCTCCAAAGGAAGCCGTGCTAGAGGGGTATCAGCGCAGCGGTCTCGACCTTTCACCCCAGCCAGGAAGTAACGTGGAAGGCTTATTGTTACGCGTGGATGCCGAAGAGTTGGCTCGCCTTGATCGCTACGAGCGGCTGGGAGTTCGCTACGAACGGATGGCAATAACCCTTGGCGATGGCACTCGCGCTTGGGTCTATCTTCGCCTCCCAGAGCAACAAAATGCCTTTGTACCACACACGGACTTCCCGATTGCTCTGGTACCATAGACCCCTATGGTAAGACGTATTTCCGTAACAGTTTCCATGAACCCATTCAGGAATAGTGATGAGTGAAATGACACCCTACGTTTTGGTTCTTTACTACTCGCGCTCAGGCGCGACTGCCACCATGGCGCAGCAGATTGCCGCCGGGGTAGAAAGTGTGCCCGGCATTCAAGCGCGGTTGCGCACAGTGGCGCCGGTTTCAACCACCTGTGAAGCCGTAGAACCAGAAATTCCTGCAGAAGGTGCGGTGTACGCCGTCCTGGACGACCTGCGCAACTGCAGCGCGTTAGCACTAGGCAGCCCCACCCGGTTTGGTAACATGGCTGCGCCACTTAAATATTTTATCGATTCCACCAGCAGCCTTTGGATGAACGGCGCCTTGATAGACAAACCCGCGACTGCATTCACCTCGACTTCAAGCCTGCACGGTGGGCAAGAGAGCACCCTACTCACCATGCTGGTGCCGCTATTGCATCACGGCATGGTCTACGCAGGCGTTCCTTACAGTGAAACCACGTTGCTAGAGACACGCACAGGCGGCACGCCCTATGGCTCAAGCCATTTGGCTGGAACACGTAGCGACCGCTCTGTCGATGAGCACGAACGCGCGCTGTGCGTTGCCCAGGGCAAACGACTGGCACGCCTCGCTCTAGCGCTTCACGCCATGCGGCAGGAGGCATTATGAGGCAGTGGCTGGAGGATGTAGAAACACGCCATGGGCTTGATAAGCTTACCCTTAGAAGTCGGCAGGTTGTATTAGCCAGCTTCGCGATTCTGCTGGTGCTGGTCATTTACCGCGGCTTTTTACTCCAAGACGACGAATTTAACTGGCGGCCTGTATTAGCCTTCGTTTTGCCCCTGGTGCTGTTTTTACCCTCAATCATTGGTAAACGTGCACGTGGGCACGCTTGGCTCGCCTTCGTCAGCCTGCTCTACTTCACTCAAGGTGTGATGTTGGTCACCCTGCCTGGGCAAGGTTTTCGCGGAATTCTAGAAGCCATTGTCGCGCTGGTGCTATTTGCCGGTTGCATGGGCTATGCGCGCTTTCGCAGTCGACAGCTGAGACAGTAATAGTAAAAACCAGGTCAATAAAACCAAAGCCATAGGACGACGCCAGCGGCGATAAGTAATGCACCCAGCGCGCGTATACGCAGCGTGGCAGTATTAAACGGCTCATTACGTTCATCGACAGGCTGCTGGCGAAAACGTTTGGTACCTACAAACATCGCCGCTACCAGCGATTCGCCCAGCAGCCGATGTACGATCAGACCAGCGAGATGCAGCCCGATTAGGATGATGAGTAGATCACTATTGAGCTGATGCAAGGTTCTAAGCTGGCTGCCCACCCCATCGCCAAATAAGCCATAGAGCGGTGCCTGAAAAAAGATATCGTCACTTAAGAACAGGCCACTCACTGCTTGAAAACTTAGCGAGAGCAGCATCAATAGCACCATCCAGCCGCCTAGCGGATTGTGACTGGCATAAGCGCTGGGTTGGCGCTTGAGGAGCATCTTGGAATAGGCGACTGTTTCAGCGGGTGGATATAAAAACGTTATAAATCTCGCATACACACTGCCCAGAGCTCCCCACAACCAGCGGAAGATGAGCAGACCTATTACCAGGTAGCCCGCTTGTGCGTGCACTTCAACCGGGAATAGGAAGGGCGCACCGCTGGTCTTGGTGGTATAAAAAGAGACCAACACCGCCGCCACTAAGCCCCAGTGAAACAGGCGAATCCAACCATCCCATACCTCAATCGCTACCTTATCGCGCATGGCCTGTTCTCTCCCAGTAGTGATGAGCCCAAAATGATGAGATAGCTTCGCATTAATTTTGGCTTTCTCCTAGAATGCGAGACAGTTAGCCGCAATCGATAGTCACAACGATAAATCGCGACGCGTTTAACATCCTTTGATGTCGGTCACTTGAGCTTTAAAGGCAGACCAGCGAACATGGATGAAATTCCAGGGAGAAGCATTCGATGACACGTAACATAGCCGATATCAGGCGTGATTATGAAGGCGGCAAGTTAGACGAGTCCCAGGCACCCGATGATCCATTCGTGTTATTCGATGAGTGGTTCACCCTTGCGTTGGAAAAAGAGGGTCAAGATGGCAACGCCATGACGCTAGCCACCGTTGATAGCCAGGGCCGCCCCCACGCTCGAGTGGTGCTGTTAAAGGGATTTGATGAGCACGGCATGGTTTTTTTTACCAATTACCACAGCCATAAGGGCAGTGAATTGAGCAATGTGCCCTTCGCGGCCATGACGTTCTGGTGGCCTTCACTCTCCCGTCAAGTGCGCATCGAAGGGCCTGTTGAACAGATTTCAGCCGATGAGTCTGATGAGTACTTTGCCAGCCGCCCCCGGGGCAGCCAATTGGGCGCTTGGATTGCGACTCAAAGCGTGGTGATTCCTGGCCGTAAATGGATCGAAGAGCGTCAAAAGCGCTTTGAACAAGCCTACGATGGCCAGGACATCCCCCGCCCGATCCACTGGGGTGGCTATCGTGTCACTCCGGAAATGATCGAGTTTTGGCAAGGCCAGCCTAGCCGCTTACACGATCGCCTACGCTTTGAGCGTCGCGACGGCGGTGAATGGAGCCGTTTCCGCATGGCGCCATAACGTCAGTTCAGCAACAAGCTTGTGGTTTGGGCCTGCGTTTTATACGCAGGCCTTCTTATAGCTGTTATTAAAGCTTTTAAAAGGCCTAATCGGGTAGGCTCTCAAGCCGGTGGCGCTGCCATTCACTTTCGGGTTCATTTAGGCGCAGCACGGCATCAATCACCTGCTCCTCCATGTTGTAGCGGCATTTAAAGCCTAAGTGCTTCATTAGCGCCCGCATCGGATGGTTATCGACCATAATTTTGCCGATCATCTCCAGAGTGCCAATGTTAGTGCAGTAATCGATCATCTTCTTCATCAGCAGGCTACCAATACCCAGCCCCTGCAGGTCATCGCGAATAATGACCGAGAACTCGGTACGAATATTGTCCGGGTCATTCCATACCCGCACCACCCCAAGCATCTCTTTGCTGCCATCGTCGCCTAAATATTCAGCAATGAATGCCATCTGTCGGTCGTAATTGATATGCGACAGAATAGATAAGTCACGCTGGGTTAAGTTGGACTTGTTATGGAAATAGCGGAAACGAATACTCTCTTCCGAGAGCTGACGATGGAAAGTGGTAATTAGGTGAGCGTCTTCGGCACGAATAGGCCTTACCTCGACCTGCCAGCCGTTTTTCAGCGTCACCCATTCACGTAGCTCTTCAGGGTACGGCATGATCGCAAAGCGCGATGGTGTACCCAGATCCATGGCGAAATCAACGGCGACCATGCCGTCACGATTCAGCAGTAGTGGATTCACTTCCAAACCCCGCAGATCGCTTAGATCGGAGGCCATTTGCGATAGCTTGACCAGCATTTGGCACAAGTGCTGAATGTCACGCTCTGGGTCGGCGGAGTGTTCCCGAATTAATGAGGCAGCGTGGGTTCTACCCACGACATCGGCAGCCAGGCTCATATTGAGCGGCGGCAGAGCCACTTGGCGGTCGGCCAGCACGTTGACCTTATAGCCACCGATGCCGAAGACAATAAGCGGGCCGAACACCGGGTCCCGAGTAATGCCCGCGCATATCTGCATTGAGTGCTTGCCACGCTGCATGGGCTGCAAGCAGTACTCGCGGATCGCGTACTCGGGAAATTTCTCAGCGACCTTCTCGCCTAGCTGACGAACGCCTTCCGCTACCTGTTCGGGCGTGTCTAAATCCTGTAACAAGCCCGCGGAAATTTTATGCGGGTGCTTGCGGTAGCGGTAAGGTCGGCAGTTGCCTTCATGAACCACTTTCAGCGCTTTGGTGCCAGGAATCTCCGCAGCGCGGGCAAGCGCTTCATCGGGGTTGGCCAAATACACGCTGGGCGCCGTGGGAATACCATAGGCTTCAAGCACTTGCGCGGTTTCAGAGTGAGTTAAGGTTTGCCTGCCTCGCTCTTTTGCCTGCTTAATCAACGTACGGCACTGGGCGCGTATTTCTGGACTGGTGGAGAACGGCAGACTGGGGGGAATCTCCTGCAGCAGCGCTTGAACGCGCTGATAAATCACCATATGCATAAACGCCTTAACGGCTTTTTCTGGTGAAATATAGGTCGGAATCCCAGCTAAATTGCAGATATGGCGCGCATTAAGCGCCTCTTTTAAACCCATCCAACTGGTCAGCAGATTGCGGCGAAACTTCTTGCGGTTATCGATCAGCGCCTGGGCAGTCACTAGCGATGGCGCCATCCGGGTGGGCGCGTGAACCACCAGCACCGCATCCACGTTGGCATCCGCGGCCACAATCTCCAGCGCTTGGACAAATCGTTCGGGCGAGGCGTTGCCGCCCAGATCCACCGGGTTTTCGCCCGGCTTGCTCATGTCGACCTCGCTACGGTGCAGCGCTGCCTGGGTTTCAGCGCTAAATTCAGCCAATTTGCCGCCTGCGCTAATCAGCTTATCGATAGCCAGCATGGCGGGACCCAAACCGTTTGACACGATGGCTAGACGATCGCCCTTTAGGGGTTTCATGCGCGAAAGCGTTTCCAGCGCATCGAGTAGCTCGTCGGAGTCATCTACCCGCACGACCCCTGCCCGGGCAAAAGCAGCATCAAACACTACGTCGCGGTTAGCAATCCCCGGCGTGGGTGCCATGCCGGAAATATCCGATTCTGGCGTGCGACCGCTTTTTATCGCCAGAACCAAACGATTACGTGACGCATCGCGCACGGCGGTCATAAAGTGCTGGGCGTCGCTGATTCGCTCAAGGTGCAGCATAATGGCCTGAGCGGGCGAGAATTGATTAACGTAATCGATCAGGTCTGGCAACAGCACGTCGACGCTGTCGCCAACGGTAATCAGGTGAGAAAAGCCCACATCACGCCCCGCGGCCCAGTCGATCATTGCATTGGCAAGCATTCCGGACTGGCCCAGGTAAGCGACGCGGCCCGCTTGCACCGGTTGACTGGCATACGAGGCGTTAAGCTTTTTGCCTGGGACAATCAGCCCCATACACTCGGGGCCTAGTACACGAATGCCCGAGACGCGTGCTGCACTCAACATGCGTTCGCGAACGGAGCCCTTATTACCCTTATCCCGATCCAGGTAAGCGCCTCCTGAGAGTACCAGGGCCGCTTTGACACCGTACTGCCCAAGCTTTTTAATCAGATCAGGGACGCCTTCAATAGGCGAGCAGACCACGGCTAAGTCGGGCACTTCAGGTAGCTCGCTTACGCGGCTTACGCACGGTACGCCGAAGACCTGGGAGTAGCCTTTAAGATTGACCGCCCAGAGCGGCCCTTTAAAGCCACCCTCCTGAATGTTTCTCAGCACTAAACCGCCCAACGACCCAGGCTTTTCAGAGGCACCAAACACCGCTAGTGTGCGAGGTTCGAAAAAATGGTGTAAAAAGCGCGTACTCAAAATGCGTCTCCCCTGAAATGAATCGCGGCTGTACGACTTATTGACACTGTCGCCCAGGCCCTGAAGGCGATTAAGGTGGCATCAATAATAATGGAGCGTTGGAATGATTACCGCCTACCTTACCCACCCAGACTGCTCATTGCACCACATGGGCCCGGAGCATCCTGAAAGCCCCCAGCGTCTGGAGGCCATTCGCGCTCGCCTATCTCTTGCTGGGTTATTACAGCAAACCATGCAGGCCGATGCCAAGGAAGCCTGCGAGGAGGCTCTTGCCAGGGTACACCCCTTGCGCCACCTGCGCTCTCTGGATAAATGTTTGCCCACCGAAGGTATCGTTACGTTAGACAGCGATACCATGATGAACCCTGACAGCCTGCAAGCCGCGCGGGTGGCCGCAGGAGCGGTGATTCGTGGGGTAGATCAGGTATTTAAGCGTCAGGCGGATAATGTCTTTTGTGCGGTTAGGCCGCCAGGCCACCATGCGGAAGCCAGCGATGCGATGGGGTTCTGTTTTTACAACAATATCGCCGTCGGCGCGGCCCATGCGCGAGCTAAATACGGTGCCAAACGTATCGCCATTTTGGATTTCGACGTGCACCAGTGCAATGGCACCATCGATATCTTTAAAAATGATCCCGAGGTGCTTATCTGCACCAGCTTCCAGTATCCGTTTTACCCGTGGCGTTATTTGCGCAGCGAGTGGCAAAACGTGGTGAATACCCCGCTGGAAGTGGGCACCGATGGCCCAGAGTTCCGGCGCATCATCGAAAACCACTGGCTACCTGCCCTGCACGCCTTTAAACCTGACTTGGTGATGCTATCCGCGGGTTTCGACGCTCACCGTGATGACCCCATGGGTGATATCTGCCTAGAGGATGAAGACTTCTACTGGATTACCCATCTGGCCATGGAGATCGCCACCCTGTATGCCGATAACCGCATTGTATCGGTGCTTGAAGGCGGCTATAACCCAAAGTCGCTGGCGAGTGGCGTTGAGGCGCATCTAAAAGCGCTTTTGGGACTGCCTTTCGCTGAAGTGCCTTAGCATACACCTTAAGCACTCTTGCCTCTGGCGGCCGTTCTTGGCCACTTCTTTGCTGTGATATCATGGTTGTTTACGCGCGCCTATAAACACGCACCGTTAGACAACGCAGCCAATGTGACGACCTATGACAGCTACGACTGAAGAGCATGCCGCGCTGCGTATTGCATCGGGAAGCAAACCCTTTGTTGAACCGTTGCGTTTAGGCGAGCGGCTCAAGCAAATTCGCCTCGCTAATCAGTGGACGTTGGAAGAGGTTAGCCAGCGCACCGGGCTTGCTCGCTCAACGCTCTCTAAAATTGAGAACGACCAAGTCTCCCCCACCTTTAGCGTGGTGCAAAAACTCACTACCGGGCTTAACATCGACCTGCCGCAATTGCTCACGCCCCCCAAACGGGAGCGTTACACCATGGGGCGGCGCGATTTGACCCGTAAAGGCAAAGGGCAACTGCACCCCACGCCCACGTACGAGCACGAATTATTGGGCCATCAGCTCGCCCAAAAGCGCATGATTCCGTTCAAAACCATCGTACGGGCACGCAGCTTTGACGAGTATCATCAGTGGGTACGCCACGATGGCGAAGAGTTTTTGATGGTACTGCACGGCGATATTATGCTGTATACCGAATTTTACGCCCCGCTAGTGCTAACCGAGGGCGACAGCATCTATTTTGATAGTGATATGGGCCACGCCCTGGTATCCACCAGTCCAGACGATGCCGTTGTTTTGTCGGTGTGTACGCGCGGTGATGTGGATTAAGACTGTTCCAAAACCTGCAAGTCATTCACACCGGCTATAGGCAGTTGGTAGGCTTCGGCAGTCCGGCCAGACGAGCAATTCGCTTTGCCGGGCTGCCGGGGAATAGCTGCATCAGGTAAATCGAGCGCCCTTTCTCTTCACCCAGTGCGTTTTTGGTTGCTTTCACAAGCGGCCGCATCGCCGGTGCCATTTCATAACGATGGTAAAATGCCCGCACTACTTGGATGACTTCCCAATGTTCAGCGGTAAGCGTTAAACCCTCTTCTTCAGCCATTAAATGAGCAACGGATTCGTCCCACTCTGACTGATTAACGAGATAACCCTCCGGGTCTAGCGGAAACTTATTTGGCGAATAAAGATAACGGTATATTTTTGGTTCGGACATACTTAGTACCAGGTAACTGTCTTTTCATACTGCTCGGTGAGTGACACAAAACCGTCCATCTCAAGCGTTGGCAGCTCATTATCCTCGGCGATGCTGGCCAGTCCGCGCGCGGTAAGATCTTCTGATAATAGGAATATGCGCGCCTTGCACTGCTGCCATGTTGCCCAGGAAGGATCAAGGGCAGCTGTTACCGCTTCTTCGATCAGCAGCACTGCATCCTGATCGCCTATCGCCTGCTGCATTTGAGTGGATGCACTACTGTCAGGCGCTTTGGTGAGGATGTGTAGAATCATAGTGCGCTCACTAGGCCCTAAAAGTTAAGTATCTTGGCGTGTTGCTGCAATAGCCCGGGTATTTCCTGATCCGCTATTAGGGAGATGCCCTCCACCAGGGAGTCGGCGGATAGATGCATCGCATGCAGCGCCCCTTCTGCTACCCAAAGCTTGTCAATATCATACATTTCCAACATATCGATGGTAGGCAGCGTGGCTTTTTGGCCCGGCGCGCCACTGCCCTGCTCGTTCAGCAGTGCCATTATACCCTGCCCCATAAACAGCAAATGTACGGGCTGACCAAAGGCAGCCGCGACCAATGCGGCATCTAACCCTTCACGTAACCAGTTTGAACCGTGGGGCGCGTGGCGAATTATCACTAATAGCGCATCAGATGTCGCCATTGGCACTCCTTTAAGCAAACGTAATCAGGCGATCAGTGCGTTGCTGTAGCTCAAGCAGTTGCCCAAGCCCGGTCAACTCAAAAGGCGGTACTACATTAAAGGCCTGCTTGCCGTGTCGCTGCGCTTCAGACTCGCTCATCAGCCCACGCCGAAGCGCTGCAGCAATACAGACATCCAATTGAACTGCGTGCTGCTGATTCAGCTCAGCCCAAGCCTCTGTAAGGTTGAGCTCATCCTGGGGGGGAGCCATCAGCGAAGAGGCATTATGAACGCCGTCGTGATAGAAAAAAACACCCGCAATTTTATGCCCACGTGCGAGGACGGCATGGGCAAAACGTAATGCAGAGTGAGGGGCTGGGCTGCTATACGGCGCCCCCATCACCAATAAGCCGTACTGCATGATGATAATACCTGGTAACGGTTACCCTAAAAAAAAGACAGGCCCTAGCAATAGGGCCTGTCATATCGTCTATCGCTTGCTTAGATCAATCGTTGCTCATAATACCCAAGATCGACAACAGGCTAACAAACAGGTTGTAGATGGATACGTAGAGCGTCACTGTGGCGAGAATGTAGTTAGTTTCGCCAGCGCGGTGAATAATCTCACTGGTTTGATACAGAATGGCCGCTGAAGCAAACAGCACAAAACCAGCAGAAACCATCAGTGAGAGCGCCGGGATATTAAAGAAGAAGCCAGCCACCATGGCCAGAATCAACACAATGGCACCCGCCATCAGGAAATTGCCCAAGAAGCTGAAGTCTTTCTTGGTGGTTAGCGCTACCGCTGAAAGGCCAACAAACGTCAGGCCTGTCATGGCCAGCGCATTCATGATCAACGCACCGCCGTTAGGCAGGGTCAGATAGGCAGACAGAATCGGCCCAAGCGTAAAGCCCATAAACCCGGTAAAGGCGAACGTTGCCAACAAACCGGCTGCAGAGTTCGCGGTTTTGTGAACCAGGAACATCAAGCCGTAGGCACCAATCAAGAACACAAAGATGTTCATTTGTTGGATACCGAGGGCTACAGCAGCGCCTGCGGTGACTGCTGAGAACAGCAGCGTCATTGCCAGTAGCGCGTAGGTGTTACGCAACACCTTGTTAGTGCTAACACTGTTGGCAACATCACTCGATTGAGGACGAGCCATACGTGAATCGTTGTAAGCCATGTGTTCATGCTCCCTAATGGTATTTCCAACAACTGACAAGCATGCCGTTACCGAGTTCCAGACGCAAGCCTTTGTCTATTTAGCAAAGTCTTCCTCGTAAATGGTTATTCAACGTTGAGCCAGCCTAACCAGCATTGTCTATGCTTGTTGAACACTCCTTTGGACACCACAACGATGAAAAAAATTCTACTCCCCGCCAGTGCATTAACCCTTTTAGCGTTAGCAATGCCCACCATGGCTTTCTCTCCTGCCGGAGAGGATATTGCCTATAGCGTGAATGAAGAGGATTTTCAGGGCTATTTTGTATCAGCAGGTGACAATGCCAAGGGTAGCGTATTGATCGTTCATGACTGGGACGGGCTGGATGATTATGAGCGCCAGCGCGCTGATATGCTGGCCGATGAGGGTTACGACGTATTTGCCGTAGATCTTTACGGTGAAGGCAATCGCCCCCAGGCTGTCGAAGATAAACGAGCCGCTACCAGTCGACTCTATCAAGACAGAGAGCGGATGCGCGCCTTAACCCTAGGCGGTTTAGCCCAGGCTAGAGAGCAAGGCGCTGCGGAGCAAACGGTGATCATGGGTTACTGCTTTGGTGGTGCCGTGGCGCTAGAGATCGCCCGCTCCGGTGAAGCCGACAACATAGCAGCGTACTCCAGCTTTCACGGTGGACTAACAACGCCCGATGGCCAAGCCTACTCAAATGAAACCGCACCTATCTTTATCGCCCACGGCGGCGCCGACAGCGCGGTGAGTTTAGAAGACGTCGCCGCTCTGGCGGAGGAGTTAGAAACGGCAGGCTTAACTTATGAAGTAGGTATCTATTCCGGCGCACCCCACGCCTTCAGCGTATTTGGCAGCGACGCCTATCATGAACGCGCCGATCAACGCTCTTGGACGGCCTTTAATGTCTGGTTAGATGAAATGCTTTAAAAAAATAACCCTAGTAGCTTTTGGCGCTGCTAGGGTTATTGACCATGCAATTTAGCAAAGGGTATTTAAAAACCTGTATTTAGGTGACCACTGATTAGCTTTTCGCTTCACCTGCATCTTCATTTTCATCTTTATGCGGTGTAACGGTGGTCAGAGCCGTTTGACGGGCATCTTGAGGGGAATTATAGAGACGCACATCGACCAAATGCAGTACCGCCAATTGCGCAAACAACACCGCAAAACAGACGATCAAACCTTTCAACATGGCGGCATATCCAGAGATGGGGGCTAATATCCGAATATTAGCCCATCGCTAACCAAACACAATCTATTTTATATGTTTCAGACAGCCAGTTTGAAAATGCGGAATAGCGCGCACAGCAGCGGTTCAACGGAGAAGATCATGCATCGGCTACTCCTTAACAGATACCTTGCGCAGATCTTCAACCGTCACCCCCTCTGGCAAATCTGATTCCTCCGCAGGCAGCCATACAGGAGAGAGATCGCTATCTTCTCTACCATCTTCATGTTTATGACCTGGAATGCGATAAACCACCTGACTGTGGTGGTGATCCCATGCAAATATACGATCCATATGCTTAGCCTATTAAAAAGAGAATTGTAGCTATGACATGCGCGTCTAGCATGATGTTCCACCGCATCTCATCAATGCTAATATATGCAGCCTTTATTAAGCCCGTTGAGGTTTCAGGCAACTAAATAAAGAAGCCATTTAGCACCAGCACCAAATCATCAACTCCATGCCGAGCAAACTAGGCTGTCACACCATCATCATAAGAGAACGCTATGCCTGTTATTCAGCGACTGCTCCGCGTACTTAAAGCGTCTACGCTACAAATTTCGTGGACATTTCTACTTCTGATTGTGCTCGCCCATATGGGTACCACCTGGGTGCTTTTTTCGCTGGTCGGCGAAGCGATGGCCGACTCCCCTACCGATTGGGTTTATTTTTATATTGTCGTCTCCAGCACAGTGGGGTT
This sequence comes from Halomonas sp. QHL1, assembly GCF_001882345.1. Taxonomy (GTDB): domain Bacteria; phylum Pseudomonadota; class Gammaproteobacteria; order Pseudomonadales; family Halomonadaceae; genus Vreelandella. Next base: position 792,629 of record NZ_MINL01000001.1, read on the forward strand.
CGGTGATTTCAGCCCGACAACCGTGGTGGGAAAGTGGATCGCCACGCTCTATCTCATTCCAGGCGGCATTTCTCTGTTTGCTGCCTTAATCGGTAAAGCAACAGTCACACTTTCAAATTTTTGGAGACTGCAGATGCAAGGTAAAGGCGATTTCAGCCACTTATCCGGCCACACCCTCGTGATTGGCTGGCACGGCGAAACCACAGAGCGCATTTTGGACATTCTCAAAGCTGATAAAAGCTTGCCCGATGAAATAGTGCTCTGCGTTATCAAAGAGATGAGCAACCCCCGTCCGGCAGATTTAAAATTTATTAAAGGGGAGAGTTTCTCCAACGCTGAGCTTCTCAAGCGGGCCGGGGTTCAGAGCGCCAGCCGCATCATCATTTACGACACCAGCGATGACCGGGTTGCCACCGTCGCGCTGAGTGCCTACAGCCTTAAAGCTAAAAACGCGCATATCGTCGCCCACTGCGCCAATCCTGATACCGCAGCCATGTTGCGGCGTACCTTGCCAGGCATAGAATGTACCCAAGCACTAGCGCTGGAAATGCTGGTTCGCTCAGCGTCTGATGCAGGAATTTCACGGGTCGTCAACGAACTGCTCGCGGTTGATCGGGGCGCTACCCAATACCAAACCAGGTTAAGTCAGCCGCCTGCCGGTGCCACCTTTGGGGACTTATTTATGCAAGCCAAAAAGGTCTTCAACGCCACTGTGCTCGGGCTTGCCAATAGCAGCGATGACAGCGAAGGCAACATGCTCAACCCCGCCACTGATCGCACCCTGCAGGATGGCGACATTGTCTACTACATGGCCAATACGCGGCTTTCACCGCAGCAGCTGAGTGAGCTACTCACCGCGGAACGTTAAAAAGTGGGGGGTAGCCTTCTTTCATGAGCTAAACAGAATGGCTTGCCCTTGCTAGCTCACTGCCCTAGCCAGCCTGCCCTACGCACCAGCATTTTCTCAACTTCCAGCACCATCATCATGGCGATGCCGATACTGATGATTAACACCCCGTCTGCAATACCGAGCGGCCGAGTATCGAACAGGCTATGCATAACTGGCAGATACGTGAATGCAAGTTGAGCAAAGACGACCAAAGTGACCGCTATCAGCACAGCGGGGGTACCCAGTACGCCACGCCAGTTAAAGGAGGTCATGTGCAGATAACGCACGTTGAAAAGATAGAATATTTGCAGTACCACGATGGTGTTAACTACCAAGGTGCGACTCATGGCTAGCTCATCCCCTCGGCCAAGCGAGTAGAAGAAAATACCCAGTACTGCCATCAGGAACAAGAACGACACCAACACGATGCGCCACACCAGAAAGGGCGTCAGCAAGCCCTGCCCTGCAGGCCGTGGCCGACGCTGCATAACATTGGGTTCGGCCCCCTCAAATGCCAGCGATAACCCCAGTGTGACCCCTGTGATAAGGTTGATCCACAGGATCTGAACGGCTGACATCGGCATAGCGAAATTAAACAGAATCGCGGCGATGACGGCTAAGACTTGCCCCCCATTGGTCGGTAACGTCCAAGCCGTCACCTTACGAATATTGTCGTAGACCACTCGACCTTCATTCACGGCGGCCACGATGGAGGCGAAGTTATCGTCGAGCAGAACCATCTGCGACGCCTCTTTTGCCGCATCGGTACCTTTATGCCCCATACCGACACCGACATTTGCCTGCTTCAACGAGGGCGCATCATTAACGCCATCACCGGTCATTGCCACTATGGCACCGGTCGATTGCAGCGCTCGAACAATACGCAGTTTGTGTTCGGGGTTGGTTCGGGCAAAAACACTGGTATCGGTAACGATGCCAGAAAGATCGCTATCGGCAATATCGTCGAGCTCACGCCCCGTTAGTACGTGGGGGTCGTCATCAAGCCCTAACTGGCGAGCAATAGCCGCTGCGGTCGCGGCGTGATCGCCGGTAATCATTTTCACCATAATACCGGCGGAGTGGCACTCCTTAATGGCGGCCATTGCCTCTTCCCGCGGCGGGTCAATAAAACCTATTAAGCCAATAAAAACCAACTCGTCATCGAGGTCAGCAAACGCTAGCTTGTTGGTACCGGATGAAAACCGCTTAGTCGCTAAGCCGAGCACCCGTTCCCCCTGAGCAGCCGCCTCTGCTATGCGTGCTGTCCAGGCATCCCGTTCCAGCGACACACTTCCCTCACCATCCGCCTGAAGAGAGCATAGTTGCAGCAGTTCGTCCGGGGCACCCTTGACGAAAACCTGAGCCCCCTCCGATGCATGGCAGTTGAGCGTGGCCATAAAGCGGTGTTTGGCATCGAAGGGAATCTCAGCAAGGCGGTGCCACTCATGGCGAGTAGGCTCGGGTTCCAGGCCAGCCTTAATAGCCAACGCCACCAGCGCCCCTTCCATGGGATCGCCAATCACATGCCACTCCCCGTCGGTATGGTTCAACTGGGCATCGTTACACAGCAGCCCGGCCAGGATCAGGCTATCGATATCCGTCGGCCGGGTATCCTCCGTGAAGTTCCCCGCCGTCTCCACTGTCAATCGCCCTTCCGGCACATAGCCCGATCCGGACACCGTCATTCGGCCACTGGGGGCTTCCAGTCGGCGCACGGTCATCTCGTTGCGCGTTAGCGTACCGGTCTTATCGGAGCAGATAACCGACGTAGCCCCCAGCGTCTCCACCGCTGGAAGCTGCCGGATAGCGGCGTTACGCCGTGCCATACGCTGCACGCCGATAGCCAGCGTGATGGTAATGACGGCGGGCAGGCCTTCAGGGATCGCCGCAACGGCCAAGGCCACCACGGCAATCAGCGCCTCCGACCAGACATGGCCGCGCACCAGCACCGCAAAGGCAAACAGAACAACCGTCACGGCCAACGTGACCCAGGTAAACTGCGTTCCGAAGCGATTTATCTGCTGTAGCAGTGGCGTGGTCAGTGGTTGAACATCGCGCAGCATTGTACTGATTCGCCCGATTTCAGTATCGCTACCGGTGGCCACCACAACCCCTGTCGCCTGCCCAGTGGCCACCAGCGTGCCCGAGTAAGCCATGGAGTGACAATCACCCAGCGCGGCCTCCTTTGGGGCCGGTGACACCCGCTTTTCTGCCGCTACCGACTCGCCGGTCAGGATAGCTTCCTCTATCCGCAATGAGCTGGCACGGATAAGTCGCAGGTCTGCAGGCACTCGATCTCCTGCTTCCAGGGATACGATGTCGCCCAGAACGATCTCATCGACGGGCACTTCGACGTGCTTCCCTTCTCTGAGTAGATGAGCGTGAGGTGCGATAAGGTTGCGGATTGCGTTCAGCGCTTTTTCCGCCTTGCCTTCCTGTACAAAGCCGACCACAGCGTTGACCAAGACCACCGCAACAATGACCGACGCATCGACAAAATGCCCCAGCAACGAGGCAGCAACAGCCGCCGCCAAGAGGAAATAGATCAGTGCATTATGAAAATGAGCAAGAAAGCGAAGCAGCGGGTGTCGACCAACTACTGCCGGTAACTGGTTCCGCCCATACTTCTCCAAGCGCTTGGTAGCTTCATCTACTGTCAGCCCCGATTTCGAAGTTTCCAAGTCAGCAAGGACATCATCGGCATGCCTCGCATGAACCTGCAAAGACGGGCTTTCTGATGACAAACCGGTATCGGCAGTAGGCGTGTCCATCCTGTCTCCCTAGCAAGCGAAAATAGCGGTAATGCGATACTGTCGTTGCAGACATTAGCGTTATAGATTGAGCACCACCGTCACGGTGTCGGTCTCATCTTTGACTGGCTGGGTGACAAACCCAAACTCATCCGCCATTTGCCGCATGGCATGGTTTTCTCGCAGAATATCGGCGTAGAGCTGCAGAATGCCACTATCCCGAGCATAGTCGAGAAGTTGCTGCATAAGACGATAGCCAAGTCCCGTTCCTTTCATATCGCTACGCACCATAATCGCAAACTCAGCTTTTTCCTTGTCAGGGTCAGCAGACAGTCGAACCACCCCGACGATTTCCTGCTTGCCAGGAGTCATCGCGACAAAGGCCATTTCTCTGTCATAGTCGATCTGGGTGAGCCGAGCCGCGAAAGCATGATCAACACTCCGAATGGCGGCAAAGAAGCGTAGTCTCACATCGTCGGGCGAAGAGTGACGCAGCATGTCGACCAGCGCGCCTTCGTCTTCAGGGCGTATGGGGCGCAAAGCATAACGCTGGCCATTACGGGTTTCGATAACGCGTTCGAGCTGCTGCGGGTAAGGGCGAATAGCAAGCGGGCGACGTTGGCCATGGGCGTCCCTGACCACAATACGCGCATCCAGGGCGACCACGCCGGAGGAGTCGGCCAATAAAGGATTAATATCGAGCTCGGCGACGCGGTCCAGATCGCAGACCAATTGTGACAGTTTGATCAGCGTAAGCGTAATGGCTTCCAAGTCGACCGCAGGACGATCTCGATAACCCTGTAGCAAGCGCGAGATACGTGTCGTACGGATCATCTCCTTCGCCAGCAGAGGATTGAGCGGCGGGAGGCCGATGACTCGGTCGCCGATGACTTCCGCCGCCGTGCCACCCTGGCCAAACAGAATGATCGGCCCAAAGACGCTGTCTTCAGCGACGCCTAGAATCAGCTCATGCGCACCAGGGCGGCGAATCATCGGCTGCACATTGAAGCCATCGACCCGCGCCTCCGGCGCAACGCGTCGAACGCTAGCGAGCATATCCGTAGCCGCCTGAGATACCGCAGCGGATGAGGCAAGGTTCAACTGCACTCCCCCCACATCAGACTTGTGCGAGATATCCCGCGACAATATCTTCAGTACCACGGGGAAGCCCAACTGCTTTGCCGCCTCGCTGGCTTCCTCCGGCGTCTTCACCGCAATGGCCGCTACGGTTGGAATACCATAAGCCGACAGTATTGCCGCTGCTTCCGGCTCGGTCAGTACGCTACGACCATCCTCGAGCACACTGTCGATGATGGCTTCCGCGCTGGCTTTGTCGATGATGATATCGTCAGCAACGGCTGGCGGCGTCTCCATCAACGCTTGCTGATTACGCCAGTAGTTCGACAAGTGCGAAAAGGCTGCAATGGCCTGCTCCGGCGTTTGATACGTGGGGATGCGCTTCGCGGCAAACAGCTGGCGGGCCTCGGCAGGCGCCGCTTCACCCAGCCAGCAGGTTAACACCGCAGGGCGCCGCTCCCCCAACGTCGCGACCACGGACTGGGCAGCGTCAAGGCTATCGGCAACCGCCGCGGGGCAGTTCATCACCAAAATCGCATCTGCTCCACGCTCATCGAGTAACGCTTCAAGTGCGCCTGCATAACGTTGACCCGGTGCATCGCCGAGGATATCGACCGGATTGGCATGGGACCAGGCTTTGGGCAGCAGAGCATCCAGCCGCTCGATCGTCGTCTCGGAAAGCTCTGCCAGGTGACCCTGCCGATCAGCCAGCTCATCGACCGCCAGCACACCGGCTCCTCCACCGTTGGTAAGGATGGCCAGCCGGTCGCCTTTTACACGGATGCCGGTCGCCAGCGTGCCTGCGGCTTGGAATAGTTCATCGAGGGTATTGACCCGTAGCATACCCGCACGCCGGAACGCCGCGTCGTAAACAGCATCAGAGCCGGCTAGCGCCCCGGTGTGTGATAGCGCGGCCTTGGCGCCCGCATCGCTGCGCCCTGCCTTAACCACCACCACAGGCTTGTTCCGCGAGGCCATACGGGCCGCCGATAAGAACTTACGTGCCTCGGTCACAGCCTCCATATAGATCAGGATGGAGCGCGTTTTAGGATCAAGCGCCAGGTAGTCGAGCATGTCCCCGAAATCGACATCACTCATCGAGCCAAGGGAGACCACATGCGAAAAACCGATGCCCCGCGCCGATGCCCAGTCAAGAATCGAGGTCGCTACTGCGCCGGACTGGGTCACAAAGGCAATGTCCCCTTTTTGCGGCATGATATGCGCAAAGCTTGCGTTGATACCTCTGTGCGGCAGCAGAATACCCAGGCAATTGGGCCCGACAATACGCATCAAATAAGGCTTGGCGGCCTCCAGCATTGCCTGTTTAAGTGCCTTTCCATCAGCACGCTCGCCTTCACCGAAGCCCGCGGTGATCACCACGGCCGCTCGACACCCCCGCTCCCCAAGTTCGCGGATAAGTCCCGGTACGCTGTCAGGGGGCGTGGCGATAATGGCCAGGTCGGGAGCCAGCGGCAATTCACTGACGGTGTGGTAGTTGAGCGACGAGCGAATGGCCCGCTCGTTTGGATTCACGGTCAGAATAGGCCCTGCAAAACCACCCTCGAAGAGGTTACGCGCCAGCACCGCACCCACTGAACCAGCGCGGTTGCTTGCACCGATCAGCGCTATCGTGTCAGGCGAAAACAGCGCATTAAGATTGCGTATCGACATGGTAGCGGTACCTAGTGAGGAGTTTTACTAGAGCTGCATGCTTACCTTGCCACCCGTGACAGCAGCTTCACGTTATGAACGTGTTATAGCGTGAGCTCACTTACAGGGAAACTCAGCTATATAAATAACATGGTTTTATTTTTTAAATCATTGACCTAGAGCAACTATTTTCGATCATGCTTGCTGACACATTTAATAAATAAACAGTCACTCTATTTTTACCTTAATATGCTCATTACTAAATTAGCTAGAATACTTGCAAATACAATAACTGCATACCGACCGAGGAAAGTTACCGCTAATTACAAGTGGGTAGAAAAGCGCACTACGTCATCCATACCATTTTATTAACTGACTAATTAGTAATGACTTGCGTATTCAAACAATGATACCGGTCAAAAAACAGGCTATTAAATCCTTTAGTAAAAGCGATGAGTACTATACTTTTTCCACATCACTGGAGGAACCAAGACAATGACAAAATCAGCGTTTCAAAAAGCTTCCACTAAAGCAGCTAATGCTAGTTCAGCCGATACTAACTCATCTGATACTAACGCAGCCAATGACAACGTAGGTCATAACAGTGTCTTTAATACCTATGTAGTCGATAACAATGACTTGTTCGCTATGTGGTATCAGCCTTGGGCTGAAACGTCCAATTCGGCGGCCAAGCTACAATGCATTTGGCTAGAAACACTTAACGACGCATTTCGCCACGAAATGGATTTCCTTGCGACCATAGCGCCCGTCTATAGCAAGCTTTCACACTGCATGTTGGGCTTGAATGGGCCGTTGACTCCCGAGTCGATGGCATCCTGCTATCACCAAATCGCTGGCGACATGAGAGAGGCTACGTTTAACCGCATGCGCAACGTATCGGAACTCAGCGAAGACTTTAAAGAACGTATTTGGTGCGAATTATAGGAGCTGTAATAAAAAACGCCATGGTTGGAGGAACATAGCGCTTATGCTGTTAGACGATACACTGCACGACAGTCTGGACAAGTTGATGCGGGCTTCACTAGCGAAGCTAACGCTGGGCATCTCTCCCGCGTCGGTTGCTCTGACATATCTGGACTGGTTGTCGAGCTTGGCTCTATCTCCTGGATCCCAAGCCCATCTAGTGCAGAAAGCCGTGAAGAAACAGCTGCGCTTAGTGCACTGGGCTAGCCATTCAGCATTCGATCCTAATGCGGCTCCCTGCATAGCACCTTTGCCCCAAGACCACCGTTTTAAAGACCCGGCTTGGCGCCACTTCCCCTTTAACGTTCTTTACCAAAGTTTTCTGCTCCAACAACAGTGGTGGCATAACGCCACCACTGGCTTACGGGGGCTGTCACCTCACCACGAACAGGCGTTGGAGTTCGGCGCCCGCCAGTGGCTTGATGTGCTGTCTCCGTCCAATTACTTGCTGACTAATCCCAGCGTACTTGAGAAAACGTTAGCCAGCGGAGGCACTAATCTACTTAAGGGAATGGAGCACTGGTGGGAAGACGCGCAAAACCAATGGTTAGGCAGAAAGCCAGCCGGATGCGAAGACTATGTATTGGGGCGTGATGTGGCAATTATGCCCGGTAAGGTCGTGTATCGAAACCACTTGATAGAGCTGATCCAGTACGCGCCGACCACCAAAGATGTGCACGCAATGCCCATATTGATAGTGCCCGCCTGGATCATGAAGTACTACATCCTCGACCTGTCGCCACATAACTCACTGGTCAGGTATCTGGTTGACCAAGGGCACAGCGTCTTTATGATCTCTTGGCGCAACCCCACTGAAGAGGATCGCGACCTAGGGATGGACGACTATCGTCGACAAGGCATTCTTGAAAGTCTGAATGTCATTGCTCAACTGATACCCGACCAGAAGATCCATACCGTAGGCTACTGCTTGGGGGGAACGCTGCTAGCGATTGCCGCTTCAGCGCTGGCGCGAGACAAAGATGACCGTTTGGCATCGATGACGCTGTTGGCCGCGCAAACCGATTTCCGCGAGGCTGGAGAACTGATGCTTTTCATTGATGAAAAGCAGCTCACTTTCCTTGAAGATCTGATGTGGGCCCAAGGAATTCTCGATACCAAACAGATGGCGGGTGCCTTCCAGATCCTGCGCTCCAATGATCTAATTTGGTCACGTATGGTTAACGAATACTTGCTGGCCACACGCCAACCCATGAACGATTTGCTGGCTTGGAATGCTGACGCAACACGCATGCCCTACCGCATGCACTCCGAGTATCTGCGCCAGCTCTTTTTGAACAATGACTTTGCCGAAGGCCGCTACCGGGTGGATAATCGCCCGGTAACTTTCAACGACATACAGATTCCCGTCTTCTGCGTTGGCACCGAGTGGGATCATGTCGCGCCCTGGCGATCCACCTATAAGCTACACCTGATGTCCGACGCGCCAGAAGTGACCTTTCTGCTCACCAACGGTGGTCACAACGCGGGCATCGTCAGCCCACCCGAGCATCCACGTCGCCATTACCGTATGGCCACTACTCTTGATGGCGACCCGTATATGGATCCGGATAGCTGGTTTGAACAGACACCGTGCCAGGCGGGATCCTGGTGGCCCGCTTGGCAAGGGTGGCTGATGGAGCGTTCAGGACCGCTAGTGCCTGCGCCAGACATCGGCTCACAGGGCTACCCGCCGCTCGAGGACGCCCCAGGCAGTTACGTAAGACAAATGTGACTGCGCGGATGAGGGGCGGGTAATACGCCCGGCCACCGCTCCCCTACTCCGTAAGACCCCAAAAATGCGCTATATGGCGGGTCGATGATATGCCGACTTCCAGCATATACTTGTCAGCTTCCCCGAGGCCTTCATCCCCACCGGCCATGATTGGCGTGCCGTGGCCCATACCCTTAATGATGTATTCCTCAATTACCTCTTGTTCCTGTGCATTGCACCAAACCTGGCGGGGAAAACCGTCGACCTCTTCCACTCGTGTAGGGGGGCCTTCCACCTTGTGGATCTGCTGCCACTGCCGAACAATGGAATCGGCGTTGGCATTGTCGACGGTCGAATCGCTGCCGCCATGCCAGACCGAGATCGTAGGCCAGGGCCCGTCGAAGGTGGAGGCTTCGCGCACAAGCTTGTCGAGCCTGTGATCCGACGGGCCGCCATATCCTTTCATGCGAACCATCGCCTCTATCAAGTTATCCGCGCTGCGGTAGGGTAGTCCGGCGATGATCGCTCCTCCCGCGAATACCTCCGGATAGGTCGCCAGCATCACAGATGTCATCGCGCCACCCGAAGACATCCCTGTAACGAAGATGCGCGAGGGATCGATGCCGTGATCATCAACGACCTGCTCTATCATATGACGAATAGAAAGTGGTTCGCCGCCGCCACGGCGGCTGTCGCCAGACTTAAACCAGTTGAAGCTGCTAGTGGGATTGTTGGTTTTTCTTTGCTCAGGATAAAGCAGCGCTATCCCACACTCGTCGGCAAGAGCAGACCAGCCTGAACCGCGATCATAACCCTCCGCCGACTGGGTACTGCCGTGAAGTACAACGACGAGCGGACCATTCTTAGGGAAGTTCTTGGGTATGTAGGTGTCTGCATGTAACGACCCGGGATCAGTTCCGAATTGTTTCATGTCGGTCAGACGATCTTGGCTATCTGAAGATGTCGGCATATAACCTCCTTTGCCATTTTAATATGCGAGAACAGCGTCAGGTGGCGAGCCCCGATGCCAAGGACAAAGAGCGGGGCGAAGAATAAGTTATAATCGAACAATTGGTTTACTATGAGATAGGGGCGCTGCGTCCAATGCAGCGCATAGCGCAGCGTCCTTGTTCAGGCATATCCTTTGCCTCGCTCACCCTTAGGATGACTTTTAAAGCACACACTCACCGTGCGCTATCGAACATAGCGTGGTGGTATTTTCAAAAAATGAAGACTGGAAGCTGCACGCTTAGTCATCCGGTGCTAGCTCCTCCTGCTTAGGTGGGCTGCCCACCTTCACCTCGCTGAGATCTTCATGGGAAAGGCCACGGAACAACGCGAACATCATCGCAAACACCAAAATAAACATCGGTAGACCAACAACAGTGATCACCTCCTGCAGTGCAGTAAGCCCCGCATCACCAGCAAGCACGATGAGCATCGCAGCCAGCATGCCTTCAGAGACGCCCCAAAAGACGCGCTGGTGCCATGGGCCAGGATCCGCGCTGCCGGTACACAGCATATCGACTACCAATGACGCAGAGTCCGATGAAGTGGCAAAGAAGATGGCGACGATAACAACGGCAAGGCCCTGTATTAATGTGGCACCTGGGAAATTATCGAAAAAGGCAAACATGGCAAGTGGGATGCTTTCGCCTACCGCAGCGGACAAGATACCGGCCTGAGTCCCCATTGCTTCTCGGGCATCGGGCCCTATCCCGTCAATCTCCATTGCGGACCAGCCAAAGATCGCAAACCAGACCAGTGTAAATATGGACGGGGCGAACAGCACACCAAGGACGAACTCGCGGATGGTTCGTCCCCGAGAAATCCGTGCTACGAAAATCCCGATGAAAGGTGACCAAGTGACTGTCCAGGCCCAGTAGAACACCGTCCAACTGCCTTGCCACCCCCAGGTACCGCCATCGCTTGAATAACTTGCCAGCGTGTCATTCCAGAACGCCATTGGCAGCAAGTTCGTTATGTAGAGGCCAAATGTCTCGACAACGGCACGCAAAAGGAAAACGGTCGACCCGGTAAAAAGCACAAACAGCATCAGGCCCACGGCCATGGCAATATTGATATTCGATAACCGTTTCACGCCTGAGTCCAGGCCCGCCACGATAGACCCTACAGCAACGGACGTCAGTACGGCGATGATGATCACCTTAGTTATGACGGCATCTGGAATATCAAACAATTCCGTTAGCCCCGCGTTAATCTGCTGAGTACCCAGGCCGATAGAAACCGCCACACCAAAAAGAGTGCCGAGTATCGCGAAGATATCGAGGGCTTTGCCTAAGGGACCGAAAATACGGTCGCCTAACAGCGGATAAAATACTGAACTGAAACGCATCGGCAGGTTGTAACGGTAGATAAAGTACGCAAAAGCTAGCCCCGGCATAGCGAAAATCGCCCAGGTATGCAGCCCCAGGTGGTAGATCGAAAAACTCATAGCATCGTCGGCGGCTTCCACAGAGAAAGGCACAACATCCGGTCTCGGAGGGTTGGAAAAATGGGAAATAGGCTCGGCCACCCCCCAGAACATCAATACCGTACCGATACCGCCGGCGAACAGCATAGTGAACCAGGATATGTTGCCGTAGGCTGGCTTCGCATCATTGCCACCTAGGCGGATCGCCCCATAACGGCTGAGCGCCACCCACAGCAGAAATGCCACCCAACTCGTTACCCCTAAAATAAAAAACCAGCCTAGATTGGTAACGATCCACTCTCGACCCGCACCAAAGGCTGCCCCGATTGGGCCCGGTGCAATCAGAAGCACCACCAAAAAAACGACCATGATCCCTGCCGATGTAAAAAAAATCACGGGATCAGTCTTGAGGCCCAGCTTTCTCGCGAGTGCATCCATCGTTACGTCTCCCAGTGTCTTTACAGCCCGTTGTTATACTCATCCTTTATAACCAGCTTTATATCCGGCCTTCATAACCAGACATTACAACTCGTCTTTAAAGCTAGCCTCTAAAACAACGTAGGAGCTATGTGCCAATCACGCCAAGCTGGGCGAAAGAAAAACGCTATTTCCAGCACCTCTCGGCTGTATAGAGGTAGGGTGACCAATTCCTATACTCACCCTTGAGAAGACAGTGGCGTCTCGCCTTTATAAACCTTGATGCTTGAACAGAACGTGCTGGTAAAAAACAGGCGAGGCCTATCAGCATCTAATGTGGATGCTGATAGGCCTCGCCTAGAGTTAAACGTATTGCTTTAGTAGAAGCCTAGACGTAGAAATCCAGATCTTCTTGCGCTTTCAATAGATCGCGCATCTTGATGGGGTCGTCTCCAAAGAAGAAGATTAGGCCCCAGTGCGTCCCGAAGGCTGACCGGTCAGGCACTGTCTCTTCTGCCGGTGCGACCAGCTCGTGTGACTCAAAGTACGGGTGATTAATCGTTTCTTCGGGCATTTCCAACTTACTGACAACCCGACGGCGTGGGTACACACCAAAACAGCCTGCGTAGCCCTTCGCATCAACCACTTCACGCGGGAAGAATGCCGCCACTTCCTCTTTCGTGCTTTTCGGGTCGAACACCAACATTGACGCTTGATAAGCGTTGAAACCGTAGGCTTTTTCGATCAGTTCGAAAGCTTTGAAGCCGGGTGGACGATAAGCAACTTCGCCAAAGTACATTTCACCATCGGCCGTAACGAAGTACTCGGGGTGAATCAAGCCGAACTGGATGTCAAAGGTCTTGATCAACAGCTCGATCTGCTTGGTAATCGCATTGCGCCAGCTTTCGAGTTCCGCGGTCGCGGGCACGAATACCGAATAGCCCAATGTCACGTATTCCGAAATATTGAGGAACTGAATTTTGCCATCGTGTATCCAGGCTTCAACGGCAAACTCCCAGCCGCTCAGGTGACTTTCCATTAACAGCGGATATTCTTCATCAGGGATATGGTCAATTTCTTCAATCGTGCGAATCATCCGGTGGCCAAGACAGCCAGCTTTGTCGAAGGCCTTGACGTGAATCGGGTCATCCGGGTCACCGTCCAGTTTGAGCAGCGTCTGGTTGACGCGCTTCATAAAGCGAACGATGTCTTCTTTCTCATGCGCCTCTTCAAAGATCCCGACGCGGATACCGCCAAGCTGGGCACGACGCTTCATCAGGGCCTTGTCACGGAACAGAATGGACTGACCGTACATGCGCGGGCTGTCGAGAAGCACGGAGTTGATGGCACCAGACCACTCAACGGTTTCTTCGAACAGCGGGATGGCAACGTCTACACCTTCTTCCTTCAGCCTTACAGCGATCTCCATGGAGCGATCATTCAAGCGAATAAAGTCCCACGGGATGAAAGGTATGTTGTTCGCTGCACAGAAATCTGCAGCCCATTCGGGAGCAACGACAATATAACGACGGTCAAACTTTTGCGCCGCCTTAATCGCGTTTACACTCCATCCAAGTAAGGCAATGTAACCTTTGTTCGGATCTTTAGGGGTCTCAGTGCCTTTCACCGAGTCCATTTCCGGATCACGCCAAGCTGCTACTGCTTCGGGTAATTGCTTTTCTGATGTTATCGACATTCGATGTCCTCCTTGCTGGTTGACTCAAATTGACTGCGCTGAGATTGGAGCGCACCAAGTGAGCTAAGCCGCAGTCAGTGGTGTTCAGGAGCGATTGAACAAGCCAGCATTAGAAAAGTTTTTAGCGCACCCGTGTAACTAAGCTAGTCGATCCGGTTACATATGGCAATTAAACTGTAGAGTTTCTGTTGAATTGCTGTAGAACTTATCTCGCTGAAAGATGGGGATAATTTCTACAGTCTGTTGCTCAACATGGAGCCGATACGTTGAAAAAAATTCAGGGGATCGAGCCTATACCTACGAATCCCCCTCTACTTTTTATTAACCACCATCATGCTCAGCGGCGTCTTCGGCGCCCTCCTCGACCATCTCCTGGGCTTCCTGCTCCTCCTCTTCTGAAGCCTCTGGCTTTCCGTGATCTTTACGGCCAACAGTGAGCGTTGTTGAGAGGCCGAAGTGATCCGAGCCTTCTACTTTGACTCTGTCGATATCAATCAGGTGGAAGCCGTCAGAAACGAACAGGTGATCAATTGGGTAGCGCCACCAGGGGTATTCCGCGTGGTAGGTGCTGAGCAACCGCCGACCACGGCGAGGGTCTTTCAGATCGCTTAAATCGGCAAAAAGCTTGGTAGTGTCGGACCAAGCGACGTCATTAAAATCCCCCGTAACAATCCAACGGTTGTCCGGATCTTTTTCAACATGGCGAGCAATGAGCATAAGCTCTGCATCGCGTTCACGGCTGTCCCGCCGCTCTTCCTCACTACTAACTTTCCTCTCTTCCAGCCCTGGCGGAACCGGGTGGGCGCCAACAAAGCGCACTGGCCCGATGTCTGGCGCATCAATCGTTGCGAAAACTGACGGCCGACGTTCAGAAACCAAGTGCTTGACCTCCTGTTCCAGCAACGGAATCCGTGACCACAGCACTATCCCCAGCCCCTCACCGCGAACTTCCCCGACCCGGTGTGGGTACTCCTCATCAAGCGCTGCCAGCCCGTCTTCCCAGGCACTATCGACTTCGATTAGCAGCAGTAGATCGGGATCTTCGCTTCGAATCATCGACAGCACCTCTTCGAAGTGATCATTCGAGTAGGTAACATTCGCAGTCAGCACTTTTATAGTCGTCTGGTTTTCGCCGGGTTCTACCTCGGCAGTGGGTACTTCGGTGGACCAGACGGAGGTAAATGGCAGGATATGCATTAAGTGCCAGCCTGCGATTGCAAGAATCACTACCCCCCACACGGCGTGCTCTTTCTGTGGGCGCTTAAGCCAAGCATGCAGGCCAAGAAGCAATACAGGTACGGCCAATAATCCTGTCAACTGAAGCCGTGGAAAATCCCACAGCCTGATCCACCACTGACCACTGGGTATGAATGGCAGCAAGGCCACCACAACCATCAAGAGCACTAACAACCGGATGACCCAGAGAAGGAGCTTTAACAACATGAAACCTCTCAAATGCGGCAACGGTAACCAGGAGAATCCCAGTTATACCGGCCTAGATTGCCGCAAGCATTGTGACGATTTAAGCATACCCTCCTCTGGATAGCTGTTTTACGCATCCTGATAGGGCTTGCAATGATCGTGCTGGCACTAACAGGCACCATTGGGGTCTTGGGCTGGGTCGACGTGCTGCCGTAAGCCATGCGTTACCAACTGGTGCTTAGCGACCTATCTCAGTTATTCTACACGCGGTGTTTGCGTTCCATGACTGAAGGATAGCCGTATCTATGTTGGGATTCCTGCAGGGATTTTCCTATGGCCTGTTTATGACCTGCCTGCCCTGGCTACTGGTCGGCCTCTTCAATCCTGGTCTGGCGCTTGCAGTCACGGCTCCCAATCGTCTCCAGGTGATCGCCCGCTATTGCCTGGTGGTTCCCTTTATCAGCATGCTGCTATGGCTGACCTCCTTGTGGGGTGGATTCAGCCCTAGCCTGTTTGGCTGGCTTGCGGGCATCGTCGCCATTCCTGTGGCGCTACCCGTCGAGCGAACGCTACGCGGCTGGCTGGCCCGCCGCCGTGAGCGTCGTCGTGAGGCGCAAAGACAGGCCGAAGCAAATCAACGCCGTGCTCAGGAAGAGCGCAACGCCTATGAAACGGGTGTGTCAGTACTCGACCCGGCCAGGCCACCTGCGGGGGCCAACGATCTAGTATTGGCCATGTGTCGAGCCAAGCAGAGCCTGCTCGACGTGCAGCGCCCCGATCTCGCGATCCTGACAGACCGCCTCTATAGCCGTTACCGGCATGTGATGGACGTACTGGGCGAGCGATTCCACACTGGCGAACTGGCCTTCGAACGCTCGCAAGGCCTGGTAACTCAAGTCTGTTTTGGCGCGTTAGATACGCTGACGACCATGGCCTCCCAGGCGCGAGGGGTGGTTAGCGTGGACGGTAATTACGTGCGAGGTCGACTGGAGCGGGACGGTAAACGGCTAAGCGATGAAGAGCGAGCCGCCCTAGTGCGGCGCCTCGATCTGCTAGTTGAGACTGAACATCGGCTGAATAAGCTCTCCGCCCGCATCGAATCCGCTCTGACCGTGCTCGACGATACCGCTGTTTCCATGGCGCGCATTGAGACGGCTCGGCCACAGGCGTCGGTCACCACGGATAAAGCGCTGGAGGATCTGCGCCGCTTCGTCGAAGGTGCGGACCGTTATGCGCGCAAGGATTAATCCGGCGGCCGATGGTAATGTGCTCTTTTCACAACGGTTATTTTAATAGCTCAGGAGATGTCCATGGCTCAGCAATCCGATGACAAACGTCGCCTCTCCCTGCCGCCGGTGGACGAGATCGCTGACCAGTTGGGAGCTAACCCATTGGGCGAGAACCAAGCCGACTCGCTCAACCCCAATGAGCGCGACATCGACCCTGAGCTTGAGGCGATGGCCGACCGCTTTATCGAAGATATTCTCGCCGAGGGAGACGAGGCGTCGGTGGTTCGCCAGCGTCATGCCGTGGATGAGATGGGGCTTGAATTGCAACAACAGGCCGCACATCGCAGTGCCATGCTGCAGACGCCGCTGCGCAAGTTGGCCCACCAGGGCGACGAAGGCGGGCCGGTCGCCAAAGCACTGACCGATCTACGCGGGCGCATGGAGGGGCTCGACCCCGCTCGCCATCGCTTGGCGCCGACGACGTTGGATCGCGTTCTGTCGGTCATTCCCGGCCTCGATAGCCGCCTACAGCGCTATTTTCGTAAGTTCGAGAATACCCAGCAGGCCCTGGACGCGATCATCGAGGATCTCGAAGGCGGTCGCGATATGCTGCACCGTGACAACCTCACCCTAAACGATGACCAGCAGGCGTTAACTAAAATTCTTGGCGAGTTGAACCGTCAAATCGCGCTGGGTCGCATGATCGATCGCCGCCTGCAGGACGAGATCGCCGCTCGCGATGGCGATGATCCACGGCGTCACTTCCTTGAGGAGGAGCTGCTCTTTCCCCTGCGCCAACGCATTGTTGACCTTCAGCAGCAACTCGCGGTGAGTCAGCAAGGCGTGCTGGCGCTAGAGGTGATCATCCGCAATAACCGGGAATTAATGCGCGGTGTAGACAGAGCGATTAACGTCACCGTCTCGGCGCTGACCGTCGCGGTGACGGTGGCCATGGCGATGGCAAATCAGCGCCTGGTGCTGGACCGCATCGAAGCCATCAACACCACCACGTCGCAGATGATTGGCGGAACGGCCAAGGCCCTCCGGCAGCAAGGCGTGGACATCCAGAAGCGTGCCTCCTCCGCGATGCTCGACATGCAAGTGCTTGAGGAGGCCTTCAGCGAGGTGATGGGTGCTATTGACGATCTTTCGAGCTATCGGCAGGAAGCCCTGCCCCGGCTGGATGAGCAGATCGACCGCCTAGCGACCTTGGCAAAGCAGGGAAATACGTCCATCGAACGTCTTCAAGAAGGCAACGAATCGCAACCAAAAGATGGTCGCGACCCCAGCTAACGGTTCAGGCTTTTCAAAGTGAAGCGCATGGGTAGTTGTATGAGCTAGCTGAATAAACTATTTGAAACGAGAAGAGGCATCCCGGAAGGCTTTACGCATCAACTCCCATGAGTCTTCCATGCCCTGACGGACAGACTCCCAGGCCGCTTCGCTGGCATGCTGAAGCTCGTCAAGCCTTTGCTGGGTCTCCGCTTGGCGCTTCTTGAGCCGATCGATATCCTCCTGGTACTTCACCCTCGCCTCGTCACTCGCCTGACGAGCCTTGGCGGTCAGCCTATCGATATCAGCATTCCACTCATCGAGCCTGGCTTTCATTTCCTCAACGAATTCGTCGCGTTGTCTCATGGTGATACCTCCCCTTGTGGTGACGGGTATGACGGGTCTTGCTGTGAATCTCTGTCGTCTATAAAGACTCTTCGGCCCATATCTAGTATTGGCCGCGTCAATTTTGGTTATGTTACTCCGAATTCGCGGAGAGACGTAACGCCTTGGCTCCTATCACACATCGAATTACGAAGGCTCCACCGCTTCACGATAGGCACGCACGTGTTCGATCAGCGCCCGCAATTTAGCAGGTTGGTTACGGCGATTTGGAAAGTACAGATAAAAACCGGGGAAAGGTTGTAAGTATTGCTGCAACAACGACACGAGTTCACCGCTTTCAATCCATGGGAGAAATGTCTCCTCCATGCCAATGGTAATACCACCCCCGGCAAGCGCCGTCCTTATCATGAGCAACATATCGTTGGTCGTGATTTGTGGGTTAACCCCCACATCGAACTCTCGCCCATTTTCCGCGAACTCCCAGCGGTAAGGTGCCACGCTCGGTGCGGGCCGCCAGCCAATGCAAAGATGGTTCAACAGCTCGAAAGGCGCCGCGGGCGTGCCATGGCGTTGCAAATAACGAGGAGAAGCCACGACCACTTGGCGTTGTAGCCCAGAAAGCGGCACTGCCACCATGTCTTGCTCGATCACTTCTCCCAAACGCACCCCGGCATCGAACCCGGCACCCACAATGTCGAATTCTTCATCGGTGACGGTCACGTCCAACGTAATGCAGGGGTAAGCAGCGGCAAAAGTGGCAACCAGTGGGCCTGAAAGAAATCGCTCGGCGATTGAAGTAACCGCCACCCTTAATAAACCCCGGGGTGGGCCATCATCCACAACTTCTTCCACTGCCGACGCAATCGCCGTGAACGGCTCGCTTATCTGCGCCCTTAGCCGAACGCCCGCTTCGGTTAGGCTCACGCTGCGGGTAGAACGCTGAACCAGTGCAATACCAAGATCATCTTCTAGTCGGCGCATGCTCTGGCTAACAGCCGAGCGAGTGACACCTAACTGGTCAGCAGCAGCACTAAAGTTTCCGGCCTGCGCGACTGCTAGAAATACCTTCAAAAGATTGAAATCAGCACTCATTGGAAAGCATTCCTAACCAACGTGGTTAGCTTTGGGTAGCTTCTCACCATATCGATGTGTCTCTAAAGTTCTATCTAGCGTTCAGCCCGAGCGCTCACCAGGGGAAATGAGCCCTGTCGCGCAACAGTTGCTTTAACCCTTCGCTTAGCCGCCGACAAAGCTTGTTTCATTAAGGGGACTATCCATAGCAATCCCCCAGAACTCCGTTTTTTACCATGACTATCTTCTAAGGAGATTAACATGAGCAATATCCAGGACAAGGTAATCCTCATCACCGGTGCTAGCAGTGGCATCGGCGAAGCATCCGCCCGCACTCTTGCCAGCCAGGGCGCCAGCGTCGTTCTCGGTGCACGTCGCATCGATAGGCTCGAAAAGCTAGTTGCCGAAATTACCACCGACGGCGGCAAGGCAGTCGCGTGTGCTGTGGATGTAACTCAACGCGAGGACGTCCAATCATTCGCCGATTACGCGCTCGATAAGTTCGGTCGAATCGATGTGATCATCAACAACGCTGGCGTTATGCCCCTATCCCCGGTTGCTGCCCTGAAGGTCGATGAGTGGGATCGCATGATCGATGTCAATATCCGCGGTGTGCTGCACGGGATCGCCGCAGTGCTGCCCACCATGCAACACCATGGTAGCGGGCATGTGATCAATATCTCTTCAATCGGCGGCCTGTACGTGGTCCCTACCGCAGCAGTTTACTGCGCGACCAAATAAGCGGTACATGCGATTTCCGATGGCCTACGCCAGGAACACAGCGATATCCGCGTCACCTGCGTCTATCCCGGCGTGGTCGAAACTGAGTTGGCCGACACCATCACCGATGCCTCGGCAGCAGAGGCCATGCGCAGTTTCCGTCAAATTGCACTCAAGCCCGAACCGATCGCTAACGCTATCGCTCACGCGGTCGGCCAGCCAGCGGACGTCGACACCACTGACATTGTGGTACGCCCCGTCGCAAGCCCGGCCTGAACCCAAGATGGTTGACGGTGCTTCACTATGGAATGCAACCAGCCCTAAACCCACTGACGTAGTACCTCCCCACTTCAATGGGGAGGCACTGCAATCTTTAACAAGGAATTCAGCTAGTCAGTTGTGTGGGGTGAGCGTAGGGCCCTAAACCTGCCTGACAAGTTAAAGGGAGTGTAAATATAGGTTCCATCAAGGGCATAGGACTAGATGGCTAATATCGGCCAGAGGCGGACAATTGATCAAAGCTAATATAACGCTTGAACTATCGGGCGTCGTAAGGACGTGTAGACTTAAAAGCAATTAGGAAAATCACTCCTCACCGAGAAGCTCACCTTCTTAATTCAGGACATGTAAGAAAACAGCAAGGTTGCCAAGCCCCCTCTGTCAGGATTGATGTCGTGTGTCCGTGAAATCCTGAAGCTTGGGAAGGGGAGTCAAATTCCACGGTTAAGCGTTGGGGCCAGTCCTACGGGGACGAGCTAGCTACTTCATTCTGGTCGATGCTGCCTTCTGGAAGTGTTGTTGGATCAAAGGCTGCCGACTGCATTGAGTGATAAAGCGACAGTAGAAGTGTCCCAGAACCCGGCGTCGGAAATGATAGGTGCTGATTTCATATGTCAATCTTGCCCGGTGGTGTAAGAGGAAGGGGGAGGCAACTCCCCCTCCTACTCGGTGCGTGATCGAGCAGTTTAGAACTTAAACAATGCACCGATGGAAAACAGATCAATGTCATTGTCAATATCATACCACTCCCACTCACCGACAATACCGAGCCGGTCAGTGAACATATATTGACCGCCGAGGCCATACATGAGGTCAGTGCCATCGTCGTCAGTACCGGAAGCAGCACCGCCCCCTTTAACATCCCACATAATCGTGCCGAACTTGCCGAACACGCCGAACTGCTCGTTGAGCGGCAAAATGCCTTTCGCAGCGAGTGTCCAGCCGTCCGCTTCGGCGCTGACTGCCGAACCGCCTACGGATCCACTGATCTCACCAAAATCTACCCAGGCGGCCTCAAAGGCGATATTCGAATTCATCTCCCAACCGCCGAAGATCTTCCAGCTGGTATCATTATCGTCGCAACTGGTGACACCATCACACGCATCAATGGTTGCCTGCCCGATGCCCGCTCCCCCATAGAAGCCATTCTCTGCGAGTGCATGACTTGCCAGACCCAGCGTAAACAAAATGGCACTAATAATTTTCGTTTTGTTCATGACCTGCTCCTAGTAGGAACCCCGCAAGAACCATCCGGATAAACCTTTTATAACTGCTGTGTAACAATATAGTGTAATTCGACTGTTCTTTCCTTCTACCTGAATCCGTGAGGCCGTCCCCTGGAATGCTTCTAACCCACTGACCTGCATGGCAATATAGCGGATAACGCCATTCACCCAGACAGTACTATGTCCAGCGTCAAATTCCGCACCAATCGCCGCACCCTCACCAGCCATGCCGGCCTGTCGATCATTGGGCAGTGCTTTGAAAGCACCGTCGTCGACAACAGCATCGATAGCCGCTTCCCCACCACTCTGGGCATGCGCACCAGCGACGTGGTTAAGAGCTACCTGGGCCTGCTGTGTCTGACTATGATGGAGGATTAGTTCCAGTGACCGCCCTAGCTATCACGCGTGCAACTCAGTCCAGAGAAGGAATCCAAGCCCATCGTCTCTGATCAGCTACGACCATTGTGGGCACTGTTCAGCAAGCATGGAGACAGTCTGCGCGTGGTAGCCAGTGCTGCTGAGCTACTGGGGTTCGTCGAGGCCTCCCTGTCTCCCATTGCCTCTTAAAGCGCTAGAGGGTAAGGATCGGCGCAGACTTGCTACGGTGCTGAATGAGCTGAAACTATACTGATAAGAATATGCACCTTTTCTGTACCTAGGCAAAGTCACGCAATTCCCATGCGAGAAAACCGTCCCTACAGAAGCCTCTATAGGTTGATCATCACAACTAAGGAAACGACCAAATACAGCACAGCAACTACCGGCCAAAAACGGTCTTTTAGCACTTCAGCATTTGCGCTCAATTACCTTTATTGCCAAACAAAACTCAGGCTTAAATTCGCGTTTGGCTTTTGATGTTATGTGCCCTCTTTCTGTTTAGGCATCTCACCATACCTTTCGCTGGGTGACTACATTTCCTATGTCACCCCTACACCACCCGGTTACGCCCTTCAGTCTTGGCCTGGTGATGGCATTATCGAGACGCTTGAAATGCCAAACAATGTGGCCAAAGCGCACCAGTCTGATCGAGCCCATGGTTACTGGCTATGAAAACCTCCGCTAATCCTCAATGCAAATCGCCCGGCCCTGCACTGCCCGGGCAGTCTTCCAGACCAGCCTTGCTATCAATAGGGTGAGCAATGTCAAAAGAACCAGCCCCAAGCCTTTGAAGAATGACAGCTGAAGCTGCTCGTACATCATGAAAGTGGCAATGGTGATGGCCGCAATGGGAAAGGAGTAGGCCCAAGATGACAGAGAAAACTCAAGCTTCAGAAAGCGTTTAACCTGCGTCATCAGCATCAGTGTCAGAAAGATAGACACGTAATAGAGAATACGAGCAAAGGCATTCAGCTCACCAGTGAGCTGGAGCCAGGAAATAAACCCCGCCGCCGGTGGTGCGATCAGGATAAACAGGGTTGGCAGCAGCTTGGCTGGCAGCGGCTGATGAAAAAGCATGCGGTAGAAAATAATGGTGAGCAGTACCAGCCAGAATATCAGGCCAATGCTGAAGAAAAACCATGAAATCTCTAGCGATGCATGACTGACGCCGGCAATGGGCACCAGGATGTTGCCAACAACAGGGATAAACCAGGCTGGGTTCAAGTGATCAACCTCGAAATGGGTCTGGTGCAGCCACATCGAAAGCACATGAAGAGTAAATGCTAGGTGGAGCAATGCACCCACGGCCCAGCATATCAGTGAAAGCGAATGGCTATAGGGCAGCAGTACCACGCTGATGAGGATCAGGTCGATGGAGACAGTGGGAAAAAAATTAAGCTTTATCGGATTTGAATATTCCGCCTTTACCTTATTCGGGTATTTCAGAATCTTGGTCAGGTAAAGTGCCAACAGAAGTACAAATGTAATAATGGTCAGCGCTAGCAAGACAAGGCTCGGCCGAACAGGCAGTGTGAGAAGGATTTCTGCATGATGCCAGGCACCCGTGAATCCCGTCATTCCCATGACAACCGCAAACCAGGAAATCGGAAACTTCTGCAATCGTGAAGGCTGGGCCTCAGTCATCTATCCACCTTTGATTATTTAGGAAGATTCTGAATAGGCCTCAAGATCATCGATAATACGTCCTCCGTCAATCGCATAGGAGTTGTTACCGATATGAATCAGATTTTCTTCTCCGAGGCTGATTACCAGAACAGGAAATGCAGAATCCGCCGCGAGATCGTTCCAGGTACTCATTGAAAAGCTTTGCGCATATATAAAAATTTACTAAAAGGCTGCTTTGGGTCGAAACCAGCCTATGGAAAATACTCACAATCCTTAAGACTACAATAACGATGTCATCAGTCTGTGTCATCTTTGGAAGAGCAGCTTAGGGGTGTCATGCAAGTAAAGCTATGGGAAAGGATGCTCAGTGGCGAGACTGTAGCCGCTTGCATGGATAGGAGAACTGTTCATGGCTTGCCAGCCACTTCAAAGAAAGCCAATTACGAGGTGGGTGAGAAACCTTTAGGTAACAAAAAAGCCCCTGAAGAATCAGGGGCTTTTCAGTATTGAGGTGGCGGAGGGACAGGGATTCGAACCCTGGGTAGGTTATTAGCCTACGCCGGTTTTCAAGACCGGTGCATTCAACCGCTCTGCCATCCCTCCGGCTTATGGGTGCGTATACTAACAGCTTTTCCTTGGAAGTCAACGCCTTTAGTACAAACGTAACCCGACGCGGGTAATTTTTCCGCCTTCCATATCGCTCACCACCCAATGGATGCCGTGCCAGTCTACATCGTCCCCGATGACCGGGTGGCCTCCCACGCGCAGGGCAATAAATTCCGCCAGTGTCATGTTTTGCTCACCAGGGCTGAGCGTTAGGCCATAGGCTTGGGCGATATCCTGCATTTGTGCGCTGCCATCCAGGGTAAAGGTACCGAAGAAGGCACGCTCCTGCTTGAGCTTGGCATCGCCATTGAATAGCCGATTAAGCGCGTACAAGTCTTCTGAGCGGCCGATCACGCAAATCACATCGCCCAGCTTTAAGCGTGTGCTGCCCTTGGGGTGCAGCATGGTGTGGTCGCGGAACAGGGCTGAAATCAAAGCACCTGATGGAAAACGCAGCAGTCGGATGGGCACGTCTTCCAAGTCCTGGTTCTCGACCCCGTAAACAAATAGCTCAAAGTCGTTTTCCGGCAGGATGCCCAACGGGCCGCGTCGGTTAGGTACGGTGCCGACCGGCACTTCCACCTTCAACCACTTGGCCATCAGCGTCAGCGAGCCGCCCTGAATTAACAGAGACATCAATACCACGGCAAAGGCGACGTTAAAGTAGAGCGAAGCGTTTTCGACCCCACCGATGACCGGGAATATAGCCAGCACGATAGGCACCGCCCCTCTCAAGCCTACCCAGGCAATAAAGAAGGTTTCCCGCCAGCGGAATTTAAAGAACGGCTTGATGGTGATCAGCACGGCCAGCGGGCGGGCAATAAAGATCAGCGCCAGTGCCACTAAACCCGCGGGCAGCGCCACGTCCCATAGCTCACTGGGCGTAACCAGCAGGCCAAGCACCAGGAACAGGCCGATTTGACTTAGCCATGCCAAGCCATCGTGCACAGGAAGAATAAAGTTGAGGTGTCGCCCGGGCTGATTACCAATCATTAAGCCGGCAAGGTAGATCGCCAAAAAGCCGCTACCGCCCAGTACGCTGGTTAAACCGAACACGCTGAACCCCAGCGCCAGCGCCAACATGGCGTAAAGCCCTGGGGCTAAATCCAGCCAGCGCAAGAGCTTGGCACTTAGCCAACCGCCCCCTAGGCCGACTATCAAACCAATACCAAACTGGGTAATGAAAAACAGCAGAGTTTCAACGGGGCCGCCAATATCACCGACTAACAGCTCAACCAGCATCAGGGTCAAGAAAATCGCCATCGGGTCGTTGGTACCCGACTCGATCTCCAGCGTCGCCCCTACCCGCTCGTTGAGATTAACGCCGCGGCCGCTGAGCATGGAGAAAACCGCAGCGGCATCGGTAGAACCTACGATGGCGCCGACCAGCAGGCCCTGCACTATCGTTAGGTCAAAAATCCACATCGCGATAACGCCAACAATGGCGCTGGTGATAAAGACCCCGAAGGTGGCAAGAGAAAGTGCGGGTTTAAAACCTACCCGGAAAGTTTTGAGACGCGTACGTAAACCACCGTCTAACAAAATCATGGCCAGGGCGAGATGGCCGATGGCAAAGGCCATGGAGTAGTCGTCAAACACGACGCCAAGCACGCCCTCTTCACCTGCTAGCATGCCTAGCCCGAGGAAGATCAGCAGCAGCGGCACACCCATCATTGACGATAAACGGCTGGCCAAAATGCTGAGCGCCATTAGTGAACCGCCTACCAAAAAGAACGTATAAATTGCGTCCATGACTCTCCGTCTCTACATCAATACAGCGCTATTATTGCATGTAACCGTTGAATTTACTGTCTCTTCTCAGCGCTCCTTGATGCTCAAAGGGCTGGTCAGAAGCTTTCCCAGGCAGCTACACTTCGCCGTTACAACCTCTGGAGTTACTGACTATGTTGCGTTGCCTCTCGCGCTGTTGGCACCCTCTTTTGTTGAGTCTCATCGTTACTTTATTGTTTTCTAATTCAGTTATTTACGCAAATGAAGAGAGCGAAGAAAGCCCTCAAGAAACCGCCCCGCTGACGCTCGATACAGACGTTCAGGTGCCTGAAGCATTGTGGCGAACCATCGATAGTGAAAACGTCGAGGAGGTGCCCACCATGGCCCTGACCCCGGCACCGCCTCTCGAACCACCGCCGCTTAAACGCGTGACGCTGATGCTGGATTGGTACTTGAGCCCGCAGCATGCAGCCTTGGTGATTGCTCAAGAGCGCGGGCTTTACGCAGCCCAGGGTCTAGAGGTAGAGATTCAGTCGCCGGCCGACCCTTCCATTGCCATCAAGCTGCTAACCGCAGGCGAAGTCGATTTGGCCTTAACCCGCCAGCCGCTGCTTCATCTCCATGCCCATAACGGTGCGCCGATTACACGAATCG
Source organism: Halomonas sp. QHL1 (assembly GCF_001882345.1). Taxonomy (GTDB): domain Bacteria; phylum Pseudomonadota; class Gammaproteobacteria; order Pseudomonadales; family Halomonadaceae; genus Vreelandella. The sequence continues at coordinate 818,796 of NZ_MINL01000001.1, forward strand.
CGACACTGATCGAAACCTCGCTAACGGCGGTTATTGTGACGGGTGAGGAACAGGTGAAAGCCGAAAGTACCTTGGCTGGGTTACATTACGGTTATACCACTGGTGAAGGCCGCGACCTGAGCATTCCGCGCTTACTACCCCGCTCGGTGCAGCAAACGGATGATTTCACCCCACCGGTCAACCTGCATTTTGATCCTATTCGAGCCATGCGGGAGAACCAAATTGACGCTGTCGCCGATGGCTTTTACCACTACCTTCCCCAGCAGTTAGCAACTGAAGGTATTAACACCCACGTCATTCGCTTCGATGAGTTAGATATTCCCCGTAATGACGGTTTGGTGGTACTGGCCAATAGCGATACGCTTGCCCGCCGCGCCGCTACCTGGTCTCACTTCGTGCTTGCCCTCGAGCAGGCAAGCCATTGGATTATTGACAACCCTGACGCTGCCTGGGAACTGCTAATTAGCGCCCACCCTGTAATCGACAATGACATTAACGCCAGCGCCTGGGAGGACATCCTGCGCCGTATAGCGCTGAGCCCCGCGGCGTTAGATAACCGACGCTACGCTGGCTTTGAAACCTTTTTACACCAAATGGGCCTTACTGAAGCGACGTTGCCCGTTTCACGTTTAGCGGTAGATCCCCACACGTTATAACTGCGTATCGACAGTTCTTATCCACTCCCATGGCGGCCCATGAGCGAAACAGCTTTCATTTTTGTAGACGTTGAGACCACCGGCACTCGCGCAACACGGGATCGGATTACCGAAATAGCCGCCCTTAAGGTCATCAACGGCGAGCTGGTTGACCGCTGGTCGAGTTTAATTCACCCAGAGTGCAAAGTACCCGCGCAAATCACCCAACTGACCGGGATTCGCGACGACATGCTGGTTGATGCGCCACGCTTTGCGCAGATAGCCGAGTCGCTCATGGAGTGGCTGGGCGACGGGCAGCTAGTGGCCCACAATGCGCGCTTTGACTACAGCTTTTTGCGCAACGAATTTAAGCGCGCTGGGCAGGATTACCGTGCGGTCTTGATATGTACGCTGCGCTTATCCCGCCGAATAGCGCCCCAAGAGCGCCAGCACAACCTAAAAGCACTGCTTAACCGCTACGGCATTACACCCACCCGCCACCACCGTGCCGGAGACGATGTCGATGCGCTGTGGTCACTCTGGCAAGCGTGGCAGGTTGAGCATAGCGATGAAGCGTGGCAGCGGCTGCTGGGCGATGAGCGCCGCCACCGCACGCTGCCCGCCCACCTGGATAGCGCGCAGTTGGAAGGGTTACCCGCCTGCCCCGGGGTTTACCTGTTTTACGGCCACAACCGGCTGCCCCTGTATGTGGGCAAAAGCATCAACCTACGTAGCCGCGTGCTGGGGCACTTTCAGCGCGACCACCAAGACGACAAAGAGATGCGCCTCGCCCAGCAGGTGCAGCATATCGAATGGGAAGAGACCGCTGGCGATTTAGGCGCCCAGTTGCGTGAAGCGCAGCTGGTTAAAACGTTAATGCCGATTATGAACCGACAACTGCGCAAGCAGCGCAAATTAACTACCTGGCACTGGGCCGAGGATGCAGACCACCCTGAACTGCTCAGCGGTAGCGCTCTGACCCAGCCTCTAGGCGGCACGCTGTATGGTTTGTTTCGCAATGCACGGGAGGCCAAGAACGCCTTGCGCGCTATTGCTGAAGAGCAGCAGCTCTGCCCTCAGGTGTTGGGGCTTGAAAAAGGTAAGGGGCGCTGCTTTGCCAATCAGGTGGGCAAGTGCCGTGGGGCATGCAATGGGCAGGAGTCGATAGCAGTGCATACCCAGCGGGCGCAGGAAGCGCTCACCCAGCTTCAGGTCAACGTGTGGCCCTGGCCGGGCAGTATTGCTATTGAGGAGAAGTCAGCGGGCGCTACAGCGTCTGCATGGCATGTCGTTCGACAATGGTGCTATCTGGGCAGCGCGGCAAGTTTTAACAAAGCGCAGACACTGGCGGAAACGCCCGCAAGCTTCGATGTGGATAGCTACCGAATTTTGAACCGTTTTTTGCGTTACCCCGAGCAGCACGGCTTAACGGTTACGCCGCTCTGATAAGGCAGCGCTTGTTTGTATGACTGCGTGTGCATCTACTGGGCGTCGACGAACGCCTCGACCGCCTGCTGAAAGGATTCCGGCTGGTCGGCGTGTAGCCAGTGACCGGCATTTTTAAGTGTTACCACTCGGGCGCGAGGCAAGACTTCACGCAGTGCGGGCAGCATGTCGTCGGCCACGTAGTGGGAATCGCCGCCACGCAGCACCAGCGCCGGGCCTTCAAAAGGCTGCTCGCCATCAGGCACCCCGATAATGTCGCTATAACCGCGTTTGATCTGATCTAAGCCTACTCGAAGCGCCATCACGTTATCGTCATTGCGCACCAAGTTAGTGGCCAAGAATAGCCGCGTGGGCCGGAAATCCACATGCTCGGCCAGCAGATCATCGGCTTCACGACGGTTTTTGGGCTGCCCTTCCCGCACGTTGTCCAGCGCGGCAAACACATCATCGTGGCCGTGCTCATAAGCCACCGGAGCAATATCGGCCACAATCAGCGACGCCACCCGTTCAGGCGCCAAACGCGCCAAGCTGATCGCGACTTTGCCACCCATGGAGTGCCCCAGCACGTGAGCGCGCTCAATCGAGAGCTTATCGAGTAGCGCTATCACGTCATCCGCCATGGTGGCGTAACGCATTCCCTCTGCATGGGGCGAACGGCCATGGTTACGCAGATCCAGCGCGATCACACGGCGGCTGCGCTGCCACACTTTCAAGTGCGAACGCCAATTATCGGCACTTCCCAGCAAGCCATGAATCACCACCAGCGGGGTGGTATCCACGGCGGTTTCTTCGGCGGGCATATCGATAAAATGGAGATCAACGGTGGCAACGTCAGTCATGCTAGCTCCTAAGCCTTGCGGCCTCTGTGGGATGTTTCACTATTAAGCCGTGCGCGGTGCGCCATCCACCTGGCCTGTCCAAACCACCAAACGGCGTGTAAGCCAGGCAAGCAGCAAGCCATACAGCGGCAGGAAAAACAGCAGGCTGATGGCGAGCTTAATCACGTAGTCGACAGCGGCGATTTCTACCCAATTGGCGGCCATAAACGGGTCTGGGCTGTTATAGAACGCCGCCGAGAAGAATGCAAAAGTATCGGCCAGGTTACCCAGCACCGTTGAGCAAACCGGAGCCACCCACCATGCCCACTGGCGCAAGCGGTCAAACACTTGAACATCCAGCAATTGGCCAATCACATAAGCCAGGAAGCTGGCGAGTGCAATACGGGCGACAAACAGGTTCCACTCCGAAAGCGCTTCAATCCCGGCGAAGCTGCCGCGGGGAAACACCACCGATACCACATAGGAGACCAACAGCGCTGGCAGCATCACGCGCAGAATAATCGATCGCGCCGGTCCTTTACCAAACAGCCGCACCGTTAGGTCGGTGGCTAGAAAGATAAAGGGGAAGCTAAATGCGCCCCAGGTGGTATGAAAGCCAAACAGCGTAAACGGTAGCTGAACGAGATAGTTACTGGCGGCAATAATGCCGATATGGAAAGCCACCATCACCATTAGGCAACGGCTGTGCTGAGTCTCACTCAATGCAAACATGCGGATAGACCTTTTTTTAATAGATAAGAGGGGTTAGGGAACCCTCGGGCTAGTAAGCGCAGTCGGTCAGCTTTTAACAAAACCCTACGCCATTCTGGGGAGCGCATTATACGGCTTCTGCAGGGTATTAAAAGTCAGGCTATTAAAAGTTAGAGCATTTAAAAGCCGAGCAATGAAAGCCGAGCAATGAAAGCCGCCCTAATGTCGGGCGGCTTGGACTTGCGAATCATCAATCCAGCGGTGTGGCTTTGTCCGCAGCGCCTACCGAGCGTTCACGCATGGCGGCGTGAACATCTGCCAGGCTGGTGGGGTCATCAATGGTGGAGGGAATACCAAACTCTTTACCGTCGGCAATTGTACGCAGCAGTTTGCGTAGAATCTTACCCGAGCGGGTTTTGGGCAAACGATCTACCACTAACACCTGCTTGAAGCAGGCAATCGGGCCAATGTGTTCGCGAACCCGCGCAATCAGTTCGGCCTCAAGTGTGGCTTCATCGCCATCAAAACCATCTTTAGGGATTACTAAGCCGATTGGCAGCTGCCCTTTCAGATCATCATTAATCCCAATCACCGCGCACTCGGCCACCGCGCGATGAGCGCCGACCACTTCTTCCATTTCACCGGTCGAGAGCCTGTGCCCTGCCACGTTAATGACATCATCGGTGCGGCCCATAATGAACAGATAGCCCTGCTCATCAAAATAACCGCCATCGCCGGTTAGATAGTAGCCGGGGAACGCCGCCATATAAGCGCTATGAAAACGCTTCTCGTCACGCCAAACGCCGGTCAAGCAACCTGGCGGCATGGGTTGTTTGATCACCACACTGCCCTGCTCCATGGGTTTGGCCTGCTCGCCATCGCGGTTGAGCACCTGTACATTGAAGCCAGGAACGGGGAATGTCGCCGACCCTGCTTTGGTGGGTGCGGTCTCAATGCCCGGCAAGTTGGCGGCTATTGGCCAGCCGGTTTCGGTTTGCCACCAGTGGTCAATCACCGGCACGTCCAAAAGGTCATCCAGCCAGTGAAACGTGGGTGGATCGAGGCGCTCACCGGCCACGTAGAGGTGTTTTAGGCTACTAATATCGTAGTTCTGCAGCAGCTTGGCATCGGGATCCTCTTTCTTAATCGCGCGGAACGCCGTGGGCGCGGTGAAGAAGCTCTTCACCCGGTACTCCTCGATCAACCGCCAGAAGCTGCCCGCATCGGGGGTTTTTACCGGTTTACCTTCGTAGACCACCGTGGTGCAACCCATTAACAAAGGGGCGTAAACTATATACGAGTGCCCGACGACCCAGCCCACATCCGAGGCGGTAAAGAACACCTCGCCGGGCTCCATGGCGTAGATCGCCTGCATCGAATAGGCCAGCGCCACGGCGTAGCCGCCGGTATCGCGCATAACGCCTTTAGGTTTGCCGGTAGTGCCGGAGGTATAGAGGATATACAGCGGGTCGGTGCCTTTGACCGGCACGCACTCTGCAAACGGCGCTTTCGCAACCAGCTCTTCCCAATCGTGATCGCCTGCCCCCAGTTCAGCCCGGTGCGCTTCACGCTGATAAACCACGCAGGCATCCGGCTTATGGGCGCTTAGTTCAACGGCCTGATCCACCATCGGCTTATAGGGCAACACCTTGCCCAGCTCGATACCGCAGGAAGCGGCGACCACCACTTTAGGCTCGGCGTCTTCAATCCGCGCAGCCAGTTCATGGGGGGCGAAGCCACCAAATACCACCGAGTGAATAGCGCCAAGCCGGGCGCAGGCGTACATGGCCACCAGGGCTTCGGGGATCATCGGCATATAGATCACCACACGATCGCCTTTGGTAACGCCCAACTGCGCCAGCGCCCCTGCGAAATATGCCACTTTATCGCGCATTTCGCGGTAGGTAATGGTCTGCTTGGCCTGTGCAGCAGGCGAGTCCCAGAAGATCGCCGCTTGGTCACCGCGCCCGTTTTCGACGTGGTAATCAAGCGCAGCGTAGCTAAGATTCATTTCACCATCGCTAAACCAGCGTGCATGCTTTTGCGAAGAACTTTGCGAAGTGTTTTGCTCATCGTAGCTGAGGATGGTTTGAGGCGGCGTGTACCAAGGAATACGTTTGGCCTGCTCGGCCCAGAACGATTCAGGGTGTTCGATGGAGCGTTGGAAGGTGTGTTGGTAGCGGCTCATGGTGTCCCTATCTTCTTTGTAGTAGCGATTAAGGAGGATTGTTGACACTGTATAAAGGAAACCGACATTTCACCCTCATACTATGGGCTAAATAGCGACCAAAGCGGTAGACGGGCCCTCACATTGTCGACAAGATAGCGAATAACTACCATTGATTAATCGTTAAACAACAGCTTGGACAAAACTCACTAAATTACTGATCATTAAACAACTTGATCCTCGCGACGCGTCGATGCCTTAACAACGTATAACAATGCTTATAAAACGCTGATGTAACAGTGTAGGCAAGGAGAACATTATGTCTGCTTCTACAAGCGCCGCTACACGCCTGCTTGAACATAACTGTCGTGCTATTGAGGCGGGGACTAACCTGCTTAAAGCGCTGGCTAACGAGAAACGGCTGCAAATACTCTGCCTTCTTGCCGAGAAAGAGCTGTCTGTAACGCAAATCAATCAACAGCTTGCCTTAAGTCAGTCGGCGCTTTCCCAGCACTTAGCCATTTTGCGGCGTGATGAGCTTGTTGATACTCGGCGGGAGTCACAAACGATCTATTATTCGTTAAGCAGTGAGAGTGCCAAGGCAGTGATCGATACCTTGGCACGCCATTACGCCGCCTAACGTTTCAAGGTTTAATTTCAGCGCCGCTGCCATCCAGCGGCGTCGATTACACCAAGCGCTTTCAGCGCGGCTTTTTCGACGCCTTCCGACACGGCGAATCCAAGTTTACGGCTGAAGGTTTTGGGTGCTTCTAGCTTCACCGTAAACACTTGCGCCTGGGTCATACGTTCAACCAAATAGGCTTCGCTGGTACCTACGCTATCGACAAGCTGTTGGGATAATGCTTCGCTGCCGTACCAAATCTCGCCCGTGGCAAGGGTGTCGATATCCATGGAGGGGCGCCGTTCTGCCACATAGCTTTTAAACAAGCGATGCGTATTCTCTAAGTCCTCTAAGAATTTTGCCTTACCCTCTTCGGTATTTTCACCCAGCACGGTCAGGGTTCGTTTGTACTTACCGGCGGTAAGCAGTTCGACGTCAATATCGTGCCGTTTAAGCAACCGGTGAATATTGGGAACTTGCGCCACCACGCCGATGGAGCCAATCACCGCAAACGGCGCCGCTTTAATATGCTGTGCGGTACAGGCCATCAGGTAACCACCGCTCGCCGCCACCTTGTCGATGCACACGGTTGTGCTTAGCCCCGCCGTGCGCAGCCGGTCCAACTGAGCCGCTGCCAACCCATAGGCATGCACCAGGCCACCCGCGGACTCAAGGCGCACCACTACCTCGTCCTCTTTAGCGGCGACACCAATAATGGCCGACACCTCTTGAGCAAAATGCTCGGTTTGCGAAGCTTTCAGATCGCCATGGAAGTCGAGCACCCACACCCGCGACGCTGGAGTGGCGTCTTGCTCCGTCTTGTTTGCCTTCTGACGCTTTTTATCTTCGCTGCGAAATAGTTTCAGCAGTTTTTTGCGCGCGCCAGGAAGCGTGGCAGCCAGGCGCAAACGCCGGACACGGCGGCGCCGTTGATCGTTAAGAGGCTCGATAGTGAGCTTCAGGTCACTCTCTTTTTCCTGCTTGGTTCGCGCAATCAGCAGCAAGCCAATGCCTATCAGCGCCATCACGACGGTGGTTTGCACAATAAAGGTGCCTATTTCCGCTACCCATTCATTCATTGACGTTCTCCATTAGAGGCTTGATTCCTTTATGACTCGTGCGTTGGTATATGCGTTTGTGAAGTGTGAGTCCAGCGCTTGATTAGAACGCCCGTATGAAATAACCTCGCATGCCTTTACAATTGTTTCTTTTGGTTACGGTCGCTAGCCTGGACCTAAACTATTTAATGACCATCTACTTAATTGAGAGATATGTTATGTCAAACAATACCCTTGAGAAGCTAAAAGCGCGTTTTAATCCGGAAGCGGCAAAGGGCATGGATGAAGTTTTCCAGTTTCACTTTACCGATGCGGGCAGCTACTACTTAAACATCCAAGATGGCACGCTGGACGTACAAGAGGGTGAGCATGACGATCCTTCTGTCAGCTTAAGCCTAACCACTGACACGCTAAAAGGCATTATGACCGGCGAAATCAATGGTATGACGGCGTTTATGACTGGCAAGCTAAAAGCCACCGGTAATGTCATGCTGGCCACTAAGCTGACTAGCTTATTCCCCAGCGAGTAATCGTCCTATCGGCACGCGACGCCGCTTACTCTTCGCGCCAGCGTGCCAAATGGGTTTCGATCAGTTCGCGGGATATCGAGTAAGGCGGCGGCAGAGAAGGCAACTGACGGGGAGAAAACCACGCAGCATCGCTAATCTCCACCCCATCGATGCGAATGCGCCGGGTGGTGGCTTCGGCGAAGTAACCAAACATCAACGAGTGTGGGAATGGCCACGCCTGACTTTGGTGATAACGCAGTTGATCGATATGTACGCCCACCTCCTCAAACACCTCCCGGTGCACCGCCTCTTCCGCTGACTCCCCCGGCTCGATAAAACCTGCCAACGTGGAGTAACGCCCGGGTGGAAAGCGCGGACTGCGGGCAAGCAGCATCGCCTCGCCGCTGGTCACCAGCGTGATAATGCACGGCGAGATACGCGGATAGTTGCGGTGCCCACAGGCGTGGCAGTGCATAGCGAATTCCGCAGTCAGCTTGGTGGCCGGTGCACCACAGCGACCGCAGAAACGGTGGTTCTCTAACCAAGCACCTACCTGCAGCGCCGTAGAGAGCAGGCTAAACCAGGCGACGGAAAGCTCGCTCATCCATTGCCGACCATCAATCCAACCGCTTTCAGCCTGGGACTCAACCAGCAGCGCCACCGGTTCATCATTCCAGTAGCACAGCGGCTGCATCTGCTCTGTCCAGGGTTGATAGGGCTGCAGCGGGGTTAACTCTTCACTGCCGTTTAAAGGGGCTGGCGCCAACAGGCTACGCGACAGCCGAATCACCCGCCCTGCTTGTTCGTGATGGGGAATTTCTCGCCTAAGCATCGCTGGCCGCACCCTCAAACCAGTTCAATTGATGCGCCTCGCACTTGGCCTGGTGGGCCGCTCGTTCTTCGTCGGTGGGCCGCACCACGCGCAGTTGGCCAGGCGTTAAAGAAAGCCGCTGAATCGACATCCCCTCATTGGAGGTATCCGCCTGCTCCTGTTCCGCTGCGGAGGCCGCGTCCAAGGTCAGCGCGGTCTGTCCCCCAGTCATTGCCAGGTAGACCTCAGCGAGGATTTCCGAGTCTAGCAGTGCACCGTGCAGCACCCGGTGGCCGTTGTCGATATCGTAGCGTTTGCACAATGCATCAAGGCTGTTGCGCTGGCCGGGGTGCATCTTCCGCGCCATGGTCAGCGTATCTAATACGCCGCAATGATCCCTTACCGGCCCCAACACAGGGGATTTGCGCTGCCGATTCAACATGCCCAGCTCGTGGTCAATAAAGCCCACATCGAAGGGGGCGTTATGAATCACCAGCTCTGCGCCTTCGATAAATGCCCAAAACTCATCGGCTATTTTGGCGAACACCGGCTCGTTGGCAACTCTGGCGTCATCAATCCCGTGTACGGCGACCACCTCAGCGTCGATATGCCGCTCGGGGTTGATGTATTGATGATAAGTGCGGCCAGTAAAGCGTCGATTGACCATCTCAATAGCACCAATTTCGACTAGGCGATGGCCATCTTTTGGGTCGATACCCGTAGTTTCAGTATCCAAGATTACTGTACGGTAACCAGATAAACGTTTATTCATAACGTCCCATAAACTTCATAATTTATTGATTTAAAATAATTAACTTCACCTCAAAGCTGAAGCTTCATTCACGACAAAGTGTAATTGACAAGATTTATCTTATTACACTAGATAAAAGTGTAAACATGGCCTTCCAGATAAAATATTTCATCGCCTTCGATGGCGAGCGTTATTCGTAGCTCCTCGATACAGCCGCAAATGGATTTCCATTGTACTACCCAACGAGTTACATCGCTCGTTCGGTACGGCCCAGTGTTACTCATGAAACTCAGAAAGTGCATCTCGAGGCTATCAAGCGTGTATGAGTGGGAGACACACAAGGAACTGTATATCAGGATATTCGCGGCGATGCCTCGCTAGGCGATCTGGTCGATCCGGCACGTTGAGTATCGGCGAATAGTGAGCACAGCACCGGTCGAAAGACCGGTGCTTATGCGGGTTAAAATCGTCGCGACTATGCGCCCGTTTTCAACTTTGGCAAAGCATAATCAAGCAGCGGGTATGCCCCCTCCTCAGCCATGGCCTCCGAGCGACTCAGACGACAAGCAGCGTACTTGAATTCGGGGATCTTGCCGTAAGGATCGAGAGCCGGATTAGTCAGCAGATTCGCCGCCGCCTCCGCATAACAGAACGGCACGAAGACCATGCCTTCCGGCATCTGCGGATCGACACGTGCCATCAGCGTTATCTCCCCCCGCCGGGTGGTAATCGTCAACTGCTCACCCGGCTTCAAGCCCAGGCGTGCCAACTCGACCGGCGCAACGCTAGCCACGGCGTCGGGTTCGAGATCGTCAAGCACCTTGGTGCGTCGGGTCATTGAGCCGGTATGCCAATGCTCGAGCTGACGCCCCGTCGTCAGAACCGTCGGATAGGCATCATCGATAGGTTCATCGGGCGGCAGCGGTCGGGTGGGCGAGAACTTGGCGCGACCACTCGGGGTGGGGAAAGCATCGCTGAAGACCACATCGGCTCCCGGTGTATCGTCCGCTGGGCATGGATAGGTGACCGACTGCTCTCGCTCGAGGCGCTCCCAACTAATATGATCCAGCGACGTCATGCCCTTGGTCATCTCGTCGAACACATCGCGTGGGTGGTGATAATTCCAGGGCAAGCCAAAACGCTGAGCCAGCTGTTGAATGATCCACCAATCAGGCTTGGCCTGCCCAGGTAAGGGCATGGCGGCACGCCCCATTTGCACTTGGCGGTTGGTGTTGGTCACGGTGCCGTCCTTTTCCGGCCAGGCTGAAGCCGGCAGGATTACGTCGGCGTATTGTGCCGTCTCGGTGACAAACAGATCTTGCACCACAAGGTGTTCAAGTTTGGCCAGGGCGGCACGGGCATGATCGAGATCAGGATCGGACATCGCCGGGTTTTCACCCAGAATATACATACCACGGATGGTGCCCGCGGTGATGGCATCCATTATTTCGACCACGGTCAAACCGGGCTTGGCTTCCAGGGTGGTATTCCAGAGTTCCTCAAAAGCACTGCGTACCTGGGCATCCGAGACGGGCTGGTAATCGGGTAATACCATCGGGATCAGGCCTGCATCGGAGGCGCCCTGTACGTTGTTCTGCCCACGCAACGGATGCAGCCCAGTGCCGGGCCGCCCCGTCTGGCCGCACGCCAAAGCCAGCGAGATCAGACAGCGAGCATTATCGGTGCCATGGGTGTGCTGAGAAATGCCCATCCCCCAGAAGATCATCGCCTTGTCGGCGTTGGCGTAAAGCCTCGCCACTTCGCGTATGTCTTCGGCGGAGATACCGCAAAGGTTCGACATGGCTTCCGGCGTCATGTCGATGACGTGAGTCTTGAGCGCCTCGAAACCCTCGGTGTGCTTGGCGATATAAGCCTCGTCGTAAAGCCCTTCCGTGACGATGACGTTGAGCATGGCATTGTACAGCGCCACGTCGCTGCCTGGAGTGAAGCGCAGCGTCTTGTGCGCATAGGCCCCTAAGGCCTGACCACGTGGATCAATGATAATGATCTTGGTGCCCTTCTTGGCCGCCTGTTTAAAGAAGGTTGCCGCGACGGGATGGTTTACCGTGGGGTTGCAGCCGGTAAGAATAACCACATCGGATTCCAGCGACTGCATGAATGAAGCCGTTACAGCACCGGAGCCAATGCACTCCATCAGCGCAGCGACCGAACTGGCATGACACAAACGCGTGCAATGATCGACATGATTGGAACCGAAGCCGGTGCGTACCAGTTTCTGAAATAGCCATGCCTCTTCATTGGAGCACTTGGCGCTGCCGAAACCAGCTAATGCATCAGGGCCATGGTCTCTCTTCAGGCCGACCAAGCCCTGCGCGGCCATATCCAGCGCCTCATCCCAGCTTGCCTCGCGAAAATGCGTGGTGGGGTTGGCCGGATCGAACTCGGGGTCGAGCCCCTTGGCCACGCCCTCGCGACGAATCAATGGGGTGGTCAGGCGTGACGGATGGCGTGGATAATCGAAGCCAAAGCGCCCTTTCACACACAACCGGTTATGATTCGACGGCCCGTCGCGGCCATCAACAAACAGAATTTCCTCATCCTTGATATGGTAAGTCAACTGGCAGCCGACGCCGCAGTAGGGACATACCGAATCCACCGTACGATCGGCGATTTTTGAATCGCCACGGCCTTGCTCATCGATCAATGTCGCCGGCATCAATGCACCGGTCGGGCAGGCCTGTACACACTCACCACAAACCACACAAGTGCTTTCACCCATGGGGTCGTCAAAATCAAAGACGATCTTGGATGAAGCGCCGCGATGGGCCATCCCGATTACATCATTGACCTGAACTTCACGACAGGCACGCACGCACAGGTTGCATTCGATACAAGCATCGAGATTAACGTTCATCGCACTATGCGAGGTATCGTGATTCGACAGCTTTTGCTCAGTTTTATTTGCCTCGACGGGATTGCACGCCGGTATCCATGCCTTGACCGCCGTGGCGTCTATGGCCAGTTGGTCGGCCATTGCCCAGAAGTGGCTGGCTCGATCGGGGCTATCCTCACGTTCGGGTTGGTCTGCGATCAGCAGCTCCATCACGCCCTTACGGGAAATCTGCGAGCGCTCCGAGGTAGCACTCTTGACCACCATGCCGGGTCTGGCTTCGCGCAGGCAGCTCGCGGCCAAGGCACGTTCGCCTTCGATCTCGACCATACAGACTCGGCAATTACCATCGGCGCGGTAACCGTAAGCATCCTTGAAGCATAAATGGGGGATCGTCTCTCCTGCACGCTTGGCGACTTGCCACAGTGTCTCGCCGGAAAAGGCCGTGACGCTATGGCCGTCGAGGGTCATCTCGAATGGCTCGGGCGTACCTGATGTCGGCGATGCAGGGAATAATGCGGTATTCATGTCACTGCTCCTTAGCTTCTGTCAGCCCCGAACGATCACGTTCTGAGCAGCCAGCGGCTCGCGGAAGTCTTTCAAGAGCCCCAACACCGGGTTGGGTGCGGCTTGGCCCAAACCACAAATCGAGGCATCCATCATCACTTGCGACAGGCGTGAAAGCTCAGCCACGTCCCAGGTATCGCGCTGGAGCAATGCCAGCATTTTTTCGGTGCCAACCCGGCACGGCGTGCACTGTCCACAGGACTCATCGGCAAAGAAAGCCAACAGGTTGGTGGCCACCGCCCGGAGATCATCCTGGTCGGACACCACCATCACCGCGGCGGAACCAATAAAGCAGTCATGCGCCTGGAGGGTATCAAAATCCAGAGGAATATCAGCTTTGCTCGCTGGCAGAATACCTCCTGAGGCGCCACCGGGAAGATAAGCGACCAGGGTGTGCCCCTCCTGCATACCACCGCAGTACTCATCGATCAGTTCATTTAGCGTAATACCCGCCGGCGCCAGGTGCACGCCAGGTTTATTGATGCGCCCCGATACCGAGAAGCTGCGCAAGCCACTGCGACCATGGCGACCGTGACCGGCGAACCACTCAGCACCGCGTTTCCAGATCAACGGGATCCAGTAAACGGTCTCGACATTGTTGACCAGGGTTGGACGATCGAAAAGCCCCACCTGGGCCACATAAGGAGGACGATGACGTGGCTTGCCAGGTTTGCCCTCCAGTGATTCGATCAGCGCCGATTCTTCGCCGCAGATATAGGCTCCCGCGCCACGGCGCATCACGATATAGCCGGGCTCGACCAGCCCCGCTGCTTCCAGCTCGGCGATCGCCTCATGCAGGACGCGATGCAAACCGGGGTATTCATCCCGCAGGTAGATATACAGGGCCGTAGCGTCTATTGCCCATGCGCTGACCAGCGCGCCTTCGAGAAAACGGTGCGGGGCACGCTCCAGGTAGTAACGATCCTTGAAAGTTCCCGGTTCGCCCTCATCGGCATTGATGACGCAATAGCGAGGCCCCGGCTCAGCACGTACGAAGCCCCATTTGCGGTAAGTCGGGAAGCCCGCGCCCCCCAACCCACGTAAACCCGATGCCTCCAGCATCGTCGTCAACGCACCGACGCTCACCTTCCCCGTCTGACAATCGCTAAGCAATAGGTAACCGTCTTCGCCGAGATAGTCGTCGAGCTTCTGCCAGTCAATAGCCTCGGGATGATAATGACCTGTATCCAGTACTGCCTCGACCGCATTGCGCGTCGCATAGCCAAGATGGCGATGGCCCATTTCAACGACCGGTGCTGTTTCGCAACGGCCCATACAAGGCGCACGGATCACTCGCACCTGACTTGGATCGACGCCGGCTTGCAGCTCAGCTTGCAGCGTATCGGCTCCTGCCAGTTGACAGGATAATGAATCGCAGACGCGGATAGTGGTGGGTGGAGGCGGCGCCTGATTGTCATGCACGACGTCGAAATGCGCATAAAAGGTAGCCGTTTCATATACCGCCGCCATGGGCAGGTTCATGAACGTTGCCAAGGCGCGCAGGTGGCGCAATGCCAAGTGCCCGTATGCATCCTGTAGGGTGTGCAGATTCTCGATCAACAGATCTCGGCGGCGAAGCGAACTGTCTTCATCCGTGCCCAGCAGGGATTCGACCTCAGCAAACGCAGCGGGGTCGAGGTCTCGACCACGAGGCTTGCCGCGAGGTCCCCGCCTGCCCGACGTTGCACGCTGTGTCTTACCGATTGTACTCACCATCCGCAATTTCTCTCGCTCACTTGAAAATTCGTGGCACTCAAGCACTTGGCGCCGTAATAGCGAGTTATCCTATTACGGCGCCAAGTGTTCAGATCATTATTACGACTAAAGAGACAGGCCGAAGACGATTACAGCACGCCTTTTGCCTTTGCCGTATGCGTCGCAATGGCATCCATCAGAGGCGGAGAAAGACAGTCATAAGGCTCCAGCCCAAGTTCTTTCAAGCGTGAGCGAACAGCGCCCATCTGTTCCGGGTCTGTTCCCGCTTCGATAATTGACGAAGTAAAGGCAGCAAACTCGGGGGCGGCCCATCCTTGCTCACGAGATAGCTCGGTATGGATGAAATCCAAGCCATGAAAGGGATGCGATGTGTTTTCGATACGCCCGAACATGTGCACACCGCAATCCTGGCAAGCATGACGTTGGATGGCAGCGGAAGAATCGACGACCTTCAGCTTGTCCTCATTCGCCGTGACACTCACTGCATCCCTCGGGACCACGGCCACTTGGGAGAAGAGCGCGCCTGATGGCTTCCAGCATTTGGTGCAACCACACACATGGTTGTGCATGCATTGCGCCTTGACGGTTACCTCGACCTGGTTGGAAGGGCAATGGCAGTACAACGTGCCACCGCTAAACTGGTCACTGCCCGCCTTCACGCCATTATCGACCGAAGGGTGGATATTGATTCCGCTCATTTGCTGTTCTCCTTTCTCACCAATGTGATTGTCTTTATTATCCTTATTGTCGGCAGGGGCTGGGTCACTCTCCCCTCGCAAACTGGTCAGAACTTTTGTTAGCCACGACATACTTCACCTCATCTCAACGATGCCCTTTCAATAGTGCAGGACGGTACGAATGCTCTTGCCTTCATGGAGCAGATCGAATGCCTCGTTGATCTGTTCGAACGGCATGTCATGGGTGATGAACTCGTCGATCTTCAATTCACCGTTCATATAGCGATCAACATAGTCAGGTAGCTGGCTACGCCCTTTGACGCCACCAAAGGCCGAGCCCTTCCAGACTCGCCCGGTGACCAACTGGAATGGCCGTGTAGATATCTCTTCCCCTGCCCCGGCAACTCCGATGATGATCGATTCGCCCCAGCCCTTGTGGCAACATTCCAGCGCCGAGCGCATCACGTTGACGTTGCCGATGCATTCGAAGGAGTAGTCGACGCCACCATCGGTCAGGTCGACAATCACCTGCTGGATGGGGTCGCTGTAGTCCTTGGGGTTGACGAACTCGGTGGCTCCGAACTGGCGCGCCAACTCAAATTTATCAGGGTTGACGTCGATGGCGATGATCCGCGAGGCCTTGGCCATCTGAGCGCCCTGAATGACCGCCAGGCCAATGGCGCCGAGACCAAATACCGCCACCGTGGCGCCCTGCTCGACCTTGGCGGTATTGAGTACCGCCCCAATGCCGGTGGTCACGCCGCAGCCGAGCAGGCAGATCTTGTCCAGCGGAGCCTGCTTGGATACCTTGGCCAGGGAGACCTCGGGCAACACGGTATATTCGGAGAAGGTTGAGCAGCCCATGTAGTGGTATAGCTTACGGCCATCCAGTGAGAAGCGGGTCGTGCCATCGGGCATCAATCCCTTGCCCTGAGTGGCCCGCACCGCGCCGCACAAGTTAGTCTTGCCGGAAAGGCAGAACTTGCACTCGCCACATTCGGCGGTATAAAGCGGAATGACATGGTCACCGGGCTGCAGGCTGGTCACGCCTTCGCCAACCTCCTGCACCACGCCCGCGCCCTCATGGCCGAGCACCGAGGGAAACAGGCCCTCCGGATCGGCTCCCGAAAGCGTAAAGGCATCGGTATGGCAGACACTGGTCGCGGTGATACGCACCAGCACCTCTCCCGCCCTGGGCCCTTCGACATCGATCTCGACGAGTTCCAACGGCTTGCCGGCTTCCCAGGCGATGGCGGCACGTGATTTCATAAACTTTACCCTTTTATTATTGTAATACTGGTGTTTTAACAGCGTTCACTGTCATTGATGGTGCCGAACTCACGAGCGCGGCATGTCTAAGTCAGTCTAGGTGAGCGTAGTCGAAAAGGGTATTGACACAGGAGTCATAAGAGTGTTGCCACAGGGCAACAATCAAAATCGGCGATTACCCGCCGGGGAGTGGTACCACCACTGCCTCGGCGCTTCAGTGAACAGGTTCGCGGCAAATTCTTCCAGCGCTTCTGGCGTCACGCCCATCAAGGCATGCTCCATGGCTTCCCAGGGTCGTAAAATTAGCGCCGTACCCTTTGGCGGCATTGCTGTGGACAGGGATGTGCCAATGACAGCATGGCGCAACGCTTGCCAGCTAGCCAAGATAGCCTCGTCAGGCGTTTCGGGAGGGCCCCATTGCATGCTTCTTAGACCATCCCGTCGCCGCGCCAGTGTGGCCTCACCCAGACGGGCCACCGCCATGCTTTTCTGCGTAAGAAAACACTCCACCGCTTCTTGCAGGTCATCGATATCGGCATGCGGGGACTGCACCACATAGCCCAATCGCGGCCAGCCGTCTGCCTCGCGATAGCGCACCGCGGCGACATAACCCAAGCCTTGGTGAACGCGAAGCTCCTGGAAAAAAGCACTATCATGGGCATCGGCAAGTAGCCGCATCAACAGCCGGCTCACGGGGGTATCATCGGGGCCATCGATTTGTAGCATCAGCGCATGATCTTCACCCTGGGGTGCGAGCCAGCGAGGTGCTCCAGCGACGCTTGCAGATAGCGATTCGTGGCTTGATTCAACAGCACCCCAACTGAAATCGAGCAATTCAGACGCCTTTCTGGCCAGGCGCTGCGAGGCTCTAAGGTACTCGCTGGGCCCAAGCCAACCCATGCTCCAACTCAAAATTCGTTTATCCAGCGGTTGCGCATCGTGTCTGGGAAAAGGCTCCTCCAGGTATGCCAGCATACGTTGCGCCAGCAAGCCGGCTGGCGCAACGCGGGGTTGTGAAGAGCGGGGTTGTAAAGAGCGGGCTTGCGAGGGCCCCGGCGGCGAATCAGGCGTGACCACGGCCCATGCCGCCAAGGCTTGAGAAGCCACCGACTCCAGCCCTTGAGGCTCGCCCTGCACTCTCAGCCAATCTCCCCTGGTATCGCCGCCCAGCGTTAATGTCACGGCAGCGTTTCGTGCCGCTTGGCGAAGTGCCAACGTATGCTGATGCCACGCCGCCAGGCGCAATTGCTGAGTCCTCCTGGGTGCAGGCCAGCCGAGACACCAAGCACTATCCTGTTGCCCACTCCCTCCCGCCCACCACAGGTCGAAAGACCCATGCTTGCCAAGGCACTCGGCCACCGTCGGCGAGCCGGCAACAGCGCCCGGGGTCGAATAATCCTGCAGTGCGATGCGTGGTGCCGGTCGAGGCGCCAATCTTGCGGCGCCGGCAGAAGCCCTATCCTCCGGCCAGCTCACCCGTCGAAACGGGGTTAGTGTATTCGGCACATGCTCGACATTGGCATCGAGTCCCTGCTTTTCTTCCATGACGCGACACGCCGATGGCGCCAAACAGGCCTCTAGTTCGTCGAACGCGCACTGCAAGCCATCATCGCTATGCTCAGTGGAGGGCGGCTGAGCCAGTCGGCGGGCCAGTTGTAGCGCATAGTCACCCAGGTCGGTTTCGCTAATTAATGGATATGAGCACCGTTGAGTGACAAGGCGCGATGGCAATTCCCTTACCGCACTTAGGCAGGTCGCCAACAGCCTGTCCACACAGCGCTCGCCCCTTGGGGTCAGCGTCAAGGTTAAGCACAGCGCGGGACCCGTGCCCTCTGGCCTGACGGTCGCCGCCATGTCGGCAATGGCAGCCTGCTCCTGCAGCGTGGCGGCCAGCCGGCCATCGCACAAGGTCGTTAGCGCGTGGTCGAGAACCGCAGCATGATGCTCTGCTAAAAAGGATGACAGTGGCCATAGCATCTCGAGTTTTGGCACTGTCGATGCCTGCTTAGCAGGCAGACACCATTGCAGATAGGCCGGTGGGGCCCAACGACCGCCGCGCAGTCGATTGATAGGCTGCGCGCCGCCAGGAATGACAGCGCAAGCCGCTTCCAACATCTTGAGTTGGCTTGTTAGTGATTCTGGCCCAAGCATTACCAGGCCGACACGCTCGGCACGATAGTGGCTGTTATGAAAGCCACGGAGTGCCTCGCAAAGCAACGGGATATCCTTGCCTAGGCTGTCACGATGGCCGGCATGAAAATGAGCAGCAGGGTGGCTAGCCTCGAATAACCGCGACACTACTGCTTGCCGGTGCAGTGCCGGGTCGGCCAGACGGGCCTGAAACTCGGCATCGATAACCTCTATTTCCCGGCTGATAGTGGATGCTTCGAGGCATGGGCATACCAGCAGGTCGATTAATCTAACAAGCCCCTCCTGCACGGAGGCAGGTGGCAGACTCAGATGATAATCAGTGACAAATTCATTGGTCTTGGCATTGTAGCGCCCCCCTTGCTCTCCCACCCAGGCAGCAAAGGTGGCCGGCTGAGGTGAGTCCTGTGAGCCGAGAAAAAGTGAATGTTCGAGTAGATGGGCCAGACCGGGCCGCTCGCCGGGTTCATCAAGATAGCCCGCCCCCACCACGGCGACCAGGCGCACCTTACGTGCGGAAGGCACCTCCACAGCCAGGATATCGGCGCCGCTTGGCAAGCGTTGACGAGCGACACGACTACCTACCGGCAGTGCTGGCATCCCCGTTAGCAGAGCTTCCTCAACGCCCATATCAACGCCCGGTGTGGGAGGTGGAGGCAAAGAAGGCGAGCTCTTCGGCGATCAGGCGACGTCGATTATCCGGATGCCTAATGCCATGGCCTTCGCCATCGAATAGCACCACCCTAGCCTTCACATCTCGTCGCTGTAATGCTGCGGCCATGGCGTGTGTCTGTTCCGGCACCACCACTGGGTCTTGGTCACCCTGGAAAAAAATCACTGGCGAATTGATCGAGTCGACACGGTAACGAGGGCTTTGTCTACGTTGTGAGGCGGTATCACCCAATAACCACTCAAGGTAACCGGATTCAAAACGGTGGGTTTGTGTGGACAAACGCGGCGCATCGGTGACGCCATAAAGGCTCGCGCCGGCACGAAAACAGGTGGTTGCAGCGAGTGTGTTAAGCACGGTAAAACCGCCCGCGCTCTGTCCCCGAATGAACAACTGCTCTACATCGGCAACGCCCTGCGCAACCAGCTCATCGGCCAGAGCAATGACATCCTCGACATCCAACTGCCCCCACTCCCCCGCGAGCCGTTCGCGAAAAGCGCGGCCCCAGTTGCCGCTACCGCGTGGATTAATATCCGCGACGGCAAATCCCTGCTGCGTCCACCAGTGAACGAGCGGATCGTAGACTGGGTAGCTGGCTGACGTGGGGCCCCCGTGTACGCGAATGATCAGCGGCATCGGGGTGCCCGCCTGTGCCTCCTTACCGTCGCCATGATAAAGGAAGGCTGTAAACCATTCATCGCCACCCACCGTAATGGTCAGTGTTTCCGGTACAAGCGAAATATCTTGGGTGGCTAAGCTGAACAGTTGCTGGTGTTCATTATGACCAAATCGGACACGTTCCAGACGTGCGGTATGGCCGACGCCTTGAGTAATTGCATACAGCCATCCCTCGGCACTTGCCAACCCTGCCACGCGCGACGCATCGGGAAAATAGCGAGCCGACGAATGGCCTTGAGAATCGAGATGCAGCACATGCGCCGCGCCCTCCTCCAGGCGCACCACGATACCGCCATCTCGCTGCCATAGGTGATGGTTTTCTCCCAGTTGCCAAGGAGTAGGAATATGATCCGCCGGCCAGTCACAAAGCAGCTGTACAGTCTCTCCTTCGAGCCGATAAGGTTGCCACCAACCACCGTGATCACTCATCACGATCAAGCCACCATCGCTGGCAAAACGTGGCTGACTGACCGCCGTACCGCCATCCCAACAGTGGATGGCGCGAGCAAGCCCATCGTCTCCGAGTTCAGCAATCTTCAGTGTGGAGCGTTGCCAGGGCATATGCGGCAACTGCCATTCCACCCAGGCGAGCCAGCGACCATCGGGCGAAAGCGACGGTGCGCCATAGAAATCACTACCTTGGGCAATGACTTCGAGTTCTCCTTCGCGGATAGCCACCAGCCTCTGGCTCCCTTGGCGGCCATCGCCGTACTCTTCCACCGCCAACACACGACAACGATGCGGATCGGCAATCATGCCACCATAACGGGCATCCGGACGTGACCACCAAGGGCGAGCCTCACCTCCAGCCAAGGGCTGCTGAAGCAGT
The DNA here is from genome assembly GCF_001882345.1 of Halomonas sp. QHL1. Taxonomy (GTDB): domain Bacteria; phylum Pseudomonadota; class Gammaproteobacteria; order Pseudomonadales; family Halomonadaceae; genus Vreelandella. The sequence continues at coordinate 839,729 of NZ_MINL01000001.1, forward strand.
TGCTGGCTTGGGTTATCGACGATCACCACAAACTCATCGAAACAGGCATAGGCACCACCTCCATAGCCATTGACACGGCTACCAACATCATAAAGCGGAGGTGTCACGGCACGTGACTCACCATTCGCCCAGTGCCACAGTGTCTTGCGCCCCGTGGCTGGATTCGCCGCGAGCCAGAATGCTCCCGCCGGAGTTGCCTGCAACTCGCTCAGACCATCGGCAGGCAATGCCACAGCGCGGGGCATCGTATCGAGCAGCGAGGAAACATCGAACGTCATGTGCTCACTCATTCGCGGCAAAACACTTGCGATTCGCGTTTATTACGTGGCGTCAGCTCCGCCACAGAGCGGTTATCGGCTGCCGCCTCTGCACGTGCGGCCTCAATCAGCCCGTGTTGAGGCGATAAGCTACAGACAGGATCCGTCGCTGTCTCATCACCGGTAAGCAGGTAGGCTTGGCAGCGACAACCACCGAAATCCTTATGACGTTCGTCACACTCACGACAGGGTGAGGGCATCCATTCATCGCCGCGAAAGCGATTGAAGGAAAAGCTGTCATACCAGATGCTATCGAGCGGCTGCTCACGCACCGTGGGAAATGTCATCGGCAGCTCGCGAGCACTATGACAAGGCAGCACCGTGCCATCCGGTGTAACGGTCATGAATATCGCCCCCCAGCCTCCCATGCATGCCTTGGGACGCTCGGCATAATAATCCGGCACCACAAACAGCAAGCGCATATCCTTGCCTTCGGCAGCTAGCTGCTGGCGCCAACGCTGGGTCGTCGCCTCGGCGGCATCAAGCTGCGAACGACTCGGCAAGAGCCCCGCACGATTGAGATGCGCCCAGCCATAAAGCTGGCAGTTGGCTAGCTCTACGGCATCGGCGCCCAACTCGTCGCATAACGCGATGACCTTATCAATCTGATCAATATTATGCCGATGCAGTACGACATTGAGGACCATTGGATAGCCCGCTGCCTTGACGGCACGCGCCATGGCCAATTTCTTGGCATGGGCTTTTTTCGAGCCGGCCAATGCAGCTGCCATTTCCTCGTCTGCTGCTTGTAGGCTGATCTGGATATGATCCAGGCCGGCGTCGCGCAAGGCTAATATGCGCGCCTCATCGAGCCCCAGGCCAGAAGTGATTAGATTGGTATAAAAGCCCAGTTGACGCGCCTCAGCGACCAGCTCTTCCAGGTCGTCACGCACCAAAGGCTCCCCTCCCGAAAAGCCCATCTGGACGGCGCCCATGGCGCGGGCCTGATGCAGCACATCGCGCCACTCATCGGTGCTAAGTTCCTTTTGCTGAGAAGCGAAATCAAGGGGATTGGAGCAGTAAGGGCACTGCAAGGGGCAACGATAGGTGAGTTCCGCCAGCAGCCACAGCGGCGCACCGATCGTATCGTCACAAGCCTTATCGGAGGCTGTGCTAGGTTCCGGTGAATTCGAGAGTAACTTAGTCATGGCGTATCCACCCCTGGTTGGCGGCGTCGAGCAGGAATTCTCTTACATCCTCCTCGAGCGTGGTGGCTTCGGGGAAACGACGCTGCAGCTCTGCGACCAACATGGCAACGTTACGCTCACCGTCTAGCAAGGTCAGCACCGCGCCCGCGCTTTCGTTGAGCTGAACCATGCCTTCGGGATAAAGCAGAACATGACGTTGTTGAGCAGGCTCCCATTGCAGGCGCCATCCCGGACGCAGCCTATATATAGTAGTTGCCTCAATAGTCGGCGTCATGCTACCCCCCGATGATAGACCCGCTCATCAGTAACGCTATGATACGGGGGACGACCAAGCTGGTAGGCCATGCTCATGGCATCGAGCATGCTCCACAGCACATCCAGCTTGAATTGCAATATATCCAGGGCGCGCTGTTGGGCCTGGTAGTTAGTGCATATTTCCAGGGCAACCTCGAGACCATGGTCGACATCACGACGCGCTTCATTCAGGCGCTTGCGGAAGTAACCGTAACCGGCGGCATCGATCCAGGGGTAGTGCTGCGGCCAGCTCTCCAGGCGACTCTGATGAATTTCCGGCGCGAACAGTTCAGTCAATGAGGAGATCGCCCCCTCACGCCAGTCAGCCCGGCGCACGAAATTGAGATAGGCATCCACAGCGAAGCGGACCCCTGGAAGTACATGTTCCTGGGACCAAAGCTCTTCCCTGGTCATCCCCACAGCCTCGCCAAGGGTTAGCCAGGCTTCTATACCGCCGACATCCTCCTCATAGCCATCATGATCCAGAAGACGCTGAACCCAACGCCTGCGGGTAGCGGCATCTGGGCAGTTGGCCAACAGTGCAGCATCCTTCTGGGGTATGTTGATCTGATAATAAAAGCGATTAGCGACCCAGCCACGTATTTGCTCCGGTGTGGATCGCCCTTGCGCCATATCGACCTGGTAAGGGTGATGAATATGATAGTAAGCACCCTTGGCCATCAACGCAGCACGAAACGCATCGCGATCGAGTGCAGGGCCGTTCTGCTTATTATCCAAAGGAGAAGCGATGGACGTCATGACGAGCTCCTTGTACGGAATACATGCCTTCTGTGATCAAGCAGTTCGCTCGAATCAAGGCTTCTTATGGTTATAATGTGAACTTCATGCCGTCATGGGCAACCTCAATACCGCGCTTGTTCAGTACTGCCCGCTCGGGCGAGGATTCATCGAGAATCGGGTTGGTATTGTTGATATGAATGAGGATGCGGCGTGTTGCCTCCGGCAATCGATCAAGCTCAGACAGCAATCCATTCTCGCCGCTCAGGGCGAGATGGCCCATGTCCGTGCCGGTCGCCTGGCCGACGCCGCTCCGCTGCAGTTCATCGTTGTGCCAGAGAGTGCCATCTACCAACACACAATCAGCACGCTGCATCCAGGCACGTACGCCGTCGGTAAGCTGCCCGAGCCCCGGCGCATAGAATAGCGAGGCACCGCTGCTCTCGTCCTCGATCAGCAGACCGATATTGTCACCTGGCGTAGGTGAACCACGGCGTGGCGAATAAGGCGGAGCATTACTGTCTAGAGCTATCGCCGTAAAGGTCAAGCCCGGGCACGGATCAATCTTGAAGCGTGCCTCATGCTGATTTTCATCGACAGGGATAGGCTGCCAACGCAGCCCCCCCTGCCAATGCGTCAGCATGGGAAACAGGGGGAAACCTGTACTCAGGTCCTGGTGGACGTTCGGCGTGCACCAGACATCCAGCGGACACCCTTCCCGCAGCGACAAGAGCCCGGTGGAGTGATCGATCTGTGCGTCGACTAGCAATACCCCTGCAATCCCCGTGTCGCGAAATTGCCGCTTCGGATGAAGCTCAGGATTATTGGCAATCTGGGCGCGAATATCCGGTGAAGCATTGCATAATAACCAGCGCTCACCATCCGTACTGATGGCTATCGATGATTGAGTGCGACTTTGTGCCATGATGGTGCCATTGCGAATCCCCCGGCAATTGGAGCAGTTGCAGTTCCACTGCGGGAAGCCGCCCCCCGCCGCCGCGCCCAATACCAGTATCTGCATGTCTTCCCCTTAATAAATACAGACTTTATTATTACTTCAATTGACTAAAACTCACAAAAAAAGTGCAGCCGTTTTATCAACTCAAAGAAAAACGGGGCGCCCAAATAGGTACGCCCCGTTCGACCCTAGTTTAGCCATCCTGCTTTAGCGATTAGCTATATAAAGAGTTACCTCAAAACCGAGACGGAGATCCCTATAAGCTGGCTTTGTCCACATACTAGCCTCCCAGAATAGTCTGTTTATTTGAATGCATCCTTAATTTGTTTGAATGCACTCTTAGTTAAGCAGTTTCTGGCAAAACCACATTACTACTAAGGTCTCGTTCTAACATTCCGGCATCTTACGGCCTGCCATAATCCCGTCCCACCCCAGTGTTTACGCGCGCTGTGACTGAATAAAGCGATTATGCACCAGATGGCAAAAGTGTTTTGACCATTGACTCGGATAAATTCGCAGCACCTGCCGTGTTTATTATTTCAACGTGTGCTAAACATTCAAAGTGTTGCTAGGAAAAATATAACAACTAAAAGTTGCGTTACTGGATTGAGCGACGCAACTTAAGTGGAGATAACACTATGCTTCCAGAAACGCGCTTCGCCATAGCGACTATAGGGCTATTGGCCATCTCGATGGCTCAGGCTCAAGCCAACGAGAACCAACTCGAGCTTCAACAAAACCCAGACCTCTGGGCAACTCAGCTAGGCAACTACCAAGGTCATCGCTACAGCGAATTAGACCAAATCACGCGTGAGAATGTTGAGCAGTTACAGCCTGAATGGCAATTCTCTACCGGCGTACTACGCGGCCACGAAGGCGGACCGTTATACGTCGGGGATGGGCGCCTCTATATTCACACCCCCTTCCCCAACAAAGTCTTTGCTCTTGATCTTGAAGACGAAGGCAGAATTATCTGGTCCTACGAACCCGATCAGGATTTCCGCGTCATCCCCGTCATGTGCTGTGATACCGTCAACCGTGGCCTAGCCTATGCAGATGGCAAGCTATTCCTCGGTCAGGCAGACAACACGCTAATCGCTCTGGATGCCGAGTCCGGTGAGCTGCTGTGGGACGCCAACAATGGCGACCATACCATCGGTGAATCCAATACCATGTCGCCGCTGGTCGTTCACGACAAGGTCATCATGGGCATCAGTGGTGGTGAGTTCGGTATTCGCGGCCACATGACAGCCTACAATGTCGAAACGGGTGAAAGGGAGTGGCGCGGCTATTCCAACGGACCCGACGATGAAGTACTGATAGACCCCGAAACCACCCTGATGATGGGCGAACCCATCGGTGAATCCGACCTCGGCGTAACCACATGGCCGGAAGGTGAATGGGAACGCGGCGGCGGCGCGCCCTGGGGCTGGGTTACCTACGACCCGGAACTCGACCTGATCTACTATGGCACTGGTAACCCCGGCACCTGGAACCCCGAGCAGCGCACCGTCGATGGCGAGCCTGCCGACAACAAGTGGGCGATTACCGTCTTCGCGCGTGACCCCAACAATGGCGAGGTGAAGTGGGTCTATCAGAAGGTACCCTTCGATGAGTGGGATTATGACGGGGTCAACGAAAACCAGTTGATCGACGTTGAAATCGATGGAGAACAGCGTAAAGGACTGGCGATCATCGACCGTACCGGTTTTGGCTTCCTGCTTGATCGTGAGACGGGTGAACTGCTGGTCGCAGAGAAGTATGCTGCTGAGACCAACTGGGCATCCCATTACGACATGGAAACCGGCCGTCCGGTGGTTAACGAAGAGTTCAGCACGTATACCCAGGGTGTTGATGTCAATACAGCCGACATTTGCCCCACGGCAATGGGTGCCAAGAACATGCAGCCGAGTTCCTACTCGCCTGATACCGGCCTGATCTACGCTGGCATCAACCGTATCTGCATGAACTATGAGCCCTTTGAAACCAACTATGTCGCAGGTCAACCCTATGTCGGCGCGACCCTGACCATGATGCCGGCCCCGGTTGAAGAAGAAGGTGGCATGGAAGGTCGCATGGGTAGCTTTATCGCTTGGGATCCGGTCAAGGGTGAAGTCGTCTGGGAGGTCGATGAGCGTTTCGCGGTGTGGAGCGGTGCATTGACCACGGCCGGCAATGTGGCCTTCTACGGCACGCTTGAAGGCCATATCAAGGCGGTAGATATCGAAACCGGCGAAGAGCTATGGCGCTTCAAGACCCCCTCCGGCATTATCGGCAACATCAACACCTTCCGGCATAACGGCAAGCAGTATATCGGCGTGCTCTCCGGCGTAGGTGGATGGGCGGGTATCGGTCTCGCCGCGGGTCTGGAGAATCCTGAAGACGGGCTCGGTGCCGTCAGTGCCTTCTCTGGGCTGGATGAATATACCAAACTAGGTGGCATTCTAACGGTATTCGCATTACCCGATAGCAGTACCTAAAAGCACCTGCCCCCTCCTCCCGTCATGGCGGCTATCAGCCCCATGGCGGGAACCGTTAAGAACCATTTTAGGAGTATTGCGTACCACAATATTCGACATTAGCGTTATATGAAACAACAACTACAACACGGTTTCTGACCAAGGGTGAAAGATGTCAAACAAGCAATCTCGCTCCAAGCATATCGGCATTCTGAGTATCGCAGTATTGGCCCTTAGCATCACAACGGCCTCGGCAGATGACCAGAATGCAGATAACCAAGCCCCATCTGAACAACAAGCGAGTCAAGAGCCAGGCAGTTTCATCGTCAAGGATGGCAAGGTCGATCCGAATACCTACCAAGGCTATCTTACCTATACACGTCATTGTCAGGCCTGCCATGGTCCTGACGCAATGGGCTCATCCTTTGCTCCCAACCTAGCCACCGCTGCAGAACGCCGCTCCTTTGAGGAAATTGCCACTACCATCGCCGGAGGCCTCCAGATCCAGCCTGGCCGTGTCATGCCCTCCTTCGCAGAAGATCCCAGTGTCATATCGAACATCGGTAATATTTATAGCTATCTGAAGGCACGCGCTTCTGGCGAGCTGGGCCGTGGTCGGCCAAAAGTCATCGAAGGAATGCAAAACGAGGAAGAGGGTTAAACGGCTACTGCTACATGCGCTTCATCCACTATCTTCCGCCCCTTTCCCACTGGAGGGATTAATGCCCCACTCCATCCGTCTGGCCCTGTTAGTCACAGCCACCACGATTGGCCTTATCGGTACAGGCGTGAACAGTACTTCAGCCGACATGCCCGAGCGTGGCGAACGGGAGCATCTTCGTGTCTGTGCCGATGGCAACAACTTGCCCTTTACCAACCGCGAAGAGCAGGGGTTCGAGAATCGCATCGCGCAGTTATTGGCCGAGGACATGGGCAAGCCGCTGACCTATGTCTGGGCACCGCAAATCATGGGCTTCGTCCGCAATACCCTCGAGTTACGTGTTTGCGATGTCATTATGGGTGTGGCCGCCGGGTATGAGTTCGTACAAGGCAGCAATGCCTACTACCGCTCCGTTTACTCCCTGATCGTGCCTGAAGGCTCCGATATCGAAATCACCAGTCTGAATGACCCCTCTTTGCAGGACCGTCACATCGGTGTGATCGCTGAAACGCCACCGGTCGTCCCTCTGCGCAGGGCAGGCGCTAGCATCAAGGGCTACCCGCTGCAGGTCGATACTCGCGTAAGAGCGCCGGTCAAGGATGCGATAGAGGATATCGTTGCCGGCACCACTGAGGGCGCCGTTCTCTGGGGTCCAATCGCCGGCTATTATGCTGCGCAGCAGGAGCCTGCCCTGAAGGTCATACCGCTTGTCGATGACACCACCGATGCCCATCTGCAATACCGAATTACCATGGGAATCCGACACGGTGAGCCTCAATGGAAGGACACACTCAATGATTTCATCGATCGACGCCAGGACGAGATCAACGCTATTCTCGCCGAATATAACGTACCGCTGCTGGATCGCCATGGTCAGCTTATTGATGAAGGTGCGAGGGACTCAGAATGAATTTATTCAACCTGCGCCCGTTGAGCTTCACCCTGGGCTTCGCGCTACTCAGCCTGCTACTTCCCGTTCATGCCCAAGCACAGCGTGCCGCTGCGGGTCCGCCGGACTGGCCCTGCGTGCAGCGCCTGATTCCCGAGCTTGCCTGGGGAACGCTATGGACAGGTCCCTCACCCGATGAACTAGAACAGGACTGGTGGGAGGACGAACAAGTAGGACGCACCGTACGTCTGGCAACGACCAGGACCATCAGCGAAGAGCAGGCACTTGAGCACATCCAGGAATTCATCGCGGACAACAACCCCGATGAACAGCGTCTGACACTACTTTTCTCCGGCCTTTTCGAACAGATCAATAACGAACGAAGCCGTACCATCGAGAAGATCCGTAGCGCGGCTCGCGCTCAGGTCGCACGTTTGGAGCAAGTCTCCGAGCTGGTCGACGACCTGGAAGCGGCGCGGGATTCCACTAGCGTCGAGCAAGAAGAAGCCGCCCGCCTGGAAGAGGAGCTGCATTGGGAGCGTCGCACTTTCACGATGCGTCAACAGGCGTTACCGGCGCTATGTGAAAAGCCCTACTTACTCGAGGAGAGGCTTTCCAGGATGGTACGTGCCATTGATGCAGCAATGTAAAGGCCAGCAAATCATGGCAAATAATAACAACGCATAGGAGCGGAAATGAGACGCTTAACTTCCGATGTTCTAACCGCACAAGCTGGTTATTTATCAAACATTCCTCGTCTGGTGCTGCTGAGCAGCTTACTTGTCTGTTCGACCGCGACGTTGGCGCAGTCGTCTTCGCAGGATACAGAGACGATCACCTTGGGTTATCTGGGGATCGAGCGCCCTGCGGATATCGAACCGTTATCGGTGCTTGACCCGGTTATCAATGACGAAGGCGTACAAGGTGCGCGACTTGCGGTCAATGACAATAACGCCACGGGGCAATTCCTCGGTCAGGAATTCGTGCTGGTCGAGTCTATCGTTGCGGAGCAAGGAGAAGTCCTGGCGGGTCTGGAATCACTTATCGAACAAGGTGCAGACTGGATCATAAGCGGTCTACCTGACGAGGCCCTGCGTGAGGTACTGGAGTCCTCGGCGCTGGAAGAGCGTGTGGTCTTTAATACTCTTGCCCAGGAAAATACCTTACGCAATGAAGTTTGTCAGGCGAATGTCTTTCATACCACTCCCAGCCGGCGCATGTTGACCGACGCGCTCGCCCAGTTCCTGGGCTACAAGCAATGGCAGGACTGGGTACTGGTACGAGGCAACACCGATGAAGACCAGCTCTTGGCGGAGGCACTTCGCGAATCGGCCCAGCGCTTCGGTCACGAAATCGTTGAAGAGAAGATGTGGCCACACGACCCCATGTCCCGGCGCGCTGAAGGCGGTTTCCACGCCATACAACGAGAAATTCCGGTATTCATGCAGGACCTGCCACAACATGATGTGGTGGTTATCGCCGATGAGAATGATTACTTCGGCGAATACTTCCCCTACCAGACCCAGATACCCAGGCCAGTCGTCGGTACCCAGGGGTTGAAGGCAGTCGCCTGGCACCGTGCTCATGAATCCTGGGGCGCCGTACAACTACAGCGGCGGTTCGAGGATCAGGCCGAGCGCTGGATGACACCGCATGATTTTGCCGCCTGGATCGCAGTACGTTCACTGGGCGAAGCCGCGGCACGCACCGGCTCGGTAGACCGCGACACGGTCACCGACTATATGCTCAGCGATGAATTCGAACTGGCCGGTTATCTCGGCCTGCCGGTGAGCTACCGCACCTGGAACCACCAGCTGCGTCAGCCGATTCTGGTAACAGGGCCCCGTATGGTCGCCTCGGTTTCTCCGCAGGAAGGTTACCTGCACCCGCGTTCCCCACTGGATTCACTGGGCGTCGATGAGGGGGAATCACAATGCAACATTCAGTGATTCACAGTGATAAGAAATCATTCGAACCACGTATTCGGGGAAGCAAAAAAATGCTCAAGCAAGGCTTACAGAGTGTTGCACTTGCGACACTGTTTCTAACGCCCTTCTCAGCGTATGCAGAACGCATTTTCGTCTCGAATGAGAAAGACAACACCATCTCGGTGATCGATGCACAATCACTGGAAGTGATCGAAACCATCGAGGTAGGCAGGCGTCCACGGGCCATGGCGTTCAGCAGCGACGGCAGCGAACTCTTCGTCGCAGTAGGGGATGACGAAGCGATCGACATGATCGATCTGGAGACACTGAAAGTCGTACGCAGCCAATCTTCCGGCGAAGATCCGGAGGTCATTCGAACCGATCCCAATAAGCCCTATATCTATGTCTCGAATGAAGATGACAATATCGTTTCGGTTCTCGATTATGAAAAGCGCACTCATGTTGATCAAATTCCGGTCGGCGTTGAACCTGAGGGACTGGGTATCAGTCCCGATGGCAAATGGCTGATCGCGACCACCGAGACATCGAACATGGCGCATATCATCGACGCCGAGAAACGTGAAGCGGTCTACCATCGCCTGGTGGGTGCCCGTCCGCGTCACGCCGAATTCACCCCCGATGGCAAAGAAGCCTGGGTCTCGGCAGAGATTGCCGCCACGGTGTCGGTCATCGATATGCAGGAGAGCTTTGATGTCGAACATACGATCCGTTTCGATGTCCCCGGTGTCCCGCGTGAAACCGTCCAGGCCGTAGGTATTACCATGACGTCTGACGGCCGCTATGCCTTCGTCGCACTGGGGCCGTCGAATCGAGTGGCGGTCATTGACCAGCAGAGCTACGAAGTGCTCGATTATATTCTGGTCGGTCAACGCGTCTGGCACCTCGCGCTCAGTGCAGACGAGAGCCGTTTATATACGACCAATGGTGTTAGCGGCGATGTGACGGTCATCGACGTGGATGGCTTAGAAGCGATCAAGTCGGTGCCCGTGGGACGCTTTCCCTGGGGAGTGGTCGTCGAGCCGTGAGTCATGAATTGAAACCAGGTGCGCACACTCATTCCGGTTCACCACCGGCACTGAATGTACGCGACCTTGGCTTCAGCTACAGCGGCAAGCCTGTGCTGGAGGATGTCTCCTTTACCCTTGGGGCCGGCGAGTTGGTGATGCTCCTGGGTGCCAACGGCGCAGGCAAGACGACGCTGTTCTCGCTGATCACGCGCCTCTACGATCACCGACAGGGGCAGATCGAGATCGGCGGCTTTAATCTACGCCGACACTCAGTGCAAGCGCATGCCCAGATGGGAGTGGTCTTTCAGCAGCCTACCCTCGATCTGGATCTGACCATAAAACAGAACCTTGTCTATCACGCAGCGCTGCATGGCATGAACCGCCGTGTGGCGCGCGAGCGCGCTATGCAACAAATCAGCCGCGTCGGCCTGCGGGACAGCCTGAATGAGCGGGTACGGCATCTGTCGGGGGGACAGCGCCGACGCGTCGAAATAGCTCGTGGGCTGCTACATCAACCCCGCTTGCTGTTGCTTGATGAACCCACGGTGGGGCTTGATATCGCCTCACGCCGCGCCCTGGTGGAGCATGTCCATCAGCTGTGTGCGGATCAGGGTGTAGCGGTGCTCTGGGCAACGCACTTGATTGATGAAGTCTATCCTCAGGATCGTGTCATTGTGCTGGATAAAGGGCGGATTCGTGCCAATGGCAGCGTCAGCGAGATCAACGCCCAGCAAGCAACTGAAACTATCGGCCAAGCCTTCGATAGATTGACTGGAGGCGAGCCAGGATGAGCCTTCTGCCTTATTTGCACTGCATGTCGGGAGTGGTAGGCCGTGAGCTATTGCGCTTCGTCCATCAGCGCAGCCGCTTCGTAGCGGCCTTGGTGCGGCCATTGGTGTGGTTATTCGTTTTCGCGGCAGGCTTTCGCATGGCGCTGGGCGTTGCCATGACCGAGCCCTATCAGACCTATATCCTTTATGAGGTTTATATCGTTCCAGGCCTGGTGGGTATGATCCAACTTTTCAATGGAATGCAGAGTTCATTATCGATGGTTTATGACCGGGAAATGGGCAGCATGCGAGTGCTGTTAGTCAGCCCCTTCCCGCGCTGGTTCCTGCTAGTCTGTAAATTACTGGCAGGCACTTTTGTATCCATTGTACAAGTCTATGTGTTCTTGTTGATCGCCTATATCTATGGCATTCAAGCGCCACTGCTGGGTTATGTGCTGGTCTTGCCGGCGCTGATAGTGACAGGTTTCATGGTCGGTGCATTAGGATTGTTGTTATCAACGTTCGTGCGCCAGTTGGAAAACTTCGCCGGGATCATGAATTTCGTGATTTTCCCGATGTTCTTCCTCTCATCGGCACTCTATCCACTCTGGCGCATCCGCGAAGGCAGCTATCTTATCTATCAGATTGCGGCGCTTAACCCTTTTACCTATGCCGTGGAAATGATCCGCTTCGCACTCTATGAACAGCTCAATATTGAGGCAGTGCTAATCACCCTGGCGGCAACTTGCGTACTACTGGGGTTGGCGATCCTGGGCTATAACCCGGCACGCGGGATGAGTGCACGCAAGGGCGGCGCGGGCGAATAATCATTCCTCTGCAGACACAGATTCCAAATAGCGGATTACCTGCTCACGTTGCGGGACGCCCAGGCCCCAGAACACCATGAAGGAACCGGGAAGCATGGCGGCGGGATCCTGAAGGAAAACATCAAGGATCTCTGGCGTCCAGACGAAATCTGCATCACGTAACACCGTTGAGAATTCATAGCCCGGCAAATCCCCGGCGGAGCGTCCTATGACACCGTACAGGCTTGGTCCGGCACGCTGTACGCCGGCCTGTACCGAATGACAGCCGGCACACTGTTTATCAAAAACCCGCTCCCCCTGCTCCCGTGCCGATTGATTGCCCTGCGCGGCAGCGTGACCGGTTATTCCCCAGAGCAGAGTTAGTGTTATGACCCACTGGATTCTGAACACTAGAAGCACTGTAAGCTGGCATCGGCCTGTACGCTTCTAAAATTCTGAAGCTGCTCTTCAAGGCTCTTGTCGGTGCGAAACAGCACGCCAAGTTCACCGCGCTTCTCATGCATACGCAAGATGGTCTCCACTTCCTCGTACTCGTCATAGGGGATCTGCTCGGCGATGGCATCGATACTGCAAGAGCACTTCTGCATCGCTAGATAAGTTTGTCCATTCGACGCCATGCAGCCCAGCACATAATCCACTCGTGCTTCTGTCGGAAAATCGTTGGCTACTGCGTGTGACGATAAGCAAAGGCCGAGCATAATGAATGTCATGAGCGCGAGCAGGCCTGTTCTTGCTACGTGCTTGGCGTTGTTTTTATACATGGCGCTACCTCTGATTCAGCCCAATGAAAGAGGGTGTACAGCCTTTCAAGTTATGGCAATTATCGTTTTTTTTCCATTGCATGCGGCATGGTTTTTAGTGTTATGGCGAGTCTACTTCAGTTGATAAAGATGTATCGATCAGACCTGATAGCAAGTCGGGATATTGCGCGGACAGTGTCTGCTGTAGCTGGGCGACAGCTGGGCCCTCCAGTTGGCGAGGGTGGGCAAGCTCAACCCGATAATCGAGAATGACGCGAGCCGGGGGGCGCGACAAGAACAGCACCCGATCCGCTACCGCCAGTGCTTCACGCAAATCATGCGTCACGTATATCACCAGCGGTCGTTGCCGTTGACAAAGCGCGAGTAACGATTCGCGAAGGCGATTGCCGGTGGGCATATCCAGCGAAACAAAAGGCTCATCCAACAGTAGCAGGCGCGGCGAGACCATGAATGCACGGGCTAACGCCGCTCGCCGCTGCATGCCGCCGGAAAGTTGTCCCGGCCAGGTATTCAGGTTATCAGCCAGCCCCACCTCGCGAAGCAATTCCACCGCCCTGGCGGTCACCTGCGACTCATTTAGTACAACGCTCGCATCACGACTCTGGGCTACCAGACGCACATTATCCAGGGTAGTCAACCAAGGCATCAGGCGTGGTTCCTGGAACATTATGCCCAGTTGTGAGGGTGATTCCCCAGGCATGTAAAGCGCTTCTCCATCCCAACTTACCGATCCGGTAAAATTGTGATCGAGGCCGCTGATCAGATTCAACAGCGTGCTTTTACCGGTGCCTGAAGGCCCGACCAGCGCCAGAAACTCCCCTGGGCGAGCGTTGAACTCCAGACCACGCAAAACGGCCTTGCCATTGAAGCGCTTTTCATCTATTCGTACTTCGAGACCTGTCACTGACGCCACCTCGTCAAGCGGTTCTCCACAGGGCGCATGAGCGCCGCTTCGATCAAGAATACAACGCCGGCAAAAGCGAGGGTATACGCCAGAATGCTGGTAATGTCGAAAAACTGATAATACGTATGCAATTGGAAGCCCACACCATTGCTGCGACCAAGCAGCTCCACTACCAACACGATCTTCCAGATCAACGCCAGACCGCTGCGTGCTGCCGCCATCAGGTAGGGATATAGCTGCGGCAGATAGATTTGTCGTAGCGTATGTAACCGGGTCAAACGATACGCCTGGGCCACCTCCAGCAAGCGCTTATCCACGGCACGCGCGCCCTCGCGAACGGTGACGATCACCGTGGGGATCTTGTTCAATGCGACCGCAATGACCGCCGCGACATCTGTCAAGCCAAACCAGATATAACAGAGCACGATGGTGACCAGTGCGGGAATATTGAGTCCCAGCACCAGCGCCCCATCCAGAGCAATATCCAGGCGCCGATGACGGCCCATGAAGATACCGATGGCGACCCCGATACTCATTGCCAGCAGGAAGCTTACCGCGACCCGCCCCAATGTCGCGGAGAGGTGATAAGGCAATTCTCCACTCTGGGTGTGCGACCAGAAGCTGAGCAACACCTCTCGAGGACTGGGCAGAACGAAAGAGTCGGCAATCAGCGCAGCGACCCACCAGAGAGCAACCAGCCCGAGTAGTGATGCCGTACGCAGCAGCCAGTTTCGTGACTTCATGGCAGATGAAACCCATCCCAGAAGATAGCCCTATCCAAGCTGCGTAGATCACCGCCAAGGAGATCGCCCCCTTGTTCCGATAAAATTATGAAGAGCTGCTCAGCCGCCTCGATCTGTGCGAGGCCGTAATGCTTAGGAATACCGGCTCGATATCCCGCTCTGATAGCCGCGAACACCTTGTCGTTTTCCGGCTTCACCATCCCTCGCAAGGATTCCCACGCCTCGTCGGAGTCGGCAAGAATCGCCTTGGCCTCATAGCTCGCTTCAAGGAACCGTGCCAAGGTTTGCGGCTGCGCGTCGGCCCACTCTTCAGCGAAGACCCATCCCAACAAGGGCGGCACTGTCTCGATGCCGAGCTCGTTGAGCATGGTTTCCACACTGAGCAGGGGTTGCATACCCGAGGCGGCGAGTCGAGCGTTGTAGTGCCAGAAATTGACCGCAACCGACAGGTCTCCCTCGAGCATAAGGCGGTTGATCATGGGCGGTGCCGCGTAAGTGGGCTCGACCACTGCTTCGAGATCTATCCCGGCGATTCGCTGTGCATACGCCCGCAATAGAAGCCAGGTCTTGTCTACCGGGCCGCCTGCAATGCCTAACTGACGTCCCTGCAAATCATGGAGTGTGTCGATGCCGGACGCGGGATCAACCATCACCGCACCGATCGATAAGGAATAAGGTGCGAATTGGTAATTGCGGCCCGCCTGCCGCTGATGCGCCACCCATAGCCAATCGGAGACGATAGCATCCACACGCCCACCCTGTAGCGCAACGGCCAGGGCATTCTCGGAAGCCAGCGGAACGATTTCCAGTTCCAGCCCACGCTTTTTAACCAATTGGTAGGCTTCGATGATGTGCATTTCCCAACTGACAGTCCCGAAATTCAGCACTCCGACACGCAGCGACAAGGGCTCTTCAGCCCTCGTCTGGGGTATCAGACCAACCATCAGCAACAGACCGACCAGGAAGCCGAGCCTGTCCCACCAGCATGCTCGTTTAACAGGGTGAACTGCAGCATACATAAGGGTTCGTCCCTTAGTTTATTGTTATCGATGCCTACAGTTAGAGGGCAAATGATAGCCAACGGTAGCCGACTTTAGTATTAGTTCTAGCACCGCTACACTTGACGCATCATGCTCTTCTCTTTTGGTGCTCATCAATCGCTTCATTGGCCAGCGAATCGGCGCGCTCGTTGCCAGGGTGGCCGCTGTGCCCTTTTACCCAGTGCCACTCCACTTGGTGGCGCTGGGTCTCTTCGTGCAGGGTCTTCCACAGCTCGGCATTTTTGACCGGCTGCTTGGCAGCGGTTTTCCAGCCGCGCTTGATCCAGTTATGAATCCACTGGGTAATACCCTGGCGAACATATTGGGAGTCAGTCCAGAGTGCCACTTCACACGGGGTATTGAGGGTGCGTAGCGCCATAATCGCAGCCATTAACTCCATGCGATTATTAGTGGTATCCGTTTCATAGCCTTTCAATGTTTTCTCGTGCTCGCCACTCGCCAGCACGACGCCCCACCCGCCGGGCCCTGGATTGCCCCTACAAGCCCCATCGGTGTACACCGTTACCCGAGGTAGATCTCCCGCCGCCTCTTTAGTCAATCTCTTGATCCCCTGGTGTCTGTAAATCAGCTTTATTTAAATCAGCTTTGTGCATATCCGTTTGCCGTGTTGTGGCTTGAGATGTTTTAGCGGGATGCGCTTGATAAGCTTGGTAGTGGGCGGATGAGCCAGAACGGGTAACACCCAATGAAGCCTGGGGTGCTGGCGCCTCCAAGCCAAACTTCAAGCGCTGCACCGGCGCTTGGCGCTGCTGCCGACGCGCTTGAATCATATAACTTTCGCCCAGCGGCAGGTTATGACGCCGCCCTAACGACTCCCAATACTCACCGCACTTGGCGTTCATCCGCCCCCGAAAACAGCAATAGTCTACCCGCTCCACCTCAAAGTCGACAAACGCCAACCAGTCGCGCAGGCGGCTAGCGGAGCGCCATGTGCCGCTCCAGGGAAACGTCTGCTGGCGCTTTCGCCACTGCCGGGCAAGGCCACTCACGCCAATGGGATTAAAGCCAAACAGCACCATAATGCCGTTATCAGCAGTGACCCGCGCGGCCTCCTGAAGCGTGAAGTGGGCGTCGGTTAAGTGCTCAAGCCAGTGGTGAATGACCATCACATCTAAACAACGATCCGGCAACGCAAGCTGATCCGGAGGACATACCAGGGTGCTATCGTTTTCGGCTAACTGACGCGTAGGCGACCAGCGTATAGGGTGCGCAACGGCCGACATGGTCATCAGTGCCGGCCCCATGCTCATTTCCAAGCTATGGCCGCCCACACGTGATTCCACCACGGGCCCTAAGCAAGCACGCTGCGTTTCCCACAGCGAACGCCCCGCCTCTGTTTGCCAATAAGGCTGGCTACTTTGTAAGCGCTTAGCCAGTGTAGTGGCCGTTGTCGAATTTGACATGAACAGCGCTTCCCTCCACAGTAAAGGCTTTTTAACGCCTTTTACGCACCGATTTAGCGCTAATAAGCGCAATGTTTGATGTGTTTTTACGTAACTTAAAGGATCTCGCCGATGATGAGCGTGACACCGATCCCCGCCCTTAGCGACAACTATATTTGGCTATTAAGACAAGATACTAGTCAAAGCGTTTGTGTGGTGGATCCCGGTGAAGCCGCCCCGGTGATCGAGTTTCTTGAGCGTGAGTCGCTCACCCTAAACTGCATTCTGATTACCCACCATCACCATGATCATACGGGCGGTCTAGCAGAATTAATTAAACGCTACTCTCCACACGTTATCGGCCCGGACAATCCCAAGATTGAAGGTATTGATGAAACCGTGGGCGACGGTGACGAAGTCCGCATTATGGGGCGCTTATTTGACGTCATGGCGACCCCCGGCCATACGCTGGATCATATCAGCTACTACACAGCGGGTATCCCTGCGCTATTGTTCTGCGGTGATACCCTTTTTTGCGCGGGTTGCGGTCGTTTATTCGAGGGTACCCCGGAGCAGATGTACACCGCGTTGAAAAAATTTGCGGAACTCCCTGAAGATACACTGGTCTTTGCAGCCCATGAGTACACTCAAGCAAACCTAACGTTTGCACGTGCTGCGGATCCTGAAAACGAAGACGTTAAACACGCCTTGCAGGAGTGTGAAAAGGCGCGGGCATTGGATCGCCCCACCTTACCCAGCACGATAGGACGCGAGCTGAAAATTAATCCCTACCTTCGCGTGGGCACTGATAGCGTGCGCCAGGCGGCAGGTACCCAGGGTGTTAATCATGATGATCTCGCTACGTTCACCACTCTTCGTGAGTGGAAGAACCGTTTTTAAGAACGCTATCGAAACCAAACGAATGCAACTATGACCTATCGAACGATTCGCCAGCGCTTGATGCTGAGCGCGGGCAGTACCGTAATAATGGGCCTAATGTTAGCCGCTGCGGCAAGCTCACAAGCCTCTGCGACAGGCTATGAAGAATCTACTGCTTCAAGAAGCACCTCAGTAGAGGCTACAAAACCACGCCCCACGCCGTTCCAGATCCATTTTTGGGAGGCGCTGGAGCTTCAACCCCAAGACGCCTGGACAACGCTGCGGAAAAGCTTTCAGTGGCAAGAGAAGTCACTGCCCCCAGAGGCCCAAGCGCGGGTAGATGAGTGGATTGAGTACTACCGTTCCAGCCCCGAGAACATTGCCACTATCACCGAACGAGCCACCCCTTGGCTTGCCTGGATTACCCAGCAAGTTAGTGAGCGCGGCCTACCTGGTGAAGTTGCGTTAATACCCTTCGTTGAAAGCTCCTTTGATCCAGGCGCGCGTAGCCACCGCGGTGCCGCTGGACTATGGCAGTTTATGCCTGGTACCGGCGATGCACTAGGTTTGGTACGTAACGGAAACTACGATGGTCGATTAGACGTGGTGACCTCTACCGCAGCGGCGCTGGACTATTTGGAAATGCAGGCAGATCAATGGTATGAAGGTGATCTGATGCTTTCACTCGCCGCTTATAACGCAGGCGCAGGTACCGTCAATCGCGCTCAGCGCCAAGCCCAGGGTCAAGGTTTGCACGGCGAGTACTGGGATCTCTCGCTGCCCTACGAAACCATGAACTATGTGCCTAAGCTGAAAGCGATCGCGACGATTATTGACGACCCAGAGCAATACGGTGTCAGCCTGCCGGAAATACACGTTGATCCGGCCTTTGCAAAAGTGCAGTTGTCGCATGCGTTGAGTCTTTCAGAAGCCTCTCAACTACTGGATGTCAGCCAAACGGCATTAGCCGAGCTAAATCCGGGCCTGCTGAATGGCAGTATCGACCCACGCAGCGCCCAGACGCTGTTGGTACCCGAAGAGGCGGATACCCAGGTGCTTGCGCAACTTGCACAGGAAGGCAGTCAAACTCAAGATAGCAGCCAAGCGTTTGCGCAAAACAGCAGCGGCAATACCCATCGCGTTGAAAGGGGCGATAGTCTCTCTGCGATTGCAGCCCAGTATAATGTTGACCAACAAGACCTTATACGCTGGAATGCGATTGACCGCCCCGGCGCTTTACAACCAGGCCAACTGCTGACACTTTCAGGGCGTTAAACCGGGTTAAATAGTTGGCTTTGTTCACATGGGATGTCACCAATGCCGCGTGGTTTGTTTTTTGCGAAAACGCTTCTACTCATCAGTGGCCTGATGTTCAACGTATCGATACTGGCTTCAGACGCCGAAACGATAGCGTCAGAGCCGACGTCTAACAGCGATTCGTCACCCACCGCCACCAGCGCCAACGTGGTGGGTGACTTGAACACCGACGCAAACAACGTGGTGCCGGTTGAAACCGTTCACGGGCTATCGCTTTACGATAGCCCTGAGCTACAAGCCGACTTCCCCTACTTTCCCCATGTAAATCCTCAAGCTCCCAAAGGCGGCACCATTACCCATACCGCAGTGGGGAGCAGCTTTGACTCGACCAATCCGTTTATTATTCGCGGCACGCCGGTTACCGGCATTTCACAAATTTACGACACCCTGATGGCCAGCAACCCGAACGAGCCCTTTAGCATCTACGGCTTGCTGGCCGAAGGCGTGCGTCTTGACCCTGACAGGGAATGGATCGAGTTCGACCTACGCCCTGAAGCGCGTTTCCAAGACGGTGAGCCGGTCACGGCCTACGATGTGGTGTTCTCGCTTGACTTGCTCCGCGAAGAGGGCAATCCATTTTACGCCAGCTATTACGCGGGGGTGGAAGAAGCCATCGCTCTCAATGAGCATCAGGTCCGTTTTACCTTTAACGATACTCAATCGCGAGAGCTGCCGTTAATCGTCGCCCAACTGCCTATACTCCCCCGCCACTACTGGGAACCCCGCGAGTTCACATCCCCCACCCTGGCGGCGCACCCAGGTTCCGGGCCCTACCGCATTAGCGAAGTAGACCCAGGTCGGCGAATTGTTTACCAGCGCGATGAGGATTACTGGGGTAAAGATTTGCCGGTTAACGTTGGCCGTTACAACATCGATCGCATCATTTACGACTACTACCGTGACCGGGATATCGCCTGGGAAGCATTTAAAGCGGGCCTAACCGACTTTCGTACCGATGCCCGCGCCGCCACCTGGGCGATTGGCTACGACTTCCCAGCCTATGAAGAGGGCTTGGTAAAGCGGCTAACGGTGCCTGACGTTAATCCTTCGATGATGCAGGCGTTTGTCTTCAACCTGCGTAAAGAGAAATTTCAAGACCCCAGAGTCCGTGAAGCATTGAGCCTTACCTTCGATTTCCCCTGGCTCAATACCAATATTTTTTACGGCACCTACCGGCGCACCGAGAGCTTTTTCCAAAATTCAGAGATGGAAGCCACCGGCTTGCCCTCTGAAGAGGAGCTGGCGTTGCTGGAGCCATTTCGGGAGGAGTTGATCGCCTCTCACGGTTCTGACCGTTTGTTCACGCAGCCACTGCCTATCGATGAGCCCATCGAGTTACGCGAGCGGCTTCGTAAAGCGCTCGACCTCCTCCGCGAAGCAGGTTATCGCGTTGAAGAGGGCATGCTGGTTCATCAACAAACCGGACGCCCTTTAAACCTGGAAGTGCTGCTTTACGACTCTGGGCTTGAACGGGTGGTGCAGCCCATGCTCCGCAATATGGCTCGTTTGGGGGTACAGACGTCTCTGCGTATCGTTGATATTAATCAATTTTTAAACCGGCAGCGTAATTACGACTATGACATAGTGATCAGTCACTTCCCTCAGTCGAACAATCCGGGCAACGAGCAGCGCAACTTCTGGACCAGCGAAGCCGCTGAGGCACCGCAAAGCCGCAACCGGATGGCGCTGGCGCATCCGGCGGTCGATGCACTGGTGGAAGAGATCATAAGTGCCGATGGTCGTGAAGAGCTGGATACAGCCACGCGCGCGCTGGATCGGGTGCTACGTTGGGGGTTCTATGTCATTCCCCACTACCACTCTGGGGAGACCCGCATCGCCATTTGGGATAAGTTCGGCTACCCCGAACCCTTCCCTGAATATGCCATGGATATGGATGCGTGGTGGGTAGACACCGACCGTGAAGCAGAACTTCAGCGCCGCCAGCGCGGTCGTTAACGCTGGCTATATGGCAACTGCTTAAGCGCAACGGCTTATCCTCAACGGTTTCATCGCCATAAACCTTGGAGTGCTCTGTGGCCCGTTATACCCTACGCCGACTGCTGCTAATGATTCCAACCCTTTTCGGGATCATGCTACTCAATTTTATTATTGTTCAGGCGGCGCCGGGCGGGCCAATTGATCAGATGTTGGCGCGTTTTGAAGGCGCCGACGCCATGGCCAGCACCCGCTTGGATATGGGTGGCGCCGACGTTCAGGTTAGCGATGACTCCCGGGGGGCTCGGGGCATTGACCCGCGCTTTATCGAACAGCTAGAGCAGCAGTTTGGTTTTGACAAACCCGCCCACGAGCGCTTTATCGGCATGATGGCGGATTACCTCACTCTCGATTTCGGCACCAGTTTCTTCCGCGACCGACCGGTCACCGAGCTGATGATCGAGCGGCTGCCGGTTTCCATATCGTTAGGGCTCTGGACGACGCTACTGGTCTATTTAATTTCCATCCCGTTAGGCATTAAAAAAGCGCTGCGCCACGGCTCCCGGTTTGACGTCTGGTCGTCGGGGTTAGTGATTGTTGGCTATGCCATCCCAGGTTTCCTATTTGCCATCCTCCTCATAGTCCTGTTTGCCGGGGGCACCTACTGGGACTTATTCCCGTTACGTGGTTTGACCTCGCCTGACTTCGATCAGCTTTCAGCCTGGGGCAAGGTCAAAGACTACTTCTGGCATATCACGCTGCCGGTTATCGCCGCCTCGATTGGCAGCTTTGCCACACTGACAATGCTGACCAAAAACAGCTTTCTGGATGAGATTCACAAGCAGTATGTGATTACCGCCCGCGCCAAAGGTGCCGACGAGCGGCGCGTGCTCTATGGCCATGTATTTCGCAACGCCATGCTGATTATTATCGCGGGCCTCCCCGCCGCCATGATCGGCATTTTCTTCACCGGCGCGCTGCTTATCGAAGTTATCTTCTCCCTGGATGGGCTGGGTCTGCTCGGCTTCGAGGCGGTAATGCAGCGGGATTATCCGGTGATATTCGGCACCCTGTTCCTGTATACCGTGATCGGCTTAATCCTCAAGCTGATTTCCGATTTGACCTACGTGTGGGTAGACCCGCGTATCGACTTTTCGACTCGGGAGTCGTGATAATGGCCTCTTTATCGTCACGTTTATCGCCTATCACTCGCCGTCGACTGGCCGCTTTTAAAGCCAATCGTCGCGCCCGGGTGTCACTCTGGTTATTTGCCACGCTGTTTATCCTCAGCCTGTTTGCCGAACTGATTGCCAACGACAAACCAATCGTGATGCAGTACGACGGCCAGTGGTACTTTCCCATGCTGGTGGACTACCCAGAAACAGAGTTTGACGGCTTTCTACCGACCCGAACGGACTATCTGGATCCCTTTGTTCAACAGCAAATTGATGATCACGGCTGGGCGCTGTGGCCAGTCATTCCGTTTTCATACCAGACCCTGGATATGAATATGACCCGCCCTTCTCCGGCACCGCCGGATAGCCGCCACTGGCTAGGCACCGATGACCAGGGCCGGGATGTGACCGCACGGGTAATTTATGGCTTTCGGCTCTCGGTAGCCTTCGCGCTGGTACTTACCGCAGGATCGTTAGTTGTCGGTGTCGTGGTTGGGGGTGTACAGGGCTACTTTGGCGGCAAAATTGATTTGATCGGTCAGCGATTCACCGAAATTTGGTCCGGCTTGCCGGTGCTCTTCCTGCTGATTATTTTAGCCAGCTTTGTTCAGCCGGGGTTTTGGTGGCTGCTGGGGATTATGCTGCTCTTCTCGTGGTTGGGTCTGGTGGATATCGTACGCGCCGAGTTCCTGCGGGCGCGTAATTTGGAGTATGTACGCGCGGCCAAAGCCATGGGGTTGCCCTCACGCTTGATCATGTGGCGCCACGTGCTACCCAATGCCATGGTCGCCACGCTAACGTTTATTCCGTTTCTGTTTACCGGCGCCATTGGCACCTTGACCGCTCTGGATTTTCTCGGCTTCGGCCTGCCCCCAGGCGCTCCCTCGCTAGGTGAACTGGCGGCCCAGGGCAAAAACAATCTGCACGCCCCTTGGCTGGGCATCACGGCGTTTATGACCCTGGCGATCATGCTTTCGCTGTTGGTATTTATTGGCGAAGGCTTGCGAGACGCCTTTGACCCCCGCCACGTACAGCTGCGCCAAGCAGGCCCTGCCCAGGAGACTCAGCATGTCTAACCCCCTGCTGCGCATTGAACACCTTGATGTCGCTTTTGATAACACCCCGGTGGTGCACTCACTTTCGCTAACCCTCAACGCGGGTGAAACCCTGGCGATTGTCGGCGAGTCCGGCTCGGGCAAATCGGTATCGGCGCTGGGCATGGTGAATCTGCTGCCCAGCAATGCCACCTTTCAAGGCGAACGCTGGCTGGGTGATACCAATCTGGCCACGTTAACGGAAACTGAGTGGAACACCGTGCGCGGTAATCGCGTCGGCTTTATCTTCCAGGAGCCGATGACCTCGCTCAATCCTCTGCATCGCGTTGGTAAGCAGATCGGTGAAGCATTGCGGCTGCATCAAGGGCTGCGCGGCCAAGCGGCCCGTGAGCGCAGCAAAGAACTGCTGGAACAAGTGAAACTGCCGCGCCCAGAAGAACTGTTGGATGCCTGGCCCCACCAGCTCTCGGGTGGGCAGCGCCAGCGGGTGATGATTGCCATGGCGATTGCCAACAATCCCTCACTGCTGATTGCCGATGAGCCCACCACCGCGCTGGACGTCACGGTACAGCAAGAGATTCTCGCTCTGCTGCGTGAACTTCGCGATCACCATGGCATGGGTATGCTGTTTATCAGCCACGACTTAAATCTGGTTCGCCGTCATGCAGACCGCATTTGCGTTATGTACCAAGGGCGCATTCAGGAAATAGGCCCGGTGGAGCAGGTCTTTCAGCACCCGCAAAGCGATTACACTAAAGCGCTGCTCGGCGCTGAGCCGGAAGGTAGGCCCCAAGCCATTGAACAAGCAGCGCCGCTATTGACGGCTCGCCAGTTAAGCGTGAGCTTTAAGCGCCCTAAAACTGGTATATTTAAGCGCCAACCGCCCGCTTTTGTGGCGGTGCACCCCACCGATTTCCATATAGCGCCGGGTGAAACCCTGGGCATTGTGGGTGAATCCGGCTCGGGCAAAACCACGCTGGCGTCGGCGGTCATGCGTCTGGTCACTAGCCAAGGCGATGTGACCCTTGGCAACGATAAACTAAGCGCCCTAACCGGCGATGCGTTACGCCGCCACCGTCACCGTTTGCAGATGGTGTTTCAAGACCCCTATGGCGCGCTTTCACCGCGTATGCCGGTGTTTGATATCGTTAGTGAAGGGCTGCGCTTTCACTACCCCCATCTCACCACTGAAGAAGTCGCCCAGCGGGTCAATCAAACGCTGCACGAGGTAGGTTTACCCGAGAGCTGTGCCGCGCGCTACCCCCACGAGTTCTCCGGTGGTCAGCGTCAGAGAATCGCCGTAGCAAGAGCGATTATCTTAGAACCAGAACTGCTGGTGCTGGATGAGCCAACCTCGGCGTTAGACCGTACCGTGCAGAAGCAGTTGGTCTCCCTGTTACGCGATCTGCAGGCGCGCCGCCAGCTAAGCTATTTATTTATTAGCCACGACCTAGCTGTTGTGCGCGCCATGGCACACCGCATCATGGTGCTCAAGGATGGCGAAGTGGTCGAACAAGGCCCCTGCCTAGAGGTGCTTTCAGCGCCACAACACGCTTATACCCAAGCGCTGATTGCCGCTGCGCATCTGACGCACTAGCTGAATTAGCCACGAAACTAACTGCTCTTAATGGACGTACTAAGATAACGGTATAAAAATTCAGATAAAATAAAGCCGCTTCCTATTTTGGAAAGCGGCCAATGGAGACCTTACCCAAGGACTCAGAAAAGCGCGATTTCGTCGGCGGTTAATTCTCGCCACTCACCGGGCGCCAGATTGGCATCCAAAGCTAAGTCACCGATAGAGCTGCGGTGCAGTGAGTTCACGTGATTACCCAAGGCAGCAAACATACGCTTCACCTGGTGATAGCGCCCCTCGGTAATAGTGAGTTCTGCCTGGGTGGGCGAAAGCAGCCGCAGTGTGGCGGGCTGCGTCGGCGTCTCTTCCCCATCCAGCATCAGGCCATCGGCGACTTGGCCAATCGCCCACTCCGCCGTTGCGCCTTCCATAGGCTCAGCTAGCTCGGCGATATACACCTTGGCGCAGCGATGGCGCGGAGACGTAACGCGGTGAGACCACTGGCCATCATCGGTTAACAGCAGCAGGCCCGTGGTATCCACATCTAGCCGCCCTACCGGCTGTAACCGGTCGGCTTTGGGCAAGTCGATTAAATCGATCACCCGCGGGTAGAGCCCGCGACGGGCGTTACACTCAACGTCGACGGGCTTGTGCAGCATAATGTAGCGAACGCCTACCAGCGCCAACCGCTCGCCGTTGAGCACCACCACATCGTTATCGGTATCGATTTGGGTCGCCGACTGTTTGATCGGCTCACCGTTTAAGGTCACTTCGCCATTTTTGAGTGCCCGCTTGGCGAGGCTGCGGGTTAACGGTGAGGTTTCACTCAAAAAGCGATCAAGGCGCATCATTAACCCACTCCTGGCAGCAGCTTAAAGTGGTCGGCATCTTGCCAGGCAGGAAATTTTTCACGAAAAGCATCAAGGGCAGTTTTATCCAGCGTGCCCGTCTCTATAAACGGGGTATGGGCAGGTTTATCAATTAACGCTTCGCCTTTGAAGTCGACCAACAAGGAGTCGCCGCTGTAGGCAAGTCCTTTGGCATCCTCTCCAACGCGATTAACGCCAATCACATAGCTTAGGTTCTCTACCGCGCGGGCCTGTAGCAGCGTGCGCCAAGGATGACGCCGCGGTGCTGGCCAGTTGGCAATACACAGCAGCGCATCATACTCGAAATGCTCCCCTTCTGCTGGCTGCTGGCGCATCCAAACCGGAAAACGCAGGTCATAGCAAACGCTCAACAGCAGCTTAAAGCCATTAAGCTCTACCACTTTACGCTCACTGCCCATGCCGTAGCGCTCATGCTCACCGGCCATGCGGAATAGGTGGCGCTTGTCGTAGTGGGTTAACTCCCCCTCTGGCGTCGCCCAGATCAAGCGATTATAAAATTCGCCGTTCTCTTCGATCGCCACGCTGCCGGTCATCACACAGTTACGCGCCTTCGCCTGAGCCTGTAGCCAGGCAACGCTTTGGCTCTCTGCCATCGGCTGGGCCATTTCGCGGGAGTTCATGGTAAAGCCAGTGGCAAACATTTCCGGCAATACAATAAGATCCGTATCGCGGCTATCCAACTCGCCCAGCAACTCCTCAAGATGGGTGTGGTTAGCCTGGGGGTCTTCCCAGCGCAGATCGCACTGCACTAGCGTGTTCCTAAGTTGACTCACTTAACACCTCCAATTCGTCAGTCTCAAGGCAACGTTTATGCTAGATTAGCATCTTTAAATAATGAGGCTGCTATGCTTCCTACTCCAACACGCGATCCGGCTGCCGTCAAAGGCGTAATGTTTGGGCTAACCGCCTACACCATGTGGGGCTGTTTTCCGCTATTTTTTGCCCTGTTTGAGGGCGTCCCCGCCTTTGAAATTTTGATTCACCGGATCATTTGGGCGTGTCTGTTTTTGGTCGGCTTGATTACCCTATTACGCCGCTGGCCGCCCGTTGTTACAGCGCTGGGCGAACCCAAGCGGCTAGGCCGTGTATTGGCCTGCGCGCTATTAATAGCGTTTAACTGGGGTATCTACATTTATGCGGTGGAGTCGAAGCAGGTACTGCAGGCGAGTCTGGGCTACTTCTTAACGCCATTAGTGAACGTCGCGCTAGGCATGCTGGTACTGCGGGAAGTAATGGCCAAGCTGCAGCTAGTCGCCTTGGGGTTGGCCAGCGTGGCCATTGCCACGCAGTTTGTCATGCTGGGTGAACTGCCCTGGATTAGTTTAGTGCTGGCGTTAAGCTTCGGCAGTTACGGCCTGTTTCGTAAACAGGTGCCGCTGGACGGCCTATCAGGGCTTTTTGTAGAAACCTTGCTGCTATTCCCCCTCGCCCTTATCGCCTTGACTTGGTTAAGCTGGAACGGCAGCTCACATTTTCTTCAAGATTCGTCATCGACTGGCCTGCTGATCGCCAGTGGCGCTTTGACCGCGCTGCCACTAATGGCGTTTGCTGGCGCGGCACGCCGGCTGCGTTTGGCGACCCTGGGCTTTTTGATGTACATCAACCCCAGCATTCAGTTTCTGATTGCCTTAACTATCTTTGGCGAGCCCCTGGGCATTATCCAGTTGGCAACCTTTGTGCTTATTTGGATCGGGCTCGCGCTTTACTCCTGGTCGGCTTGGCAATCACGCACGCGCTACGCGGCGGCTAGTTAATGCCAGCGGCGCTGATGCAACAGCATTCGCGGCTGTTTCAAGCATAGGCGTCGATGCACTGACCCGTTCAGGCTGGTAGCCGACCCGGAAGCCACCCCAGTGCTTACCCTGCACATACACCGGGACTGAGAGGTCGTGCATGATTTCCCCGGTATCGCGCTTGTAGGTTTGCAGCAGCAGCGGCTTTTCATGAGCGCCACAGCGGCTGCCGGTCGGGTCATCGAAAATGCGTTTGTTGCGGCAGAATTTTAAATCGTGCGCGTAGTCACCGGTTGGCGCGAGGCTTACCGCCTTGTTATGGGTCGGCACATAGCCTTTACGGTCACAGGCAATGGCATAGCTTAAGCCGAGCTGAGTGAGCAAAGGCTCCTGCAAATCGGGCAGATACCTATCGGTGAAACTATCAAAACCGGTTTTATATTGCGGCGGCTGCGTACCCGGGATCTGTTGATAGCTGGGCTGGAATAGCTGGGCGTCTGAAAGCTCCCCGCTGGCAATCGCTTTCTCCAGCAGCTTACCCAGCTTATCAGCCGTTGTTCGTGCAGCGTGAAACACCTGCTGGTGGCGCCCTTCTAAATGCTGTTGAGCCAGCTCACCGTCGACGCCTTCCGCAGCCTCCATCAGCGCTCGGGCTTGCTCAGCCAAATCGTGCATATTGCGGTTGCCTTCATCTACATCGTCCTCCAACTGACTCAAGCCGTCGGCCACGGTTTGACTGTGCTGACGAGTGTTCTCCATCGCATCGGCAACGCGGGTAATTTCGCTCTGCACCTGGTCGAATTCTTGGGTCATCGTTCCAAGACTGTTGCCGACAACTTGCAAGCCTTTAGAGCGCTCGCTGATCCGGGTCATTAAATGGCCCATAGTGGCAACTACCGATTGACCGCTCTGATGCATATCCTTGACCAGCTCATCGACGCTTTGTGTGGCAGTAGAAGTCTTGAGTGCCAGGTTGCGCACTTCGCCAGCGACCACTGCAAACCCTCGCCCGTGTTCGCCCGCTCTGGCCGCTTCAATTGACGCATTGAGCGACAGCAGGTGGGTCTGTTCAGCGATATCCTCAATCATGGAGGTGACGTTGCCTACACGCTCAATTTTATCGTTCAGCGCGGTGAGCATTTCCAGCGCTTGATTTGAGCGGTCGGCAACGTCGCTCATGTCCTGAATAATATCGTCCAGTTCGGCATGGTTGTGATGACTAGCTTCCCGGGCGCTCTCTGCCAGCGCTGCCACTTGGCTGGCACTGGCGCTGACCTGCATAATGGCGGCATTAATGGCCGTCATGCTGGATGAAGCCTCACGGGCCATGGCCTCTTGTTTGGAAAGGCGCTGATCCATCAGATCGGCATAGTGCGACACTTCTGCCGAGGCTATCGCGGTGCTGCTGGCGCGGTTCATTAACCGGTAGGCCATGGCACGCAGCGAACGGTAATCACGTAGCGGTTTAAAGCCACGCTGACGCTGCTCAAGGCGACGTTGGTCGGCCCGGTACACGCCTTCCAGCGCACTGAGCAGCACAGCGCCACCACCCAGTGCGGCGAACAGGAGCGCCAGATAACTCCACAGACCGCCTTGTACGGCAAGCCCTATCGACAGCGCCAAGAACAGCACCGGAACTAACAATTGAAGTAAGCGCATGAGCAGTACTCGTTTATTAACGTTATTGAGTATCAAAAACCCTACATAAGGAGGGCTTAACTCCCCTTTGTGTCTAAGCTTAGCGTGTTACGCTAATGAAAGAAGTAGCACTTTGGGGGAAGACGCAAAGCGTTAAGCGCTTCGTCATCATAGAGTTACCGCCGTGCAAATGAATATAAGCACTGCAATGAAATGGAATATCCCTTACTCTCTTTGTTCTGCCACTCTTACACCCAATGGAATCCATGCTAAAGCGCTACTTGCCGATCCTGACGTGGCTCCCCCACTACCATAAACGTCTGCTGGGGGCCGACCTTTTGGCGGGCTTGATCGTCACGGTGATGGTCATCCCCCAGTCGCTGGCCTATGCGCTGCTAGCCGGGCTACCCGCGGTGGTAGGTCTGTACGCCAGCATCCTGCCACAACTGGTCTATACCCTGTTTGGCACCAGCAAAACCCTCGCAGTCGGGCCAGTTGCGATTATCGCGCTGATGACCGGTGCCGCGCTCTCCTCAGTGGCAGCCACAGGTACGGAGACTTATTTACAGGCAGCACTCATCTTGTCACTGCTTTCCGGTGGCATGTTGGTCGTGATGGGGCTGCTGAAAATGGGCTTTTTCAGCAATTTCCTTAGCCACCCGGTTATCTCCGGTTTCTTAACGGCGTCGGGTATTTTGATCGCAGCTAGCCAACTTGGTAGCTTACTGGGGGTTGAGAGTAGTGGCTTTACCCTGGTGGAACGCCTTATTACCCTGGTGCCCAACTTGGCCACCTTTAACTTACCCACCTTACTGATTGGCAGTGGAACCCTCCTGTTTTTAATTACTATGCGCCGCCACGGTAAAGCCACGCTGCACATGCTGGGCCTGCCACGCACGCTGGCGGACTTGATCGCCAAAGCGGGGCCGGTCTTTGCGGTAGTGATTACCACCCTGGTGACCTGGCACTGGCAGTTGGCCGATAAAGGCGTCGACCTCGTGGGCTCCATTCCCGGTGGGTTACCCGCGTTGAGCTTTCCCTGGGGGGACTACTCGCTGTGGCGAGCTCTGCTAATCCCAGCGCTGCTGATTAGCCTGGTCGGCTTTGTGGAGTCGGTTTCCATGGGCCAGATGTTGGCCGCTAAACGGCGCCAGCGCATCTCTCCCAATCAGGAGTTAGTAGGCCTCGGCGCCAGCAATTTAGCCGCCGGACTTTCCAGCGGCATGCCGGTAACCGGTGGGTTGTCACGCACTGTTATTAACTACGATGCAGGGGCGCAAACGCCTGCGGCGGGTGCCTTTGCAGCGTTGGGCATTGCACTGGTCACTATGTCGTTTACCGGTTGGCTCTACTATCTGCCCATCGCAACCCTGGCCGCGACCATTACCGTTTCGATTTTGACGCTGGTAGACATCCCCATGCTGCGCCAAACCTGGCGCTACTCCCGCAGCGACTTTGCCGCCATGGCGGTAACGATTCTGCTGACGTTAGGCGAAGGCGTTGAGGCCGGCATCATCAGCGGCGTGACGCTCTCTATTGCGCTGTTTTTGTACCGCACCAGCCGCCCGCATAGCGCCTTGGTAGGCCGCGTGCCTGGTACCGAACACTTTAGAAATACCACCCGCCACGATGTCGAAACGGTCAATACCGTTGCCCTGCTGCGCATCGATGAGAGTCTCTATTTTGCCAATGCCCGCTACTTGGAAGACACCGTTTATAACCTGGTGGCGAGTCATCCAGAGCTTGAGCACGTTGTGCTGATCTGTTCGGCGGTTAACCTGATCGATGCCTCGGCGCTGGAGAGCTTGGATGCGATCAATGCACGCTTAAAAGACTCCGATGTAAAACTGCATCTATCCGAGGTCAAAGGTCCGGTGATGGATCAGCTTAAGAAGAGTGACTTCCTTGAGGCGCTCACCGGAAGGGTATTTCTAAGCACTTACGCCGCTTGGCGTGAATTTTCCTAACGACACAGCACTCGCTACGGCTCTGAAAAACCAGGCACTTGCCTGGTTTTTTTATGCCTGACCATTGCCAACGCGAGTCGCCGCTGACAATGGCATTGACAGCCACCCAGCGGCTTCTCTACTATCAGCCGACCACTTAGCAAAATACAATACCGCAGAGCAAAACATAAAGTAACTAAACGTAACCACTAACATCATTACAACCACAATAAAGGAGCATTCCAATGCGCCCATTCGCTCACCGTCTACTTGTTGCAGCCCTACCTTTATCGCTACTCGGCGCAGCAGTAAGCCATGCCAATGAAATTGAACTGCCCGGCACGATGGCCTGGACGGCCTATGGCACTAACTCAAGTGGCTATGCCCAAGCCGTCGCCATCGGCAATATGCTGCAGAACAAATACGATTCGTCAGTACGCATTTTGCCGGGTGATAACGACGTATCACGCATGACGCCGCTCAAGCAGGGCCGCGTTGACCTTTGCGCCTGCGGGATTGCCAGTTACTACGGTGCGGAAGGTGTGATGATGTTTGCCGACCGAGACTGGGGCCCTCAGCCGCTACGCGTGATTACAACGTCTACCGCCTCTTTTGGCCTCTCCCTTGCAGTCGCGGGCGACTTAGACGTTGAAACGCCCGCTGACTTGGCGGGCAAACGCATCGCCTATATCCGCGGCGACGATGCGCTTAATAAAGGCACAGAGGCTTATCTCGCCTTTGGCGGGTTAACCTGGGATGACGTCGAGCGGGTTGATTACCCCGGCTACGGCCGCTCGTTTGACGGCATTATTGCTGGCGATGTGGATGCCTCCTTTACCACAACGGTTACCCCACCCGCCCAGCAGCTGGCCAGTAGCCCCCGCGGCATTAGCTGGCCTGTGCTAGACCCCAACGACGAAGCAGGCTGGGAGCGTATGGCTGCGGTGGCGCCCTACTTCCGCCCTCACGAAGTCACTTCTGGGGCAGGCGGCATCAGCGCCGAAAACCCGGTACCTAGCGCCAGTTACCCTTATCCCATTGTGGTCGCCAACCAAGACCTCGACGACAACGTCGCTTATGGGCTGATCAAGGCCATGCAGGAAAATTTTGACGACTATAAAGATAATGCCCCAGGAGCGCTTGGCTACGCCTTGGAGCAGCAAGACCTGCAGTGGGTAGTGCCGTTCCACGATGCGGTCGTGGAGTACTACAAAGAGATCGATGTGTGGACTGATGAAATGCAGGCTCATCAGGACAAGCTCGTTGAACGCCAGAACGTGCTGTTAACCGCCTGGGAAAGCTTTATGCAGGACGCTCCCAGTGAGGATGAGGCATTTACTACCGGCTGGATGGAAGCCCGTGCCAACGCGCTTAGCGATGCCGGTTTCGAACCGATCTTCGAGTAATACGCCACGGGGCGGCGCCCGCCGCCCCCTGCTGATTGACGGATGTCCCCATGACCACAGATACCTCGCCTGCCAATAATCAGCAGGTTAAAGAAAAGATCAGCCAAATTCGCCAGCTCCCCTCTGCGCTGCGCTGGATACCCGCCACGGTCACCGTCATTTTGATGGCGATGACCCTGGATTATCTATTTAACGTTGGCTTACTGACTTTCGTTACGGGCCTGGAGACACAGTTCTACTACGCCGTTGTGGCGCTGCTGCTTCCGTTGGTGTTTTTACTTTGGCCTATGCGCAGTAGCCAACAAGAGCGGCCCATTCCCTGGTACGACTACCTGTTGAGCGCCTTCACGCTTATCGTGGGCGGCTATTTTGTTTACAACGCAGTGCCCATTTTGGAGCGCGGCTGGGCCTTTTCCGCCCCCCAGATCGCCATTTATGCCAGCTATGCCTACTGGTTGCTGATTGTCGAAGCAGCGCGCCGGGCAGGTGGATTACCCATTGCGATTATTGCCGGGATGTTCTCGCTCTATCCGCTGGTGGCAGATATCGTTCCCGGCCCTATCCAGGCGTTTCCTTCAACTCTTGAACAAACTGCCATGTACCACACCATGAGCACCGAAAGCATCATGGGGGTGCCGCTGCAGGCATTCGCGGGTCTGGTGATTGGCTTTTTGGTGTTTGGTGTCGTGCTGCAGAAAAGCGGCGGCGGTAAGTTTTTTATTAACCTGGCGTTTGCGCTGCTGGGCCATGTCCGCGGCGGCCCTGCTAAGGTATCGATTTTCTCCAGTGGCCTGATGGGCTCCATGAGTGGCAGCGTGATCAGTAACGTACTGACCACCGGCGTTCTGTCGATTCCCGCCATGCGCCGTATCGGTATGAGCCGCTCATTTGCGGGTGGTGTAGAAGCCTGCGCCTCAACCGGTGGTGTATTGATGCCCCCTGTTATGGGCGCTACCGCGTTTGTCATGGCGATGTTTCTGGATGTTCCCTACTCCACTATTGCACTCGCAGCCGTCATACCCTCCATCCTCTACTTCTTGGGTCTGTTCATTCAGATCGACGCCTATGCGGCGCGTCACGATATTAAAGGCTTACCTGCCTCCGAGCTGCCTTCACTTTGGCAAACCCTCAAAGAGGGCTGGTACTTTATTTTTGTCTTCGCGTTATTAGTTTGGATGCTCTTGATTATGCAGCGTGAAGCCGTAGCACCCTTTTATGCTACTGCGCTTCTACTGGTACTTAACCAATTCTCCAAACATAACCGCTGGGGCTGGAAAGACGTGGCCGATACGCTGTCGTCTGCCGCCAAGCTGTTTGCCGAGCTCATCGCTATTTTGGCCGGCGTGGGCATGCTGGTCGGTGCGCTTTCGATGACCGGTCTTTCTGGCACCATCGCTAACGACTTTATCAATATTGCAGGTGGCAGCGTGCCGCTGCTGCTGCTTATGGGTGCCGTTACCAGTTTCGTGCTCGGCATTGGCATGACCGTGACTGCCGCCTATATTTTCCTCGCCGTTGCGCTAGCCCCCGCGCTGATTCAGGGCGGGGGGCTGGATCCTATGGCGGTGCATATGTTCATCCTTTACTGGGGCATGCTGAGCTTTATTACCCCGCCGGTCGCACTGGGTGCCTTTGCCGCCGCTACCGTGGCCGGTGCCCGGCCCATGGAAACGGGCTTGCAGGCCATGCGCCTGGGTAGCGTGATCTACTTTATACCCTTCCTCTTCGTGCTTAATCCCGCGCTGATTATGCAGGGCGCACCGCTGGTGATCGTGGCTGTCTTTATCCAGGCCGTGATCGGCATCATTCTGTTTGCCTCTGCTATGCAGGGCTACCTAATGGGTGTTGGCCGATTGGGCTATGGAGCGCTGCAGGAGATCATTATTCGCGCCCTGGTACTTGTCGCGGGCCTATTACTCGCACTGCCTGGCGGGGGAATGGTGCCATTTAGCCAGTGGGAACTGATCGGCCTCGCGCTTGCCGCGCTAGTACCCGGCGTTTTGATGGCGCGCTTAAGCCAGCGCCACCATCGGCGTTCGCTTACTGCCAACGCTTAATCTAACTTCGAGGAATCTTATGAGCACAAAAACAACACTCTCCCTCGCACTAGGCAGCTTGACTGCGGGACTACTCATTACGAGTCATGCCTTCGCCATGCCTAGTACACTGAACTGGACAGCCTACGGCACGGGCACCAGTGGCAATGCGCAAATCATGGCAATTAGCCAACTGTTGCAGGAAGAGCATGGTACTCAGTCCAGGGTGATTCCCGGTGAGAATGACACCATGCGCATGACGCCCCTTAAAACGGGCCGAGTAGATTTATGTGCATGCGGCATCGCCAGCTACTACGGATCAGAAGGCGTGATGATGTTTGCGCAGCCTGACTGGGGGCCACAGCCTATTCGCGTTATTAGTACTTCTATGGCCAGCTTTGGTTTGGGCATGGCGGTTGCCGGTGACGTAGAAATCGAATCTATCGCTGATCTTGAGGGTAAGCGGCTAGCGTACTTGCGCGGCGACGACGCGCTAAACAAAGCCGCCGAAGCGTATCTCGCCTTCGCCGGATTAACCTGGGACGACGTTGAGCGAGTCGACTTTCCCGGTTACAACGCCGCCTTCGATGGCATCATCAGCGGTCGAGCTGATGCCGCTATTACCACTACCGTCACCCCAGCGGCACAGCGCCTTGCTGCAAGTCCACGCGGCCTTCAGTGGCCTGAACTACCCACTGAAGATGAAGCGGGCTGGGAGCGTATGCTTGAAGTTGCGCCCTACTTTCAGCCTCACGACGTGTCCTCGGGAGCCGGCATAGACGCCGATCAACCACTGGCTAGCGCCAGCTACCCGTACCCCATTATGGTCAGCAATGCTGACCTGGCCCCTGACACCGTTCATGGCCTAATCAAAACGCTGGCCGAATCGTTTGACGACTATAAAGACAACGCCCCAGGCGCCAGCGGCTATGCGTTAGAAAACCAGAACATGACATGGGTAGTGCCTTTCCATGATGCGGTTGTTGATTACTATCGCGACACTGGGGTCTGGACAGATGAAATGGAAGAGCATCAAAACTCGCTGGTCGAGCGTCAGACGCTACTGATGGATGCGTGGGAACAATACAAGGCGGATGCCCCTGAAGATGAGGAGGCGTTTATTTCCGGCTGGATGGCAGAACGTAGAGAAGTCTTGGACAACGCTGGATTCAATCCAGTCTTCTAACACTTATTAGCCTTAATGCCACGATACATACACGGGAGCAAGCTATGTCCGTTCACTACCAGCGCCACGGCGATATAGGCGTTATACAGATTGCTAACCCGCCGGTTAACGCCTTGGGGCAAACCGTGCGTAGCGGCTTAGTCGACGCACTTAAAAAAGGTATTGCCGACACAGATGCTAAAGCGCTGGTCGTGCTAGCCGATGGCCGCACTTTTATTGCCGGGGCGGATATTCGTGAGTTTGGTAAGCCGCCTCAAGCTCCTCTGCTCCCCGATGTGATCACCCAACTGGAAGCCTGCCCAAAACCACTGATCGCCGCCCTACACGGCACGGCCCTGGGCGGCGGTTTGGAAGTGGCATTAGGTTGCCACTACCGAGTGGCGCTGACAGGAACCCGCGTAGGGCTACCTGAGGTAAAGCTTGGCCTACTGCCTGGCGCCGGAGGTACTCAACGTTTACCACGCTTAGTCGGCGTTGAGCGAGCGTTAGAAATGATTACCAGCGGTCGCTTTGTTGAGGCTGAAGAAGCGCTTGAGGCAGGTATCATCGACGCCATTAGCGATGCCCAAACGCCCATTGAAGCGGGTTTAGCTGCCGCCCAGGAAGTGCTGGCAGGCGCCCAAACGCCCCGCATCACCGGCCAACTTCCTGCCCCAACGGCGAATCCCCAGGCCATCACTGCGACGTTGGATCGGCTTAGCCAACAGTCTCCTGAGCTTTTCTCACCGTTTCGCATTGTCGAAGCGATTCAGGCCTGCGTGGAAGCCGAATCACTTGAGGCCGGATTGCGCCGCGAGCGAGAGCTGTTTCTAGCCTGCATGGACTCCCCCCAGCGCGCCGGGCTTATTCACCTGTTTTTTGCCGCACGCAGCCCACACCTAGTGCCCGACGTTGAGAAAGCCAGTGCTTTTAAAAACGTTGCACTGATTGGTGAACATCCGCTTTTTGAACGCCTGCAAAAAGCCGCACAAAAGGCGGGTATTAGCTTAACCAGCGCACCTGACGAGGCCACCGAACTTTGTCTACTGGCGCCCAATGCTCCCAGGGATTCGGGCAAGGCGTGCCCGGTTATCGCACTGGAAGAGATTGGCACCAGCAGCGCCAGCTCCAGCGATACTGCGCTAAGCCTGATCATTGCTGAAAACGGCCATATAGCAGAGCTAGTCAACTTACGTGCAGAGCCACTTACCCAGCAGTGCGCCGCACTCACTCTTAAAGCGTTGCGGCTAAACGTCGTCGTCAGCCACCAAAAAAGCATGCTTCAAGCGATGCATGCTGCCGTTCAGCAAGCCCCGACCAGTGAAAGGCAGCCAGCGCTTGAACAGGTGAGTGTCAGTATTGCGGAACGGGGTTTTTGCTACCGTGCAAGCGACATCGATTTGCTAGCGGTGGAAGGGTTGGACTATCCGCGTCACTTAGGTGGGCCGCACCGACAGGCCACACTTTCAACTGCTATCTCGACTGCTAAGGAAGTATAACCATGAATCTCACCTTTAGCCCTGAAGAGCAGGCATTTCGCAAAGAAGTGCGGCGCTTTCTAGCCAATGCGTTGCCCAGCGATATTAGCGAGCGCGTGCGCTTGGGTCGCCACCTGCGTGCCGATGATCACCTGCGCTGGCAAAACATTCTCAGCGAACAGGGCTGGCTAGCGTCTAACTGGCCAGCGGAGCACGGCGGCCCAGGCTGGGGTCCGGTACAGCGGCATATTTTCGACGAAGAGTGCGCCGCGGCCCATGCCCCTACGGTTGTGCCCTTTGGCGTTAACATGGTGGCCCCCGTCATTATGAAATTCGGCAGCGCCGAGCAGCAACAGCACTATCTGCCGCGCATTTTGAGTAATCAGGATTGGTGGTGCCAAGGCTACTCAGAGCCCGGCGCTGGCTCCGATTTAGCGGGCCTGAATACACGCGCCGTGTGCGATGGTGACCACTATATCGTCAATGGCCAGAAGACCTGGACCACCCTGGGCCAGCACGCCAACATGCTGTTCTGCCTAGTGCGCACCGACCCAAACGCCAAGAAGCAGGCGGGCATCAGCTTTCTACTCATTGATATGCAGAGCCCCGGCATTACCGTGCGGCCAATTATTACCCTTGATGGTGCCCATGAAGTTAACGAAATCTTTTTAGACAACGTGCGCGTACCCGTAGAGAACCGTGTCGGTGAAGAGGGCCAAGGCTGGACCTGCGCTAAGTTCCTGCTCACCCACGAACGTACAGGGATTGCGGGGCTTGGTCACGCCAAGCAGGCGCTGCGCCACTTAAAGTCACTAGCGAGCCGGATTCAACATCGCGGCAAGCCGCTGCTGGAACTACCCAGCTTCCGCCAGCGGGTAGTGAAAGCGGAACTCGAACTGATGGCGCTGGAAGTGACTAACCTGCGTGTGATTGCCGCTGCCCGAGATGGTGGTGTACCCGGCGCAGAGAGCTCGCTGCTAAAAGTACGCGGCTCGGAGCTTCGCCAGGAGCTCAGCGAGCTTACCCGGCGTGCCCTTGGTCCTGCTGCACTGCCGTTCTTCCCCAGCTTTCTGCACGGTGACGACAGCCTGGATGACGAACGCGCCCAAAACGCCTCCGCCAGCGCCCAGTACCTCAATCGTCGCAAGCTGTCGATTTATGGCGGCGCCAATGAAATACAAAAAAGTATCGTCGCCAAAACTATTTTAGCTATGTAAAGAGGTCACCATGGATTTCGCTTTAACCGACGAGCAGCGCATGCTCGAAGAGACGCTCACCCGTTTGGTGGCCGACCAGGTTTCCCCCGAGCAGCGCCGCACTATGCTGGCCGCTGCTCCAAACGGCACTTCTGCACTATGGCGCACCTTTGCCGAGCTGGGACTGCTGCATATGCCCTTCAGCGAAGATGTTGGCGGGCTAGGGGGCGATGGCACCGACCTGATGATTATTATGCAGGCATTGGGGCGCGGCTTAGTGCCCGAACCCTATTTGGCTGGCCTAGTGCTACCTGGCCAACTGCTGGCTCATACCGCCAACAGCGAGCAGCAAACCCGGTGGCTAGCCCCACTGCTAGAGGGCGAGCATCAATTGGCGTTTGCTTGGCAAGAGATTGGCGCCCGCTACGATGCCTTTTCGGTAGCTACCCAAGCTACCCAGCAAGACGGACAATGGCAGCTAACCGGTAGAAAAGACGTGGTACTGAACCTGGAGGCCGCTGCGGCTACGCTAGTCACCGCTCAATTAGATAACGGCCAGCTAGGGCTATTTATTGTGCCCGCTGATGCACCGGGCACATCTACGCACCTGTATCGCACTATAGACGACCAGCCCGCCGGTGATCTGACGCTGGATAATGTCACTCTGCCGCCAGAAAACTGCCTAAGCGAAGATGTCAGTAACGCCCTGGCCAGTGTGCTGGCCCTGGGTCGCGCAGCGCTCTGCGCCCAAGCTATTGGCGCAATGGAAGAGGCCTGCGATCAAACCCTCGCCTATCTAAAAGAGCGCAAGCAGTTTGGCGTGCCGCTTTCGACCTTCCAGGCGCTGCAGCACCGCATGGTGGATATGCACCTGCACCTGGAGCAGTCCCGCTCCATGGCGATTTTGGCCGCCACTAGCCTCGCTCTCCCTGCCAGTGAGCGGGATTACAAACTTGCCGCGGCTAAAGCCTACTGTGGCGAATCGGCACGCTTTATTGCCGAACAGGCGATCCAGCTTCATGGGGCGATGGGTATGACCGAAGAGTGCTATGTCGCTAACTACGCCAAGCATCTGGTCATGTTCGATCACTACCTGGGCGACAGCGACTACCATCTCGAAACGGTCAGCGAGCTGTTAAAAGTTGCCTGAGAACGTTGCCAGAAAAGTTAATTAGGGAGCGAAACATGCCAGATTACGTTGGCGAGTTAGTGACTGTCAGCGCTATTGAAAACGGTATCGTCGAAGTAGCCATTGCACGCCCAGAAGTACGCAATGCCCTGAATGAAGCCACCGCCCTGGCACTCAATGAGGCCCTGGCGGCGGTGGCGGACAATGAGCAAGTTCGCTGTGTGATTCTGCGCGGTGAAGGGAGTGAGTTTTGCGCCGGCGCTGACCTGGCGGAATTTGAGAAGGCGACATCTCAGCCTGCGAGCGAGCGGCTGGAGACTCTCTTTCTGCCCGCCCTGCGCAGTTTAATGGCAATGAATAAACCGGTAATTGCAGCGGTTAGCGGTGCGGCTGCGGGCATCGGTGTTTCCTATGTTCTCGCCAGCGATATGGTGGTAATGGGCCGCTCCGCTTACCTGAAGCTTGCCTTTATTAACATTGGGCTAATTCCCGACGGCGGCGCCTGCTGGCATCTGGTGCGCAAGCTTGGCCATGCCCAGGCATTCGAGATGGCCGCCCTAGCGACCCCCATTTCGGCAGAGCGATGCGTGACGCTGGGGTTGGCCAACCGGGTTGTCGAAGATAACCAAGTGCTAGACGAAGCTCGTTCGTTAGCGCAAGTACTGGTGAGTCAATCGCCCCAGGCGTTAAGTGCCACCAAGCACGCATTGCGGGAAGCGGCGCAGCGCTCGCTAAGTGACACAATGCAATTAGAGGGCCAGCTTCAAGATCAGTGCAAAGCGTCAGAAGATTTTCACACTCGGGTGGCGGCGTTTCGTCAAAGCCGACGCAAATGATCCAGCGCTTTTTGATAATCTGCGCGTAGCGTGGCTACTTCTTCGGCCACGCTATTAAGCGTGGCAATTCCACCCACACCCTGCCCCGCACCCCAGATATCCCGCCACGCTTTTGCCTTACTGCTACCCCCAGAGCCATAGCGCATAGAGGCTTTATCGCCTTCAGGCAGCGCATCAGAGTCTAATCCCGCCTGCTCGATACTTTGCCGCAGATAGTTACCGTGTACGCCGGTAAACAAGTTGGTATAGACAATGTCGCCTGCCGCTGCGTCCAGCACCATCTGTTTATAGGCCGCTTGGGCGTTTGCCTCTTGAGTGGCGATAAAGCGCGTGCCCATATATACCAAGTCCACGCCTAGCGCCTTAGCGGCAACGATCTGTTCGCCTTTGCTAATCGTCCCTGCTAGCACTAGCGGGCCGTCGTAGAAGCGGCGCACTTCGGCCACAAACGCAAAGGGATTTAACCGCCCGGCATGGCCGCCTGCGCCGTGGCAGACCAGTATCAGACCATCGACCCCCGCATCAATCGCCTTCTTGGCATGTCGCAATGTGGTCACATCGTGAAACACCAGCCCGCCATAGGCGTGCACTTGCTCTACCACCTGATTAGGCGCGTGCAGACTCGTGATGACCAGCGGCACCTTGAACTCGGCGCATAGCGCGACATCGTGCTCAAGGCGATCGTTGGTGGGATGCACGATTTGGTTAACCGCAAAGGGCGCTGAGGGTTGTTCGGGGTGCTGCTCGTCGTAGTCGGCCAGGGTTTGGGTAATTTTTTGCAGCCATTCGCGTAGTGCTTCCGCTGGCCGGGCGTTAAGGGCTGGAAAAGCACCGATAATGCCCGCTTGGCACTGGGCAATCACCAGTTCAGGCCCGGAGACGATAAACATGGGGGAACCGATCACCGGTAGGGTTAACGAGGCGGT
Organism: Halomonas sp. QHL1; assembly: GCF_001882345.1. Lineage (GTDB taxonomy): Bacteria > Pseudomonadota > Gammaproteobacteria > Pseudomonadales > Halomonadaceae > Vreelandella. Next base: position 880,913 of record NZ_MINL01000001.1, read on the forward strand.
TAGGCGCGTTAGCATGGGCAACTCGCTGGTTGTTATTGTGAGGTAATCTGCAAAAGGCCCCAATTGGGGCCTTCGGTGAACTGCTTTTAGATGCGCTTACAGCTTGCTCTCGAGCTCCGGCAGGATCTCAAACAGATCCCCTACCAGGCCGTAGTCCGCCACCTGGAAGATCGGCGCTTCGTCGTCTTTGTTGATCGCGACGATCACCTTGGAGTCCTTCATGCCCGCCAGGTGCTGGATGGCACCAGAAATACCCACCGCGATATACAGATCCGGCGCAACGATCTTACCGGTCTGGCCGACCTGCATATCGTTGGGTACAAAGCCTGCGTCTACCGCGGCGCGAGAAGCACCGATGGCAGCCCCCAGCTTGTCGGCAATGCCGTCGAGCAGCTTGAAGTTCTCGCCGTTGCCCATACCGCGGCCACCGGAGATCACCACCTTGGCACCGCCCAGTTCAGGACGATCCGACTGCGCCAGCTCTTCTTTGACAAAGCTGGACTGACTGTTATCCACCACCACGTCGACGGCTTCCACCGTCGCGCTGCCGCTTGTGCCGACCGCATCAAAGCCGGTGGTGCGCACGGTGATCACTTTCAACGTGTCGTCGCTTTTCACCGTCGCGATGGCGTTACCGGCGTAGATCGGACGCTTGAAGGTATCGGCGCTGTCTACGGCGAGAACGTCCGACAACTGGCTGACGTCTTTTAGCGCCGCTAAACGCGGCAGTACGTTTTTGCCAGTAGTGGAGGCGCTGGCGAGTACGTGGGTGTAGCCATCGGCCAGTTCGACCAGCAGCGCGCCCATGGGCTCGGCCAGCTGGTGGGCGTAAACGGCGTTATCCGCGACGCGGACTTTGCTTACGCCGTCGAGTTTGGCGGCGGCTTCGGCGGCGGCTTGCACGCCTTCACCGGCCACCAGAACGTCAATATCGCCACCGATGGCTTGGGCGGCCGCCACGACGTGGGCGGTGGCGCCGGCCAGTTGGCCTTCGTGTAGATCCGCAAGTACCAGAATGCTCATGGCATCAACTCCTTTCAAAGCGCTTGTCTTAAAGAACTTTGGCTTCGTTTTTCAGTTTGTCGATCAGCTCGTCTACCGAGGCGACTTTGACACCGCCTTTGCGCTCGGCGGGCGACTCTACTTTGAGCAGACTGACCTTGGAAGGAACCTCGACGCCGTAATCAGCGGGGGTTTTCACATCCAGCGGCTTTTTCTTGGCCTTCATGATGTCGGGCAGCTTGGCGTAGCGCGGCTCGTTAAGGCGCAGGTCGGTGGTGACGATCGCGGGCAGCGTCAATGCGATGGTTTGCAGGCCGCCGTCGATTTCACGCGTCACGCTAACCTTGTCGCCGTCTACCGCTACTTCAGAAGCAAACGTGCCTTGGGGCAGACCCGTCAGCGCGGCGAGCATTTGGCCGGTCTGGTTGTTGTCGGTGTCGATGGCCTGCTTGCCAAGGATGACCATGCCCGGCTGTTCCTCTTCGACCACTTTGGCCAGCAGCTTGGCCACGGCCAACGATTCGGCGCGCTCGTCGGTTTCGATATGAATGGCGCGGTCAGCGCCCAGCGCCAGCGCGGTACGCAGCTGCTCTTGAGCGGCTTTGGGTCCTACCGTGACGGCGACGACTTCCGTGGCCACGCCCTTCTCTTTCAGGCGCACCGCTTCTTCCACGGCAATTTCGCAGAAGGGGTTCATGGCCATTTTGACGTTGGTAAGGTCGACGTCCGAGTGATCCGCTTTAACGCGGATTTTGACGTTGTAGTCGATGACGCGTTTCACCGCGACGAGTACTTTCATAAGGCGTGCTCCTGGCGATTAAAATGTTTAGCTTCGCTTTTATTTTGCGTAGCATGTATTTTGCATAGCAGAATACTATTTCACTTTATAACAAGAACAATAAAAAAACGCCGACCAAAGGTCAAGCGCTTCCGCATTCTTACCCCCTTAAAAGGGAGACCATACAAACCATGCAGCCAACAACGGTATCGAGGCTACCAGAAACCTGCCGTTCCAGCGGTAGCCAATCCGTGTGGCGGGTACCCCGGTAAATCGGGATAAAATCAGCATCGATGCGGTCATGGGTGACGACATTAGCGCCAGCGCCCAGCCCACCATCAGCGATGCACCTATCAGCGCAGGTGTTAGCCCCTCAATGGCTAACTGCGGTAGCAGCCCCACCAGCAGCGTTACCGTCACGATAGGATTAACGCCTACCTGGGCCAGCCCCACCACCATCAACATGGCCAGCACGGCATTAAAGGCACCCCACTGATTCAGCACCGACAATAGCGGCGCCAACTGCTGAGTGTCTACCAGTCCAACGCATAAGTGCCCCAAATAACCCGCCGCCCCTAGCACCACGATCTCATTGACACTGGGCGAAAGCAGCCATGGCAACTGACGATGCACCGCGCTTACGGCTGCAGGCAGCCCGCCGAAGCCAAGCCTGCGCCGCTGCCAGGCAAGCCAAATCAGCGCCCCCGTGGGAGCACCTAACAGCGCGGCAATGGGTAAGCGCAGCTCTAATAGCCAGGCAAGGCTAAACACCAGCGCCACAATCCCTAGCAGCAACACACTGAACTCGGCCAACGGGCGTAACGAGGGAGCAGCTACCGTTGCTTTATTGGCAGGTGGATGTGGGCCGGTGAGGAAATCTACCGCCCAGCCTGCCAGAAAAATCAGCGTAGCGGCGCCCAAAATATACGGCGCAAGCGCCAGCCAAGTAACCTGAGGAAGGCTCGACAGCACCACCGCCACCCCAATACCCATGGGGGAGATCAGCGGCGCCAGGGAAAAGCCACGTAGCAGCGCCAACATCATGCGCCGCTGGCGAGCCTCTCGCACCCAGGCACGCCCTTGGGCCGCTACCAGCGTGTTGCTTTTTTCAATCATGGCGGCAAACAAGTTAAGCACGCCGATATTGAGAATAATGCCAAACAGCGCAGAACCGAGCGATAAAATCGGGTAGCGGCGACTAGGCGGTTGAAGCAGCATGCTTTGCCCACATCGACGCACCAAACGTGAACGGTAAGCAGGCAAACGTAGCATACTCAACGCCACCACAAAGGTAGCAAAAAATGCAAAACGGCCGCTGGCGTCAAACAGCAGTTGGCTTGGGTTTGGTGAACGCCAGAGCGCTAGCAGCGACATTATAAAGGCTACTAACAGTAACCCTTTGGCCATACGCGTTAGCTTGCCAGCAAGCGTTAATAGATAGAGCAGCAACGCGGCAATGCCGACGGACTGCCAAAACAGGCTGCCGACCACCAGATGAAACAGCGTTGCCAAGGTGACCAGCAGTAATAGAGAGACCCGCAGGCGGGCTGGATTCACTCAGCGGGCTCCCTGGGTTTGTTTTCCGGGAATCCCTCAGCCGATTCACTACCGCTGCGACGACGGAACGATCCCTCACCCATGGCCACTAAATTGCCCTTTTCGTCGACAATCTCACCGCTGGTCATATAGGTTTTTTGCCCACCGCCGCGCAGCGTACCCGTTGCTCGTAGCACGCCCTGTCGAGCAGGACCCACAAAGGTGGTGGTCAGTGACAGCGTCATCCCACGACGAATATTTCCCGGCACCTCACAGTGCAAGCCTGCCAAGCTCAGTGCGCTATCCAGCATCGAGGCCAGCACACCGCCGTGAACATTGCCGCTACGGTTGAGGTGTTTGGCCTCGATAGTGAGCTCCACCACGGCACGGTCTTGCTGCCACTCAACCACATGCATACCCAGTAGCTCGTGATAGCCCATGAGTGCTTGTTGAGACGTATCGGGAGTATGTATTTGCGAATGACTCATGAGGCGCTCTCCTGCTGGGCTAAATCACGCAGGCGACCTTTAAGAATCTTTCCGCTGGCGGTGGAAGGAAGCGTATCCATTAATACAATTTGGGTCGGGCGCTTGTACGGTGCCAACCGCTCGGCGATAAATGCCTTTAGCTCCGCCACATCAACTTCGACTCCCGGCTCGCACTGCACAAATGCCACGACTTCTTCGTTACCGGCGATTTGACGACCCACAACGGCGGCTAGCGTGACTGCCGGGTGCTCGTTGATCACCGCTTCGACATCCGGCGGATAGATATTGAAGCCTGAGCGGATAATTAGCTCTTTGCTACGCCCCACAATATACAGCTGATCATCGTGATCGAGTTTGGCGATATCGCCGGTATTGAGCCAACCATTTTCGGTTAGGGTGGCACGGGTGGCTTCCGGCTGACGAAAGTAGCCTTTCATAATATTGGGGCCGCGCACCCATAGCTCACCCACTTCATCTCCGGCCTGCTCGGCAGTTCCGCTATCGCTAAGCGGTTCCAGGCGATACTCAAGTAGTGGCAATACCCGTCCAACGGTGCTAGTTGCATGGCGATCATCAATACGGGTCTGGCTGATGGTGGGGCTCGCCTCGGTTAAGCCGTAGCCATTGTGCAACGTCAGGCCAAAGGCAGCCTCTACCCGCACTTTGGTGTCGCTATCTAACGGCGAGCCACCCGCAGAGATGTAAATCAGCTCAGGCGCTTCTAATGAGCGCTGCTCACGTTTTAAAAACTCTAACGCGCGGGCATACATCGCCGGCACACCCTGGAGTACGGTAATTCGCTCATGCTTTAGCGTCGCCAGCATATGGGCGGCATCAAAACGCGGCACGGTATACAGGCAAGCGCCGTTATAGAGCGATCCCATGCACACCGAAGAGAGGCCAAATACGTGGGACATCGGCAGCACGCCGTACACCCGCTGGCCTTTGCTCAAATGACGCATGCCGCCCGAAATAGAGGCGATATAGAGAATGCCACGGTGGGTCAGCATGACCCCTTTGGGCGTGCCAGTGGTGCCCGAGGTGTAGATCATCGCCGCCACCTGCTCGGCGCCGCTCGCGCATACCGGCTCGGGTTCGCTGTCATACAGCGGCGAAATGGCCAGCCCACCCAACTGAGGGTGCTGGTAGCGGTCAGCCGCGTGGCGCTCGGCGTGCTGGCACGCCTCTTGGGATGCTTCGCAGGTATAGAAGACTCGCCGGGGCAGGCAGTTGCCCTGAATTAGATCTACTTCCTGTGCAGAGAGGCGCGAATTCACAATCGCCACCCATGCATTCAGCTCACTGGCAGCCAGCAGCAGCACGACCAGAGCACGACAGTTTTCACTCACCGTCATAATCCGGTCGCCAGGGCGAATGCCCAATGCGATTAACCAGTCACAGGCGGCGTGTATTTCTTGGCCAAGCTCCCCATAACTCCAGCGCACATTGCCATCCACAATAGCCGGGTGCTCGCCAAGCAGCTTGGCATTTTCCAGCACGCGGGTACTGAGGCGCTCGGGAAGCTCGGCCACCAGCTCGCTGGCGAGGCGGCCAAAAATAGGCTCGTCCGGCGCTTGGTAGGAAACCGATAAAGCCATTAGGACGCCTCCCGCACCATATTACGAGCAATGACGATTTGTTGAATCTGGGTAGTCCCTTCGTAGATACGAAATAGCCGCACATCGCGGTAAAAACGCTCAACCGCGTATTCCGACATGTAGCCCGCCCCACCGTGAACCTGCACCGCGCGGTCTGCTACCCGGCCAACCATTTCGGCGCAGAACAGTTTGCAGCAGGAAGCTAGTGTTGAAACATTTTCGCCGTCATCTTTACGCCGTGCGGCATCCATCACCATGGTTTTGCCTGCATAAGCTTCGGTTTTGCTATCCGCCAACATGGCTTGGATCAATTGGTGCTCGGCAAGCGCCGCGCCAAACTGCTTACGCTCCATGGTGTAGCGCAGCGACTCTTCCACTAAGCGCTCGGCCACGCCTACACAGACCGCCGAAATATGCAGTCGCCCACGATCGAGCACCTTCATCGCCGTTTTAAAGCCCTGCCCCTCTTTTCCGCCAATAATATTTTCAGCGGGCACCCGGCAGTTATCGAAAATGATATCGCAGGTATGGGCGCCCTTCTGGCCCATCTTGTTATCCGCAGGGCCACGGATTAACCCTGGAGCATCTCCCTCCACGATAAAGGCTGAAATACCGCCTGCGCCTTTATTCTCTGGATTGGTGCGCGCCATCACGGTAAACAGATCGGCTTCTGGGCCGTTGGTGATATAGCGCTTGGTACCGTTCAAGATATAGTCATCGCCATCCCGCACCGCCGTAGTGCGCAGGCTTGCAGCGTCGGAGCCAGAATCGGGCTCGGTGAGGCAGAACGAGCTAAGAATCTCGCCCGTTGCCAAGCGGGGCACATACTTGGCTTTCTGCTCATCGGTGCCATCGATCAGAATACCCTGGGCGCCAATGCCGTTGTTGGTGCCAAACACCGAGCGAAAGGCGGGGGAGGTTTTACCAATCTCCATTGCCACCAGCGCTTCCTCCTCCATGGTCAGGCCCAGGCCGCCGTACTCTTCTGGAATCGACAGCCCAAACAGGCCCATCTCTTTCATTTCTGCAAGAATTTCCGGAGGCACCGCATCCTCTTCGGCTAGGCGTGCCTCATTGGGAATAAGGCGCTCACGGACAAAGCGGGCGATGGTATCGACAAGCTGGTTAATTAATTCGGGATCGCGAATCATGACGGCTCCTGGTGGCAACAGTTTTTATCATTAGAGTTTTATCATTAGCAGTAGCGCTGAGCGTGGACAGTGCGCATATTTTGCATAGCAAAACTATAGTCCACTATTCTTGTCAGGCACTTTTGCATAGCCTAGGATGGCAGTCAATAATTGAAACACTATTTTGCAATGCAGAATCACAATGCTAAATAAGCACCCATTTGCAGAGAGGACTTAGCGTATGGCTAGCGAATCAACACCTACCCCTTTTACCACGCTTGGCATCGTCGGCACCGGCGCCATGGGGCGTGGCATCGCACAGTTGGCTGCCCAGGCCGGTCTGGACGTTATGCTTTTCGACGTTAAAGAGGGCGCCGTACAAGAAGCTAAAACCTTTATTAATGGCCTATGGCAGAGAAGTGCAGAAAAGCAGCGCATTACTGCGGATCAGGCGCACCACTATAGTGAGCGGTTGAATGAAGCCAGCGAGCTTGCCGCGCTGGCCCCCTGCGATATTGTTGTGGAAGCCATTGTCGAGAAGCTGGAGGCCAAGCAGGGGCTGTTTAGCGATTTAGAAGGCATCGTCAGCCAACAGGCGGTATTAGCGACCAATACCTCTTCGCTCTCCGTTACGGCCATTGCCGCCGCCTGCCAGCACCCTGAGCGAGTGATCGGTTTTCACTTCTTTAACCCCGTGCCGCTAATGAAGATTGCCGAGGTCATCCCTGGTCTACGTACCGCAAATGTGGTGACTCAGCGGGTCAATGCCCTGGGCGAAGCCATGGGCCACTTTACGGCTCAGGCCACCGATACACCTGGGTTTCTGGTTAACCATGCCGGGCGTGCATTCGGTACCGAAGCGCTGCGAATTTTAGGCGAAAGAGTGACAGACCCGGCAACCATTGACCGCATTATGGTCGATCAGTGCGGATTCCGGATGGGCCCCTTTACGCTGCTTGATCTTACCGGGCTGGATGTCTCCCACGCCGTAATGGAATCGGTGTATCACCAATATTATGAGGAAGCGCGCTTTCGCCCTTCACCGCTAACCCGGCAACGCCTGGCCGCGGGCTTGCTGGGGCGCAAAACCGGCGAAGGCTTTTACCGTTACGTAGAAGGCAAGCAGCAGATGCCGGATGAGCCGGTCATCAAGCCTGCCTCACCTTGCCCGGTATGGATTAGCCCTGAAGACCCCGAGAGCGTCAAAGCGCTCACTGCGCTAGTCAATGCGGCGGGCTGGGCGTTAGAAACAGGCACGCAGCCGTCTGAACAAGCGCTCTGTTTGCTTACCCCTTTCGGCGAAGATACCACTAGCTGCGCACTACGCCAGGGAGTAGACGCCAAGCAGTGTGTGGCGGTGGATATGCTCGCAGGGCTCGATAAACGCCGCAGCCTGATGGCCACGCCCATTACCCATTCCGCTTTCATCCAAGCAGCGCAAAGCCTGCTCAATCACGATGGTACGCCGGTGAGCACGCTTCAAGACAGTAACGGTTTCGTACTTCAGCGGGTGATTGCCTGCATCGTCAACGTCGGTGCCGACATCGCCCAGCAAGGCGTTGCTGAGCCCGCGACTATCGACCGGGCGGTTGAGCTGGGTTTGGGCTACCCCTTCGGGCCGCTTCGCATGGGCGACCATTACGGCGCCAGACGCATCATGACGATATTGACCAACCTGCTTGAGGCCACCGGCGACCCACGCTATCGGCCAAGCCCGTGGCTGCGCCGCCGCGCCGCGCTGCAAATATCGTTAACTACCGCTTAATCCTACCAATAACAAGGAGCACCACCATGCAAGACGCCTATATTTACGACGGTTTACGCACCCCTTTTGGTCGCCACGGCGGCAGCTTAGCGGCTATTCGCCCAGATGAGCTGTTGGGGCTGACGCTTAAAGCACTGGTAGCCCGCAACCCGTTCGCACTCGAAAGCTACGAAGAGGTGCTGGCAGGCTGCACCAACCAGGCGGGGGAAGATTCACGCAACGTGGCCCGTCACGGCGCATTGTTGGCAGGCCTGCCCATCGAAGTAGCGGGGCAAACCGTTAACCGGCTTTGCGGCAGTGGCCTGGCAGCGATGATGGATGCCGCCCGGGCGGCACGGCTAGGTGAAGGCGAACTGTTTTTAGCGGGCGGCGTTGAGTCCATGTCTCGGGCGCCTTATGTCTTGGGTAAAGCGGGCTCCCCTTATGCCCGCAACCAGCCGATGTACGATACGGTGATTGGCTCTCGCTTTCCCAACCCCAGGATTGCCAAAGAGTACGGCAGCCACAGCATGCCGGAAACTGCTGACAACATTGCCAACGACCTGAATATTGGTCGCGATGCCAGCGACGCCTTTGCCGCTCGCTCTCAAGCTCGCTACGCCAAGGCCCTTGCTGACGGTTTCTATGATGGAGAGATGTTGGGCGTTGAGGTGCCCCAAGGGCGCAAACAGCCGCCACTGTTGGTGGATAAAGACGAACACCCACGCCCGCAAAGCACTGAAGACAAGTTGGCCCAACTGGGCGCGCTGTTTGAGGGTGGCGTTGTCACCGCGGGGAACGCCTCGGGCCTTAACGACGGCGCCGCGGCCATGATTGTTGGCACCATGGCCGCCGGTGAACGTGTGGGTCTAACGCCCCGCGCGCGCATTGTCGCCAGCGCCGTTGCCGGTGTTGCTCCGCGGGTTATGGGGCTGGGGCCAGTACCCGCTTCGCAAAAAGCACTGGCGCGTGCCGGGCTTTCCCTTGAGCAGATGGATGTAATTGAAATTAACGAAGCGTTCGCCGTTCAGGTGCTTGGCTGCGTGCAGCAGTTGGGTCTCTCCGTCGATGATCCGCGCTTGAACGCCAACGGCGGCGCTATTGCCATCGGCCATCCCCTGGGGGCTTCAGGAGCACGCTTGGCGCTTACGGCCCTCCGCCAGCTTGAAGCGACCGGTGGGCGCTACGCGTTGGTCACCATGTGCATCGGCGTCGGCCAGGGCATTGCTACGATTATCGAGCGTCTGGACGGTTAATTTAATTTTAAACTGCCGCTATTTCGTTGATGGGTATGAACGCTGCGTCTAAGTAGATATGCGATACTGGGCGCCATAAGCCACCTATTGTTGGGATATTGAATGCACCCCACCGACACTGATGCTGACGACCCCCAGCTTCCTGGTAAAGATCGTAACTTTGTGACCGCGCTAGCGCGCGGTTTAGAATTGCTGCGCGCCTTTGGCGCAGGCGAAGAGTATTTAGGCAATGCGGAGCTCTCCAACCGTACGAGCATCCCTCGCCCGACGGTGTCACGGTTAACCTATACCCTGACGCAGTTGGGCTATCTACAGCACAATACCCACTTAGAGAAGTACCGGCTCGGCCCAGGTGTCTTAGCTTTGGGGTATCGCTTTCTCGCCAATATGGGCATTCGCGAAATTGCCCGTCCTCATTTACAAAAATTTGCCGATGCTACCGACTGCAACGTTAGCCTGGGCGGCGCTGACCGCAGCGATATGGTCTATTTGGAAACCTGCCACGGCCATGGCCCGCTAATCATTCGCTTAGATGCTGGCTCCCGCCTGCCCATTGCCACTTCCGCGATTGGTCGCGCCTGGCTATGCGGCTTGTCTGTCGAACGGCGCCAGCAGGTGCTCCAAGAGTTGGCCAGCGAGTATGGCAATGATTGGCCGCGTTATGAAGCGGGCATACAACAGAGTTTAAAAGACTATGCGCAGTTCGGTTTTTGTCTTTCTGAGCAGGATTGGCAGCGCGACATTAGCGCGGTGGCGATGCCGCTGATTTTGGAAGATGGTGCCGAGGTCATGGCGATTAACTGTGGCGGTTCTAGCCTGCGCTTGGATCATGACCGCTTGGTGAATAACTTAGGCCCGCGCCTCAAAGAAGTCGCTAATCAAATTAAGCAGGAACTAGCGCCAAGAAACCGCTCTATAAGGTAGGTTTGAGCCAGGGAGGCTTTCACTAACGCTCGTTTGAATGCATCATAGACTTCTAAACAAGTGCCTAGATATCAAGAGCACCAAGGAGTGGGGATGCCAAGCGAGTGGATAGCGCGTCATGATCAAACAGTAGCGCTCAAAGGCGAATGGACGCTTGCCAACTACCGGCATATCAAAACGGCGCTTATTAACACAGAGCTTATTAACACAGAGCTGGGCAAGCCAACGGATGCGACGGTTTCGCTAGAAGCAATAACGCGCCTTGATACCGCCGGTGCCATACTTGTTGTTGAACTGATTGGCGTTGAGAAAGCGCAGGCAGTAGCCGACTGGGCAGCAGAGCTGCCGAGAGAGCAGCAGGCGCTGCTTATTCGTATTGCCGAAGCCATGGAAGCACCGCTTGACGTTGATCCCCCAACCTATTCACGTATTAGCCAAGCGCTTGCCAGCGTGGGCCAACAAATGGTGGGGCTTTGGTCTCAGCAGCGCCAGCTGCTGGCCTTTATTGGTCTTGTGATGGCCACCCTCTTCCAACTGGTATTGCGGCCACGCCACTGGCGCTTAACGGCCACCGTTGCCCATATTCAGCAGAGCGGTCTTAACGCCGTACCCATCGTCGCGTTACTCACCTTTATGGTGGGCGCCGTCGTGGCTTTCCTTGGCGCTACCGTTTTGCAGGATTTTGGCGCCACGATTTATACCATCGATCTTGTAGCGTTCTCTTTCTTGCGAGAGTTCGGCGTTCTGCTAGCTGCGATACTACTCGCGGGGCGAACCGCCAGCGCCTTTACTGCCCAAATTGGCGCCATGAAATCCAATGAAGAGATTGATGCCCTGCAGGCCCAAGGGCTAGACCCTATCGAGCTTTTGGTGCTTCCACGGGTAATGGCGATGTTGATTAGCCTGCCCATGCTCGCCTTTGTGGGTATGCTCAGCGGGTTAGCGGGAGGCGCTATGGTCACCTCCCTATCGCTGGATATTTCACTTACCCAGTTTATGGCCACGCTGCAAAAAGACGTATCGGTGACGCATTTTTTGGTAGGTCTTAGCAAAGCACCGGTGTTTGCCTTTGTGATCGCCGTTATTGGCTGCCTTGAAGGCTTTAAGGTCAGCGGCAGCGCGCAGTCGGTTGGGGAACATACAACGTCAAGCGTCGTTCAGTCGATTTTTATGGTGATTCTGATTGATGCCGTCGCCGCGCTATTCTTTATGGAGATGGGCTGGTGATCGATTCAGACAAACCGACAGAGCAAAACAACCAACCGGTCATTAAGGTTCGAGGCTTGGTCAATCGCTTTGGCACTCATGTGGTTCACGAAAACTTAGATTTAACCCTCGAACGCGGGGAAATACTAGGCGTTGTAGGCGGTTCGGGTACCGGTAAATCAGTGCTATTACGCAGCATCGTCGGTTTGAAGCGCCCCAATGACGGCACGGTTGAAGTCCTTGGCACAACCCTTAACGAGCTTGACGATGCACAGCGCAGCCAAATAGAGCGGCGCTTTGGCGTGCTGTTTCAGCGCGGCGCGCTGTTTAGCTCGCTGAACCTGCAAGAGAATATTGCCCTACCGCTGATTGAGCACGCCAGGCTTCCCCGTGAAGACGCCGAGCATCTTGCCAGGGTCAAGCTATCATTGGTCGGGCTTCCGCCACAGGCCGCGCTGCAATTTCCTGAGTCGCTATCCGGCGGCATGATCAAACGCGCCGCCCTCGCCCGCGCATTAGCGCTTGACCCTGACATTCTTTTTCTTGATGAGCCTACCGCTGGCCTTGACCCTATCGGCGCTGCGGCCTTCGACCAGCTGCTGGTCACCCTTCGCGATGCGCTGGGATTCAGCGTATTTCTGGTTACCCATGACTTGGATACGCTCTACGCCGCCTGCGACCGGGTAGCGGTACTCTCGCAAAAACGCGTATTAGTCGTAGATACCATTGATAAAGTGGCGGACACCGACGACGAATGGGTTCAAGACTACTTTCACGGGCCGCGTGGTCGAGCCGCTCAGCGTGCTCATACCGCCTCTTCAACGAATGCTTACACTCAGGAGTGAGGGTCGATGGAAACCCGCGCGCATCACGTTTTGATAGGTTTGTTCACACTGGGAACCGCCGTCGCGGCGCTACTGTTTGCACTATGGATGAGCTATGCAGCCGGTGAACGTAGCTACCAGCCTTACCGTATTCTTTTTGAGCGCAGCGTCAGCGGCTTATCGGTCGGCAGTCGAGTGCAATATAACGGTATTGAGGTGGGGGACGTTACCGAGCTGAACCTCAATCCTGATGACCCACGGCAGGTGATTGCCCATATCCGCGTCTACGATGACGCGCCGATTAAAAAAGACACCCGGGCAAAACTCGCTTTTGCCAGTATTACCGGCAGCATGTCCGTGCAACTCCACGGCGGCACCCCGGAAGCCCCGCTGCTGATTGACCAATCGGATATCGAAGCGCCGTTTATACGCGCAGACCCCTCGCCCATCGCCACGCTGTTCGATGAAGGTGAAGATATGATTGAGAACATCAACTCAATCCTGAAAAACGTTAACGAGCTGTTTGACGACAATAACCGTGAGGAGACGGGCAATATTTTAACCAACATTGCTCAGATCACCGAAATGATTGCCAATCAACAGGACGCTCTGGACCAAAACATGGCGCTTTTCGGCGAGGCGACTCGCCAAGCGACGACCACACTTAACAGCATCGACGCACTTAGCCAGGAAGCGACGCAGTTGCTGCGTCAAGATGGCCGGCTGGTAATGCAGAGCGCCGCCGATGCAAGCGATGATGTGGCCCGTGCGGCTCAGCGTATTGAGCAATTAGTAGAGACTAACGCTGGCGCCATCGAAGGCAGCCTGCAGGGCGCGCAAGATATTGCCCCGGTGCTCTCTTCGCTGCGCACCACGCTCGCTACGCTGGATCGTATTACTCGTCAGCTAGAGGAGAGCCCAACGAACTTTTTCCTGGGCCGTGATCAGGTAGAGGAGTTCCGTCCATGACTCTGCGCCCCACCGCTATCGTTTTAGTTTGCGCTGCGTTGCTATTCAGCAGTGGCTGTTCAATATTGCCCGAAAGTGAACCAGCGACGCTGTATCGTCTGCCCAGTATCGATGTGCAGCCCGTTACCCCGTCATCCGATTCTATAACAACCCATCAACGCCTAGCAGTGGCTGCTCCCCAGGCGGGACATTTACTAAGTAGCAACCGCATTGTGGTCTACCCAGAGGGCAATATCGTTAATGTGTATGAAGGTGCCCGCTGGCAGGAGGATGCCCCTGATTTACTTCAGTCGCGTTTGATCACGGGGCTACAGCAGAGCCGCCTATTTGCCAGCGTGGGTAGCGATAGCCTGCCTTCCGAGCGACTGCTGCTCAGCGAACTACGTCACTTTCAGAGCGACTACGCTACCCATCCGCCCACGGTGAAAGTTCAGCTCGATGTTCAGCTCGTCAGCACTCAAAACCGCGCGTCAATCGCGACTCAAAGCTTCACCACCAGCGCGCAATCAATAAGTACCGATATACCTGACGTGGTTAATGCGTTTGGTATCGCTAGTGACGAGCTTGCTGAGCAACTGGTCAACTGGCTGGCCAATCAGGAGGAAGCAAATACACTTGATTAAGCTAGCATTGACTAAGCCAGCGTGATTAGGAGGTTTTTTCCCTTCGGACATACTCCCGCGGGTCGCGGGGGTAGTAGCGTTCGGGCTGGCTTTCCAGGTGGGTAAAGTAGCGAGTGTCTTTGTAGGGCATCTTCATGTAGCCCGAGACGCCTAGGCCCTCTATTTGGTCTACTGAAGCGAGAATGCGCGCCAGCAGCGTGCGGAACTCACCCTCTCGAGCCGGATCCAGCAGGCGGTAGTAGCTATGTATTTTGAGGTGTTGCGGCAACGCCTCAAAAATAATCATTCCGGTGTGGTGAATATCATTGAGCTGCTGCAGCACATGCATAATCGCCTCTGGCAGTACCAACAGCTCTTCTGGGTCGGGGCCATCTTCAAAGTAGCTGTGCTGACGGGTGCGATCCTCGAGCTCCGGTACTGCGCTCAACTCGTAGCCTATCGCCATGCTGGGTTCGCTAACGAAGGCTTCATCCACGGAAGCTCGTTCTAAGTGCAGTGTTTGCCGCGCATTAAACAAGCAGCTTTTAAACACGCCCTGGCGGTGGATTGCCCGCGCCAGATGTACCATATTGTTAACCGCTTCGATAAAGGCGGGCTTCAGCGTCGGGTCGTGTAAATTTAGCGACGAGTCGATATATACCCCTTCCCGCTCCCAACGTACCGCCAAGCCCCCCACCACCGGATATTTACCCAAGCGGCTCACCGACGCCAAAAAAGCCTTTTCGGTTTCACCCATACCCTGCATAAACTGCTTATAGTAGCGATCTAACTGCACATCATTGACATCATTCAGGGTTTCTTGAGCATTCGCTTCACGCAGGAAGGCTTTGCGCGAGCTATATACGACGGTATCGATCTCCTGATGCGCGGGGCGCGCCCATACCGGCACCAGCGGTACATTGAGCGATGCGGGCAGATCGATCATTACTACCCTGGCCATACGCGGCATGTTGTTTAAAAAATAGTCGCCCGCTTTACGCCTCACCTGAGGGTCAGGGTCGAGCATGCCATCCAGGGTGCGGGCAAACTCCATCGGCAAACCCAACGAACTGGCGGGAATCGCCCGATGGCCAAATCGACACGACTGCGCCGACGCCAGCGCATACAGGGTTCCCGCTGCTCCCTGCTCATCGAACCGCGGCGATGACAGTGCGCCGTTCAACTGCTCATCGCCGATAAAGTAGACATCGCCCAGGCGGGCATTGGTTTGCTGCAGATTATCCGACATCAGCTCCATTACGTTGGCACCCACAAACTGCAGCTGTGCGTCTAATTGGGCAAATACCGATGAACCCCAGTCGATCAGCGCAATAGACTCCTGCTCGGCGTCATACACCAAGTTAGAAGGCTTAATATCACCATGCACCACCGGCCGTGCCTGGGGGCCTGACTCCCGGCGCAGGGCAATCAGGATGTCGGCCAACTGCTCTGCTATGCGCACAATTAAGCGTGGTGAGAGGCGCCCCTGTTTAAGCGATACCTGCTCTAAATTCCAGCCAGGTGCACGCTCCATCACCAGAATGGACTGCCCCCGGGAACGCTGGTAAGCAATGAGACCTGGAATGCGGGGATGGGAGACCTGCTCGAGCATAAACGCCTCCTCTTCGAGGCGCTCCTGCAAGTGCGTGGGTAGGGTAATGCGCGAGAATTTAAAGACATAGTGCGCTATAGCGCCTTGGTGGCCGGTGCTGCCGGCAAATACAAAACCGTAGGCACCCTTGCCAATGAGCTCGATGCCCTGATAGCCCAACTGGGAGAGTTGCGCCTGGCACAGCGCCACCCAGTCTTTAAGCTTACGGGCATCGTGATGGCTCAGCAGATAGACCGACTGCTCTTCGGGTATGTAAAACTGCTGAAGCGGTGCCTGGGACATAAGTCGCCTTGCTAGCCCAAGTGGAGCAACATGGTCTCTGGGGCTTCCAGAAAGCCCTTCCAGGCATTACAGAAACGCGCAATGGTACCACCGTCAATAAAGCGGTGATCGCCCGCCCAAGTGATGGTCATAATCGCGCGGCGCTGCACCGCACCCTGCTCATCAAAGCGTGGCAACCATTGGGTTTTACCAATGGCCACAATGGCGGCTTCCGGCGCGTTAATAATTGGCGCGGCGTAAGTGCCTCCCAGGGCGCCGATATTGGAAATACTAATCGTGCCACCTTTTAGATCTGCCTGATCAACCCGACCTTCCCGCGCTGAGGTGGTTAAACGGCCGACTTCCCGGGCAATTTCCAACAGGGTTAAGCGCTCAACGTTTTTGACATTGGGCACCATCAAACCCGCTTTGCTATCCACCGCCATACCGATATTACAATGGGGGTAGTAGTGCAGCTCATTCCCCGCGGCATTTAACTGGGCATTAACGATGGGCTCTTCGGCGACGGCTAACGCCATGGCTTTCATAAAAAACGGCATCAATGTCAGCCGCTCGCCCTGGGCCTCAGCCACCGGTTTCAAGCGCTCTCGCAGCGCCAGCAGCGCGGTAACGTCGATCTCTTCGCCGTAGTGAAAATGGGGAATAGTGCTGGCTGCTTCCACCATACGCTTGGCCATGACCGCCCGCACGCCGCGAAGGGGCTCCACTCTGGGCGCCTGGGTTTCGGCTTGGTTTTTAACAGCTGTTTTTTTAACCGCAGGGTTGTTAAGAGCGGTTTGGCTAGATGAAGATGCTTGGTCAAGATGCGCCAGCACGTCCTCTTTTAGCACCCGACCATCTTTGCCGCTGCCGGCGATCTCCGTGAGCTGTAGCGAGTGTTCACGCACTAGGCGCCTAACGGCAGGGCTGGCTGGAACCTTGTTATATAATGCGCCAGCAGCCGGAGTACCTTTAGAAGTGGACGGTTCAGCCGTCTGTGCCTTTGGCCTTTCACTGGCGGCAGATTGGGCAGCTTCTGACTCGGCCTCGCTGTTTTTATTATTAGCTTGGTCGCCAGCTGGGCTTTCCCCCTCCACTTGATAGGCATACAACGGTGCATGGACTTTAGCAATTTGGCCCTGGGCCACATACAGTTTGGTCACGACGCCAGCTTCGGGTGCGGTAATCTCCACCAGGGCCTTGTCGGTCATTACTTCAACGATAGGCTGGTCTTCTTCAATTTGATCGCCTTCAGCGACGCGCCATTCGACGACTTCGCACTCGACGATGCCTTCGCCAATATCCGGCAGTAAAAAATCGCTCATTGTTGTTCTCCCCATGCGTACTTAGGCATTAATAGCCGCTAAAAGTTGACGCTTTCGCGAATCGCTTCAAAAATCTTCAGGTGATCAGGCAGATACTCTTTTTCCAGCACCAGCGGAAAAGGCGTATCCAGACCCGTCACCCGGGCAATGGGCGATTCCAGGTAGAGAAAACAACGCTCTTGAATAGTAGCAGCAATTTCACCGGCAAAACCGCCGGTTAACGGCGCTTCATGGCTCACCACGAGCCGGCCGGTTTTTAATACCGATTCAGCCACCGTATCCGCATCCCAGGGCAGCAGTGAGCGCAGATCGATCACTTCACAGGCGATGCCCTGCTCTTCTGCTAACTCAACCGCTTTGCCGATCACCTCCATCTGCGCGCCCCAGCCCACCACGGTGATATCCGTGCCCTCCTTGGTGATTTCGGCTTCGCCAATGGGAAGCTGGTAATCCTCTTCGGGCACGTCGCCTACCGAAGCGCGATAGAGCCGTTTGGGCTCCAGAAAAAGCACCGGATCCGGGTCGCGAATAGCGGCAAGCAGTAGCCCTTTGGCCTGATAGGGGTTGCGCGGCACCACCACCTTTAATCCAGGTGTATGGGTGAAATAGGCTTCGGGTGATTGGGAGTGATAGAGTCCACCGGCGATACCGCCGCCGTAAGGTGTGCGAATGGTCAATCCGCCAACGTTAAACAGATCGCCTGAGCGGTAGCGGAACTTGGCGGTTTCGTTAACGATCTGGTCAAACGCGGGAAAGATATAGTCGGCAAACTGTATTTCTGCCACAGGCACCGAGCCTTGGGCCGCCAAGCCGTTGGCAAAGCCGATAATACCCTGCTCGACAAGGGGGGTGTTGAAGCAGCGCGCTTTGCCGTACTTCTCCTGCAGATGACTGGTGGCCCGAAATACGCCGCCAAAAATACCTACGTCTTCACCAAAGCAGATGACTTTTTCATCCTCTGCCATGGAGATATCCAGTGCATTATTAATTGCCTGGAGCATGTTCATGGTAGCCATGTTACGCCTCTCCCTGGGTATCGGTCTCGGTGCCCACGTCTAAATCCAACGACTGCGCCCCGCGGGGGTAAGCCTCGGGGTAGCGACGGATATGGCGTTTTAACTGATCGAATTGGCGCTGCAGCGAGGGAGTGATATCGGCATACACATCGCTGATCAGGCTCTCTAGCGGCGGCGATGAGCGCTTTTCTGCCCGCTTCATGGTTTCCAGTACTTCACGGCGAAGAGTTTCCTGCTGGGTGGTCTCCTCCTCTTCGCTCCACCACTGTTTCTTCAAGAGCCATTTTTGCAGCCGCAGCAGTGGGTCTTTGGCGCGCCACACCTCCTCCTCATCTTTCGAGCGATAGCCAGAAGGGTCATCGGAAGAGGAGTGCGCGGCAAGGCGATAGCTCATGGCCTCGATCAATACCGGCTGATTTTGCTCAACGGCGATCTTGCGTGCCTGCCGAGTTGCCTCGTAAACAGCCAGCACGTCGTTCCCATCTACCCGGATCACGTGCATGTGGTAGCCAAAGGCACGCGGAGCGATACCGTCGGCCGCAAACTGCTCGACGGCGGGTGTGGAAATGGCATAGCCATTGTTACGGCAGAAGAAAATCACCGGCACCTGATGCACTGAGGCCATATTCAGCGCGGCGTGGAAGTCTCCCTCAGAGGCAGCGCCTTCACCAAAAAAAGTTAACGTGCAGTGACCGTGACCGGCAAGTTTTTGCCCGTAGGCGTAGCCCGTCGCCTGGGGGATCTGAGTAGCTAAAGGCGACGAGATGGTCATGTAGTGCAGCTTACGTGACCCATAGTGAATCGGCATTTGGCGGCCTTTGCCATAGTCCAGCTCGTTGCCGAACAGCTGATTCATAAATTCGTCGATTGAGAAGCCGCGATACATTAAAGCGCCCTGCTCGCGGTACTGGGCCATAATCATATCGGCGTCATTAAGCGCAGCGGTGGCGCCCACTACGGCGGCCTCTTCCCCGGTACACTGCATGTAGAAGCTCAACCGCCCTTGGCGCTGAGCCGCCATCATGCGCTCATCGAGAATACGCGTGGCCAGCATCGCCTGGTAGATACGCCGGGCGTGATCGCGTTCGAGTACCGGCTCAGTAGCGCCGCTATGCAGCTCACCTTCGGGGTTAAGCAGGCTGAAGGTAGGAATTGAAAATTCGTCGCCGGTCATGAACTCCGGCTGGTGTACGTACTGTGTCATCATTATTGTCCTTGTTTTACCCCTTTTGAGGGCAGTGTTGTTGGTATTGACCGTTTATGCCAGTGGATTTATCTGTCATAGGCCAACGCAACACCTAGCTACCACAACATTTAGGACAATAACGCAGCGCAAGGACTTTAGGGATGCTACTTAAGACGCAGAGACGTTAAACCGCAGAACAATTAGGTATCAGAGATACGTGCACGGAGTTGACGCTGCAACACTTCGAACAGGCTATCAATTGTCAGGGCCAACAACGCAATGGTCAGCGCCCCTTGCACCACATAGGCCATATTGCCGTTCACGATACCGGAGATAATCGGGTCGCCCAGGTTGCTAGCCCCCACGGTAGCCCCTAAGGCAGCCGTGGCGATATTGATGGTTACCGAGGTACGGACGCCCGCCAAAATGACCGGCGCTGCCAGCGGCAGCTCAACTTGGCGCAGGAGTTGCGTTGGTGTCATGCCCATGGCGTGGGCGGCGGTTTTAATATCGCCTTCGACCCCCTGCAGACCGGCAAGGGTATTGCGCACGATAGGTAGCAGCCCATAGAGCATCAAAGCGACAATAATCGGTAAGGTGCCAAAACCCAGAACGGGCACCGCCAGCGCCAGGACGGCCACCGGGGGAAACGTTTGCCCCAGCGATGCCAACTGGGCCACTAACGGTAGAAAGTCACTGCCCCAGCTGCGGGTAACGGCAATGCCTGCGGCGACCCCCACGATAATGGTCACCACCGCGGCAATACCAACCACAAAGAGATGGCGGCCAAGCAAGGTGACAAAACCGGCGCGGTCGTAGATTACCTGGCGGGCATCGGGCTCTATCCAGCGAAACAGTGGCTCGGCTGCGGACATCGCCAGCACACTGAGCAACAGCAGTAGACCCCACACCAACGGCCATAGCCACAGCGGCGCTTTTTTGCCGGGCTGCGCGACGCTAAGCGAATTACTCACGCGCATTTCCCTTATCCAACTGAGCTTCCTTAATAATTCTGCGCAGCGATAGCTCGCCAATGGGGACATCGTGCTGGTCGACGACGGCAAGCCTATCGCTGTGGTCGCGCAGCATCATGGAGAGTGCCTGACGCAGCGAGAAGTCTGCCGGTATTCGCGACTGGGCGGGCAAAGTAGGCCCCATAGAGGTCATGTGATCTTTCACACGGGTTAACGCCGCCTGCTTAAGGCCCCGCTCAAGGCCACCCAGCAGCGACTCGACAAAAGGGTCAACGGGGTTTTGCAATAGCGCCAGCGGTGAACCTTGTTGCACGATTCGCCCTTCACGCATCACCACTAAGTGATCCGCCAGCTTAAGCGCTTCATCCATATCGTGGGTCACGAACACCACGGTTTTGTGTAGCCGCCCTTGTAGCTTGGCCAGCTCATCCTGGAGTTTTTCACGGGTAATGGGATCAAGCGCGCCGAAGGGTTCATCCATCAGCAATATATCCGGGTCTGCCGCCAGGGCACGGGCAACGCCTACTCGCTGCGCCTGCCCCCCGGAAAGCTGATGCGGATATTTATGCCCAAACTCATCGACCGGCAAGCCGAGCAAATGCATTAACTCCGCCACCCGCGACTGGACGTCGGTTGCTGACCATTTCAATAAGCGTGGCACCAGGCCAATGTTGCGCGCAACGTTCCAGTGGGGAAAAAGCCCGGTGTGCTGAATCACATAGCCAATCCGGCGGCGTAATTTCACCGGGTCATACGCGTCAATCGCCTGGCCATCGAGGATGATGTCGCCTTCGCTGTGCTCAATTAAGCGGTTGATCATACGTAGCGTGGTCGATTTACCACAGCCGGAGGTACCCACTAAAGCACAGAATTTACCCTTCGGTACCCGTAGCGAAATATCGTCCACCGCGGTTTCATCCCCAAACCGCTTGGATACGTGGGAGAGCTCGATCATCTTGTTCCTCCGGGGCGCAGCGCTTCTGCCAAGGCACCTAAGCCCGCATCCACCACCAGAGCCAGCATTAAAATAGGCAACGCGCCAAGCAACACCATATCCATGGCAGCCTGACCTAAGCCTTGAAAAATAAAGGTACCCAGCCCGCCTGCACCAATCAGGGCGGCAACTGCGGTGAGCCCAACGGCCTGTACAGTGGTAATCCTCACCCCTTCCAACAGCACCGGCAGCGCCAGCGGTAACCGCACCTGCCAAAAGCGCTGCCCGGCACGCATGCCCATCCCTTTGGCGGCTTCTAATGTGTCGGGACTCACTTGTTCAAGCGCGGTATAGGTATTGCGCACAATAGGCAGCAGGCTATAGGCAATGAGGGCAATTAAGGCGGGCGTTGTGCCAATACCGCTAACGCCAAGCTGGCCTAAAAAAGGTACGTTGGCGGCAAGCCAGGCGAGCGGCGCCAGCAGTAGACCGAATAGCGCCAAGCTGGGAATGGTTTGAAGAAAATTGAGGACGGCGAACGCGCCCTTCTGGAGCCGGGCGTAACGGCGCATCAGCATGGCAAGCGCCAACCCAAGCACAATACTGACGCTAACGGCGATACCAACCAGCTTAATATGTTGCGCGACGGCGCTTAGAAACTGTTGATCACGGGCTTTAAATTCTTGAACGAGGGCAAGCGTTTCCAGCCCTAAAGCCGCACAGAGCCACCACACCATCGCAACACAACACAGCAGCAGCGTAGGCCATATCCGCGTGAGGTTTAAGCGTAACCGTAGTTCTACCAAGCACAGCAGGAGTACAAACAGTACAACCCAATACGCTGCCCCCAAACCCAAACGCGCTTGAGGCATCTCAGGGTCAATGAGTAAATAGCTGCTCGCTATCAACCCCACCGGCATCAGCGCCATTATGACTACCACCGCCGCTAGCAGCGCCCGGTAGTGACGCTGGCTAGGCTCCCAG
This sequence comes from Halomonas sp. QHL1, assembly GCF_001882345.1. Taxonomy (GTDB): domain Bacteria; phylum Pseudomonadota; class Gammaproteobacteria; order Pseudomonadales; family Halomonadaceae; genus Vreelandella. Next base: position 903,262 of record NZ_MINL01000001.1, read on the forward strand.
GCGAGAATGCCTATACAGGAGAGCAATAACGTTACTAATAGCGCACCGGGCCAACCAAAAGCTGTTAAGGCGCCATATCCCGTACCCAACACAATGCGATTGGGGGCCATGCTGACCACGTCAAGGATCCAGAACGCGGCCAACATCGTTAGGCTAAGGCTAACAAGCACAATATTCGGGTGCCGCCCTTCCCAGCGAAGCCGCGGGGTGGGCAGTGCATCCATTAGTGACATTAATTAGTTATCCCGAGCGTCAGCATTGGTTATTAAGAACATCAAGCATTAGTTATTAAGCGTGTCGAGATAGTCACTGGCCACTTGGGCTGGAGACAGCCCGTTAACGGCGACATCAGCATTGAGCGTTTGCAGAGTCACCAAATCCAGGCTGGTGAAAACTTCATTGAGCAGCGTTTCTATTTCTGGATACGTTTCCAGTACGCTTTCACGCACCACTGGGGCAGGCTGATACACCGGCTGCACACCCTTAGTGTCTTCCAGCACTACCAGCCCCAGCGCACTTAAGCCACCGTCCGTGCCATAGGTCATAGCGCCATTAACGCCGCTGGTCTGCTGGGCGGCGGCCCGCATGGTAGCGGCGGTATTACCACCAGAAAGCACTAACAGTTGATCATCGCTTAACTCAAACCCGTAGGCGTCCTGGAACGCGGGTAGGGCTTGAGCAGACTCAACGAATTCAGCGCTCGCGGCAAATTTGAAATCACCGCCATCGGCCAAATAGGCAGCGAGATCTTCAAGGTTCACCAGTTCATTCTCTTCGGCGACATCCTCGCGAATGCTCATTGCCCAGGTGTTATTAGCGCTGGCGGGTTGCAGCCATATCAAGCCTTGCTCCGCATCACGTTCGCGTACTGTTTCATATGCCTGGTCAGCATTATTCCATACGGGACTATCGGTCATATCGAAAAAGAACGCGCCATTACCCGTGTATTCTGGGTAAAGGTCAATTTCGCCTGCTTCTAAGGCAGTGCGCACGACGCTAGTTCCGCCCAGCTGTAAGCGGTTTTCGGTCGCAATGTCATTGCGCTCCAGGGTCTGAACAATCAGCTCCCCCAGAACCGAACCTTCGGTATCGATTTTGGATGACACTACGACGGGCTCGTTGGCACTGACAGGAGAAAAGGCCGCAATGGACACGGCACAGGCAGCGATTAAGGGCTTAGCAATGAAAGAATTAGCTGAAAAGCGCATCTTTGAATTCCTTTTGAAGTGGGCTTTTTAACGAATGAGGCTCTTATATTGCCATTATAAGAGCCTTCAGCTTAGCTATTATAAAAGCCCTCAGCGTTTAAGTTAGCGCATAAGCTACCAACGAGTGATTAAGGTTCTTGATTAAGGCGCTTCAAACACCCAAGAAGTCCCTTCCCTGGAGTCTTTCAGAATAATTCCCATCGCAGCAAGTTCATCACGAATCGCATCCGCCTGGGCGAAGTCTTTATTGGCTTTAGCCTCAATGCGCTGAGCAATTTTCGCTTCGATCTCACTCTCGCTAAGCGGCATGCCCTGCTGCTGCGTGCCTTTTAAGAAGGTTTGTGGCACCTGCTGAAGAAGCCCCAGAATAGACCCAAGCTGCTTTAACTCACCCGCGAGTTTGGCGGCTTCAACTGGCTGCTCTTGCTTGGCGCGATTGACCTCGCGAGCCAGCTCAAACATCACCGCCAGGGCTTCAGGTGTATTGAAGTCATCGTCCATTACCTGGGTAAAGCGCTCACGGTAAGCCGCAGCGTCGTCGTTTGCCTCACCATTTGCATCGCCTAGTTCAAGACCTTCCAACGCGGTGTACAAGCGCGTTAGCGATTTACGCGCCTCGGTCAGTGAATCAACTGAGTAGTTGATCGGGCTACGGTAGTGACTAGCCACCAGCAGAAAGCGCACCACTTCAGGGTCGTGCTCGGCCAGCACGTCGCGAATGGTGAAAAAATTGCCCAGGGATTTGGACATCTTTTCCTGATTCACCCGCACGGCGCCAGCATGCATCCAGGTATTAACGTAGGTTTTGCCGGTGGCCGCTTCGCTTTGCGCGATCTCATTTTCATGGTGCGGGAAGGTTAGATCCGGTCCGCCGCCATGAATGTCGAAGGTATCGCCCAAGCAGCAAGTCGACATGGCCGAGCACTCAATGTGCCAGCCAGGCCGCCCATTCCCCCAGGGGGACGCCCAGTGCGCCTCCCCTGGCTTAGCGGCCTTCCAAAGCACAAAGTCGAGGGGGTCTTCTTTATGAACATCCACATCAACCCGCGCGCCTGAACGCATATCGTCTAACTGGCGGTTATTGAGCTTGCCGTAATCGGCGAATTTGCGCACGCGGTAGTAGACATCACCGTTATCGGCCGCGTAGGCAAAGCCTTTTTCAATCAGCGTTTCAATCATCGCCACAATATCGTCGATATGGCCGGTGGCGCGGGGCTCATGGCTGGGCGGCAAGACAAATAGGCGCGCCTCGTCTTCGTGCATGGCGTCAATCATGCGCTCTGTCAGCGCAGTGATGCTTTCACCATTCTCGTCGGCGCGCTTGAGGATCTTATCGTCGATATCGGTAATGTTGCGCACGTAGTTAACGCCATAGCCGCGCTCACGCAGATAGCGGGTGATGACGTCAAAGGCGACCATGACGCGAGCGTGCCCTAGGTGGCAGTAGTCATACACCGTCATGCCGCATACATACATGCTCACCTTACCCGCTTCCAGCGGGGTGAAAGGTTCTTTGCGGCGCGTCAGCGTATTGTAAATATGCATATGGCTATCCATGTTTGTTTTAGCCCTTCTGCTTGATTTTAGCCCAGCTATCTTTCAACCCCACGGTACGGTTAAACACCAAATGCTCTGGCGTAGAGTCGTGGCGGTCGGCGCAGAAGTAGCCAATGCGCTCGAACTGGAAGCGTGACTCGGGCGTTGCGAGGGCTAAGCTTGGCTCACCGATTGCCTGACAAACGACCAGTGACTCCGGATTAAGATGCTCAAGAAAGTCGACATCTTTGTCGCGATCAGGCTGCTCAACGGTGAACAAATTGTCGTAAAGACGCACTTCCATGGGCACGCCGTGTGCAGCGCTGACCCAGTGAATGACGCCTTTGACCTTACGCCCTTCGGGGTTTTTACCCAGCGTATCGAAATCCACCGAGCAGTGCAGTTCGCTGATCTCACCGGCGGCGTCTTTGATTACTTCGTCACAGCGGATCACGTAGCTATTGCGCAGGCGTACTTCTTTACCGGGTGCCAAACGGAAGAACTTTTTAGGCGCATCTTCCATAAAGTCGTCTTGGTCGATATACAGCTCGCGGCTAAACGGCACCTGACGCACCGTCATATCTTCACGGGCGGGGTGACCTGGAACGTCGTACACCTCCTGGTGATCTTCCGGCACGTTGGTGAGCACGACTTTCAGCGGCTTTAACACACACATGGCGCGCGGGGCATTGTCTTCAAGATCCGAGCGAATGGCGTGTGTCAGCATAGCGATATCCACCAGGCCACCGTCGGCACGAGTAACGCCAATCATTTCGCAGAACTTACGAATAGACGCTGGCGTGTAGCCACGGCGACGCATCCCCGAGATCGTCGGCATGCGCGGGTCGTCCCAACCATCGACGATTTGCTCATCCACCAGCAGCTTGAGCTTGCGCTTGGAAGTCAGGGTGTAGTCGAGATTCAGCCGGGCAAACTCGATCTGGCGCGGTGTTGCGGGTACCGGCAGATTATTTAAAAACCACTCGTACAGCGGGCGGTGATCTTCAAATTCCAGGGTGCAAATCGAGTGCGTAATGCCTTCGATGGCGTCTGACTGGCCATGAGTAAAGTCGTAAGAGGGGTAAATTTTCCACTTATCACCGGTTTGGTGATGGGTGGCGTGGCGAATTCGATAAATTATCGGGTCGCGTAGATTGATATTGGGTGAGGCCATATCAATCTTGGCGCGCACGACCTTTTCACTTTCGCCAAACTCCCCTTCGCGCATACGCGCCAGAAGATCCAGGTTCTCTTCGGCGCTGCGTTCGCGGTAAGGACTGGCTTTGCCCGGCGCGGTCAGAGTGCCGCGATACTCACGAATTTCATCCGGAGAAAGATCGTCAACGTAGGCTTTGCCTTCGCGCATTAAGTGCTGCGCCCAGGCATAGAGCTGGTCGAAGTAATCAGAGGCAAACCGCACCGGGCCTGTCCATTTAAAGCCTAGCCAACTGACGTCCTCTTTGATCGCATCGATGTAGGCCTGCTCTTCTTTGGCAGGGTTAGTGTCGTCGAAACGTAGATGACACTCGCCACCCAGTTGCTCCGCCAACCCGAAATTTAGACAGATCGACTTCGCATGGCCGATATGCAGAAAGCCATTGGGCTCCGGGGGGAAGCGTGTCACGATTTTAGTGACCTGGCCGCCCTCGATCTCGTCGCGTACTTGGTTGCGAATGAAGTTCGGCGCTGGGGTGGTCTCGTTGGTCATGATGGTGTTGATAACCTCGTGGTGGATGGCGTGCTAAGCCTTGAAGACGTGCTTTAAAGACATAGGATACTCCTATGGCCCTTCGCGGTGCAGGGCAAAACCGCTATTATAACGTGACGCCGATGCACAGCGCCAAGGCGAACGTCTTTATTGAACAGGAATTTATCTATGATCGTATTACAGACGAACCATGGTGACATCACCATCGCTCTTAACCACGAAAAAGCGCCGATTAGCGCGGCGAATTTTGAACAGTATGTTCGCGACGGATTTTATGACGGCACCCTGTTCCACCGTGTAATTGACGGCTTCATGGTGCAAGGCGGCGGTTTCGATAAAGATTTTGAGCAAAAACCGACCCGCGACCCTATCGACAACGAAGCCGACAACGGCTTAAAAAACACTATCGGTACGCTAGCCATGGCGCGCACCCAGGACCCCCACTCTGCCACTGCGCAGTTTTTTATCAACGTGGGCGACAACAGCTTTCTAGATCACAGCGGCAAAAGCCTGCAAGGCTGGGGCTATGCGGTATTTGGCGAAGTTGTTGACGGCATGGATGTGGTCAACGAGATTAAAGACGTAGCCACTTCGCGCCGCGGTATGCACGCAGACGTACCCTCTGAAGATGTCATTATCGAGCGCGCGTACGTTAAAGACGCGGAATAACGCTGGGAGCCTTATGCGCACACTGCTTGTTGCCGATCTTCATCTAAGTAGCGATACCCCCGAGATCAATCAGGGGTTTTACCGCTACCTAGAGCATACTGCCCCAGGGGCCGATGCTCTGTACATCTTGGGCGATCTTTTCGATGCCTGGATTGGTGACGACCTGCTCGACGCCACCCAGCATCCACTTAGCGGCGTTGCCCAGGAGGTCATTCAGCGCTTAAACAAGCTGAGCAGCGATGGCACCGCTGTCTACTTAATGCACGGTAACCGTGATTTTTTGCTCGGTGAACGCTTTGTGAACGCCTGCCAGGCACTGCTGCTATCTGATATCGAACAAGTAGAGATTCAAGGCCTTCCCGTGGTGCTCCTCCATGGCGATAGCCTGTGTACCCAGGATGAGGCCTATATGGCCTTTCGCGAGCAGTCACGCAATCCGGCGTGGCAGGCGCAAATGCTTGCTCTACCGCTGGAACAGCGCCTGGAACTGGCCAAAAGCCTGCGCATGCAGTCGGGCGAAGCCAATGCCAATAAGGCTGAGGCGATTATGGACGTGACGCCGCAAGAGGTTATCTCGCTAATGGAGCGCTTTGGTGTTGCCACGATGATTCATGGCCACACCCATCGTCCCAAAGTGCATTCGCTCACGGTAGAAGAGGTGCCTGCTACTCGCTATGTGCTAGGTGATTGGGATGCCCAGCACGGTTGGGATATTGTAATTGAGCACTCCGACCATACGGTTCCAGAGCTGCGTCAGTTCTCTTTGACAGCATTGCCTAACGCCTGAAATCGTTGTGTTTCAGGTATAAAAAAGCCGATCTCGCGATCGGCTTTTTGTGCTTGCTGGTTGCAACTCGAATTTAAGCGATTCTATCGCTCTATATCGGCATCGCTGCGCAGGTCATCAATCAACCCCTGCAGCACCGACTGGGCACGCAACTGCTCGGCCATTTGCGCAACGAATGTCTCCATCTGCTCATCGACCTCACCATCGCTTACGCTATCCAGCGCTACCACAGCAACTCCTTGCGGTAACTCAACCGTGCGATAGACGCTCTCGCCCTCTTCTGGGCGCGCCATGCGGAAGACTTCCTGAACAATCCACTGAGGCACAGTGTTATCAGTTTGGCGGCCTACGTTGTTGGCTTCGAGCCAATCAACATCAACCTGCTGATCTTCTCGCAGGTTTGTGACTAGCGCCTGGGCCTCTTCACGCAGCGCCTCTTGCTGCTGCTCTGCGGCTACGGACATTTCGACGTCCTCGCGCACTTCATCAAGCGGTAGCAGAGTCGCATCGCGCTGCTCAGCAACCCGCAATACCAAGCGACGATCCTGATCCAGCTCGATTACTTCGCTGTTGTAGCCCTCTTCAAATACGTCGTTGCTAAAAGCCGCTGACATTACGCCAGGCTCAGATAGCACCCCTTCAGCCTCATCATCACGAGCAAGCCAATCGCTCTGCTGTAGCGTTAGATCAACCTCATCGGCAACGCTTTGCAAATCATCGGCAGCGAAGCTCTCGTCGATCAGCTGTTGAACTCGCTGATTAAACTCATCATCAACTTCGCGCAGCGCTACTTCCCGAGCCAGCTCGTCGCGTTGCTCTTCAAAGGTGGGCCCCTGAATGTCCGTCACCTGAATGATGTGGAAAGCGTTATCCAACTCAACTGGCTGGGAAACATCACCCTCTTCGAGACCAAAGGCCGCTTCATCGAAGGCGTCGCCAAAGAAACCACGGCTAATCACCCCAAGATCACCACCCTCTTCTGCACTGGCTGTATCGTCAGAGTAGCGAACGGCGGTGTCTTCAAACGACTCACCGCTGTCCAGCGCTTCTCGAGCGGTCTCGGCCAATTCCTGCGCTTCATCTCGGCTGCGCTCATTGCCAAAGGTAACCATAATGTGGGATACGCGGCGATCAGCATCACGATTTTGCTCGCTCCAGGCATTACGCAACGCCTCTTCGTCTACGTCACGTTCCTCCGCCATGGCTTGACGGTCAATCAGCACATACTCAAGGCGTACCTGTTCCGGGCGCTCATAGCGCTCCTGATGAGCGTCATAATAAGCTTGAAGATCGTCCTCGCTGATGTCGATATCAGCGTCCACCTCGTCGCCATCCAGCACCACGTAGCGGAAGTTCCGCTGCTGGCGCTGCAGTTCTGCCAAGCGCTCTTGCTCGTTCGGCAGGCTAAAGTCGCTAAAGGCTAAGCCTTGTTGTAAATGCTGACGCTGGATATCGACGCGTAATTCTTCACGAAAGGAGACCGGCGTATAGCCAGCACCGGAGAGACGATTTCGGAACACCTCTGCGGAGAAACGGCCATCCTGATCATGAAATTCCGGCAGGCTGACAATTAACTGATCCAGCTGCTGTTCAGAAACGGCAAAGCCACCCTCTTCTGCATACTGGGACAGCAGTTGCTGCGTAATAAGCTGATCAACCATATCGTTGCGCAAGGCACGCTCTTGCTCTGGCGGCACTTGGCCTGAGCGCAGCGCGCGCTGAACTTCTAGCTCAACCTGCTGACGCATAATCGGCTGCCCGTTGACGCTCGCCACTTCGTCTGGATCATTGCCAAAAAGCCCGAACAGTGACTCGATCCCGAAAAGTGCCATGGCCGCAACCATAACACCGATAATAATTTTGGCACCCCAGCTCCTGGAGCCATCTCGAATACTTTGCAGCATGCTAGCCTCAGATAGTCACAGCCAAACAGATCGGCCCGCTAAACCTAAATAAATAGTGAACCAGAAAATAACATGGGCGCATCGCCAATGCGATGCGCCCATTAGGTTACAGCAAACGCTGTCAAATTAGTTGACGGCGTCTTTCAGCGCTTTACCTGCTTTGAAGCTGGGTACTTTGGCGGCACTGATCTGAATTGGCTGACCCGTTTGTGGGTTACGGCCAGTACGAGCAGCACGCTCTTTGATCGCGAAGGTACCAAAACCTACCAGAGATACGCTTTCGCCTTTCTTAAGGCTATCGGTGACAGACTCCACCATGGCATCCAATGCGCGGGTTGCCGCTGCTTTCGGAATATCTGCAGACGCGGCAATGGCTTCAATCAGCTCGGACTTATTCACTCTTCACCCCTTGACTGTTTCAAAAAATGGCTCTGAACGGCATGGTCACCGATGGATACGACGATCAAAGCATAGTTGCGTTTTATAGCAATGCCTTGAAACATCTGTCAAGCAACCATGCCGCGAGATACCCGCCAAACGAACAGCGGGCATATATTAAGTAAAATTAAAGACCAGCGAGGACTTTAACAGCTTAATGGGTACTAGCAACGACGTTATTACTAAACGATGCTTCGGTGCTTTTCAATGGCGCACCGTCTTCTACCTTATCAGCTAGCGCTACGGCTAAGACATCATCTATCCAGCGTACCGGACGAATATCCAATGCACCTTTGATATTGTCAGGTACTTCCTTGAGATCACGGCGGTTTTCTTCAGGAATTAGCACAGTCTTTATACCACCGCGGCGGGCTGCCAGCAATTTCTCCTTCAGTCCCCCTATCGGCAATACTTCACCGCGCAGATTAACTTCACCGGTCATGGCCACGTCGCAGCGTACCGCCCGCTGGGTGTAAGCGGAAACAATAGCCGTCACCATGGCAATACCTGCGCTGGGCCCATCCTTCGGTGTTGCCCCTTCAGGAACGTGTATATGCAGGTCCTCTTTTTCGAACCGTTCGGGATCAATGCCATACGTTTCTGCCCTGGCGCGCACTACCGTGTGGGCGGCACTCACCGACTCTTTCATAACATCGCCAAGTGACCCAGTCTTGTTAATTCGCCCTTTACCCGGCGTCACTACTGACTCGATGTTGAGCAGTTCGCCTCCCACCGATGTCCAGGCAAGACCCGTCACTCGGCCAATCTGGTCGTCTTGCTCCGCTAAGCCGTAACTGTATCGGCGTACGCCTGCGTAGTGCTCAATTTGCTCTGCCGTTAAGCTCTGACCCGCTTGGGCGGCTTGCGGCTCACGCTCTTTTTCAAGCCGTTCTCGCAGCACTTTTCGCGACACTTTGGCAATCTGCCGTTCTAACTCACGCACACCCGCTTCTCGAGTGTAGTAACGAATAAGCTCTAAAAGTGCGCTATCTTCCAGCGTTAACTCATCACCTTTTAAGCCGTTTGCGGCTAATTGCTTAGGCAATAAGTAGCGCTTCGCGATCGCCAGCTTCTCATCTTCGGTGTAACCCGGCAGACGAATAATCTCCATACGATCAAGCAGTGCGCTGGGAATGTTCATCGAGTTAGCAGTACAGATGAACAGCGTCTCCGAGAGATCGTAATCAAGCTCCAGATAGTGATCACTAAAGCTGTTGTTCTGCTCGGGATCGAGCACTTCGAGCAACGCAGAGGCCGGGTCACCGCGGTGATCCATGCCCAGCTTGTCGACCTCATCCAACAGGAACAACGGATTTTTAACCCCGGCGCGGCTCATCCGCTGCATCAATTTACCGGGCAATGAGCCAATGTAGGTACGCCGATGGCCGCGAATTTCTGACTCATCGCGGACACCACCTAACGCCAAACGCACATATTTGCGGTTAGTGGCTCGAGCGATGGACTGGCCAAGTGAGGTCTTACCTACGCCCGGCGGCCCGACGAGGCACAGCACAGGGCCTTTCATCTTGCGCACACGTTTCTGGACGGCAAGGTATTCCAGGATGCGCGCTTTGACCTCTTCCAGGCCGTAGTGATCTTCATCCAGCACCTGCTGCGCTTTGACGAGATCGTGCTTAACCCGGGTGCGCTTTTTCCATGGAACGGCGACTAACCAATCCAGATAGGAGCGCACTACGGTCGCTTCGGCGGAGTTTGAGGCCATCATTTTGAGCTTATTGAGCTCTTGAGTGGCTTTCTCAGATGCCTCCTTAGGCATTCCAGACTCTTTAATCGCCAACTCGTACTTGTCAGCCTCATTGGGCACATTATCCAGCTCACCCATCTCTTTCTGGATAGCCTTCATCTGCTCATTGAGGTAGTACTCGCGCTGAGTCTTTTCCATCTGCTCTTTGACCCGCGAGCGGATGCGCTTCTCTACTTGCAGCAGGTCGATTTCAGACTCAATCAGCGCCATCAGGTGCTCAATACGATCGCGTACGCGATCCATCTCAAGCAGCTCTTGCTTGTCGCCAATTTTGAGCGACAGATGGGCACAAATGGTGTCCACCAAGCGGCTTGGGTCTTCAATCCCCGATAGCGAATTAAGCACTTCGTTGGGGACTTTTTTAGAGAGTTTGACGTACTGCTCAAACTGATTGAGCAACACGCGAACCAGTGCTTCTTGCTCACGACTGGTAAGCGGCTCACTCTCTCTGGCCGTTAAATGCGCCTGGGTGTAACCTGCGGCATTCTCTTCGACTTTTAGTACATCCGCTCGGAAATTACCCTCAATGAGTACTTTGACCGTGCCATCGGGCAACTTAAGCAGTTGCATGATATCAGCCACGGTGCCCATAGCGTAAAGGTCCGCGTTGTCAGGCTCATCTTGAGACGCTTCACGCTGAGCCACCAGTAGCACACGCTTATCAGCCTCCATCGCCGCTTCGAGCGCCTGGATAGACTTTTCACGACCTACAAAAAGGGGGATGACCATTTGCGGATAAACAACCACATCGCGCAATGGCAAAAGGGGTAGACATTGTGTCTGTTCGGCGTTCTGCTGCATCGCAGACGTTCCTCGACAAATCGGATGAGTACTTGAAAGAGTACTTGGAAAAGTACTGCACATTTTCTAAATGCTGGCGGTTAAGACGTTAGCATTGAATAAGCTAGGCAGTAACACTTCACGAATTAGGCTTTATAGCTAGATAACTTGGCTTCACAACACGCTTTATAAGAGCGTTCTACAGAAACTCTTTATAATAACAAGGGGTCGCCTAGGCGACCCCTTGGTTTAGTGCAAGCGGTTGAAGCTGGGCCGCGACATTCGACTAACCACTAACCATCAGTGCCGTCGACACGTGCTTCTTCCTGCTGAGAATAGATCAACAGAGGCTCACTCTCTCCAGCAATCACCGAGCCATCAATGACGACTTTGCTGACGCCTTCAAGCGACGGAATTTCATACATAGTGTCCAGCAGCACTGACTCTAAAATAGAGCGCAGCCCACGAGCACCTGTCTTACGTTCCATGGCTTTTTCAGCCACCGCACGTAACGCTTCATCTCTGAATTCAAGCGTTACATCTTCCATTTCAAACAGTTTAGCGTACTGCTTGACCAGCGAATTCTTGGGCTCTGTCAGAATCTGCACCAGCGCATCTTCGGTGAGTTCCATCAGCGTTGCGATGATCGGCAAACGGCCCACAAACTCTGGAATCAAGCCAAATTTAACCAGATCATCCGGCTCGACGTCGGCAAGCAGCTCACCCACCCCACGGGAGGATTCCTTGCTTTTCACCGCCGCATTGAAGCCGATGCCGCCCTTTTCAGCGCGATCACGAATAACCTTATCCAGCCCTGCAAAGGCACCGCCGACGATAAACAGAATATTGCCCGTATTAACCTGGACAAACTCCTGCTGGGGGTGTTTGCGTCCGCCTTGAGGCGGCACAGAGGCAGTCGTACCTTCAATAAGTTTCAGCAATGCTTGCTGAACGCCTTCACCCGAGACATCGCGAGTGATCGAAGGATTATCCGATTTACGCGAAATCTTGTCGATTTCATCGATATAAACAATGCCGCGCTCGGCTTTCTCGACGTCGTAATCGCACTTCTGCAACAGCTTTTGGATGATGTTTTCGACATCTTCACCGACATAGCCAGCTTCCGTCAGCGTGGTTGCATCCGCAATGGTAAAAGGTACATTCAGTAACCGTGCCATGGTTTCCGCTAGCAGCGTTTTACCGCTACCGGTGGGACCAATCAGCAGAATGTTCGATTTACCTAGTTCTACATCGCCGTCTCGTACATCTGTTTTCAGACGCTTGTAGTGGTTATACACCGCTACGGAAAGCACCATTTTGGCGCGATCCTGTCCAATGACGTAGTCATCAAGCGTATGACGTATTTCGCGAGGCGTAGGTAAACGTTCCTCATCGCTCTCGGCATCGGCTTCGAGAACTTCTTCGCGAATGATGTCATTACACAAGTCGACACACTCATCGCAGATATAGACGGATGGGCCCGCAATCAGCTTACGTACTTCGTTTTGGTTTTTGCCGCAAAACGAGCAGTAGAGCAGTTTGCCACCTTCGTCTTTGCCTTTGCCGTCGGCCATTCGCATACCTCTATCACTGCGGCGGCTTTCGCCGCCGGAAAAGCTCGTTAGAAAAGCAGAATCCTATCACGCTATCAGGATGTAGGCCGCTTATCCAGCACTGCATCAATCAAACCATACTCTTTGGCTGTATTGGCGCTCATGAAATTATCCCGATCAGTATCGCGCGATACAGCTTCAATATCCTGGCCTGTATGATGGGCAAGAATTTGATTCAGCTTCTCGCGAATACCCAGAATTTCACGGGTATGAATTTCAATGTCAGACGCTTGGCCTTGGTAACCACCCAGCGGCTGGTGAATCATGACGCGTGAGTTGGGCAGGCAGTAACGCTTACCAGCAGCACCAGCTGTCAATAACAGCGCACCCATGCTGGCGGCCTGACCAATACACACGGTAGAGACATCTGGCTTCACAAACTGCATAGTGTCATAAATCGACATACCCGCGGTGACCGAACCACCTGGTGAGTTAATATACAGGTGAATATCTTTGTCGGGGTTTTCCGACTCCAGGAACAGCAGTTGGGCAACAACCAGATTAGCCATGTAGTCTTCTACAGGGCCTACCAAGAAGATCACACGCTCTTTTAACAGGCGTGAGTAAATGTCGTAGGCTCTTTCCCCTTTGGCGCTCTGCTCAACCACCATGGGCACTAAACCGCCAGCGTTTTGAATATCAAACTCACTCATTCAGGTGATTCCTTGCGTCCGGGAAGGGAAAGGCGCACCGACATACAGGTGCGCCACGTTCCAGGGTGTTAGGCGCTCGCTTGCTCGCCTTCTTCAGCACCCTCATCTTGCTCTGCCTGCTGTTGCGCAGCGGCAAGGGCTTGCTGATAAGACATCTCAACGTCTTTAATGTTCGTTTGCTCAAGCAGCTTAGCCACCGCTTTCTCTTCAAGAATGGCAGATTTTACTTGGGTTTTCAGTTGCTCGTTACCCATGTAGTAGCTAACCACTTCGTCAGGATCTTGATACTGCTCAGCAAGCTCGGTTACTTTTGCTTTGATAGCGTCATCATCAGCATCGAGCTCGTTAGCTTTGATCACTTCAGCCAGCAACAAGCCGACCTGGACGCGGCCTTTGGCCTGCTCTTCGAACAGCTCGTTGGGCAACTGGCTGACATCAAAATCTTCGCCTAAACCAAACTGCTGTGCCGCTTGGCGCTTCATGCCATCGGTCTCTTGCTGAACCAGCGCGCTCGGCACAGGAATTTCATTAACCTTTTTCAGTGCATCGAGCACTTGCTGCTTAACTCGGTTATCAACGGCTTGCGACGCTTCACGAGTCATGTTCTTCTTGATTTCAGCGCGGAATTTTTCCTGGTCGCCGCCTTCAACGCCAAAACGCTCGATAAACTCAGCGTCTACTTCGGGCAGTTTCTGGCTGCTGACTTTGTGCACGGTCACCTTAAAGGTGGCTTCTTTACCGGCTAAGTGCTCGGCTTGGTAATCATCAGGGAAGTTGACGTTAAGGGTCTTCTCTTCACCCGCTTTGGCGCCAATTAACTGCTCTTCAAAGCCAGGAATAAAGCTATTGGAACCAATGACCAGCGTGTGGCCTTCGGCGCTACCGCCTTCAAACGGCTCATCACCAATATAACCCTGGAAGTCAATAGTGACTTGATCGCCGTCAGCTGCAGCAGCGTCCACCTCTTCCCAGTCCGCATTTTGCTTACGCAGCGTATCGATCATCTCATCGACATCCGCATCGCTAACAGAAACCACCGGACGCTCAATCTCTGTACCTTCGATAGAGGTCAGCTCAACGTGCGGGTAGATCTCCATAACCGCAACGAACTCTAGATCTTTGCCTGACTCATTGACCGATGGCTCAATTTGCGGGAAGCCAGCCGGGTTCAGGCCCTCTTCGGTAATAGCGCGCACATAACGCTCACGCATTACTTCGCTGACAACCTCGTTACGTACGTCTTGTCCGTAGCGCTGCTGAACTACTGCCATCGGCACCCGGCCCTGGCGAAAACCATTCAAGCGAACGTTCTTCGCGGTGTCTTTCAAGCGAGCACTAACGGCCCCGTCAATTTCGGCCGCTGGCACTTGAATGGTAATGCGGCGTTCGATCTGGGAGGTCGTCTCGACAGAAACTTGCATGAATTGTCCTCTAACGGCTGGGCGTTGTGTTGATTGCATGTAATTGTGCTGATTAGATCTAAAAAGATCAAAGGGGCAATTTTAAGAACCCCAACGCATAGTGGCAAGCGCCATGCTCGCAACATGGGGGCAGTGATTTTAAAAACAAGGGAATAAGCGAGCAATTAACCGCTTTAAGGCGTGTTTAGCTTCATTATTCGCCCCACGCTGCGTAATTTCTTCCATTCTACTGCTTTGTGCGTCTTGCAGCGACTTTTTCAATCGCTACAGCAAAAAAGCTATTGGGCAGAACGCTCACCCGACCACCATAGGGTAATTGCATGAAGCAACACTCCAAGGGTTGCGCCATGGGAGATGAACACCTGCCAGCTGATCCAGTCCGTAAACAGCGCGTGCCAGCCCCCCATCACAACCATTCCTAGCAGCAGCATAACGACTAACCGTTTGCACAGTTGCGGCAGCCGACGACGTGCCTCCACCGCCAATAGGCGCCACTGGACAATAGCCGCAAAGGCCACCAGTGCTAAGGCGAAAATAATCAACGTCTGGCGGGTTTCATACCCGCCCGCCATGTAGCGAGGTAGGGTTGCCAGCATAACGACACATAGGCCCAGTGCCACGCTAATGCGCTCAGGCGAGGTAGGCGCTCGCTGCATCGCTCAAGCCACCTCTAATTGCTGGTCAACGATCCACTCTTCCACCCAGGGGATAGCAGCATCGTCGGCCATAAAGGTCTCCATGGCGTCGACCTCTAGTCGCTCCCCCAAACGAGTCGCGCCATGATCCGCCAGTAGTTCATCAAGCGCACGGCCGGCACCGCAAAATGTATCGCCATAAGAGCTATCACCGAGTGCAATGAGTCCGTAACGCAGCGAAGTAAGCGCGGGACTTTGATCACGCAACTGTCGGACAAAGGGCACAAAACTGCCTGGAAAATCTCCACTGCCCGTGGTCGATACACAAAACAGCGCCAAATCGGCGTCTCCACTGGCAATATCATCAACCGATGGCTGTTCAAGAATCTCCACAGCGTAACCGGCCTGTTCAAAAAGGGGCTTCACTTGCTCTGCCACATCAAGGGCACCGCCATACATGGTACCCACCAAAATATTTAGCTTTGGCATCGTCACTCCCCTGTCAAAGTGTCACAGTGCCAACCGTCAAGTCGACAAATACCCGATGAATTTGCTCAAATATTAACATGACTGGTTAGAATGAGACACATCACCCGCAACGGGTAGCGCCCACGCAGCACACAGGAGTGGCTATGCAGCAAACCTTCGAGGCTTGGATCACCCCGCTAATGATTGGCGGCCTGATCATATTTATGTGTTTTATTATCTGGGACTTGGCCAAGAAATCGAACGCAGGCAAATTTGGCACCATCATGCTGTTTGTAGTGCTTGGTGCAGGCATGCTGGGTTACGTTATTAAGGTGGTGATTACCTGGCTAATTGAAGGTGGCGGCATATAGGGGCAACGGAAAACCATCATTGCACCAGATACGCTTATCACAAAGGCCATCAGAAAGAGAAAAGGAGCGCCAGAAGGCGCTCCTTTTTATGGGGGACTAATCTTGTTTAGCATGGGATCAGCTACTTACCTGAGAGTAAAAGCATTCCTCAAACCAAAAGGCTATTCCCCGCCCACATAGTGCTCAACCTGCTGCTTAAGCTTCTGCCCTGGGCGAAACGTCACGACTCTTCGAGCAGAAATGGGAATTTCTTCACCGGTTTTTGGGTTACGTCCTGGTCGCTCGCGCTTATCACGCAGATCAAAGTTACCAAAACCCGACAGCTTTACCTGTTCGTTCTCACGAAGACAGGCTCGAATCTCTTCAAAAAAAGCTTCGACCATGGCCTTCGCTTCTCGTTTGGACAGGGCTAGCTCTGCATGCAAATGTTCGGCTAGCTCTGCTTTGGTCAACGCACCCATAAGGCTTCTCCTTATCCTTGAAGCAAACACAGCAACAAACGCTCTGTATCAAACGTACAGTAGCAAGCACATTGCCAAGAACGTGATAAGCATCGTGGCGTAGCCCAGGTACTCACATAGCTACTTACTTAGCCGCGCAGCTCAGCATCTAACTTGACACGCACCTGTGTCACAATTGAATCGACCAACTGGTTGATTTCCTCATCGTTTAGCGTGCGC
Organism: Halomonas sp. QHL1; assembly: GCF_001882345.1. Taxonomy (GTDB): domain Bacteria; phylum Pseudomonadota; class Gammaproteobacteria; order Pseudomonadales; family Halomonadaceae; genus Vreelandella. Next base: position 919,898 of record NZ_MINL01000001.1, read on the forward strand.
GATGGATGCTGCCAGGTCAAGCCCAAAGCAACACTCTTGTGCTCTTCAGCCACGCCTTTACCTGCATAAACGTCAAATAGCTTGATGTCCTGTAGATACTCACCTGCCTGCTGCTTGGCACAATCCAGCAAAGATTGAACAGGGATCGTCTCTTTGAGTATAAACGCCAAATCACGACGCACCTCAGGAAAGCGTGATAGCGGTTCAAAGGCAGGTATCCGGCCTTGGCTAAGCGCATCCAGACGCACCTCAAACAGTACGGCATCCATCTTTAAGCCTAACGTTGCACGAACCTGTGGATGCAGGGTGCCGATCCAGCCTGCTGGCTCCCCACGGTGCAGCAGCTGCGCGCTCTGCCCAGGATGAAGGGCCGGGTGCTCTGCACGCTCAAAGCGCCAGGCTTCAGGGTCACCCCCCAACGCCAGGACACTCTCTAAATCGCCTTTTAGATCGTAGAAATCAACCCGCCCTTTCGCCTCACTCCAGCCCTCGGTTCCCCGGGCACCACATACCAGGGCGCCAAGCATCGGCACTTGAGACAGCGCATCCAGCTCGCCATTAAAGACTAGCCCGGTTTCAAACAGCCGCACGCGGGTTTGCTGACGGTTAAGGTTATACTCCATGGCGCGCACCAAGCCGGGAAACAAACTAGCACGCATCACCGACAAATCAGCTGAGATAGGATTAGCTAGCGTCGGGCTAACGGCATCAGGCAGCATGGTCGCTTGCAGCTCGGGAGCCACAAAACTGTAGGTAATCGCTTCCTGAAAACCCCGGGCAACCATCTGGCGACGCAGTCGTGCCTGGGTAAGCGTTGCCTCGTCTCCCGAACGAAGCGCCAAGCGTGCCGACGGGCGGCGAACCGGCAAATTATTGTAGCCGTGGATACGCGCTACTTCTTCGATAAGATCCTCTTCAATGGCCAGGTCAAAACGCCAACTTGGCGCAGTAACCGCCCAACCGGCATCCTGCACGCTGACTTCAAGCCCTAAGCGCTGCAAGATATCGGTCACATCATCGCTATCGAGCGCCTTGGAAAGCGCCTTCTCTAATCGCGCACTGCGCAACAGGATCGAACGCTCAGCAGGCATATGCTCAGCACTTTGTGCTTCAACAACAGGCCCAGCTTGACCACCGCAAATCTCAATTAAAAGCTGGGTAGCGCGCTCAACGGCAACTGGCGTCAACTGGGGATCGACTCCGCGCTCAAACCGGTGCGATGCATCGGTGTGTAGCCCGTAGGAGCGCGCCTGTCCTGCAATGGCCAGCGGGGTAAAGAACGCTGACTCAAGGAAAATCGTCTGGGTATTTTTATGAACACCGGAGTTTTCCCCGCCCATCACACCGGCCATAGCTAGCGGACCGGAGCTGTCGGCAATGACCAACGTTTCGGGACGCAGCGCCAGCTCGCTACCATCAAGCAGCGTTAGCCGTTCGCCCGGTTTGGCCATACGGACTACTATGCCCTCTTGCAGATTGTCACGGTCAAAGGCGTGCATCGGCTGGCCTAATTCCAGCATGACGTAGTTGGTAATATCCACCACCGGGTCAATAGAGCGCACGCCACTGCGTCGAAGACGCTCTACCATCCACAGCGGTGTTTCAGCCTTAACATTAACGCCCTTAATTACGCGGCCAATATAACGCGGGCACTGCTCCGGCGCGTCTATGCTCACCGGAAAGCTATCCTCAATCTCAGCGGCCACCGCTGAGATTACGGGCCCGTTAACCGGCAACCGGTTAAGGACGCCGACTTCTCGCGCCATCCCCTTAATGCTCAGACAGTCCCCCCGGTTCGGCGTCAGATCGACCTCAATCGTCATGTCATTAAGGTGCATGAACTCTCGGAAATCGACACCCACTGGTGCAGAGGACGACAGCACCAGAATGCCGGGCGAGGTCTCTTCTTCAAGCCCCAGCTCCGATGCAGAACAGATCATCCCGCGCGACTCAACGCCACGCAGCTTGGCTTTTTTGATTTTGAAATCGCCTGGCAGCACGCCGCCTACCTGGGCAAAGGGGATTTTCTGACCAATATCTACATTGGGCGCTCCGCAGACAACCTGAACAGGCTCCCCACTACCGTCATCAACGGTGCAAACATTAAGCTTATCCGCATCAGGATGCTTCTCTTTGCTCAGCACTTCAGCCACCACGACACCGCTGAATGCGGAGGCTACCGCTTCAACAGCGTCGACTTCCAAGCCCGCCATGGTGATTTGGTCGGCCATTGCCTGCGTTTCAAGCTGCGGCGATACCCACTCACGCAGCCACTGTTCTGAAAATTTCATCGTTGATCCTGTATTCGGCGGCGGTCTTAAGCGAATTGACGTAAAAAACGCAGATCGTTTTCAAAGAACAGGCGTAAATCATTCACGCCGTAGCGTAGCATTGCCAATCGCTCGGCTCCCATCCCGAAGGCAAAACCGGTATAGCGCTCGGTATCGATACCCGAATGACGGAAGACTTCAGGATGTACCATGCCGCAACCCATCACTTCCAGCCAGCCGCTGTGGGAACACACGCGACAGCCTGACCCACTACACATCACGCACTGAATATCCACTTCGGCGGAGGGTTCAGTAAATGGAAAGTAGGAAGGCCGGAAACGCACCGAAAGATCGTCGCGCTCGAAAAATGCCTGCAGAAAGTCTTCGATTGTCCCTTTGAGGTCAGCAAAGCTAACCCCCTCATCGACCAACAAGCCCTCCACTTGGTGGAACATGGGGGTGTGGGTCAGATCTGAGTCGCTGCGATAGACACGCCCCGGGCAAACGATACGAATGGGCGGCTCGCTGCTTTTCATCGTGCGCACTTGCACCGGCGAGGTGTGAGTACGGAGCAGACGCGTGGCATCGAAATAGAAGGTATCAGCCATACCGCGAGCGGGATGGTGAGCGGGAATATTGAGGGCTTCGAAATTGTGATAATCATCTTCAATTTCTGGCCCTACCGCCACGTCATAACCAATACGGGTGAACAGCCCCTCTATGCGCTCAAGCGTACGCGTCACTGGATGCAGACCACCATCGGCCTGCCCCCGCCCAGGCAAGGTGACATCGATACTCTCCGCGGCCAAACGGGCATTAAGCGCAGCACTTTCAAGCTGCTGACGCTTGGCATCAATTTCATCGGCCAGTGTTTGCTTGGCCTGATTAATACGCTCACCCGCTGCCGGGCGCTCTTCGGCTGAGAGTTTTCCCAGGCCTTTCAGCAAGGCGGTTACCTCACCTTTCTTACCTAAGTAGCGTACTCGTAACTCGTCTAGTGCGGCGACACTCTGCGCAGCCTGAATGGCGTCGCGAGCCTCAGATACCAGAGTAGGAAGGTGATCCATCCGTTTCACTCCGAATTAAGCGGTGTCCATCCGTGAAGATGGCGTGGCACGTTGAAGGTGACAAAAAAACAGGGGAAGAGCGGCTGCTCTTCCCCTGGATGGGTCACTCTGAAATGACCTCAGGCACGTTGCACGGGCAAAAGCCCAGCACAAACTACCTTATTGGGCAGCCTTGGCTTTTTCCACGATGGCAGCAAAAGCAGCCTTCTCGTGTACTGCCAAATCGGCCAATACTTTACGGTCGATTTCGATACCGGCTTTCTTAAGACCGCCTACAAAGCGGCTATACGACATACCGTTGACGCGTGCACCGGCGTTGATACGCTGGATCCATAGCGCGCGGAACTGGCGCTTACGGTTGCGACGGTCACGGTAGGCGTACTGACCAGCTTTGATAACGGCTTGCTTGGCAACGCGGAAAACGCGCGAACGGGCACCGTAGTAACCTTTGGCAAGCTTCAATACTTTTTTATGACGACGACGCGCTACTACGCCACGTTTAACTCGAGTCATAACACACTCCTGACTTTAAGGCTGAGGCAAAAAATTTGTGCACTCAGAAAAACGAAATCCCGACTTACAGATTCGGCAGCATACGCTGGATAAGCGCTTTGTCGGACGCGTGGATCTGCTTCATTCCACGCAGCTGACGCTTACGCTTGGTCGACTTCTTGGTCAAGATGTGGCTACGGAAAGACTGTTTGTGCTTAAAGCCATTAGCAGTCTTTTTGAAGCGCTTGGCAGCGCCGCTGTTGCTTTTGATTTTCGGCATGAGGAAAACTCCGCTCGATATTTTTTAGAAAACCCAGGGCCGACCACCTTGCTAAAGATGGCCCGTTTAAATCGCCGTTGGATCACTTCTTCTTCGGGGCAATAATCATGATCATCTGGCGGCCTTCCATTTTCGGGAAAGCCTCTACCGCTCCGATCTCTTCCAGGTCTGCCGCGATCCTTTCCATCAGCTTACGACCGATGTCCTGGTGCGCCATTTCACGACCACGGAAGCGCAGTGTGACTTTGCCCTTGTCACCACCTTCCAAAAAGCGCGTCAGGTTTTTAAGCTTGACCTGATAATCGCCTTCATCGGTGCCAGGACGGAATTTGACTTCCTTAACCTGGATTTGCTTCTGCTTCTTCTTTTGAGCCGCTTTTTGCTTCTTGGTCTCAAAAACGAACTTGCCGTAATCCATAATCTTGCAGACGATGGGATCGGCATTCGAAATTTGCACGAGATCTAAGCTTTCAGATTCAGCACGCTCTAGCGCTTCGGTGGTGGGCACGACACCCAACTGCTCACCGTCGCTACCAATAAGACGTACTTCTTCTTCGACAATTCGCTCGTTCATTGGTGGGCGCTTGTCTGCTGGACGCCCGCGCTGGTTGCTTCTCTTGATCGTTCCGTCTCCTTAGGCAATTGACGATGTCGCCAGGGCTGCTCTCTCGGCAGTATGGCGTTCAATAAATTCATCGACCGTCATTGTACCGAGGTTTTCGCCGCTGCGTGTTCGCACGGCCACTGAGTCAGCTTCGACTTCCTTATCTCCCACCACAAGGAGATAGGGAACTTTCTGTAACGTATGCTCACGGATTTTAAAGCCGATCTTCTCGTTCCTCAAGTCCGCTTTAACACGCAAGCCACTTTTTTGCAGGCGTTTCTCTAATTCAAGCGCATATTCACGCTGTGAATCGGTGATAGTCATGATAACCGCTTGCTGTGGCGCAAGCCATAATGGCATAGCGCCTGCATAGTGCTCAATCAGAATCCCCAAGAAACGCTCAAAGGAGCCTAAAATTGCGCGGTGAAGCATTACTGGGGTCTTACGTACGCCATCTTCATCAACGTACTGAGCCCCTAAACGTCCTGGCAAATTGAAATCAAGCTGTAGGGTACCACACTGCCAGACACGATTCAGGCAGTCACGTAAAGCGAATTCTATTTTAGGGCCGTAAAAAGCCCCCTCGCCTGGCTGCAGATCCCACGCCAAGCCAGTCGAATTCAATGCCGCTTCAAGACCCTGCTCGGCCTGATCCCACACTTCAGCTTCGCCCAGGAAGTCTTCAGGGCGCGTTGAAAGCTTTAACTCTACATCTTCAAAACCAAGCGTTTTATACACTTGCAGCGTTAGCGCTATGAAGTCTTCCGCCTCAGCTTGAATTTGGCCTTCGGTACAGAAAATATGCGCATCATCTTGGGTAAAGCCACGCACGCGCATCAGACCATGCAACGAACCGGAAGGCTCGTTACGGTGGCAACTACCAAATTCGGCCAAACGCAGCGGTAAATCACGGTAGCTTTTCAGCCCCTGATTAAACACCTGCACATGGCAAGGGCAGTTCATGGGCTTGACGGCGTATTCGCGCTTCTCTGACTCCGTAGTGAACATAAGTTCACTGTAATGCCCCCAGTGACCGGATTTCTTCCACAAGGAGAGATCAACCACCTGCGGGGTTTTTATCTCTTGGTAGCCATGCTCACGCTGAATGTTGCGCATGTACTCTTCCAAGGCCTGATACATCGTCCAGCCATTGGGATGCCAAAACACCATGCCCGGCGCTTCTTCCTGAATATGGAATAAGTCCATTTTGCGGGCCAGCCTACGGTGATCACGCTTTTCCGCTTCTTCAAGACGCTTGAGATACGCTTTAAGCTGTTTTTTATCGCCCCATGCGGTGCCGTAAATACGCGTCAGCATGGTATTGGCTGCGTCACCGCGCCAATAAGCACCAGCCAGCTTGGTCAGCTTAAAGGCTTTTAAGTGACGGGTATTCGGCACGTGCGGCCCGCGACACATGTCGGTGTACTCTTCGTGATGATAAAGCCGGATCGTCGCGTCGTCAGGAAACTCGCGAATAATCTCCTGCTTATAAGGTTCATCACGATGCAAAAATGTCAGCATTGCCTGGTCGCGATTAACGTACTCGCGCACCACATCGTACTCGCGCTCAATCAGAGATTGCATGCGCGCTTCTATCGCTTCTAAGTCTTCCGGTGTTACGGATTGACCAAACTCAATATCGTAATAAAAACCGTCATCAATGACCGGCCCGATCGCCATCTTGGCCTCGGGGTACATCTGCTTAACCGCATGACCGATAAGATGAGCACAGGAGTGGCGGATAATTTCCAGTCCCTCATCGTCACGAGCGGTGATAATCGACACTTTTGCGTCTTGTTCAATCAGGTCAGCAGCATCCACCAGCACACCATCGATCTTTCCAGCGACACAGGCCTTAGCCAAACCAGGGCCAATGGATTCTGCGAGCTGCATAATGGTTAGCGGTGCTTCAAACGTTTTTTGACTGCCGTCAGGCAGAGTAACAATAGGCATTCAGGTTCCTTGAGCGCAGTGGTGATCCATACCAAGGATCACATTTCGCTATCAATGGTCTTGGGAGGTGCAAAATTTACCACTATAAAACAACGGCAAGCCTAGCAGACTTACCTACCGCTTAAAATAAAAACGGGAGGCATAAGCCTCCCGTTTCTTTACCTGTGGATTGCAGTTAGCCAGTTATAGGTCGTCTACAAACCTCAGAAGATAAGTGAACTTAGTTCCACTCATCCAGTTCAACGCGACGGTTCTGGAAGCGACCTTCTTCAGTCTCATTAGAGGCTACCGGCTGCTCTTCACCGTAACCTACTGCACGCATACGGTTAGCTTCTACACCGCGACTTGCTAGGTAGCTTGCAACAGACTCAGCACGCTCTTGTGACAAGTTCTTGTTGTACTCATCAGAACCACGTGAATCAGTGTGGCCTTCGATGCTTACGCGAACATCAGGGTTACTGACCAAACGCTCAGCAACACCGTTCAGTACGTTCTGGGCGTTAGAAGTTAACTGTGCAGAATCAAATTCGAAGTTAACATCTTGAAGAACAACGCTGTCCGGGCAACCCAGTGCGTTCACTTCTACGCCAGCAGGCGTGTTCGGGCACTGATCGCGGTAATCCGGAACACCATCATTATCGGAATCAAGCGGGCAGCCGTTAGCGTTAACTTCTACGCCAGCAGGAGTACCTGGGCACTGATCACGGTAGTCAGGCACGCCGTCACCGTCAGAATCTAGCGGGCAACCTTCAGCGTCAACAGCAACACCAGCCGGCACTTCGCCATAGCTTGGGCACTGCGGAGCAACCGGCTCAGGAGTACGATCAGCACACAGTAGACCGCCGATAGCCGCACCAGCAGCTGCGCCAGTGGCAGCACCGCTCTCTTCATCTGAACTGCTGCTGGTGGCGTAGCCAATGCTGCCACCGATAACACTGCCCGCCAGGCCACATACCGCAGGGTGCTGGTACCAGCTACGGTCGCTGCTAGCGCTTGCTTGGCCGGAAGACTGTGAGGCCGAGCTGGCACAGCCAGATAGACCTACTACCAGTGCGGAACCGATTAGCAAGCCAGTCGTTGATTTTTTCATGCAAGACTCCTTCTTGATCCAATGCTGAAATGGTCATAATTGACCAAATCTGTCCAATGCTTCTTATTTGCGAGAGCATCCATTTTTCGCCTGTCCTATATCAACAGCCAATGCACCAAGCTCCCAGTAGCCACGTACTAATCACTCAAAACATAGTCAATACAGAACGGTGTGCCTATCATTAACGCTTAAGCGCTAGAAGGCAACAATGCCAAGATATCAACTTCTTGCCAATACCGACATCATTCAGCATAGCAAAATTGCCACGATGAGCACTAAAAATTAGTTTGCTATGCATTTTGGCGGTTTTAATCGCTCAAAATCAATATTTAATGCAGCTAGTTTTTATCTGCAGAACGCCATGTTAACACTGCTCGTGCAGCTTCCAACACGGCTTCACGCATGTCATTTTCAACCATCAACCGCTCTTTGTCTTCCTGCATACGCTCGCGGGGTGACAACTGCTGACGGGCGGAATGCGTATTCAGATGCTGAGTGCGGCTATAGTGCTCAGCAAAGGCTTTAAATTCAGCTTTTTCCGTCAAGCTAGGATCAATAATCTCCAGTAGCACCTTACAGCGCCAGGCGCCCTCGGTAATATCGACCTGCTCCTGAACCAGCGCGCTCGCAACATAATCGAGATTTTCTAAGCTATTTTGCTGAGCGCGAGCATCTTCGTCGCGCCGGTAAGCTTCTCGGCGACTTACCTCTTTACGTAAAGACCACGCGTAGAAACATAGCCCTATAATCACCGCAATCGCCACGGCCAGTAATACCAGCGCTATCGTTGAGTTCATGAAACTCCTCATTAAGCGAATAAATTACTTAACGAAAATTGTACACCCTTATACCACCATTAAGCCAATAGCATCGAGACTTGAGCTCGATCTAGCTGAATGGACGGCCTACAGATCACTTTCTGCGCAGGGCTACCAGATCAGCGCCGCAGTGTAGTGATCGAGTATTAGCGCACCGAAAACACCTAACAGGTAGCGAATCGAGAACCAGAATGCGCCGATAGGGGCAGTGGGATCCTGACCACGCCACACTCGCCAATTCCAAACCATAAAGCGTGCATTGAGAAACAGCACAATGAATAGATAGAGTGCGCCACTCATGCCTATCATCACTGGCAATAAAGTGGTTAGCACGGTGAGCCATCCATACAGCCAAATTTGCAATCGCGTAAAAGGAATCCCGTGAGTAACAGGCAGCATGGGAATGCCCGCCCGGGCATAATCGTCACGCTTATGAATGGCCAGCGCCCAAAAATGGGGTGGCGTCCAGGCAAAAATAATCAGCATCAGCAGCAGCGGTTCAGGGGTGATTTGTCCTGTGATAGCGACCCAGCCTAAAAGTGGTGGTGCTGCGCCCGCCACCCCACCAATAACGATATTTTGTGGCGTAGCCCGCTTTAAAAAAGCGGTATAAATCAGCGCATAACCAATTAGAGAGGCAAAGGTTAGCGCAGCCGTTAAGTGATTAACCTGCCACGCCAATAGCACAACCCCCGCGACAGAAAGCAAGCAAGCCCATCCCAGAGCGATCGCCACGGGTAACCGCTTACTTGCCACAGGACGGCGAGAAGTTCGCGTCATTACCGCATCCAAGCGGCGGTCGATGACATGATTAAAAGCGGCCGCACCGCAAGAGGCCAAGCCGATTCCGGCTAGCCCCAGGATGACGTTTGCCAGCGGTGGTAAGCCTGGGGTGGCTAATGCCATCCCTACGGCAGTACACACCAACATAACGGCCACCACTTTGATTTTGCATAGGCCAAGTAGCTCTTTCCAGCCCCAAACCATAGAAGGCAGTGCCGTGGGCAGCGTCATTGTTATATTTCGCATGGCATGCTTCCTTTTTATTGAGCGATTACATTGTTATAAGGTGATTGAGTGGTCGTTGAGTAAGCAGCATTCGCTTGGTAGCGCCAACGCCACCACGCCCAAACGAATCCGGCGGCCAACGCAATGGCGCCAGCTGTATGCAGTAGCGCCAGCCATAGCGGCAACCAAAGCAACACATTGGCAACCCCCAATGCAGCCTGTAGCGCATACAAGCCAACGACTATCGCGAGCGGCCTTGCAACACTCTGCCAATGCCGATAACGCCACCAGAGCGCTATTATTCCGACACCAAGCAACAATGCTCCCAGGCGATGAACCACTTGAATCGCGGTACGTGCATCGGCATGCAACTGCCCATGCAAGTAATTGGGCCCTACAGTCTGGGTAAGATGAAAGCCTTCGCTGATGTCCATCGCAGGCAGCCACTGGCCATTGCAAGTCGGGAATCCTTGGCACGCGATACCGGCATAATTGCTGGATACCCACCCACCTAAAGCCAACTGCACTACTAGCAAAAATGCCGCGACACCCCACCAGCTACTGGCGCGGCGAGATACATTTTTCGGTTTTGGCGTCACCACTAGACGTAAGCGTAGATGCAGCCAGAAGAACAGCAGCAGAACACTCAAACCGCCTAACAAATGAAGAGTAACGACCTGAGGCCATAATTTAAGCGTAACGGTGAAGGCCCCAAAGGCACCCTGGAGCAAAATAACCACTAGCAGCATCAAACTCTGGCGCCACGGGTAATTGCGACGATGACGCAACGGCCAGCCCAAGGCTACAACGCTAATGACCACCAACCCCAGCAGCGTCGCGATATAGCGATGGACCATTTCTACCCACGCTTTAAATGGCTCTAAGGGAACATCGGGATGACGAAGTGTGGCGAGATCAATATCGGGAACTAATAACTTGCCGTAGCAACCCGGCCAGTCAGGACAACCTAAACCAGCATCGACTAAACGCGTCCAGGCGCCTACCAACATGACTACGGCGGTGAACAGAGTACCTACCAGCGTTAATCGCACTAACCAGCGCAAGCGGCGCTCAAATGAATCGTGCATGGCGTTTCCTTAACAGCAGAGGCTAGCGCGCTTTATTGAGGGTTCACTTTAAGTAGATGCTGGATATCCTCAAGCACATACTTAGTGGCGACATTGGCTTCAAAGGCCAGTGCTGGTCGCCCCATAGGATCAAGCAGCCAAACCGAATTGTCTTGACGCCATGAGGGCAAGTGCTGCCATTCGCTGGTCATTTCTCCCGGTAGCGGTTCAGGATCCCCGCCAATCCGTAAACGGGTCAATCTCGGCGCTTCGCGTCCCAAAGCCCGGTGTAAACGCCAAAACTCATCCTTACGCTGCTCGCACTGTTGAGCGCAGTCAAAGGCCAATATCCACTCCTCTTGGCTATTGACCGCAGCTGTTGTTAAAGGCCACTCGTCAAGCATGGGCAATTCCAGATCCACATTTCCGTGAGCGGTATGGCGATCTGGGATACCGATGCGTAGCTCGACCATTCCCCAAGCCGCGACCATGGGTAGTGTAAATATGACAAAAATAAGGATTAACTTGAGCCGCTGACGGCGAATGTGCTTGGCGTCCTGCATACTTTTCACCTCTGTTTATTTTTATTAACTAAACTCTTTTTATCGGCGCCATCGCGACGTAATTTATGTCCGCCAATAACCATCACCACCAAAGCTGCCAATGCTAGGCCCCACCACTGAAAGGCGTATCCCATATGCCGGCTGGGCGGCATCACATTGGCTTCCCACCATGGGCTCAAGACCCCATCGCCTTCGTTGGCGTGCAACCAGCCTGGGTAGCTAAACGCACCTAGCGTAGCGTGCCAAGGTTCAAGGCTTAGCTGCTGCAGCCTTTCCCCTTCTCTATTTTCACCATATAGCGGCCCACCGGCCTGAACCTCCTGCCACTCGCCAGTCAGCTCAACCGTGCCGCTGGGTGTGGCTGTCTGAGGCGTTTCACGACGCGGTCCGGTGGCTAAAAAGCCACGTTGTACCAGCCAAAGCTGACCGTTACTATCACGCAGCGGGGTTAGTACTGCCACACCCACTCTTCCGTCTAGGATGCGATTATCCAAATAGAGTGTTTGCTCAGCCAAGTACTGACCGCGCAACGTTACCTGGGCGCCTTGAGCAGGCTGCTCGGTAGGTTGCACCAAGGCTGGCGCTGCATCGCGTGCGGCGATAGCTAACCGCTTGTCATCTGCCCGCTCCCACTGCCATAGTCCTAAACTGATACCTAACGCTACCAGCAAACTCCAGAACAGACACCAACTATAAAAACGCCATTGCCGAGAGGGTTTTATCATGTGGTTACAATTACTCATTGCCGCCGTGTTTATCGTGATGGTTATCAGCCTGGCCATGGGCGCCGCTTTCCTGATACGGGATAACGCTTCGTCCCGCCGCCTGCTACTCTCTCTCAAATGGCGAATTGGTTTAGCCTGCCTGCTCATGGCCCTTATTATTTTTGGCTACTGGTCGGGCCAGTTAGGCTAATACGGCTATAAGACATAGACAAAAATAAACAGCCCAACCCATACCACATCAACAAAGTGCCAATACCAGCAAGAGGCTTCAAAACCAAAATGGTTTTCGTCGGCGAAATGCCCTTTAATAATGCGCACCAGCATGGTGGCTAAAATCAGCGTGCCGATAATAACGTGCACCCCATGAAACCCGGTCAAAATAAAGAACGTCGCACCAAAGATCCCAGCTTCTAGGGTAATTCCGTAATGCGCGTAGGCCTCGTAGTACTCGACACCTTGAATAAATATGAAACAGAACCCCAGTAGCACGGTGCCCGTTAGCCAGTTGCGGCATGTTTTCCTGTCACCCACTTTTAAGGCTTCGTGGGCAACAGTGAGCGTGATGCTGGAGGTAATCAAAATCAGCGTATTAACAAGAGGGAGCTGCCACGGGCTAAATACTTGCTGGGGACCTGAAATAGACGTGTCTGGCGGGTTCAACAGCGGCCATGTTGCTACAAAGTCAGGCCACAGTAATGCGGAAACACCTTTTGCGCCTTCTCCCCCTAACCATGGAATAGCAAACATGCGTACATAAAACAGTGCGCCAAAAAACGCGGCAAAAAACATTACTTCCGAAAAAATAAACCAGCCCATGCCCCAACGAAATGAGCGATCCATTTGGGCATCGTACAGGCCTCCCCGAGACTCGCTAATCACGTCACGGAACCAGAGCGCCATAACAGCGACAATGCCCACCACACCGATTAGCACCAACGGCAAGCCCGTATCGTAGACGAGTTTGATACCCGTACCGACCATCATGGCGCCTAAGGCAACCGAGCCAAGAACAGGCCATCGGCTACTCGCTGGAACATAATAGCTACCACTGCTCATATCGCTTCTCCCACCGCTTTATTGTTCTTGGAACTGCTCTTGGAATCATTCTGAGGGTCGTTATTCGAACTGTTGTTGAGCGTATTATTCAAAGTGATGTTTTGAATCGCACGCTCTACCGGGTACAAGGTATACACCAGCGTAATGGTATTAATATCGTCGGGAAGGTCTCTCGCCAACTGGAAAACGAGCGGGATAGTCAGTCGCTCATTGGCCGCCAACTGCTGCTCCTGAAAACAAAAACAGCTGATTTTACGTAAATGTGTCGTGGCATTGGAGGGCGACACGCTGGGCACTGCCCGCCCCCAGCTTTCGCTATGACTATTGTTGGTAAAGGTAAAATCGACTTCCGCCATTTGCCCTGGGTGCACGCTCATCTGGCGCATTTCAACGCTCATTTTCCACGGCAGGCCTGGACTGCCCCGAGTGATAAATTGCACGTTTATATAACGCGATTCATCCACCTCTTCATGCACGATGCTTTGCGCCGTGGCATCCACCTTGCCGTTAAGGCCGGTGATTTGACAAAAAACGTCATAAAGCGGCACTAAGGCAAAGGCAAAACCAAACATACCGACCAGTGCGGCGACTGTCCTAATGACCGTACGGCGCACCCCCACTTTTGCCTGATCTTGATCGTCCATAACACCCCTTAGGCCCAGTGGCCCGTGTGGTTTATGCTTTTTTAGTGCGCCGTACGATGAAACACAGGCGGCGTTTCAAACGTATGCAGTGGCGCAGGACTAGGTACCGTCCACTCCAAGTCCACTGCGCCCTCCCAGGCTTTTGCTGGCGCTTTTTTACCACCGCGGACGCACAGTATGACTACCAACACGAATAGCAGCTGTGATGCACCGAAGAAGAAAGCGCCAATACTTGAAAGCAAGTTAAAGTCGGCAAATTGAAGAGCGTAGTCTGGGATTCGCCGCGGCATACCCGCCAAGCCTGCGAAGTGCATAGGGAAGAAGGTTAGATTGACACCAATAATCGAGAACCAGAAGTGCCACTGGGCCAGCTTCTCATTGGGGTAGTGTCCGGTCCATTTAGGCAGCCAGTAATAGACCCCCGCCATAATGGCGAAGATCGCCCCAGGGACTAACACATAGTGAAAGTGGGCAACGACAAAGTAGGTATCGTGATACTGAAAATCCGCCGGTGCGATCGCAAGCATAAGCCCTGAAAAACCGCCGATGGTAAACAGCACCACAAAGGCCAGAGCAAATAGCATCGGTGATTCAAAACTAATCGAACCGCGAAACAGTGTGGTTACCCAGTTAAACACCTTAACGCCGGTTGGCACGGCGATCAGCATGGTGGAGTACATGAAAAACAGCTCTGCCACCAAAGGCAGACCCACCACAAACATATGGTGAGCCCAAACCAAAAATGACAGCAGTGCAATGGCCGCCGTGGCGTACACCATGGAGGCATAGCCAAATAGCGGTTTGCGGGCAAAGGTGGGAATGATCGCTGAGACAATCCCAAAGGCGGGTAGAATCATGATGTACACTTCGGGATGCCCAAAGAACCAGAATAGATGCTGAAACAATACCGGGTCCCCACCGCCTGCGGCGTCGAAGAAGCTGGTGCCAAAGTTGATATCCATCAACATCATTGTGATGACACCTGCTAGTACCGGCATTACTGCGATTAATAGGAAAGCGGTAATCAGCCATGTCCATACGAATAGCGGCATATCCATTAAACGCATGCCCGGCGCACGCATGTTTAAAATGGTCGCGATGATGTTGATGGCACCGAGAATGGAGCTAATACCGGCAATATGCAGGGCAAGGATAAAGAAGGTTGTCGAGGGTGGAGCAAAAGTCGTCGACAGCGGCGCGTAGAATGTCCAGCCAAAATTAGGGCCGCCGCCGGGCATGAACAGGGTTGAAAGCAACAACGTAAATGCCACTGGCAACAGCCAAAAACTGAAGTTATTCAACCGGGGCAACGCCATATCTGGCGCGCCAATCTGCAGCGGTATCATCCAGTTGGCTAACCCGGTGAAAGCAGGCATGACCGCAGCGAACACCATGATCAAGCCATGCATGGTGGTCATCTGGTTGAAAAACTCCGGGTCAACCAACTGCAAGCCGGGTTGAAAAAGCTCTGCCCTGACCACGAGGGCGAATATCCCCCCGATGAAAAACATCGTCAGCGAAAAAATAAGATAAAGAGAGCCGATCTCTTTGTGATTAGTGGTCAGCAGCCAGCGTAAAATACCTTTGGGTGGCGCAGCGTGACCATGACTTTGGCCGTCGGCGACGGCCGTAGTGCTATGTTGCAGCGGGGGCTGTGGGGGTAGTTTGGGCGCCATGTGACTCTCCGAAATATTGTTGTTGTCTGATTGAGTGGCAATCCAGGGTTATTGGGCTATTAATTCAGCCACTTCAGATGGTTGCACCACATCTCCCGTATCATTACCCCAAGCATTGCGCGAATAGGTGACCACAGCGGCCAACTCAACCGGATTCAAGGTGCTACGAAAAGCGGGCATCGCCGCGCCCGATACGCCGTTTATGACCTTATCTAGATGCCAATCCACATCATTGATGAGCTGTTCGTTATTCGCCAGCGCGGGAAAGGCGGGGGGAGAACCTTGGCCTTCAGCCTGGTGACAAGAAGAGCAGATTGATTGATAAACTGATTCGCCCCGCTCCACTAGCTCATCCATCTCCCACTCCCGGTCAACGCCCATTGCTTCTTGTTCAGCAGCCTCTTTCCGCTCGGCCAGCCAACTTTCAAATTCATCTTCTTCTACAGCATGCACCACCACAGGCATAAAGCCATGATCAATACCACACAGCTCGGCACACTGACCGCGGTAAATACCCGGTTCGTTGATTTTCACCCAGTTCTCATTGATAAAGCCGGGAATAGTATCCTGCTTAACCGCTAAGTCCGGCACCCACCAAGAGTGAATAACGTCGTCGGAGGTCATCAGAAAGCGTACTTTACGGTTAATCGGTAGTACCAACGGCTCATCAACCTCTAATAAATAATGCTCCCCGCGGGTTTCTTCGCCGCTGATTTGTGTTCTCGGCGTACTCATATTTGAGTTAAATGCTACATCCTCGCCAAGATACTCATAGCGCCAACGCCACTGCTGACCGGTAATCATTACGTCCAACTCGGCGTCAGATGAGTCGTACATATTTTTTAAGGTTGCGGTGGCAGGCACCGCCATACCCACCAGAATCAAAATGGGGATGGCGGTCCATAACACTTCCACACTGGTATGTTCGTGAAAATGAGCAGCCTTTGCACCCTTGGAGTGGCGGTAACGAAACAGGGAGTAGAACATTGCTCCAAATACCAACACGCCAATCACGACACATATCCAAAAAATGGTCATGTGCAGGCCATAAATATCGCTGCTCACATCTGTTACGCCAACGGGCATGTTCCAGCCGTTCGACTGAGCCTGCGACCCGCTTGCAGCAAGGGATATGGCCATTAGCCACCACCGTGAACGCATAGTTACCTCCAGTTTATTGTTGTTATTACTTATCGTTAGATTAGGACAGGGTTAAATGAGATATTAGCAGTATAGAAAATATGTGCCATTCGTCACGTTTTGCTTATTTAACGCTATCAACGCTTTTCAGCGGGCCGCAAACATGGCCAAAAAAATAAGTAGCAAAACAAACAGTAGCGTAATTACCACACCAGTGAATAGATAGGCTGCTGGCCTACCACTACTAAAGTCTTCCTCCCGCTTTTGGTTGCTCTGAACGCCTAGCAAGGCTGCTAGCACTGACTTCACCACCGACCACATAGAACCTCCGAGGGGATTAGAGCTCTCGCATTTATGCAGGGTTGAGAGGTTAACCTCTATTATCATAGGCATACATAAGCATTACGTCAGGGTAATGAGGCGAAATCTAAGTATTTACAGCCAGGCAAATGACTACCTATAGTTTCTCAATGTGAGATACTCAGCTTATTCTCAGGATCAGCGCCACCCATTGGAGTGCCTTATGCTCAAGCGCCGCCTCGCATTACCCATTGTTGCGTTATTTGTTTTTGTTCCGCTGCTATTAGCAGGGTGTACTACTTATACATGGCCCGACGGCTCACAGGAAACCGTTATTGGTGTTGTGCCTGAAGAGGAGAATCAACGCTACGAAGAAGAACGGGTAGACGGAGTACGCTACCGCATTCCAGACGAGATTCCGGAACAGCGCAGCGAATAAACACCTGTGTCGCGATAACTAAAGCAGTCACACCTTGCGCTTAGTGTGCGCAGTGGCGGGTGCCATTAGAGGATCTTCTGGCCAGGGGTGCTTCGGATAGCGACCGCGCATCTCCTTGCGCACTTCAGGGTAGCCATTTTGCCAGAAGCTGACCAAGTCCTGAGTCACTTGCAGCGGTCGACGCGCAGGCGAAAGCAGATGAATCATCACGGCAACGCCACCATCCACAACGGTAGGCGTTACCCGCCAACCAAAGGCCTCCTGCAGTTTCAACGCTAATACAGGCGGCCGATGGGAAAGACACGGCAGGTAGTCTAAACCAACCTGCTTGCCGCTAGGAACCTCAAGCGTTAGCGGGGTTAAGTGCTCAAATTCGCTTTGCGCCTCCCAGCTCAGTGAATTGAGCAAATAGCGGTCTAGCGGCAATTTCTCAATTTGACTCAGCCGTTTAATACCAACCAGGTAAGGGGCTAGCCAGCTCTCTAGTGAAGCTAATAGCGCTGGATCCGACCAATCGGGCCACGCCTCCCCCCGGTGTTCAGAGAGCAGCGCCATTCGTCCTCGCAACTGCTGTAGCTTATCGCCAAACAACTTTTCAGGGTGCTGACGTAGCGCGCTCAATAACGCCTCTTTTACCGCCTCATCAGGTAAGTGGGCTAAAGGTCTTTTGGCAATGGTAAGGCTACCATGTGCCTGCACCTCCTCACCGAATAAACGCCCCTCTTCTTGTGACCACGTTACCCGCGGCTGCCATTGGCGAATACCAGGATATAGCGAAAGAATTGATTCAAGTGACAACGGCTCGGCTGTGCTAATACGCACCTGATCTCCCACCGAACTATTGAGCGAGACGGCAACCAAAAAGGGCTGATGCGCCAGGGTATCGCTTAAAGGCAGCGTAGCGGTTTTGCCATTCGCAAGCCGAAAGTTACCGGGATTTATTTGCTGGCCAATACGCTCTGGGAAGGCCAGCGCCAAAAGTGGTCCAAGCGGCTCTAGCACGGCGTCACTCAGCCCCACTCCCGCTATTTTAGCCAACCTAAGCGTTTCGCGCTGCCAACCGGGAAAGCGTTTAGGCTGACGAAGACGCAGTGCCAAAGCATCATGCAGCGATCGCTCGGTACTGTCTCGCTCCTCCAGCAGTGCAGCTACCCCACAGGCCAGCGGCACAGCATTGAAGTCAGAAGCTCGCTCCAGCATCACGGCCACTCTCGGTTCAACTGGCCACTTGGCACAGCGGCTACCTAGAGGAGTAAGTTTATGCTCGTGATCTAACACACCTAATTGCTCTAGCAGCGATTGACCACTGCGCCAGGCACCCTCCGGTGGCGGCGTTACCCAACTTAACGCTTGGGGTGACGCGACGCCCCAACACGCCAGTTCGAGCGCCAGCGATGAGAGATCCGCTTGCTGAATTTCCGGCTCACCATAAGGCACCAACGGCTGCTCCTGGGCCCAGAGCCGAAAACAACTGCCCTCCCGCTGACGCCCTGCACGCCCCCGACGCTGATCGGCACTGGCGCGATTGATCCGCCGGGTCGTTAAACGGGTTAGCCCGGTACGCGGCTGAAAAAGCGGCACTCGCTCCAGACCACCGTCAATCACCACATTCACACCATCCACGGTAATGCTCGATTCTGTGATGGCGGTGGAGACAATAATTCGCTGTGTTGGCGTGTTCGCGGCCAACGCTTCCTGCTGTTCAGCAATACTCATTCTGCCGTGCAGCGGCCGAACCACCATATGGGGCACCGTATTTTCCAGCGCCTGAACCAAGCGATTAATTTCGGCGACACCGGGCAAGATCACCAGTATGCCTTGAGTATCAGGCAGTGATAGTGCTTCCTCGACCACCCGAAGGGCGTGGCTAACGCTCTCCTCACCCCTTAGGGCAGGCCGATACGTCGTCGTCACCGGATACTGGCGGCCATGGCACTCAATAACAGGCACCTGCTCGCCCAACACCCGTTTGAGCGCTTCGACATCCAGGGTTGCCGACATCACCAGTAAGCGCAAATCATCGCGAATACTGGTTTGCACATCCAGCGTTAGGGCCAAGCCCACATCGGCTTCTAAACTGCGCTCATGGAACTCGTCAAAGATGATCCCGGCAACGCCTTCTAACAGCGGATCATTTTGCAGCATTCGGGTGAGTACGCCCTGGGTGACTACTTCTAAACGGGTTTGCGCGCTCACACAGCTATCGCCGCGCATGCGGTACCCCACCGTCTGGCCAACGTTTTCACCCAATTGCTGGGCCATAAAGCTAGCTGCCAAACGCGCGGCTACCCGCCGTGGTTCGAGTAAAAGAAGCTTTTGACCTTTGGCCCAAGCTTCTTCAAGTAAACATAGCGGTACGCGCGTGGTTTTCCCCGCCCCCGGCTGGGCAATCAGCATCAGTCGATTATGGGTGGCAAGGACGGTTTTGAGCTGATCAAGATACTGATCAATAGGCAAGTCGCTCATCTGAGGCTCACTTTTCCACCCCGTAAGCGTCAATACTCGGCTTGGGTACAGGTGCAGTGACACCGCAGCCTTTTAGAATAACGTGCTCAAGAAAGGCGGAGATGGATTCAAGATCATCTTCGGTTAACGCATCACGGCCTAGAATACCGCTGACCTGGGCACTATATTCAGTATAGTGCTGGGTGGAAGACCAGATTAAGAAAATTAGCCACCTGGGGTCGACAGCATCCATTTTTCCCTGGACGGACCATTGGCGAATGATCTTGGCACGAGAGGCCACCCACTCACGCAACTCGCCTGCCAAATAATCACTTAAGAAGGGAGCACCGGCTAAAATTTCCGCCGCAAAGAGCTTTGAGCCTTCAGGGTAGCGCTGCCCAAGCACCATTTTTGTGCGTATAAAGTCGCTAAGTACCGTCGCAGGATCACTCTCAGGGGTAATGTCCTCAAGCACTTCGTTCCAGCGGCGCATCATGCGGTTAAGCAGGCGCACGTAAAGCGATTGCTTACTGCCCATGTAGTACAAAATATTGGCTTTGGGAAGACCTGCTCGATCAGCGATCACTTGCAAACTCGCCCCGCGGTAGCCGTGTTGAGAAAACACCTCCTCAGCAGCTATCAGAATACTTGCTTCTATTCTTTCCCGGCTTGGGCTTTCATGAGTGGCAGATACGGCGGTCATTAACAGTATTCCCCAATAGCGTGAATGGATAGGCTGATTGCCCCAAAAATTAGCATTTCACACCAGCTTGCCCCACTCCTGTGCAGCGAGCAAATACTTGCAAGGCAGGGCATTTTGTCCCAAGCTCAACCTATATTGACCGATCGGTCAGCACCATCCCGGTCTATTACAACGACAGTGGAGTTCGGCATGGCAACGATTGCGTTCCTGCTCAATGGTACCCCCCAGCGGTGTAACATTTCACCCGACACCAGCATTTTAACTCTATTACGTGAGCATTTGGCCCAAACGGGTACCAAAGAGGGCTGCGCATCGGGCGATTGCGGCGCTTGCACCGTGGCGATTGGCGAATTAACGGATGGCACGCAGAATTTCGCCAGCGCGAATGCGTGCATCACGCCTGCCCACCAACTACAGGGTAGACACTTGGTCACCGTTGAAGGGTTGTCGCAAAAAGGTCATTTGCACCCGGCCCAGGAAGCGATGATCGAATGCCATGGCAGTCAGTGTGGTTTTTGTACGCCGGGTATCGTTATGTCACTTTTCACCCTGCATAGCGACCTTAACCAGCGCCCTGCTCCGCTGTTGCAACAACTGTCACCAGAACGCCTAGAAGCCACCCTGGGCGGAAATTTGTGCCGCTGCACAGGTTATCGTCCTATCCGCGATGCAGCGCTACGTATGAACGATATTCCCTACGAGCGCCCACTTTGGTTCGACGCGACGCTGCCAGCGTCAGAAAGCGACACTCAATCCACTGATTCGTTAGGAACAGCGCCTTTTTTTGCTCAGCCAACGTCTTTGGAAGGGCTAACGCAATTGCGTCAAGCAGCTCCCCAGGCGCGCTTGGTGGCAGGCGGCACTGACCTCTGGCTGGAAAGCACTCAGCGCCTGGCGCCGCTTGATCAGTTGATAGACGTTTCTCGGGTTGCCGAGCTACTAACAGTCGAAGAGGCTACCCATGGACATCAATCCGGCTGGTGGATAGGCGCCGGGGTTACCTATACCCAGCTTGAGCCGCTATTTGAAACGCACTTTCCTGCGTTTGCTCATCTGCTGCACCGGCTTGGTTCCCAGCAAATTCGTAATCGGGGAACCCTGGGTGGCAATATCGCCAATGCTTCCCCTATTGGCGATACGCCCCCCGTGCTACTTGCCCTGGGTTCTCAGGTAGAGCTTGCTAGCACAAAAGGCAAGCGTTGCTTAGCGCTGGAGGATTTCTTCCTCGATTACAAAAAGACCGCTTTGGCGGCTGATGAAGTCGTTTCGCGGATTTTCATTCCGCAGGCGGTTGAGGCCAGTCAACTGCGCGTATGGAAGCTCTCCAAGCGTCGCGAAGATGACATCTCTGCGCTACTCGGTGCCTTTAGCTACCGCGTTGAGCAGGGTATCTTGCACGATGTAAGAATCGCTTTTGGCGGGATGGCTGCGACTCCTAAACGTGCGAAAGCTACCGAAGCAGTCCTCGAGGGGCGCACCCTGACTGCGGAAGCCTTTCGCGCCGCTCAGCAGGCACTAGAAGGTGATTTCCAGCCCATGAGTGATGTGCGGGGCAGTCAAGATTATCGCCAACAAGCCGCCAAGAATTTGCTTGAGCGTCTCTATCTTTCCCTTTCAGCGCCCGACCACGAGGTGATGCTCCATGCGTACGCTCACTAAACTGGACGGCGATAGCAGCCGTGCCCGCCGCGAACTACACGACCACATCCAAGGCTCTGGGCCCTTGGCACGCCATACGGTGGACAGTAGTGGTCAGCGACAGGCGGGAAGCGCAAGTTTTCACGAGAGTGCCGAAAAGCACGTCACCGGCAAAGCCGCTTATATTGACGACTTGGCACTGCCCGCCGACGCCCTGCATGTGGCGCTTGGTCTATCCCCCGTCGCCCACGGCACCTTAACGCGGCTTGATCTCAGCAAGGTGAAAGAGGCACCTGGAGTAGTCGATGTTATTACCTTTCATGAGGTACCAGGGCATACCGATATCGGGCCGGTCTTTCCGGGCGATCCTATTTTTGTCGATCAAGAGATCAGCTACGCAGGCCAATGCCTCTTCGCCGTTGCCGCAACGTCGCTGCAGGCCGCACGCCGTGCCGTTAAGTTAGCCGCCATTAGCATCGATGAGCAGCCTGCCAGTTTAGACCCAGTGGCCGCGACGGAGCGTGAAGAGTTTGTGCGCCCGACTCATGTGCAGACCCGTGGTGATTGGCAGCAGGCGCTTGATCAAGCGGAACAGATTGTTGAAGGCGAGCTGTTCGTCGGTGGCCAAGAGCACTTCTATCTGGAGGGCCAGGCATGCGTGGCTCATCCTACCGAAGATGAGGGTGTTATCGTCCACACCTCCAACCAGCACCCCAGCGAAACCCAGAAGCTGGTGGCGGAGGTGCTCGATATTCCTTTTCATGCAGTGACCGTAGAAGTACGCCGTATGGGCGGTGGCTTTGGTGGCAAAGAGACTCAGGCGTCTCCTTGGGCGTGTATTGCCGCGATTATTGCCCGCCGCACCGGCAAGACGGTTCGACTCCGCTTACCGCGCAGCGAAGATATGCGCGCCACGGGTAAACGCCACCCCTTCCATAACCGCTACCGACTGGCTATTGATGCTGAAGGCGTTATTCAGGGTGGTGCGATCACGGTGATCGGTGACTGCGGCTACTCGCCGGATCTCTCCGACGCTATCGTCGATCGCGCTATGTTCCACGCCGACAACGCTTACTCGCTGGGGGATGCCCAGGTAGTCGGTCATCGCGCAAAAACCCACACCGCCTCTAATACCGCATTCCGGGGCTTCGGTGGCCCCCAAGGTATGATGATTATCGAAGCGGCCATGGATGATATTGCCCGCCAGATTGGTGAAGACCCACTGACCGTACGTAAGCGCAACTTCTACCGCGATGGCCGCGAGATGACACACTACGGCCAGCAGGTCGACCAGCGGCAACTCCTACATACACTCGTTGAAACCCTCGAAAGCGACAGCGATTACTGGGCTCGGCGCAAAGCGGTCAGTGACTTTAACGCCACCAGCCCTGTGATTAAAAAAGGACTGGCGCTTACCCCGGTTAAATTTGGCATTTCGTTTACCGCCCAGCACCTTAATCAGGCGGGTGCCCTTCTGCATGTTTACACCGACGGCAGCGTGATGATCAATCACGGCGGTACCGAGATGGGCCAAGGGCTACATACTAAAATTTGTCAGGTAGTAGCTAGGGAGCTGGGACTGGATCTGGAGAAGGTGCGCATTACCGCTACGCGAACCGATAAAGTTCCCAATACCTCACCTACCGCTGCCTCTAGCGGTGCTGACTTGAACGGTATGGCCGCGCGGGATGCCGCCAGCAAGCTGCGAGAACGCCTGTTTGATTTTGCCACCGCGCACTATTCAGAGGGCTTGGATCGCGAAGGAATGCGCCTAGAAGATGGCATGCTAGTGGCCGGGTTCGGCGAAAGCGAACGCACTATACCCTGGGGTGAGTTGGTGCAAACCGCCTACCTCAATCGCATATCGCTATCTGAAAAAGGTTTCTACGCCACGCCGCTTATTCACTATGATCGTTCAGTTGGTCAAGGCCGACCCTTCTACTACTACGCGTTTGGCGCGGCAGTGGCAGAGGTAAGCGTGGATACCTTGAGCGGTGAGTATCAGGTAAACCGTGTCGATATCTTGCACGATGTGGGTGATTCACTAAATCCCGCCATTGATATTGGCCAGGTGGAGGGCGGTTTTATTCAAGGAATGGGCTGGTTAACCAGCGAAGAGCTTAAGTGGAACGACAAAGGCGTGCTGGTCACCGATGGTCCGGCGACCTATAAAATCCCTACCTTTGGTGATCTACCGCCTATCTTTAATGTCGCACTACTGGAGGGGCACCCTAACTCCATGGCCAGTCTCTACCGCTCAAAAGCAGTAGGCGAGCCCCCTTTTATGCTGGGCATTTGTGTCTGGTCGGCGCTACGTGATGCGCTATCGAGCCTGACTGATTACGCCCTCTCACCTCACTTAGATACACCGGCCACGCCGGAGCGGGTCATGCTGGCAGCCAACGCTATCAGGAAGAAAGTGCTGTGAGTTCTAGTCAAAATCCAGAAAGCTGGCATGCGGCGCTACACCGCTTACAGCGCGATGGCATACCGCATGTACTAGCCACTCAAGTGACCAGCGCAGGCTCAACACCCCGCGAGCCTGGTGCGCGCATGGTGATCACCGACGATGCGATCTTCGATACGCTAGGTGGCGGTACCTTTGAGTGGCAAACCATTACCGCTGCACGCGCTTGTTTGACAGAACAACGCTACGGCCTCAGCTTAGAAGCCTTTTCTCTGGGCGGACGAAGCGGTCAGTGCTGTGGTGGGTTCGTTAATATCCTTTTGGAAGCCTTTCCAGGCACTACAACGCACATCGCGATCTTTGGTGCAGGGCACGTAGGGCAGCAACTGATAAAGCTAAGTGCGCCGCTTCCCTGGCAGTTGCACTGGCACGATAGCCGAAGCGATGCGTTTGCCGAACAGTATCATCAGCAGCCACGACTTAGCTGTTATTCACTCCAAGACGCACAGCAAAGTGTTGCCGCCTTGCCTGCAAACACCCATTCGCTGGTATTGACGCATAACCATGACGAAGACTATGCCCTGATCGCCGCGCTGATCGAGCGCGATGAAGTCGCGTCGATTGGGCTGATTGGGTCTGACAGCAAATGGGCGAGCTTTGAAGGACGCCTCAAGCGCGATGGTTACTCCCCCGATCAAATTGCGCGGGTGCGAAGCCCCATTGGACGCATTCACGACAATAAGCTGAGTAATAAAACGCCCTACGCGATTGCTTTAACGGTGGTGGCTGAACTGCTTTGGCTAACGGACACGCCCTCTTTTCAAGAAAACCGCGGCCTTGACTCCCAGGCAGTGCGAACGCTAATGACCGACTCTCCGACGACCCCGAGTTAATATGAATTCTTCTACCGATACGTTCATTCGTGCCGAATTGATTAGTTTTGCCCGTGACCCTGGCGATGGCAATACGCCCGAACCGGGCAGTTTAGAGCATTACGGCGACGGCTTGCTGTGGTTGAAAGGCCAGCATATTCATGCCGTCGGCCATTTCGCCGAACTCTCACCTTCACTACCCAAAGGTGCTGACGTTGTCGATTATCGTGACAAATTGATTATGCCGGGGTTTATCGATACCCACGTGCACTATGTGCAGCTGGATATCATGGCTTCTTATGGCCGCCAACTACTTGACTGGCTAAACGACTATACCTTTCCGGAAGAGTGTCGATTCGCTAATCATGCCCATGCAGAAGCGCTGTCTAACGCTTTTTTGGATGAGATGCTGCGCGCCGGTACTACCACTGCCCAGGTATTCGGCTCTAGTCATCCCGGCTCCGTGGATGCATTTTTCACCGCCTGTCAAAAACGCCAGCTGCGTATGCTGGTGGGCAAGGTATTGATGGATCGTAATGCGCCTGAGGCGCTGATGGACGGTGCATCTGGCATTGCTGACAGCGAACGACTTATTGAGGATTGGCACGGCAATGGCCGACTGGGCTATAGCGTAACGCCGCGCTTTGCGCCGACTTCAACTAAGACGCAAATGGACGCTGCCGGTGCCCTCTTACGTAATGACCCTAGCCTTTGGTTACAGACACACTTGGCTGAAAACAGCGGGGAGTTAGACTGGGTAGCCGAACTTTTCCCAGGCAGTCGCGACTATTTGGCCGTTTATGAGGAGGCAGGCTTAGTCGGCCCCCGTAGCACCTTCGCCCATGGCATTCATCTCGATAACGGCATGCGCACGCGCTTGGCGGATCGAGGCGCCAATATTGCTTTTTGCCCTAGCTCCAATCTCTTTTTAGGTAGCGGTTTATTTGATCGGGAAGCAGCCAAGCAGACAGGCATGGCATTTACCTTTGCCAGCGACATTGGCGCAGGCACCGATCTATCAGGATTTGGAACGCTTAAAGCAGCCTATCAAGTGGGTCAACTAGGCGGACAGCCCCTTACCGCATGGCAGGGGTTTTATGGCTTAACCATGGGCAATGCAAAAGCTCTCTCGCTGGATAGCCATATCGGTCAGCTCGCTCCAACCCTTGAGGCTGACTTTGTGGTGATTGACATCCAGGCAACATCGCTACTCTCTCGACGAATCAATCATTGCACAACGCTTGGTGAGCGGCTGTTTGCGCTAATGATGCTGGCGGACGACCGCGCTATTTATGAAACCTGGGCAGGCGGGCAGTGCCAGCATCGAAGGGATAAGTAATTATTAGCTTTTAAAGGCCGCCTGCCAGGGGGCTTTTTTACTCATTTTTCTTTAACGCAAACAAAAAACCCAGCCGGGTGGCTGGGTTCTTCGTTGAATAGGTGCCTGACGATGGCTGGGCCGGCCATCCGGCGGCCGGCGCTCCGGGACTCTCCATGGGGAGACCCCTTGGTTTTCTTTCGCACAATAAAAATACCCCAGCTTCTTTCGAAGCTGGGGTACGGTATAGGTGCCTGACGATGACCTACTCTCGCATGGGGAGACCCCACACTACCATCGGCGCTAAGCGGTTTCACTGCTGAGTTCGGCAAGGGATCAGGTGGTTCACGCGTGCTATGGTCGTCAGGCGTAACTGTTAATGCATATCATGCTGACGAGCGTTTGCTCAAGTGTGTGCGTCTCATGGTGCCGCCCTCGCTGTTGCTGGGGCCACACGCTGCGTATCCGGCTTTTTAATGTTGCGTCATCATTACGACCAGACCCCTTGGGTGTTATAGGGTCAAG
>NZ_MINL01000001.1:947007-1274341 GCF_001882345.1 Halomonas sp. QHL1
AACGCAAACAAAAAACCCAGCCGGGTGGCTGGGTTCTTCGTTGAATAGGTGCCTGACGATGGCTGGGCCGGCCATCCGGCGGCCGGCGCTCCGGGACTCTCCATGGGGAGACCCCTTGGTTTTCTTTCGCACAATAAAAATACCCCAGCTTCTTTCGAAGCTGGGGTACGGTATAGGTGCCTGACGATGACCTACTCTCGCATGGGGAGACCCCACACTACCATCGGCGCTAAGCGGTTTCACTGCTGAGTTCGGCAAGGGATCAGGTGGTTCACGCGTGCTATGGTCGTCAGGCGTAACTGTTAATGCATATCATGCTGACGAGCGTTTGCTCAAGTGTGTGCGTCTCATGGTGCCGCCCTCGCTGTTGCTGGGGCCACACGCTGCGTATCCGGCTTTTTAATGTTGCGTCATCATTACGACCAGACCCCTTGGGTGTTATAGGGTCAAGCCTCACGGGCCATTAGTACACGTTAGCTCAACGCCTTGCAGCGCTTCCACACCGTGCCTATCAACCAGCTGGTCTCGCTGGGCCCTTCAGGAGGCTCTAGGCCTCAGGGATGTCTCATCTTGAAGGGGGCTTCCCGCTTAGATGCTTTCAGCGGTTATCCCGTCCGACCATAGCTACCCGGCAATGCCACTGGCGTGACAACCGGAACACCAGAGGGTCGTCCACTCCGGTCCTCTCGTACTAGGAGCAGCCCTTCTCAAACATCCAACGCCCACGGCAGATAGGGACCGAACTGTCTCACGACGTTCTAAACCCAGCTCGCGTACCACTTTAAATGGCGAACAGCCATACCCTTGGGACCGACTTCAGCCCCAGGATGTGATGAGCCGACATCGAGGTGCCAAACACCGCCGTCGATGTGAACTCTTGGGCGGTATCAGCCTGTTATCCCCGGAGTACCTTTTATCCGTTGAGCGATGGCCCTTCCATACAGAACCACCGGATCACTAGAACCTGCTTTCGCACCTGCTCGACGTGTCTGTCTCGCAGTCAAGCACCCTTATGCTCTTGCACTCAATGCACGATGTCCGACCGTGCTGAGGGTACCTTCGTGCTCCTCCGTTACTCTTTAGGAGGAGACCGCCCCAGTCAAACTACCCACCACACACTGTCCTCGATCCGGATAACGGACCTGAGTGAGAACGCCAATGATGCCAGGCTGGTATTTCAAGGTTGGCTCCCTCCGAACTGGCGTCCAGAGTTCAAAGCCTCCCAGCTATCCTACACAGGCAACATCAGCGTCCAGTGTGAAGCTATAGTAAAGGTTCACGGGGTCTTTCCGTCTAGCCGCGGGTACACCGCATCTTCACGGCGATTTCAATTTCACTGAGTCTCGGGTGGAGACAGCGTGGCCATCATTACGCCATTCGTGCAGGTCGGAACTTACCCGACAAGGAATTTCGCTACCTTAGGACCGTTATAGTTACGGCCGCCGTTTACCGGGGCTTCAATCAAGAGCTTCGCCTTGCGGCTAACACCATCATTTAACCTTCCGGCACCGGGCAGGCGTCACACCCTATACGTCCGCTTGCGCGTTAGCAGAGTGCTGTGTTTTTAATAAACAGTTGCAGCCACCTGGTATCTTCGACCGGTTCGGGCTTAGAGAGCAAGTCTCATCACCCTACGCCGGCGTGCCTTCTCCCGAAGTTACGGCACCATTTTGCCTAGTTCCTTCACCCGAGTTCTCTCAAGCGCCTTGGGATTCTCACCCTGACCACCTGTGTCGGTTTGGGGTACGGTCGCACATGATCTGAAGCTTAGAGGCTTTTCCTGGAAGCGTGGCATCAGTGACTTCCTGACCGTGGTCAGTTCATCTCGTGTCTCGGCCTTAAAAGGGTCCGGATTTACCTAAACCCTCAGCCTACTCACTTTCACCAGGACAACCAACGCCTGGCTCACCTAGCCTTCTTCGTCCCCCCATCGCAACCATGTCCGGTACGGGAATATTGACCCGTTTCCCATCGACTACGCCTTTCGGCCTCGCCTTAGGGGCCGACTCACTCTGCTCCGATTAGCGTCGAACAGAAACCCTTGGTCTTCCGGCGAGGGAGTTTTTCACTCCCTTTATCGTTACTCATGTCAGCATTCGCACTCGTGATACCTCCAGCAGACTTCTCAATCCACCTTCATTGGCGTACACGACGCTCCTCTACCGCTCATTCCTAAGAATGAACCCGTAGCTTCGGTACCTGGTTTAGCCCCGTTACATCTTCCGCGCAGGCCGACTCGACTAGTGAGCTATTACGCTTTCTTTAAAGGATGGCTGCTTCTAAGCCAACCTCCTAGCTGTCTGAGCCTTCCCACATCGTTTCCCACTTAACCAGGATTTCGGGACCTTAGCTGACGGTCTGGGTTGTTTCCCTTTTCACGACGGACGTTAGCACCCGCCGTGTGTCTCCCACGCGTTACTCACCGGTATTCGGAGTTTGCCTCGGGTTGGTAAGTCGGGATGACCCCCTAGCCGAAACAGTGCTCTACCCCCGGCGGTACTACGTGAGGCGCTACCTAAATAGCTTTCGAGGAGAACCAGCTATCTCCGAGCTTGATTAGCCTTTCACTCCGATCCACAAGTCATCCAAATCTTTTTCAACAGATCCTGGTTCGGGCCTCCAGTTGATGTTACTCAACCTTCACCCTGCTCATGGATAGATCGCTCGGTTTCGGGTCTATATCCAGCGACTGTGTCGCCCAGTTAAGACTCGGTTTCCCTACGGCTCCCCTATACGGTTAACCTCGCCACTGAATATAAGTCGCTGACCCATTATACAAAAGGTACGCAGTCACAGGACTAAGCCTGCTCCTACTGCTTGTACGCACACGGTTTCAGGATCTATTTCACTCCCCTCTCCGGGGTTCTTTTCGCCTTTCCCTCACGGTACTGGTTCACTATCGGTCAGCCAGGAGTATTTAGCCTTGGAGGATGGTCCCCCCGTCTTCAGTCAAGGTTTCTCGTGCCCCGACCTACTCGATTTCACATGATCAGATTTTCGACTACGGGGCTATCACCCGCTACGGCCAGACTTCCCAATCTGTTCGCCTAATCAGTCACATGCTTAAGGGCTGGTCCCCGTTCGCTCGCCGCTACTAGGGGAATCTCGGTTGATTTCTTTTCCTCAGGGTACTTAGATGTTTCAGTTCCCCTGGTTCGCCTCGTACACCTATGTATTCAGTGCACGATACTCATCTTATGATGAGTGGGTTTCCCCATTCAGAAATGCCCGGGTCACAGGTTGTTGCCACCTCACCGAGCCTTATCGCAGGCTACCACGTCTTTCATCGCCTCTGGCTGCCTAGGCATCCACCGTGTGCGCTTCATTGCTTGACCCTATAACCCGAAGGAGTCTGGATGTCGCAATGATCACGTTTCATTTTGCCGGATACGCTGACGCGTATCACAATTTAAGACGCACTTCTTACGAAGCGTTCTTGTCAGCATGATATACATTGTTAAAGAGCAGCTGTTCAATGAACAGTGATAAAACGGTGCTATAACGACAACAACAGCACAGCGACTTATCAATGGTCACGAAACATTCACAAACGGTATTTAAGGTTAAGTAGGGTAGTAACGTAATGGTGGAGCCAAGCGGGATCGAACCGCTGACCTCCTGCGTGCAAGGCAGGCGCTCTCCCAGCTGAGCTATGGCCCCATTAATACATAACTTTTCCGGGAAATTTTATTCAGAACAAGGCATTTTATGGCGACGCATAGCCTGCTATGCGAGTCATAAAATAACGCAGTGCTGGATAAAATTTGGTGGGTCTGGGCAGACTTGAACTGCCGACCTCACCCTTATCAGGGGTGCGCTCTAACCAACTGAGCTACAGACCCGGTTATTCAGCTATTACAGGCATCTATATCTCCGTAATAACTAA
The DNA here is from genome assembly GCF_001882345.1 of Halomonas sp. QHL1. GTDB lineage: Bacteria > Pseudomonadota > Gammaproteobacteria > Pseudomonadales > Halomonadaceae > Vreelandella. The sequence continues at coordinate 950,894 of NZ_MINL01000001.1, forward strand.
ATCAACTACCGTTTGCTCTATCTTTGATCAGGTAATTCATTGTGGACGCTTGCCAACTGTGACGCATCGTTTAAGGAGGTGATCCAGCCGCAGGTTCCCCTACGGCTACCTTGTTACGACTTCACCCCAGTCATGAACCACACCGTGGTGATCGCCCTCTTGCGTTAGGCTAACCACTTCTGGTGCAGTCCACTCCCATGGTGTGACGGGCGGTGTGTACAAGGCCCGGGAACGTATTCACCGTGACATTCTGATTCACGATTACTAGCGATTCCGACTTCACGGAGTCGAGTTGCAGACTCCGATCCGGACTGAGACCGGCTTTAAGGGATTCGCTGACTCTCGCGAGCTCGCAGCCCTTTGTACCGGCCATTGTAGCACGTGTGTAGCCCTACCCGTAAGGGCCATGATGACTTGACGTCGTCCCCACCTTCCTCCGGTTTGTCACCGGCAGTCTCCTTAGAGTTCCCACCATTACGTGCTGGCAAATAAGGACAAGGGTTGCGCTCGTTACGGGACTTAACCCAACATTTCACAACACGAGCTGACGACAGCCATGCAGCACCTGTCTTACAGTTCCCGAAGGCACACCAGAATCTCTTCCGGCTTCTGTAGATGTCAAGGGTAGGTAAGGTTCTTCGCGTTGCATCGAATTAAACCACATGCTCCACCGCTTGTGCGGGCCCCCGTCAATTCATTTGAGTTTTAACCTTGCGGCCGTACTCCCCAGGCGGTCGACTTATCGCGTTAACTTCGCCACAAAGTGCTCTAGGCACCCAACGGCTGGTCGACATCGTTTACGGCGTGGACTACCAGGGTATCTAATCCTGTTTGCTACCCACGCTTTCGCACCTCAGTGTCAGTGTCAGTCCAGAAGGCCGCCTTCGCCACTGGTATTCCTCCCGATCTCTACGCATTTCACCGCTACACCGGGAATTCTACCTTCCTCTCCTGCACTCTAGCCTGACAGTTCCGGATGCCGTTCCCAGGTTGAGCCCGGGGCTTTCACAACCGGCTTATCAAGCCACCTACGCGCGCTTTACGCCCAGTAATTCCGATTAACGCTTGCACCCTCCGTATTACCGCGGCTGCTGGCACGGAGTTAGCCGGTGCTTCTTCTGCGAGTGATGTCTTTCCTGCCGGGTATTAACCGACAGGCGTTCTTCCTCGCTGAAAGTGCTTTACAACCCGAGGGCCTTCTTCACACACGCGGCATGGCTGGATCAGGGTTGCCCCCATTGTCCAATATTCCCCACTGCTGCCTCCCGTAGGAGTTCGGGCCGTGTCTCAGTCCCGATGTGGCTGATCATCCTCTCAGACCAGCTACGGATCGTTGCCTTGGTGAGCCTTTACCTCACCAACTAGCTAATCCGACATAGGCTCATCCAATAGCGGGAGCCGAAGCCCCCTTTCTCCCGTAGGACGTATGCGGTATTAGCCTGGGTTTCCCCAGGTTATCCCCCACTACCGGGCAGATTCCTATGCATTACTCACCCGTCCGCCGCTCGTCAGCATCTAGCAAGCTAGATCTGTTACCGCTCGACTTGCATGTGTTAGGCCTGCCGCCAGCGTTCAATCTGAGCCATGATCAAACTCTTCAGTTTAAGATCTATGCGGTTCTTACCCGCCACTCGAAAGTGACAGAAGCGAACCAAACTTGGCTCAAGGTTCAAACGAATTCAGTCAAAACAGATCCCAAAGGACGAATCCTTTAAAACCCTATTGCTTGAGTCGCTTGCCTTGATATTGGGTGATTTGTCACCAACATCAGCAAGCGCCCACATGAATTACCTGATCAAATTGTTAAAGAGCTAGTCGTTGAGGCCGTGCCCCGTTGACGTGTGCGTATACTACCCGATCCATCGCCAGGGTCAACAGCGATTTGAACATTTATTACTAAAAATCGTTAAAGATTAGGGCTTACCCTGCACGCGCTATAAAGCAACGCAAGATTTGATCTGGGTCAAAACGGCTAAACCCTTCTCCCATAAGCTTACAGATAGTGGACGTTGAAGCTCTTCGCACGAAGACCAAGACGCCGATTATAAAAGCAGGGGAGATTAAATATGACCATAAAAGCCACCTTACTATCCGCACTGGGGGCCAGCAGCTTTCTTGCTGCAAGCGTAGCCATGGCTGACGATGACTTGGAAAATTACCGCCAACGTTTCGAGGCACTGCCTTACCTGCCGCAAATCCCCGCGAACAACTCATTAACAGAGGAGAAGGTCGAACTCGGCAACATGCTGTTCTTTGAGCCACGCATCTCTTCGAGTGGCGTTATCAGCTGTGCCACCTGCCACAATCCAGCGCTTGGTTGGGCTGACCGAATCCCTCGCGCTGTTGGTCACGATGGGCAGGTCGGTGAACGTAACACCCCCACTGTGTTGAACAGTGGCTTTTTAGGATCACAGTTTTGGGATGGCCGAGAACCTGATTTAGAAGGCCAAGCACTAGGCCCTATTGAAGCACCTGTGGAAATGGCGATGGATCTAGAAATGGCCCTAGAGCGGCTGGTGGGATTCGAGCTCTATCAGGAAAAATTCAACGCCGCCTATCCTGATCAAGAAGAACCTATTACCGATGATAATTTGGCCCACGCCTTGGCCGCTTTCCAACGTACGCTCAATACACCCAACTCACCTTTTGATCGTTACCTACACGGTGATTTAGAGGCCATTAACCAACAAGCCAAAGACGGCATGGTGGCCTTTGTTGATAATGGCTGCATCGCCTGCCATCGCGGCCCTGCTTTAACCGATAGCCAATTCCATGCGATTCAGGTTCCAGGCTCAACCGATTTAGGTCGTTACGTGGTCACCGAAGAAGAGAGCGACAAGTACCGCTTCAGGACACCTACGCTACGCAATGTGGCGGTGACCTATCCGTATATGAATAACGGTGCGACTGAAACACTGGAAGAAGCGGTCGCTATAATGGGCAAAGAAATGCTCGGGCGGGAGTTTGATGATGACACCATTAGTGATATTACCGCGTTTCTCAATACACTGACCGGTGAAATGCCTGATTTTGACGTACCTGCATTGCCCTGAACTATCGCCTCTGAGAGAACAACCGCCCGGTCAGTGCGACCAGGCGGTTTGAAGCTATACAGCAGCTAAGCGAGCTAGCAGCTCTGCGCGACGCTGCGGAGTGACAAAAGCTTCTTCAACAGCATTACGCGTCAGCTGACGGAATACTGCCTCATCCCAACCAAACGCCTCGGCGCAAGCAATGTGATTGGTCAACATACCGCCACCAAAATAGGCGGGGTCATCCGAGCTAATGGTTACTTTGAGCCCTTCAGCCAAAAGCTTGGGCAGGGGATGATCACGCAAATCCTCGACTACCTTTAAGCTGACGTTTGAGAGCGGGCAAACCGTTAGAACAATTTGTTCACGGCGCAAACGCTCAACTACTTCATCACTTTCTAAACAGCGCACCCCATGATCAATGCGCTGAACATCAAGTACATCCAAGGCTTCTTTAATATACTCTGCGGGACCTTCCTCCCCCGCATGAGCTACGCGCACCAGCCCAAGCTGCTTAGCACGCTTAAACACCTCCGAAAATTTTACCGGCGGATTATTCTGCTCAGCACTATCTAGACCGATAGAATCCAGCATTTTCCAATAGGGAGCGGCTTGTTCAAGTACATGCAACGCCTCATCTGCGGGACGGTCGCGTAGAAAAGCCATAATCATGCCGATAGAGAGATCAAGGCTCTCCTCTGCCTCCTGCTTAGCTTTTAATAGCCCAGCCATTACCACTTCCAGGGGCACGCCACGCTGTAGATGCGCCTGGGGATCAAAGTGCATGTCGATATGCACAACGCCCTCCCCCCGAGCACGCTTGAAATAATCCATCGCCAGGTCGTAAAAGTCTTCCTCGTTACGCAGCACGCTCATGCCCTGAAAATAGAGATTCAGGAATCCCTGCAGATCGTTGAAGTGATAAGCGTCTTTGGCTTCTTGAACTGTCGTATAGGGCAGTTCAATCCCATTGCGCTGCGCTAGCGCAAACATTAATTCTGGCTCTAGCGAGCCTTCGATATGCAAATGGAGCTCTACTTTAGGAAGATTGCGTAAAAATTCGTGCATGGAAGGCTCCTAGCTGTCTTATCAATGAATCCATATCGCTCATTATCGATTATTTAAGCGGGCATTGGCTAAGTTTACCGGCATCTAGATGCCAGTGGTACTCGACCCCAGGCAATGGATTCAGCGAACTAACTTGATGGACAAAGAGTATAACCGTTCGATTCATCAACCATTTATCCAGAGAAGCCGCGATGTGGTTTGCTGTCGTCACATCAACGCCTGCAAATGGCTCGTCAAGAATCACCACTTGAGGGCTAGAGAGCATAAGCCGTGCTAATGCAAGACGCCGACCTTGGCCACCCGATAGCTGCTGGCCTTTTTCGCCCACCGCTGTGGCTAAGCCTTTCGGTAGTTGCTCAACCCAGCTATCCAAGGCAACAGCCCTTAATACCTCCCAGAGGTTGTCATCGGTTGCGGATGGGTTGGCTATACGCAGGTTCTCAGCAATAGAGGCATCAAACAGATCCACCTGCTGAGTGAGCATGGCAAAATGATTAGCACGGCTTTCGGCAGAGAGCTGCCACGCTGGCACGCCGCCCACCATCGCCTCACCCTGAGTTGCTTGTAAGCGCCCCATCAACACACTGGCTAAAGACGATTTTCCGGCACCAGAGTTGCCGGTAATCACCGCTCGCTTTCCAGCGGGCAGCTGAAGATCAATACACCTTAGCGCGGGCTCTAATGTTTGCGCATAGCGCAGAGAGAGCTGATTAACCTGGATGCTTAGACCAACGTCTTCAGGCAGCGTAACGGCGGGGTCTGCCGGCGATGAATCGCCGGTTAACGCATTTAACCGACGCACCGCTGCATAGCTAGCGCCCAGTTTGATAAAGCTAGCAGGCAGCGCAATAAACGCCTCATTCGCTCCCAGCGCTATTAATGCAGCCATCACCAAAATAGGGCCCGGTACCAATTGCTGGCTAAATACCAGGCTAGCAAACCACACGACTGCCACTACCATTAATCCGCTTATGACACTCACTAAGCAGTTTATTAACGCCGCCTTACGACCCAAGCGGCGCTGATTGCTGAACGCTCGCTGCTCTTGAGTCGCGATCATCGACCGGTGCCACTGGGTCGTTTGATAGCTCATCAACTCAGCCGAGGCCTGCACTTGATCGACCACTAGGCGGCGCAGCGACTGTTGGTCAACCACTTGCTGATAGCTTTGCGAAAATCCCCAGGCAGCAGCTAACAGGGTCGCGACTAACCAGAGCAAGCCCAGCGTGAGCGCCATTAGCACGGCAATACCGGGCAACCAAATAGCCACAAACAGCGACACAGCCACCACGCCAAGCAACGCCACCAACGGTGGCACTAAGAGCCGCAAATAAAAATTATCCAAGGTGTCGATATCTGCCGTTAACCGGCTCAGCCAGTCGCTGGCACGCTCGCCGTGCAAGCGAGTATCGTCAAGGCAGGTTAAATAGCCAAATACCCGATAACGCAAGTCGGCCAGCAGCGTTAACACCGTATTATGGTTATACAGACGCTCGACATAGCGCGCTATAGTGCGCGCCAGGGCGAAGAAACGAATGCCTCCACCTGGGACATAAACATCAAGGCGCGCGGGAATACCCAGGGCCAGGGCGATACCGGTCAGAGCACTGGCGGTAATAAACCAGCCCGACAACCCCAGCAGCGCAAGCCCGGCTATCAGAGTGACCCACACCAGCAAAGCGCCCACTAGAAAGCGTTTTCGCCGCCGCACTAAAAGCAGCAGCCAAGGACGAAATTCGCGGTAAATAGCCATCATGGGGCCACCTCTACCAGTTCGCCCTGCTCAAGAGCCAGATGCCGTTGAGCGACGGCGATCACGGCCGGATGATGGGTCGCTATGACCAGGGTGCGCCCCTCTTGAGCAAGCTCAAGCAAAGCAGCCATAACGAACTGCTCTGTCTCTTGGTCTAAACTCGCCGTCGGCTCATCTAACAGCACCAGAGGAGCATTGCTAAGGTACACTCGCGCAAGGGCCAACCGCTGGGCTTGGCCACCCGACAACCCTACTCCTCGCTCGCCGATTAACGTATCCAGCCCCTCGGGAAGCTGTGTTAACAGCGGCCCAAAACCAGCTCGTTGCAGTGCGGCAAGCATTTCTTCGTGGGTAGCTACGGGGGCCGCCAAACGCAGATTATCAATTAAGCTGCCGTGCAGAAGGCAGGGTTGCTGATCCAGCCAGGCAAAGTGGCCCTCTGCTTGTCGACGGTACTCTCCGGCACTTGGAGCGATAAAACCCGCAAGCAATGCCAACAGCGTTGACTTACCGCTGCCGGAGGTACCGCTAAGCGCCACTACTTCACCGCTTAGAACCGTGAGATCGATAGGGCCAATCACTTGGCCGCGGCTAGGGTAAGCAACGCAAGCAGCCGTTAATTCGATGGCTGATCTAGCCGACAGCGGAGTCAGATAGCGCTGTCCACTCACCAAGATTGGCTGATTGAGGATATTCACCACGCTTTCGGCGGCACCGAGTGCCGCCGCGCGATCATGGTAGTGCTGGGAAAGCGTTCGTAGGGGCTGGAAAAATTCAGGCGCAAGCAGTAGCACCGCTAAGCCCGAAAAAAGTGTCAATGATGTTGACGGCCCGTACTCGATGTAGCCAAGCAGACCGAAACCGACATACATAGCCACAACCGCAATCGCAACCGAGGAGAAAAACTCCAGCACCGCCGATGAAAGAAAGGCCAAACGAAGAGTACGCATGCTAAGACGCCGATAGCCGTCGGTGGCATACCAAACATCCTGCTGGGCAGCTGACGTTCGACCGAATAACTGCAACGTCGTCATACCACGCACACGATCAATAAAATGCGCTGACAGTCGCGATACTGCAACAAACTGATCGCGATTAAGGCGTTCCGCGCCCATGCCAACCAGTGCCATAAAAAGCGGAATAAGCGGTGCAGAAAGGAGCAAGAAAAGCGCCACCAGATAATCCAGCCACCCCGCCACCGCCAGGATCAATAGCGGCAAGCAGAGCGTAATTCGCAGCTGGGGGTAAAAACGCGCGAAATAGCCTTCCAGCGCATCTATGTGCTCAACCGCCTGATTAGCCAGAGAGCCGCTGTGCTGACTGGTAAGCCAAACCGGGCCCAAGGCCGACAGTTTATCTAACAGCTGAGCTCTGGCACGCTGTCGAATTCGCAGGCTCGCTTCCAGGCTTAACGTTTCATGCCCCCACTGAAAGGCAGCGCGTAATAGCACACAGGCTACCAGGAGGGAGAATATCGGTAAGAGAGCGCTGGGTGGCTGGCCGTGCACCACTAGCTGATCAATAAGCCAAGCCACACCAACCACCACAACAATTGTTTGACTACCTGCCAGCACACCGCAAAACGCTGAACCTAGCAGGCGTTTGCGCTCTCCCTTAGCCAACGTTTGCAGCCAACTGCGCGGCGTAAGAGAAAGCGCTTCTTCAGTTACCATGAATCAGTGGTATCCCTCGCCTACACGCACCTTGCCGCGGAACACCCAATAGGTCCAGGCGGTATAGGTTAATATAATCGGGATAACGAACACCATACCTACCAGCAGGAACAGCTGTGACTCCGGTGAGGAAGCCGCATCCCAAAGGGTATAATCCGGCGGTACGATCACCGGCCATTTACTTACAATCAGGCCTAGATAGGTGAAGACATAAATGCCGATAGTGGCCAGGAAAGGCACCCCTTCACGACGCTTTTGTACCGAACGGAAAACCACAAAAGCACAGGCCAAGGCAGCAAATGGAAAAACCCAAATTAGTTGAATATTGCCGAACCAGCGCTCCCATACCATAGGATTAACAAACGGCGTCCAGAGGCTAATCACGGCGAAAACAAACAGCACCAGCGCCAGCAGCAGTGGAGTGATTTTATAGGCCCAATCCTGCACATGGCCCTCTGATTTGAGTATTAGCCAAGTCGCCCCTAGCAGCGCGTAGCCTGCCATCAAGCCAAGCCCCGTTAGCACTGAGAACGGCGTTAGCCAGTCAAAGGCACCGCCCACGTAGGCGAAATCTTCAACCGGAAAGCCCTGGATATAGGCCCCTACCACGGCACCTTGTGCAAAGGCGGCAACCGCAGACCCCCAGCAGAAAGCGCGGTTCCACCAGCGGCGGTTACGGCGGGATTTAAAGCGAAACTCAAAGGCTACACCGCGGAAGATCAGCCCTGCCAACATTAAGAAAACGCCAATATAGAGCGCTGGCAAGAACACCGAATACACCAACGGGAAGGCGCCTAATAGCCCAGCGCCGCCTAGCACCAGCCATGTTTCATTGCCATCCCATATTGGTGCCACCGAGTTCATCATCACATCCCGAGCATCTTCATCGGGAGCAAAGGGGTAGAGAATACCCAACCCCAAATCAAATCCATCCATAAGCACATACATCATGATGCCGAAACCGATGATGAAGGCCCAAACTAACGTTAGATCAAACATTTCCATGTCTAGCTCCTCACCGGGTCAACGTCATCATCAAAAGGTGTATGCGCCGCCGACATAGGCCGCATTGGGCGCTTGAAGTTCTCGTCGGTCGTTTCACGCTCTTCTTCCGGCAGCATACCGTTGCGTACCACTCGTGTGAGGTAATAAATGCCTGCGTAAAACACCACACCGTAAACCAAGGCATAGCCAATTAGAGTAAATAGCGCCATAGGGCCTGTCAGTGAAGGTGTTAAACCCTCGGCATGGGTCATCATGCCGTAAACCAACCACGGGGAACGCCCTGACTCTGTAACGATCCAGCCCGCCAGGACAGCAACAAAGGGCATGGGAATCATTGCCGTTAGGCCTTTTAAAAATAGCCGCTTGTCATAGATACGTCCTTTGCGACGCAACACCAACCCCGTCAGCGCCACTGCAATCATTAGCAGGCCAATCCCTACCATGACTCGGAAGCCCCAGAAGACGATCAACACCGGCGGCTGCTCTTCAGGCGGCGCTTCACTAATACCCGGCACCTCGCCATCAACAGAGTGGGTCAAAATGATGCTGGCCAGATTCGGAATACCTAATTCAAAGCGATTGGTTTGCGCTTCCTGGTCAGGAATGGCAAATAGCAGCAGCGGCACATTGCCGGAGGTTTCCCAGTGCCCTTCCATGGCAGCCACTTTAGTCGGTTGGTGTTCTAACGTATTGATGCCGTGGAAATCACCGATAACTGCCTGAGTCGGCGCCAAAAAAAGCAGCAGCCAGAGACACATAGAGAGTGCGCGACGATTCGCCTCCGGGTCCCGATCACGCAACAGAAACCAAGCGCTCACCCCAGCCACGACAAAACCACCGGTTAAAAACGAGGCAACGGCCATATGCATAAAGCGGTAAGGGAACGATGGATTAAAGATCGCCTCGCTCCAGGAGGTCACGTGGAAGCGGAAATCAACGAGCTCTACGCCCGCAGGGGTATGCAACCAGCTATTAGCCGATAGTATCCAGAAGGAAGATATAAAGGTGCCCACCGCCACCATAATGGCAGCAAATAAGTGAACCCCTTGTGGCACTTTGCCGCGGCCGAATAGCAGTACGCCCAAGAAGGCTGCCTCTAAGAAGAACGCCGTCACGACTTCATAGCTGAGCATGGGCCCGAGGAAATTCGAAGAGGCCTGGGAAAAGTTGCTCCAGTTAGTGCCAAACTGGAATGACATGACGATGCCAGACACCACACCCATCCCAAAGACAACGGCAAACACCTTAGTCCAGAATAGCGATAGACGATCCCACGCAGGGTTCTTCGTCTTGAAAAACAGGCCATGGAGCAGCGCGATGTAGGACGCAAGGCCAATAGTAAACACGGGGAAGATTGCGTGAAACGACACAACGAATGCGAATTGCAATCGCGATAATACGAGCGGATCAAGTTCCATTTCACTCTCCTAAGACCTGAATCGGCAGCCCATGGATGGGTTAACACAAGCTTAGTAGAGCCTTTATGGCACGACACTTTTAGTTATAAGCACTAAGCTTATTTCTTTACGCTATTTTCCTTTACCTGAATTCCTTACGCTTTCAGGAAGCTTTTACTAGCGCCCCTCTTGGACAACCATTGTATTATAGTCTCCAGATGTCCAAGATGAGTCGCATTGACGCACCGATTGCCATAGTCATTCACTATGAAGAGATCAGCACTATCGAGACATGATGACAATACTGACCATATAACCGGTGTACGCGATAAATAGCGCTAGCAGAATAGCCCCTTCCAAACGATTAATGCGCCTTGGGCGGCCACGCCAAGAAAACGCAAACAGAAGCATGAGGAGCGTCATGCCAGTCATCACGCTCCAATCGCGCACCAGCACCTCTCGACCTGCATCAATGGGCGCGATCACACCGGCGAGCCCGACCACCGCCAAGCTATTAAACAGATTGGAACCGACCACGTTGCCCAGCACCATATCGTGCTCTTTCCGACGCAGCGCCGTGATAGAAGATGCAAGTTCGGGCAGTGACGTACCGATGGCGACCACGGTCAAACCAATAATCAAGTCACTCACACCGAAGCGCACCGCAATTTCAACCGCCCCCCATACCAACAGACGCGAGCTAGCGATTAACAGCACCAAACCCACTAGGGTCCATATAATGGCTTTACCCCTGGACATCGGTTTGCTATCCAAGGTTTCCGCTACTTCAGCAACCAGCGCATCTTCGGGTTGATTGCGCGAGCGAACGATACTTACAACGATAAAAACAACCAACGCCAGCAAAAGACAGACGGCCTCCCAGCGCGCGACAAATCCGTCCAGTAGCATCAAGCCCGTCGCCAGCATGACCAACATCAATATCGGCATCTCTTTACGGATAACGCTAGAATGAACCGAAAGCGGTGCTATAAGCGCTATCAAGCCGAGAATCAAACCGATATTGGCAATATTTGAACCGTAGGCATTGCCGACTGCCAAGCCAGGATTTCCGTCCAGCGCCGCCAGTACCGATACCATCATTTCTGGCGCCGAAGTACCAAACCCGATAACCAACATCCCGATCAAAAGTGGTGACAAGCCAAGCCAACGCGATGTTGCCGCAGCGCCGTCGATAAATTTCTCGGCGCTCCAAACCAATAGGATTAATCCAAATACAACCGCTAATGTGGGAAGCAACATTCCATTTCCTTCATGACAAAATAATTGGCACTGTTTACAGTTTTGTATCTAAATACCACTTCATAGAAGCGGGAGTAAGATACTATGACTAGCATTCCTAACCATGCTATTGCGATACTTTAGTGAGGAACTAACCTGACAGAAGAGTATGCGGCCATTATGGTCCAACTTAACAGCTCGTCACTGCGCCGCAGCATCGTTGTCTAAACTAACGTCTTGGTCAAGCAGTTAGCCTACGTATTTGAAGATTTTTTTTCAGCGACATAGGCTTCTAAAATGCGCATTTGGCAACTTAATCCGCCACATCCTAGTAGTTTTACTAGGTGTTCGCACTGAGAGTTTTGGTTTTTGCTACCCCAACGATTGATTAAACGCCGTACATTACCGGTTAACGCCCCTCTCGTTGACCGCTTGCCACCTGAGGCTAGAACTCAGCGACGGCGTTTGCGTGCCTGTCATGAATGCGACTGGATATCGGCGCTGCCACCGTTAAACTCTGGTGAGAAAGCAAGCTGCCCGCGCTGCTCACATGTTTTAGTTAAACGCCACCGCTACCCAGCGCAGCGCAGTATGGCGCTGGCCATCGCCTCGCTTATCGCCCTTATCGTAGCGGTTTCGTTTCCCTTTATTAGCTTTACGGTCAGCGGAGTAAGTAACCGCATTGAGCTGACACAGACTGCCACCACACTGATTGGCTTTCACCAGCCGGTGGTCGCAATTGCCGTCATTATGACAATTGTCGTACTCCCTGCGGTCTACCTACTAGGCGTCTTTTGGCTTCAGTTTGGGCTACTCCGCGATCGTCCCCTGCCCTATAGTCGTGATATAGCACGGTCACTGGCGCACTTAACGCCATGGATGATGGCCGATGTCTTTATTATCGGCGCTCTGGTGAGCCTGATAAAAATAGCCGGACTGGCCGACGTTGAAATAGGCATTTCCTTTTGGGCATTCTGTGCTTTTGCACTTCTACTGTTAATGACTACCCAATCCCTGGATGCCGATTGGATGTGGTTCTCACTAGAGGGAGAACCACTGGCCCCCGAAGGCACTCAAACAGGGCTTCCTGCTGGCGATCAAGGACTAACTGGCTGCCCAACTTGCGGGCTGATCAACCGGCTATCCCCGCATGGTCGCGGTCACTGTATTCGCTGCCATGAAAAGCTTCATCAGCGACTGCCTCATAGCTTACAGCGCACCTGGGCACTTCTCGGCGCATCAGCCATCATGTACATTCCTGCCAATGTATACCCCATTATGACGACCACCAGTCTGGGGAGCTCCTCACCTTCAACCATTATTGGCGGCGTTGTTCAACTGATCCAGATGGGCTCATGGCCGATTGCTGCAATTATCTTTATCGCCAGCGTAATCGTTCCCGTCGGCAAGTTAGTGGCTTTGATCTGGCTGTGCTTAGTGGTTCGACGTAGCAGCGTATTAAATGCTCAAAGCCGCACTCGACTTTATCGTTTAACGGAATTTATTGGCCGTTGGTCAATGGTCGATGTTTTTGTGGTGGCCATATTAGTGGCCTTGATTCGCGCAGGCTCCTTGATGTCAATCACGCCTGGCCCGGCGGCACTCGCTTTTGGCTCGGTGGTTGTATTAACCATGCTGGCAGCGATGACATTTGATCCACGCTTAATTTGGGACACCCCGCTCCCACCTCGTCACTCTCTTCTTCGCCGTAAAGCGGCCACCAAGGAACCTGTTGATGGCTAATGAAACACCGTCTAATACCAACTCAACAAACGATCAGGATCTTAATAAGGCCAAAACGTCACGCCAGACAAGGCTCTCACCCATTTGGGTCGTGCCCATCGTCGCGATTGCAATTGGTTTATGGCTGGTTTATGACAACTACACCAGTCGCGGTACCCTGGTAACGCTGACCATGGAGAGTGCCGAAGGTATCGAAGCGGGCAACACGCTGATTCGTAGCCGCAATGTGGAAGTGGGCCGAGTACAGGGTGTGCGATTGTCTGACGACCTTTCCCATGCAGTCTTGACCGCTCGCATTCAGCCTGAAGTAGAGGACATGCTGCGCGAAGATACCCGTTTCTGGGTCGTCAAACCGCGCATTGGCCGTGAAGGTATTAGTGGTTTGGGCACCGTGCTCTCTGGCGCTTATATTCAGCTTGAACCAGGCACAGAGGAAGCACCACGGCGAGAGTTCCCCGTTAGCGATATCCCCCCGGTTGCGCCCGCCGGCCAAGCAGGACTGCGTCTTAGCTTGACGAGCCAACTGGGTAACTCACTGCGTGTAGGCGACCCGGTGTCTTACCAGGGCTATACCGTGGGACGTATCGAAGAGAATAGTTTTGAGCCTCTCTCACGCACCATGCAGCACCAGGTGTTTATTGAAGAGCCGTATACCAATTTAGTTACTGATAGCACCCGTTTCTGGACCTCTAGCGGTATCGATTTCCGTTTGGACGCCGACGGTGTGCGCGTTAACGTTGAATCCCTGGAGGCCCTATTGGGTGGCGGTGTTACCTTCGGCGTACCCGAAGATTTGCCTATGGGGCAACCGGTTGAAGCCAATACACGCTTTACCCTCTATGCCGATGAAAACGCCGCCCGGGAAGGCACCTTTAATCGCTATCTAGAGTATGTACTGCTGGTAGATGAAACGGTGCGTGGCCTCTCCAAGGGCGCGCCGGTAGAGTTTCGTGGTGTTCGAATGGGCACCGTTGCCGCCGTGCCATGGAACTTTACAGCGCCACAGCCCGACTCTCGCGCACGCTTTGCGATTCCCGTACTAATTAGGATTGAGCCTCAGCGCCTGGGTATCGAAAATAGCGATATTGACCTGGAAGAGTGGGAGGCGCGATTCCAGCGCATGTTCGGCCTGGGGCTGCGCGCCTCGCTTAAAAGTGGCAGCCTGCTAACGGGCGCCCTGTTTGTCGACCTAAATTTCCAGCGCGACCTGGCCGATGAGTATGTTGCCGAACGCTTTTCGGATCGCGCCGTATTCCCCACCGTGCCCGGCGGCTTTGCCCAGATCCAGGCCCAGGTGACCGATTTACTCGATAAGTTAAATGCACTTGAGGTTGAACCGCTGCTAACCGGCCTCGACCGTAACCTGCAGGCTTCTGAAAGCATGCTGAATGAGGTTCGCGACGTCAGTGCCTCTCTTAATCAGTTGATCAATGACCCTGAAACCCAGGCCGTTGGAGGCAACCTCAACGCGACGCTGGACGAGCTGCGCAGTACGCTACAGGGATTATCCCCTTCATCGCCAGCCTATCAAGAGCTTACAACGGCCATTGAACGACTGGATCGCTTGATGCGTGACCTACAGCCACTGACTCGCACGCTCAATGACAACCCCAGAGCACTACTGTTCGATAACCTGGATGCCCAAGACCCCATTCCGCGCGCGCCACGTGACTAAGGAGCCCACTATGTTGACAGGGACGAAGATGTTTAGAGGGGAAAGTATGCTGACATGGGTGAAATGCTTGACCCTACTGCTGGTTTGCTTGCTGGTCTCTGCCTGTGCCAGCAGCGTCTCCCCGCCCGCACGCTACATGCTGCCGAGCGGACCATTGGCAAGCACACCCAACCAGCCAGAGGGCACGCTTATAGTGAACTCCCCGAGGCTTGCCCACTACCTGGATGTCGACGGCATTGTGATGCAGCTAGACGACATTACGCTGAACGCCGCCCGGGAACATCAGTGGGCAGAAGGGTTAGGCAGACAGTTAGAACGAAGACTGCGCGCTAACCTATCGCAAGCACTGCCAACGCTTAGGGTTATGCGTGCGGAAGGTGAACAGGCCAACGCCTTGACCCTGCGCCTGAACGTTGATCAATTCCAGGGCCGCTTCGACGGTGTCGCCGTGGCCAGCGGCCAATGGCAATTGCTTAACGATGCCGGTGAACTGCTGGAGATGGAAAATTTCTATGCGGAAACAACTCTTGCAGAGGATGGCTACCCGGCACTGGTACGCGCATTAAGCGAAAGCTGGGATCAAGCTGCCGAGCTTATTGCTACACAAATTCGCCAAGGTCATTATTTTAATTAATTCACGATTTTCTAAACGTAGCTTACTGTCCTACGCTTAATCCAGCCTTCTCAGGGATGTTCACATGGCAGACGAATCGAACAACACCGCTGTATTACCCGCTGTGCAACTGCGCGATGCAGTGAATACTCTGATGCAGACAGTCACGACGATGCTGGAGGGAAAAACGTCACTCACAACCCTTGAAGCAGCTTTGCATAGTCACGATGCCCTGCTAGATCAGTTAGCAATGCACTCACTCGATGCGTCAACGCTCGCAGCTCTCGAGCGAATTGAGCAATTTATAACCCTGCGCGCGGGTGACTACTATCAAACGACGGCCGACAAGCTCGATGATCAACAGAAAAACCGTTTGATTTCACTGTTTGCACGACGGCTACTTGCTCTAGAGGGGCTAGGGCCAGCAACAGCGCGCCAGTTATTCCAACTGGGCGTATTCACCCCCGAGCAGTTTTTTGCATTGACGCCTGGGGCGCTTGCCCAGCTTGAATTACCGCCTGCGACAATGGCTCGGCTGATCCCTCTACATGCCCAGCACTCTTCCCTGACACGAGACAGCTAAACAAGCTGGCATTCTATAACCGTGTTACACTACTCGGCTTATTACTGACACGTAGTTTTCTGGTGTGTCCGTGCACATCAGATGATAGCGCGCCTTCGCGCTATAACCTTCACATCTCCTGTCACGGTCATCCACGGCTAACCAACGACCATCGCGGCACGCTGAATTATCTGGCACACTTCGCTGCCGCGAAGGTAGATCAACCTCGCTTTTTGAACATTACATCTAGTGATTACAACCACTTACCGGTACTAACTCACTAGGTGACTGCGGAGAACGCATGAGCTTTTCTGAACTTGGCCTGCACGCCGATTTGTTACGCGCTGTCACAGCGCAAGGTTACACCGAACCTACCCCGATACAACGCCAGGCCATCCCTGTCGTACTAGAAGGTCGTGACATGCTAGCCAGCGCCCAAACCGGCACTGGCAAAACCGCTGGTTTTACGCTGCCAATGCTGCAACGTTTAAACACTGGCAAACGACCTGCAAAGCGTCAGGTACGTGCGCTGGTGTTAACCCCTACGCGTGAACTCGCCGCCCAAGTAGGCGAAAGCGTGTCGACCTATGGCCAACATCTGGCACTGCGCTCCCACATCATTTTTGGCGGCGTTGGCCAACAGCCTCAAATCGATGCACTAAAAGCCGGTTTGGATGTGCTTGTTGCCACCCCGGGCCGCCTGCTGGATCTTCACCAGCAGGGACATGTGGATCTCTCCTGCGTAGAGATTTTAGTGCTTGATGAAGCTGACCGTATGCTGGATATGGGCTTCATTCACGACATTAAGCGCTTGCTGCGCCTGGTGCCCAAGAAGCGCCAAAACCTTCTGTTCTCGGCGACATTCTCCAATGAGATCCAGACTCTCGCACAACAGCTGTTGGATAACCCGGCGATGATTGAAGTGGCGCCGCGCAATGCCACTGCCGAGAAAATTGAACAGGCTATTTACCGTGTTGATCGCGAGAAGAAGCGCGAACTGTTGGCCCACTTAATTCAGCAAAATGGCTGGTTCCAAGTACTGGTATTTACGCGTACCAAACATGGTGCTAACCGTCTTGCAGAACAGCTATCCAAGCAGGACATCCCCTCCATGGCGATCCATGGTAATAAAAGCCAGGGCGCTCGCACCCGCGCGCTAACGGCATTTAAGAGTGGCGACCTACAGGTACTTGTAGCAACCGATATCGCTGCTCGCGGTCTGGACATTAATGAGCTGCCCCATGTCGTCAATTTCGACCTACCCAATGTAGCCGAAGATTATGTCCACCGCATTGGCCGCACCGGACGTGCTGGCAGCAATGGTGAAGCCGTCTCGCTAGTATGTGTCGATGAAGACGCTCTGTTGGGCAATATTGAGCGGCTAATCAAACAGACGCTACCCAAGCATATTGAGCCTGGCTTTGAGCCCGACCCCAGTATCAAACCTGAGCCCATCGAGAATGGTCGACGCAATCAACGTCAGCCTCGCGCCAAACGCAAACCAGAAGGCCAGAGTGCCAATACCGGCGGCGAGCGTAAACGTCGCGCGCGGCGCTAGCCCAGATTGCAGGAATATGCGAAGGTGTCGCCTTCGCATATTCCAAGCCGCTCTTTCCAGCAGCTATTTTAGCCAAAACTTTTCATGGAGTGATTATGGCGTCTTCTCAACTGATGGCCGAGTATCGCCAATGGCTGACGTTTCAACGTCAAGAACAGCTTAGCCGCGAACATCAAGGAATCGTGCAGCGTTTAGAGGACGCTCGTGCGTCGGCTAATCAGGTACTTCAAGCCTACCGCAGCATGGCTGAAAAGGCCTCGGTTGAAGGCGCCTGCTATCGCACGATTTTCTTGCGCCAGCGGGATGACAACCACGCCCTCCCCTGTGAAGGCTGGCTGTTTGTACGCCGAGTACTTAGCGAAGGTAATAGCACTCGCGTACGTGTCACCCTGCTTGAAACCTTTACCCTTGAAGATGGCATCATGGCGCCAGGCGATAAACCTGCTCGCAAGCTTACTTTAGAAATATTCGACCAGTTGAATATAGATAAAGGCATGCGCACAAACGTCAGGGTCGACTGCCTAGATACGCCCCAGGATTACCACTTCATAACGCTACTCGATGCCGTTCGCGGAGACTTGCGCCCGCACCTTAAATAAGTACCCGCATGGCAACGCGTCGTTCAATTACGTTTATTTTGCTGATGGTCGTGGTGGGGCTTAATTTACGCCCCGCCATGTCTTCGGTTGCCCCATTGCTTACTCGCCTGCAAGAAAGCGCGGGGCTCTCCGCTACCGCTGCGGGACTACTCACTACGCTACCCGTGCTGTTTTTAGGCCTCTCGGCCCCACTTGCCCCCACACTGGCTAAACGCATAGGCAGTGAACGGGCGCTGAGTGCGGCACTGTCACTCCTGGCTGCTGGGCTGATTTTGCGTGGTTTGCCGCTCCCCGGCGCTCTCTTTATCGGCTCGGCGATGGCAGGCTGTGCGATCGGCATTGGCGGCACCCTGCTACCTGCCCTGGTTAAGCGAGAGCTTCCCGACAGCGCCGACTTGCTCACCGGCTTATACACCATGGCGCTCTGCTTAGGTGGCGCGTTAGGGGCGGGCTTTAGCGTCCCATTAACGCAACTGCTCGGCAGCTGGCAGGCGAGCTTGATGAGCTGGTCACTACTAGCACTCTTCGCACTGGTGCTTTGGCACTTCCAAATGCCTCGCTCGTCACAGGCAAACACACCCATAGCGCCCAAGAGCGGTATTTTACAACTCCTTAAGCAGCCGCTTACCTGGCACGTCATGCTGTTTATGGGTATTCAGTCGTCCATGGCGTACATCGTATTTGGTTGGCTGCCCACACTGCTGGTTGAGCGCGGTTATAACGAAGCCGATGCAGGCTGGACCATGGCGGTGTCTATTATGTGCCAGCTAGCCTCCGCGCTAGGCGCGCCCTGGCTTGCACGTATGGGGCGTGACCAGCGCCCAGCGTTATTGGCGGTGCTGCTTAGCACCGCCATTGGACTATGGATGCTACTGATCGCGCCATTAGTATGGCAATGGCCTGGCGCTGCACTTCTGGGTATCGGCCAAGGCGGCAGCTTTAGCCTGGCGCTAAGCCTGCTCGTCTTACGCACGGCCAACTCGCGCCTTGCCGGTCAGCTTTCTGGGCTGGTCCAGGGTGGTGGTTATACACTGGCAGCACTCGGGCCTTTTGGTGTGGGGGTTATGCTGCAAACAGGTGCCAACACATCACATATCGCTTGGCTGTTGCTTATGCTGATCACGGTTTGCTCTGGCTTTGCGCTACTGGCGGGCCGCAATCAGCGATTGGATGACCAGAGCGGCGAACTTTTGATACAGCGTGTAACGCCCACCTAGCAGGTTTCGTAAAAAGCCCCAGGAGATGGCGATGATCCCTCACTCCCCTCTAGCCAGTAACTTACCCGCCCAAGAGCGTATTTTAGTCATCTATACGGGCGGAACTATCGGTATGCAGCAGCAAGCTGATGGGCTCGCGCCTGGCGGTGACTTCGCCACTCGCATGGCGACGGCCCTTAGCCAGCTACCCATTACCCAGCAGCAATCCCTTCCATCTTATAAAGTAGTAAGTTACGCCAAGCTGATTGACTCCAGTGCGGCCACCCCACTCACCTGGCAACAGCTCGCCCGGGATATTAACGAACAGCTAACGGCCTACGCCGGTTTCGTGATTATTCACGGCACCGATACCCTTAGTTGGACCGCTGCCAGCCTTGCCTATCAACTCCAGGGGTTAGATCGGCCAGTGGTCATAACAGGTTCAATGCTGCCACTGGAATCGCAAGGCAGCGATGCCTTGGACAATCTGCAAGGCGCGCTGCAGTTCGCTGCCAAGCCTGAGCTCCAAGAGGTAGCTATTTACTTTGCAGGGCAATTGCTGCGGGGCGTCCGCACCATCAAGCAGCATAGTGAAGCACCCAACGCCTTCGCCAGCCCCAACTATCCGCTGCTCGGCGAGCGGGTAGGCGATGATTTTATTTATTACCCCAGCCGTGGGCTTGGTCTACAGCAACGTGGCGCGCCGCGTTTCGAGCTCCCCGATTACCGCCTGGTCAATCACGGAGAGATTGTTCGTATCGCTCTTTGGCCGGGCATAGCAGCCTGGCAGTTGGACGCTTGGTTGAGTGATTCGCGGGTTAAAGGGGCGACACTTCAGCTCTGGGGCGCCGGAAACCTTCCCGGCGACCCCCGTGTGCTAGACGTTCTCGCCAGAGCCAGCGGTGAAGGCAAACTGCTCGCCGCCATTAGCCAGTGCCCACAGGGCAGTGTCCACCTGGGTGCTTACGCGGCCGGGCATGGGCTGAGCGATGCGGGTGTGCTCGCAGGCGATGATATGACGCCAGAGGCGGCTTTCACCAAGCTGGCCCACTTACTAGCCCAGCCACTCGCGCTAGAAGATCAGCAACAGCTCTTTTTGACATCGCTAGTCGGTGAACGCTAGCAAATCAAAGCGGTTGAATAGTGGCGTAGGTTGAAAATCCAGCTATGTTATAGGGAGTCTTTTAACCGCTTGAAGGAGCAACAGATTATGGAAAAACCGGTACACCATTTCAGCGAACTATTCGAGCAGTTGGGACTGGCATCAGACGCAGATTCAATTGAGCGCTTTATCCAACGCAACGCCCCGCTCCCGGAAACGATGCCATTGGCTGAAGCCCCCTGCTGGAACGAGGGTCAGGCAGAATTTCTAAAAGAAGCGGTAGAAGAAGATGCGGATTGGGCAGAGGTCGTCGATCACCTTGACGCCTCGATGCATAAGCACCAATAGGATCGCCGACTTAATAAACGTTGCGCGCCGCCTCTACGCGGCGCCTGAACCAAGCTCCTATCAATAACAACAATGCCAGCGCTATTAATGGTAGCACCACATCAAATTGCAGCGCATTCTCCTCCTCAATTGCCTCCAAAGCGCCATAAATCGCACTACTATAAACGCCCCATTTCACCGCTAAACCAAGCGTCGCTGCCAACAAATAAGTCTTGAGGGAAATACTACGCAGACCTGCCGCAAAATTAATAACCGAGTGAGGGAAGCCAAGTAATATCCGCAGGGCACACTGGGTCATTAAGTCGCTACGCTGCTCCAGCATCTCCATAACCTTCAACGTCAAACCGCTTGGGTTCCAGTTCTTTCCAGCGCGCGTGGCTATTTGATACGCTCCCAGCGCGCCTGCAACACTGCTTAGCGTCAGCATCACTGTGGCAATTTTCGGTGGGTAAAAGGGTGCAATTAACCAAAGTCCAATACTGCCAGGCAGTCCAATAGCTAAAGTAACAGCCATAATCACCATCACGCCTATAATAACGACGGGATGATGCGACGCTTGAGAAGCCCACTGCTTCACCACCATCAAATCTGGCGAATACCAAAGCCATACATAGGCCAGCATGGCAAAACATGTAAACCCTAACGCCCAACGCCAAGGATATCTTGGTGGGCTATTCATTCAAACCTGCTTATCATTCAAACGCGCCTCTACACGTTCAAGAATCTGACGGCTGACTTTGCTGACGAGCGGCTTGGCCGCTTTGTTAACGGCCTTTTCCATTAAGCGGTTGCGAATTTCATAGCTTAGCGTCAACGCCACTTCGGTTCCTTCTGGCACTTCGCGAAGGCGATAGCGACCCTGGTTCTTGACGCCATTCAACGATTCCCAGGCAAGCACATTGGGCGGCTTAATCTCGGTAACCATGACATCAAACGCCCAGTCCATACCCACGGCGCGTACGTGCCAGCGATAACGGTTTACGCCCAAGGTTTCTATTGACCGAATCAGATCCGAGTAATCGGCAAAATCCTCGACGCGGCGCAATAGTTCAAATACGCGTTCCGGCGGAGCGTTAATGATTTCGCTATGTTCAATCGTTGCCATTGGTTCGCCTCTAACAACATGGATGGTTAGCGTAGCATGTTGATATTAATGCTGCCCACCTACGCACTTTTTACCCCAATGAGGTACGTCGATAGACGCTAGAACTGGTCAGATTAACGGCTATTGCGTAAACTGCCGCCCTTCCGGACCGGACCCCGGAACGCCGCGCCAGTCAAATGCTGCTCGCGATTAATAAATTCTCCGACAAAGAGTGTTTTCTCATGTCCTCAATACCCCCAGTGGCGGCTGATAAAGCCACCACGACCGTCGTTATCTATTCCGGTGGAATGGACTCTTTTACCGTGCTCCACCGCGCGCTGAGTGAAGGGCTTACGGTACACGCGCTTTCGTTCGACTATGGACAGCGGCATGCCCGCGAACTCGATACTGCCCGCCAAGTATGTGCTTCGCTGGGACTGCCCCATCAAGTGGTCGATATTCGCGCCATACACGGCCTGATTGATAATTCGGCGCTCACCGATCCCGAACAAGCAATGCCCGAAGGCGACTACGACACGGACAACCTGCGCGCGACAGTCGTACCCAATCGCAATATGATCCTGCTCTCCCTGGCGATTGCCAAGGCAGTCAACATTGGCGCAGAGCGAGTCGACTACGGTGCCCATGGCGGCGACCACGTTCTCTACCCCGACTGTCGCCCCGAGTTCGTCGAAGCGATGAATCACGTCGCAGGCATCGCCAACTTCGAACCAGTGCAGCTCCACGCCCCTTACCTCACAGTAAGCAAAGCCGACATCCTGCGTGAAGGCCTCGCGATGGGGTTGGATTACCGTCATACCTGGACCTGCTACGAAGGCCGAGAACTGGCCTGTGGCGTGTGCGGCAGTTGCCGCGAACGACTGGCCGCCTTTGCCGCCAACGGTGTCACCGACCCACTGGCTTACAGCGTAGACAACGCAGCAGGTCAGCGCTGATGTATCAGGTCAAAGAAGCCTTTTATACTCTGCAGGGGGAAGGCGCCCAAGCGGGCAGAGCGAGCGTGTTCTGTCGTTTCAGCGGCTGCAATCTGTGGTCGGGCCGTGAGATTGATCGGGCAACGGCTAAATGCACCTTTTGCGATACTGACTTTATCGGCACTAATGGCATCAATGGCGGCAAGTTTGCCACTGCCACCGGCCTTGCTGAGCATATTGCCGCGCTCTGGCCCAGCCAAGGCGGTGACACCAAGCTACATGCGACGCCCTATGTGGTGTTTACCGGCGGTGAGCCGCTGCTGCAGCTTGACACGGCGCTGATTGCCACGCTGCACAGCCATGGGTTTGAGGTGGCCGTCGAGACCAACGGTACGCTGGCCCCACCCCCAGGCATTGACTGGTTATGCGTAAGCCCTAAGGGCAGCAACCCTTTGGCCGTTACCCAAGGCGACGAGTTAAAGCTCGTTTACCCCCAGGCAGATGCTCCCCCAGAGCAGTTTTCAAGCCTAGGGTTTCGCCACTTCTTTCTACAGCCGATGGATCTTGCTCCTCTCAATCGGGATAAGACCAACGTCGTTGAAGCGACCGCCTACTGTATGGCTAACCCACAGTGGCGTCTGTCGCTACAAATGCACAAATTAGCAGGCTTTGATTAATGTCCCTATTCGTAAACCAACTGACCCATATCGACGTCTCCCTCTGGTGCCCCCAGCGCGGCCTAGTGGGCTGTAGCTGGCAGGTGGACGCAGTGCTGGATGGCGAGCTGGGCGAAGATGGCATGCTGTTCGATTTTGGTGAAGTCAAGCCGTGGATCAAGCGCACACTAGATAGCGGCTTAGATCATACTCTTCTAGTGCCCACCCAGGCGCCTGGAGTGACTATTACAGAGTGCCCTGAAGGTGTTTGTGTGCGTACCAACACGCCCTACCCGATGGAAGTGCGCGGCCCCAAAGAGGCGTTTAGCCTGCTGCCCTGGCAAACCATTGAGCTTGACACGGTAGCTGAGCATTTAAGCCAGCAGCTCACCGAACAGCGCCCTAAAAATGTCCACCAGGTCACCCTAACGCTTAACGACGAGGCCATTGAAGGCGCTGCCTATGGCTACACACACGGCCTGAAGCGCCACGCAGGTAACTGCCAGCGTATCGCCCACGGCCACCGTTCGCGGCTACATATCTTTCAGAAAGAGGTGCGTCAACCTAAGCTAGAACAACAGTGGGCCGCATGGCTGGAAAATCGCTACCTGCTTGAAGAGGCGGATATCACCTCCCGGGATAACGACTTCCTTACCTGCGGCTATCGGGCCGCCCAAGGCGATTTCTCTATTACGTTGCCACAGTCGCTATGCGCAGTGCTCCCCGGCCCCACCACGGTAGAAAATATTGCCGCCTGGCTGGCAAAAGAGGTTGCCACGCAATGCGGCGTAACCACGCGCATCCAAGCCTTTGAGGGCATTAACAAGGGCGCGATTGCCGTATTTTCACCTAGTCCAAGTGCTAGGCTATGAGTGAAGGGTGTCGTGCGGGGTGTGGCGCCTGCTGCATCGCGCCCTCAATCAGTTCAGCCATCCCCGGCATGCCTGAGGGCAAGCCGGCGGGCGTCCGCTGCGTTCAGTTAGACGGGGATAATCTGTGCCGTTTATTCGGCGATCCGAGCCGCCCCAGGGTCTGCGAGCGCTTTAAGTTTGACGCTAGTGTGTGCGGCGAGCACCGGGAAGAGGCGCTCGCCACCTTGAGGTGGCTGGAGCAGGACACTCGATAAAGAGTGCCCTGCTTTTGCTTATCAACCTTCAGCGCCTACCGGCCGCGGCAAACGGCGATCCAGCAAGCTGATCCAGCGGGTTAGCACCGGCGCATCGCTGTGGCTGACTTCGCTCAACAGCTGCCTAAAGCTCTCTTTCGCCTGCTGGTCGTTGGGCTCAATACGCGTCAGCCATAGCTCAAGAGCCGCTAGCTCCTGGTGGCGATTGCCGTGCTCGCGGGACTGGTTTATCGCCATTTCCGCCAATGCCTTGACCTCATTGGCGGGGTGTCCAAGCAGATCACGCACCTTGGCCAGTTGGGTGGCTAATTCGGGCAAAAATAGCGTGGTACGTTCGCGAGCAATCACCAAGCACTGATCGAGGTACTCCTCTGCGGCATTTAACTCGCCTAGTTCAATGCAGGCATCCGAGTACCACAGCACCGGCCGCTGGTAGCGGTCGCGACCGTTCAGCTCCGCCATCTGATCCAGGCTGTCGCGTAACTGAGTCAACCCGGTAGCATCGCCGGCCAGGGCTCGTTGCCAACCGAGAATACACTGGCTGGAAATTTGCCACAGCTGTAAATCAGGCGTCCCGGTCATTGCTGCTGCCCGCTCCGCATGTCGCGCAGCGAGGTGGATGTGGCCTAGCTGGCGATAGAGCGCAGCGGCAAATAGCAGCGCCAGCGCCAAAGTGCCGGGGTGGGCAATCTTCTCCGCCAGTCGAATCGCCGCTGACACCTGACGCTCGGCACGCTGATAATCACCGCGCAGGCAGAGCGCCCAGCCTTGGAAGCAGGCGGCCGAAACTTGCGGATGATCGGAGAACGGCAGCCATTCGATCATCATTTGCGCATTGAGCGGATCGATTTCATCTAAATGGTCGTGAGCCTGCTGAATGCGACCCGCCCAGTACTCGCAGTTGGCGCGGGCATAGTCGGCCAAACGACGATAGCGAGGGTCTTCAAGGCGTGCGGCAAGATCAGCAAGCGTCGACGCCAGTGCGAAGGCATCGGCATGGGCATAGCGCTGGCTGCGCCCCACCCAGAGCCCCCATTTAACGAGGAATATCTGCTCTAGATCTTCGGGGTCCTCCAGGCTATCGGTACCCGATTCGCGCAGCAGCTCCCGGGCACGTACAAAACTTTCGTGAGCGGTTGGCGAGCCGTGCCCCTCAAGAGAGAACGCCGCCTGACCACGCACGGTGAGTAGACTCACTTCACGCTCAACCTCATGCTCAACGTGGCGCAGGCTTGCCAAACCGAAATCGGCCATACGTAGCGCGGTTCGGTTGGCGCTCACTTTAAGTGCTTCCCGGGCGGCCAGTTCGAAATAGCGAGCGCCACGGGCATAATGACCGCTCCGGCGCAGATGGGTGGCAAAATCGCCGGGGTGGCGACTAATCCATACCGGGAAGCGCTCCTCTATTAAGGTCACCACCTGTTGGTGCAGCTTGACCCGCACATCCCGCGGACAGGAGAGATAGGCCGCTTCTTGCAGCAGCTGATGGCTAAACTGGTATTCCTGCTCACCGCTCTCTTTATCGACCGGCTCGACAATCTCCAGCGCCCGCATATGTTCGAGCGCTTGGTTAAGCCGCCCTTTTTCCCAACCGCTGCACTCGAGCAGGAAATCCAACCGGAAGCGCTTACCCAGCACTGCGGCTACGTGGGCAATTTCGCGGTCACCCTCAAGCTGATCAATACGGCTTGCCAGCAGCCCTAATAACCCTTTTGGCAGTTCATTGAACTGGACACTGCGCCCTTCGCGGCGATCCATATCCAAGCGTCGACAAATTTCCTGCATATAGAGAGGCACGCCATCGCAGCGCTCTATAATCTGGTTGCGTAGCCGTGGGCTCAAGTGAATGCGGTAGCGCCGTGAGAGCTGCGACAATAGTCGTGAAGACTGCTGCGAATCCAGATTCCCCAAACTAATCTGCTGATCCCAGTGCAATTTCACCGGCAGCAATTCTCGGCCGTGGTGGCTAGCCACCAGCATAAAGGCGGTGTTGATAGGTAAACGTGCCTGCAGCCCAGCGAGCACTTTAAACGAAGGCTCATCGAGCCACTGCAAATCATCGATCATCAGCACCAGGGTATGCGTGGTGGCTTGACGCTCGATTAAGCGGTGCAGCAACATCACCACCAGCTCAACGGCTTCACCACTTTGAGCAAGCTGAGTGATCTCCTGAACTTCGTGCACCCCAAGCGCCTCTTCCAGCAGGTGCTGTCGCTCGGGCGTAAGCTGATCAAACGCCAGCGTCGCCTGTAGCTCGTGAATCGCCTCAACGGTCAGCGGTTGCTTGAGATACCAGCTAACCAGCGTGCGAGCAACGCCGTAAGGGTCTAGCACCGATAGCCGCGTGGTGGGCTGCCAACAAATAGCCGCATCGCGACTAAGCTCTAACTGGCGGAAACCGACCATCAGCGCCGACTTACCCATGCCAGACGCCCCGCGGACTAACACGCTTTGACGCAAACCTATACCTGCCCGCGCCAACGCATCGCGCAGCGTACGCAGAGAGGTTTCACGCCCGACCAGGCTAGGCGGCAGAGCATCGCGGCCGCCTTCGTTTTGGCCCAGCACTAGAGCGCGCAGTCGAACGCGACCGTCGCTAGCCACCAAACGCGATACCAGCCGTGGCTGTAGATCAAGTGCGGGTGGCATGTGCTGGCTGGCTTCTTGAGAGATAACAAGCTCACTGCCTTCGGCTGCGCTCATTAGCTCCAGCGAGGTTTGGGTGACTTGTCCCAGCGGGTCCGCCAATTGCCGCTCGGGCAGGTAGACAACTCGCCCGCTGTGCAAACCAGCGGCCAGCTCAAATTGCGGCACCTCGCCTTCACCAGACCAGTGACGGGCACTCTCTTGGGGAAGCGCCTGACGGCAGTGCTCATAGAGCGCTACCAACTCAGCTAGCTGGTGAGCAGGTCCATGTGTGCCGAAACATGCCAGCCCCAAGCCGCCGGTGGCGCCAGGCAGCCAGAAGCCGCCCAAGTGATGGCACTGCTGCTCTAGCCAGCGCAATAGCTCCAGTTGAAGAGTGAGGCAGTGGCGCGTTGCTGCACGATCCTGCCAATCCCCTTTTAAGCGTAGCCGGATAGCCATCACGGATAGCTGGCGCAACTCAATCTCATCTTCACGAAGAGGCTTGCTATCCGCCGCCAGCGCGCGGGAAAACGCGCCTTGAGGACTCATCATGCGGGGGTCGTGGTGACCATCAGACCAGTAGCTGGCTAACTGCAGGAAGCTGGGCTCAGGCTGCTGACCTGACAACGCCAGTAGCTGCAAGTAGCTATTGTACTGCTCGTGAGCGGCGGCCATTTGGTTCTGCTCAGCCAGTTGGCGTACCAAGCGCTCATGAAACGGGCCGTAGCCGGAAAAGCGACTGACCAGGGTTTCCAGGATCAGATCAGGCACATCGGTATGCCCGTCGAGCACCTGCTCAGCAAAACGAATGACGCGTTGGCGCCACTCATTGCGCACCTGGACTAACCAACGCTGAAATTCACTACAGCTTGCCAATTGAAGCTCTTCAATCAGGTCACCTTGGTAGCAGGACATCAATGCTTCCAAGGTGTCTAAGTCGCGTGGCCCTTCAAGCAGTTGCTGCAGCGTATGCAGGTCGACTTTCCAATTGGCGGGAAGCTGGAAGGCAATCGTTTGCCGGGAGACACTCAACACTTGATCGGCGCTCTCACCTAACGATTGGCGCAAACAGTGCAGCGCGTGACGAAGGTTAGTTCTGCCTGAGGATAACCCTTGGTCGGGCCATAGCAATTCGGCCAGCGCGGCCCGATTAACCGGCTGTCTATGCAGCAGCAGATAAACGAGCAGCGCCTTCACTTTGTCGTAACTAAAGTGGGTTAATACGTCTTCGCCCTGGGTTAGCGAAAAGTGACCAAATAGAGTTAACTGGTCTGTCTCACGAGCATCGCGCATGATAAACATCCTGCCGGGCTAAGCGGCTTAAGCTGGCACACCGCTATGAAAACGAAAAGCCGTATCGGGCGTAGTAATCAGCTCCGCTTCACGCGCTACAAAAAAGGCGATCCGCTCATCAATAGAGTCCGATGTCTGCTGGCGAGCCAGTAATAGGTAGTCCTCAAAATGACGGCCCTCTGACTTCACCAGGGTGCGATAAAACTTGGCTAGCTCTTCGTCTAAATAAGGAATCAAGCAAGCGAATCGTTCGCAGCTACGCGCTTCTATCAGTGCGCCGATAATTAATACATCGATTAGCCGCTCCGGGTCGTTGCTGCGCAGGTGTCGCCTAAGGCCTTCTGCATAACGTGAAGCGGTTAAGTGCTGGTAGGCCACACCGCGTGCCTCCATAAGCGCAACTACCTGTTCGAAATGCAGCAACTCTTCACGAGCTAATTGCGACATTTTGCTTAGCAACAGAGGCTGGTCAACGTAGCGATAAAGCAAGCTCATTGCGGTAGAAGCGGCTTTTTTTTCACACTGCGCGTGGTCAATCAGCAGCGTTTCTGGGTTTTCGAGCGCCCATTGCAACCACGCCTCGGGCGTTGCACAGGCCAGAAAATCGAGCAAACTCTTCGGCAGTAGATCGTCCGCTTTAACCGCGTGATCAGCCGTTTTCAAGACACTCGTTTGTATTGAAGGCTGTGACATACCAGGTTGTATCAACATAATACCATTACCAATCTTATATCTCATTATTGTACAACATATAAGTGCACAAGGCGCTTATAGTTCCCTGTTGCATTGCGTTCTTCATACCCTGCATCGACTATCACTAATGTAGTTGCGCACTTAAAAATGCTCCACACACCTTTAATAATCGCGCTTACAAAAGCACCACAGCAGTAGGATCGCTCTAAGGTTATAAAGTGAGGGCTATGGTAACGCGCTGTAACGACATTCACACCCGTCGAGCTGGAGGTTGGCTACTAAAAGGAAAAAAACTTTCCTGCTTTTTAGCCAATTGGCTAATAAAAAGCGCTTTTTTGATTCGTTTAAATCGTGGCATCAACATAAAGTACAAGAGCCGTCTCTGCTTGCCAGCTTAACATTGTCGACAGTTTGCCGTAGAATCTTAGCCATCCAACCACACGCTGTTTGTCAAGCGTATGTCATATGTGATCAGCCTCACTGCATGCCTCATACCGTGCAACCTGCAGGCCGTCACCATAAGCTTAATGAGAACGTCAAATGAGAACGTCAATGAGAGGGCCCAAACGTGCTTGAAGCTTACCGCCACCATGTCGAGGAACGTGCCGCTGAGGGCGTCCCGCCCAAACCCCTAACCGCCGAACAAGTAGCCTCACTGGTTGAGCTACTGAAAACGCCACCGGCCGGTGAAGAGGAGTTTATCCTCGATTTAATCACCAATCGCGTACCGCCGGGCGTTGACGAAGCCGCTTATGTAAAAGCTGGCTTTCTCACCGCCATTGCTAAAGGTGAAGCAAGCTCTCCGCTGATCGACAAAATTCACGCCGTCAAGCTGCTGGGCACCATGCAGGGTGGCTACAACATCGTTTCAATGGTGGAGCTGCTCGATAACGAGGAGCTTGCCCGCGAAGCAGGCGAACAGCTCAAGCACACCCTATTGATGTTCGACGCTTTCCACGATGTGGAAAGCCGCGCCAAAAATGGCAACAGCGTTGCTAAAGAGGTTATCCAGTCCTGGGCAGACGCCGAGTGGTTCCTGTCTAAGCCGGCACTGGCTGAAAAAATTACCCTGAGTGTGTTTAAAGTTCCTGGCGAAACCAACACCGATGACCTGTCACCTGCGCCGGATGCCTGGTCACGCCCGGATATTCCGCTCCATGCCAACGCCATGCTCAAAAACGAGCGCGACGGCATTGAGCCAGTGGTTCCAGGCACCACTGGCCCGCTCAAACAAATCGACGACGTTAAAGCCAAAGGCTTTCCGGTCGTCTATGTAGGCGACGTAGTTGGCACCGGCTCATCGCGTAAATCAGCCACCAACTCGGTACTTTGGTTCTTCGGCGACGATATCCCCTACGCACCTAACAAGCGCGCTGGCGGTTTCTGCTTCGGTAGCAAAATTGCGCCTATCTTCTTTAACACAATGGAAGACTCAGGCGCCCTGCCGGTTGAGATGGACGTCACCAACCTGAACATGGGCGACGTCATCGATGTTTATCCCTATGCAGGTAAAGTGTGCAAACACGATAGCGATGACGTAATCACCACTTTCGAGCTTAAAACGCAGTTGATTCTGGATGAAGTACGCGCTGGCGGCCGAATTCCCCTGATCATTGGCCGCGGTTTGACTGGTAAGGCGCGTGAGTCGCTGGGTCTGCCCACCTCTGACGTTTTCCGCCTACCCGATCAGCCTAAAGATACTGGCAAAGGCTTCACCTTAGCCCAGAAAATGGTCGGTAAAGCGTGTGGCCTAGAGGGCGTTCGCCCCGGCATGTACTGCGAGCCCAAGATGACTACCGTTGGCTCACAAGACACCACTGGCCCGATGACCCGTGATGAGCTGAAAGACCTTGCCTGCTTGGGCTTCCAAGCCGACCTGGTCATGCAGTCGTTCTGTCACACCGCGGCTTACCCGAAGCCCGTAGATGTGGATACTCACCACACCCTGCCCGACTTCATTATGAACCGTGGCGGTGTTTCGCTACGCCCCGGTGACGGTATCATCCACAGCTGGCTCAACCGTATGCTGCTGCCTGATACGGTGGGCACCGGCGGCGACTCGCACACCCGTTTCCCGCTCGGCATCTCATTCCCGGCCGGTTCAGGCCTGGTGGCGTTTGCTGCTGCCACCGGCGTTATGCCGCTGGATATGCCGGAGTCGGTACTGGTTCGCTTCAAGGGCAAGCGCCAGCCTGGCGTTACCCTGCGTGACTTGGTTCACGCCATTCCGCTCTACGCCATCAAGCAAGGCTTGCTGACCGTTGATAAATCTAACAAGAAAAACGCCTTCTCAGGGCGCGTGTTGGAAATTGAAGGTCTGGAAGACTTAACCGTTGAGCAAGCATTCGAGCTTTCTGATGCGTCCGCCGAGCGCTCCGCCGCTGGCTGTACCATCACACTGTCTGAAGAGAGTGTTACCGAGTACTTGAAGTCCAACATCACCCTATTGAAGTGGATGATGGGCAACGGTTACGGCGACGAGCGCACCATTAGCCGTCGCATTGAAGGCATGGAAGCGTGGCTGGCTGACCCCAGTTTGATGCGTGCCGACCAGGATGCCGAATACACCGAAGTTATCGAAATTGATCTGGCTGAAATTAAAGAACCGGTTCTTTGTGCACCGAATGACCCGGACGATGCGCGCCTGCTGTCTGAAGTCGCTGGCCAGAAAATCGACGAAGTCTTTATCGGTTCATGCATGACCAACATCGGCCACTTCCGGGCCGCTGGCAAACTGCTTGAGAAGCAGCCTGCCGGTAGTTTAAAAACCCGGCTGTGGCTGGCACCACCGACGAAAATGGATCAGCATCAGCTGACCGAAGAGGGCTACTACGGTATTTACGGCCGTGCCGGTGCCCGTATGGAGATGCCGGGTTGTTCACTGTGTATGGGTAACCAGGCCCGCGTTGCCGCTAAGAGCACCGTGGTGTCTACGTCTACACGTAACTTCCCGAACCGTTTGGGTGATGGTGCGAATGTGTACCTCGCCTCTGCGGAACTGGCGGCCGTTGCCGCAGTAGAAGGACGCCTACCCAGTGTTGAAGAGTATCAACGCTATATGGGTGAGTTTGACGCCATGGCGGGCGAGATTTATCGTTATATGAACTTTCACGAGATTGAGGAGTATCAAAAGATCGCCTCAAACGTGATTCCGGTCGCTCAAGAAGCCTAACGCTTGTTAAGCGCTTGAGACAGGCCGCCCCATCGCCGATGCTCGCACCATCGCAGAGGATGTGACCTATTGCATTGTCTGAGTCGATGACCGAACGCCCCGCCACTGTTTTTGCAGAGCGGGGCGTTTTTTATGCACTACATTTCTAGACAGTTTGAATGCCGACAGCTTTTATTCTTAGGAGCATGTGATGACGAATTCGATTGATATAGTGACGCCCGATCTATGCGATGCGCATCCAGAGGTCGCAGTACTTGATCCGCTGTTTGCCAATTTTGGCGGCCTGGAAGCCTTCTACGGCCCTATTCGTACGATCAAGTGCTTTGAAGATAACTCCATGGTTAAGCAGGCCGTTGCCGAGCCGGGTAACGGGGCGGTACTGGTGGTTGATGCAGGTGGTTCGCACCGCTGCGCCATGCTGGGTGATATGCTCGCCGAGCAGGCTGTCGCCAATGGTTGGGCGGGCGTCGTCATGTATGGCTGCGTGCGCGATGTGGATATACTCGCCGCCCTGCCGATTGGCGTTCAGGCACTGGGCAGCCATCCGCGCAAAAGCGAAAAACGTGGCGAAGGACAGCGCGATATCGACGTTACCTTTGCTGGTGTTACTCTTCAGCCCGGTCAGTGGCTGTATGCAGATAACAACGGCATACTCATTGCGGAGAGTGAGTTGCCGCTTTCTTAATAACGAACCTTTATTAATGAAGTTTGTGTTAGAAGAGCCCCTTGCCAGGTGTGGCGGTTACTGCCACCCTGGTGATCCATTCTTACCGCTTAATGACGATACAGCCTTTGACTTACCTTGGCTCCGCCTTACTGCGCACATTGCGCGATCATCTTCGCCCACTGATCGCTTATCACCTATTTTTCACACTGCTCGCCTCAGCATTGTTGTTGCCAGCGATCACCTGGGTGATTCGTGGACTACTGGCCCAACTCAACCGCACCGTTGTCACTAACGATGAATTGATTGCACTGCTCTTTAGCCCGCTGGGCTTGGTAGGCATGCTGGTAGGGCTTGGGTTCGCTTTTCTGATTATTTACTGGCAGCAGGCTGGAATGCTTCAGGTCGCCGTCAGACCTCGCGATAATCACTATCGACTAGCTCTTGAAGCACTTTGGCTGAGCTCTCGTCGACTGCATGCCCTGGCGGGACTTGTCATACTCCAGGTAGGCACGCACTTATTACTGCTTGCCCCCTTTATGGTCGGGCTCGCCTGGCTTTACGACTTCTGGCTGAGTGGTATAGACCCTTACTACCTTCAGCGTGTCCGCCCCCCCGCTCTATGGTATTTCATTGCTTGTGCGCTGCCGCTGATCATCGCCTGGGCATGGTCAGCGTCATGGCTCTATCTGCGCTGGCTACTGGCTCTGCCTTTCGTTGCACTGGAAAGCTCTAACCCCTGGCAAGCTCTCAAGCGTAGCGTTAGCTTAACCCGCGGCTGGCGACGCTCCATTGGCGCTGCTGTACTTCTGTTATTGGTGGTGATTGTTTGCCTACCGCTGCTGGTTACGCTGCTGTTTGATCGGCTATTTACGCCGCTACTGTGGTGGTTGCCCGAGCATAATGCCGTGCTTATACCAGCGATGCTCACGTACTTGATCGGCTATGTACTGGTCACCCTGGCCATTACCTTTATCGGCATTGCCGCCAACGCGCTGCTCTCCGCCTGCCTATATATGCAATTGGCTCACCGAGAAGCGCGCCCAGCGCCACCTCCAAAGGATGTCAATGCGGGCAAATTGGCTTGGGCGGTAGAGCTCAGCGTGCTTATTTTTGCCGGCCTACAAGCATGGTGGATACTCAATAGCTTTGAGATACGTGACAATGTTGCGGTGATCGCCCACCGAGGTAGCTCGATGGTGGCGCCCGAAAATACCCTTGCCGCATTAGAACAGTCACTGATTGATGGTGCTGACTATATCGAAATTGACGTGCGCTTAAGCAGTGACCAGCAGGTAATGCTCTACCATGACCGCAGTATGGCGCGGCTAACCGGCGACAACCGTGAGTTTGGCGAGCTAACCAGAGAACAGTTGAGCCAGTTTGATGTGGGCAGTTGGTTTGGCGATGCATTTCAAGGCGAGAACATTCCTGGCTTGGACGAAGCACTTGAAAGAGTACGCGGAAAAGCGGGATTAATGATCGACATTAAACCTCTGCCAGGCCAAGAGCAGGCGTTAGCCGATGCCGTTATTGATGCCTTAAATGTAGAGAGCGATGTGCGCTATCGCTGCTGGGCGACCCAACAAAGCGCCTTCGATGGCTATGCATTGTGTGGTTTCCCCAATGCACTTTTAGCTATGCGCATGGCCACCATGTCACCTTCATTACTTAAGCATATCAAAGCCCAAGCGCCCGAACTGCGCGTTACCTTACTGGCCCAGCTTATACTGCCTGGCACACTCAATCGGCGCGAATTTGATGCACTAGGGCTACGGCATAACCGCATCACGGAAGGGGAAATTCACTTAGCAAGGCTGTATGGCTACGAGATACACGCCTGGACCGTCAATGATCGAGCCCGAATGTCGACACTGATCGACCTGGGTGTCGATGCCATCATCACCGACTACCCAGATCGTTTAACACAACTTATTTACGATCGGCGCGAATTAAGCGACGGGGCGCTTATGCTGGTGAAGCTGCGCAACTGGCTTCGCCAGTAGGTGTTTACTTAATCGCCCATTACTACCCCTTCGCGACGTGGGTCAGCGCCACCAAACAGCGTGCCATCGTTTAGCCGCATAATGGCCTGGAGCCCGCTGGTTAGCTCCCGCTCGCTTACTGTGTGGCCTCTTTCGCGCAATGATTCGATGGTCGACTCCGAAAAACGACCCTCTTCCACATAGACATCACCGCCCAGCGTAATGGCATGGGGAAGGTTGAGTGCTTCCTGAGCACTTAGCCCCCAGTCACGCATCGCTACTAGCGTACGGGCGGTGTAATGAATAATGGCAGCGCCACCTGGTGAGCCCAAGCTAGCGACTAGCTCACCACTCTCTTGGTCGAATACCAGTGTTGGACTCATGCTGGAACGTGGCCGCTTACCGGGTTCTACTCGGTTCGCCACTGGAACGCCATCCACTTCCGGCGCAAATGAAAAGTCGGTGAGCTCGTTATTAAGCAGGAAACCACCCGCTAACCCCGTGCCACCATCAGACATAATCCGCGAGCCAAATGCCTGCTCGATAGTGGTGGTCATGGCAACCGCGGTGCCGTCCTCATCGACAATACTGATATGGCTGGTACCGTACTCGGGCTGCTCGGGCTGACTAGCCCAGCTAACGGCAAGTTCACCCGGGTTACCCGGCTCAGCGCTATCACCCATGCTCATCTCTTCAATAAGTGCACTGCGCTGCTCCAAGTATTCCGGGGCCAGCATCAGTGACCAGTCGCCGCCCGGCGACTCAACAAAATCGGGGTCGGCAATGTAACGGCCACGATCGGCAAAGGCTAGGCGAGAGGCTTCCAAGAATTGATGCAGCCACCCACTGCTTGCAGCACCACTGTCTAATGGGGCTTCAAGCAGTGGCTGCTGATCAAGCATGCCTAAAATTTGCATCACGGTCAGATGACCCGATGAAGGTGGCGGGAAACCGCATACTTCCCACTGTTGCCAAGGCGTGCACAGCGGCTCGCGGTTAAGCGCTTCATAACCACTCATGTCCTCAAGCGTCAAACCGCCTGGGCGTTCTGGGTGGCTCTGAACGCGTTCAACGATGTCTTCCGCCACTGTGCCTTCATGCAGGGCAGCGCTGCCTTGCTCTGCTACACGGCGAAAAACAGCTGCCAAGGCCGGATTTTTAAGCGTTTCGCCAACCGCAATTGGCTCACCGTCTGAATCATAATAGAACTGACTCGCTAATGGGTCTTGGCGCAGGAATTCATCGCCTGCCAAGCTAGTATGCAACCGATTGCTAACCGCAAACCCCTCCTCAGCCAGAGTGATTGCCGGGGTAAATAGCGCATCCCAGGCCAGTTCGCCATGCTCAGCGTGAGCTTTCTCAAGCATACGCAGCGTTCCAGGCACTCCCACGGAGAGGCCGCTAATCACGGCTTCATTAAACGCCAGCGGCTCACCATCCTGCATAAAGAGCTCACCGTTAACGCCTTGGGGCGCGGTTTCACGACCATCGTAGGCACGCACCTCATCGCCATCGTAGTGCATCAAAAAAGCACCACCGCCAATACCGCTGGACTGAGGCTCGACCAGGTTCAGCACCATCTGCACCGCGATGGCTGCATCAATGGCGTTACCGCCGGCTTTCAGGACTTGGTAACCGGCATCGGTGGCTAGCGGGTTGGCCGCAGCTACCGCAAACGACTCTGCTTCCCAGCCGGGCTTCTCTTCATACCCCGACTCGCTTTCAGGAGAAATGGAGGGTGTCTCATAGCTAAACCCCCAGCTATACAATGGCGCTACCAGCAAAACAGGTAGCGCAAACTTAACCGATTTTGGTGACATCTCAGCGCTCTCCACGACAAGTTAAAAAAACCACTCCAAAAGGGTAGCCTATTAAAACATCAACGCCCGGCACAATGGCCGGGCGTAAAGTAAAAGCTAAGGCGGGCTCGATTAGTCGATTTTTTGCCCTGCCAGCATAAACCACGTTTCTATTACCGCATCGGGGTTGAGTGAGACAGAATCGATACCCTGCTCCATCAACCATTTAGCCAGATCGGGATGGTCTGAAGGCCCCTGACCGCAGATACCAACATATTTGCCCTTCGCCTTACAGGCTTGAATTGCCATGGCCAGGAGCTTTTTAACCGCCCCATTACGCTCGTCAAACAGGTGCGCAACGATGCCCGAATCACGATCCAAGCCTAGCGTTAGCTGGGTCAGATCGTTTGAGCCAATGGAGAAACCATCAAAATACTCGAGGAACTCATCGGCCAGTAGCGCGTTGGCGGGCAGCTCACACATCATAATCACTTTAAGGCCGGTGGGGCCGCCACGCTCGAGGCCATTGGCTGCGAGCAGCTCTACCACCTCACGCGCTTCATCGGTGGTGCGCACAAAGGGCACCATAATTTCGATATTCTCGAAACCCATCTCTTCACGGACCCGCTTGAGCGCCCGGCACTCTAGTTCAAAGCAGGGACGGAATGCCTCTGAAATGTAGCGCGATGCACCCCGGAAACCGAGCATGGGGTTCTCTTCACCCGGCTCATAGAGCTTGCCGCCAATCAGGTTTTCGTATTCGTTGGATTTAAAGTCGGACAGCCGCACGATGACGCGCTGGGGGTGGAACGCCGCCGCCAACGTCGAGATACCTTCAACCAGTTTATCGACATAGAAGCTGACCGGGTCGGTGTAACCCGCAGTACGTAAATCGATCACCTGCTGCAAGTCAACCGGCAGCGTGTCGTACTCCAATAGCGCTTTAGGGTGGACGCCGATCATGCGGTTAATGATAAATTCCAAACGCGCTAAGCCCACGCCTGCGTGAGGCAGACTGGCAAAACCAAAGGCGCGATCAGGGTTGCCCACATTCATCATGATTTTAAAGGGTATTTCCGGCATCGCATCAACGCTGGAGACTTTGCAGTCAAACTCCAGCAGACCCTCATACACATTGCCGGTGTCGCCTTCCGCACAAGAAACCGTGACGTCGATACCCTCTTTTAACTGAGTCGTCGCATCACCACAGCCTACCACCGCGGGGATACCCAATTCACGGGCAATGATCGCTGCGTGGCAGGTACGCCCACCGCGATTGGTGATGATCGCGGAAGCACGTTTCATGATCGGCTCCCAATCCGGGTCGGTCATGTCGGTGACCAGGATATCGCCATCATGGATCTTATCCATGTCGTCCGGGCTTAGCACGACTTTGACGGTGCCCCGACCAATGCGCTGACCAATCGCCCGACCAGTGATTAGCGTGCGGCCCTTCTCACGCAGCTGGAAGCGCTCAAGTTTGCCGCCCTCCTGCTGAGAGACAACTGTTTCAGGACGCGCCTGAACGATGTAAAGCTCACCGTCATCGCCGTCCAACGCCCACTCAATATCCATGGGTCGCTGGTAGTGCTGTTCAATGGTCATCGCCTGACGGGCCAGATCCATCACCTGCTGATCATTGATACAGAAACGGACGCGGTCGTTATGGGGCACATCGACGGTTTCAACCGATTTACCGGCGCTGGCATCTTGGCCGTAAACCATCTTGATCAGCTTGGAACCTAAATTACGGCGCAGCACCGCTGGGCGGCCGGCCGCCAGGGTCGGCTTGTGCACGTAGAACTCATCCGGATTGACTGCACCCTGCACCACGGTTTCGCCCAAGCCCCATGAGCCAGTGACGAAAACGGCATCTTTAAAGCCGGATTCGGTATCCAGGGTGAACATAACGCCTGCCGCGCCGGTCTCCGAGCGCACCATTTTCTGTATGCCTGCCGACAAGGCGACATTTTCGTGGGCGTAGCCACGATGCACGCGGTAGGAGATCGCGCGATCATTAAATAGCGAAGCGAAGACTTCGTGCACTGCGCGCTTGATGTTGTCGAAGCCTTCGATATTCAGGAAGGTTTCTTGTTGGCCTGCAAAGGAGGCGTCGGGTAGGTCTTCGGCGGTAGCTGAGCTGCGCACGGCCACTTTCAGTTGCGGATGCTGTTGCTGCAGTTGACCGTAAGCATCGCGCAGGGCCGCTTCAAAAGTAGCGGGCAGCGGTGTATCGATGATCCATTGGCGTATATTACGACCCGCTTCGGCCAGCGCCTTAACATCGTCGACATCCAGGCGCGCCAGGGTGGCATTAATGCGATCGTTTAACCCTTCGTGGGAGAGAAATTCACGATAAGCGTGGGCGGTGGTGGCAAAACCGCCAGGAACCGTTACGCCAGCACCGGACAGGTTAGAAATCATTTCACCCAGCGAGGCGTTTTTACCACCTACGCGTTCGACATCCGCCATACCCAGCTGATCGAACCACAGAATGTACTCTTCCACGTAACCCCCTCGCTCTAGATATCGGCATGGTTTTGAAGACCATGGATAATTGACCAAGACACCCTAGCACCGCGCCAATATATTCGCCATTGGTCTAATAGCGAAGGGAGTGGAGGATTTTTACAACAGCAGAGCTTTTTGGGCTATTTATGTAGTCAGGCGCATGCGACGCCGAAATGACAACCGATGATGACCCGTTGTGCTGGCAAACGGCTCGGCTCACAATAGCCGGATCACTCACCAGTGGATTTCGTTATGAAACGTACGGCTTTTTTTATTTCAGATGGCACCGGCATCACAGCGGAGAGTTTAGGGCGTAGCTTGCTGGCCCAGTTCAGCGATGTTGAAATCGATATGCAGA
The DNA here is from genome assembly GCF_001882345.1 of Halomonas sp. QHL1. Classification (GTDB taxonomy): domain Bacteria; phylum Pseudomonadota; class Gammaproteobacteria; order Pseudomonadales; family Halomonadaceae; genus Vreelandella. Next base: position 990,361 of record NZ_MINL01000001.1, read on the forward strand.
CCAAGCCCTATATCGATACGCTGGAAAAAGCTCAGGCGTTAGCAGCGATTATTGAGTCGACGGCCAACCGCGATGGCCATCGCCCGATCATTATCGACACCATTGTGGATCAACAAATTCGCGACGTTATTCGTCAGGCATCGGGCTTCAAGGTCGATATTTTTTCAACCTTTCTGGAACCCTTGGAGCAAGAGCTAGAGACCCACTCCTCCTACAGCGTTGGGCGCACGCACTCAATTGGCAGCGATGACGTCTATATGGATCGCATCCACTCCGTTCACTTCGCGCTGGATAATGACGACGGAGCCCGCACCCACCAATATGATAAAGCGGATATCATTCTGGTCGGCGTTTCACGTTGCGGCAAAACCCCTACCTCGCTTTATCTGGCACTACAGTTTGGCATTCGGGCGGCTAACTATCCGCTGACGGAAGACGATTTAGACGAAGATGGCATGCTGAAGCTACCCAAGGCGCTCTCGCCCCATCGGCAAAAGTTGTTTGGCTTAACCATCGATGCGCGACGTTTGTCGGCGATTCGCAACGAGAGACGCCCCAATAGCCGCTATAGTTCGATGGATCAGTGCTTGCAAGAGGTAGGGCAGGCAGAGTCTCTCTATCGCACCATGCACATTCCTTTTATTGATGCGACGCGCTTCTCGGTGGAGGAGATTTCAACGCGGATGATTGCCGAAACTGGTTTAGCGAGGCGCTTTTCGCCCCGCTAAGACAATAACTATGAGAGTTCCCAGTGGATCACATGCCTTTGGGGGCAAAAATCCCCGGTGCGTTGCGCCAGTAGCCTTTGTAATCCATACCAAAGCCAAACACATAGCGGTCGGCAACTTCCAGACTGCAGTAGTCAGCTTTTAAACCGGGCACTGCTTTGCGGTTGTGCTGTTTATCCACCAGTACCGCCGTGGTGACACTGGCGGCCTGGGCTTCTTCGCAGTAAGCTAAAATGGCCGCCAGCGTCGCACCCTCATCCAGGATATCGTCAACAATCACTACGTGGCGGCCTGCCATTGGCACTTCCGGGGAAACGCGCCAAAACAGCTCGCCGCCGCGCAGCTCGTTGCGGTAACGAGTAGCATGCAGATAATCCACTTCTAGCGGAAAGCCCAAGCGGGTAAGCAGGTGACCGGTGGTAATCAAGCCCCCATTCATTACGCAGTAAAAAACCGGCAGTTTATCGCCTAAATCCCGAGTAATCTCTTCCGCCATACGATCTAGCGCCCGCTCTACCTCTTGCTGGGAAATTAGGCAGTCGGCGTTATCCATCAGTTCGCGCATCGAGTCCAGCGACTCTAAGGCTTCTTTATCCAACTTTGACATCTACCAACTCCACGGCGGGTTAAAAACTTCATTTATTTAAGTAAGGGGTTTATTCAGCGCCGGGCTTCGGCTTATCCGCTAGCGCTTCCAGCTTAGCGTGGGTACGACGCCATCGGCCCAGTGCACTCAGCGCGTCAAGATCAGGTCGCGCTCGGCTATAACGCAGTTTAGCGGGGCGCTTAGAATTGATTCCTTGGCATGCTTCCATCACTTCAAGCGCAGAGGCTCGGTCGTTACATACCAGCAGCATATCGCAGCCGGCTGCCAACGCTGCCTGGGCACGCGCTTTGGGGTCACCTGCTTCGTGGGCGCCTGCCATACTCAGGTCATCTGAAAAAATGCAGCCTTTGAAGCCTAGCGACTCCCGCAGCATGCCCAACCAGTTGGGAGAAAAGCCTGCCGGGCGTGTGTCGAAAGCAGTGTAAATAACGTGCGCAGGCATGACTCCATCTAACTGCGAGGCTAACTGGGTAAAGGGCACAAGATCGTGCTGTTTAATCACTTCTAGCGGGCGGTCGTCTACTGGCAATGCAACATGGGAGTCCGCAGCGACCCCACCATGGCCGGGGAAATGCTTACCCACTGCAGCCATACCGGCATCGTGAAGCCCTTGAATAAAGGCGCTGCCCAGTTGGGCCACGTGCAGAGGGTCGCCACCAAAACTACGATCACCAATAACGCTGGATAGACCGCTCTCAACATCCAATACCGGGGCGAAGCTCAGATCCAGCCCACAGGCGGCCATCTCCATCCCCAGCAACCAACCGGCATCTTTGGCTAAGACAAGTCCCTCTTCGGGATTCGCGCGATAGCAGTCGCCGATACGCGCCATGGCGGGTAGGCGTGTTAACCCTTCTTTAATGCGCTGAACGCGACCACCCTCTTGATCCACGGCGAGTAGTAAATCAGCACGTACGCGGCGAATATCGCTGCAGAGCTTGCGAACCTGATAGCCATTCTCGACATTGCGGGCAAACAGAATAACGCCCCCTACCGTCGGTTCTAGCAGCAAGCGCTTTTCTGCAGCCGTCAATTTTGGGCCTTCAAGGTCGAGCATGACCGGGCCTAACGGTTGAGTCATCGTGATAGGTCCATTAAAAGGGGCGATGATTCTAGACGATCGTTTAGCGGTGTCAAAACCTGATTAATCAAAGCACTGTCGGCCGCCGTGCAACCAAACCGGGGTGCCCGGCAACGCTAACGAAAAGATGTATAGCAAATCACTATTGCGTAATCGAATACAGCCGTGGGAAGCAGCAACGCCCATGGGCTCTTCAGGCGGCGTTCCGTGTAGATAAATATAGCGCCTTTGTGAGTCCACCTGACCACCGCGGTTGACGCCCTTTTCTAACCCGCAAAGCCACAGGATACGAGTCAAAATCCAGTCACGCTGTGGATGAGCTTCGGCAAGCGCGGGTGAAAACGTCTCGCCCGTCCAGCGACGGCCTCGAAAGACCGCATTTTCGGGCATACCGCCACCAATGGCCGCGCGCACATAGTGCCAGCCGTGGGGTGTTTTACCACTGCCATTGAGCTGCCCGCTCCCGGCGGCCCCGGATGAAATCGAACACTCATGGAGCACTTTCGGCCCGCGCCAACAGCGAAGCTGCTGTTGGGTAGTATCAATCTCCAGCCAGATATTCTCGGTCGGTGGTAACTCAGCTAGCGTAGGCGTTCGCATGTTTTCCTTCTTCTGGCTTGCCTTCTTCAAGGGCCAGGGGTAACGGTGCATTCATGGCAGCCACGACTACCGGGAGCAACCGTCTTACCAAATCACGCACAGATACCTGTTCGTGATAATCCTTCTCCGCGATATCGCGAAGTGCGTCAAGGCCAGACAGGGTAAATATTACCGTGCCAAGCATAAAGTGTAGCCGCCAAAAGCGCTCTGCGTCAGGAAGGTCGGGGGTTGCTTTACGCACAAGCTCGCTGAAGCGGGTAAACACATCGCCATACTCTTGCTGGATATGGCGCCTGAGATGCCCCTGCGCTTGACTGTAGGCAAGGCCGAGCAAGCGCATAAATACTTTTAAACTATTGCGTTCGGCGGGCACCGCAAGAACGGTCGTGGCCATGGTTTCGAGCAGTGTTTCAAGCGGGATAACGCGCCCAGCGTGTTGACCTTCCAGCTCATCCAGCGCGGTATGAAAACGTTGAGTAAAAGGATCCAGGTAGCGGGAAAAAACTGCCTGGATCAGGGCTTTTTTCGAACCGAAATGGTAATTAACAGCGGCTAAGTTAACCCGCGCTTTGCTAGTGATGTTGCGCAGCGAAGTTTCGGCAAAACCCCGCTCTGCAAACAGCACCTCGGCGGTGTCGAGTATACGGGTCACCGTATCAGATTGAGCCATGTCGCTCTCCAGGGAAACAGGTGTTTAAAACATAGCAAAATACTATGCCATAACGTAGGCGGGCTCAACGCTTGATTTATTGACAAAATGTCACGCATTAAATAAGCAGAAACTTAGTTTCAAACGATTAGGAAAAATGCATAGACATCGGCAATAGGCACTGGCAGGCCATATACTGGACAGAGGAACATACTGTATACTTAACCACTTATTGATTAAGTCGACATTTAACTTGTTACTGTCTATTCACTATTTATGGAGTCTGGTATGTCGCGTCCGCTAACCGCTCGCCAACAGCACGTGTTTGATTTTATTGTTAAGACTATGAGCGAATTTGGCTACCCTCCTACCCGTGCAGAGATCGCCAAAGCGCTTGGCTTCCGCTCCCCCAATGCGGCTGAAGAGCACCTACGCGCGCTGGAACGCAAAGGGGTTATTCGCATTATCCGCAACACCTCTCGCGGCATCCGCCTGCCCAACCAGGAGCCTCAAGAAGTCCTGGATAGTGCAGCCACCACTTTACCTGCAGCCAACATTGAGACGCTGCCTACTGGCCTGCCTGTGATCGGGGAAGTGGCCGCTGGCAGCCCCATATTGGCCGCTGAACATATTGATCGCTACTGCCCGCTGCCGGCCGAATACTTCACCCCCAAAGCCGATTACTTGCTGCGCGTGCGCGGCCTTTCCATGAAGGACATTGGCATTTTGGAAGGTGATTTATTGGCGGTTCATCGCACCGATCGGGTTCGCGATGGCCAGATCGTGGTTGCTCGCCTGGAGGATGAAGTAACGGTTAAACGTTTCAAACGCCAGGGGCACCAAGTGACGCTGTTTGCAGAGAACCCTGACTTCGCGCCCATTGAAATCGACCTACGCTCCCAATCGCTGGATATCGAAGGTGTCGGTGTCGGTGTGATTCGTGGCGGCAACGGCCAGGCACTTGGCTAACAACAGCTGTTACTGCAGGTCGATATAGCGGTGGTCATTGAAAGTGGCCACCCAGTTGGGGTGATAGACCAGCAGAATACTCAGCAGCATGCCGGTTATAAATGCCTCTGAAGGCATTAGTAGCGGTAAGAAGCGCGCGTACTCCTGGGCTAGATAGATGGCCTCTGGGTCGGTTCCTGCGACGATAATCAGCAGTACCGCCGCCAGCCCTCCCCCCAGCGTTGCCAGCGCCGCGCCGAAAAAGCCGCAGGCAAACAGAAAGACCATCAAGTTATCCGGCAGGCGGCGATCTACCAGCCGCCACACCGTGCCAATGACAGCCGCCGGAACGATCCCGGTAACCAGTACATTTGCCCCCAGTAACATCCACTCGTTACGACCAATCACCACCATGGCGATATTGATCAGCACGTTGCTAATCAGCGCTAATGGCGCTTTAAAAACAAGCGTCATCAGCACCGTAAAAACAAGATGCAGCGTTAGCCAATCAACCGCCTGCGCGCGGAGCTGCCACATCAGCATGACCGCCAGCGTGGCGCCCAGCCAGCGGTGCTGAAGCGCCGTGTCCTCAATCAACCCCTGCCACGGCCGCCCCCAAAGTGCCCACGCTATCACCCCTAGCGAGAGTAGCCAGGTAACCAGCAGCGCCCAGGGCGCTAAAACACTTTGCGCGAATGACATAGCGCCCTCTCTGGTTGATGAGCGTTAGCTAAATACCACTGTCTTGTTGCCGTGCACCAAAACGCGATCTTCCAAGTGCCAGCGCAAACCGCGAGCGAGCACGGCTTTCTCAACGTCACGGCCAAAGCGGACGAGATCCGTAGGCGTATGGCAGTGGCTAACGCGATGGATATCCTGTTCGATGATGGGGCCTGCGTCGAGTTCCTCGGTCACATAGTGGCAGGTAGCGCCGATCAGCTTGACGCCCCGCTGGTACGCCTGGTGGTAGGGTTTAGCACCGGCAAAAGAGGGCAAAAAGCTGTGATGAATGTTAATTACTCGCCCCGCATAGCGCGCGCATAGTTCGGGGGGCAGTATCTGCATATAGCGCGCCAGCACCACGCAGTCGGCACGGGCGCTATCGATTTCGGCCTGCACCTTGGCAAACGACGCTTGCTTATTATCCCGGTCGACCGGTACGTGATGATAAGGAATACCGTACCATTCGGTTAGCGAACGCATATCGTCATGGTTGGAGATAACCCCGACAATATCGCAATCCAGCTCCCCCGCTTGCCAGCGGTAAAGCAGATCTACTAGGCAGTGTGACTCCCGTGACACCATCAGCACCACGCGGCGACGCTGCTGGGTATCCACCAATGACCACTGCATATTGAACTCGCTGGCCACCGGCTCAAATGCCGTGCGCAGTGCTTCCACCGACATACCTACCGAATCTGCCAGAATTTCATAACGCATAAAAAAGCAGCCGGTTTCTAAATCGGAGTGCTGGCTGGCTTCGGTAATGGAACCACCCTGCTGGGCAATAAAGCTCGAGACCCGTGCAACAATCCCCACCTGATCAGGACAGGAAACCACTAAACGATAAAAATGAGACATGTGAGCTACTCTTGACCTATTTCTAAGGTAATTATGACAAACCAGCGGCTTAGGTTGCATAGTGTATCGGAAGGCCATGGATGATTGTTAGCCGCCCCTGCCTTCCCGTATAGTTAAGCCACTACTTTTTGGGTTTTTCATAACAGATGCATTCATCACGCGTTCAAATTCGTCCCCGTCGTCGTCCACCGCTGCGCATCTTGCCGCTAGGGGGATGCGGTGAGATTGGAATGAATCTAACGCTATACGGCTACGACGATCACTGGATTGCCGTAGATTGCGGCATGATGATCCGCCAGGATCTTCCCAACTCGCCGCTGCAGGTGCCCAATCTCGACACCCCGAAAACACTGGGGATCGTGCCCAATGCGCTATTTATCACCCACGGCCATGAAGACCACATTGGCGCGGTTGCTTGGCTCTGGCCGATGTGGAACTGCCCGATTTATGCCACCCCGCTGGCGGCTGGGCTGTTGCGCCTGAAGTTTGCCGAACATCAGCTTAGCAGTGCAGCGATCCATGTTATTGAACCTGGAGAGGCACTGGAAAGCGGGCCATTTACGCTGCGCTACCTACTTTTAACCCACTCGATTCCCGAAAGCTGTGCGCTGATTATGATGGCCGGTGGCTATCGCGTTCTACATACCGGCGATTGGAAACTCGATCCTGAGCCGATCATCGGCACGCCGATAAGCGCGGCCCACTTCAAGGCGCTTGCGCCGGTTGATTTAGTGGTAGGCGATTCTACTAACGCCCCCATGCCTGGGCACTCCGGCAGCGAGGGGGACGTTGCCCGTGCGCTGGCAAAAACACTCGCCAAATGCCAGGGCCGGGTAGTGGTCTCCTGCTTTGCCAGCAATCTTGCCCGGGTATTAGCGATAGGACGCGCCGCTCAGAAGTGTGGCCGCCGTATCAGCTTGATGGGCCGTTCAATGGAGCGCATGGTCAGCGTTGCCCGGGGGCTCGGCTATATGGATGATTTGCCGCCGCTGGTGCCCAACCACGACCTAGGTTATCTCCCCCCGGATGAAGTGGTGATTATCGCCACCGGCAGCCAAGGGGAGTCCCGCGCTGCGCTACAGCGTCTAGCCCAAGGGCGCCATCCGTTTGTTGATCTTCAGCCGGGCGATAACGTCATATTTTCGGCTAAGGCCATTCCCGGCAATGAACGCCCCATTGAGCAGCTTAAAAAACGTTTGGCGCACTTGGGTATAAACATTTACGACGAGTTCAATCACCCTGAGCTGCACGCTACCGGGCACCCCGCCCAGGATGAGCTGATCAAGCTGTATCAGTGGGTCAGGCCAAAGCATCTCATGCCAGTGCATGGCGAAGCCCGCCATCAGCAGGCCCATCAGGCTATTGCCAAACAGCTAGGCATTAGCGCTCCGCTGGCGCCGGTGAACGGCGATCTAATCTGTTTTGATAGCCACGGGCTGCGCTGTGAGGCGCGCTATCCGCAGCCGCCCTGCATAGTCAGTCAAAACAGCGTGGTGCCCCACCCAGGCCTGGAGGTGAATGACGCCAACAAGGCCCGTCGCGGCAGCTTATACTTAGCGCTGCCGGTAACTGCCACCGACACCGGATGGGCGCGTATCGGCCGTTTGATGCTGGATGCTTCGGGGGCCAGCCCGCTGGACGAAGATAGCTTTAGCGATTGGCTGGATGATCGGCTTGAGGAAATTGAGGCGGAAACGCTTGCTGACTTGCGCCAAGCACTGCAGCCTCGCTTGGTTCACTGGCTGGCAGAGCATATGCAGCACTTGCCCGACGTGCATCTTCAAATTATGGCCGCCGAAATGCCCGAATCTGCTGCGTATGAAAGTGCCGTTAACCGTTAGAGCTGCATCATTCAACGACGGAAATAAAACCCAGATTGCTTCACTGCGTTCGCAATGACAGTTTTGTGTCATTGCAACGAGCGCAGCGATGCGGCACTTCACTCCCAGCGCGCTGCATCCTGTTGATCGGTGTGACGTTCTTTCACCCAGTACTCGCCCTGAGCAGAGTGCTCTTTCTTCCAGAAAGGCGCCTGGGTTTTCAGATAATCCATAATGAAATCGCAGGCTACAAACGCCGCGCGCCGGTGTGCGCTGGCTACGAGCACACGCACAATCGGATCGCCTGGCGCCAAGTATCCAACACGATGAATAATCCGCACCGCCTGGAGAGACCAGCGCTGCCAGGCCTGTTCACCGATCTCTGTCAGCGTGCGTTCGGTCATTCCCGGATAGTGTTCCAGCGTTAACCCCGTGACATCCGGCGTTTCATTAAAATCACGCACTAGCCCGGTAAAGCTCACCACCGCGCCAATATCGCTGCGCCCCGCTAAGGCGTCGTCATAGCCGTAGGCCATTGAGAACGGGGCTGCTTGAATGGCCACTTTAATATCCAGCTTATTATCCACCCTCACCCCCCTGTTACTGGCGGGAAAAACGCCACTTCGTCATCATCGGTCACTAACGCTTCGTCATTAGCCATGACTTGGTTAATTGCACACAGCGTGCGCTGGTCGGTGAGCTGTTTAAAGCGACTATCCTGCTCCGCCAGTGCGGCCTTTAATCCGCTAATGTCGCGGCTAGCCAGTTGATCAAGGCTCACAACCGCCTCGCTCTCGCCTACCCGCTCGCGCAGTTCGGCTAAAAACTTAACCCGTACGCAGGGTGAAGGGCAGCGCTCGCCCAAGCTAACTTCTCCAGCCACGCCGTCACCGGTGACAATGGGCGCCTGGGAGCTATTGCGCTGGTAGTCGCCGCGCAGGCCACCCTGCTTACTGTCGAGCTGGATGGCCTCGATCCGCATACCTTTATCGACCGCTTTGCACATATCGTAAAGCGTCAAACAGGCTACCGAGACGGCGGTAAGGGCTTCCATTTCAACCCCGGTGCGACCATTCAAACGACACAATGAGGTCACATGAACGCAGGATTCGGCCACATCGATATCGAATTCAACCGACACTTTGGAGAGCGCCAGTGAATGGCAGAGAGGAATCAACTCATGGGTGCGTTTGGCCGCCTGGATACCAGCGATTCGCGCGGTGGCCAGCACATCGCCCTTGGGCAATTCACCATCGCTAAGCAGTTTCAGCGTTTCAGGTTGCATCACAATGCGCCCCGAGGCGACGGCTTCGCGACGGGTTTCTTGCTTATCGCCGACATCCACCATATTGGCTTCGCCACGGGTATTGAGGTGGGTCAGATGCATGTTGTCACCATTGCTGTTTTGAAGACATATGTTTTGAGGACATACGTTTTGAAGACATACTTTTTTTAAGACATAGTATCGTTTTTAGCGCTTAACCAGGCTACTACCCATTGTGCAATCGCTTCGTGATCGTCTAGATCTAACTGGGCCACCGAAGCCGCTAGGGCGATTGGTGGTGGCGCGCTCAGCGCGGCTGCCTCAACCCAAGGCCCGGTTAAAATAGCCTCATCGCCAATGCCATTGCGGTAAAGCACCAGCTTGGGAATCGGCCAAGCCTTGAAACCTTCGACAATCACCAAGTCGGGGTTGTGCGGCGCCATCATGGCAATTAACTGGGCTAAATCAGGCTCTTTCTGGCCAGGGGTTTCCTGCATCAGCGCAAAGCGCTGGCGAGAAGCCACCAGTACCGGCGCAGCACCTGCGCTGCGCAGCTTATAACTATCTTTACCGGGCTGGTCGACATCAAACGAGTGGTGAGCATGCTTAATGACAGCAACTTTCAAACCATACTCACCTAATCGTGGTAGCAGCTTCTCTAACAGCGTCGTTTTTCCGGTGCCGCTCCAGGCAGCAATCCCCAGTACGGGAAAGGGTGCGGTTAGTTCTTTTTCCATGCTGCCAAGACTCCTGATGATCACTAAACGCTACCGTTCTAACGATCCACGCAGCGCTATAGAAGATGACTCTACTCGCCCTCTTGCTCGCGGGGTAATAGCCAGTTCAACGCAATACCCACCAAGGCGGCCAGGCTAACGCCCTGCAGCGTAAACTGACCACCGCCAAACTGCATCCCGCCAATCCCGAACACCAATATTAGCGAGACCACCACTAGGTTGCGCGCGGCTGTCAGTGACTGCCCTGCACGTACCAAGGTGTTCATACCAACCACCGCAATGGAGCCAAACAGTAGCGTCATAATGCCGCCCATTACCGGGCCAGGAATGGTCTGCAGCAGCGCGCCAAGCTTGGACACAAACGCCAGCACAATGGCAATAATCGCGGCAACGATCATGTACTTGGGATTAAACGCCCGAGTGAGGGTTACCGCGCCGGTGACTTCCGAGTACGTGGTGTTCGGCGGTCCGCCGAATAGCGCTGCCACGCTGGTCGCCAAGCCGTCGCCTAACAGGGTGCGGTGTAGGCCAGGCTTTTCCAGGTAGTTTTTGCGGGTCACCGAACCAATCGCCACCATATCACCAATGTGCTCTACCGCTGGGGCAATCGCGACCGGAATCATAAATAGAATGGCCGCCCAATGAAAACTGGGTGCGGTAAAGCTGGGTATCGATAGCCACGCCGCCTCACGCACCGGCGTAAAGTCGACGACCCCCATCACCAACGCCAAACAATAGCCGGTGACAATGCCGCCAATGATCGGCACTAGGCGAAGCAGCCCACGGCCAAAAACGGCCAGCACTAATGTCACCAATAAGCTGGTCATCGAGAGGAAAATCGCCGCGCCATAGCCGATGTTGTCGCTGGTTTCACCGGTCGCCATGCTAACCGCCACCGGCGCCAGCGCCAGGCCAATCACCATAATTACAGGCCCCACCACCACAGCAGGCAGTAAGCGGTGCAGCCAGGCAGTGCCTTTTAAGCGCACAGCCTGGGAAATCGCCACATAGACCAGTCCCGCCGCCATTAGCCCGCCCATGGTCGCCGAAACGCCAAAGCTCGCCACAGAGCCTTGGATAGGCGCAATAAAGGCAAACGATGAAGCTAAAAACACCGGTACGCTCTGTTTGGTCACCCCATGAAAGACTAAGGTTCCCACCCCAGCTGTGAACAGCGCAACGCTTGGATCGAGTCCTGTCAAAAGCGGCACCAACACCAGGGCGCCAAACGCCACAAATAGCATTTGTGCGCCGGTTAAAATGACTTTTGGCCACGACTCAGCCTGACTGGCAGCTTCACGCATAAGTGAATTCCTAGTGATTATTCGATAGTAGGTGTGCAAAAAAATGCCCCTGACGCTGGGCGTAAGGGGCAATGTCAGTAACGATGCTTAGCGCGTTCCGAAAATCTTATCGCCAGCGTCACCCAGTCCGGGGACGATGTAGCCATTTTCGTCAAGGCGGTCATCGATTGAGGCGGTGTAAATTTCAATATCGGGGTAAGCGTCCTGCACCCGTTTGATACCTTCAGGGGCGGCGACGAGCACGATCACCTTCATATGCTCACAGCCACGCTCGCGCAGCATATCCAGTGTTGCCACCATCGAACCACCGGTCGCTAGCATGGGATCTATCACGATCGCCATGCGCTCTTCGATATCGTTGGCAAACTTGGCAAAGTAAGGCACCGGCTGCAGCGTCTCTTCATCGCGATAAAGACCGACCACACTTACCCGCGCACTCGGGATCAGATCCGTTACGCCTTCCAGCATGCCGAGCCCGGCACGCAGAATCGGTACGACGGTGACTTTTTTACCTTTTAATCGACGCGTGGCAATCGGCTCGCCATTCCATCCCTGGATTTCATGATCTTCCAGCTCAAGACCTTTGGTTGCTTCATAGGTCAATAGCTTGGCGACTTCACCTGCCAGTTCACGAAAGCTCTTAGTGCTCAGGTCAACTTCGCGCATCAGACCCAGCTTATGTTGTACAAGCGGATGGTTAATGGCGTAAACACTCATGGGACTTCCTCACTGCAGGGGATTCAGAATGGCAACCAAGGTTGCATCAGCTAGGCACAAAATTGCGCGTATTCTACCCGCAACCACTTACGAGGTTAAGGGGTTTCAGGCAATTGCCACTCGATGGGGGCTCGCCCTTGCGCTTGCAGAAATTGATTGGCTTGGGAAAAATGCCGAGTGCCAAAAAAACCCCGGTGCGCAGAGAGCGGTGAAGGGTGCGGGGCTTCCAGTATTAAGTGGCGCCCCTGGTCGATCAGCGCCTTCTTCTGGCGCGCATGACTGCCCCATAACAGAAACACACAAGGAGGCGCGTGCTGGCTGACGGTTTCAATCGCGCGATCAGTGAAGGGCTCCCACCCTTTACCGCGATGCGACGCCGCATTGCCCTGCTCCACGGTCAGCGAGGTGTTTAACAACAACACGCCCTGCTTGGCCCATGCTTCCAGATGGCCGTGGCGCACTGGGGTAAAGCCAACATCGGTGGCCAACTCTTTGTAGATATTGACCAGCGACGGCGGTACGGGCACACCGGGCTGCACGGAAAAGCATAAGCCGTGGGCCTGATTGGGCCCGTGGTAAGGATCCTGGCCTAAAATAACCACCTTCACTTCATTCAACGGGGTCAGCTCAAAGGCACGAAACCACTGCGTTGAGTGGGGATATATGATCTTCTTCGCGGCCTTTTGCTGCGCCAAAAAAACTTTGAGCGTCAGCATATAGTCAGCCTGAAACTCATTACCCAGCCACTGACTCCAATCGTCGGGAAGCGGATTGGCCATTATTACCTCTTCATTTGATCAACAAGCGGCTCAACGTAGGCGACGCCCATATCCCAGGGGAACTGAATCCAGCACTGTTGGGCCACTTCGGTCAGGTATTGATCCACCAAGGGGCGACCGTCTGGCTTGGCGTAGATAGTCACAAAGTGAGCTTTAGGCAGCATTTTGCGTACTGCCCGCGCCGTTTTGCCAGTATCCACCAAGTCATCGACCAGCAACCAGCCATCACCGTCATGATCGACGCCCTTCATAATATCCAGGCCGCCTTGATCCATATGGTCATAGCTTTTAATGCACACGGTATCGATCAAGCGGATATTAAGCTCCCGAGCAATCAGCGCGGCGGGTATTAACCCGCCACGGGTAATCGCTACGATGCCTTTAAAGTCACGTTCGATCATCTGGTGACAAAGCGTACGCACATCACGGTGCAACTGATCCCAGGAGACGGTGAAGTGTTGATGGTAGCGATCGCTGCTCATGGGGAATTACTCGTCTTCATTGAAAGAACATACGGCGAATACGCTGTAACCGGCATCGCGAATTTTCTGCGAACCACCCAACTCGGGTAGATCGATAATAGTGGCTGTCTCAACTACCTGGCCTCCGCTGCGCTGGATCAGGTTGGCCGCTGCCAGCATGGTGCCACCGGTGGCGATCAGGTCATCCATCAGCAGGATACGATCATCTTTCTGGAACGCATCGGAGTGCAGCTCCACTTCAGAATGCCCGTACTCCAGCGTATACGTCTCGCTGATGGTCTTGAAGGGCAGCTTGCCCTTCTTACGTACCGGCACAAAGCTACAACCCAATTCATACGCAAGCGGCGCGCCAATAATAAAACCACGCGCATCAATCGCCGCGATGGCATCCAGGTTCATCTCCTGATAGCGATGAACGAAGCTATCGATCAGTTTGCGAAAGGCCGCGCTATTTTGCAGCAATGGGGTGATGTCGCGAAAATTTACCCCCTGTTCAGGCCAATCGGGAACCGTGCGAATAACGGACTTAATGTAGTCGCCGTAGATGCTCATCGCGTCTCTCATTGAGTAATAAAAAGTGGTAATGATTAAATCAAACCAAGAAAAGGTATCTTGCCGCAAACAGCAGCGCCAAAATAATCACCGCCGGATTCAGGTCGCTAAAGCGGCCCGACAGTGCCTTGATCGCCACATAGCTTATAAAGCCAAGCGCGATACCTTCGGCAATCGAAAATGTCAGCGGCATCGCCAGGGCAGCAATCAGTACCGGCGCGGCGTCGGTGGGGTCTTCCCAATTCGCGTGGGCCAAACTTCCCGCCATCAGTACCGCTACATATAGCAGCGCACCTGCGGTAGCGTAGGCCGGAATCGAACCCGCCAGCGGCGCAAAGAACAGGCTGATCAGGAACAGAACACCAACCACTACCGCCGTTAAGCCAGTACGGCCACCCGACGCGATACCTGCAGTAGATTCAATGTAGCTAGTCGTAGTGGAAGTACCCAATGCGGCACCCGCCATTGACGCGGTGCTGTCGGCCATCATGGCGCGACCAATACGCGGTAACTTGCCATCCTTGTCCAGCAGCTTGCCACGATGGGCAACGCCCACCAGCGTGCCCGAGGTATCAAATAGATCAACAAACAGGAAGGCAAAGATCACGCTGAGCATTGCCACATCCAGCGCGCCCATCAAATCCATCGCCATAAAGGTAGGCGCAATGGAGGGCGGCATCGACATCAGACCACCATACTCATTATGGCCAAGCACCATCGCCGCTACAGTCACACCTAAGATGCCAATCATTACTGCACCGGTGACTTTAAGGTACGCAAGCGCGGTAATCACAAAAAAGCCCAGCAGTGCATAAATAGCCGGAGGCTGGGAAAGATCACCCAACGAAACAAAGGTCGCGGGGTTGGCCACCACAATACCGGCATTCTTAAGCGCAATCATCGCCAGGAAAAGACCAATACCGGCGGCGATCCCCAGCCGTAATGTCATGGGAATGGAGTTAATGATCCACTCGCGGATTTTAAAAATACTTAGAAAGAAGAAGGTTAAACCAGAGAAGAAGACCGCGCCCAATGCGGCTTCCCAGGTATAGCCCATCCCCAACACTACGCCGTAGGTGAAAAAGGCGTTCAAGCCCATGCCGGGCGCCTGGGCAATTGGGTAGTTAGCCCACATCCCCATGACGAAACAGCCAATCGCCGCTGCGAGGCACGTCGCCACGAACACCGCGCCGTAGTCCATCCCCGCCTCAGACAAAATGCTCGGGTTTACAAAGATGATGTAGGCCATCGTCAGGAAGGTGGTGATCCCGGCGATAACTTCTGTTTTCACATTGGTTTTGTGCTCGGAGAGCTTGAAATAGTTATCCAGAAGTTTCATGAATCTTCTTATCCTTAGCGCTAACGCCGCATGAGTATGCGTTCTGGTGCTGAGAAAAGCCGCACATACTACCTAAACGCTCGCCGTGATGCGAGCGCCTCAGCGTGGCGACCAATGTTGGCGGAAATAGCCCGCCGCCTAATGCAAAGCAATCTTTAGGCCATGATATAACCGATCGGTCAACCAATAGCCGATAAAGCTGATTATTGACGCTGCAAGCCCTTACTGAACCCCGCTTTTTTGAGAAAGCACGCGCTCCACGGTTTCAACGATTACCTGAGTTTGCGGGTCAATTTCGATGTTGACCTGATCACCGGGCGCTCGATCCTGAAGCGTAGTACGCGACAGCGTTTCCGGAATTAAATTGACGCTGAACTCCACACCACTGCTCACTGTGTGGCGCACATCACCAATGGTCAGGCTGATACCGTCCACCCCGATATAGCCCTTTTCAAACACGAATCGACCCAGCCTTTCCGGCAGTGAAAACCACAGCCGACGGTTGTTAGGCGCTTCTTCAATAGCCACCACTTCTGCCATGGAAATGATGTGGCCCGACATGGAGTGTCCGCCAATTTCATCACCAAAACGCGCCGCGCGCTCTATATTGACGCATTGCCCGGGGGTGATTGCACCAAGATTAGTCAAACGCAGCGTTTCACGCATCAAATCAAAACTAACGCTATTGCCTTCTATGGCCGTTACCGTTAAGCAAACCCCGTTATGCGCAACAGATGCCCCAATCTCAAGCCCCTCGCGCATCGATGGCGGCATTTCCACCACATGCACGCGGAAATCATCCAGCTCACGCACCGCCACCACCCTGGCCACTCCTTGCACAATGCCAGTAAACATAAGGTTCTTTTCTCCTAATGTAGTAAATACCGTGTCATATAAATTAAGTAGTAAAGTCGGAGTAGTAAGAACTGAGCCGTCAAAAGCTAATTCATTGGCCCAAGCTTACTACTGGTGCCTCATGTTTGTGCACTCTGTATTGATGCTTTCTTGGCCTATCTATTCCACGCTACCCGCTTTCAAGTCGTCCGCGCAGAACAAAAAACTTAAAATTTCATATTATGTAGAAAATAATGCTAACTCACCTCCTTAAAGCATAAAATCAGAGGGCTAAAATTGACATGATCGCCAGCTAACTCTAAAATTTCGCCGCAAATGTAATGACGCCGATTTGTACCCAGATTGCGGGCGTCCACTTGGTCACTGACTTAGAATTAGTTACTGACCCAGTGAAGTGCAGCTAAAAGGGTGTGTCCAGCGTTGATGGCCACCCATTAGGGTGGCCTTTTTTTATTCCCCGCCCTATCCTTAGCCGCCCTATTTTTAGTGATCCGAGAGCTTAGCCGCTCTTTTTTAACCGATCTGTTTTTTTAACGGATGGGGGCGCGCACTCCCGCACTCTGTTTTCGGCCTACCGGTAAGGCAAACGCTATGATTGAACTTAGCAACGTCAGTAAAACCTATTTCAGTAACAACAAGGGAAGCGGCGCCAAGGCCGTCCATGCACTCAAAAATGCCACGCTCACTGTGCCCAAAGGCACGATTCACGGCGTCATTGGCCTCTCCGGCGCAGGCAAATCAACACTGATTCGCTGCGTAAATCTCTTAGAGCGCCCCACTAGCGGCAGTGTCACGGTAGATGGCCAGGAAATGACGCAGCTGAGCAACGCAGCGCTTAACCGTGCGCGTCACCGTATTGGCATGATTTTTCAACACTTCAATTTGCTAACTACACGCACGGTGTTCGACAACGTTGCCCTACCTCTTGAACTAATGGGGCAAAAACGCCACACCGTTCGCGATCGCGTTATTCCTCTCCTGGAAATGGTAGGTCTGGCGGATAAAGCCAACCAGTACCCTGCTCAACTTTCCGGGGGCCAAAAGCAGCGGGTAGCGATTGCTCGTGCGCTTGCCAGCAAGCCACAGGTACTGCTCTGCGATGAGGCAACCTCTGCCCTAGACCCACAAACCACCAGCTCAATACTGGAACTGCTGCGCGATATTAACCATCAACTGGGCATTACCATTCTGTTGATCACCCATGAGATGGAAGTAGTCAAATCGATTTGCCACCGAGTCAGCTTGATTTCCGACGGCGAACTGGTGGAGGACTCGGAAGTCGGCGACTTCTTTACCGCCCCGCGTACCCAGCTTGGTCGTGAGTTTCTTAACGACTTTCTGCAGCTAACACCGCCCAAAGAGCTGATCGAGAGGCTCCTTGATGCCCCCGGCGAAAACACCCACCCAGTGGTACGCCTAACCTTCTCGGGCGATGCGGTCTCGACGCCGTTGATTTCCCGCCTTGCCCGGGAGTGCGGGGTCGATGTCAGCATTTTACAAGCAAAGGTAGAGTCGATTCAGGAGCGCACCCTGGGCCTGATGATTGCAGAGCTATTAGGCTCACCGCTGCAAACTCAGCAAGCCATGCACTATCTCGAATCTCATCAACTGCAAGTGGAGGTACTCGGCCATGTCCAGCGCAATGATTGATCTAATTTTACAGGCCACGCTGGATACCCTTTATATGGTGGCCGTTTCAGGACTTATTTCTACCCTCGTCGGCCTACCCCTTGGGGTAATGCTGTACGTTACGCGCCCGCGGCAGATATTGGCGAAGCCAGTGCTTAATCAAGTCCTGAGCATTATTACCAACGTTGGTCGCTCTATCCCGTTTATTATTTTGATGGTAGCGATCATTCCTTTTACGCGCATGCTGGTGGGTACCTCGATTGGCATCAACGCCGCGTCGGTACCGCTCACGATTGCCGCTATACCGTTTGTAGCACGACTGGTAGAGGCGGCGCTCAATGAAATCTCGCCGGGTTTAATTGAAGCCGCCCAAGCCATGGGCGCAACGCCTTGGCAAATTATTGGCAAAGTGCTGATTCCGGAAGCTCGCGGGGGGATCATGACCGGCTTAACCATTACCGTGGTCACCCTGGTCAGCTACTCAGCCATGGCAGGCGCAGTAGGCGGCGGTGGCCTCGGCGACTTAGGCATTCGTTATGGCTACAACCGCTTCAACCCCACCATCATGCTGATTACCGTGGTTATCTTGGTTGTCATGGTGCAAGGCTTTCAGAGCTTGGGTGACTACTTGGTACGCAAAAGTGACCGCAAGTAGCAGCGCGTTCATCACGCCGCCCATTATAACCAAAATGCATTAGACAACCGTTTTTTATTGCCGCATCATTGCACCATCAAGCACAACGTCACTGGAGAGACCTCATGCAAAAACTGATTATTGGCAGTCTTACAGCCCTGGCGCTTGCGGTTAACGTCGCCAGCGCTGAAACGCGCAGCATCAAAATGGGCACCGTTGCGGGCCCTGAAACAGAAGTGATGGAAGTGGCGGCGCGCATTGCCAAAGAAGAGTACGACCTTGATGTAGAAATCATCGAGTTCACTGATTACGTTACCCCGAATGCCGCCCTGGCCGATGGCAGCTTAGATGCCAATGCCTACCAGCATGAGCCCTACCTGCAGTCGATGGTCGACGACCGCGGCTATGACCTGGCAATCGCTGGCTACACCTTCGTTTACCCGATTGGCGCTTACTCAGAAAAATACGACAGCATTGATGATCTACCGGACGGCGCCCAAATCGCGCTGCCTAACGATCCTTCCAATGAAGGTCGTGCGCTGATTTTGATGCACAACGAAGGACTGATCACCCTTAACGATCCGGAATTTCTCGAATCAACGCCTATCGATATTGCTGAAAACCCCCGCGACTTCCGCTTCCGTGAAATTGAAGCCGCCCAGCTACCCCGCGTGCTGCCCGATGTTGACATGGCGTTTATCAACAACACCTTCGCGCAGCCTGCTGGTTTAAGCCTGGATGATGCCTTGATCAAAGAGGGCCCCGAGTCTCCTTACGTCAACCTGATCGCGGTTCGCGGCGGTGACGAAGAGCGCGAAGAGATTCGCCAGTTGGTCGACGCCTATCAGCGCGATGAAGTGATCCAGAAAGCTGAAGAGCTATTCAAAGGCGCAGCAGTTCCTGGCTGGACAGAGTAATACCGCAAGCCATCAATAGATGACATCAGGCCGGCACGCATAGGTACCCATATGCAAAAAGTGTCGGCCTGTTGCGTTAGCAGCAAAGGATGCCAAATGCAAAACAGTGTTGACTACCCTCTTCTCAATCGCCAGCTTGAAGCGCTGCTCGATACACGCGATTGGCTTACCAACAGCGCACAAACCTGCGCCTTTATTCACCAGCAGCTTAGCGACTTAAACTGGGTAGGCTTTTATCTTCAGCGCCAGCCTGACGTGTTAGGTTTAGGCCCTTTTCAGGGTCAGCCCGCTTGCCATCCTATCCCTTTCAGCAAAGGCGTGTGTGGGGCGGCCGCACGCTTACAAACCACCCAGCGAGTGGATGACGTGCACGCGGTCGCCGACCATATTGCCTGCGACGCCAACTCACGCTCCGAGCTAGTGATTCCCATCGTGATCAATGGCGACCTTTGGGGCGTACTGGACCTGGATAGCCCGCTGCATGCGCGATTCACCCAGCAAGACCAAGCAGGCATTGAAGCACTGGTAGCCACCTTTATGCGCCAAACAGACCTACCCGACCTAATTAGAAAAACCAGCTAAAAGCGCCCTATAGCAGCCACGCAAAAACGCCCCAGTCAGCAGTGACTGGGGCGTTTTGATAACAGCTGGTAGGACCAGGCGGATTTGAACCGCCGACCTCCACGATGTCAACGTGGCGCTCTAACCAACTGAGCTATGGTCCTGAAAATAGGTGTTGGCGCTAGGCTGGTAGAACCAGGCGGATTTGAACCGCCGACCTCCACGATGTCAACGTGGCGCTCTAACCAACTGAGCTATGGTCCTGAAAATAGGTGTTGGCGCTAGGCTGGTAGAACCAGGCGGATTTGAACCGCCGACCTCCACGATGTCAACGTGGCGCTCTAACCAACTGAGCTATGGTCCTGAAAATAGGTGTTGGCGCTAGGCTGGTAGAACCAGGCGGATTTGAACCGCCGACCTCCACGATGTCAACGTGGCGCTCTAACCAACTGAGCTATGGTTCTATTGTGCTATATGGATAGCCGCATGCCTTGCAACGGATGCATATCTTACGCTTTCATCACTGAATTGCAAGCTATTTCCCTTTACGCGGTGCTCTCCCCAGCAGTGCCCCCCATTACAAATAGAGGTTCAATTCGACACCTATAACCTTCTAGCGCTAGGCTAAGCACTTCAATGTTCTAGGGAGCCTCTGATTAACGTGATGAGCGCAGGCCATACAAGGCAAAAATCAACGAAAAAGTGGAGTTTACGGGCTGTAAATGAGCATTTTGAGGCGATTTGTAACGCCATATGGGCAAGCGCAATAGTGAATCAGAGGCTTCCTGGATGTTATCTATAGGGAGATAAAAAATGCTGGGTATTTTGCTAGGAAGCATAGCGATCGTGCTGTTATTGGCGACGCTGATTGCACGAATACATTTGCACTGGTGGTGGATCCGCAGTTTTGAATTTCCACGTCTTCAGATCGCTTTTCTAGCTTTAATCACCTGGTTATTAACCGTTATCTTCGTTGAGCCTGGCCCCTGGCTATGGATAGCCCTGCTCGCCTCGGGCATCACTTTGCTGTTTCAAGTCTACTATATTCTGCCCTGGACGCCGCTTTGGCCGGTGCAGGTGAAGGCGGCAGAGAGTGACGATGCAGATAAAAAAATTACACTGCTGATCGCTAATGTGCTGACGCCTAATCGGCAGGCGCAGCAGCTAATCGATATGATCAAACAGCATCAGCCCGATATTGTACTGACTTTGGAGTCAGATCAGTGGTGGCAGGACCAGCTGGACCCCGCGCTCGCAGAACAGTGGCCACACAGCGTTAAAATCCCGCTAGATAACCTTTACGGCATGCACCTCTACTCACACCTGGAACTCACCGACACCTCCGTTGAGTGGCTGATTCAAGAAGACATTCCGTCTATTCATACCCGAGTGACGCTTGCTAACGGCGATAGTATTCGCTTCTACGCGCTCCACCCCCGCCCACCGGCCCCCAGCGAGAGCGAAAAGTCTCTGTGGCGGGATGCTGAGCTGCTGCTGGTGGGTAAAAAGATTCATAAAGATCCCCAAGCGACGCTGGTCGCCGGGGATCTTAACGATGTGGCATGGTCACGCACCACACGGCTGTTTTGCCGCGTTGGCGGCATGCTTGACCCACGCCGGGGGCGCGGTTTATTCAGCACTTTCCACGCCAAATATCCAGTGTTGCGCTGGCCCCTTGACCATATTTTTGTGACCGAGCACTTTACCTTAGTCGGTATGCAGCGCCTAAATTACTTTGGCTCTGACCATTTCCCGATACTGGCCACCTTTTGCTACCGCCCCTCGCGTCAAGACGAGCACGAAACGCCCGAAGCGAATGCCGAGGAGCGCAGCGAAGCCAGCGAAACTATTCAGGAAGGCAAAACTGAAAAGCAGGAAACCTGAACGCGGGCAACCCGAAGCTAGCTAACCCTAAGCGTGTTACTCGGGGATGCCTCCCTGCGTTAACGCGGCGGGGTCCAACAGCCGCTCTAGCGTCTCCCGATCGAGGTCAGTTTTCTCCTCTGCCACATCAATAATCGGCCTACCCGCTTGGTAGGCCTCTTTGGCGACAGCGGCGGCGGCGTTGTAGCCAATCACGCCATTTAGCGCCGTTACCAAAATGGGATTCCTGGCCAGCGGGCCTGCCAGGTTATCTTCACGCACTTTAAAGGTGGCAATCGCACGGTCAGCCAGCAGCCGGGCGGTGTTGCTCATCAAGTTAATTGAGGTAAGCAGATTGGAGGCCACCAATGGCAGCATCACGTTCAATTGAAAGTTACCACTCTGCCCGGCCACGGTAATGGCGGTATCTAGGCCAATAACTTGTGCAGCGGCCTGGGCGGCTGACTCTGGAATAACAGGGTTAACCTTCCCGGGCATAATCGAGCTCCCAGGTTGTAATGCCTCAAGCACAATTTCTCCCAGCCCTGCCAACGGCCCTGAATTCATCCAACGCAGGTCATTGGCAATTTTCATAATCACACAGGCTAAACCTTTCAACTGCCCTGAAAGCTCTACCGCCGCATCCTGGGAAGAGAGGCTAGCAAAGAAGCTGTCATTAGGAGTGAACTTCAACCCCGTCTGATCGCTCAACTCTTGGGCGATCTGCTCAGCAAAGCCGATAGGTGCGTTAATGCCGGTACCCACGGCGGTGCCACCTTGAGCTAATCGGCAGACTCTTTTCATGGCGCTATCAAAGCGCTCAATGGCCTGATTTAGTTGGCTAGACCAGGCACCCAGCTCTTGATCCATGCGTAGCGGCATGGCGTCCATCAGGTGTGTGCGGCCGGTTTTTACCACGTGGCTCAGCTCGCTAGCACGGTGATCAATAGTGTCCCGTAGATGAACGAGGGATGGGCGCAGTGATTCGTGCACCGCGATGGCAGCCGAAAGATGAATCGCCGTGGGAATCACATCATTGCTGGACTGCCCCATATTGACGTGATCATTCGGGGTGACCTCAACGCCCTCACGGCTAGCCAATGTTGCCAACACCTCGTTGACGTTCATATTGGTGGAGGTACCTGACCCGGTTTGGAAAACGTCGATAGGAAAATGCTGGTCGTGCTTGCCCGTTAACACCTCACGAGCCGCTTTTTGAATTGCCTCCCCACGCGCACTATCAAGCCCTCCTAGCGTTTGATTGGCCCGGGCGGCCGCTAGCTTGATGCGTGTGACCGCATGAATAAAAGCCGCAGGCATAGGCGAATGAGAGACAGGAAAATTATTGACTGCCCGCTGGGTCTGCGCGCCATAAAGGGCGTCGGAAGGCACTTCCAGCTCGCCCATGCTGTCGCGTTCCATCCGTGTTGCCATTGCTCTTACTCCCATCAGTGAGATTAATAGTGATGCTTATTTGAGCGCATAGCCGATCTATCGTTCGCTAGCTAAGGCCACACCCCCTACCTTCAAGCTAGCTGGTTAGACCATACGGGTAAACACGTCCTTTCCTCGCGTACTTTAAAAAGCCAAAAATAAAATGTTGCACTGCACAAAAACACTTGCTATGCTGCACAGCAAGATAGCTTATAAAGCTACTCATTCAACAAGCAGCGCCAACCTCTGGATAGCTGCTTTTGGCAAGACTAAACCCTGGAGGGTATGACGATGCGTACATTAAATACTAACGAAATGACTCAGCAGTTTGACAACATGTTTATGGCGCCTGTCCGCGCTTACATGGCGTTGAGCATCGATTACAGCGAAAAAATGCTTAACGCCCAGATGGACGCCAGCAAAGCCTATGTCGATACCGGCATTGCGCAAATGCGTCAAATGATGGACGTTAAAGACGCAGAGGGCCTGCGTAGCTACATGGAAGGTCAGCAAAAAGTGGCTAAAGAGCTGGCTGAGCGTGTTAAGGGCGATACCGATAAAGTCGTTTCTCTACAGCAGGACTTTATCCAGAAAAGCCAGAAAATTACCGAAGACAACGTCAAGCAGGCACAAACCGCTGCTAGCAAGTTGAGCAAAACTGCTTAATCGCTTATTGAAACAGTAAGCTAGTAAGTAAGCTGTATAGAACGCCCCTGTTGGCCCTCGCCGACAGGGGCGTTTTAGTCGTTGTCATTACCAGCGGCTTCACCAACCGAGCGCAGATTTCACAAACGGAATCGTCAGTTTACGCTTGGCTGATAGCGATGCTTTATCCAGGGTTTCCACCGCGCGGCAAAGCTCACCTAACTCGCGGGGGCCACGATGCAAAATATAGCGCCCGACGTCATCGGGAAGTTGCATCCCTCTCACGCTGGCGCGCAGCTTTAGCGCTGCCAAACGTTCAATGTCATCCTCTAAGGGATGTACATGAAAAGTCACGCCCCAGGTTAGCCGCGATGCCAAATCGGGCAGCACCACGTTTAGCTGTCGTGGGGAAGCACTTGCGGCAATCACTAATTTTTTACCCGCATCTCTTAGTCGGTTAAATGCATGAAACAGCGCTTCTTCCCAGCGCTTGCGGCCGATCACACACTCCAAGTCATCAATGGCAACAAGATCCAGGCGTTCGATGTCTTCAAGCATTAACGGCGGAAAATGGCCCAAGTCATTCAGCGGTAAGTAAAGCGCGCGTTTATCTGCATCAGACGCCGCGTGACACGCCGCCTGAAGTAAATGGCTACGCCCCACTCCTGGTGCTCCCCACAGATAAAGAAACTGTTCACCCTCCGGGGCCAGCTGCTGTGCAAGATTGTCTACCAGCGGCGTATTTGCACGCGCCACATAGTAATTATCAAAGGTCGCGTCGTCACGCAGTCCAATTCCCAAGGGAAGCTGTGCCGGTGCTCGGCTCATGGTGACTCCCGTCCATCATGGTGGCCCAGCTCGTCGTGGTGTGAAGAACTGGTCTCAATGATTGGCGTATGTTTGTCGGTATTTTTTTCGTCGTATAACTCGCTATGCTGATAGCGCACTTTTACTTCTTTTAGCAGCACTAGAATCACCGCGGCAACGGGCAGTGCCAACAACACCCCTGTTAAGCCAAATAGATTGCCCCCCGCCAGCACGGCGAATATAACCGCGACCGGATGCAGGCCAATCTTATCGCCCAACAATTTAGGCTGTAGAACCACGCTCTCCGCCATTTGACCAATGCTAAACACCAGAATGACGCCTAGCACCGCCCACCAGGTGGCGTACTGGAACAGCGCGACAACAAGGGCAATCACCAGGCCGACAATAAAGCCCAGGAACGGCACGATGCTTACCAGTCCGGACACAAAGCCGATCAACAGGCCAAAATTAAGCCCCATTAGCGTTAAGCCCACCGCATAAATGATCCCTAAACAGAGCATCACCAGCAGTTGCCCACGTAAAAACGATGACAGCACTTCATCGCAACGACGCGCCAACCGGAAAGTATCGTCTGCCCACTGACGTGGCACGAGGTTGGCAATGTTGGTCAGCAGACGGTTCCAATCCAAGAGTAAATAGAAGGTAACCACAGGGATCAACGCCACATAGGTGATCCATGACACAAAGGCCATACCGGAACGGCCAATTTGTCCTAGCGCCTGGGCTAAATAGCCGCCAGCATCGCGCCAGTTTTCGACCAGCGTTTCGCGCGCATTGGTTAACTCGGCAGTTAAGTCATAACCGGTCCACACCTGCACTTGAGGAGCGAGGGTATTTTCTACCCAATTGAAGATACCCGGAATAGCCTCGCCCAGCTGTTTAAGCTGTTGAACAAGAAGCGGTATTAAAATCAACAAACTCACCACGAGCACGACCAGCAGCACTAAAAACACGCTGCTCACCGCGAACGGCCGATTCATGCCCCAGCGTTGAAAACGGTTAGCCAGCGGATCAGCTAAGTAAGCAAGAATCATCCCGGCAATAAAAGGCATCAGAACCGCATCTAACAAATAGATTAAACCGCCTATCACCACCAAAAATAGGACACCCCACCAAGAATTCCGCATAGTTCCCTCTCAAACGTGGATTTAATCCGACCACTTATCGTGACTTTTTTGATTTATCGCTACTATTTTGCTCATCGCTACTATGCCGCATATGAGTGAAAGCCGCTTGTAAGCTTTGCATAATATGTCACAGCGGTGCGGCCTGCGTCGCTGGGTGTTACAATCCGCTCCAGTTATCGTCCAGCACTGGCCATGTCGCCAGCACTACCAGCACCGCTATTTGCTTCACAGGACCCGTCATGACCGAGACCTCCACTTCTTCGGCTACTCCTTCTCTCAGCTATAAGGATGCAGGCGTCGATATTGATGCCGGTAACGCCTTAGTTGACCGCATTAAACACGTTGCCAAACGCACTACTCGCCCAGAAGTAATGGGCGGACTTGGCGGTTTTGGCGCGCTATGCGAGATCCCAGCGGGCTATCGGCAGCCCGTGCTAGTCTCAGGTACCGATGGCGTCGGCACCAAGCTGCGCTTGGCGATGGATCTTGGTAAGCACGACACCATTGGTATTGACTTGGTCGCTATGTGTGTCAACGATCTCATCGTGGCCGGCGCCGAACCGCTGCTATTCCTAGACTACTATGCCACGGGTAAGCTCGATGTGGATATTGCTGCTGACGTTGTCACCGGCATTGGCGCTGGTTGCGAATTGGCTGGCTGCGCCCTGGTAGGCGGCGAAACCGCCGAAATGCCGGGTATGTACGAAGGCAGCGACTACGATTTAGCGGGCTTTTGCGTGGGTGTCGTTGAAAAAGCAGACATTTTAGATGGCAGCAAAGTGGCCGAAGGCGACGTTATATTGGGACTTGCTTCATCCGGGCCACACTCCAACGGCTACTCGCTGATTCGTAAAATCCTTGAGGTCAGCGACGCTTCTTTAGAGACCGACATCGAGGGCAAAACCCTTGGCGATGCACTTATGGAACCTACCCGCATCTACGTTAAATCACTGCTCTCCTTAATGCGCGGCAGCGAAATTGCAGTGCATGCGTTATCGCACATCACCGGTGGCGGATTGCTTGAAAACATTCCCCGCGTGCTGCCAGACAACCTCGCTGCGCATATTGATATTGCCAGTTGGCAGCGCCCCGCCGTGTTTGATTGGCTCCAAGCCAACGGCAACGTGAATGAAACCGAAATGCACCGCGTGCTCAATTGCGGTATTGGCATGGTCGTTGTGGTGCCGCAGCATCAAGCAGAGCAGGCGGTGGCTCATCTGGAAGCCGAAGGCGAATCAGTTTACCGCCTCGGCCAGATCGTTGAGCGCCAAGAGGACGCCGTTATTCTGGAGAACCTCTCGGCATGACCAATACGGACTACCAGAGCGATACCATTAAAGACGTAACGCCAGAGCCCTTGGGTGCACGCCGCATCGTGGTGCTTATTTCAGGCAGCGGTAGCAATCTGCAGGCGCTGATTGATGCTCAGTCCCACGACCGCTTAGGCGGCGGCGAGATCGTCGCGGTCATTTCCAATATCGCTGACGCCTATGGTTTAAAGCGCGCCCACGAAGCGGGCATTGATGCGGTTGCGCTACCCCACCGGGAATACGATAGCCGCGAAGCTTATGACGGCGCCTTGATCAAAGTCATTGAGCGCCACGAGCCGGATCTGATTGTTCTGGCGGGCTTTATGCGCATTTTGACGCCGCGCTTTGTGCAGCGCTTCCTGGGCCGGATGCTGAATATCCACCCCTCGTTGCTGCCGGACTATCAAGGGCTCAACACTCACGCCCGCGCCCTGACAGACGGTGTTGCCAGCCACGGCTGTAGCGTTCACTTCGTCACCGAAGAGTTAGACGGGGGGCCGGTGGTACTGCAAGCGGAGCTGCTGGTTAATGCTGACGACACGGCTGAAACACTGCAAGAGAAGGTTCGCGACCGCGAACATTTAATCTACCCGATTGCGGTGCAGTGGTTTTTAGAAGGCAGACTGCAGTTCAGCGCCGAAGGCGCCAAAATGGACGGTCATCTGCTGCCGGAATACGGCATGCGGCTTTCCCACGCCGATGCAGCAGAAGAACTTGATGAGGAGCTCGACGAAGAGTCGTAAGGCTGGACTGATATCGTCACAGCAAGCAGCAAAAAGCGCCTTACGGTTTTGCCGTAAGGCGCTTTTTTAGCAGTGTTTGTCGTAGGGCTAGGTACGTGGCAGAGTAACCCCACGCTGACCCATATACTTTCCGCCCCGGTCTTTATACGAGGTTTCGCATACTTCATCAGACTCTAGGAAAAGCATCTGCGCAACGCCTTCATGAGCATAAATTTTCGCCGGCAAATTGGTGGTGTTAGAGAATTCCAGCGTAACGTGACCTTCCCACTCGGGCTCCAGCGGCGTCACGTTGACAATAATGCCACAGCGCGCGTAGGTGGATTTACCCAGACAAATAGTGAGCACGTTGCGGGGAATCCGGAAATACTCCACCGTGCGCGCCAGCGCGAAAGAGTTGGGCGGAATAATGCATACGTCGCCTTTAATATCGACGAAGCTTTTCGCATCAAACGACTTGGGATCAACTATCGCTGAATGAATATTGGTGAAGACCTTGAATTCATCGGAGCAGCGCACGTCATAGCCATAGCTTGACGTGCCGTAGGAAATCACACGCTGCTCGTTCACATAGCGCACTTGCTCGGCTTCAAACGGCTCAATCATCGCGTCGCTTTTGGCCATGCGACGAATCCAATTATCAGATTTAATACTCATTTATTTCGTTATCACTCACTAAAGGAAATAGTTGGGCCGTCGCCTTGATTCACGCTAACCGCTTCAGCGACTTTTTTGGCAATAGTCGCAAAGGTTTGACTCACTGCCCCCTCAGGTTCAGACACTACGCTTGGACGACCCGAATCCGTCAGCTCCCGGATGGAGAGCGTTAGCGGCAGGCGTCCAAGCACTTGGGTATCGTACTCTTGAGCGATGCTATCGCCACCGCCGGTGCCAAAAATAGCCGCTTCATGACCACAATTTTCGCAGTGGTAGAGGCTCATATTTTCAACCACACCAAGCACCGGAACGTTAACCTTACGGAACATTTCGATCCCTTTACGGGCATCTAACAGCGCAATATCCTGCGGGGTGGTAACAATCACCGCGCCCGCCACTGGCACTTTCTGGGCCAGCGTCAATTGGATATCACCGGTGCCTGGGGGCATATCGATCAACAGAAAATCGAGATTATCCCATTGGGTTTGCGTCAGCATCTGCTGGAACGCGCCTACCACCATCGGCCCGCGCCATACCATTGGCTCACGGGTGTTGACCATAAACGCCATCGACATGGCCTGAATGCCATGGGCCTCGAGCGGAAGGAATTTGTCATTGCTTGCCGCCTGAGGGCGCGTACCCTCTTTAACACCGAGCATTTGTGCCTGGCTGGGTCCATAGATATCCGCATCCAGGACACCCACGCGATAGCCCTGTGCTGCCAGCGCTAATGCCAAGTTCACGGTGACAGTGGATTTTCCCACGCCTCCCTTGCCCGATGCCACTGCAATAATATGCTTAACGCCGTCCATTCAATGGCACTCCTCGTTTTAGGTTCTTAATATCTGAATTAACGTTGAGTGAATGATACGCCTCGCAGCCTAAATCATAAACCAACAACAAGAGAGCGGATGCCGGTTCCCCGACATCCGCCCTCACTTTACTAACGCGAAAGGTGCGTTACAGCATTACTATCTAGCCACTTATTAGCCAGCGTTTTGCTGCGACTCTTCACTGCCGCCATCGCTGTCATTGGCGCTTTCACTGGAAGAACCCTCATCTGACGAGCCCTCATCCGACGAGCCATCCTCAGAAGAGCCTCCTTCAGAGGAACTGCCTTCAGAGGCGCCACCTTCACTCTCTTGTGAGGATGAGGTCGCTTCACCAGCGGACTCTTCCGCATCGGCCAAGCGGCTATCTAATGTCGACAGCTCATCGCGCCATTCGCTTAACTGGCCTTCTAAACGCTCCAGCTGGCTCTCACGCTCTTCAATATCGTTTTCAACACTCGACACTTCCTCGCGGCCCATCTCCAAAGCGACCATGACGTCATCGAGCTCGCTGCGCACATCGCTCAAGCTCTGCTCTTCCTCTTCGCGAAGCGCCGTTAGCGAATCAACTTCATTTTGCAGCTCATCGCGTTCGCTAGTGATGGAGTCACGCTCGCTTTTTAACTCATCAAGCTCGCTTTGAGCAGTTGAGATTTCTTCTTCTAAACTGCTTAGCTGTTCGTTTGACTGGCTAATCTGCTCTTCTAGCGCGGACAGCTCCTCCTCCGTGTTGCCCAGCTCTTCAACCGCTTGCTGGCGCTGCTCCTCGGCTTCCTGACGGGCGGCTTCAGCCTCCTGACGAGCTTCTTCAGCGCTAGAACGCGCTTCTTCTACTTGCTGGAGAGTACTTTCCGCCTCATCGCGAGTACTGGTGATCTCGTCGCGCTCTTCGCGCAGCGCGCTCATCTCACTGTCAGCGCTCTCTACTTGCTCATTAAGAGAGGCAATTTCCTCTTCCAACGCATTTCGCTCGGATTCAAGTTGTTCTAACCGCGACTGCACATCGCTGACATTAGTTTGAGCACTCTCAAGCGACGAGCTGGCCTCTTGCTGCTGCGCCTCCAGAGATGCCATCTCCTCTTGCAGCGCGGCTAAATTGGTTTCAGCTTCCTCAATTTCACTAATGCGCTGGCTCATCTGACTATTTTCTTGCTCAGCGCTGGCAAGCTGCTCCTCTAAGCTATCGACGCGATCCTGGCGAGAGCCTGCATTAGACTGCGCCATTATCGCCCAAATAACGGCGATAGCAGCGATACCGGCAATCGCTTTTACCCGATTATCTTGAAAGAGGGTTTTCATATCCGATTTTTTAGCCGGCTCTGGCTTTTTGGCAGGCGGTTGGTGATCCGAGTGGTTTGCTTCCGACATTATGCGTTCCTCTATGGTCTAAGCTAACGTTTGCCCAAGCTAACGATAATCCGCTGCGCGACTATCAAGTACGTGGATAATGCGCTAACCGTGGATGAGCTCCCCTTAAGCATACACAGCTCACTGTATCTAGCCAGTCTGTTTGCAAAATCGTGTACAAATGTTGCTATTACGTTACCGGGCAGACAGGAACCATTATTATTTTAGCCCGCAGGGGGATGCTTTCCCTCATGAAAACCAGATGCCTCTCCATTCAGCGCATCAAACCAATTC
Source organism: Halomonas sp. QHL1 (assembly GCF_001882345.1). Taxonomy (GTDB): domain Bacteria; phylum Pseudomonadota; class Gammaproteobacteria; order Pseudomonadales; family Halomonadaceae; genus Vreelandella. The sequence goes on from NZ_MINL01000001.1 coordinate 1,021,220, forward strand.
AGTGTGGTATGCAGTGATACCACGCTGCCTACTATTAGCAGCGTAGGCGGTTTAATGTGGCCCGCCAAGAAAGTATCTGGCAGCGCCGACAAAGTACCTACATGAGTAAGCTGTTGGCGGGTAGTGCCTTGTTCAATTAACGCCAGCGGTGTTTCTGGTGCTAAGCCGTGCTTAACCAGCGCTTGGCTGATCACCTTAACGCTGCCTAACCCCATATAAAACACCAAGGTTTGCCCAGGTCGCGCTAAAGCATCCCAATCAAGCTCGCACTCACCCTGCTGCAAATGCCCGGTGACAAAACGCACCGATTGGGCATGATCGCGATGGGTTAAAGGAATGCCCGCATACGCGGCACAACCGGATGCCGCCGTCACCCCTGGAATGACTTCCACGCTCACTTCTGCCGCTACTAGCGCCTCAAGTTCTTCTCCGCCTCGGCCAAAAATAAACGGATCACCGCCTTTTAGGCGCACGACACGCTTACCCTGCTGTGCCCACCTTACGAGCGCTTGATTGATGCCCTCTTGGGGAACGCTATGCAGTGAGCGTGCTTTGCCAACATAAAAACGCTGAGCCTGTGCCGGTATAAAGGCGACAATTTCATCGCTAACCAAACGGTCGTACAGCACCACTTCAGCTGACTGGAGGCGCTTATAGGCTTTTAGCGTTAATAGCTCTGGATCGCCAGGGCCCGCGCCCACTAGACTTACCAAGCCATATGGCTGAGACGTTTGCTCTCGTCCTGCTTCCAAGAATCCACCTCAGGAATAAAAAAAGTTTTTGATATGCAAAAAAGTAATTAATTTTACCACTAAATGCCAATAACACCTTGTCTATTGCTTATAATACGATCGAATATATATAAAAATAGAATATCTATATGCTAAAAAAATATAATTAATAATATTTCTTGTATGCGCTGCCTTACTCCCTCATTGCTAAATTAAATATCCAAGTAAAGGAGCCAAAAGATGACAACGCTAGCCGACTCTACCTGTGAACCATGCAGCAAAGATGCCCAGCCACTAAGCAAAGATGAAGCCCAAGAGCTGCTAAAAAGCCTTAGCCAGTGGCAGATTGTCGAACACGATGGCATCATGAAGCTGTCGCGCAGCTTTAAATTTCGTGACTTTGCCAGCGCGTTGGCGTTCACCCAAAGCGTTGGGGATATTGCAGAGCAGGCTGGTCATCACCCTGTTATTGTGACTGAGTGGGGCAAAGCCACCGTTACGTGGTGGTCTCACGCCATTAAAGGCCTGCATCTTAATGACTTCATTCTTGCCGCCAGAACCGACGAGGTAGCCGAATAAATGTTTGAGCATATTGAGCGAGTCCCAGGAGACGCCATTCTCGGGCTGATCGAAGCTTTCAAAAAAGATACCAATCCACAAAAGGTGGATTTAGGTGTTGGTGTTTACCGCGATAGCCAAGGCAATACGCCGGTAATGCGCGCCGTTAAGGAAGCAGAAGCTCGCCTGCTCAAGAATGAAACAACGAAAACCTATATCGGTTCTCACGGCGCGCCCAGCTATAGCGAAGTAGTGCTTCCCATGGTACTAGGCGCTCAATCACCGGTACTAAAAGCCAACCGTGCCAGTGCGACACAATCGCCGGGCGGCACCGGCGCCTTGCGCTTAGCAGCCGACTTTATTTCCTCTCAGCTGCCGGGCAAAGGTATCTGGGTAAGCGACCCAACGTGGCCCAACCACCACGGTATTTTTACCGCGGCGGGTATTGAGCTGCACAAGTACCCCTACGTTGATCCCGACAACCGTCTCGATTTTGACGGTATGCGCGCAGCGCTGAAAAGCATTCCAGAAGGCGATGTGGTAGTTCTCCACGCCTGCTGTCACAACCCCACTGGCTTCGACCTTTCCCACGACCAGTGGCAGGAAGTGTTGGAAATTGTCCGTGAGCGCAAACTTCTTCCGCTGATCGACTTTGCCTACCAGGGCTTTGGTGAAGGCCTGGACGAGGACGCTTACGGCGTTCGTCTACTGGCGGAAAACCTCGACGAAGCAATCATCACCAGCTCCTGCTCGAAGAACTTCGGCATTTATTGTGAGCGTACCGGCTGCTTGATCATGGTGGCAAAAGACAGCGAGCAGATGGACAACATTCGCTCTCAAGTCGCCATCGTTGCCCGCGAGAACTACTCAAACCCGCCTGCGCACGGCGGCGCTATCGTCAGCGAGATCCTTCACGATGCAGAGCTGACAGAGCTATGGCGTGAAGAGCTCACCGAAATGCGCGATCGCATCAATACTCTGCGTCGCGATTTCGTTGAAGCGCTAAAGCCCTATGGCCTGGACGAGAAGTACGCCTGTGTAGCTGAGCAGCAAGGTATGTTCTCCTACACAGGCTTGACGCCGGAACAGGTGGATCGCTTGCGCGATGAGTTTGGCATCTACATGGTGCGCTCGGGCCGTGCTAACGTAGCAGGCTTCTCCCATGAGAACCTGCCCTACTTGGCCAAAGCGATTGCTGCTGTCAACGACTAACTGCCAAGCATTACCGCACTTTAAACGCCCAGGCCTTCCTGGGCGTTTTTGTGTGCAGGGCGCTTGACCGATTAGTCAACACTTCGGCACACTCAGCGTTGCCTTGTATACAACACACCATAATCAAGAGGCCTATCATGGCGGCTGCCAGCATCCACTACCCCTGGTACAAAAAAGAAGATACCGACGCGTTCTTCGCCCTGTTCCAAAACAACATTGCCAACTTTGTTATTATCGCCATTACCATGCTCGGCATGGGATTCCCCTCCTCCATTGTTTATGGGCAAGTACTGCCAGGTGCGGCAGTAGCGGTAATGGTCGGTAATTTCTACTATGCGTGGAGTGCGGCAAGACTCGCCCGCAAGGAGAACCGCGCCGATGTCACAGCGCTCTCTTACGGTATCTCAACGCCGGTCATGTTTGTGTTTCTATTCGGCGTACTGCTACCCGCCAAACAGCTCACAGGTGATGCAGAGATGGCCTGGAAAGTGGCGGTCGCCGCCTGCTTTATCAGCGGTGCCATCGAAGCCGCCATCAGCGTGATTGGCCGCTGGGTGCAGTACCACCTGCCGCGTGCTGCCATGCTGGGCGCCGTTGCTGGTGTTGCATTGACGTTTATCGCCGGTGAAATGCTGTTCAAAACGCTGGAAATGCCGATTATTGGTCTACTGGTGCTAGCGATCATTATTGTTGGTCTGGTCGCACGAGTGAGCATGCCGTTTAAACTCCCCACCTCGCTATTCGCCATTATCGTCGGTACCACTATGGCCTATTTAATTGGCGACGCCGGTACCGAGCGCTTTAGCGATGCGTTCACTCACTTAGGCTTTTATCCACTACTTCCCAACCTAGCCTGGTTTGAAGGGCTGGGTTTACTGCTGACCAGCATGCTTGCAGTGCTTACCGTAGTACTGCCGATTACGCTCTACAACGCTATAGAGACGATGAACAACGTCGAGGCGATGGAAGCCGCAGGCGATAAGTACGATGTGCGCGAGTGTCAGGCGGTCGATGGCGCAGGCACCATGATTGGCGCACTGTTTGGCGGCGTGTTCCCGACCACGGTCTATATTGCCACCGTGGGTGCCAAGTGGATGGGCGCAGGCCGAGGCTACAGCCTGCTCAACGGCGCCGTATATGCGCTGGCCACCATGTTCGGTTTAATCGCCGCCCTCGCCGCGATTATCCCGGTTTCAGTGGTGGCACCGATTTTGGTTTTTGTCGGCATGTCGATGATTGCCACCGCGTTTCAAGCCAACGACACGCGCTACTACCCTGCCGTGGCGCTGGCCATGCTGCCTTACTTCGCCAATTACGTGATGACGCGCTTTAACCGCGGAGCTGGCGAGGTCGTCACCGATATTTCCAGTGCCATTGTGGTGATGGGCCAAGGGGCGATGTTTATGGCCATTTTGCTGGGCGCTATGACGGTGTCGGTGATTGATCACCAGTTCCGACGCGCGGCCGCCTTCGCCGCCATTGCTGCCGGCTTTTCCTTCGTCGGGCTGATGCATGCCCCCGAGCTGTCACTCAATGCTGCCCCAGAGTTCGTGATGGGCTACCTGGGCATGGCGCTGCTGTTTATCTACTTCTCCTTTCAAGAAGCTAGGCGCCTGGGTTAATTGACGAATCCCGCCTGCCGATGCGGGCGGGACAGAATACGCCGCATGACTTGCCACGCCATCAAACCCGCCAGCAGATTGCCCACAGCGGCGCCCGCCGCCAAGCCCCACCAACCGAAGAACTGCGAGCCCAACCAGAGGCAGGGCAGATAGCAGATAAACAGCCGTGCACTGGATAGCAGCATCGCTCGCAGCGGCCAACCCAGGGCATTCCCCGCCGAAACCACCAGCATGCAAACGCCAAGTGCGGCGTAGCTAGGCAGCAGAAAGCGAATCAGCAGGGTCAGCTCGTTTTGTACCTCTGGATTGCCCGCTAAGGCCATGGCTAGCCAGGGAGCTCCCAGAGCCAGTAACACGCCAAGGCTTAGCTGCCAAACCAGCGCGACCTTTACCGCCAAGCGCATAAGCTGCTGAATCTGGCCCCAATCTCCGGCACCGTAGCAACGTCCTAGCCACGGTGGCAGCGACATGGTCATGGCAAGAATGACCATCAGGGAAAGCGTTTCCAAACGGCTTGCCAAGCCCCAGGCCGCTACTTCACTTTCACCCAGCCCAGCTACTACAGAGATTGCCAGCATCGCCGCCAATGGCGGCATCAGTTGGCTGACCATTGCGGGGGCGGCAATGCCCGTGAAAGGCCGCCACGACTGTTTCGCCTCTAGCCACAGGCCTTGCTGCGACGCCCACTCGCGTTTGAGTAATTTTCGTGTAGTCACCAACAGACCCACTGAAAAGGCAATGGCGGTTGCCCAGGCAGCGCCGGGCAATCCCCAACCCTGCCAATCGCCTACCCCAAAAATTAGCAAGGGGTCGAGCACAAGGTTAACAAGGCTGCTCAACACCATCATTTTACCCGGCAAACGGGTATCCCCGTGGGCACGAAATACGCTATAGCTAAAATAGAGCAGCGCCCCCAGCCACGCAGACAACAGCTGAGGCCCCCAGTAGATACGGATATACGAGAGTGTGGTGTCATCCGCACCCAGCAGTCGAAAAATGGGCACATGAAATAGCCATAAAGCGATCGCTAACAGACCGATCACGCCACCGCCCGCCATTAACACCAAACTGCTTAAGCGTCTCGCTCGCGCCTCTTCGCCCGCGCCTAATGCACGCGAAATAAGCGCGGCAATAGCGATCCCCATCCCCACTTGAATACCGATAATCAGAAACGACAAAGGAAAGGTAAATGATTGCGCGGCCAACGGCGCAGTACCCAAACGGGCAATAAAGGCGCTATCAACAAGTTGAAAACCCAATAACGCCAACACCCCGATGGCCATTGGCCAGGTTTGCCGCCATAGGGTTATTGCCAACTCGCGTTGCTGCATCACAATTGCCAAGCCAACTCTCCTTTTATTCGCCTTAAACGCAAAACGCCACCACCCCTAGCGGGGTGGTGGCGCTTAACTAAGAATACCCTTTACTGACGAATACCTTCAAACGTGACGTATAGCTCAAGCTCATGCATGGATTCTGGGAAATCGCTCATGTCGATTCCGTAATCGCCCAGGGTCAGCGTAGTGCTGCCTTCGAAACCAGCGCGGTAGTTGCCCCAAGGGTCATCGCCTTCACCCATCAGTGTTACCGGCATTTCAATTTCTTGGGTTTCGCCATGCAGAGTCAGATCACCCGTCAGCACGCCTTCATCATCACCCGTTGATTCAAAGCCTGTTGATGTAAAAGTAGCGGTCGGGAACTCGCTGGCGTTGAGGAAATCTTCGCTCAAGATATGACGATCACGCTCTGCGTGGTTACTGGTCAGGCTATCCACCTGAACTTCGATTTCGGCAGAGGATGCATCGAGATCGTCTGCATCATAGGAGAACTGACCATCAAACTCTTCAAAACTACCCAGAATATACGAGAAGCCCAGGTGATTAATTTTAAATTGGATAAAGGCGTGTTGGCCTTCGGTGTCAATTTGATAATCAGCTGCTTGCGCTTGGCTCAAAGGTACCAGCGCTACGGCGGCAATCGCGGATGCAAATGCTGTCTTCTTGAACATATTGAATTGCTCCTTGCTTTACTTAATAGGCACCGCGGGCAGGAAGTTATCTTACTCGCGATGTTTAGAAAAAGTGAATTCGGCCAAAGCGATTACTCTGTAGCGCTGTGATCACCAGTTTGGCTATGCACAGGATTCAGCATACGAACCAACGTTTTATGCCGATCTAACCAGTGGTGCTTGAAAGCAGCAAGAGCATGCCCCGCTGCTAAAATCATTAGTGCTAAAGCAGCATACCAATGAATATCGCCTGCCAAACTGGCTTGATTGGGTAGGTCATAAACTAGCGCGGGCACCTCAAACCAACCAAACACGCTGACGCCTCTACCGTTAGCGGTGGAAATTAAATAACCACTAATCATCACCACTAAAACCAATACGTACAAAGAGATATGACCTAAATGGGCCGCAATAGTTTCTAAGCGGCTACCCTCTGCGTGGGGCGTTGGCTGGACGAGGCGCCAAACCAAACGCGCCAGTGTGGCAAACAGCAGCAACATGCCAATCGAGCGGTGTACCCACGGCCCCTGATTATACCAAGGGTCATAATAGCCCAGGTCGGTCATCCACCAGCCCAATGCAAACAGACCGATAATGGTAAGCGCGCTGAGCCAGTGAAACAGGATACTGACCAGACCCCAACCGCTGCGACTATTTCGCCACATCACTCTATTCCTTTATTTATCGCTAACCGTTAGCGAACGCGTTAATAATTAAAGCATATCGTGTAACAGCGCTAGGAACCGCTGAAAAAAGCAGAATACACCATTCGTAAAAACCACTGCTTGTCTCACGGGTATAAAAAACCGGCCAACGAGGTGGCCGGTTCTGACAAACAATGAGTCACTTTAACGCGCTACTAATGCATCCAGCCCGAGGGCTAAATCGCGCTGAATGTCTTCCTGGCTTTCTAATCCCACCGCCACGCGAATTAGCCCAGGCGCAATACCGGCAGCGGCCTTTTGGTCATCTGAAAGACGGCCATGGGTAGTGGTCGCAGGGTGGGTAATGGTGGTTTTAACATCACCAAGGTTGCCCGTGATAGAGAGCATGCGAGTCGCGTCGATCACCTGCCACGCGCCCTCCTGGCCGCCTTTTACTTCGAAACCCAATACTGCGCCAAAGCCCTTTTGCTGCTGTTTGGCCAAGGCGTGCTGCGGATGATCTTCTAAGCCGCTATAGAACACTTGCTCAACCGCCGGGTGAGCGTCCAGCCAGTGCGCCAGCGTCGAGGCGTTTTCACAGTGGGCTTTCATACGCAGCGACAGGGTTTCCAGGCCCTTGGTGAAAATCCACGCGTTGAAGGGGCTCAGGCAAGGACCGCAGGTGCGCACCACACCGAAGACTTCTTCAAGCAGCGCATGGCTACCTACCACGGCGCCACCGACTGCTCGGCCTTGACCATCCAGGTACTTGGTCGCCGAGTGAATTACTAAATCAGCGCCTAATGCCAGTGGTTGCTGGAGTGCCGGGGTAAGGAAGCAGTTATCAATCGCCAATAGTGCATCGTGGCGCTTTGCCAACGCTGCCAGGGCCGAAATATCGGCAATTTCTGACAGCGGATTTGAGGGCGTTTCAGCAAACAGTAGCCGGGTTTTTGGGGTAATCGCCGCCTCCCAGGCTGAAACGTTGGAAAGCTCCACATAGCGCGTGGTAATACCAAATTTACCCAGGTACTTATCGAACAGACTAACGGTCGAGCCAAACAGCGACCGGGAGGCAACAATCTCGTCTCCTGCTGAAAGTAGCGCCAGCGCGGTAGAGAGAATCGCTGACATACCCGAGCTGGTGCCCACACAGCGCTCACCACCTTCAAGGGCCGCCAGGCGGCGCTCAAAGGTGTGTACCGTGGGATTGGTAAAGCGCGAGTAGACGTTGCCCGGCTCCTGCCCACCGAATTTACGCGCCGCTTCTGCAGCGCTTTCGTAGACAAAGCTCGAGGTCGGGAAAATAGGCTCCGAGTGCTCTTGCTCAAAGGTACGCTGATGGCCTGCGCGGATCGCCAGCGTCTCTAGTGACCACGCATCCTGGTGACCGTCTTCCTGGTGATTGTCATCATGCATATGGCTTCTCTCCTAATCGTCCAGGTCATCGTCCTGATTATGCATATCAACCAGGGCATGGTCACCGGCGCTTTGATCCTTGGCGGAATCATTACGGCTAGCTTCCAAGGCGGCCAGATAGGCGTCGTCGATATCGCCGGTCACGTAGTTGCCGTCAAACACCGAGCAATCAAACTCTTCCATTTCAGGATTTACTTCGCGGCAGGCCGCTTTTAGATCCTCAAGGTTTTGATAGAAGATGCGGTCAGCGCCAATCAAATCACCCACTTCCTCTTCGCTACGGCCATGAGCAATCAGCTCAGACGCCGCCGGCATATCGATGCCATACACGTTGGGGAAACGTACCGGGGGCGCCGCCGAGGCAAAATAGACCTTGCGTGCTCCGGCATCGCGGGCCATTTGAATGATCTGCTTACAGGTCGTGCCGCGCACAATAGAGTCATCCACCAGCAGGACATTTTTGCCTTTAAACTCAACGTCTATAGCATTGAGTTTTTGGCGAACCGATTTTTTACGCTGGGTTTGCCCCGGCATAATAAAGGTACGGCCAATATAGCGGTTCTTCATGAACCCTTCGCGGTAGGTCACCCCGAGGTGCTGCGCCATTTCAAGGGCGGAGGTGCGCGACGTATCAGGGATCGGGATGACCACGTCGATATCGTGATCCGGCCACTCGTTGAGAATGCGGTCACCCAGCTTGCGCCCCATCTGCATCCGGGTGCCGTAAACATAGGCGCCGTCCAACAGCGAATCGGGGCGCGCTAGATAAACATGCTCAAAAATACACGAACGTAATTCGGGGCGGTCAGCACATACCTGGGTGTGAATATTGCCTTCAATATCGACAAAGATGGCTTCGCCTGGCGATAGGTCGCGCTCAAGCTCAAAACCACCCACATCCAAGGCAACGGATTCAGAGGCGATCATCACCGCCTGCCCGTTCTCCTCTTCGCGGGTACCAAACACCACAGGGCGAATACCGAAGGGGTCGCGGAACGCCACCATGCCGAAGCCGTTAATTATCGCGACAGCGGCATAACCACCTTTACAGCGACGGTGAACGCGACGCACGGCGTCGAAGATATCTTCCGCCTCCAGGTGCAAACCCTGCTTGCCCAGCTCGTGAGCAAAGACGTTGAGCAGCACTTCAGAATCTGAGCTGGTATTGATATGACGCAGATCGGTCGAGAACAGCTCTTGTTTCAACTGCTCTGAGTTAGTCAAGTTACCGTTATGCGCCAGTGCAATACCATAAGGAGAGTTAACGTAGAACGGCTGTGACTCGGCTTCACTTGAAGAGCCTGCCGTCGGGTAACGCACGTGACCAATGCCTAGGTTACCTTTTAGGCGGGCCATATGGCGGGTGTGAAATACATCACGTACCAAGCCGTTACTCTTGCGCAGTAGGAAGCGTCCCTCGCTCCATGTCATCATGCCGGCAGCGTCCTGGCCACGATGCTGAAGTACGGTCAGGGCATCATAGATTCCCTGATTTACCGCCTGCTTGCCCAGAAGGCCCACTATACCGCACATTCACGTTACCTCGCTTAATGCCATGGCTTACCTAAGTCACATACCTAGGCAAACCCGAACGTTCGTAGAATCAACTTCAGTAACAGGTCAATCACCTGTCGGGATAACCTCACGCTCCGCCGCACCGGGCAGTCGCAGTTCAGGTAGAGAGATGTCGCGCAGCGACGATGGCGCCTCAGGCAGCTCGCGATCCCACTGATCTAACTGGCTCACCGCCCAATCGCGCAGCTGAATAAAGGTCGGGCGCAGCTCGGCTTGTTGCCACGCCTGCAGCTCCGCCAGCGGTGTGAGCGTAATCAGCACGGTAGCAATAAGCAGAATCACCGCCCCGCGGGCAACACCAAAAGCGGCCCCCGCCACGCGGTTCAAAAGCCCCATGCCCACCCATTCAATCGCCGCATGCACCAGGCGAATCACTATGCCGCAGAGCAAAATAACGGCAAAAATCACCAGTATAAAAGCGAGTACCAAGCGGGCATCAAAGCTATCGATAAACCCGCTCATCAGTTCGGCCACCGGCTCGGCGAGCACTCGGGCAACCATTAAAGCAACCACCCAAGCGGCCAAACCCAACGCTTCGCGAACAAATCCTCTTACGAAACCGGCTAGCATCGACAGTGCCAATACGGCCAAGAACACCGCATCAATCCAAGTTAACGCCATGGGTTAGTCTCTTACCCGAACAAGAAGGCCCTGCACATTAGCTCGCTCTTTAATCGAGGACATAGCGGACTCACCCTCCTCAGAAGTGGCATACGGGCCCACAAAGACGGTGGTCATATCGTTATCGCGCTCACGCTGATAAACAGTAAAACCTTCTCCCGAAAGCTGTTCGCTAAGGCGCTGCGCGTTTGCTGGCTCTCCGAAACTGCCGACTTGCACTGCCCACTCACCCTGAGCGCTCGCCGGCGGGCTGGATGCGCTAGATGACGAACTTTGCGACGAACCTTGCGATGAACTTTGCGACTCGCTTTGTGCCGAGCCTTCAGCGCTGCTTTGAACGCTGCTACTATTGCTGGCAATTAAATCAGCGATAGGATCGCTATTAGGGGTTGCCGGGGCTTCTGAACTGGAAGGTGACTGATTAGAAGCTTCGATTTGATCGGTTTCCGGCAGCCGCGGATCGACGTCAATAGGTATCTCGCCGCCGTCACCCTCTCCACTGGGAGTCGACGATAACGACGGCTCACCAATGGTTGACGGTCTTTCCGGTGCGGGGACGTCCCGGCGCTCCACTTCAACCGGCTGTTCAATCACAAAGCTCGGCTGGGGACGCTCTTCTCTAGGTGCAGGGTCACTCATTAGCCACGGCACAAAGATTGCCAGTAGCGCGAGTAGAATCACAATACCGCTAATGCGTTCCGTTTTACCGTATTTCATTTCCGTCTCCATCAAGCGACGCAGCGCCTGTTGGCAGTGGCCGAGCTAACAGCGCCGCTACTGTAAAGAACGACCCGGTGGCCAAGACACGATCATTGGGCGTTAACACGTTAGCGAGCCAATCGACGCCTGCTTGCGGCGAATCGGCGCAAAAATGCACCCGCCCTCCCTGAGCTATAATACGTTGCGACAACTCGCTTGCCTGGCAACCTCGCTCCCCGCTCAGCGACACGCACACCCATTCACTAATGCGAGACGCTAACGCCTGTATGACACCGTCAATATCCTTATCATTCAACATGCCGATAAGGCCCCACTGTCGGCCGTCTTCCGGCGGTGACGGCAAGTGGCGAACGACATACTCGGCGGCATGCGGATTATGCCCCACATCCAGGCACCAAGGCCCAATCCATTGCAGCCGCCCTGGCAACTGCACCGAACTGAGCGCTACTTGCACACGGGACTTTTCTAACTCAAGCCCGGCAAGCATGAGCGACTGCAAAGCGGTGGCGGCGTTATCGATAGGCAGCCCAGGATCAGGCAGCTCGTTAATAACAACGCTTTGACCATCTGAATGCAGCCCCTGCCAGCGCCATCGAGAAGCCTCACCGGCTATAGCCTGATGGGCAAATTGCTGGCCCAAACTAAACGTAGGTGCCGCTAGCACCTGGGCACATTCAGCCACACTGGAAGGTAAGGTTTGACTACCTAACACGGTGGGTCGATTGGCCCGAAAAATACCGGCTTTCTCACGCCCAATCTGAGCTAAATCGGTGCCCAAAAAGTTAGCGTGGTCCTGCGCGATAGTGGTAACAATGGCCACATCTGCGTCAATAATATTGACCGCATCAAGTCGACCACCCAGCCCTACTTCAAGTACCACAAGATCCAGCTCTGCATTGGCCATGCACCACAGGCCGCAAAGTGTGCCCGCTTCAAAATAGGTCAGGCTAATTTCACTACCCTGCAATCGCGCGCGCTCAACCTGCTCAAAACCTTGCACTAGCAGCTGATCGTCGGCTTCCTGGCCGTCGATGTTAACGCGTTCGTTATAGCGTAATAAATGGGGAGAAGTGTAGGTACCCACACGCCAACCATGGGCACGGGCAATGCTATCAATCATGGCAAGGGTGGAGCCCTTGCCATTAGTACCTGCCACCGTAATAACGCAGGGGGCGATGGGATTGGAAAGCAGCCCCATACGTTTTGCCACTTTGGAAACCCGCTCCAGGCCCATATCAATCCCGACCGGGTGCAGGGTTTCCAAATGCTGCAGCCACTGTTGTAGCGAACGTGGCTGTATAGAGTGTGGCGCTAGGGAGTCAGGCATTGCGTGAATGGTCATCACTCTTAGCGGAAGCAGTGTCCTTCTTCGTCTCCTCGACCTTGTCAAAAGTGACGTTAGCAGTGTCCGCTAAGGTAGCTTCTTCGAAAATCGGTTCAACAACGTCGGCATCATCTGGGTTTATCGAACTCACCGGCGTCGCTTCATGATGCGTTAACTTACGCAGCACGCTCCCCACGCGGGCACGCATTTCATGGCGATGGACGATCATGTCGACGGTACCGTGCTCAAGCAAAAACTCGCTGCGCTGGAACCCTTCTGGCAAGGTTTCACGCACCGTTTGCTCGATAACCCGCGGGCCGGCGAAACCAATCAAGGCATTGGGTTCGGCAATATTCAAATCACCCAGCATCGCTAACGAGGCTGAAACACCGCCAAAGACGGGATCCGTAAGCACCGAAATATACGGCACACCCGCTTGTTTGAGCTTTTCAAGCGCGGCAGATGTTTTGGCCATCTGCATCAACGAGAAGAGTGCTTCCTGCATACGTGCACCACCGGAGGCAGCAAAGCACACCAGCGGGATGTTCTCTTCCAGCGCCAGGGTAGCAGCACGAACAAATTTCTCGCCGACCACCGCCCCCATTGAGCCGCCCATAAAGGTGAACTCAAAGGCAACGGCAACCACCGGCAGACCATCCAGCTCACCGCGCATAGATACCAGCGCATCTTTTTCGCCGGTATCTTTTTGCGCTGCGGTCAGGCGGTCTTTGTATTTTTTAGAGTCACGGAACTTCAACCGATCATTGGGTTCTATTTCCGCCGCGATCTCTTCGCGTCCTGCTTTATCCAAGAACCAGTCCAAGCGTTTGCGTGCCGTCAAGCGCAGATGGTGATCGCACTTAGGGCATACGCTGTTATGTTTCTCTAGCTCCGGGAGGTAGAGAACCGCTTCGCACTTGGGACATTTACGCCAGAGGCCGTCGGGCACGCTAGCGCGACGGTCTTTACGCTGGATGCGACCCATGGAGGGTACGATCTTGTCTAACCAGCTCATATCAAAAAGGCTTCCGTTATACGTCAACGCCTGGCAAAACCAGGCTTGATGAGTGTCGTGAATCTAATCAGTATTATAGGCGATAAAGCATTTTGCCTTAGGCATCCATCGCCGTACGCATCTCTGCTAATACACTTTTCAATTGGCCCGCAATGGTTTCTGGCGCATCGACACTTTCAGCGATGCGATTAACCAAAGCACTGCCTACAATCACACCATCGGCGACTTTAGCTACTTCAGCGGCCGTCACACCATCGCGGATACCGAAACCAACACATAGCGGCAAATCGGTCATCCCCCGCAGCGGCGCCAAGTGCTCGGCCACATCGCCTGCGTTCAGGGTGGCGGCACCGGTCACGCCTTTCAGCGAAACGTAGTAGAGGTAGCCCTCGCCATGGGCGCATATTGTAGCGGCACGCTCGTTAGAAGTGGTAGGCGCAACGAGAAAAATCGCCGCTAAATCACGCGATTTTAGCAGCGGCCCTATCTCCTCGGCCTCTTCAGGCGGCATATCGACAATCAGTACACCGTCGACGCCCACGCTGGCAGCTTGATCGGCAAAGTTTTCGTAGCCAATGCGCTCAATGGGATTCAAGTAGCCCATCAGCACAACCGGGGTCGTAGTATCGGTTTGGCGGAACTCTTTAACCATCTGCATAAGGTCGACCAGCCGTGTGCCTTGCTTTAACGCACGCTCACAGGCTTTTTGAATGACCGGACCATCCGCCATGGGGTCGGAAAAAGGCACGCCTAGCTCAATCACATCGGCGCCTGCTTCCACCAGTGCATGCATAAAGCCCACGGTGTACTGCGGCGCTGGATCCCCTGCGGTGATGTAAGGGATCAAGGCCTTGCGGCCCTGCTGCTTAAGTTCACTGAAACGCTGATCAATACGGTTCATGCTCGCCCTTAAAAAAGCTGACCTTAAAATTCGATGCCATCAATCTTTGCAACGGTCATGATGTCTTTGTCGCCACGTCCGGAGAGGTTAACCACGATATGCTGGTCAGGACGCATGGTAGGCGCCAATACCTTGGCATGGGCCAGCGCATGGGCTGACTCAAGGGCAGGCATAATACCTTCCATATGCGTCAGCTCGCGAAACGCTTCGAGCACTTCTTTATCGTTAGCCGCCACATAGGAGACCCGCCCTACGTCTTTCCAGAGCGCGTGCTCAGGGCCCACGCCCGGATAATCCAGGCCGGCTGAAATGGAGTGCGTATCCGAAACCTGTCCAGCTTCGTCTGACATCAAGTAGGTGCGGTTACCGTGGAGCACGCCGCGCGGCGCATTGGATGCCAGCGGTGCCGCGTGGCGGCCGGTTTCAACGCCATCGCCACCGGCCTCAACGCCGTACATGGCCACGTCGTCATCTTCCACAAAGGGGTAGAACAGACCCAAGGCGTTAGAGCCACCGCCAACACAGGCAATCAGTGCGTCAGGTAGACGGCCGATTTGCTCCAGCGACTGGCGGCGCGCCTCACGCCCTACCACCGCGTTGAAATCGCGCACCAGCAGCGGATAAGGGTGCGGGCCCGCCACGGTACCGATGATATAGAAAGTGTTATCAACGTTGGTGACCCAGTCACGCAGTGCTTCGTTCATGGCGTCTTTGAGGGTGCGGGTACCGGACTCTACCGGGATGACCCGTGCGCCCAATAGGCGCATACGGTAAACGTTCAGCTTTTGGCGCTGAACATCTTCAGCCCCCATATACACGTCGCACTCAAGCCCTAGGCGAGCGGCCACGGTCGCCGAGGCGACACCATGTTGGCCCGCCCCGGTTTCCGCGATAATACGTGGCTTACCGGTTTTTTTGGCCAGCAATGCCTGACCAATGGTGTTGTTTACCTTGTGAGCGCCGGTGTGATTCAGATCTTCGCGCTTCAACCAAATCTGTGCGCCCCCAAGACTCGCCGACCAGCGTTTGGCGTGGTACAGCGGTGACGGACGACCCACGTAGTGGGCAAGATCGTAGTCAAACTCGGCCTGGAAGTCGGGGTCATCACGCAGGCTTAAGTACGTTTTCTCCAACTCTTCCAACGCAAAGCTCAGGGTTTCTGACACAAACCGACCGCCGTAAGGGCCAAAATGACCGCGGGCATCCGGCATTCGGGTCAGATCACTGAACTTGGTTTTTGGTGCAGGCGTCGCAGAAACAGTCACAGGGATACCTCACAAGATCGCCAGAACAGGCAAACAATAAATGAATCGACGTAAACACGTAGCTCGATAAAATACCCATAAGCAATACGCATAAATTACACACAAACTAAGCACACATAAACTTATGCGGCGAACGCTAACGGATGTCGGCTAACGCCACGTGACGGACGAAAGACGCCATCTTGTCAGCATCTTTACAGCCGTGGGAAGCTTCAATACCGCCGGATACATCCACGGCATAAGGCGCTACCTGACGCACAGCATCAGCAATGTTATCAGCTCTCAACCCACCGGCGAGGATAACAGGTTTTGCAAGATTTGCGGGGATTCTCGACCAATCAAAGGTCTCCCCCGTGCCGCCCGGTGTTCCTGGTCGATAGGCGTCAAGCAGCAGCGCCTGGGCGTGATGATAGCGCTCTGCCTCATGGGCAAGATCTATCTCATCGCGCATGCGCAATGCTTTCATCCAGGGTAACGAAAAGCGCTGGCACTCATCGGGCGTTTCATTGCCATGAAACTGAAGCATATCGAGATAGGGCAAGCACTGTTCAATGAGCTCTGCAGGCTGGTCGACAAACAGCCCCACGCGGGTCACAAAGGCGGGCACGCGGGCAGAGAGCGCCGCCAGTTGTTCGACGCTCACGCTGCGCGCACTTTTTGGCCACATGACGAAACCCAAGGCGTCCACGCCCAGCGCCACGGCGCAGTCAATATCCTCACCACGCGTAAAACCACAGAACTTGATGCGGGTGCGGGTTGGCGGAGCAGTACTCATGACGACGCCTCCTGTTCAGGGGTAGCTGCCGGGTAACGCAGCGAGCGATTGCGCCGATAGGCCACCCGGGGCGTATCAGGAAGCTCGCGCTCTCCCGTCCACTCTCCGGTAAACGAGAGCAGATGCGGCCCCAGCGGCTCTTTAGGCAAATCAAAGCGCTCATCGTAAACCGAATCGACAAAATGCAGCCCGCACGCGGGTGCCGTCACATCCCCTTTACGACGGTTTTTAAGCGCCAAGAGTTCACCAATATAAGCTTCATCCTGGGCACCGCGTCCGACGCTCACCAGCGCCCCGGCAATGTTACGAATCATGTGGTGCAAGAACGCGTTGCCTTGAATATCGATCATGACCAACTGGCCGTAGCGCTTTACGTCCACAAAGTGCATATGCCGCCAGGGGGTTTTGGACTGACACCCAGCGGCACGGAAGCTGGAAAAATCGTGCTCGCCTACCAGCGCCTGGGCGGCCCGGTGCATGGCATCGGCGTCTAAGGGGTCACGGCACCACGTCACATTGGCCCGCTCCAACACCGGACGGCTTATCTGATTCAGCAGCACGTAGCGGTAGCGGCGCCCCAAGGCGCATAGGCGTGAATGAAAGTCATCGCCCACTGGCTTCACCCAGCGCACGGCCACATCGCGGGGCAAATGGGTGTTAGCGCCAAAAATCCACGCTTTTTCAGAACGCCCCGCGATGGGGTCAAAATGCACGATTTGGCGCGTGGCATGCACACCCGAATCAGTGCGACCGCTGGCATGCACCTGAATAGGCTCATTGGCCACCTTGGACAGCGCAGCCTCTAACGAAGCCTGGACAGATGCGGCGTGCTTAAGGCGCTGAAAACCACAGTAATGGGTACCGTCGTACTCGATACCCATTGCCAAGCGGCCGGTAAGCGGAATTTTCTCATCGAAGTGATAGAACAGCGTCATCAAGCCACATCATTTTGAAGATTTTGAAGGATCGCTATTATCCAGGCCTCGGGGCTTGAATGCTACCTCTTCAATGTCCCACTCTTCTTCAATGGGCCTACGTGGCTGTCTCGGCGGTGGCACCGGATCGGCGTGGGGCTCACTGGAGAACTCCACCGTGGGCTGCATGGGGGTTTCGGTACGCAGGCCGCTCTGACTGTTTGAAGCGCTGCTAGTAGTGCTGTTTAAAATCGGCGGGTGGTAATCGATAAAGCGATGGCCGGGATCCACTGCTGTTTCAGAAGATGTGCCGGTTTGCTGCACATGAGCATTAGCAGCCTCAGGTTCAGTAGCAAGCACACCGGCACCGAGAGAAGCCAGCAGTTGGCTCATGGGCATAGAACTCGGCGGCGGTGCTAAACAGACACTTTCAGAACTGTCATTGGAAACAGCGTGTAGTCCCAGCCGCCGCTGGCGCCCCTGCTCGGCTAGTCCCGATGCCTGGCTATTTTCAAAGCGAATAGGTTCATCTTGCGATGGCGTCTGCCCTTGATCGTCGACTAGCCACTGATCGGTATCTACTGGGGCGGGGTTAGTGCTAGGCGCATCGCTCTCAGCCTGGGGTTCTAATTCGGGATCGAGCTCAAGTTCCGACTCGTTTTGAGGCGCTGTCGATTGGCCGCTGTCGTTATGTGGCTTTTCAACGTCACCCTCATTGGGATGCGCTGGGTAAGTGACGGGAACAGCCTCCGGCATAGGCGTTGCCTTGGGCGCTGCGCTAGGCGAAACCGTTGGCCTAACGACCGGTTCAGTAAGCGGGACATCTTCCCACGTCTCTTCACGGCGCTTACGTAGCCATACCAAAAGCGCTAACAGCAGTGCAATGGCAGCCAACGCTAAAGGCCACTGGTAGCGCTCAATTAAGGCAGCCATAGCTGGGCTATCCGTTTCATCCATGCTCGCAACGCGTGGTGCTGGAGTTTGCTCTTGAGCAGTCAACGCATCGCTTAGCGCCTGGGTCAGCGAGGCAACTTCGCCACGCAGCTCGTTAAGTTCTGCGCGCATCAACTCACGCTCTTCAAGCACCTGCTGAAGCGTCGCTTGGCTTAGGCGTAGTTGCTCGGTCAGCTCTGCACGGGTTAACGCTTCAGGCTCATCGACACCCTCTTCAATCGCGGCTTGCTCGACTGCTTCTGAACCGCCAGCGGCGAGCGCGCTATCAGGATTGCTTGATTCGTTAGCCTGCAGCGCTTGGGCGGCGGCAATGGAGGTATCAGAAACAGGCACGGAGGCTTCAACCTCCGGTAGCGCCACTGTTTGCAATGAGCCATTGCGACGATTCCGCCAAGCGTCATTCATGGCTTTGATCGCAGCGTCGGCATCGTCGTGAGACCGCGCCTGAATGCGTTCAGCGCCAGGTACGCGTAGCCTTTGCCCTGCACGCATGTCATTTATATTGCCTGATGAAAAAACGTCAGGATTGGCCTCCAGCAGCGCGACCATCATCTGCTGTACGCTCACCTCGTCGGGCTTAATACGCTCGGCAACGCCCCATAGCGTATCGCCACTGCCTACGTAAGCACTGCTGCCATTGTCGCGCTCGCTAACACTAGGCGGCACCGCGGGCCGGGGTTCATCAACTGCGGTAGGGGCAGCGGCGGTTTGAGCCTGGGCCTGTTGAGGAGAAGTCGGCTGAGAATAGCCTTGTTGAGAATAGCCCTGGGGATCAAACAGCAGGGTCACATCGCGTGATTGCTGGCCGCCGGGATACTCGATAGTTAATAACAGCTCCAGCCAAGGCTCCACCATCGGCTGCTCAGAGCTCAAGCTAACTTGGCGGCGTCCCTGCTGCTCTTGAACCTGGACGCGCACGCTGGCTGCTAATGGCGTCCATTCAAGGCCTGCTGAGGCAAACGCTGACTGCTCGGCAACGCTGACACGAATATCGTCGAGGGCGTAATCACTGCTTTCGAGCAGAGGGATCGAAGCATCTAAAGGCGCATCCAGGTATGAGCTGACACTCGCCTGCCCCAAGCCAACGGCGAGCGCTATAGGACTCACTGCACTCAACGAGAGCCAGGTAATCCATGTCAGTGTTTTTTTCATGAGTGATCCCTGATCGCCTACTTACTTTTAACTATTTGATGCCAGATTATTGTATTACGTCTGTTTTATCATAACTTAACGAAATAGCGTCGTTATTCCCACTACAGTGAGTACTAGCCGCGCAAAAAAACGGGAAGCTGCGAACAGCTTCCCGTTTTCGACTGGCGTACAACCACCAACAATTACTGTTCGCGCAGAATCTTCAGCATACGCTTAAGCGGCTCTGCGGCGCCCCACAGCAGCTGGTCACCCACGCTAAATGCAGAGAGGTATTCACCGCCCATTTGCATCTTACGCAGGCGGCCAACCGGCACTTGCAGCGTGCCAGTGGCAGCCGCAGGCGTTAAACCAGCAATGGTGGCGTCTTTATCGTTAGGAATCAGTTTGACCCACTCGTTGTGCTTGGCGATGCGATCTTCGATCTCATCCAGCGGCACATCGTGTTTCAGCTTGATAGTGAACGCTTGGCTGTGCGAGCGCATCGCGCCGATACGCACACACAGGCCATCGATGGGGATCGGGTTGTTGTCGAGGCCAAGAATCTTGTTGGTCTCAACGCTGCCCTTCCACTCTTCGCGGCTCTGGCCGTTGTCCAGCTTGGTATCGATCCACGGCAGCAGGCTACCCGCCAACGGCGCGGCAAAGTTATCGGTCGGGAAGTCACCGCTGCGCATAGCCGCCGTTACTTTGCGGTCGATATCCAGAATCGCGCTTGAGGTATCTTTTAGCTCTTCACCGACGCTGTCACGCAGTTGACCCATTTGGTTGAGCAACTCGCGCATGTGTTTAGCGCCCGAACCAGAAGCCGCCTGATAGGTCATGGAGGTCATCCACTCGACCATATCGGCTTCAAACAGACCGCCCAAGCCCATCAGCATTAGGCTCACGGTGCAGTTGCCGCCCACAAAGGTTTTGGCACCCTTGGCTAGCTGGTCGTCGATGACCTTGCGGTTGACCGGGTCTAGCACGATAGTCGCTTCATCTTCCATGCGCAGCGTGCTAGCGGCGTCAATCCAGTAGCCTTTCCAGCCTGCATTGCGAAGATCTTTATAGACGGGCTTGGTGTAGTCACCGCCCTGACAGGTGACAACAACATCCAACGCTTTGAGCGCTTCAATATCAAAGGCATCTTTCAGCGGAGGCACGTCTACACCGATGTCGGGGCCGGGCCGGCCAACCTGGGAGGTGGTGAAGAATACCGGCTCAATGCCGTTGAAATCACCATCTTCCTGCATGCGCTGCATCAGCACTGAACCCACCATGCCGCGCCATCCCACGAAACCGACTTTCAACATATGAAGTCCTCCTGCAAAGAATGAGTCTTGGTATTATACACAATTCTTTACGCTGATTTTTTGAAGCCACTTTTACTGTTTAGCAAACGCTGCCAATACCGCATCGCCCATGGCATCGGTGCCGATGGTTTGCATACCTTTTGATGCGATATCCGCGGTGCGGAGACCATCATCCAGCACGCTACCGACAGCGGCTTCAATGCGCTCTGCCATGGCATTCTCACTCAGTGAGTAGCGCAGCATCATGGCCACTGAAAGCATCATGGCCAGCGGGTTAGCCACGTTTTGACCGGCAATATCAGGCGCGCTGCCGTGGCATGGCTCGTACATGCCCTGCCCGCTTTCGTTTAGCGACGCTGAAGGCAGCATACCGATGGAGCCGGTCAGCATAGCGGCAGCATCCGACAGAATATCGCCAAACATATTGCCAGTCACCACCACGTCAAACTGCTTGGGGGCGCGCACCAGTTGCATGGCGGCGTTATCGACGTACATATGGGACAGCTCAACGTCCGGGTATTCCGGCGCTAAGCGCTCCATCACTTCCCGCCACAAAATGGTGACTTCCAGCACGTTGGCTTTGTCCACCGAGCAGAGCTTCTTGCCGCGCTTCTGGGCCATCTCGAATGCGACACGACCAATGCGCTCAATTTCGCTTTCAGAATAGATATAGGTGTTAAAGCCGACCCGTTCTCCGTTGCGTACTTCAATGCCGCGGGGCTGGCCGAAGTAGATGCCGCCGGTGAGCTCGCGAACAATCATAATATCCAGCCCGGCAACTAGCTCAGGCTTGAGGCTGGAGGCGCTGGCCAACTGCGGATAGAGCATTGCCGGGCGCAGATTGCCGAATAATCCAAGATTTTTGCGCAGCCCCAGCAGCCCTTTTTCGGGACGTTTGGAAAGGTCTTCGATTTTGTCCCACTTGGGGCCGCCCACGGCACCCAACAAAATCGCACTGGCTGCTTTGGCTTTTTCCAGGGTTTCTGCGGGTAGCGGCTCGCCATGGACATCATAAGCAGAGCCGCCCACCAAGCCCTCTTCTACTTCAATATCCAAGCCCGCTTCTTGGCAAGCTTTTAACAAGCGTGCCGCCTGCGCAGCAATCTCGGGGCCAATACCATCACCCGGCAACAATAAAACCTTATGAGTCATGCAACTTCCTTAGCATTTAATTATTGAAGACTGGCTTAAGCAGACTGACGAAACAGCCAGGGGCGTGCGGCTTTATGTTTCTGCTCAAAAGCACGAATGGCGTCTTCGTCTTTTAGCGTCAGGCCGATGTCGTCCAATCCTTCCAGCAGGCAGTGCTTGCGGAACTCATCCACTTCAAACTCTAAAATCTCGCCGCTGGGGGTAATGACGCGCTGATTCTCTAAATCCACCTCCAACTGGTAGCCTTCGTTAGCGTCCACCTCGGCAAACAGGCGATCGACCACATCTTCTGGAAAGGTGATCAGCAAAATGCCGTTTTTAAACGAGTTGTTGTAGAAGATATCGGCAAAGCTGGGTGCAATCACTACCTTGAAACCGAAATCTTCCAGCGCCCAAGGCGCGTGCTCGCG
The DNA here is from genome assembly GCF_001882345.1 of Halomonas sp. QHL1. GTDB lineage: Bacteria > Pseudomonadota > Gammaproteobacteria > Pseudomonadales > Halomonadaceae > Vreelandella. The sequence continues at coordinate 1,043,487 of NZ_MINL01000001.1, forward strand.
AGAGCTGCCGCAGCCAAAGTTGCGCCGCGCCAGCAACACTTCCGCGCCTGTGTAGCGCGGCTGATTCAAGACAAAATCAGGGTTCAACGGGCGCTGTGAGCAGTCCTGCCCCGGCTGACCTTCATCCAAGTAACGCAGTTCGTCAAACAGGTTAACGCCGAAGCCGGTGCGCTTGATCGACTTCAAAAACTGCTTGGGGATAATCAAGTCGGTATCGACGTTGGCGCGGTCAAGGGGCGCTACCGCACCTTCAAAACGTTCAAATTTTTTCATGGCTTAGGCCTCCTGAGCGTGAGTGGCGTCGTTGGCGGGCAAGCTGCGTACGTCAACAAAGTGACCGGCAATCGCCGCGGCCGCTGCCATGGCCGGGCTGACCAGGTGCGTGCGGCCACCGTAGCCCTGGCGCCCTTCAAAGTTGCGGTTAGAAGTAGAAGCACAGTGTTCACCGGCACCCAGTTTATCCGCGTTCATGGCCAGACACATGGAGCAGCCCGGCTCGCGCCATTCAAAACCAGCTTCAATAAAGATTTTATCCAAACCCTCGGCTTCCGCCTGACGCTTCACCAAGCCGGAACCCGGCACCACCATGGCCAACTTGATGGAATCAGCTACCTTTTTGCCCCTGGCGACTTTGGCGGCTTCGCGTAGGTCTTCAATACGCGAGTTGGTGCAGGAGCCGATAAAGATTTTATCCAGCTTGATATCGGTGATTTTCTGATTAGCGTGAAGGCCCATGTACTCTAGGGCACGGGTGTGGCTGCGCTGAACGGTTTCATCCAACGCGGCTAGCGGGTCAGGCACTTGGCCAGAAATACCGGTGACCATTTCCGGGCTGGTACCCCAGCTCACCTGTGGCTCGATCTCTTCAGCCTGCAAAGTAACAACTTTATCGAACTGGGCGTCATCATCAGAGATCAGGTTGCGCCAGTCAGCCACGGCGGCTTCCCATTGCTCTGCGGTAGGCGCAAATGGCCGCTTGGCGAGGTAATCAATGGTGGTGTCGTCCACGGCAATCAAACCTACCCGTGCACCCGCTTCAATGGCCATGTTGCACACGGTCATGCGCCCTTCCATGGAGAGCGAGGCAATCGCGCTACCGGCAAATTCAATGGCATAGCCAGTGCCGCCAGCGGTGCCGATCTTACCGATGATCGCCAGCACAACGTCTTTAGCAGTCACGCCCAGGCCCAGCTCGCCTTCGACGCGCACCTGCATATTCTTCATTTTTTGCGCCAGCAAACACTGGGTCGCCATTACGTGCTCGACTTCTGACGTGCCAATACCGTGGGCCAAGGCGCCAAAAGCACCGTGGGTAGCGGTATGGGAGTCGCCACATACCACGGTCATACCCGGCAGCGTTGCGCCCTGCTCTGGGCCGACCACGTGCACGATGCCCTGACGCGGATCGTTGATTTTGAACTCTTCAATGCCGTACTCAAGGCAGTTGTCGTCCAGGGTTTGCACCTGAATCAGCGACACTGGATCTTTAATACCGCTGTTGCCCTCAGCGCGTTCCTTAATGGTCGTCGGCACGTTATGGTCAGGCGTGGCCAAGTTGGCATCCAAACGCCACGGCTTACGATTAGCTAAACGCAGGCCTTCAAACGCCTGAGGCGAGGTCACTTCGTGAAGCAGCTGGCGGTCGATATAGATCAACGCGGTGCCGTCGTCACGCTGTTTAACCAAGTGCTGATTCCAGAGTTTGTCGTAAAGGGTTTGACCTGACATGTGGCTCTCCTGGGCGGTGCCCTGCTAGTTCGGTATGGCAGCCTCTTCGTGCTGCTTACTATGGCAATAGCATGAGTGTTACGCGACTCGCGCATAAAAGCAATTCATGTTATTCATAGATTAGATTCCAAATAGGAATAGCTATTTAAGGACTCGTCAGTGGATACCCAAAGCCTACAAGCCTTTCTGGCCGTCGCTGATACACAAAGTTTCTCCCGCGCGGCGGAACAGCTCCACCTTACTCAACCTGCGGTTAGCAAACGCATCGCTACCTTGGAGTCCCAGGTAGGTGCACGGCTGTTTGACCGCATTGGTCGGCGTATTGCGTTAACTGAAGCGGGTAATGTGCTGATGCCCCAAGCGCGGCGCATTCTATTTACCGTTGAGGACAGCCGCCGGGCGCTAGCCAATCTTTCTGGCCAAGTGGGCGGCAAGCTTACCCTGGCCACCAGCCACCATATTGGCCTGCACCGCTTACCACCGCTATTAAAGCATTACACTCAGCGCCATCCGGAAGTCGAACTCGATCTGCATTTTTTGGATTCTGAGCAGGCTTACCAGGGCGTGCTGGATGGCACTCTGGAAATGGCCGTGGTAACTCTCGCTCCCCACCCTCATGAACAGTTAGAGGTGGTCGAACTATGGCGTGATCGGCTCTGCTTTACCTGTGCGATTGACCACCCGCTTGCCAACCAAACCCCGGCCCCTCAAAGCCTACTGTCATTAGCCGATCTGTGCGAATTCAACTGCGTTATGCCTGGCGCAAAAACCTTTACCGGTTCACTAATTGAGCAGCGCTTCATTGAAGCAGGGCTAAAACTGCCGGTGAGTATGGCGACCAACTATTTAGAGACGCTAAAAATGATGTGCGGCGTAGGATTAGGCTGGAGCCTGCTGCCGGAAAAAATGATCGACAGCGAGCTAGTGGAGCTTGAAGTAGACACTGCCCCCATCCACCGCCCGTTAGGGTATTTAGTGCATACCAACCGAACACTTTCTAATGCAGCACGCAGGATGATTGAGCAGCTTGAAGCCGCCCGGCAGCATTAAGAGTCATAATGAAAGTCTTTAACCACTTATTACCGACAATGCTATTCAGCAATCGCTATTGCCACTGTATTGAGCAAATACCTCCTCCCCCGTTAGTTGCTTGGTTTTTTCTGCCAATGAGTAGTAGGCAGGCTTTTGGTCAATAAATACTTGCTCGATAATTTTCCACTCCTCATCGCTATCAAGAAGCCCTATGGGAAGCGCGTAGTGCCCATTCTGCTTTAAACGATAAAACAGGTGCGTACCACACTGTTGGCAGAAGCCACGCTCGGCCCACTCTGAAGAACTAAAGGTGGTCACATGCTCTGTACCTTCAAACGTTACATCCTCCGCAAACTCAACGGCAAATAGCGGGCCTCCACCCCAATTTCGGCACATCGAGCAGTGGCATACGCCGACATGGTTGTTTTTAGTAGTCACGCTGACGCTTACAGCGCCGCAGAGACAAGCGCCTTTGTGATGAATGGTCTTTGCCATATCTTCTCTCTCTTCATAACACTTAGTAACTTAAAATAGAGTTTCTAGTTGAATAGTTTGTCGAAAAAACTTTACCATCAGGATAGACCAAAACTGGTTAAAACTGATTTAAGAGTAACCCTAATTTTTTTACCTATGACGCTAAAACCCACAACCACGGAATTAGGGTTCGCTCTCATGAGCACTTGATGAACTTTCTCAGTTCTTTTACTGATGATATTCCTCTTCAAGTTCACGTTTTAGTCCAATTTTTACTCGAAGGTACTCCTATACACTGGAAAGATACATTTAATTACAAATGTATCGTCATTTTCATCCAGGGTAGGAATATCAACATGCATAACCGTCCTAGCTCCCTCCTGCCGATTTGCCTACTCGCCTGCCTAACGTCGGGCGTGGCATATGGGCAATCGACGATCGACGCGCAACGCGAAGCATTGGTTATCCAAGCACGTCAGGGGGCTCTGGAAACATCAATTGATGGCTTACAGACACTTTATCACCAAACACGCGATGTTCGCGTGCGTGAAGATTTAGTAGCGCTACTGGTTCGAGCCGGACGCCACCAGGAAGCACTGGCGGTTTGCACCTGGTGCCAAACGGAAAACTACAGTGATTCAGAACTTGCCAATTTAGCGGGGGCCGCGCGGAGCGCAGGTGAGTACGAACAGGCGCTGGAGTTGTTTCGAACGCTCACCTATCGCGATCCATCAAATGCTCAAGGTTGGCTTGGTCAATCGTTAGTCCATACCGATATGGGCAACTATACGCTGGCGGATATATCCCTACAGCAGTACAACCAAGTAGCTGGCACCACGACGACGGCGGGTCTTGAAGCAAGGGGCTACCTAGCCTCACAAACCGCTAATGCCATGCAAGAACTGGATGCCCGCCAAACATTGGTCGCGCAAGATCCTGGCAACACAAGTGAACTGCATGCACTTTATCGACTAGCGGTAGGCTTGGGCGCCAGCTCTGCAGCTCGACGTATTATGCAAACCAACCCTGATGTTTTCACTGAGAATGATCGCCTATGGCTTACTTATTATGAAGGGGTTACCGATATACGTCTGGGTATTCATACCGACCAGCCGACCAGAACTCGCAGTGGCTTGGCACAGTTAAATAGCGTGCTGAGTAGTGCGGAAGCACCCCAAGAACTCATCACTATCGCCGAGTACGACAAGGTAGTAGCGCTGGCCGAATTAAGACGTTTCTCAGAGGCAGAAGCGCTAGCCGTAAGACTAGAGAGCCAGCACGGCCAGTTACCCAGCTATGTTGCCCGAGCCAGAGCCCATGCTCTAAATGGCATGGGTCGCCCAAACGAGGCTATCACTCTCTACGAAAACCTGATTCGACAATCCCCGGCGCAGGCCACAAATCCAGACGATCCGCTTAACGAAGGGCTGTTCTACAGTTACACCGATGCCCAGCGCTTTCGCGATGCTGACAGACTATTAGAAGAGTGGCGCGCCAATGAACCCGAGCAACGCTTGGACTTCACTCAAACCGTTCGTATCGAAAATCCCAACTACCAAAAAGTATTGATGTTAGGTGTTTTACTTGATGCCTGGCGCGGCCGCACCGACGAGGCCAGCGAACGTCTCGCAGAGTATCAGAGCCAAGCACCTGCCGACCCTTACTTGTGGCTGTTAAAAGGCGATATTGAGCGTGACCGGGGATTGCCAAGAAGAGCCGAAGAGTCCTTCCAGCAGGCCATCCCTTTATTGTCACCAGAACAGCAGGAAGGCGCAGAACACGGGATACTGCTTTCTCGCTTACAGCGCGGCCAGTGGAAAGGAACAACCACCGAAATTGCCAAAGAAATTTCAGAAGCCCGGCCAAGTGCATCAAGGGACGATATGGCTCGTGAGTGGCGCGAACTGCGTGCTCCTCAGTTGAGCAGCTCGTTTGAGCGTAGTAAGGGCTCAGGCAGTGGCACCCAGGCTTCCCGGGAGTGGACCTATGAAGTGCTGCTGGAAGGACCTCGCAATGACAACGGCTCCCGCCCGTTCGCGCAGCGTATTGGCCAGTTCGGCGAGTTTGATGATGAAAATCTCTATGCCTCTTACAACGTGGCTGGCTACGAATGGAATCTGCACCCTGCCACGGTGACCCTGGCAGCGGGACATGGCTCACAGCTCAACGAGGATTTCATGGCGCTTGCAGAACTGCAATACGCGCCAACGGATCACATCTCCACCACGCTGGGCGTCGAAATCAACACTAGTGATACTCCACTGCGAGCTCTGCGCGATGGCATTAATGCCGACCGCTATCGCGCTGAACTGGCTTATCGTCGCGATGAGCGAGGTGCAGGTGCAATCGGTGTAATGGCTACCGACTTTGACGATAGCAACCTACGCCAATCTGTGTACGGGTACTGGGACCAAACTCTCTACCACCTAGACCGCTGGCAAATTAATGCTGAGGTTCAAGCGTCTGCTTCGCGTAATGATGAGGTGGAAGCCAGCTATTTCAATCCAGAACGGGATGCCAGCCTAGCGGGCGTCTTATCAGTTGATTATGAGATTCCGCTCGATTACCGACAGTCCTTTATCCAGACCTTCTCGCTAGGTTCAGGTCGTTACTGGCAGAAAGATTACGACAGTGAAAATACATGGTCAGTGGGATACCAGCATAGCTGGGAGCTCGCCCCCAATGTGAGCTTCGAGTACGGCATCGCACGCGAAAGAGCCGTCTACGACGGCGTTCCTGAATACGACAATGTTATTTCAGCCGGCTTTGTATGGAGATTCCTATGACACTCTGGCGCGTCATTATATTGAGTGCGGTATTGCTGGTTATCGTCAATATTCAGCAGGCCCAGGCCGCCCGTTTAACAGGCGATTATGTAGTTATCAGCTACCACGATATCGTGGATGCCAGTGTCACCCCCGAACTGGATATATACTCGCAGACCATCACCCGTAGTCGGTTAATTGAACACTTCAACCTGATTTCCGTGGGTGGTTATAACCCGGTAAGTTTGCAACAAATTATTGATGCCAAAGCGGGTGGGCCACCTCTGCCCGAAAAAGCCGTGCTGCTGACCTTCGATGATGGCTATCGCAGCTTCTACGATATCGTCTTTCCATTACTAAAACTGTATAACTTCCCCGCGGTGCAAGCAGTGGTGGGCAGTTGGTTGGATGTGCCCGCTGGTGGGCGGGTGAACTATGGCAATATCACCCTCCCCCGCGAACGTTTTCTTACCTGGGAGCAAGTCAAGACCCTAGATGAATCCCCGCTGGTGGAAATTGCCTCCCACTCTTACGACCTGCATTACGGGGCTAAGGGCAACCCCATGGGCAACGAGCAAGCGGCCGCCGTAACCAGCATCTGGGATGAGCGCAACGGTTACGAAAGCGAGGCGGACTACCTGGAACGGCTACGTGAAGATATGGCGCGGACGCAGCAGCGTTTTCAAGAGCAGATGGGCCAATCTCCACGCATCATGGTCTGGCCTTACGGCGCCTACAGTGAAGCGACACTCAATCTAGCCGCGGAATATGGCATGGACTACACCTTCAGCCTACTCAGCGCGCCTAATCAGCTTAGCGACCCCATGCGGGCCATGAACCGCTATCTCATCGACCAGGAAACCAGCCTGGAAACCATAGAAGAGATCCTTGCCAACCGCGTGTGGGAGCTAGAAAAGCTGCGTATTGTGCATGTTGACCTGGATTATGTGTATGACCCTGATCCCATTCAGCAGGAGCAAAATCTCGACAGGCTCATCGAGCGTATCGCCGAGTACGGCGTCAGCACCGTTTATCTTCAGGCCTATGCAGACCCCGATGGCGACGGCGTTGCCGATGAGCTTTACTTCCCCAACCGCCACCTACCGGTTAGAGCCGATCTTTTTAACCGCGTCGCTTGGCAGTTAAAAAAACGCGCCAATGTAAAGGTCTACGCGTGGATGCCGGTGCTAGCGTTTGACTTGGGATCTGGTTATCAATATGTCACCGATGTAAGAACTGGCCAGGAGTCACCCGATCAATACCGTCGACTTTCTCCCTACGTACAAGAAAACCGCAACATCATTCGAGAAATCTATCTAGATCTTGGCCGACTAACCAAGTTCGACGGCTTGCTGTTTCACGATGACGCCTTCTTTACCGACTTTGAAGACGCCAACCCAGAAGCCTTGGCAGCCTATGAAAGCGCTTCTTTACCAAGAGATATAAACGCAATTCGCGACGACGATGGCCTGATGGATTCATGGACTCGCTTTAAAATGGAGTATTTAACCGATCTCACTTTAGAGCTGGAGCGGGCGGCTAACTACTACCGCCAGACTGACAACAAGACATTCACCACGGCTCGCAATATATATGCCGTCACGGTGATGGAGCCAAACAGCAAGCGCTGGTTTGCCCAAGACATTCAAAACTTCGCCAATGGCTACGACTACGTCGCCGTGATGGCCATGCCCTACATGGAGGAAGCGGACAATCCTAATGAGTGGTTGAGGAGCCTTGCCCAGCGTTCGCTAGCACAGGTAAGCGCCGACCAATTGGTCTTTGAACTGCAAGCACAGGATTGGCGCACCCAAACCCCCATACCCAGTGAGGAGATGGCCCAATGGGTGCGCATACTGCGCGAAGAGGGCATCAAAAACATTGGCTATTATCCGGATGATTTTCATCAAAACCATCCTGCCATGAATGTGATGAGGCCAGTGTTCTCCATCGGACGTCGGTTTAAGGCCATCCCATGAACATACTCGACTCTCTGGCGGTCTTCACCCTGGGCTACCCCAGCTTAATGGCGACCATATGGATCTGTGGAGGCATCTATTTTTACCTGCATTGGGAGCGCAAGCAGCCCTGGCCAAACACGTTTGTATGGGACGAAAACACCCCTAGCGTCACGGTGCTACTGCCCTGTTATAACGAAGGAGCCAATGTGGATGAAACGGTTCATCACCTTTTCAAACAGAACTACCCGCACATGGAAGTTATTGCCGTTAACGATGGCAGCAAAGATGACACCGGCAGCCGACTTGACGCCTTAGCGCTGAAGTACCCCGCGTTAACCGTGCTCCACCAAGACAATCAAGGCAAAGCTAGTGCCTTGAATAATGGATTAAGCCAAGCCACCGGCGACATCATCGTCGGGATTGATGGTGACGCGATACTCGACTACGACGCCATTGGGTATATGGTTGGCCATTTTCTTAGCAGCCCAAAGGTGAGTGGGGTTACCGGAAACCCCAGGGTGAGAACTCGCTCCACCGCTATCGGCAAGATTCAAACCGGCGAGTTTTCCGCCATTATCGGCCTGATCAAGCGTGCACAGCGCATATACGGAATGGTATTTACCATTTCCGGCGTCATTTGTGCGTTTCGGCGTAAAGCACTGGAAGAAATTGGCGGTTGGAACACCGATATGATCACCGAAGATATCGATGTTAGTTGGCGCTTACAGATTTTAGGTGGGCAAGTTCGCTACGAGCCCAGAGCCATGTGTTGGGTGCTTATGCCCGAAACTCTGCGCGGGCTCTTCAAGCAGCGACTTCGGTGGGCCCAAGGTGGCGGCGAGGTTTTCCTACGCTACTTCTCCCAGACTATTCGCTGGAAAAACCGCGGTTTCTGGCTCCTCATGCTGGAATATATCGTCAGTGTGGCCTGGTGCTACTCAGTGATCGCACTGTTGATCGCCTGGCTGGTTTCTCAAGTTGTAATGCCCATGGCATGGCCCATTACCGCACAGTTGCTCACCTATTTTGGCAGCATCCTGATCGCCATCAGCTTTATCCAGTTCACTGTCAGTTTCTATATTGACAGCCGCTACGATAAAGAGATATTCCGCTGCGTTTACTGGAGTATCTGGTACCCGTTCGCCTATTGGATCATCAATATGGTCACCGTCGTTATCGCCTTTCCCAGAGCCATGATGCGCCAAAAGGGAAGGCCCGCCACCTGGACTAGTCCGGACAGAGGGGAGCAATTCCATGAACAATAAACTAATGCCCGTTATCATCGATAACCCCTGCCAGAAAGGTTGGGGCTACAGATCCCGCGATACCTTAATCACCCTGGCCACCCTCGCACTGTGGATACTGGTGATATCCAGGATGTATATGTTCTTTATTGTGGAAGAAGCGATTCTTGAAAAGCTCTACGCTTCTGTAATGATCAAGGTGGTGCTAATCGGTTTTGTGGTCACCTTCCTGACCTTTCACTGCTGGGCCGTTTATAAAAAATATCTTTACACTAGCTACTTAAAGCGGCAGCTGCGCCACCTCCAGCAGCCAACGCTGACAATAGAGAACGACACGGATAACGAAATAGACTGCAAAATCGAAAGCTACCAAATGCACGAACAAGAAAAAGCCGGCATACCCAACCAAGCAACTAGCTAAACCAGCACGCGTCATTCCATTCAGGCCTCAAAGCCTGAATGGAAAGCACTTCTTCGCTTAATAACAAGCATGTCAGGTACGCAAAGCGAGGCACCCAAGCAGCGCCAAAGCCTAAGGCAGGCGAGCCAATCTTTCCGCCCATGCATCTCCGCATTTATTAGTACGAAAGATGGGGGCTTAGAGCCTGCAGCAGAGATATGTACTCATCATATGCACATAACTCGAACCACCGAGTAAGCCCAACACAACCATTAAGGTTATAATCACAGACTATGCCAAACCCACTCGAATAATGAACGCTCAGCCCCAGGCCTATGACTGTGAACACCCTCCATCGAAATGAAAAAAGCCGAGCCAAACCTGTTCGCAAAGGCCTGCACCCTAGGAATCTACACAACCAAGGCTATGACTTCCCCGCTCTCGTAAAAAGCCACCCAGCACTAGCTCCCCATGTGAAACCGAACGCTCATGGCGCACTTTCCATCGATTTCGCAGACCCATTGGCAGTCAAAACGCTCAACGCCGCGTTATTAAACCGATACTACAATATTGTCGACTGGGACATTCCAGAAGGCGCGCTTTGCCCTCCCATCCCAGGCAGAGCCGACTATATCCATTACATGGCGGACTTAATTGCGCTTGGACGCGAACAGCCCAGCATCAAGCTGCTCGATATAGGGACGGGAGCCAATGGCATCTACCCGCTACTGGCCTGCCAAATTTACGGCTGGCAGTGTGTGGGTAGTGACATTAACGTTCGGTCACTTGAGAACGTAGCCACGATCATCACCAACAACCCCACCCTTAAAGATTGCTTCACGTTGCGCACGCAGCACGATAAAAACCACATTTTTGAAGGGATCATTCAAGCTGGGGAGTTCTTTGACGTCAGCGTATGCAACCCACCCTTCCATGCCTCGCTCGATGAAGCTCTTAAAGGTAGCCAGCTCAAACACAATAACCTTGCGCGTAGTCGCGGTGAACAAAAAGCAAAAACCAAATCTCCCGTTTTGAACTTTGGCGGGCTAGGGGCAGAGCTTTGGTGTAAGGGGGGCGAACAGCTGTTTCTCAAAAAGCTAATAAGAGAAAGCCAAGTGTATTCAACTCAATGCCGCTGGTTTAGCAGCCTGGTTTCAAAAACCGACAATGTTAAGCCTGCAATGAAGTTGATTCGTAAGCTAGGTGCCGTTGATATACGGGAAATAGAGATGAAGCAGGGAAATAAAGTTACCAGAGTATTGGCCTGGACATTTATGTGAGCCGTACCCGAGGTGGCGCATGATGGTACGACGCCTGCCGTGAGATTAGTCCGATTAGCACATCGCCCTAGAAGAAGACACGGCAAGTCGAACTTGTGCTCAATCAGATAGTACACTGCATGTTCAAAGATGCTGGTTAGAGCTGATCTTGGTAGTTGATCACCACCATGGCATTTTGATCGTGGTTATAAGGCTTGAAGCGCGGCATGCTGACTACTCCTCATCTGTTTTTCCCGATCCTACCAAACTTAGGCGTCAAAGGGGTTTTTCTACAGCCTCAACGTTTGGTTAAGGGGCGGGCTTTAGCCTGTCCCGAGTGAGCGAAGCGAACGGCCTTGAAACGTTTGTTAGGCGTTATTTAAGTACTCATCGACGACGTTCCACGTGCTCGTCAGTAACTTTGCACGATCTTCCGAGTCGGCCGCGTGAGCCTCGCCGTGGCGCAATGGGTCAGCTGCCGCCTTTATTGCGCGGATGGTTTGTTCGTCGCTACCAGAAACTTCTCGGAGTTTTGCCCACTGTGTGGACTTATTATCGGCAGACAAACCATGCACAGCGGCACAATGATGGCGCAGTGACTCAATTGCACGATAGCAGTAAAAGCCAGTGTCATCAGCGTGCTTCATGGCGGAAACTAGATCACTGAAGCAGCGATTCAAGAGCATACCGTTTGGACCAATTGTCTTCTCCCTGAGTTTGAACAGGGCGTCTTGCAAGTCGACTGTATTGTCTCGATCGGCAAGGCATGGAATATCAATGCCAAAGACGTAATCGATTTCGCGGCTTTGATTTAGGACACGGGTAATCTCAAAGTCGTAGGCGTAACCTTTGAGATAGCCCACCATTGCCAAATGGTTTTGGATAATATTTTTAACGACATTTCGTAAATCAAATATATCCCAATCGTGCTCACTCTCTATCCACACAGCAATCTGGTTTAAAACGATGCTTATTCTTGCTGTGCCATTTACTCCTGATGCGACATGTGAAAATCCTAGGGTAATTTGAAGCGATAACTGAGCTCGCTCTGGAACTACAACGCCACTGAAGAAGTACGGTTCCATAGTGTGAATGCCTAACAGGTATTAGAAGGCGCGTTCTATGATTGGATGAACGCACCAGCATGGTTACTAAGCAAATATAGCCCACCTTTTAGTGTGTAACCATATGATTTTAAATTAAATTAATAATTAGGCTCTATTTTCAGAATTCGCACTCTTGCGCGTTTTGCCAAGCTCAATAACTCTGTATGTATATCCACCATCAGGAGATAGATACCAAATGGATATGCAAAGCAGGCCTCCGAAACTAATGAATTGTGTGAAAACTGTTATACGGATAAAGCGCTATAGCCCACTTACTGAAAAAATATACTGCTGCTGAATACAATGCTTCATTAGTCTGAATAAAGCATCGTTTCTCACCTCTTGAAGCAAAACCACGCAACCGATACGGCACACTTGGGCTAAGTTTAAACGCTCCAATTGCGACCGTGCCTGACTCATTAACCATACCTTATTGATAAAATTGGCTTAGGTCACGTGTCGGTGCAAAAAAGTTGTCTGTCAGGGCAAAAGCTCTTTGGTTGCCTTAATCTGGTCCCGCTGCACGGTACTTTCACGGGTGCCTCGCTTCGCTCGTTACCATACGCTTCGAAAAGCCCCTACTCCTAACTCTTAGCTTTCCGCTAGCCTTCCTATGCAAATCCGATTAGCCTGCTAATTCACTATTAAGGGTTTGGCATGGAAGAGACGAATTCTCGGCAGCGCTTGGCGGGCGTGCTGATTCTACTTGGATTGATCACGCAAATTATTGGCTTTACCGGCTGGTTGAGCACCGCGCATGCGGTGAGCTATTTGCTGTGGGCGGCGGTTGTGTTGCTGTGGCGGGATATTCCGAAGCGTTCGCGTATCCAGGCGGGCGTGCTGATTGCGCTAGGCGTGGGCATGCTGCTGGTAGCGCGGTTTGTTTACGGCGCCGAGGTGGATTGGGCCGCTATGTTGCAGGGCAATTCGTTTGTGGCGGCCATGCTGGTGGGCGTTAGCTTTATCTCGCTGATTGGCAAGCAAGGCAATAAGGGCGCGACAGGCAGCCGAGTGACCGGGGCGGGTGGTGTGCTGCGCACCTGGCTGGGTGTGCACTTCCTGGGTACGATTTTGAATCTCTCTACCGTGTTTATGGTGGGCGATAAGCTGGCCCGGCGCGGCCCCCTCACCACTCCCCAACTGTTGGCACTTAACCGCGGGCTTTCCAGCGCGGCGCTGTGGTCGCCGTTTTTCGCTTCCATGGGTGTCGTGATCGCATTAGTACCCGAGGTGCAGTACGCGCAAATTGCCGTGGTGGGTTTTCCCATTGCGATGCTGTCGGGGCTGTTAACCACGCTGGAACTACGGCGCCGGTTTGACCTCAGCGAAGTGGATGGCTATTCCCTGGCGCCGCGCAGTCTATTTATGCCAGTAGGTATGGCAGCGTTGGTGATGCTGTTTCACTTTGTGCTCACCCCTGCCCTTACCATTGTCAGCATTATTACCTTTTTGCTGCCCAGCGTGGCGGTGATGAGCAACCTACCCCATGGGCCCCGCCTTACTATGCACCGCCTCCGCCAGCACACCACCACGCGGCTACCCGCCATGCGTGGAGAGATTTCGCTGTTTTTAGCCGCAGGACTATTAACGATTGGCCTTTCAACATTGGTCACGGCAGCGGCTGGCAGCGATTGGACGCTTTTCACCCGCTTCGGCACGCCCCAGGCGATGCTCAGCTTTGCAGCAATTACGTTGAGCGCACTGGCAGGTTTGCATCCAATTATTGGCGTGTCGGTGCTAGCTTCAATACTTAACTTGCAGGACGGTGAGCAAACCGTGTTCGCGTTTGTGGCATTAACGTCGTGGGCGGTGGGCACCAGTGTGGGCCCACTTTCAGGAATCAATCTCTCGCTGCAGGGGCGTTACGGGGTGAGCGGTTATCGCATGATGAAAAATAACCTGCTCTACGCTGCAGTGATGAGCCTGCTTTCGTTAGGGGCAATTGCAGGCGTGAGTTACCTAGTGGGCTAGTTGGCTCGGTTAGGTCTCAATGATTTTACTGGGAAAACGGTAGAAGTAACGATGGCCACACTGATGGCAAGGTTCCAGGCGGGCAACGTTAGGCAGCATCACCTGGGCATCGCAGTGGGTGCAGGCCATTAGGCCCGGCGCAGCCATCTCGCCTTCACAGTAGTCGGCGCGAGCTGCTTCTAAGTCATCTTCAAAACGTTCGCGTTCGACCACGCTGCGGTCGGCAATCGAAAGCAGCGACTCCGCCACGCGCCGAGAAAGGCCGTCAATATCGATGCCCAGCCAGCTGGCCACCTGCTTGCCGGTATCTGCCATGTAGTAGCGCATGTCCTTCAGGTCACGCTCGACCCAGGCGCGCAGCAGCGCTAGCTCGTCTTTAGTGTACTCCTCTAGCTCCGATTCAAATTCGACCGCGTCGTCCAAATCCTTCTGCAAATTTTCCCAGGTGAGCTCGTTGGCGCCGCCCTGCATCCGCTCTAGCAAGCGCTCGTAGCCTTCGCGTAGGCGATTGTCATTCTGCTGTTCACTCATGGTGCCTCTCCTTTTATCGACGCGTGCAGTTACCTATCACCGGCTTACCGTTCAAGGATACACCTGCATAGGATACAATCGACCTCACTTATCTGATAGATGTCATCTCACATTCACTTTGCGCCCCTTTTGGGCGAATACGCCAAGGCATTATTAAACCGATGGACGCACACTACAGCCCTCGTGAAATCGAACGCGACGCCCAGCAGTACTGGGATAAAAATCAGTGCTTCAAAGCCGTAGAGGACGCGAACCGGGAGAAGTTTTACTGCCTCTCCATGTTCCCCTACCCCAGCGGTAAGCTGCATATGGGCCACGTGCGTAATTACACTATCGGTGACGTTGTATCCCGTTACCAGCGTATGCAAGGCAAAAATGTCATGCAGCCCATGGGCTGGGATGCCTTCGGTATGCCCGCTGAAAACGCCGCCATCCAGAACCAGGTGCCGCCCGCCAAGTGGACTTACCAAAACATCGACTACATGCGTAATCAGTTGAAGGCACTGGGCTTTGCCTACGACTGGAGCCGCGAATTCGCCACCTGCGATACCAGCTACTACCGCTGGGAGCAGTGGTTCTTCACCAAGCTGGTAGAAAAAGGCTTGGTATATAAGAAGATGTCGACGGTCAACTGGGACCCGGTTGATCAAACCGTACTCGCCAATGAGCAGGTTATCGAAGGCCGCGGCTGGCGCTCTGGCGCTTTGGTTGAGCGTAAAGAGATCCCGCTGTGGTTCTTGAAAATTACCGACTACGCCGATGAGCTGCTGGCCGACTTGGATAAAGTCGAATGGCCCGAGCAGGTCAAAACCATGCAACGCAACTGGA
Organism: Halomonas sp. QHL1; assembly: GCF_001882345.1. Lineage (GTDB taxonomy): Bacteria > Pseudomonadota > Gammaproteobacteria > Pseudomonadales > Halomonadaceae > Vreelandella. Next base: position 1,058,786 of record NZ_MINL01000001.1, read on the forward strand.
TTGGTAAATCCCGTGGCGTTGAACTGACCTTTGATGTGAAGGGCGCTGATGGCCAAGCCAATGAGCCGCTAGCGGTCTACACCACTCGCCCGGACACGCTGCTCGGCGTTACCTACGTGGCGGTTGCCGCAGGCCACCCGCTGGCCAAGCAGGCGGCTGAGCAGAATAGTGATCTGGCGGCCTTTTGTGATGAGTGCGCAAGGGGCGGCACCTCTGAAGCAGAAATGGCCACCAAAGAGAAAAAAGGCATGCTCACCGGCCATATGGCGGTTCACCCGCTAACGGGCGACGAAGTGCCCGTATACGTGGCTAATTTCGTGCTGATGGAGTTTGGTACCGGTGCCGTCATGGCGGTGCCCGGCCACGACCAGCGCGATTGGGAGTTTGCCACCAAGTACGGCATTGCGATCAAACCGGTCATCGCCGATGAAAGTGGCAAGCCCGCCGACATTTCTGAAGCGGCTTATGCCGAATACGGCACGGTAGTGAATTCCGGCGAGTTTGATGGGCTCGGCTTTGAACAGGCCTTTGATGCCATCGCCGCCAAATTGGCCGAGCTTGGCCGTGGCGAAGTGAAAACCAACTACCGCCTGCGCGATTGGGGCGTTGCCCGCCAGCGCTACTGGGGTGCACCGATTCCGGTCAAATACGGCCCGGAAGGTCAAACCGTACCGCTCACCGATGACGAACTACCGGTCTCGTTGCCGATGGAAGTCACCGTAGACGCCTCGGGCTCGCCGTTGAAAAAGATGTCGGCGTTCTCTGACCTGGGCGATGGCTGGACCCGTGAAACCGATACCTTCGACACCTTTATGGAGTCCTCTTGGTACTACGCCCGCTTCTGCTGTGCCGATAACACCGAGGCAATGCTGGACGAACGCGCTAACTACTGGCTTCCGGTTGATCTCTACATTGGCGGTATCGAGCACGCCATTCTGCACCTGCTGTATGCGCGTTTCTTCCACAAGTTGATGCGTGATTTCGGTTTGGTTGATTCCGACGAGCCCTTCCAGCAGCTTCTGACCCAGGGCATGGTCATTGCGGAAACCTTCTACCGCTCTACTGATAATGGTGGCAAGCAGTGGTTTAACCCCGCTGACGTGGAAGTGAAGCGCGATGAGAAAGGCCGCCCCCTGAGCGCTATTTTGATGAGTGACGGCGAGCCGGTAGAGATGGGCGGCATCGAGAAGATGTCCAAGTCGAAAAACAACGGCGTTGATCCGCAGTCGATGATCGACAAGTTCGGCGCCGACACCGTGCGCCTGTTTATGATGTTCGCCGCACCGCCCGAGCAGTCCCTGGAGTGGTCGGATTCCGGCGTTGAGGGCGCCCACCGCTTCTTGAAACGCCTGTGGCGTCAGGTTAATGAACACTTGGCGGATGGTACACCGTGCGCGCTGGACAGCGATGCGCTAAACGACAACCAAAAAACACTGCGCCGGAAAACCCACGAGACCATCAAGAAAGCCAGCGACGATATTGGCCGCCGTACCACCTTCAATACCGCCATTGCCGCGGTGATGGAGCTGTCTAACGCCATCGGTAAGTTCGACGATAGCTCCGAGCTTGGTCTGGCGGTTAGCCGCGAAGCACTAGAAGCCTGCGTACTGCTGCTCTCGCCGATTACGCCGCACTTGTGCCATAGGCTATGGGAAGCGCTTGGCCACTCAGGACCCGCTATCGAAGCGACCTGGCCGGTGGTGGATGAGTCCGCCCTTACCCGCGATAGCATCGAGCTGGTGGTACAAGTTAACGGGAAGCTGCGCGCTCGCCTTGAAGTGCCCGCAAGCGCCGATAAAGCGGCTGTTGAAAAAATGGCGATGGAACACGAAAACGTTCAGCGCTTTCTTGAGGGCAACACCGTGCGAAAAGTGATCGTAGTGCCCGGCAAACTGGTTAATATAGTGGTGAGCGGATGAATCGACGCAGCTTTTTAATCACCAGCATCGCCGCTTCGGCGGCGGTGCTGCTCAGCGGGTGTGGATTTCGGCTACGCGGCACTGAATCACTGCCAACGCTGCCTACCCTTTCCTTAGAGGGCGATACCAACAGTGCCGTCGCTCAACAGGTCGCTTCGCGTCTTCAACAGCTAGGCACTCAGGTAACTGCTGATGCCCCATGGCGAGTCACACTGGGTACGCCCGCGTTAATTGAGCGGCGATTGGGAAGTGATGGCCGGGCAAGCCGTGAACACGAGCTAACGCTAAGCACTACGCTCTCGGTACAGGAGCGGGTGTCTAATGCCTATCACCTCAACAACGAAACGCTGTCGACGGATACCCGTATTCGTGTCAGCGATGACGACCTGCTCAACCGCGAAACGTTGATGATGGAAGCTGAACAAACGCTTGCGCGCCAGCTGTCTCAACGAATCATCGAGCGCCTTACTTACGTTGAGGGCATGCAGTGAAGGTATTTGCTGATCAGCTCCCCGCTGCGTTGGCAAAAAAGCTTCCCCGCGTGGTGATCGTAGCCGGTGATGAACCCTTACAGCATCGCGACGCCTGCGATGCAGTAAGGGCCGCAGCTCGCCAAGCAGGCGTTGAAGAGCGCGAAGTACTCGATGTCGAGCCCAACTTTGCCTGGGGCCGATTGATGGAAATGTCGAGCAACCTCTCGCTGTTTGCGACCAGCAAGCTAATGGAGTTGCGCTTAGGCAATCACAAGCTAGGCCAAGAAGGCAGTAAAGCGTTAGCGCAGTACGCCGAAACCCTGGATAACAGCGATGACGTTCTGCTCATTGGTATGGGCAAGCTAGATGCCAAGCAACAAAAAAGCGCCTGGTTTAAAACACTGGATAAGCACGGCTTGTTTGTACCGGTATGGCCCGTGGATGCCTCCCGCTTAGGTTATTGGCTGCGTGACCGCGCCTCGCTGCACGGCTTACAAATTGACTTGGAAGCCGCTCGTCTGCTGGGTGAGCGCACCGAAGGCAATTTGCTGGCCGCTGACCAAGAGTTGCAAAAACTGGCATTAATCCACCCCCAAGGCACCCGCCTGAACGTTGAGAGCATCGCCCAAGGGGTTGAAGACAGCACACGCTTTGATGTTTTCAATTTGGCCGATGCCTGCTTGAAAGGCGAGCCCAGCCGCGCTTCGCGCATTGTGAATGGCCTGCGCAGTGAAGGCGTTGAGGCGCCTATCGTGCTATGGGCGCTTAGCCGGGAGCTACGCACCCTACTCTCGTTGCATCAGCACCTGGATCAAGGGCAGAGCTTTGAGCACGCCTGCAAAACCCAAAAGCCGATGATTTTTGATAAGCGCCGCCCTGCTTACCAGAAAGCGATTGGTCGCCTCCCCATGAAGCGACTGCATAAACTGCTGTTAATGGCCCAACGCCTGGATTTAGCCGTTAAGGGCGCAGCGGCAGTACCACTATGGCAAGGGCTACACGATTTAGCCATGACCATGGCCGGGGGCCGAGGATTGCTCTCTGAATCGGCCTGGACCTATCGCATTAGTGCAAATAATTAGTACTTTGCACATTCCCCTTAAAAAATGTCCCGTTTGTTTCTATACTATTGATTCAAGCTAAAAAAAGCTTGTGCCAACCCGACTAGTCTATAAGGAAGAAGACGATGAAAACATTGCGTGCTTACCTCTCCACCCTGCTGATTGCGGCGCTCGTAATTACCAGTCTACCGGTTGCAGCGGCCCCCGCTACTCCCCAATCAATGGATTTAGTCTCTACCCAATCTGTTTTGTCAGCTGATCGTGCTGGCGCTGACCGTGAGCGCATTAATGAGATTCTGGCGCGTGCCGACGTGCAAGATCAGCTGCTAAAACAGGGTGTTGATCTCGACGAAGTAGATGCCCGCGTTGCTGCCTTAAGTGATTCTGAAGCACAGCAAATGGCTGAACAGCTTGAGATGATGCCTGCCGGTGCAGGTGGTGGCGTTATCGGTGCGCTCTTTGCCGTCTTTATCATTCTGTTAATTACCGATATCCTCGGCCTGACCGACGTTTATCCGTTTACGCGTTGATAGGCAGCTCATGACCACTAAGTCTTTGAATAGCATGTCTTTGAATACCACGTTTTTGAATAACATGCTTTCTAACGCCCGCTTCGCGGGCGTTTTTATTTTGCTGCTACTGCTTAGCGGCTGCGCACGAAATCCGGTACTACTACAAAGTACCTATCAAGCCCTACCCGCCCATACAGAAATCACCAGCGTACCGTTTTACGCCCAAACGGAGTTTCAGTGCGGCCCTGCCACGCTGGCGATGGTTCTCAATCATCAGGATGTCGATACCGACGTTGAGCAACTGATCCCACAAGTGTTTTTACCTGAGCGGGATGGCAGCGTACAGCCAGAAATGCTAGCGACTGTAAGGCGTTATGATCAACTTGCTTATCCCATTCGAGGAACCATGGATGCGCTGCTAGGTCATTTGGCAGCAGGCGATCCGGTGGTGGTAATGCAGAACTTATCGCTCCCCATTTACCCAATGTGGCACTACGCCGTGGCCATTGGATACGATCTGCCCAATGAAACGCTTATTCTGCGCAGTGGCGAAATTGAACGCCATACAATGTCGTTTAGCCGTTTCGACGCCACCTGGGCGCGCGCAGAGCGCTGGGGCTTTGTGGTGGCCGATCCGGGTACGCTACCCGCGGGTATTACTGCCCGTAACGCGCTTGAAGCCATTAGTGCCTACGAAGAGTCACACGGCCCCCGCGCTGCATTATCAAGCTGGCAAGCGTTTAACGAGCACCATCCTACCAATGCTATTGGGCAATTTGCGCTAGGCAACGCACTGTATGCTAACCAACAACCAGAGGAAGCTCGCAACGCCTTTGAACGCGCAACGGAGCTTGATGTAAAAATGGGCGCTGCCTGGCTAAATCTAGGCCTTTTACTGCTTCAACAAGAAGAACCTATCGCCGCACGAGAAGCATTAGAACACGCCGCCTCACTGACGGGCAGCTGGCAAGAAAAAGCTCGTTTAGCCTTAGAGTCTTTAAATAAGGATTAAATATCAGTTTTTAGCTGTAAAATTAATAATAACGAGCACAAGTATGATCCTGCAATTAGTAAAGTTGTGGGATGGCATACATAGCCAGTGAGTGCTTAAGTTGCATAAGGATGCTGTCTTTAACCTGTTCATTGGACTACCTAACCATTTGTGGGAGAGGAGCCATGCTGAACTGCCTTTTGCAACGGAAGCTCTCTTTTGATGATTACGTTTCTTCGCCCAGCGTTCCCACGCCTACTCAGCAGCACGCTGAGAGGGGCGATATCATTGTCAGCTTGCTGATTGCCTCGTGATGATGCTTAGCTTTCTTCGTCAGCCTGGCGGACGTTTAGCGTCCATTTTTGCCGCTCTCTTATTCGTGTTGTCGGCAGTAATGGGCAGCTATGTCTACAGTGCGAGTCAAAAAGCCAGTGCCGACTACACCACGTTGATTAGTGACATTGTACTGGCCCAACAAGCCACACCTCAGTTAAGGGACGCCCTAGAGGAAGGCAGCCGCTTGCCTAATAGCGAGCAGATTGAATACATTGATTATTTTATTTCACTTTCCAAGCAGCACTTAAATAACATAAAGAGAAGTATAGAACGCCATCGATATCTCATCTCAGATGTTGAATATCTCAATAATCATTTCAGCGAGCTTAATAGTCGCCTTTCAGATCTAAACCAGCAGGTACAAAAAGCCCAACAGCAGCCAGAACTTATTGATCCATTACAGCGCGTTGCAATGGAGATCGGTGGCGCTCAATCGTGGCTGTACAATCAACTGCTAGAAGAAGTTCGCGCTATTTCCGTTCAACAACGCCTGGTCATGCAGCGGCTCTCGATCGCCGTCAGTGTGCTACTGGTGCTGATGGTCAGCGCTGCGATCACGCTCTGCTTGGCGGTTATTTACCTGCACCGCCAGCGCAACGTCATGCATCAGTTAATGCTAACTGATGAACTGACGGGGCTATATAACCGGCGCCATTTGGTCAATGTAGCATCCGCAGCTCTCACCCAAGCGCAACGTGATCATGGATCGCTTAGCCTAATGCTGTTAGATCTGGATCACTTTAAGCACGTTAACGACACCTACGGGCATCCTACCGGCGATGAGGTACTTCGCCAGATTAGTCACCAGCTTCGCAAATTAAGCCGGCCATCCGATACATTAGCGAGAATTGGTGGTGAGGAATTTTGTTTATTAATGCCCAACACCACTACCCATGATGCCCTACAGGTAGCAGATCGGCTGCGCCGAGAGATTGAAGTTAATACGCTGAGCGGTATAGATCTGCTCGCCAACCCGACCATTAGCATTGGCGTAACAACATGCCATGGCGGCTCACTGACGTTTGAGCAGCTTTATTCGTTTGCCGACAAAGCGCTTTACAAAGCCAAAGCGTTGGGACGCAACCGTGCTGAAAGCCTGCTGCCTCCCGCTGAACCCGCATCCTATAAAGGCCCAAAAACGTATGCCCACCCCCTTATAGGTGAGCCTATCGATTCTTAAAAGACAATGACAAAGGGTAATTCTGAATAGTTGCCCAGGTTAAAAGCTCTCGTTAGAAAACCCGATTTAAGCCGTTCTGCGCAGCTACCCGGTACGCTTCTGCCATTGTGGGATAGTTAAACGTCGTATTCACAAAGTAGTTAAGTGTATTGGCCTCACCCTCTTGCTGCATGATCGCTTGGCCGATATGCAGAATCTCAGACGCCTGGTCACCGAAACAATGAATCCCGAGTATCTCCAATGTGTCCTGGTGGAAAAGGATTTTGAGCATACCCACAGTGTCACCGGTGATCTGCGCCCTGGCGGTATCTTTGAAAAAGGCTTTACCTACTTCGTAGGGCACTTTGGCTTGCGTAAGCTCACGCTCATTCGGGCCAAACGAGCTGATTTCGGGGATGGTATAAATCCCGGTGGGTACATCCCTAACAAAGCGATACTCTTTATCGAGCAACTCATTACAAGAATTCAAGCCTTGATCGTAAGCCGCGCTCGCCAAACTCGGCCAGCCAATTACATCCCCCGCCGCATAGATATGGGAAACCGCGGTGCGATAGTGCTCATCGACGCTTAGCTGCCCGCGCCCATTGGCGGTTAAGCCAATGTTCTCAAGGCCTAAGCTGTCGGTATTGCCAGTGCGGCCATTGGCCCACAAAAATGCATCAGCGCGAATCTTTTTGCCTGACTTGAGACGCACCACTACGCCCGATTCATCGCCCTCAACACTCTCATACTCTTCATTATGACGGACCAACACACCGTGCTTACGTAAATGGTAAGAGAGCGCATCGCTAATCTCATCGTCCAGAAACGACAGCAGACTGTCACGGTTATTAATGAGATCAACTTTGACGCCCAGACCTGAAAAGATCGATGCGTATTCACAGCCAATCACCCCTGCCCCAAAAATCACCAAAGTGCGTGGAGTGTGCGAAAGGCTCAAGATGGTATCGGAACAGTAAATACGCGGATGGCGGAAGTTAATATCCGCCGGACGATAGGGGCGCGAACCGGTGGCAATCACGATTTTCTTGGCCACCAACTCTTCCATGCCTTCCTGGCGGTCACGCACCAGCAGCGTGTGTTCATCTTTAAACCGGGCGACACCATGGAACAGGTCGATGCGATTACGCGCATAGAAGGTGGTACGCATTTCTACCTGTTTATCAATAGTGCCTCGTGAGCGCTCCATCACTTTGGGAAAGGAGAACCAGCGCGGTTCACCAATATCGCGGAACATACGGTTGGTATTGAACGCCATGATCTGTTTGACCTGATGGCGCAATGCTTTCGAAGGAATGGTACCCCAGTGAGTGCAGTTGCCGCCTACCTGCGCCTGCTTCTCAATGATCGCTACGCGCTTACCATGCTTTGCAGCGTTGATGGCAGCGCTTTCCCCTGCAGGCCCTGTACCGATAACCACAACATCGTAATTGTGAACCGCCATGCTCTCTGCGTCCCCTTGCAATTTTTGATCAATTATCGTCCCGTTGCATACAACGCAGTCTTGTTAGCGACGTGTAGCGTCATAGCCCAAATCGGCACCACGGCTCTCATCGCTACGGCGACGAACGCCTCCACGCTTGCGGTTCTCTTCTTCGCAAACCTCGTCTTTGCCGCCGCAGATATCGCAACCATCTTTCATACCGATTTGATTCAAACCGCCGCAAGAACCGGCGATCGGTTTGCGACCCATGATGACGCCCACGGCCATCGCACCCATAATCAGTGCCATGAAACCGAATACCAGTAGCCAAATAGTCATAACAACCTCCCAGCTTTACACTGCTTCGCTTAAAATTATTGGCCTTACCTGACGACAACAGCCGTAGTGATAAGTGCCTCACGGTCATTCATCGTTAAACTGATTATACCTTAGCCGAGCCCCTCTTATCAGCGCGTTGATAAGTCATTCCTTTCACAAGGGTTTATAAACAAACGGGGCCAGCCCAAAAGGCCAGCCCCGCTTAACGCTACTATCGACTTACGCCGACTGTTTAGCCACCGAAATCATCCAATAGGATATTTTCCGGCTCAACGCCCATATCAAGCAGTAGCTTGATAACAGAGGCGTTCATCATAGGTGGCCCGCACATGTAGTACTCGCAATCTTCAGGCGCTGGGTGATCCTTCAGATAGTTTTCGTACAGCACGTTATGGATAAAGCCTGTGGGCCCTTCCCAGTTATCTTCCGGCTGAGGATCAGAAAGCGCTAAGTGCCACTCAAAGTTGGGGAACTCTTCGGCTAACTGATCGTACTCTTCGTTGTAGAAGGTTTCACGCCAGGAGCGCGCACCGTACCAGAAGGTGATCTTGCGTTCAGACTTCAAGCGCTTAAGCTGGTCGAAGATATGACTACGCATTGGCGCCATACCCGCACCACCACCGATAAAGATCATTTCAGCGTCTGTATCACGGGCAAAGAACTCGCCGAACGGCCCCATCACAGTAACCTTATCGCCCTCTTTAAGGCTGAAGACGTAAGTCGACATCAAGCCTGGCGGATGGTCAGTGCCGGGAGGTGGCGTGGCGATACGGATGTTGAACTTGAGGATACCCTTCTCATCCGGGTAGTTCGCCATGGAGTAGGCGCGAATCACTTCCTCGTTGTTCTTGTGGGAAATTTTGAACATATCAAATTTTTCCCAGTCACCCCGGTACTCCTCTTCAATATCAAAATCAGAGAATTTGACATTATAAGGGGTAGCAACAAGCTGGACGTAGCCACCGGCGCGGAAGGCAACTTCTTCGCCTTCAGGCAGTTTCAGATTCAGCTCTTTAATAAAGGTGGCAACGTTGGGATTGGCGATAACTTCACATTCCCACTTTTTCACCCCAAACACTTCTTCAGGCACTTCGACTTTCATGTCCTGCTTCACAGGTACCTGACAAGAGAGGCGCCAGCCCTCTTTCTTCTCACGCATGGTGAAGTGAGACTCTTCGGTCGGCAGAATAGAGCCGCCGCCCTCTTCTACCCGGCACTTACACTGGGCACAAGAACCACCGCCACCGCAGGCGGAAGAGAGGAAAATGCCGTTAGCCGCAAGCGTATTTAGCAGCTTACCACCGGCCTGGGTCTTCAAAGTGTGCTCAGGGTCGCCGTTGACCTCAATGGTCACGTCCCCGCTACTCACAAGCTTGCTGCGCGCTGCCAAAATGATCGCCGTTAAGCTAATAACGATGACCGTGAACATGACAACACCGAGCAAGATGACTGTTGTATCAACCATGTCGGTTTCCTATTGCTGGAGGTTTTCTATTACCCGGTGATGCTTGGCACCACCGGGAAAAACCGGCTCCGATTAAAGCTGAATGCCCGAGAAGGACATAAAGCCCAACGACATCAGCCCCACGGTGATGAAAGTAATGCCCAGCCCTTGGAGGCCACCCGGCACATCGCTGTACTTCAGCTTTTCACGGATACCCGCCAGGGCGGCAATCGCCAGCGCCCAGCCAGTGCCCGCGCCAAAGCCATAGACCACGGCTTCGCCAAAGTTATAGCTACGCTCTACCATGAACAGTACACCACCGAGGATGGCGCAGTTAACGGTAATCAGCGGCAGGAATACCCCTAGCGCGTTGTAAAGCGACGGCACGTACTTATCAAGGAACATTTCCATGATCTGTACCAGCGCCGCAATGACACCGATGTAGGAGAGCAACCCAAGGAAGGAGAGGTCAATGTTTTCAGCACCGCTAATACCGGTCCAGGTCAATGCACCTTCCTGTAGCAAGAAGGTATAAACGAGGTTGTTAACCGGCACGGTGACGGTCAATACCACAATAACCGCAATGCCCAGGCCAATCGCTGAGGAGACTTTTTTGGACACCGCCAAGAAAGTACACATCCCCAGGAAGAACGCCAGTGCCATGTTTTCAACAAACACCGAGGCAACAAAAAGACTCAGATAATGTTCCATGTTACACGGCCTCCTTGGGCTTGGTGTTTTCCTTCATTTTGAACTCATTATCTTCTACTTGCTCAGGGTTAACGGCACGCAGCACCCAGATCAGTAGACCGATAATAAAGAACGCCGAAGGCGGCAGTAATAGCAAGCCGTTAGGCACGTACCAACCACCGTTTTGCACGGTTTGGAGGATAGTGATGCCAAATACGCTACCTGCACCCAGCAGTTCACGGAAGAAACCCACCACCATGAGTACGAAGCCATAACCGAGGCCGTTACCAATACCGTCTAAAAACGACATACCCGGCGTATTGGACATCGCAAAGCCTTCAGCGCGCCCCATGACGATACAGTTAGTAATGATCAAACCCACAAATACCGAGAGCTGCTTAGACATCTCATAGGCGTATGCTTTGAGAATCTGATCAACCACGATAACCAGCGAGGCAATAATAGTCATCTGCACGATGATACGAATCGAAGAGGGAATATGATTCCTGATCAACGATACGAACAGATTTGAAAATGCCGTTACGAAAATAACCGCCAGCGCCATAACGAGCGATACGCTCATACTGGTGGTTACCGCAAGTGCCGAACAGATCCCCAGGATTTGCAGCGCAATGGGGTTATTCTGGAAAATCGGCGCCGTTAAAACGCCTTTTGCATTTACGTCCGCCATGATCAGGCCCCCTCAACGTCTTCGAAGTTGGTATCGGTCTCTTCGGCGTCTTCCGGCTCTGTGCCACTGCGGAATTTAGCCAAATACGGACCGAAAGCCTCTTCGCTCAACCAGAACTGCAGCATATTAGTCACGCCGTTACTGGTCAGCGTAGCGCCAGATAGCGCATCGACTTCGTATTCGTCACTGGCGCCGCCTTTGGTCAGGTGAATTTCCGGTGAGAGGTCGCCCTCTTCATCGTAAATTTTCTTACCTTCCCACTGTGCTTGCCAGCGCGGATTGTTAACTTCAGCGCCCAGACCAGGTGTTTCACTGTGCTCGTAGTAGGTGATACTAACGATCGTATTGCCATCACCCTCTACGGCCAAGAAGCCCCGCATTAGGCCCCATAGACCTTGACCACGAATAGGCAGCACGATCTGTTCCGGGTCGTCTTCACCGCCAATCAGAAAAACTGTGGCATAGTTTTCGACTCGTGATAGACCTGCGATGTCCTGATCGCCGGAAAGCGTGCGACCCGAGGCTGGGTCACGGGCAGCTTCAAAGCTATCGTAGGTATCGGGATCAAACTCATCAGAGTACTCCCCCGTATCCAGGTCAACGACCCGAGCCGTTATCTCTTCGCTAAATACCGCTTCAACGTCCATGCCCGGCTCATAAAGCTTGGCAACGTTTAAGATATTGGTTTTACGATCGAGCTCCTGGTTAAGCTGCTGCATTGGACGCAAAGCGACCGCTGCGGTCGAGACGATGACGGAACACACAATACACAGTGAGAACGCCACAATCAGGACTTTTTTGATGGAGTTGTTACCTTGTGCCATTAGGCAGTCTCCTCGGCCGGAACGCCGGTACGCTTAACGCGACGCTTAATGTTGGCCTGGACGAAGAAATGGTCAATCAGCGGTGCAAACAGGTTAGCGAACAGAATCGCCAACATAATGCCTTCCGGGAAAGCCGGGTTCACAACGCGAATCAAAACGGTCATCACACCAATCAGCGCACCAAACAGCAGACGGCCTTGGTTGGTCATTGAGGCTGACACAGGGTCAGTGGCCATGAACACCATACCGAAAGCGAAACCACCGATTACCAAGTGCCAGTACCACGGCATGGCAAACATCGCGTTGGTCTCAGAGCCGATCAAGTTGAACAGCGTGCTAGTAACCACCATGCCCAGGAATACCCCCAGCATGATTCGCCAGGAGGCGATCCGCGTCCACAGCAGTACTGCCGCGCCGATAAAGATCGCTAGCGTCGAGACCTCGCCTACAGAGCCAGGGATAAAGCCCAGGAAGGCATCCCACCAGCTAAAGGTGTCGGTCAACGCAGACATACCGTCCTGAAACGCGAGAGAGAGTGCCGTCGCACCGGTATAGCCATCCGCAGCGACCCATACAGCATCACCAGAGATTTGCGCCGGATAGGCGAAGTAAAGGAATGCACGGCCAGTAAGCGCAGGGTTTAAGAAGTTTTTACCCGTGCCGCCGAAGATCTCTTTACCGATTACCACACCAAAGGTGATACCCAGCGCCACCTGCCAAAGCGGAATAGTTGCCGGAAGAACCAGAGCAAACAACACCGAAGTAACGAAGAAACCTTCGTTAACTTCGTGGCCGCGTTTGATTGCAAACAGCACTTCCCAGAAACCACCGACCACAAAGGTGACCAAATAGATGGGCAGGAAGTAGGTAGCGCCTAGAACGAAGTTAGCCCAAAAACTGCTGGGATCGTGCCCAGACGCGAACGTCATCATAATCGCTTCGCGCCAGCCGGCCATAGAAGCGTAGCCAGCGTCGATGGCGGTGTTAGCCTGCCAGCCTGCGTTCCACATACCGAACAGCATTGCTGGGAAGGTACACATCCATACGGTAATCATGATGCGTTTAAGATCGATACCGTCACGCACGTGGGCAGTGGTTTTGGCCACGCTCGGCGGTGTGTAGAAAATCGTATCTACCGCTTCAAATAGCGGATAGAACTTTTCGTACTTTCCGCCTTTGTGGAAATGCGGCTCGATATTTTGGAGTGTCTGTTGAATACCCATCATCAGGCCTCTTTCTCGATCATGGTGAGATTGTCACGCAGGATGGGGCCATATTCGTATTTGCCGGGGCAAACATACGTGCACAGCGCCAGATCCTCTTCGTCCAGCTCCAAACACCCAAGCTGCATGGCAACCTCAATGTCGCCCACGATCAGCGAACGCAGTAGCTGAGTTGGCATGATATCCAGCGGCATCACCGTCTCATATGCACCTACCGGCACCATAGCACGCTCGGAGCCATTGGTAGAGGTGGTCGGCGCATAGTTACTCAGGCCCTTAATCTTAGAGATGTAAATACCCAAGACAGAGTGACGATTAGCACCGGGAGACAGCCAACCCATAAACGTGCGCTTATTGCCTTCTTCCAGCAAGCTTAGTTGATTGCTGAAACGGCCAAGGTAGGTCAGTTGACCTTCGGCGGCAAAGCCAGAGAAAACAGAGCCGGAGATTACGCGAGTGTCCTCGGGTTTGATGACTTCTCCTGCCAGGAGTTCATCCGTACTAGCGCCAACACGTGTACGTATCAAGCGAGGATTCTCAGCACGCGGGCCACCGATGGCGACCACACGGCTCATATCCAGCTTCCCTTCTACAAAGAACTTACCGAACGCGATAACGTCCTGATAGCCGATGTGCCACACTTTTTTATGCAGTGCGACCGGAGAAAGGTAATGAATATGAGTACCGACAAGCCCAGCAGGATGGGGACCAGCAAAGCTTTCGGTTTTTACGCCGTCAACATCGCCACCCGGGATTGAGGCATTTTCGCCAGTGCATAGGAAGACGTTGCCCTCGGTCAGGCGCGCTAACACCTTGAGGCCATCCTCGAATGCCTGCGCCTGTTCATTAATGATCAGGGCTGGGTCAGGGCTAAGTGGATGAGTATCCACGGCGGTTACAAAAATATCGGCCGGGGTGCTATCAATGGCCGGAGTGCGCGAGAAAGGACGGGTGCGTAAAGCAGTCCAGAGTCCCGACTCTACCAATTGGTCGACAACAACCTGGCGCTCAAGCTGTGCTAGTGCACTACGATCGTGAGCAGCGAATTCAACCGCTTCCTCAGTTTCGTCAACCTTGATTACGACAGATAGTAAACGACGTTTTTCGCCACGGTTTATTGCAAGCACTTCACCGGCAGCGGGCGCTGTATAGCGCACACCATCAATTTTCTTATCGGTGAAGAGCAATTGGCCTAGTTTGACCTTATCCCCTTCCTGGACTTCCATTGTTGGCTTCATGCCAACGTAGTCGGTACCCAGGATTGCCACGTGGCGCACAGGACGCGCATCTTCAATACGCTGCTCGGGCGCTCCCGTGATGGGGAGATCCAGGCCTTTTTTGACTTCGATCATAGTCTCGCCCAGTTGTTGGATCGGATATACGAAGGTAAGGGGTTCGAATGCTTATTTTCTGTTCAGTGAATTGTTGTTTTCTGCTCAGATAGTTACCAGTCCGGCCCAAGCAGCACTTGAACCACCCCGAAAAATCCATCGTATTATAAAGATAAGCGCGTCCAATGACCACATCCCTGATGGTCGCCAAAAGTGCTATATGGATTAAAAAAAGGCTTTATAGAAGCAAAAAAAACGCCACCCGAAGGTGGCGCTGATGGTTTTTTGAGCGACAAAGCCCAGCATGCGGGCTTCCCTGCGCTTAACTGGTTAGCGCGGCAGCTTTAAGAACCGCACGTTAGACATTTGCTGCAAAATACGTACGACTTGGCAGCTATAACCAAACTCGTTGTCGTACCACACATAGATGACCGCATGGTGACCATTGGCAATGGTGGCCTTGGCATCGACAATACCCGCATGGCGGTTGCCTACAAAGTCCGACGACACCACTTCTGCAGAGTCAACAAAATCAATTTGCTTTTGGTAGGCAGACTCAATCGACATACGACGCAAGTAATCATTTAGCGCCGAGGAGTCAGTCGTTTTATCCAGAGTCAGGTTGAGAATGGCCATGGAGACATTGGGAATTGGCACGCGGATGGCGTTGCCGGTCAGCTTACCCTCGAGCTCAGGTAGCGCTTTGGATACGGCCTTGGCAGCACCTGTCTCGGTCAAGACCATATTCAGCGCCGCGCTGCGGCCACGACGATCACCTTTATGGTAATTGTCGATCAGGTTCTGGTCATTGGTGTAGGCATGCACGGTTTCCACGTGACCATTCACCACGCCATACTCATCGTTAAGCACCTTCAATACTGGGACGATCGCATTGGTGGTACACGACGCGGCAGAGACGATGAGATCGCTGTCGCCAATGGATTCGTGGTTAATGCCATAAACGATATTTTTAATATCGCCCTTACCCGGCGCGGTCAGCAGCGCCTTGGCAGCGCCTTTACACTTCAGGTGCTGGCCCAGGCCCTCTTCATCGCGCCAGATACCGGTATTATCAACGATTACCGCGTTATCGATATCATACTCGGTGTAGTCGATATCGCTGGGCGAATCGGCGTAAATCACCTGAATAACATTGCCATTGACCGTCAGCGTACGGGCCTCTGCATCAACCATGATGGTGCCGTCAAAAGGCCCATGTACGGAGTCACGACGCAGCAGACTGGCGCGCTTTTCAAGGTCTTTAGCCACATCCCCACGGCCACGCACTACAATAGCGCGCAAACGCAGCAGGTTACCGCCACCGGCTTTCTCAATCATCACCCGTGCCAGCAAACGACCAATGCGACCGAAACCGTAGAGCACTACATCTTGTGGTTCACCAGTGCTAGCACCCGGTTGGTAGCCATCAATAATTTCGTGCAACTCTTTGCGCAGAAAGGCTTCGACATCACCACCGCCCTGATTCTTGAACATTACCGCCAGCTTGCCTACATCTACATGGGCGGGGCCAAGGTTCAAAGCAACCATGCCATTCACGATGGGGTAGGTATCCTCAACGGAGAGCTCAGTCCCTTCTAATTTGCGCACGTAGCGGTGATCTTTGAGAATTCGGATGACCGAGCGTTTGATCAGCGAACGTCCGAACATGGTGGCAACGACGTTATTCTGACGATAGAGCTGCCCTACTAACGGGATCATCTGCTCCGCCAAGGCTTCGTTGCCTTGCCATTCTTGAAAAACGTTTTCGAGCGCTTGCTGACTCACGTGCGGCCTCATCAGGTAGTAGGAACGGAAAATGCATTATCCGGGGCAAGCGCAGTGGTCGCAATGAATGGATAGTCGCACAGCATGTAGGGGTATTACAGAAATGCCGATCTCACTACAAAACGGCCTCACAAAAACGATTCAGCCGCTACCATAAGTCGCGGCACTCTAATTGAAACGGGTGATCGTGTATGATCTCCCTTCCGTTTCAGCGCAAAACGATATCTTGCTTATGCCAACATTCTCTCTGCTCGAACCGCCCCAGCCCCAAGGGACTCGCGATACGCTTTACTGGACATCGCCGCCGGGCAGCGCGACTGCGCTGGCACTCTCCCGCGTTGCCACCAAAGCCCCGCTATTGGTGATTACTCCCAATACGGCCAGCGCGCAACGCCTTGAACAAGATCTCTACTTCTATAGCGACGTACCGGTGCTGCCTTTCCCCGACTGGGAAACGCTACCCTACGACAGCTTTTCACCCCATCAGGATATTGTCTCGGCCCGGCTACGCACCCTACGCCAGTTGCAAGATGGCGTTCGCGGCATCGTGCTAGTGCCGATTAATACTCTGATGCAGCGCTTACCCCCCGTTGAGTACATCGCCGGGCGTGTAATGACGCTTAAAAGCGGCGAACGATTGAATCGCGAAGCGTTTCGTGAATCGCTCTCCCGAGCAGGCTATCGCGCTGTGGAAACCGTGTATGAGCCCGGCGAATACGCCATGCGCGGCGCGCTGATTGACCTTTTTGCGATGGGCATGGATGAGCCAATCCGAATTGACCTGTTCGATGATGAGATCGATTCGCTACGCCACTTTGACCCTGGCAGCCAGCGCTCGACCGATAAGCTTGAATCGCTAGAACTGCTCCCCGCCCACGAGTACTCGCTAAGCCGCAGCGCGATTGCCTGTTTCCGCGAGCAATTTGAGACTCTGTTCGACGTCGATCCGCGCCAGTGCCCGCTTTATAACGATGCACTGAAGGGTATCCCCTCACCGGGGCTTGAGCACTACCTGCCACTGTTTTTTGAGCAGACAGCTTCACTGTTTGACCACCTGACCGTCGATACCCGAGTAGCACTGCTGCCAGGGGTTTTTGAGGCCGCCGAGCAGCACTGGCAGTCGATCGATGCCCGCTACGTTAATTTGGGCGTTGACCCAACCCGTCCGCTACTACCTCCTCATCGGGCGTTTTTTCCGGTCAACGACGTATTCTCGGCGATCAAAGCCCGCCCGCGCATAGAGCTAACCGAGGATAGCGAGCAGCGCCATGCGCAGCAGCCTGAAGCGGCCCCGCTCCCCACGCTCTCTATCAATGCTCGCGCAAAGCAGCCATTGGCGGAAATATCAGCCTTCCTAGACTCCCACGCCCAAACCCGGGTGTTGTTTGTGGCGGAGTCGCGGGGGCGCCGGGAAGCCCTGGAAGAGATCCTGTCGCCAATTAAGCTCGCCCTTCCGCATACCGACAGCTTCCACGACTTTCTTGCTAGCGATCATACCTATGCGATTACCGAAGGCTTGGTCGACAGCGGCTTGTGGCTAAATAATCCAAGCATTGCGGTGATTAGTGAAACCGAGCTGTTTGGAGACGTGGTACGCCAGAGCCGTCGGCGCGAAAAAGCCACCGATGACAATGAACTTGCAGTACGCCACCTGTCGGAGCTACGCGAAGGCGCGCCAGTGGTTCACCAGGCCCATGGCGTGGGCCGCTATTTAGGGCTGGAAACCTTAGAAGCCGGTGGCCAGGCAAATGAGTTCCTGGCGCTTTCTTACGCCGATGGCGCCAAGCTATATGTGCCCGTCGATAGCCTGCATATGATCTCCCGTTACAGTGGTGCTGGCGACGAACTGGCCCCGTTGCACAAACTAGGCTCGGATCAGTGGGAAAAAGCCCGCCGTAAAGCCGCCGAGAAGATTCGTGATACCGCTGCAGAACTGCTGGATGTCTACGCCCGCCGGGAAGCCCAGCAAGGGGTGGTCTACGAAGCGCCAGGCGAGGAGTATCTGCGCTTTGCAGGCAACTTCCCGTTTGAAGAGACCGCCGACCAGCACGCGGCGATTGAAGCGGTCATCAGCGATATGACCTCCCCGCAGCCCATGGATCGTGTGGTATGTGGCGACGTCGGCTTCGGCAAAACCGAAGTGGCCATGCGTGCAGCGTTTCTCGCCGTGCAGTCTGGCCGCCAAGTGGTGGTATTGGTGCCCACTACGCTGCTGGCGCGACAACACTTCGAGAACTTCCGCGACCGCTTTGCCGACACCGCCGTGAATATTGGCTTGATATCCCGCTTCACTAGTGGCAAAGAGGTCACCCAGACGCTTGAGAGCATTAAGAGCGGCCAAACGGATATCGTCATCGGCACCCACAAGCTGCTCGCCAAAAGCGTTGAGCTGCCCAAAATGGGCCTGCTGATCATCGATGAGGAGCACCGTTTCGGGGTGGCACAAAAAGAGAAGCTCAAAACGCTGCGTGCCGAAGTCGATATTTTGACCCTGACCGCGACGCCTATTCCGCGCACGCTCAATATGGCCATGAGCGGCATCCGCGACCTGTCGATTATCGCCACGCCGCCCGCCCGCCGACTGTCGGTTAAAACCTTTGTCCAGCAGCACGATACCAGTATCATCAAGGAAGCCCTGTTGCGCGAGATACTGCGTGGCGGCCAGGTCTACGTGCTGCATAACGAAGTCAAAACCATTGAGAACAGTGCCGAAAAAATCCGCGAACTGATCCCCGAAGCGCGGGTAGCGGTTGCCCATGGCCAGCTCCCCGAGCGCAGCCTGGAACGCATCATGTCGGACTTCTACCATCGGCGCTTTAACGTGCTGGTTTGTTCGACCATTATTGAAACCGGCATTGATGTGCCCAGCGCCAACACCATCATTATCGAACGTGCCGATAAATTTGGCTTGGCACAGCTGCACCAACTGCGCGGCCGGGTCGGACGTAGCCACCATCAGGCGTACGCCTACCTATTAACGCCACCGCCTAAAGCGATGACCCGTGATGCCATCAAGCGTCTGGAAGCGATTAGCGCTTCGGATGATCTAGGCGCAGGCTTTACTCTGGCCAGCCACGATATGGAAATCCGTGGCGCGGGTGAACTGCTAGGGGATGAACAGAGCGGCCAGATGGAAACCATCGGCTACACGCTCTATATGGAGATGCTGGATCGAGCGGTAAAAGCCATTCGTGCAGGCAAAACACCCAATATCGATGCGCCCTTCAATACCGGCGTGGAAATCAACCTCAACCTGCCCGCGCTGATTCCAAGTGATTATATTCACGATGTGCAGCAGCGCCTGGTCATGTATAAGCGGATTGCCAACACGCAAAGCGATAACGAGCTTAAAGAGCTTCAGGTGGAGTTAATTGACCGTTATGGCCTGCTACCCAACCCGCTGAAGAGCCTTATTCGCCAGACCAAGCTTCGCCACCGTGCAGAGCAGTTAGGCATCAGCAAGATCGAGGCTGGCGAGAGCCGCGGCAGAGTGCTGTTTGATAGCAGCACCCAGGTGGATCCCTTAACGCTGGTGACGCTCATTCAGACCTCTCCAAAGCACTACCGACTAGACGGTTCTGACACCTTACGATTTGAATTACCAATGGAAAGTGTCGACAAGCGCTTCCAGCAGCTTGAAAACCTACTCAGCACCCTTAATCAAAAAGTAGCGGCGGCGTGAAGCTTGGGGCAAACTTGCCAGTAGCCATGGCCAAGTTGACCAACAGTCGTTGATTGACCTTAATGGCCCAGCAACGCGCATCAGCAGTGAATTAACATATTAGGAACGACCATGAACATTCGCGATACCTTTACCCACTGGGGCCCTACCAGTTTGGCCGTGCTACTCGCCGCTAGCCTGGTGAGCCCCGCTTTTGCGCAACCGGCTGACGAGCAAGCAGACAACTCAGCCCAAGAGCAAGTGCAAGAACTGCAGGCGCAGGAACAAGTTGAAGAACCGGCCCAAGAGCAAGCACAGGAAATCAGCATTGACGCGGTGGACAGTGCCGCCCAAGTTGCTGACCAGGACGAGCTGCCGCGCGGCCACTTCCGCCTACCTGAAAATGGCGATGTCATTGGGGAGCGCTATACCGTCGTTGTCGAAGACCCCAAGCAGACGCTGATCGATATCGCCCGGCGTCACAACATTGGCTATGAAGAGATTCGCATGGCCAACCCGGATGTCAGTCTCTGGGTACCCGGCGTTGGAACCGAGGTGGTGATCCCCACTCAGTACATTCTGCCACCTGCGCCGCGGGAAGGCGTTGTCATTAACCTGTCTGAGCTGCGCCTCTACTACTACCCTGCCGATAAGCCCGGCATTGTCGAAACTTACCCAGTCAGCGTAGGGCGTGAAGAGTTCGCTACCCCCGTGGGCATTACCCGCACTACGATTAAGGTTAAGGACCCCGCCTGGGCGCCACCGGCATCCATGCGTCGCGAAGCAGCCGAACGCGGCGAACCAGCGCCTTCCGTGGTGCCGCCCGGCCCTGACAACCCCTTGGGCGAGCATGCAATCCTGCTGGCGATGCCGAGCTACCTGATTCACGGCACCAACCGTCCTGATGGCGTGGGCATGCGCGTTAGCCGCGGCTGTATCCGGATGTACCCGGAAGATATCGAATCGCTCTACGAGCGCTTGCCTAGCGGCACCCAGGTCAACCTAATGGATGCGCCATTCAAAGCAGGCTTTGCAGCCGACGGCACGCTGTTTGTACAGTCGTTTCCACAACTGGAAGAGAACGTGGAAGGCTTTGAGCCGCTGCTCAACGCCCTGGAGCGGGTTACTGAGCTAACTGACAATGACGCTGAAATAGATGCTGAACGGATTCAGCGCGCCGTAGAAGCCCCAGACGGCCAATTTATCGCCCTCTTTGGCCCTCAGGCACCTGAACCAGAGCCAGAACCAGAACCTGTTGAGCTGATTGACGAACTCAAGCTCAGCGCCGCCACTGACGGCGATAAAGACGCTTAACCAACCACCTAGCAACAAAAAACCCCGCCTTGGCGGGGTTTTTTGCGTAGCTAGTATCAAAACCTGCTGGTCTGACGCCTTAACTTACGACGTCTTGCTTTCAGTGTATTAACTAACTACAGCTTTCTTCCAGCAGCTGCTGAGAAAGTCAGCTGACTCCCTCAGCAGCCCAAGCAGAATTACTTCTGCATGGAACGCTGGAACATACGGTTCATTTCTTCACGGTTCTGCTCAGACATCTGCAGAGCAGCCTGCGCGTCGCGCTGGGCTTGGTTTGCAGTGTTCATAGCTTGTGAAGCCATGCTGCGTGCTTCTGCAGCGTCAGCCTGTGCAGATTCTGCAGTCATGCGAACTTCTTCCAGCGCGCCGGTAGAAGCACAACCTGCAAGAATTGCCAGAGAAGCGGCAGCAGCAGTCATCTTCAGAGTAGTTTTCAGAGTCATAATGTTCTCCTTGAGTCGTCCTTGGGTACTACGTTAAGGGTATGACAAAAATAAGACCAGTCACTTAAATTAGAATAAGTTCTTAGCTCAAATTTGTCTACCTGCGGTGCAGGTTCTTTTCAGTGACTTGTGCTGCGAAGCACGCAAGTCAAACGCTGTTTTATAATAGACCACAGCGGTTGTCTATAGCCACTTGTTTAAAACCTCGAACTTCCATCAACGGCAGTAGCTTAACGGATCACTACCCGAGTGCCAACACCCACTAGCGCTGCCAAGCGATCGATTTGCTCATTGGTAACGGCAACACACCCCTGAGTCCAGTGATAGCGCCCATGAATATCGGGGTCTGCGCTTCCAAGGCCATGAATTCCAATCGCCCCACCTAGCGCGGTGTTTTGCGGTGGTTTGCCGTAACGTCGATAGTAGTTGAAGTAATCATCATAATCAGCTTGGGAATAAATACCTTTTTCCAGCGCCATTCTAGCGTGCACTGGAGTTGGGTAATCAATACCAATGAAGGTACGCCACTGGCTTTCATAATTAAAACGGTTGATATGAAATTCGCCCATGGGGGTCACATTATCACCGCGAACCCGTTGGGTTTTAGCCCCAGCACGGCCAAGTGATATGGGCGCAAATCGCTCCAGCAGCGCGTTACCACGAAACACGCTGAGGGTGGCTTCTTTATCGTCCACCAGAACCCATAGTTCGTTGCTATGACGCGGCACATGGGCACGACTCAGCATCGTTTCTACAAGATCGCTGGCGCTGCCCTGGCTGGGCGCAGTGACAGCAGCGCTGGCCACGGCTGGTAAGCTCAACACCATGGCTAAAAATCGACGGCGATTAACTAAAAACATGACAGCTCTCGAAACAAGTTAGCCCGTGATTGACCGACTGGGCGCATCTGGTGGCTGTTATACCTTATTCCCAGTTTCGCCGTTAGTAATTTCGTCATGTGCAAGGCTGAAACTCCCAAGAGCGGCGACCAATAATCCACTGATAAAGACTCCATCAAACGCCCTGCAACTCTTCCATGCTCGCCATTATATGACGTATCTCGGAATTATGACCTTGAGCCAGGGCGTTGAAAAACTCCTCTTCAGGCTCAATTTTCGCTCGCGCAGCACGATGTTCGTAGAGCGCCTGAAGACGCTGATGCGCCGATGTGGCAGTTCTCATCGCATCGTCTATCGAGCCAGCGATCGTTTGTTCCGCCAAACGATCCAATTCAGGCGGCTGTGGGAAATCGCTCGAATCATCGAACCATAACTCCAGTACCTCTGAATGATCAGAGCCATCTTGGAAAAGGTCTTCAAGGCCCGTTTTCATTTTCAGCTCGCGGCTGGCCAAGTAATTAAACGCCATCTCTAAGCGCTCATTATCCGCTTTTTCGGCGGCTTCGCTGTACTGCCGCGCCATCCTGGCATGAAAATCCGTGGCCCATTCGATTAAATCTTTCACCTGGTTATAGCGCATCATAATCTCCTTTCATGACGACTTGAGCGATGCATAGCAATAAAAACACTACCACTCCAGGCTGGTTTCACGCAGCGCGCCTATTTCACGCTTGGCCGCCTGAAGATTATCCAGTAGCTGCTGGCGCAAACCGGTTTGATTGCCCACGGCAATCATAGCGGGGTTGTGAGTAGCGCGCCGCGATGCACCGTCGTCACTATGCAGGCGCTCAAGTTGAAACTCCAACCAGTTCAGCCAGCTTTCCGGCTGGGCTTTTAAGTCGCGCAAACGCTGCAGCTCGGCCAGGGCCGGACCATCTTGGGCCAGCAATACATTCCAGCGGTGCTCCGATAAACGCGCGTGCTCGGTCACTTCGCGCAGCAGCGACTCAAGTGCCAACTCAAACAGCGCCAGCGCACTCTCCTCCAGCGCCATCTGCCGCGCTGTGGCATGCTCATCATTCCCCGGGGGCAAGGTGGCTAACAGCTCCGCCTGGTAGAGCAACTGGTTGGTTCGTGACGGTGCATTCACTTACGCTTGTCCTCCACGTGCCATTTACCGGCATCAAACATGGCCTTCCAGCCGGTGGCCTTGCCTTCTTCGTCAGTCATCACGTACTGCTCTTTACTCTTACGCGAGTAACGGATTTGCGCTGGGCGGCCATCCGGATCTTCGCTGGGCGCCTTGAGAATAAAGTGATATTTCTCGGGCAGCTCATCAGCATGCGCTTTCAGCTCTTTCACCAGCGGCGGTCGCGTTTCACGATTTTTTGGAAATTTGCTA
Organism: Halomonas sp. QHL1; assembly: GCF_001882345.1. Lineage (GTDB taxonomy): Bacteria > Pseudomonadota > Gammaproteobacteria > Pseudomonadales > Halomonadaceae > Vreelandella. The sequence continues at coordinate 1,082,667 of NZ_MINL01000001.1, forward strand.
GCGGCCAAAAACAGCCCACTCGCCCCATCACGCAGCACGTAGTGGTCGTCAACTTTTTGACAGGCCAGCTCCGGCATTGGGATTGGATCCATTTTAGGTGGCGCCACTTCGCCACTTTTCAACAGCTTCCGGGTGTTTTTACACTCACTATTGGTACAGCCAAAATACTTGCCAAAGCGGCCTGACTTCAACTGCATCTCAGAGCCACACTTGTCGCATTCGATGATCGGGCCGTCGTAGCCCTTGATCTTGAATTTGCCACTTTCCACTTCGTGGCCGTCACAGTCGGGGCTGTTACCACAGATGTGCAGCTTACGCGTTTCGTCGATCAGGTAGTTGTCCATCGCCGTGCCACACTTGGGGCAGCGACGCTTGGCACGCAATGCATTGGTTTCAGCCTCTTCGCCCGCGTCTTCGGCTACCGCCTCTTCACCGGGAATCAGATCAATGGTGGTTTTGCAGCGCTCTTTAGGCGGTAAATTGTAGCCACTACAGCCCAGGAAAACCCCCGTGGAAGCGGTCCGAATCTGCATATGACGGCCACAGCTTGGGCAGTCGATATCCGTCGGCACTGGCTGATTGGGGCGCATGCCATCTTCACTCTCCGCCTTGACCAGCTCTTCACGGAACTCGCCGTAGAAGGCATCCAGCAGCGCCTGCCAGTTGCGTTCGCCTTCGGCGACTTCGTCCAGGCTATCTTCCATGCGGGCGGTGAACGAAAAGTCCATCAAATCAGGGAAGGACTCTTTCAAACGCTCGGTGACGATGTCGCCTAGCTTTTCAGCGTAGAAGCGGCGGTTTTCCAGTTTCACATAGCCGCGATCTTGAATCGTCGAGATGATTGAGGCGTAGGTGGAAGGCCGACCAATGCCCTGCTTCTCAAGCTCTTTGACCAGACTTGCTTCGGTGTAGCGTGGCGCGGGCTTGGTAAAGTGCTGCTGAGGATCAAGCGCCTCCAATGCCATAGGCGTGCCTTTTGGCAAGTCAGGCAAGGTCTGATCTTCATTTTTACCGCTAGGCTTCATCACCCGGGTATAACCATCAAACTTCAGCACACGGCCTTTGGCACGTAGCTCGTAGCCATCGACTTCCACACTCAGAGTGCTTGAAAGGTACTCTGCTGGGGTCATTTGGCAGGCCACAAATTGACGCCAGATCAGTTCATATAGACGCTCAGCATCCCGCTCCATACCAGCCAGATCGGACGCCTTGCGCTCTACACTGGAGGGGCGAATCGCCTCGTGGGCCTCTTGGGCACTCTCTTTGCTGCTGTAACGATTCGGTGCTTCTGGCAGGTAGCGTTCGCCGAACTCTTCACCGATATAGCTACGTACACCCTCAACCGCATCTTTCGACAAGTTGGTAGAATCGGTGCGCATATAGGTGATGTAACCCGCCTCATAGAGGCGCTGGGCCATGGTCATGGTTTTCTTAACAGAAAAACCTAACCGGCCACTCGCCGCTTGCTGCAGCGTAGAGGTAATAAAGGGTGCCGTGGGCTTTGAACTGGTGGGCTTATCTTCCCGAGAGGTAATCGCCAGCTTGGCTTTTCTAAGCTGCTCAATGCGCACCAGGGTGTCTTTTTCAGACGTGGGCTTAAAGGCTTTGCCATCCTGACGAACCAGGGCAAAACGCACCAGCTCACCCTCGGGGGAGGCTAAATCCGCATGCACATCCCAGAACTCTTCAGGAATAAAGGCGCGTATTTCTCGCTCGCGCTCGACAATCAGGCGTACCGCGACTGACTGTACGCGGCCAGCCGACAGCCCGCGCGCCACTTTCGCCCACAGTAGAGGGGAAAGCATAAAGCCCACCACACGGTCCAGGAAGCGCCTTGCCTGCTGCGCTTCTACCCGAGGTATATTAAGCGCGCCAGGCGCCTTGAACGCGTCCTGAATCGCGTTTTTGGTGATTTCGTTGAATACTACGCGCTTGTAGCGGCTGTCATCGCCACCGATGGTCTCGCGCAGGTGCCACGCAATGGCTTCCCCTTCGCGGTCCAAATCCGTTGCGAGATAGACAGCGTCAGCTTTCTCAGCCAGCTTCTTTAATTCGGCAACGACCTTCTCTTTTCCGGGCAGCACCTCATAGCGGGCTTCCCAGCCGTTGTTGGGGTCAATCCCCATCCGCCGAATTAGCTGATCTTGGCTTTTGCGCTTTTTATACTCCACCTTCTCTTCCGCCGACATCTTGCGTGTCGCTGCGGCCTGGCGCGCGCGCTCCTTGGGGTCGGAGGCTGCCTTACCTGAGCCGCTGGTCGGCAGGTCACGAATGTGACCCACGCTCGACTTCACGATGAAATCGTTGCCGAGATATTTGTTAATCGTCTTCGCTTTAGCTGGCGACTCGACGATGACCAGTGACTTGCCCATAGTGCTCCACTTTCCTAATGCACGGGCTGTCCAGCGCGTGCTCTGAATTCGGTGCCGTATCGCCGGGATGAAACCGCCCGTTAAAAAAGATACGGATGAAAAAATGCGCCTACCCTACCCCAGCCCTTAGCTAAGCGCCAGTGGCAACCAAGTCGTAGGGAGAATCCGTAGATTTCAGACAACCAAGGTTATATTTCAGATAAATAGTAGCTAGACACTAGACTGCCACCGGCATTACAGCAACCCAAAAGGCATTAAGACAAACAAAGCGCCCCCACCAAATAGGCGGGGGCGCGGTCAGCTAAGGCACTGTTCTAGCGTTTAGGCGGCGTCTTTTTGCGCTTGGAAGTGTTAGCGGGTTTAGCCGCTGGCTCACTGGCCGGTTCGTTAGCCGCAGCCGGTTTTGCCGCCGACTCCTCGGCCATGGGCTTATCCTTGGCCGCTGGTGCAGCCTTCACAGCTTGCGTCTCGGACGGCTTAGCCGTGACAGCCTTTGGCTTTGCAGGGCTAGCTTCTTCAGGGGCCTTGGCTTGAGCAGGCACCGCTTCAACACTTGACGCTGATTTCTTCGCAGCAGCAGGCTTGGCCTTCGCAACCGATTCTTTGGCTGCCGGTTTGCTCGCTGCCGGCTTGTTCGGCCTTGCTTTATCAAACAGTGCTTTAATCTGATTAAAGCGGTCAGCAGTATGCTCTGACAGGTCGCCGCTAGCAGCGAACACGTGCTCAAGGTGGCTTATATAGCCATCAATATCGTCATTACTGCTACCTGTGAGCAAATCAGGCAATGAGTTCAACGCCAGCTCGCGATCCAGCTTCAAGATAAAGAACTGCTCGCGCACAAGGCGTTTAAATTCACTCAGCTTGATGCCGGGCTCCAGCTCCGCGCGTGAGGCGCGTAGCCGCTTAAAGTTACGCTCATCCGTGGCTGGGGCGCCACCGAGCACGTAGATAAGCGAACGCATAACCGCTTCATGGGCACCACCCTGAGCAATTTTCTTGCGCAGCTCTTCCTGGCGCTGTTCAACAAAGCGGCGGTGCTCGGGCTCAGCCCCTGGACGGCGGCGATGCACATGGGCATCTCCATAAAGGCCAACCGCGGCTTGTAACAGTGGCTGCCCGTAGATCTCCATGAACATTTTTTCTGTACTGCTATCGCGTAAATCGCGCATCGCGTTGAGACTCGCGACCAGTTGATCCGACCCCATCGTTTCAAACGCTTTAAACAGGTTGTCGTGTGACACTGGGTGACGATTTTTACGCACTGCTTCCGCCATCACGGGGAGCGGCACTGAAAGCGGGTTGCGGTCAGAAAGCAGTTTGTAGCCCAAACGGATCGGATGCATACGCCGAATAAAGCGGGCAGACTCCGGCGTCATGATGGCTTTTATCCAGGGCTGCACAAAGAGCCTATACAACCCCAAATTGATTTCTGATATCCGCGCCACTGTGGCAAAGCGACGATCATCTTCAGGCTTGTGCATCACTGCCTGATCTAACTCTTCAAAGTTACGCGGCATAAATTCGAGCAGGTAGTCACGCTCAAACAGCTCAGCATCTTCGCCTTTTTCGGCCGGGGATATGGCGGTTTCATAGAGCCCTGGCGGCAATACGTCGATGTAATCCATATTGGCTGTGAATTCGGTATGCTCTTTTCGCGACACGCTGCCAGAAACAAAAATACCTAGGTGGCCGGTAGTATCGTGCTGGCAATAAACGATAGTTTGCTCGTTCGCGATGATGTCATCTGTGTTTTCATATAGATCACGAATCCAGCCCAATGCTTGAGGCGGCGGCGTAATATCGTCCCCTCGCGAGCAGAACACTACTATTGGCGAGCGCACATTGCGCAGGTCGATTCGGCGCCCATCATGGGTTACCAGTTGCGCGGTAGAGAGTCGATTGCCAACAAACAGGTTATCGACAATATACTGAATCTCATCACCGCCCAATACGACGTGCCCCCCCCACCAGCGTTCAAAATCGAGGTATCGGCCCGCTTCCGTATCGATGTTGTCGTAAAGGTGATACTGCTTTTTCCAGTAGGTATTAGCCGGATTGAGGCGCTCAAAGTTCTGCACCAGCCACGCCCCGTCAAATAGGCCATCGCCAATATCGCTAGTAAGCGCCGTAATCCAGCTGCCCCCCGCCATACCGCCGGTGTAACGCATCGGGGCTTTGCCGTGCTCACCTGCCCAGTAAGAGAGCGGCGCACCGGCAATCAGGATTGGCCCAAAAACATCCGGCTCTAAGGCAGCCGCCATCATGATTTGCCAGCCCGCCTGGCAATTGCCTACAACCATCGGCTTTTCGGTGGTTTCGGGATGAAGCTCAATCACATGACGAAGGAACGCAACTTCCGACTCAACCACATCCTCGACGGTTTGACCCGGTTCAGGGAACGGCAAAAAACCAATAAAATAGCAAGGGTGCCCCGCTTTAAGCGCTACGCCCAACTCACTGTCCGGCTTAAACCCACCGATCCCTGGCCCATGTCCCGCACGCGGGTCTACCACTACAAAAGGGCGCATTTCTGGGTCAGTTTCCGTCCCTTCGTGGGGCAGCACGCGCAGCAACTCATAGTTGGTTGGCCGCGGTAGCGTCCGCCCATCCATCATTACTTCGGTTTCAAACCCCAATACGCTGGGCTTTGTTTGCTCCATGTGCTCAAGGTACTGATTACCACGTTCGCGCATAACGTCTAGATAAAGAACGCTGCGCTCCATGCTATCGCGCCAGTAATCAAAGGCGGCACGCCCATACCCGAACGGGTCGATAAATGAAGCGATCGCCTCGCTGCCTGGCACACTTGAGGAACCACTTTGTTGCTTTAGCCATGCGCCGATAAAAGCGTTGGCAGGAAACAAAGGATTGGCGAGGGGGTTGGCAAGAAAGTTCATAGGGTCTCCCATAGGGTTGATGCACAGGCATCAGACCCGAAAGCAATGATGCTGCAATGCAATATAGTTTAGGACACTACGTCCGCGGCGTCGATCTTTAACCCTGATAATTACGCCTTATGCGACTAATTACCTCCTGTTTAGGCAGTGTCTAAGATTCAGTGTTAGCATGCTTTGCCCTGGCGATGAAGCCTGATTTTGGTATTAATCCTTACGGTACAAGGGTGTCCACTACGAGGTTGCTATGTCATCCCCTAATCTGCTCAATCGCCTTACATTTCGGCAACTACAGGTCTTTCAGGCGGTGCATCGGCAGCGGTCTTACTCCCGAGCGGCAGAGCAGCTGGGGCTTACCCAGCCCGCGGTGAGCGCACAAATACGCCAGCTTGAGTTGGCACTAGGGCAGCCACTGTTTAGATACACAAGCAAAACGCTCCACACCCTTCCCGCCGCCGACACCCTTGCCCACTCGACGCGAGAAATTTTTTGGCCAGCTTTCACGGCTGGAAATGAATCTATCGGATATTAACGGCAAAATAAGCGGCGAACTTAGTATAGCGGCGGTTTCCTCAGCCCAATATGTAGTGCCCTACTTGCTTGCCCGTTTCCGTGCTAACTACCCTGAAGTGCACGTGCGCCTTAAGGTATGCAACCGCCGCCAAGCTCTTGAACGGTTGGCCGAACAGCAAGACGATCTGGTTATTATGGCGATGGTGCCTGAAGATGACCGTCTGGTGGCAATGCCGATTATTGATAACGAACTGATTGCCGTTGTCTGGCCTGAGCATCCGCTGCTTTTAATGCCGCAACCCTCATTAGCAGACTTTGCTCGCCACTACGTACTTATGCGCGAACCCGGCTCTGGCGTACGTAACGCCTTTGAGCAAATGGCCGCCAATCAGCAGGTTGCTCTTCCCCACTGTATTGAACTAGGGACCAATGAGGCGATTAAAGGCGGTGTAATGGCTCATTTGGGTGTCGCGGTACTTCCGCGATTGGCGGTGCAGCTAGAGCTGGAACAGGGGTTACTTTTTGAGCTGGGGCTGCCTGACTTCCCCATCCACCGCTCTTGGTGCACGGTTTATACCCGTGAGCGCTTACCCACCCCGGTCGCCGAGCTCTTTTTGAGCTTTATTCGTGAGCACTTACCCGACTATCGTCGCCATTTTCAAGCTCCCTCCAGCCCCTTGCCCAGCCACGGTGTAGCCTGTTTACCGATACTTTCACCCTGAAGGCGAGTAGTGGCTTACGGTGTCTTGTTAATAGCGAGATATGTTACATTAGCCGTAACTAGCACGATAAAATATCGCGCGTACTTCGTATTAATTAGCTTTCAATTGGCAGGCTTTGAACGGGTTTAAACCCTTTTATGCCTTCGGCCTACCGCACAGAAGAGAGGCTCTGTCCCTATGAGCAATAACCCCTCGCAGCGCGTGTCCAGCGGTGAAAAATACCGTAACGAGCATGGCATGTCGGTGATCAAGGATGGCATGAAGCAGCGCAAAGCGCAGCCAGAGGCCCCTTCTGTTGAGCTTGAGCGAAAACCCAAGTGGTTGCGAGCACAGATCCCCGGCGGTGAACGTTTTGAGGCGGTCAAGAAAAACGTTGCCACCCATCGACTAAGCACCGTTTGTGCCGAATCCCACTGCCCCAATATGGGCGAGTGCTGGAGCAACGGTACAGCCACTATCATGCTAATGGGCTCGGTATGCACCCGCGCCTGTCGATTCTGCGCGGTAGACACCGGTAATCCCCAAGGCTGGCTTGACCACGAAGAGCCCGAAAACACAGCCAAATCCGTAGAGCTTATGGGGCTGCGTTATATCGTACTGACCTCAGTCGACCGTGACGACCTTGACGATGGTGGCGCAACCCACTATGCCAACTGCATTCGCGCGATCAAAGCACGCACGCCCGAAGTGGTAGTGGAAGCTTTGACGCCCGACTTCGACGGCGAGCTTGCCGCTATCGAACGCGTCGTTGACTCTGGTCTACAAGTATTTGCCCAGAACGTGGAAACCGTTGAGCGGCTGACAGGCCGCGTGCGAGACCGTCGGGCAGGTTACCGTAAAACCCTTGATGTCCTCGCCCATGCCAAGCGCTACCGCCCAGATATCATCACCAAAACCAGCCTAATGCTGGGCTTGGGTGAAACCGACGAAGAGATTTTGCAAACGTTTGACGATCTACGTGAGATTGGCGTCGATATTGTCACTCTTGGCCAATACCTACGCCCCACCAAAAATCACCTGTCGGTGGAGCGCTGGGTAACGCCTGAAGAGTTTGATCGCTACCGCGTGATTGGCCTGGAAAAAGGCTTTATGGAAGTACCGTCTGGACCGCTGGTGCGTTCAAGCTACCGCGCCGATCGCGTGTTTGAGAAAAACAATCTGGGGCTCGCCTCACCTGCCGCTATTCCCGGCCAGGAACAGGAAGCAAACCCCAATATTATTCCAGCGTTCAACGTTGGATAAGCCTAAATCAATCGCTATACGGGGCTTACTGCTACTGAGCTGGATTTAGGCCCCGCTTTATGAGTCCCGTTTTGAACCACTTTTTTAAAAAACAATGGCCCAGTCTTTACAGTGGCGATTGATCAACACTAACCAATTCACGATTTAGCCGTTTGGCCAGCGCCTCGGCCAACTGCTCACCTACTCGATGCTCGCTTGGCAACGCCACCAATTCAGCCAGCTTCACCATGGGCATACCCGCATAGCCGCAGGGGTTAATGCGCAAAAAAGGCGCTAAGTCACCATCTACATTTAACGCCACGCCGTGAAAGCTTGCCCCGCGCCGAATACGTAAGCCGAGTGAAGCAATTTTCGCCTCACCCGCTTCTGTCATCACATAAACACCGGGGGCATCGGGCCGTGCTCGGGCGCTTACACCGTAGCTGCTCAAAACGTCAATCACAGCATTTTCCAATGCAGTGACTAAATCGCGCACGCCAATTTTGCTCCGCCGCACATCCAGCAGCGGGTACAGCACCACCTGCCCCGGCCCGTGGTAGGTGACCTGGCCGCCCCGATCAACGTGCACCACAGGGATATCACCGGGCAGTAACAGATGCTCAGGTTTGCCAGCCTGGCCTTGGGTAAACACCGGATCATGCTCGACCAACCAAAACTGATCTGGGGTTTGCGCATCCCGCGTATCGGTCAGGGCGCGCATGGCCTCCCAAACCGGCAGGTAGGCTTGATGCCCCAAATCGTGCAACTCAATCGGCACGGCATTATCCACGATTACACCACCATATGCACACGGCCGGTGGCCTTGAGATCCTCAAACAGCTCTTTAATGTGCTGCTCTCCGGTCGCCCTAATTACCACACGAACCGATTGAAAACGACCATTGCGGCTGTCGACCACCTGCATTGCCGTCGCATCAAAATCGGGGGCATGGCGTACGATCACCTGGCACACACAGGCTGGAAAGTCCTCGGCGGCATCACCGACGACTTTTAACGAGTAATCACAGGGAAAGGTGATTTTAGGCGGCTCTTGAACCGCCGGTTGGCGTAAATCACGCAACCCCTGAGGAGCATCTTTTTTCATATCAAACCTATCTCGCAAAGACTGTATTTTCACAAGGACTGATTTTCACAAAGACTAGGTTCATTACAGATATACGATAGAGCCAATCAACCTAGCGGTCGTAAGGTTATAATCAATCCGTAAAATTACCAATCAGATTACTAAAGAAGCGCTGCACCTGATCGAACAAGCGCTTAAAGAGACCACCCTCTTCGATGTTTTCCAGCGCCACTAGGCGACGTTCACCGACCACTTCGTCACCCAAATGAACTTCCAGCGTACCGACCTCGTCGCCAATGGCAATCGGAGCCTGAAGGTCTGGGTTGAGGTTTAGCCGTGCGCGCAGCTCTTCGTTGCGGTTGCGCGGCAGTGTCATAAAGACCTCTTCATCAACACCAACGCGTAGCTCATTGATATCGCCACCCCATACCCGCGGGGTCGCCAGCACGGCACCACGCTCGTAGAGCTTCATGGTCTCAAAAAAGCGGAAACCGTAGCTGAGCAGCTTTTGAGTTTCCTGCGCGCGTGCTTCGTCAGAAGTGGTGCCCATCACCACTGAAATCAAGCGCATATCGTCACGCTTTGCCGATGACACCAGGCAGAAGCCTGCTTCTGTTGTCCAGCCAGTTTTAAGACCATCTACAGACGGGTCGCGCCAAAGTAGACGGTTACGGTTGGGTTGATCAATGCCGCCAAAAGAGAAAGTGCGCTGCGAGTAAATTTCGTAGTGATCTGGGTAATCATTAATGATGTGCTGCGATAAAAGCGCCATATCATGGGCAGTTGAGTAGTGATTCTCGCCCGGCAAACCAGTGGCATTCTGGAAGTTGGTATTATTCATACCCAACCGAGTGGCATGCTGATTCATCAGATCTGCAAACGGCGTTTCACCACCGGCTAAATGCTCTGCCATGGCAACACTGGCATCGTTACCCGAAACAATAATGATGCCGTGGAGAAGGTCATCTACCGATACTTGATCACCCACCTCAATAAACATTTTCGAGCCGCCGGTACGCCAAGCCTTCTCGCTAATGTTAATCATATCGGTCAGATTGATAGTACCGCGATCCAGCTCACGCTCTACCAAATAGGCGGTCATTAGCTTGGTCAAGCTCGCCGGTGGCAGGCGCTCATCGGAGTTATGCTCCGCCAGTATACGTCCACTGTTAGCATCCATGAGTATCCACGAACTTGCCGCTAACTGGGGGGCTGAAGGGATAATGGTCTGCGGCTGCGGAATCACCTGGGCTGCCGCAGGTACGGCAACTGTGGCCATGGCAGCAAAGAGGCACAGCCGTGCAGAGCGACCAATGGATGTAAACACGTTCATACGATTGTCTCACTTAACTTGAAAGCTTACCTGCAAAGCTTACTTGCAAGGCTTATTTGTAAAATACGGCGGCGCGTAAGACGCGCCACAAGGAATAAATAGGGGGGTGAATTATCGCACAACAAAGACCTGGGGGAACCCTGCTTGGCGCAGTGTTTCTCGCGCCTGAGTCTCTTGCCCTGGCGTAATGGGCCCCACTTGGACACGATAAACGTCGGCGTCGCTCATAATACGCACCGCATGGGGCTGCTCACCTTCCAAACGCTGCTGTAATTGCTGGGCGCCTTCAGGATTACCTAGCGCCGCGATCTGTAGATACACCGCGTTACCTGTCTCGCCCTGACTAGACGGTGATTGCGACACTGGTGATGAAGGAGCAGGCACTGATGTTGCAGACACCTCTGGCTGAGCAGCTGCAAGCGAAGGGGATGAAGCAGCACGTGGCTCCTCTACCTGCCTAGCCTGCGTTGAAGCGCTGCCGCCTCTGCCGCGCTCGGCTAGCCACTGTTCAGGATTGATCGCTTCAACTTTAACAGACCCGGTACCGTTCTCAAGAAAGCCCAAGCGTGACGCTGCCGCGTAGGAGAGATCGATCTCCCGGTCGCTATGGAAGGGACCACGGTCATTGACCCTGACAATCACCGACTGCCCGTTATCTAAACTGGTGACCCGCGCAAATGTGGGCAGAGGCAACGAACGGTGCGCCGCCGACATTTTATACATGTCGTAGATTTCACCGTTTGACGTCGCGTAGCCATGAAATTTTTCGCCATACCAGGATGCCGTGCCACGTTTCTCATAGCCTGATGCATCAGGCAGCACGTGGTAAGTTTTACCCCATACTTCATAGCTAGAACGGTTGCCCGCACGGGACGGCTGCTCAATGCGCGGCTCTGCATCAGGCACCTTGGTAACATCCGGCGGCTCAAGTGGGTAGGCATCACCACTCATGGCATAGCGACCACCGCTGGTATTGGCTGACGTCGAATCAGGGGCCGCCGTTGGCTTACTGGGGCTGGCGGGCGCGTCTACCCGTTGAGTGCCATTGCTGGCACAGCCGCTGACCAGCGCTAACAAGGCGATTACGCCACCTACTCGCCGGGTCATCGTCAGTTTTCTATTCATGCCTCATCCTCATGCAGCTCAGCAATCGCTTCTGCCAACTCGGCTACGGCCATGGCATAGAGGTGGCTATGGTTGTAGCGGGTAATCACATAAAAATTATACTCGCCAAATCGATAACCAGTTTCCCCATCGGCAAATTCAAGCGCCAGCGGTACAACCAATAAATCACCATCGAGTGGTTCGCTGGGCTCAAACCCATGCGAAGCCAGCTGAGCAATGCTCAACTTGGGAGGTGACGTTTGATTAAATGAGAGTTCCTGCAGTAGCTCTAGGGGCAGTACGTCGGGCCCACTGGCCTGATGGTAAATATCAGCTCCCGGCTGCCAGCTATGCTCTGCAAAGTAGTTGGCGACGCTGCCAATCGCATCGACCGGATTCTCCCAAAGATCGCGACGCCCGTCGTCATCAAAATCCACGGCATAGGCTTGGTAACTGGTGGGTATAAACTGCGGGTAACCCATGGCTCCCGCATAGGAGCCACGTAGTTCGGTAGGATCGACCTGTTGCTCATAGGCGATCCGTAAAAAGGCCGCTAGTTCACCGCGGAAAAAGGCGCCCCTTGTTGGGTGGTGAAACGCCAGCGTAGCCAGTGAATCCAGCACGCGGTGCTGGCCTTTATGCCGACCATAGTAGGTTTCAACGCCAATAATGGCGGCAATAACCTCGACGGGTACGCCGTATGTGTTTTCAGCTCGTGCTAAAGCGTCGGCGTGGGCGTCGATAAATTCCGCGCCCTCTTCAATACGCTGCTGGGTCATAAAAATAGCCCGATACTCATGCCACTTAAGGCGGCGCTCTGCGGCTCCTTCCATCGCGTCTAACACGCTCTGGGTGTAATCCGCCTGCCCCAGCGCTTCTTCAAGCCACGCTTGGGGCAACCCTTGTTCCACCAGCTCTTCCATTAGCGCTTGGGTATCTGCATTCTGCTGGGGCGCAAAGTGCTGAGGAACAACGGCTTGAGATTCCCGTGAAGGCTGATCGGCAAACACCACGGGCGTTGCACAGCAAATCAGCGCGGCCAACACATAGCTGCTCGTCTTCCCTTGAACCTTGTTCATTGGCTCTCCACTCTTGAGCTATTCATTCCAGAATCATCCATGCCTGAGTTTTCCATTGCCGAGCAACAAGGTGTATGAACCAGGGCTAGCGCGACAGCAACCGGCGGTGAGCATGTATCGACATGAGAATACCGAAACCCGCTAACAAGGTCACGCTTGAGGTGCCACCGAAACTGACCAACGGCAGAGGCACACCCACCACGGGTAGAATGCCGCTCACCATCCCCATATTGACAAACACGTAGATAAAAAACGTTAAAATAATGCTGCCCGCAACCAAGCGACCAAATGTATCTTGTGCTGCGCTTGCCATCCACAAACCACGGCTCACAATCAATAGATACAGGCACAGCAACACTAACATACCGACCAACCCAAACTCTTCGCCGAGAACGGCAATAATGAAGTCCGTATGACGCTCAGGTAAAAACTCGAGCTGTGATTGCGTGCCTTGCAGCCAGCCCTTGCCCCATAACCCGCCACTGCCTATGGCCGTGGTCGATTGGATGATGTTCCAACCAGCCCCCAGTGGGTCGCTTTCAGGGTTAAGAAACGTCAATACCCGCTGGCGCTGGTAGTTATGCATATTCATCCAGAGGAGGGGCACCCCCGCGGCTCCCAGCGCTGCAATAAATCCGATCAAACGCCACGACAAGCCTGCCAACAGCACCACAATCAGAGCTGCACTGGACACCAGCAGTGAGGTTCCTAAATCGGGCTGGATCGCTGTTAGCACAACAGGAACGCCAATAATGACCGCACACACGGCAATATCACGCAGCCGCGGCGGTAGTTCGCAGCGATTAAGATAGGCTGCAACCATTAGCGGAGCCGCCAGCTTCATCATTTCCGAAGGCTGAAAACGAATCACACCAGGAATCACTAGCCAGCGCTTGGCGCCCATGCCCACATCGCCAACCACATCAACGGCAATCAGCATGGCAACACCGACGCCATAGGCCAGCGGCGCCCAGCGTAAAAAGGTAGACGGCGAAAATTGGGCAATAATCGCCATTCCTACCAGCGCGATACCAAAGCGCACGCCCTGGGCAATCACCACATCAATGGATTGCCCGGAAGCGCTGTAAAGAACGATTAAACCGCTCCCCATCAGCAGCAAGAGCAAGCCAAGCAGCCAGGGATCGATATGAATCCGCTCCCAAATACTTTTGCGCCGGGCGATGCCACTTTCTGGCGGACGCACAGGGTGGCCACGCATAGAACGGGCTATATAATGCCAAGGCATAGCTTAGTTACCCTCCACATTGGCATTATCTTCTTCTAACACTTCGCGCACTTCATCCACGTCGGGGGCATCATCCTCAAGTAACCAGGCATCGGTCATGGCGCGCGCCAAGTGAGCCGCGTGGGTACTGCCACCGCCAGCATTTTCAACAATCACAGACACGGCAATCTGGGGGTCCTCCAATGGCGCAAAGGCCATAAACAGCGCGTGATCACGTAGCCGCTCGGCCAGCTCATCGGCGTTGTAGCGCTGATCCTGCCCTAGCGAGAATACTTGTGCCGTGCCTGATTTACCGCCCATAGGGTACTCAAGACCCACACCGGTTCGACGGGCGGTGCCTTCACGGCCACTAATCACTTTTTCCATACCGCTGAATACCCTATCCCACCAGCTATCATTGGCTAGCTGAATATCATCTAAGGTATCTGGCAGATCGCGTGGAACGGGGGTTTCCCCAATCTGCCGGGCCAGTCTCGGCTTTACCCAGTGGCCACGATTGGCCAAGGTTGCCGTGGCGCTGGCGAGCTGAAGAGGCGTTACTTGCCAATAGCCTTGCCCGATCCCCACCGAGAGGGTTTCGCCGGGGTACCAGGGCTGGTTAAAGCGCCCGCGCTTCCAATCTCGCGAAGGCATTAAGGCGGTGCTTTCTCCTTGCACGTCGTGAGCAACGCGCTGGCCAAAGCCAAAATTACTCATTTGCTCATGCAAATTATCGATGCCCAGGTCGTGGGCCAAGGTGTAGTAATAAGTGTTATTAGAGACCGCAATGGAGCGCTCCATATCGACACGGCCATGCCCCCAACGCAGCCAGTTACGGTAGCGACGGGAATCATTGGGTAACTGAAAGTAACCGGGGTCATTAATGGTGCTGTCCGGGGTGATCACGCCCTCCACCAAGCCCGCCAGGGCAAGAAAAGGCTTGATCGTAGAGCCTGGTGGATAGTGTCCGCGAATAGCGCGGTTAAACAGCGGTAGGTCAAGGTCCTCCTGCAAGCCACGGTAAGAGGCAACGTCAATTCCAGTGACAAACTGGTTACTGTCAAACCCTGGGGTCGACACCATTGCAAGTATCTCGCCTGTTGCTGGCACAATGGCCACGATAGAGCCGCGACGGCCATCCAGCAGTTCATAGGCCAGCATCTGCATGGACTTGTCTAACGTTAAGGTCAGATTCGCCCCCGGCACGGGGTCGGTGCGGCCAAGCTCCCGCAATACCCGACCGCGGGCGTTCGTTTCTACTTTGCGCAAGCCTGCCTGACCGTGCAGCTCCTCTTCGTAAAAACGCTCAATACCGGTTTTACCGATAAAGTGGGTACCCGCGTAACGGCCCGCATCCAGCGCTTCCATCTCTTCAGCGTTAATACGGCCCACATAGCCCAAGGCGTGCGCCATTATTTCAGCATCCGGGTAGTAACGCAGTGGCTGGGCCTCAATCTCAACGCCAGGCAGGCGGTGTCGGTTAACCGCCAAACGAGCAATTTGCGCTTCGCTTAGATCACTGGTGAGTAACGCAGGCTGGAAGGGACGCTGGCGTTGGCGCGAGCGCACATTGAACGCCTCTATCTCTTCTTCAGGTAGCTCAAGCAGCTCTACCAACAGCGCCAGGGTTTCGTCCAGGTTATCGACACGTTCGCGAACCAGCGTGAGGTTATAGGTTGGGCGGTTTTCAGCCAGCAGCACGCCGTTACGATCATAGATCAAGCCGCGGTTAGGCGGCAGCGGCTCGACACGCACCCGGTTATTTTCGGAGCGTGTGCTGTACATATCATGCTGAACGATCTGTAAATAAACTAAGCGCCCCGCTAGTAAGCTAGCAAGCGTCAACACCACTAATACCGCGAGCAGCGCTCTAACACGGAAAATACGCAGTTCTTGCTCGGAGTTTTTTAGCGTGTTGGGGCGCTTGAGCATGGCAACGGTGACTCTCAAATCAAACAATCAAATCAAACAAAGGAGCAGCAGGCCCAACAGTGATCGCTCACCATCTCAGTTAGCCGTTAGCGGTGATAAGGGTGACCTATCAATAATGTCCAGGCGCGGTAAAGCTGCTCGGCCAGCATAATCCGCACCAGCGGGTGAGGCAGCGTCAGCGGGGAGATTGACCACTTTTTATCTGCCATCGCAGATAGCGATGGCTCAAGACCATCCGGCCCACCCACAAGCAAGACAATATCACGCCCGGCCATGCGCCAGGCGTCGGCTTCTTGTGCCAGCTGTTCGGTGGTCCAAGGCTTACCTTTGACTTCCAGTGCTACCACGTATTCGTCGCCACGCAGCTTGTCGCGAATACGCTGCGCCTCCTGGGCGCGCGCTTTGGCGATATCTGCGTTTTTGCCACGCTGACCGAGGGCAATTTCTTCTATCTCGAGATTAAAATCTCTCGGTAGCCGCTTGCGGTAAGTGTCGACGCCCTCTTCTACCCATCCAGGCATTTTGCTTCCCACCGCCAACAGCCGGATCCTCATGACATGCCGGCTCGCTCTTGAAAGCGTTCAAGGGACTCGCCAATGGCACCCGAGTCACTCGGCAGATCGGCCCACAGCCGCTCTAAGTCATAAAGGACACGTGCCTCGGGCATCATCACGTGGACAACAACATCGCCCAGGTCGACCAGCACCCAGTCTGCGTTATCGCCACCTTCAACGCCCAGAGGCCCAAGCCCTGCAGCCTTGGCTTTTTCCACGACGTTTTGCGCCAGCGCAGCCACATGGCGTGTCGAAGTGCCACTGGCAATCAGCATGAGGTCGGTGACCTCGGTTAGTTTGGCAACATCCAACTGCGTAATGTCACGTGCTTTCAGTTCTTCTAGCGCGTCAACCGCTAGATTTTTCAATGTATCGATGTGCATGACTCCTAAAGACAACCTTATTGGTTAATCGGTCAATAAAGCCCGCCATTGTAACGGCTTCTTTGATGACTGCCAGCGCTATTCGCGCTGTCGATAAAGACCGTCCTGCTCAATGGCTCGTTCAACAGGGTCTGGCAGCAAATAGCGCACGCTTTTCCCTGCTTCCAAACGCTCGCGAATATAAGTCGCGGAGATGGCCATTAGCGATGGCAATTCCAGCGGCAGATAGCCACCACAGGGCCTCTGCATCAATGCTTCTACGCTATCGACTCTGCGATGCTCCACCAGTTCCATTAATGATGCCGGTAACGGATCGCTATAGCCTGGCCTGGCAATCACCACTAGGTGAGCAAGCTCAAACAATCGCTCTGGCTGGTGCCACTGGGTGAGCCGTAGAAAAGCATCAAAACCAATCGCCATCACCAAACGTGCCTGACCACCGACCTCGGCGCGCAGCTCGGCCAGCGTGTCGGCGCTGTAAGAGGGCCCTTCACGCCGCAGCTCGCGGTCATCGGCGACCAGCCCAGAAGTGTCACCGATGCCCGCGGCTAACAGCTCAAAACGCTGCTGCGCGGAAACCTGAGGCCGACCGCGTAACGGCGGCTGTTGGGCGGGTATCATATGCAGCCGGTCAAGCGACAGCGCCTCACGCAACTCTACCGCGCTGCGCAAGTGACCTAAATGAACAGGGTCAAAGGTGCCGCCCAACATGCCGATACGTTGCTCAGCTTGACTCATGCCACCACCCTATTGACGCACCTGACCGTCACCGAATACCACGTATTTCTGCGTGGTTAGGCCCTCTAACCCAACAGGCCCCCGGGCGTGAAGCTTGTCGGTGGAAATCCCAATCTCGGCGCCTAACCCGTACTCAAATCCATCTGCAAAGCGGGTCGAGGCATTCACAATCACCGAGCTGGAATCGACTTCCGCCATAAAGCGGCGGGCGAGTGAATAATCCTGGGTGACAATCGCATCAGTGTGGTGAGAGCCGTAGTGCTCAATGTGAGCAATCGCCTCATCGATACCATCGACTACTTTGATTGCCAGCACTGGTGCCAAATACTCAGCATACCAATCTGCTTCTTCGGCTGCTCCGGCCTGGGGCAGCAGTGCCTGTGTGCGCTGACAACCACGCAGCTCGACCTCGTATTCGGCATAAGCGCGGGCCAACTCCGGCAGTAGCAGGTCAGCAATCGGCGCATCTACCAGCAACGTTTCCATAGTATTGCAGGTGCCATAGCGATGGGTTTTCGCATTAACGGCGATGGCTAACGCTTTGGCGGGATCAGCGGTGGTATCGATGTATACATGGCAAACGCCGTCGAGGTGCTTGATGACCGGTACGCGCGCGTCACGACTGATACGCTCAATCAGCGACTTTCCACCGCGCGGTATAATCACATCGACATATTCCGGCATGCTGATCATTTCACCCACCGCCGCACGATCAGTGGTTGCGACCACCTGTACGCTTCCCGCAGGTAGACCCACATCAGCTAATCCTGCTTGAATACAGGTGCTAATGGCGGCATTTGACTGGCTGGCTTCCGAACCACCACGCAAAATACAAGCGTTGCCCGATTTCAAACATAGGCTAGCGGCTTCCAGGGTCACATTCGGTCGTGACTCGTAAATAATCCCAATAACGCCCAGCGGCACGCGCATTTTGCCCACTTGGATACCGCTAGGCCGATAGCGCATATCGCTAACTTCGCCCACCGGGTCGGGCAAGCCCGCTACCTGGTGCAGCCCTTCGATCATGGCGTCGATACGTGCATCATTTAGGGCTAAACGGTCTAGCAGAGCGCTCTCAAGACCATTCTGACGGCCACGCTGTAAATCATCAGCATTGGCATCTAGTATCGGACCGCGCGCTTCTGCCAACCGGTGCGCCATGGCCATCAGAGCGCGGTTTTTCAACCCTGAATCCGCCCGGCGCAGTTCGCTGGCCGCGCGCCGCGCCGCCTGCCCCAAGGCCTGCATATAGGCTGGCACATTCCCAGCAGACAAGTGCTGATCGGCCTCGTCTCGGAACGGTGTTGAAACGCTCATAGTGTCTCCGTACGGAAGGGTGCTTTCATTTTTTTGATAAGTCGAGTGTAGCCGTTTCACACGTTTTGCTTATATTACGGCATTTCGCCGTTATACTAAGGAAGTTTAAGGCACTAATGTGTGTCGTGTTCGCTTATTATCCTACAATTACTTTACTTGATGAGATACATCTGGTTATTCAGGACAAATAGTAAGTCACCATGCAAAGTAAGTACAAAATCCGCCTGCTACGTGCCAACCTTTTAGCCGCTGCTGTCGCCTTGGCATTATGGACACCGGCTACCCCTCCCGCTGCGGCCCTAGTGCTGTGGCTATCAGTCGGCTGGCTATTCATCACAGCTCTAATACTTGATTTTAGCCACCGCCACTCGCGGGGACTGCCATGGCAAATTGTGCCTGGCGCGCTGCTGTTGGGTTTAATTGCCGCCGCGCCAGAGCGACATAGCATTTTAATCTGGGCGTGGGCCGCGATGCTGATGCTGCCACAAAATAATTGGGTAGCCGCTTTCAATCTCAGCGCTGCACTGATTAGCGCTGTGATGGTAGCGCCTCTATTGGACGCGCCGGCGTTTATTCTGCTGATTTGTTCACTGTTGGTACTGGGCCTGCTTGCCTTATCAAGAGCCCAGCAACTTATTGATATGAACGGCTCCATTCGCCAGCGCCTGCGGTTGATTCCAGGCCTTAACCTATGGGCCGGTGAGCAACTACTGCGCGACATCAGCCGAGAACAAACGCGCTGTGAGCGTGAAGGTGTTCACGCGGAACTATTTATTCTGCACGTAAAACGCCACCAGCTGTGGCCAACGGCGCAAAAATTGTGTGAGCTGACCTATGATTTTGAGAACGTTTACCGCTTAAGTAGCACAACGCTGGTGACGTTGATTCTTGCGCGTTCACCTAAAGAAGCCTCGCAACGACGCAGCCGACTGCTCGCCGACTTACCCGACAATATCACCAGTGAGCACCTTGAACTAATTGATATCGAACCGGCAACGCTTTCGGTGTTTGAGATCAGCAAACTACCGGCTGAACGAGTGCGGGAGACGATATGATTGAGCACCACATTCCCAAGCGGTTGATGACGCTCGCCTATACCGCCAGCGTTGCGCTGATGGCAGGCTACGCGCTATGGCTTTACGCCATGGGAGATTACCGCGACCTGTTAATCCCCACCTTTATGACCATGCTGCTTATGTCAGCCCTACTAATGCATATCGGGCAAGGGGTTAAAAGCTACCTACCGCGCATTATTCTACTTTGCGGTACTTACTCTGTAGTGCTGGGCGCTTTCTACTATCAGCCTCAGGTATCGCCTATTTGGCTAGGTTTGCCCATTACCGCTGCTTTTGTACTGCTACCGCTATGGGCCGCATTACTGATCAATATCGTCGTTGGGCCATTGTGGTGGCTGCTCCCCTCGGTCGCCTCTGCACCACCGGCCATTATCGTGGGCTACGCTGCCCTAACGCTGTTGCTAGCCCTCCCACGCTGGGAACACGCCCGTCGCCGGGCGCTCCTGCGCGCCACTGACCCCAACGACAGCGACTGCAATGCATACCACATTGATACGCTAAAAGAGCGCTTACACAGCGAGTTCCAACGCGCTGCCATGCTCAATCAGCAACTGGCGGTGCTGGTTCTGCATCTGCCCCAGCTGGATATGGCAGAAGAGCAGTTTGGCCATCGCGCACAATCGGCACTGCTGGGGGCGCTGTGCGGTGAGGTGAATAGCCGTTGTCGCGACCATGACGTGCTTGGCCGCGCGGACAGTGCCACTTTTTGGCTTGTACTACCTGACACTAGTGAAAGCGGCGCTCTGTTAGTGCGCGAGCGCTTGCAAAGAGCACTCTCACAGCGTGTATTAGTAGAAACCGGCCAATTAGAAGCGCGAATAGCGGCCTGCTTGCCCAGCCGAACAGAGTCCTTTGAACATTATATCAAGCGCCTGGAATCACGCGGCGCGGCCCTCGCCAACGTCTAGCCTCCCCTTTTCAATGCCTCCTAACTGACGCTGGAGTACGCTGTGCCGATAGCCGATATGCTCCAATGGTTAACGCCATCGCCGCCGCTACTCATCTGTCTGGTGTTGGTGATTGCATTAGTAGAATCACTTGCCCTAGTGGGGTTACTGGTACCCGGAGTTGTGTTGGTCACTACCGCTGCTTCCCTTGCGGGGCACCAGGATATTGACTTGGCTTGGTTAATTGGCGCCGCCTTTATAGGCGCTGTTTTAGGTGATGGGATTAGTTTTTCACTGGGCTTTAAGCACCGAGAGCAGGTTACACAGAGATGGCCTCTGTCCCAGCACCCCGAATGGTTAGGTCGCGGGGCGCGATTCTTTGAGCGCTATGGCATATGGTCGGTGTTTATCGGCCGCTTTGTCGGCCCAGTGCGGCCCATTATTCCGCTGGTAGCAGGCATGATGCGGATGCCACCGCGAACTTTTATTTGGGCCAACGTAACCTCTGCGACGCTGTGGGCACCTGCCTATATACTGCCAGGCTACTTGCTGGGGCGTACCTGGCAGCACCATTTGGATATACCGCCGGGGTTAGAGAATGCCTTACTCATACTCGCGGCGATTATTGTCGTTCTCGCAGTGATTTTCTCATGGGGTCGACAGCAGGCGACAAGGCATGGCCGACTTTACCGGGCAATTGCCGGAAGCATTCGCCGCGTGCCGCTGCTACGCAGGCCATGGCTAGCCATGAGCCAAACCGGTGATGTTCCATTGGCTTCACTACTGCTGCTGGTAATAGCGCTAGGCAGTCTGTCTGGATGGACATTGCTGGTTATCACCCACCATGGTCCGCTGGAAATGGATCTGTTCATTCAGCAATTATCCTCCCAGTTGCAGAGTGATCTTGTTTACCTTGTGGGGAATATTTTTGCGCGAATCGGCGACACCTTGGGCATTATCGCCTTAACGCTACCTTGGGCGGCGTGGATGTTGGTGAGTAAGAGATGGGAGGTGTTGCTGCACTGGTGTGGTGCCTTTACCGGCGTCGCCCTGCTAAACATTGCGGGTAAAGGGCTGTTTGGGCGCGCTCGCCCAGATACACCGGACTACTTGATGGGGTCGTTCTCCTACCCTAGTGCCCATACGTCGACCGCCGTGGTGCTCGTTGGCCTTACAGCGGCGTTCGTTGCGGCCGAGATGCCCCGACAAAAACGCTTTTGGATATACTGGATAGCGCTTACGCTTGCGCTGCCTATGGCGCTTTCCCGCCTGGTGGTGGGCGTGCACTGGTTCAGTGACTTGGTGGGAGGTGCATTACTCGGCTTGGTCGTCTGTGCCCTCACGCTGCTGCACTGGCAGCAACAGCCCCGCCCTCCTATGCGCCCCTGCCCGTGGCTTCTGCTCAGTGTGGCATCGCTGGTGCTTATCAGCGCTCGCGTCGGCTTCTTGCCGCCGGTTTAGCTTTAAATTGACACCCCTTTAACCAAGGGCTAGCCACAGACCTACCCCAATCATCAGCGTTCCAGCGATGCGATTCAGTAGCCGAACATTGCCGCTTTTACCGAGCACATTGCGTAGCGTTTTGCCGCCGGTGGCGTAGACCAGCATGCTGGCAAACTCAATGGTCAAAATGACCGCGATCAGCAGACTGAGCTGCCCCGGCAATGGGCGACTACTATCCAAAAACGGCGGTAGCAGTACCATAAAAAATGCCCACCCTTTGGGATTTGCCACCGCGGTAACAAAGCCTTGCATAGCTAGCTGTAGGCGGCTTGCGGGCGGGCCCGCATCTAGCTCACTGGGAATCGCCATGCGTCCACGTGAGCGCCACATCATGATGCCCAAATAACCCAGGTAAGCGCCACCCACCCACTTAAACAGCGCAAACAGCTCTGGTTGACGCAGCATCAATGCGGCCACACCCGCGCCTGCGGCGGCAGCCACTAAGCCAACGCCCAGCAGCTCGCCTATCATCATCCACAGTGTACGTTTAACGCCTTGGGTCATCCCCAGCACCATGGCGAGGGTCATGCACATACCGGGGGTCAGCGAAACAAACAGAAACGTTGGTACAAAAACCGACAGCGTGGCCCACGACATCATAGATCAGTCACCCTTATCTCCAACTTCACCCCAACGAGGCACCAGCGAATGCTCGATCCCTAACTGGTTGAGGATACGCGCCACAATAAAATCAATCAGATCATCAATGCTTTGCGGGCAGTGATAAAAGCCTGGGGCTGCCGGTAAGATGACCACACCCAAGCGGCTCAATGCCAGCATGTGCTCCAAGTGAATCGGTGAAAACGGACTTTCCCGCGGCACCAGCACCAGCGTTCGGCGCTCTTTAATCGCCACATCCGCCGCCCGCTCAATCAAGTTATTGCTGGCGCCCGTTGCAACGGCCGAAAGCGTCCCCGTTGAACACGGGCACACCACCATGGCAGAGGGCGCACCCGAACCTGATGCCACCGGCGCCATCCAGTCTTCGCGGCCAAAGCAGCGAATCTGACCGGGCCGCGCTCCACTACGCTCACTCAGCGCCTCGACTAAGCGCTGGGGCTGGGCGGGCAGCTCAATATCGGTTTCCGTGGCAATCACCATGTGCGCGGCTTTCGAAATCATGACCCACACTTCATGACCTGCGGCGACCAATACATCGATCAAGCGCAAGCCGTATTGAGCCCCTGATGCGCCGGTGAGCGCCACGGTAATCGGCTTTTTGAACGCTACGTCAGCTCTATCCGTCACGCTTTACCCTCCTTGGCGGCGGCTAACGCGGCGAGCAAGCGTTCATGCACGCCCTCAAAGCCACCGTTGGACATCACCACAATACGGTCTAGCGGTGAAGCTTGTGTGACCACTGCCGCCACCAGCGAATCGATATCGCTAAACAGCTGGGCATGCGCCCCTTGCGTGGCGACTAGCTCGTCCATCGACCAGTCGAGCCCGGCGGGCTGAAACCAAAAAACGCCATCAGCGTCAGCCACGCTCTCGATTAACCGCTCGCGCAGAGCACCTAAACGCATGGTATTGGAGCGCGGCTCGATGACCGCCAGCAGGCGTCCTTTCGTGGTGGCCGCCCGTAGCCCTTTGAGCGTCGCGGCAATCGCCGTGGGGTGGTGGGCGAAATCATCGATTACCTGAATGCCATTGATTTCGCCGCGCACTTCCTGGCGCCTTCTGGGTGTTTCAAAACGCGCCAGCGCCGCACAGCCACGGGCTAGATCAACCCCACACAAATGCGCCGCCGCCAGCGCTGCCAACGCATTGCGGGCGTTATGCTCGCCGGTCAGCGCCCACTCAACGACCCCGTCTTCATCTTGGCCATTTGTATCCTGACCAGGCTCACTACCGCTATAAATCACCTGGAAACGACTGGCGTCGTCGCGCTCTAATTTCAGCTGCCACTCGCTCGCATCCTGATCACCAAAGTGCGCTACCGGTGTCCAAACGCCCTGGCTCAACACACGTTCAAGGGCGGGCTGCTCATCAGCAACTAATAGGTGCCCCTGGCTTGGCACGGTGCGCACAAGGTGGTGGAACTGGCGCTCAATAGCGGCCAGGTCGGGGAAGATATCGGCGTGGTCAAACTCAAGATTGTTGAGTATGGCGATATGCGGACGGTAGTGAACAAACTTGGAACGTTTATCGAAGAACGCCGTGTCGTACTCGTCAGCTTCCACAACAAACGGCGCTTGCGGATCACCCAAGCGCGCCGACACGCCAAAATTACGCGGCACGCCACCAATCAAAAACCCTGCCGCTAAGCCAGCACTCTCCAACAGCCAAGCCAATACGCTTGCGGTGGTGGTTTTTCCGTGAGTACCCGCCACGGCAATAACGCGTCGGCCGGGCAGCACATGCTCCGCCAACCACTGCGCCCCTGAGGTATACGGCAGGCCGCTATTGAGTAGCGCCTCAACCTCTTCATTGCCCCGTGACAAGGCGTTGCCCACCACGACAAGATCCGGCGCTGGCGAAAGGTGCTCGGCGTGGTAGCCCTCCATTAAGGTGATGCCCGCATCAACCAACTGGGTGCTCATAGGTGGGTAAACATTCTGATCGGAGCCACTCACCTGGTGCCCCATTTCACGCGCCAGCAGTGCTAGGCTACCCATAAAGGTGCCGCAAATACCCATAATATGCAGATGCATGGCTATCGCCCCGTTAATCGCCAGTAAACTATTTTACTAAAAGCCAAAAAATGGCGTAAAAATAACTAAATGGTTTAAAAATAGCTAAGCAGCCTAGCATGTTGACTCTATTTGCTCATCTACTCATCGCCATAAACGCTGATGAAGCGCCCCCCAAGTGACAAATCCCTTTAGTTGTTGCAGGATGCGGCCACTGTTTATTAACAATGACTATCTCTTTCTTCCAACTCGTCACGTTGATGTAAGCCAACACATCAGCATAGGAGCCTATCGATGCGCATTTTAATTCGCTATTTTTTCCGCGGCCTTCGCTTGGTGCTCGCCCCGGTCATGCTGATTTCCGAGAAGCTCTCCACACCTAAGTCAGTAGAGCGAACGCCTGAAGAGCAAGCCAAGGTAGATCAAGAGTGCCAGAACCTCGCGCTGTACCAATTTCGCACCTGCCCTTTTTGCATCAAGGTGCGCAAAGAGATCGCGCGGCTGGGTTTAAACATTGAGGTACGTGATGCTCAACTTGATCCTGCGCATAAGCAGGCGCTCTTGGAAGGGGGCGGCAAAGTCAAAGTGCCCTGCTTGAGAATCACCCACGACGATGGGCGTGAAGAGTGGATGTACGAATCTGACACCATCAATGCCTGGCTGCACCAGCAGTTTGCTTAAGCGCTTTTGATGGGCATGGATAGTCACTTAGGACTTTTCACCAGGTCGGCGAAAGTCGACCTGGGGGATTAGAACTCTATTTTTTGCGCCTCCACATCGAACGTCACATCAATCTCAATACCCTCCTCCTGGCTTGGCGGTTCGCCTAGCTCGACTTGCAGTCCCAGCACCCCCTCTATCTTGCCAGCGACATGAACCGTTTGGCTGGAGCGTTCATAGCGAGTTAGCGTTACTACCACTTCTCCGCCTTCAGAAGTGAATAGCGGCGGGGAAATAGACGCCCCAATCGAGTAAAGCACCACCGAATTGAGCAACTGCTCTTCGTTCACGGTCAGGCTAATCGTAAGCGCCTCTTCGCCTTCCCACACCTCATCGTCAACAGAGCCCGTGATATCGATATTGATATCGTCGCCTAACTCTACGAATGAAGCATTTGAGTCACTGCCATGACTTAAAATAAACCACTCGCGTTGCTCACCATCCAACGACCCCACTATTTCAGGGGTTGGTTGGTCCGCGTGCTCTGTGGCATTACTACTGACAGGTAGCCAAAAAGCGATCAGCGTTATTCCAATTTGTTTCCACATAAGGCTTTTTCTTCCTGTTAGGGCTATCTTTTTACTTACGACTTTCGTCTTAAATAACGCCCTCCGCGTGCCGCTATTAGCCCCATCATTCAGTAGACGAATGATGCCTGTCATTATTTCGATTGTATGACGCGATAGGCACTCTCTATGTTGTAAGCCTAGGTTGTACGCTTGTTTTGTAAATAGGCTTACCAACTGACCGTGTCTGTTTTGCTGACGCTTTCCGGCTTGATAAGGGTGCTTATAGCCTAGAAAACGGTGGTAAAACGAACAATAAACAATGATCTAAGGGAACGATAATGACGCTCAAGAAAACCTTACTGGCTTCCGTTATTGGTGCAGTGGTTGCGGGTACAACGTTGCTGCCGATGACCGCAAGTGCTGAAACACTACGCATTGGCTACGCTGCTGACCCTGAAACTCTCGATATCCATGAGCAGCTTTCTGGCGGCATGCTGCGCTTCTCTCACCTAGCGTTTGACCCGCTGGTACGCTGGACGAAAGATTTTGAGTTTGAACCACGCTTAGCCACCGAGTGGGAGCAGGTCGACGAAACCACCATGCGCATGACCTTGCGGGAAGGCGTTACTTTCCACTCTGGCAACGAACTTACTGCCGAAGATGTGGTTTGGACCATTGAGCGTCTGAAAGAGAGCCCTGACTATCGTGCTATTTTTGAGCCGGTTGCCAGCGCCGAAGCCGTTGACGACTACACCGTTGAGATTGTCACCAGCGAACCTTACCCGCTGCTACTCAACCTAGCTACCTACATCTTCCCGATGGATAGCAAATTCTATAGCGGCGAAACCGACGAAGGCAGCGACAAAGCTGAAATCGTCAAAGCCGGTAACTCCTATGCTTCGCGCAATGTTTCCGGTACCGGCCCGTTTATAATCACCGACCGCCGCCAAGGGGTCCGCGTTGACTTCAAACGTTTTGAAGATTACTGGGATACTGAAAGCGAAGGCAACGTTACCGATATCGTACTGACTCCTATCGCTGAAAACGCTTCACGAGTGGCTGCTCTGCTCTCCGGTGGCGTCGACTTTATTGATGCCGTACCGCCCAACGATCTGGATCGCGTAAGTGAAGCAGATGGTGTTAATCTTATTGAGATTGACGGTACGCGTATCATTGGCTTCCAGATGAACGAAGAGCGTGTTGAAGCCTTCCAGGATGCCCGCGTTCGCCAAGCGGTTGATTTGGCTATTAATCAGGAAGCCATTGCTGACCGCCTCATGCGCGGCTTTGCTAACCCAGCCGGGCAATTTTCACCGGAGGGTTACTCAGGCCATAACCCAGATTTAACGCCGCGCTACGACATTGAACGCGCCAAAGAGCTGATGGCCGAAGCGGGCTACGAAGAGGGCTTCAGCGTTGAAATGATCGCCCCGAATAACCGTTACGTGAACGATGCCCAGATTGCCCAAGCCGTCTCGAACATGCTGGCCCAAATCAACATTAACGTTGAACTGCGCACTATGCCGCTAGCCCAGTACTGGCCTGAGTACGATACTCGCCAATCCGATATGGCGATGATTGGCTGGCACGCCGATACTGAAGATAGCGCTAACTTCTTCCAATACCTCACTTTCTGCTTCGATGAAGAGACCGGTGCTGGCCAATACAACTACGGTAGCTACTGCAACGAAGAGATTGACACACTGGTAACTGAGGCGGATAGCGAAACCGACCTTGAAAAGCGCAACGAAATGCTGCGTGAAGCCGAAGCGATGCTCTATGAAGACACTGGTTTCATCATGTTGCATTGGCAGAACCTGGCTTATGCCGCGGCGGACGGAGTCGAAGCAGAGCCCATTGTCAACGCCATTGACTTCCCCTACCTGGGTGACCTGGTCATTAATCGCAGCGACGACTAAGTATTTACATCGCTGATTATTTGCGCAGCGTTAAATCAAAAGAGTCACTGCAGCGTTAACAGCCAGCAAGTAAACCGCAAGGATGCTTCGCTCCCTAAGCGTTTTTAGGGGGCGAAGCCTTTTGTTTGGCGGTTTGTGTCCGAGAGAACTCTGCATAACATGCCCCTACTTCCTTTGATGAACCCTTCACATAGGTGGCGTACGCCATGATTGCCTTTTTAATCAAGCGGCTGATGCACGCGATTTTGGTGATGTTTGTCATCAGCGTGCTGGCCTTCGCCATTCAGGATAACCTGGGTGACCCCGTACAGCAGATGGTTGGCCAGTCGGTGCCAGAGAGCGAGCGTGAAGAGATTCGCGAACGCTTTGGCCTCAATGACCCCTTCCTGGTGCAGTACGCTCGTTTTGCTAAAAACGCCGTACAAGGCGATTTCGGCTACTCCTACTTCTATCGCGAACCGGCGTTAGAAGTGATTGCCCGCCACTTACCCGCCACCCTGGAGCTGGTATTTGCCGCGACGTTGATTATTGTGCTGTTTTCAGTCCCCATAGGGGTGTATAGCGCTATCAAACCGCGCTCACCGATTTCACGCCTGTTTATGGGTATATCGATTATCGGCATCTCGATTCCGGTGTTCTTGACCGCAATCGTACTGATTCAAATTTTCGCCATCGGCGTCACCGTCACGCTGTTCCCCGAAAGTACCGGCTGGGGCGCATGGCTGAACGACTTCTTCTCCACCGAAGGCAATATGCCCTCCTTCGGCCGTGGCTATGACCTCGTCAATGTGGTGGGCAACTGGGACACCAATCTGGCAACCTGGAACGGTTTGCAGCATCTAGTGCTACCGGCGGTCTCATTGGCCTCCATTATGCTACCGCTGTTTATCCGCCTGATTCGTGCCGAAATGATGGAAGTCCTGCAGTCAGAGTACGTCAAGTATGCCCGCGCGAAAGGCATCTCTATGCGCCGGGTCTATTTCGTTCACGCGCTCAAAAACACCATGCTACCGGTGATTACCGTGGGCGGCGTGCAGATCGGCACTATGGTGGCCTACACCATTTTGACCGAGACCGTTTTCCAATGGCCCGGCATGGGTTTGATGTTTTTGGATGCGATTAACCGCGCCGATATACCGCTGATTGTGACCTACCTGATGATCGTCGGCGTTATTTTTGTAGTCACCAATACGATTGTGGATCTGATCTACGGTCTGGTGAACCCCACCGTTAAACTGACTGGGAAGCCCGCATGAGCATCACAAACAATTCCTCCCCTGCGAGCGCTTCACCCAGCCGCTGGGAACGTCTGCGCGACTCCTATATCTGGTACAGCTTCAAACGCGATTATACCGCCCAGCTCTGCTTGGCCGTGTTTATTTGCATGGTCATCGCTGCCTTTGCCTCACCGCTGCTGGCGCCCACGAATCCTTATGACCTCTCCCAGATCGATATAATGGCATCCGAGTTACCGCCCTTCTGGATTGATGGCGCCGATGACCGTTACGCCTTGGGCACCGACGCCCAGGGGCGCGATTTGTGGTCAGTTGTGCTTTATGGCACCCGTGTTTCGCTGCTGATCGGCTTCGGCGCGGTTATTTTGCAGGCTCTGCTAGGGGTCACCTTCGGCCTAATGGCGGGGTATCTGGGCGGTCGTGTTGATACTATTTTAATGCGCCTGGCGGACATTCAGCTCTCATTCTCGACGCTAATGGTCGCTATCGTAGTGGGCGCTTTGGTTAAAGCGACCATGGGCAGCGCTTTCTATAGCCAGTACGCGGTGATGATGCTGATCCTGATTATCGGCCTGGCCGAATGGCCCCAGTATGCCCGTACCGTGCGCGCCTCTGTGCTGGCAGAGAAAAACAAAGAGTACGTTGACGCCGCCCGCGTAATGGGGCTGCGCAGCAAACGGATTATGTTCCGCCACGTGCTGCCCAACACCATGTCACCGATCTTTGTTATCTCTACCGTGCAGATCGCCAACGCGATTATCTCTGAAGCGGCGCTGTCGTTTCTGGGACTGGGAATGCCGGAAACGCACCCGTCGCTTGGCTCATTGATTAAATCAGGCTTTGACTACATCCAGTCCGGTTCCTGGTGGATCACCTTGATCCCGGGTGCAGTTCTGGTGGTGTTGGTGCTGTCGATCAATCTACTTGGCGATTGGCTGCGTGATGTCATGAACCCACGACTCTATAAAGGCTGAGGACACCATGGCACTACTTGAAGTCAATAACCTCGATGTCCGTTTTGCACTGCGCCAGGGCGAAGTACACGCCCTACGCGATATTTGTTTCAGCCTTGAGCGCGGTGAGCGCTTGGGCATCGTCGGGGAATCCGGCGCAGGCAAGTCAGTTGCTGCGTTTTCGCTGCTCAACTTAATCGCCAAGCCAGGCTTTATCGCTGGTGGTACGGTGACGTTTGACGGTCAGGTGCTTAACCGCATGTCTGAGCGTGGCCTGCGTAAAGTACGCGGCAACCGCGTTTCGATGATCTTTCAAGATCCAATGATGACGCTGAACCCGGTGCTCTCCATAGGGGAGCAGATGGTTGAGTGCTTAAAAGCGCACCGGCGCATTTCCTCTAAGGAAGCTCGCGCGATTGCCCTGGACAAACTACAGCAGGTGCAAATCCCTTCGCCGGAAACGCGTCTGGATCAGTATCCTCATGAGCTTTCAGGCGGTATGCGCCAGCGGATTATTATCGCCATCGCCCTGCTGCTTGACCCGGACATTATCATTGCCGATGAGCCCACCACGGCGCTCGACGTGACCATTCAAGCCGAGATTATGGCGCTACTGCTTGATCTCTGCGAGCAGCACAATGTGGGGCTTATTCTGATCACCCACGACCTGGGCGTGGTCAGCCAGGTCACCCAGCGCATGCTGGTCATGTACGCGGGACGAGTCATTGAGCAGGGCCCGACGCGGGAGATTATTAACGACCCGCAGCACCCTTACACCCAGGGGTTAATCAACGCCCTGCCCCAGATGGCAACCCCCGGCGAAAAGCTCAATCAGATTCGTGGCAGCATGCCGTCGCTCTCAAACCTGCCCAGCGGTTGCGCGTTTCATCCGCGCTGCGATTTTATCAATCGTGCCGATGGTCAGCCCCGCCCCGCCTGCACCCAGCAGGTGCCTGAGTTTGTCGAGTCCGGCAACTGCCGTGTAGCGTGTCATATGGTGGCTGAAATGCTTGAAGATCGCCGTTTGAAGGAGGAAACCTCATGAGTGCGCACGCTGAGGCCATAACGGACAGCCATAATCCTACCCCCCGTCAGAACGAAGAGAGCGCTGATTCACTGCTGCAGATTCGCGATCTGAAAAAGCGCTTCTCCCTCTCTGGGGATTTCCTCGATCAGCTGCGTTTTAAAGGCGGCAAGCTGGTTCGCCACCAAGAGCATGTCCATGCCATTAATGGCGTGAATCTGGATATCAAACGCGGCGAAGCGCTGTGCGTAGTTGGCGAGTCGGGCTGCGGCAAATCCACCGTGGCGCGAACCGTCATGGGGCTGCTGACCCCAACCGAGGGTGAGATACGCTACGACGGCAACCGCATCGACAACTTGAGCTCTCGCCAACTGCTGCCGTATCGCAAGCGGATGCAGATGATTTTCCAGAACCCTTATGCGTCGCTCAACCCGCGCATGACCATTCAACAGACCCTGGAAGAGCCGCTGCGCTTGCACCACCCTGATTGGAAACGACCGCAGATCCTCGACAAGGTAGAAGAAGTGATGGGCTCGGTGGGCATCGACCCGGACTGGGGCAAACGCTTTGGTCACGAGTTCTCCGGCGGCCAGCGTCAGCGTATAGCCATTGCCCGCGCCCTGGCCGTTGACCCTGAGTTCATCGTTGCCGATGAGCCTATTTCCGCGCTCGACGTCTCGATTCAAGCCCAGGTACTCAACCTGCTGATGGAAGCCCAGCAAGAGCGCAACCTGACCTATCTGTTCATTACCCACGACCTAGCCGTCGTAGAGCACTTTGGCACCCGCGTGGCGGTGATGTACTTAGGCACGGTGTGTGAAATTGCCACTACCGCGACGCTATTCGATAAGCCACGCCACCCCTATACCCAGGCGCTGCTCTCGGCGATTCCACGCTTGAAGGACGACCGTCCGCAGCACATTCGTCTCACCGGCGAGGTGCCGACCCCGGTTAACCTGCCTAGCGGCTGCGTTTTCCATGGCCGCTGCCCGCATGCCAATGCACGCTGTAAGCAAGAGATCCCCGTGCTGCAAACACAGGATGACGGAACCCGCGTGGCGTGCCACGCTGTCGAAGAGGGGCGCCTATGAAGCGGGCGTCATATTCGAAACAGCGAACCCAGGCGCTGAGAGGTAGAGCATGGAAATTCGCTGGCTAGAAGATTTTATCGCCCTGGCCAGAACGCGGCACTTCTCACGCGCAGCAGATGATCAAAACGTTACACAGCCCACCTTCTCCCGGCGGATTAAACTGCTTGAGGAGGAGATGGGCGTAACGCTGATCAATCGTCAAACGCTGCCGCTTTCGCTCACCCCGGCCGGGGAGGAGTTTTTGACCCTGTGCGAACAGGTGACCGAGCGAGTGCGCCTGACCCGTGACCGCGTACGCGAAATTAACGCCGGCCAGCAGCGGCGTATTATGGTCGCAGCGCCACAGAGCTTGCTGCCGCACTTTTTACCTGAATGGCTGGCGTCTACCGGGTGGCAAGATCGCGTACAGCCGTATTTGCGGGCGACTGGCTGGGTGGCCAACGACTACTTTCAAGCCTTAGCGCGCGCCGAGTGCGACCTGGCTATCTGCTACTGGCCGATTGGGCGCTGTGATCTGGATATTGACACCAGCGCCTGCAACTATCGTGTGATTGGTCATGAAAGACTGATCCCAGTGACTGGATTAAACCCAGAGGGAGAACCGCGGGCATTGCTGCCAGGGTCGCGCCACCAGCCATTGCCTTGGCTTGCCTACCCAAAGCGTGGGTTGTTGGGGTCTGCGGTTAAAGCGCACCTAGCCAGACTCTCCCAAACTACCTATTTAACCGCGCAGAGTGAAAACCTTTACGCGGCGGGTATTAAAGAGCTGGTGTTACTTGGTTACGGCATGAGTTGGTTACCAGAGCGCAACGTCGCTGCAGAGCTTGCCCAAGGTACACTGGTAAGAGCGGGCGATAGTCGCTGGGATGTGCCCATGGAGCTACGGCTATACCGCCATCAAAATCATCGCCACGCGGAGCTGGATAGCCTGTGGAGCGAACTTGCGCCGCCCCGTCTATGAACCCGCATTTGAGAAATGCTTACTTAAGAGAGGGCACAGTTTTGTATGTCAACCACCCTATTTGACCTGCAACGTGAGCATATAGCGCACCTGCAGCGTGCTTATTCGGATATTTTGACCGACCACGGGTTTGATAGTCTGGCAATTTACAGTGGTCATACCAGCGTACACTTTGCTGATGACCACGCGCCCCCTTTTCAAACCTACGGGCATTTCATGCACTGGGTGGGGTTAGCCGATGTGCAGCATAGCTGGTTGATTATTCAGCCAGAAAAGCGCCCACAGCTGTACTTGTATGCGCCAGCCGATTTTTGGCACTTGCCTACTCACCTACCCGAAGAGCCCTGGGTAGCCGCGTTTGATATCCACTTCTGCAGCGAGAAAATCACCCCACCGCTTTCGGGAAATGCCGCCGTCATTGGCGATATTGACCGTCTTGCCAGCAACATCCGGCAGGCGCTAAAAGCTGAGTGTCACCCTGAGCAAATAGTGCATGCCCTTGATGAATTACGGCTGATTAAAACGCCCTATGAGATCGCCTGCATTCGTGAAGCCAACCGTTTAGCGATAGCGGGCCATCAAGCAAGCCAGGCAGCTTTTATTGGCGCATCCGGTGAGTTGGATATTCAGTTGGCTTATCTAGGGGCCAGTCGTCAGCGCGAATCAAACGTGCCTTACCAAAATATTATTGGTTTAAATGAGCATGCAGGCGTGCTGCATTATCAACACTACGACCTTAACGCGCCTAAGCAGCGCTACAGCCTGCTAGTCGATGCAGGTCGACGCTTTCGCGGTTACTGCGCCGATATCACACGTACTTATGCGGGCCCCGACGCTCCCGCAGCGTTTGGCGAACTAGTCACCGCCATGCATGGGCTGAAAGATGAGTTAGTCAAAGGCGTAGCCCCGGGGGTTAGCTTTGTGGCACTGCACGAACAGATGCACCACCACCTGGGTGAAATATTGGTGGCTAGCGATCTGTTTAAAGGCACCGCCGAACAAGCGGTTGCCGAAGGCGTTACGCGGGCATTCTGCCCTCATGGGCTGGGGCACTCTCTTGGTCTTCAAGTGCACGATGTGGCCGGATTACGCCACCCTGATGGTACTCCCGCCCCAGCGCCAGAGCAGCACCCAGCGCTGCGACTTACACGCGCTCTTCGCCCTGGCATGGTCGTTACCATTGAGCCTGGGCTCTATTTCATTGCCATGCTTCTCGCACCACTGCGCAACACCTCACTGCCAATTAACTGGAGTTTGGTCGACCAACTCTCATCCTGCGGTGGCATTCGTATCGAAGATAATGTGGCGGTGACGGAGAGTGGTTTTGACAACCTAACACGCTGAGCAATTCAGCAATGTTTTCTATTGCCTCAAACGAGCAACGCCCGGCACAAGGCCGGGCGTTGATTGATTACCAAGTACCAAACGGTATTGAATTAAATGGCACTTAGGCAAATAAAGCTTAGAAGCGGTAAGTAATACCACCGCCAACGGTGACAGGTTCGATGTCGACTTCACCACCAACATTGATATCCGAATTCACGTCAGCGTAGCTTGCGTAACCATTAAGCATGATGTTGTTGGTTACGGCCAGATCGATACCCACTTGACCGATAGCACCGTAGCTCTCTTCAATGCTCACACCACTTGGCTCGCCGGAGAAACGTGTGTAGTTAAGGCCAGCACCAACGTAGGGCTGTATACGTGAATCCAGGCCGCCCATCGGGTAGTAGTTAACCAATAGGTTAACCGGGAGGCGATCAACACTACCTAAATCGCCACCAGTAGCGGTGCTGATATCGTGCTCAAATTTCTCTGAGCTATTCAGTTCAACGCCAACCTTGTCGGTAAACAGGTAGCCAGCACCGAAAGTGAATCCCCGTGCATCATCTACACTGAGTTGATCACCAGCCACGTCACCATTACCTGAACCCGTGTCCGTTTGGGCAACGCCGCCACGAACGAATACGTCACCAGCGTTATAAGCGAGTGCCGCTTGGCTTGCCAGTGCGAAACTAGCGGTGATAACAGCGGCAGAAATCAGTTTCATATTACTCATCAGGGTCATCCTCTGTATGCAGCGCAGTTCCTTGCGCTTGGGATTGCGGTAGTTGCTATCCAACTTTCCTGTACAGAGCTTAGTATACGAACACTGTTTCCAAATTGCTTGTAAAATATTGTTATAAGAAACTATCCCCCTGATAGTTTTTCTATACATGCAATTCAGACATAAAATCCAGGCTTAAAAAAAGGCCCCCCGAAGGGGACCCAGGTGGAGCACGCCAGCTCACTCGGTTTATCACTACTAGATGGTAGCGACATGAATGAAGAAGGGAGAGAAGCTTTACGTCGTAAGTTAGATCCTGGACCTAGCCACTCTATTCACTCATCCTTTGCCATATACTGCGATCTGCGTGCCATTTTTTTAAAAATCTATAAAAAACAAAATTTTATACAAAAATTACTTATTTAGTATCAACTCCCAACGCACTGCAACATATAAAATGCACCAGCATTGCGCGCTGTGAAGCTTTTTTGCATCACAAAGTATCAATATAGCCATGGCCATTAAGGGCGGCCCATCCCCCTTGGCCTGGAGGGTGGCCCTCACGTACACTTGTTTGAATCCATTTATCCTTTCATAACCCCGCTTCCGACAAGCCGAGGCTCTCCCATGGCGTTTGATTCCACTTCTTCCTATATCGCAACCGATGCGCTTAAGCAGGCGGTGAATGCTGCCGTGGTGCTTGAGCGGCCGCTATTGATCAAGGGCGAGCCGGGCACCGGCAAAACCCTGCTGGCTGAAGAGTTGGCCGAGTCTCTCGATACTCAGTTGATTACCTGGCATATCAAATCCAGCACCAAGGCGGCCCAGGGTTTATACGAGTACGATGCCGTCAGCCGCCTGCGTGACTCTCAGCTTGGCGTTGAAGGCGTAGAGAACGTTGCCAACTACATCAAGCCCGGCAAGCTTTGGGAAGCCTTTACCGCCAATCAACGGGTGGTGCTACTGATCGACGAGATCGATAAGGCCGATATCGAATTCCCCAACGACCTGCTACAAGAGCTGGATCGTATGGAGTTTCACGTTTATGAGACCGGTGAGACCATTCGCGCTGAACAGCGCCCGATTATCATCATCACCTCAAACAACGAAAAAGAGCTGCCGGATGCCTTTCTGCGTCGCTGTTTTTTCCACTACATCGAATTCCCCGACCGCGAGACCATGCAGGCGATTGTCGATGTGCACTTTCCGGCGATTGCGCCCAAGCTGGTCAGCGAAGCTCTAGAGGTGTTTTTTGAGCTACGTAAAGCGCCAGGCCTGAAGAAAAAGCCTTCCACGTCAGAACTAGTCGATTGGCTCAAGCTACTGATGGCTGACAATATTGCTCAAGAGGCGCTCTATAACCGTGACCCGGCCAAAGCGCTGCCGCCCATGGCCGGCGCCTTGGTCAAAAACGAGCAGGACACCCAACTGCTGGAACGCCTGGCGTTTATGATTCGTCGCCAGAAAGGCACAGGCCGCTAAGCCATGTTTATTGGCCTATTTGAAACACTAAAACGTGCGGGCGTTCCGGTATCGCTACGCGAGCTGCTGGATCTTCACTCCGTGGTGGAACGCGGTGTTGTGTTCGCAGACATGGAGGCCTTCTATAAGGTGGCCCGCACGGTGATGGTCAAAGACGAGCGCCACTTTGACCGCTTTGATCGCGCCTTCGCCGCCTGGTTTAAAGGCCTTGAGGACATGGACGCCGCCATTGAGGCGCTGATCCCCGATGAGTGGCTGCGCCGGGAGTTTGAGAAGCAGCTAACGGAAGAAGAGAAAGCCAAAATCGAATCCCTGGGTGGCCTCGAAGAGCTCATTGAGACGTTCAAAAAACGCCTGGAGGAGCAAAAAGAGCGCCACGCGGGGGGCAACAAGTGGATCGGTACCGGCGGCACCAGCCCCTTTGGCGCCTACGGCTACAACCCGGAAGGCATTCGCATTGGTCAGGATGGCTCTCGTCACCGCCGTGCCACCAAGGTCTGGGACGAGCGGCGCTTCCGTGATTACGATGATTCCCTGGAGTTAGGCACGCGCAATATCAAAATGGCGCTACGCCGCCTGCGCAAGTTTGCCCGCCAAGGGGCATTAGATGAGTTTGACGTGGATAGCACCATCCGTGAAACCGCCAAGGACGCCGGGCTACTCAACGTGCAGATGCGCCCAGAGCGCCATAACGCGGTGAAGGTGCTGCTGTTTTTGGATGTGGGCGGCTCGATGGATGACCATATACGCGTCTGCGAAGAGCTTTTTTCTGCCGCCCGCTCAGAGTTCAAGCATCTGGAGCACTACTACTTCCATAACTGCCTTTACGAAGGAGTTTGGCGAAACAATATTCGTCGGGGTAACGAGCGGATCCCGACCATGGATGTTTTGCACACCTACGGTGCGGATTACCAAGTCGTGATTGTCGGTGACGCGGCCATGTCTCCCTATGAGGTCACCCACCCCGGCGGCAGCGTCGAGCACTTCAACGACGAAGCGGGCGGCGTTTGGCTTAAGCGTTTATGCGAAACGTTTCCCCGCCTAGCGTGGCTTAACCCGATGCCGCCCCGA
Source organism: Halomonas sp. QHL1 (assembly GCF_001882345.1). Lineage (GTDB taxonomy): Bacteria > Pseudomonadota > Gammaproteobacteria > Pseudomonadales > Halomonadaceae > Vreelandella. The sequence continues at coordinate 1,120,248 of NZ_MINL01000001.1, forward strand.
GCCTGGGAGTACACCTACTCGACTACGCTCATTCGCGAGATTATCGAAGACCGTATGTACCCCATGACCATGGAGGGCCTGGAAACCGCCATGCGCGAGCTAGCAAAGAAGTAGCTTACTTATCTGGCCATGCGCGTCAGCACATCGTGGTGAGTCAGTTTGCGATGCAAAATGGCCATCACGACGTGCCCTACGATCAGCGCCAACAGTGTCCAACCCAGCTCACCGTGAAGCAAACTGCCGAGATCCGTCATCCAGGTGATCTCCTCGCCCTCAAAACCTGACATCAGCGTAATGCCAAATACCTCAAGCGAACGGCCCGAACCGTACTGGCGAATAAGCGCAATCGTCGGAATCGCGATCATCAAGCCGTAGAGCGCAAGATGGCCCAACTTTGACATAACGCTCACCGATGGCGGGCGACGCGACGCATTGGCTATAGCCCATATCACTCTCAGCACGACTAAGGTAAGTAGCAATACACCCACCGGGTAATGGGTTCCCCAGAAGAACTCTTCAAAGGGGGTGTCGGGTAACAGCCAGTGCGCCGTAGCGCTAGTAAACTGCCAAGCAAACAGCAGCGCCATCCCCCAGTGCAACAAGCGGCTAATCGCACCATAACGTTGGCTGTTATCCATTATCGGTAATGCCATGAGCTTCTCCCTTCTTTTAATAAGCTAGTCGTAATGCTCATTTTATCGGGCTAACACGGAAAAAACATGACAACACCGTGCAACTTGGTTGCATCAATTGGAACGCAGCGTTTTCTGATGGCGATTAAAGCGTTTGTGGAAAATCGTTTAAACCCTTCAAAAAGGCCTGTTTGGCAGCTTCAAACGCCTTAGGGTCATGTTTAAAGCGGCGTAAAATGAGCGCTTCATCCAAAACCAGGGTGGGTGCCAGTTCGCTAACACTCTTGGCTGGGTGGCGAGCGCCCAAGCCAATACGCTTTCCATCCACCCCGCCGAACCAGCGCTTAATGCCACTTTTTTGATAGAACGCCTCTTGTTCGGCGTTATCCACTTCGACACGTAGCGGCGCTTTCAGAGTCAGCTCGCTGATCAAACGCTGCTGGGCGTCTGCTTGGTCAAGCGCGCAGGCATGAGTCACCGTCATGCCTTCGCCCTCCTCGTCCAGCACTAGCAGCGCCAGCGCTTGAGGTTTACCCAGTCCATCAACAGCAGCAAACAGCCGCGCTGCTTCTTGCGGAAAAAACACACTGCAGGTGCCGGTGAACACGACCAGCGGCGTAAGACCCGACTCTTGTCCGTAAACCTCAGCGCATAATCGCGCCAGACAGGCGTTGCGCTGGGCCTCTGCGTTAACGTGTACGACCTTCATTTGAATCATCCTCACCGACTAAAAACCCGCAAGCCTAGAGCAAACATCACCGTTTTGACAGCGCGACGTGCCTCACCGCGACGTCCATTCATTTTTACTGATACTGAACACTACTGTTAACAATCTGTCGAAGAGAACTGTAAGCGTGAACATCACTTAGAAGGAGCTAGTATGCCCACCTTTATGAATGACCCTACCATGCCCACACCAAATTTCCCCGGTAGTCACATGGTAGTCGATGATCACTACATCTTTATCTCCGGGCTGACCGTCGCCGACCTTTCAAATGGTCATGCTGCCCGAGGCGACGTTAAAGAAGAGACTCGCCTTGTGATGCGTTCACTCTCGCGGATGCTTGAAATGGAAGGTGGTAGCCTTGCAGACATAGTGCGGGTGGATATCCATCTCACTGACCTTCACGCCATCCAAGACATGGATAGTGTTTACGCTGAGTACTTTGAGCCTGGGCACTACCCTGCCCGCACTTGCACCGAATCCCCCAATATCTGCGGTGGCAGCAGTATTGAAATTACTGTGATGGCGAAGCGCCAGCATCAATCAGCGCAATAACCGTCTCGATATCAATGTGGGTTTCCAACATATCGGCTAAACGGTCAAGCTCACGCTCACGGTGAGCTTGATAGTCGCTCTGCTCTCCATTAACCATGCCCAACTGCTTTAGTAGAGCTTGGCAGGCCTCCGGGAGATCAAATAACCCGTGCAGGTAAGTACCAATGATTTGGCCATCCTCACTGACCGCGCCTTCTGGTCGTCCGTCTATTTCAAATAGCGGCGAACAAAGCGCCTGGCCTTCACTAATGCCGTTATGAATCTCATACCCTGTGACAGTAGCGCCCTCTGCCACGGTTAAGCCACTCACGTTGCGAAGTTGCTTGCCAGCGACCATGCGCGTTGTGAGGGATAAAAACCCCAATCCCGCTACTGTTCCTGGCTTCCCCTCCAAACCTTCTGGGTCATCCACCTTCTCGCCCAGCATCTGAAAGCCACCGCAAATACCCAACATCTTCCCGCCGTAACGCAGATGGCGCTGGATTGCCTTATCCCAGCCCTGGCGTTTCAGCCATTCAAGATCACTGGCAGTACTTTTACTACCGGGCAGAATGATCACATCGGCGGCGGGTATCGGCTGGTCGGGCCCCACAAACGTCAGCGATACCTGCGGGTGCAAACGCAGGGGGTCAAAGTCGGTGTGGTTACTGATACGCGGTAGCGCGGGAACGATCACGTTAAGCGTCTGGCTAGCCTTTTCGGCGTGGGTTAAGCCAATACTATCTTCCGAATCGAGCACCAAGCCTTGTAAATAAGGCAACGTGCCCAGTACAGGTTTTCCAGTGCGCTCCTCGAGCCACTCAAGTCCAGGATTGAGCAGCGCAATATCACCCCGAAAGCGGTTGACAATAAAGCCCTTGGTGCGCGCCTGTTCGCTCTCGCTCAATAGCGCTAGCGTACCCACCAATTGGGCGAATACCCCACCACGATCAATATCACCGACGAGTAATACTGGACAGTCAGCCGCTTCAGCAAAGCCCATATTGGCGATATCGCCCTCACGTAGGTTGATTTCAGCGGGGCTGCCAGCGCCTTCGGCAATAATCACATCAAAGCGGCTTTCCAACGCCTGCCATGCCGCCATCACGCTCTCTTTCGCGGTGCGTTTATAGGCGTGGTAATCCAGGGCATCCATATGGCCATGCACCTTACCGCGCAAAATCACCTGGGCGCCGCGGTCGGTTTCCGGCTTTAGCAGTACCGGATTCATATCGCTGTGGGGTGCCAAATAGCAGGCTTGTGCTTGTAAGGCCGTAGAGCGGCCAATTTCACCGCCATCCTCAGTCACCGCGCTATTCAACGCCATGTTCTGGGGTTTAAACGGCGCCACCGATACTCCACGCCTTGCCAGCACGCGGCAAAGAGCAGCCACCACGGTGCTTTTACCTGCATCCGAGGTGGTGCCTTGAATCATCAGTGTGGCCATAAAGAGGTCTCGCCCAGGTGAACAAGAGCGAGACTTTAGCGGGAGGCGCTAAGTGGTGCAATGAGTAGTGACGTATGAAGCCTAGCTAAGCAACTTAATAGCTAAGATCTTCCATCAGGGCGCTAAGTCCACCGCTTCGCTATAGCTGCCTTATCCGCTAACGATCCCATCTCGTTGCTCCTACTAAATGTGTATTCATTTATCTGCACCAGGAACCTGTCTCGGCGGGTGACCTTCTTCTTGTTCTGGTGCTCAGCCTCGGCGAACGAGCCCTGCTTCATCAGTTGGCTATATTAATCGTTAGCAGAAAGTTCAGAATGTACCCCGTCGTTGACAGCCAGGCAGCAGCGGCGAGATCACTATAGAGCTTCCCTAATTTAAACGTTCGAATGTTTTACAAGACTGATTTTTGCCATCCGCTAGGACATACGTAATTAACAGAGCGAGCGTAGCCAGCAAGGTTGACCCCCGGCGATTCCTGGCACATGCTCAAACAGAACCCAGTGCCGTTGTACAACATGTTCACGCTCCAGCGTGACCGTAAGTGGACGCTTGTTCGGCTGACCAACAGCCTCGCAATGCGAATCAGTAGTCAATGATGTCTTCCTCGGGGGTGCTAGAGCATGACATGCAATTCACATCCGCTCCGATTTATCCTTCATGTAAAGCTTTTTCATCGATGGAAGAAGACGTTCAAAATCCAAGCCACTGTTATATGTTGCCATTTGATGGGCGCTTCTACACTCCTGCTTGCCGATCAAGTGGAAGAGTCGTCAGCTAGTGATCGCTTCTGGACCGAGGTATGGTTAGATCTCAGCTATGAACGCCTCGCAAATCGCGATCTCGATGATAGAACGTCTGATGATTTGTCGGCACTAATGCCCGAAATCGGGTTGGGAGTTGATTTTCAGTTCAGTGAAAATATAGAAGGTTATTTAGAAATTCTGGGAGAGGGATGGCATGTAGTGGAACGTGAACGCGATAGTGAGCTAGAAGAAAATGAATATACTCTCAGTTTGACACAACTTTATCTGGATGTTGATGTTGATGAGGTGGTAGAGGGGTTGTCATTTCGAGTCGGTCGTCAGGGGTTCTATGATACTCGAGAGTGGTTGTACGTAGAAGAATTGGACGGCATCAGGGCATTTTACGAACTGGAAAATTTTTTAGTAGAGTTGTCAGCCAGTCGCGAGCGTCTCTACAGAGAAGATCTATTTGAGGATGACACTTCTGATGAGCGTGTCAATAATTATATCCTTTACGGTAGTTATCAAGTGGCGGAAGAGCACCTTGTAGGAGCTTATGCTCTTGTTCGCGACGACTACTCCGAAGATTCAGATAATCCAAGGTTCTTCGGCCTGCAAGCTAGTGGAACTGTAACGGATGTTCTTGACTATTGGCTTGAGATGGCTCATATGCGTGGGCGCGATGGCTCCACTCCTTTGCAAGGTTACGGGTTCGATATTGGTGGAACTTATCGCTTTAAGGCTCCTCTTGAGCCATCGCTAACCCTTGCATATGCCTTTGGGAGTGGAGATTCCGATCTCAATGATAATGTAGACCGTCAGTTTCGACAGACAGGTCTTCAGGATAACTCGTACCGTTTTAACGGAGTACAAGATTTCAGCTATTATGGTGAAACCTTAGACCCTGAATTAAGCAATCTTCGTATATTTACCGCTGGGCTCGGCATCCGTCCAAGTCAGCAGAGCTCCATCGACCTGATTTACCATAAGTATCAACAGGATGTGGCTTCAAATGACTTTATCGAAGGTGCATTGTTTTTGGTCCCGCCAAACGGTGAGAGCCGGGATGTGGGTCAAGCAATAGACCTGGTTATCGGTTATCACGAGTTTTCGAATGTCAGATTGAGATCCAAGTTTGGTTACTTTATTCCGGGTGATGCTTTCGGCGCTTCTGCCAGTAATACATACTCATTAGTGATGGGCATTGAATACAGCTTCTAGATACCATCTCTCCTACCCGGTCACAAACCCAGCATCAGATGGTTTGTGACCGATATTCGGTTTGGGTCTTGAGGACGCCATAAACGATGTGGAACAGCTTCCGTATCGCCGCCCCCAAGGCCGCCCCTCAGCATACAACCAGTAAGCCAGTGTTTCGTTATAGATGCCGGTAGTTTCCAGCAGGATGTGCAGCCGATCACGCGGCTCGCCAGCCTGGTGATCAAGCCATTCAAACAGGCGGGGAAAATCTTGCCGGCGGTTAGCAAATGCTCGAGTCTTGACCTTGCCGGTTGCCTCATCGCGCAACCAGGCGCAATCGGGCTCCTGCTTGCTGACGTCGATACCTCAGGCTTTGTGGATGCTCACCCTGATACCAGGGCCTGCTGGTAGCTAATCAACAAGCCCTGAGAGACACACGGCGATGTGCTTGTATTGTTAACCTATCCCCTGTTATCAAGAAAAAATTGTTCAACATTTTTGATTTACTCTGCGTACGCGAATATTTCATTGTTAATGAATATTTTTATAATGTTAACAAAAATGATAACAATGCTTACCTGTTTAGGCATAGTTTTACAATAATTATTTTATTGTATAAAACTTTCCATTATCCGTTGTTTCTTGAGAATCAGTAGTAGAAAAGGTCAACTAAAGCAATGATTGTTTGAGTTTATTTATGAGTGTGTTTGCTGCGCAAATTTTCTTTGCTGGTGATCATTTTCTGCACTATAAGTTATTCGACGTAAAGGCAACTAATGCAATGCAAGCATAGTGTTAACGCATCTCAATTGAGATGCGGTGGATTGCTTGGTCTTGAAAATCAAAGAATCAAGGAAGCTCACTATTAATAATTAGATATCTCATTCTCGGATAAAAAAAGAATGGGTTTGGTGAATGGAATCCCTGTTTCGGCTGTGTCACAGATTCGATACATATCTCGTGGCTAGCGAGGCCAGGTAGTTGTAAGTAATGCTGAAGTAAAATGAAGTATGAGGGGTTATTCCACTGGTGCCGTGGATGAAGTCTCAGAGTTCATAAGAGGCTGCGGATAGTATCCGGTGGTTCGACATTGGGCTGTTAGCAGGGGTTAATTATGAACAATTCCAATAACACGTTAGAAATAGATTCCATTGATCTCGTTGATGAGTTTCCTACCATTTTGACCAGAAGTGGTGATACGAGACCAAGGTGGATGCCCGGTGAGCGCCTGCACCACCTATTCGAAGTGGTGGCAGAGCAGAGGCCAGATGAGATCGCTATCGAGACCGAGCAGGGAAACATAAATTTTGGCAGCCTCGAAGCAGAGGCAAACCGACTAGCATGCTTGTTAATAGATCAGGGACTAGAAGCCGGCGATGTGGTGGCACTCCTGTTCGACCGGAACATCGAGGCGTACATTGCCTTGCTTGCAGTACTGAAGATAGAGGCGGTTTATGTGCCGCTCGACCCCAAGCTTCCGGCTGACAGACTACAGTACATAACTCGGGATGCAGGTGTCTCAATCGTCCTAACGGTAGCTAAGTATGTCGACTTGGCTAATGTGGCCCAACTACCTGTGCTTAGTCTTGACACGCTCGTCGAAGAGCGGTCGCGATATTCCCCGGCTCGAGTTGAGCCTCGTATACCAACAAACGATCTTGCCTATATCATCTACACCTCAGGGTCTACCGGTAAACCGAAAGGGGTAAAAATTCAGCATCATTCGATCGTCAATTTCGTCCGAGTGGCGGCAGAAACCTATGGCTACCGACCAGGAGACCGAGTCTATCAGGGACTCACTCTGGCATTTGATTTTTCGGTGGAAGAGATCTGGGTGCCCCTCCTAGCTGGTGCGACTCTGGTACCCAGCGAGTCCGGCGGTAGCCTAATGGGTGAGGAGCTCCATACGTTTCTCGCAGAACGTAAAATTACGGCACTCTGCTGTGTACCCACGTTGCTTGCCACTATCGATGAGGAGTTGCCCGATCTGCCTGATCTCCGGCTTCTGATCGTCTCGGGTGAAGCCTGTCCGGAAGAGATTGTTCGCCGCTGGCACTGCGACACCAGGATTATTCTTAACGCCTACGGGCCGACCGAGGCGACGGTGACCGCGACTGTCGCGGTGCTGCGTCCTAGCGAACCCGTGACCATTGGCAGCCCGCTGCCGAGTTACATGATTGTTATCCTTGATCCGAACGGACCTGCTGCGCTGAGGCAGGGGGAAGTCGGGGAAATCGGGATTGCCGGTATCGGTCTCTCGCCCGGGTATGTCGGGCGTGATGACTTGACAGGGCTAGCCTTCATCAGGGATTTCCTTGGACTTCCTGATAACCCCTCGGGCCGTATCTATCGGACCGGGGATCTAGGGCGTATAGATGAGGCAGGACAGGTCGAATACCACGGTAGGATCGATACCCAAGTCAAGATACGGGGCTACAGGATCGAGTTGACGGAGATCGAGTCCGTCATCATGCAGTGTTCGGGAGTTGTGCAAGCGGTGGTGGATACTTTCGAGCCCAGGCCCGGTATCAAGGAGTTGGTGGCGTATTACACGACGAATATGCACGTGACGCCTGAAGAGGTGGCACATACGCTATCACAGCAGCTGCCCACCTATATGGTGCCTACCTATTATGAGTGTCTAGAGTCGATCGTGATGCTTCCGTCCGATAAGGTGGACCGTAACGCATTGCCACCGCCGTCGGGAAAGCGTCTGATACGCGGGTCAGCCGATTACGTGGCACCTCAAGGGGCACTTGAATCGCGGCTTGCCGAGATGCTTGCCGAGCTGCTTAACATGGAGTCAGTTTCGGTAACGCATGACTTCTTCGGTGATCTAGGCGCCAATTCGCTACTGATGGCGCGTTTCAGCGCACGAATTCGCCGCGATTTTCAGACGACCGGCATTTCCATGCGCGAGATCTATCAGGCACCAACAATTCGACAACTGGCAGCCATTCTTAATAGTCATACTGAACCCCTGGCACGGGAGCATGATAGGCAAGTTCTATATGAAGCCAGCTACTTCGCCTACTGGGGTACAGGGGCCTATCAGGTTATCGTGTCTTTTTGCTACGCTTGGGTCTTCTTTATAATTTTTATCCAGGGATTTCAGTGGTGTCTCGCGGGTGGGGTGGGATTTGAAATGTACCGACGAGCGGCCGCCTTTTCGGTTGGCCTCTTGGTGTTTATGTCTGTATTTCCCATCGCTGCCAAATGGCTCTTAATCGGTCGCTGGCGGTCAGAATCTTTTCCGATATGGGGGATGACCTACGCTCGATTCTGGACAGTGAAAACCTTGGTCAATACGTCTCCGCTAGCCATGATTCCGGGGACTCCACTCTACAATGCTTATTTGAAAGCGCTGGGTGCCCGCATAGATTGGAGTGCCGTAGTGTTGTGCAGTCCCCCTATCTGCACGGACCTTATCCATATCGGTCCGCAGGCGGTGGTGGGTCGTGGAGTCAAGATCATGGGTTACAAGGCAGTCGATGGTCGAATCGTCACCGGCCCGGTAAAGGTGGGGGCACGTACTTATATCAGCGATGGTGCCGTCCTGGACATCAATACGCAACTTGAAGACGATGCCGAACTTGGGCATTCCTCCTCCCTGCACGACGGCCAGATCGCTAGGGCCGGGTTAAGTTATCATGGCACACCGGCTGTCGTGACATCGTCGCGTTTCCGGACCTTGGAGCCTGGACATGTTTCATTGATCAGGCGCCTTGGCTATTCGGTTGCCCAGCTCGGCACATGGTCCTTCGGGCTAGGGCTCGTAATGATCATGATCATTACATACTTGTATCGACCCGAGACAGCCAGAGCACCTGGTCAGTCTCCGACACTGGGATTGCCAGTTGATACTATCACGGCGCTTCCCACCCTTGTCGGCTACTCGGTCGCCGTCTTTGCGGGATCGATCGCGCTGGGCTTGGTCTGGACGTTGGTCACCCCTCGGCTGGCCTGGCTATTCCTGCGAGAAAACAAGGAGTATCGCCTGTTTGGATTACGGCACTATATGTTGCAGGTGATGATACAGAGCTCCAACTCCCGGTTCTTTAATCTATTATTCGGGGATAGCTCCTATATTATTTATTATTTGAAAGCGCTGGGTTATCGATTCAATGGCGTGCGGCAGTCTGGGTCAAATTTCGGAGTTCAACAACGCCATGATGTACCATTTCTCTGCGAATTTGGACTCGGCACTATGGTTTCAGACAATCTTATTATGGCAAATGCGGAGTTTTCCAATGCATCCTTTCGTCTTGGGCGAGTCCGCTTCGGGGAGGATAATTACCTTGGAAACGAAATAATCTATCCTAGCCGCGGAAAGACCGGAGATAACGTGCTTTTTGGCACTATGGCGATGGTGCCTATTGATGGAGAGCCTCGTGAAAATACCGGATTGCTGGGCTCGCCAGTTTTTGAGATTCCCCGCAAGGTAGTACGGGACACAAAATTCGATTACTACAAAGAGCCGAATATATTAGCTGCTCGATTGAGATTAAAGAATCGCTCAAATCTGGTCACGATAGGTTTGTTTTTGGCCGCCCGCCTAGGGCTGCTTGTACTGCTGGTAATCATCGGACATGCTTTAATTTTTGGATTGGGACTTAGCAGCACATTTGGACTTGCCGTTACCAGCCTATTATTGTCGCTTGTCTCTATCGGATATGTGGTGCTGATCGAGCGTCTCTCCTACGGTTTTGGTGACCATGAGCCCCAGTACTGTTCAATTTATGATGACTACTTCTGGTGGCACGAAAAGTTCTGGAAGCTTGTCGTCTCCACTCACCTTTCCTTGCTAAATGGCACCCCATTCAAGGGGCTAGTGTGGAGAGCACTCAATGTCCGTGTTGGTCGCAAGCTCTACGATGAGGGATGTTCTATCACAGAGAAGAGCCTGGTAACGATCGGAGATAATTGTACACTGAATACGTCGACTACCATGCAGGCGCACTCCCTTGAGGAGGGGACCTTCAAGTCGGATCATATCATCCTGGGTAGCGGCGTGACTCTCGGGGTCAAGGCCTTCGTTCATTATGGCACCGCGGTTGGCGATAACACACTGGTCGAGCCGCATAGCTTCTTGATGAAGGGGGAATGCACAAGCTTGGGGTCTCGGTGGTGTGGCAATCCGGCGTTCCTGAATTCCGTGCAATAGCTCACATGATCGGAGTGTCCACTAACTAAAGCAGAAGCGGACCCTGCATAAGTGCCAGAGCGTAGCGGTGCTTACCGATGCAAAAGTGGCAGTGAAAGGCCGTCCCGCCGTCGGGGCGGTCGATCAGCCGACCAGGGGGTGATCGGGCATATGACGAAGTGTCCAGGCTGTCGGTGTCGCCGATCAGCCCAATGCCCTGCTCCTTGGCCAGAGCCTCTTTCAATGTCCATACCCTCAAGAACAAAGTGGGACAATCGTGGACGAGAGTGGTCTCGGGTTCCGAAAGCAGATATATAGGGAAATCATCATCGAACTGGCCAGGGAGAGGTTCCAGATCGATGCCAACGAGCCGGTGCTGGGCGGTGGCGACGCCACAAATGGAGCCCGCGTATGCTATCGAAACATGAAAGCCCAGTTCTGGACCCAGCACCAAGGGCTTACCCTGAGTGCTCGAAGCCAGGATCCACTCTTCGGGGGGGATGCGATGTTGAACCTGCATACTGAGAAGGATGCGGAGTGCCCGGCGAGACACCTGGAATCCCCGATGGCCGGCCTTATAGCCGGAGTGTGCGGGTGGGTCGCCAGCTTTGCCCCTTGTGATACCCCGTCGTCCAGTCAACGAAGCAACACGAAGGTTCAACTGCTGGCTATAAAGTTCACGGAGGTTGAAGGTATGCTGCATCGTGAGCCCTCCACGTGACACTTCACTCTTGGATGTTTTTTCCTGTTTCTGAGTTGAAACTAGGCGTTGATAAATCGTGACCCATTGTTCCCCACTTATCCAGCTTCCTTTGAATCGCCCTGGATATTCTAGACACCCGTTAAACGGGCGCTGGGATGGTGCCCCCGCGAGGAAAACCAGAGCCCGTGGGATTACACCGCGAAGAGGTCAGCGAGCACGTGATGCCCTTAATGCTTGCGATACACTGCCGCCTGCCAAAATAGTCATCGAGTTTACCGATGCCAGCCGCTGCCAATGAAACCTCAAGCCCCCCGTACTACTGTTCGACGTGTTCAAGACGCTAGTGCTGTTCAACGGCGATCACGTCGGGGATGCCACCTTCGTGCACGGCCATGCCTTTAAAAGAGGCTTGGCGTTAAGTCCACCGCTGCGCTATAGCTACCGTCCATATAAAAAGGGACAGAAGAGTGATGACAAATGATTTTCCAGCTCTCATTCAATTTCTGAAGCGCCATCGTGCTACGAAACCATATATCTTGAGCTTCGCTGCTTTGAAACCCGCTTATCCGGTTTAGCGCGGAGAAGTGCGCCAAATGGCCATCAATGCGCAGTTCGATGTCCTTGGCATCGATGCGAATAGGGCCATCCCATGTAGCCAGCCAAGCGACAAGTCGACTCCGATTCATGCCGTGACGACCCAGCGGTGGTGCTAAATCAAAGATACGCGCTTCTGGCGCATACACTTCCATTATGCTGTCAATGTCATGGTCTGCATGGGCCCTTGTCAATTTCGCTAACAGCTCCTCAATCGCTGCTTTATCCGCTAACGATCCCATTTCGTTGCTCCTATTAAGTGTGCGTTCACTTAATGGTCGGGTGACGTTGGGCTAGATCGACAGCTTTTAGAAATATTTTATCGGCTTTCCCCTTCCAACTACGCTAGCGGCTTAACTGATTTAGACACGCTTGATAAACCGTAAAGTCTTCCGCGGAAAAACAACAGAAAGTCACGGATTCGACACCAGAGGTGTCTTCTAATACGGCATTGACCGTTGCAACGGCAATAGTGGCAGCCTTGCCAATAGGGTAACCGTAAACGCCAGTACTAATACTTGGAAAAGCCAACGAACGGGCTTTCACTGAAGCAGCCAAGGCCAGTGAGCGCCGATAGCATGAAGCCAGTAACGCCGCTTCACCCCGCTCCCCTCCTTGCCAAACCGGACCAACCGTATGGATGACATAGCGAGCTGGCAAATTAAAGCCTTCAGTAATCTTGGCATCGCCAGTAGCACAGCCACCCAGCTGCCTGCATGCGGAAAGAAGCCCTGACCCGGCAGCGCGGTGGATCGCACCATCGACACCGCCGCCACCGAGTAATGAGGTGTTGGCAGCGTTAACTATTGCGTCAACGTTAAGACTAGTGATATCCGCTTGAATGGCATTGATATGCATAAAAGTAACCTCCCTGTTTTCAGGCCTGACAACTTATAGACAGCGCTCAGCCACAGGGGTTTTAGCGCTTACCTGCGCCAGCTCCCAGGCTTGCACCATCTGTTTTTTCTCTAAGCCCCAGCGGTAGCCGCCGAGCGCGCCGCTTTGCTGGATTACCCGATGACAGGGAATCCATAGCGCGATGGGGTTAGCACCCACCGCATTGCCCACGGCACGGGACGATTTAGGTGTACCCAATGCCTGGGCAATATGGGAGTAGCTGGCTAGTTGCCCTTCAGGAATCGTCAGCAGCGCTCGCCAAACCGCTATTTGAAAGTTAGTGCCTGTGACATGCAGCGACAAAGCGGCAGCTCCCTCTTCAGATTGGGTAAATAGCGCTTCCACCGCGTAGCGGGTAGCCTCTGGGCTATGCCGAAAGGTGCTGCGCGGCCACTCTTTGGCAAGCCTTGCCAGTAACTCCTCCGAATTAGTCACATCGACAAAGCCCATTCGGCAGATACCCCGCGGCGTTACCGCGACAAATATGCTCCCGAGGGGTGTTGCATGAACGCCGTAAGCGATCTCCACTCCTTCACCCTGGCGTTTATACTCGCCGGGGGTGACCGCCTCTAACTGCACGAAATGGTCGTAAAGCCGCGAGCCACCGCTAAGCCCCAGGGTATGGGCTATATCCAACAAAGAAGTGGACGAATGCATCAACTGCTTGCCGCGCTCTAAGGTGAGCGCCTGTAAAAAGCGTTTGGGGCTAACCCCCGCATAGCGGCAAAACAGCCGCTGGAAGTGAAAGGCACTCAAATGAACGTGAGCAGCCACCGTTTCCAAGTTGGGCTGTTCTGCCGCATGGGCCACCATATAGGCCATCGCTTTTTCGATACGCTCATAATCGTTCATTTTAATATCTCTCTAGCCGTCATAAAGGGGCTGCTTACTTACCTATCAGCCTAAGCGTTCACGGGCTAGTTGCCGACCCGAATCTTGCGCACTGACGGGTGATCAGACACTCTGGTTTAATAAAGACACTAGTTTAAAAGAGACGCTATGTTTAACAGACATTTCCACTAATTTTCGCTAGGGTGATGCCCCGCCTCAATTGACGGTACACGATACGCCCATGCAAGACTTGATCAATGATATTGCAACGTCCATGGCGAAAGCAGAAGAGCGTGGCAAGGTCGCAGACTATATTCCCGAGCTCGGCCATGTTGACCCACGGCAGTTTGCCATTTCGCTCGCCACTGTGGATGGCAAAGTGTACTCGGCGGGTTGTGCTACCACCCCCTTCTCGATTCAGAGTATTTCGAAGGTGTTTACGCTGACCATTGCGCTTGGGCAGATGGGCGACTCACTTTGGACAAAAGTGGGCCGTGAGCCCTCGGGCGACCCCTTCAACTCCATCGTTCAACTTGAGCACGAAAGCGGCAAACCGCGTAATCCGTTTATCAATGCAGGCGCCATTGCGGTGGTCGATGCGATTATGATGGGCCATGAACCCAAAGAGACCCTGGGCGAGATTCTCAACTTTGTACGCTATGTCGCCAATGACGACAGCATCTGTTTTGACCACGCCGTCGCCGCTTCCGAAATGGCCCACCGCGACCGCAACGCTTCACTGGCGCACTTTATGAAGGCCTTTGGCCATCTACGCCACGATGTCGATAAGGTGCTAGGCACCTACTTTCACCAGTGCGCTATCGCCATGAGCTGTGAACAGCTTGCCCATGCGGGGCTGTTTTTGGCCTCAGACGGTATCAACAAACCCAGCGGCATTCGCGTGGTAGCGCCCCAGCGGGCGCGCCGTATCAACTCGCTAATGATGATGTGCGGTCATTATGACGCCTCGGGGGAGTTCGCTTTTCGGGTTGGTCTGCCCGGCAAAAGTGGCGTGGGTGGCGGCATTCTGGCGATTGCTCCGGGACATGGCTCTATTGCGGTGTGGTCACCGGGGTTAGATCCCTACGGCAACAGCTTACTAGGCACCCAAGCACTCGAAATGTTTGTGCAGCGCACCGGTTGGTCAGTGTTTGGGCATTAATGGAATGGCTTGTTGCGCTATTTTTTAAAATAGTCACAGGGCTTTACTCTTACTCTGCTCCCACAACTGAAAAATAGTGATTAGCCGAGTCACTTTGCCTAGGCTGGACAATAGCGCAGCACAAGGCCAGTATGGGCCGCTTATACGCTCCACATGAGCTAAATTGCATAGGGATGCGCAACGCCATAATAAGTCAGGAGGACCCCATGGCCAACAGTATGAATAACCCCGACCACCGTGATGCTATTACTCTTTTCGCCCGCATGGGCTATGCCTCACGCGGCACTGTGTATGTATTAGTAGGCGGCCTTGCAGCGCTGGCAGCCTTTGGGCAAGGCGGACAAACGGAAGGCAGCCGGGGTGCCTTAGAGCGCTTGCTCACCGCTCCCTTCGGAAAAGTCTTGTTAGCCATTATGGCCATAGGTTTGGTGGGCTACGCTATGTGGCGGACTATCCAGGCAGTCAAAGACACCGACCATCACGGCAACGACGCCAAAGGCTTGGCTATTCGTGCGGGCTTATTGGCCAGCGCCATTACCCATACGTTGTTAGCATTCTTTGCCGCAACGCTCATCTTCCAATTCGCGGGCTCTTCTGGTGATTCAGGCGGCGGCTCGCAGGGTGTAGCGGGCTGGCTGATGCAGCAGCCTTTCGGGCGCTGGCTGGTAGGCGGGGTTGGCGTAGTCATGATTGGCGTAGGTATTGCCCACGCGCTGAAAGGCTACAAGGCCAAATTCGATAAACACTTTGCTATGCCACCACAAACTCAACAATGGGCCTACCCCATCTGCCGTTTCGGCTTAGTGATTCGCGGCCTTGTGTTTGTGATCGTGGGTAGCTTTTTCATCATTGCCGCCTATCAAATCAACCCCGATCAAGCAGGCGGTATGGGCGAAGTGTTTAGTACGCTGCGAAGCCAACCTTACGGCCAGTGGTTGCTTGCGTTTGTCGCTTTGGGGCTGTTCGCATTCGGTCTCTATAGTGTGTTAGCGGCTATTTACCGCCGCATTAATCCCGAATCGTAATCACCACCATGGCCCTAACATCAGAACGGACTAAACAGTGGTTCGAGCGCATTCACGGCTCGAAGCATATGCTGTGGTTACTGGGCACCCTCTCCTTTCTCGAAACGATCATTTTACCCATCCCCATCGAGCTGGTTTTGATACCGCTGATGGCCGTTAACAAGCAGCGCATTTGGCTGCTTGCTACCGTCACCACCGCTGGGTGCCTCGTTGCTTCACTGGTTGGCTACAGTATTGGCTTAGTGCTGTATCAGTCGGTGGGGACGTGGTTTATTGAATTTATGGGGATGGAGCAAAGCTATCAGTCGTTCCAAACCTTCTTCGATCAGTACGGTTTTGCCGCGATTTTAGCCATTGGCATACTGCCCATCCCCTTCCAGGTGGCGATGATTACCGCGGGGCTTTCCGGCTACCCGATTGTGATGTTTGTATTGGCGACGTTAATCGCCCGAGGCTTGCGCTACTTCGGCCTGGCTTGGCTGGTTCACCGCTTTGGGCATGGTGTGCTGGTGCTATGGAAACGCCATGCCTTGGTAACCAGTTTGGTGGCGGGGGTCACTGTACTAGGGCTGGCGGCAGGAATGCAGGCGCTGGCGGGGCGAGTGGTATAACCAATTGAACAGGTGGTTTGCCACCTATATGCCGTAATCCCGCTCGACTTTGGCAATACGGGTTTTGAAATGCTGATACCACTGCTGATGGCCCAATCGCTGGGCCTCTAGATGTTCGGCGTGAGCCTTCCACGCTTTGATAGAGGCAACATCAGCCCAGTAAGAGACCGTGACACCTACGTCGTTTCTGGCCGACTCCACACCTAAAAAACCCGGCTGCTGCGCTGCCAACTCGACCATTCTTGCCGCCATCTCGTCGTAGCCGTTCTCGACCTCGGTGCGCAGTGAGGTGAAAATAACTGCGTAGTAAGGCGGTTCGGGAGTGTTGGCAATTAAGGGCATAAGGTTTTCGCGCTCGTTAAGATCACTCCTCCAGTTTATCGCCACTTGGCGCAGGTGACGAGTGTCTAAGCTTCATGTCCCTAAACGCTTCCATAATATCCATGGGTAACGGGAAGAAAATCGTCGACGCATTTTTATTGCTCATATCACTCATGGTTTGCAGATAGCGCAGTTGCAGCGCAGCCGAGTTCTCCTGCATCACATTGGCTGCCTCGACCAGCTTTTTCGAGGCCTGCAACTCCCCTTCAGCGTGGATCACTTTGGCCCGGCGTTCCCGCTCGGCCTCTGCTTGGCGGGCAATGGCGCGGATCATGCTCTCATCCAGATCCACATGTTTGATCTCAACATTAGCCACCTTAATGCCCCATGCCTCGGTCTGGGCATCGATAATTTCCTGAATATCACTGTTGAGTTTATCGCGCTCAGAAAGCATCTCATCCAAATCATGTTTACCCAGCACGGAGCGAAGCGTGGTCTGGGCCAACTGGCTAGTAGCCTGGGTGAAATTTTCCACCTGGATAATCGCCCGTTCAGGGTCGACCACGCGAAAATAGAGCACGGCATTTACCTTAACCGTCACGTTATCCCGAGAGATCACGTCCTGCTCGGGCACGTCCATGGTAACGACACGTAGATCAACCACTTCCATCTTTTGAATACCGGGAATCACAATGATTAACCCAGGCCCTTTAACCTTCTGAAACCGGCCAAGAAAGAACACCACGCCACGCTTATACTCAGGCAGTATGCGTATGGAGGCGGCAATCAGCATCAACACCAGCACTACTGGAACTAAATACGAAATAATCATGGATCACCTCATCAAGTTGCTGGACTGTCACATGAATAACGCACGACAACTGAGGGCCTAGTGGGGCGAGACGTATACCGTCAACCCTTCGAGGCGTTTCACTGTAAGCTGATCGCCCTGCTTAACCGGAACATCACTTACCGCGTTCCAGCGCTCACCGTGCAATCGCACGTGGCCGTTGGTATCGAAATCCTCCAGGGCAATGGCGTCTGCGCCAATCAGCTGCTCCGCGCCGGTATGCACCTGGCGGTGACGAAGCGTTGCAAAGCGCATCAGAGTCCATAGCATTAGGCCTCCTGATACCAGTGCAACACCCACGATAAGCGGCACTGAAATAGCCAGATACTCGGCATCCATTAGCATGACCGAGCCGAGCACAAAGGCAACGATGCCTCCTGCCCCCAGCACCCCGAAGCTGGGCAGTAGCGTCTCGCCTACCATTAGCGCCAATCCCACCACCATCAACGCTAGTCCGGCGTAGTTAATCGGCAGCACCTGGAACGCAAACAGCGCCAACAGCAGGCAAATGATTCCGATGGTGCCAGGAAATAGGCTACCGGGACTGGCAAGCTCATATATCAGCCCGTAAAAGCCCAGAATCATTAAAAAATAGGCGATATTGGGGTTGGTAATCAGCGAAAGTAGTTGGGTACGCCAATCCGGGTCGAAGCGCTCAATGGCAAGATCAGCGGTGGCTAAGGTGTATTCCCCCCGCTCCATGACCACTGTCATGCCATCTAGCTGCCCTAGCAGGTCTTCAATATCACGTGCTACCACGTCGATGACGTTTTGCTCTAATGCCTGGCTAGCGTTGAGATTCACTGCATTACGCACTGCGTCTTCAGCCCAATCGGCGTTGCGACCGTGGCGCTCAGCCAAACTGCGGATGAAGCTCACCGCGTCTTCCATGACCTTACGCTCCATGGCGCTACCTTCACGGGCCGGCCCATCAGACGCATCTTGATCTTCTTCGGCATCGCTACCAGGCATACCGCCACCGCCCATTTGTACCGGAGTTGCAGACCCCAGATGGGTCGATGGTGCCATCGCTGCCACATGACTGCCATATAGCAAGTAGGTACCCGCGCTTGCGGCTCTCGCCCCGCTGGGGAATACGTACATCACGACCGGGATGTCTGCATTGAGCATCTCTCGAATCATGTCGCGGGTGGTGTCTACCAACCCGCCGGGGGTATCGAGCTCAACTATCACGACCTCGCTACCCTGCTCGCGAGCATGGCGCAGGCCGCGCTCTAGATAATCTTTTGTCGCTGGGCCAATGGCGCCTTGAATACTAAGCACCACAGCGCTGGAAGACGAAGTTTGCGCTACGGCCTGCCACGTAAACGAAAGCGCAGCCATTAACAGACCAGCAATGAATAGCCAGAGCCAGTGCGATTTGAGAGAAAGGATTTGCATATCCACTCCTCGCGCTCCGCGCCTTTAAACCAATATCCGAGCGCCTACTCTATTGACCGCCGTAGCGCCCTTTTGTCTCGCAAGCTTCTTAGGGAGTTTGAAAAAACAATAACGCTGCTGGGGTTTGTACAAAGCAGAGGGTACATACACAACGTAGCACTCACGTTGGGCTTCGTCATGAAGTGTGATGGGAAGATCTTGGTGCGCAGTACTTTCAAATGCAGGGAGCGTTATTTAAAGCTGTTCGGGTAGTTATGGGCACTTATAGGTGAGTATCAGTTCACATAGTAGCCGCTTACCCGCCATGTGCCTTCTTCCAAGTGGGGAGTGATGGTTTCCGTGATCTGCGGTCTGTTTTCAAAACGTGTTTGGAACGTCAAAACCGAGTAGTCACCTCTTGGAGCCCCTGGCATAGAGGTTTCGCGGACAGCGCTTACTCGCCGACGCGACTGAACAGCACCAAAGTCACGACGCGCTGCACCAATTGTCCGTTCTAACATGTGTGGCGAAAGAGGCTTTTTTAACAGCGGAGATGAAGATTCCCATGCCTGCTCATACTGACCGCTATCGATGGCTTCTAGCCACGCCAACGCCGCCGCCTCAGCATCATCTTTGTGAGAGTGGGCATGCGTGGATAGCACCAGGAGCAAGGGTGCGAATATAAAGGTCAGCATTTTGAGCATAGAGGCCTCTCTTGGCATTTAACAACGACCAGAGAAATCTCGATGGTCTTAGTTATATATCGGTAAGCGTCCGGGTTTCTTTAGGGTCGCAGGGTCTATTTGCGTAACAGTAACGCCCCAAGCTATACCCGCTTCTCAAACCCTACCCGCTCGTTTACTATGCGCCACCCAAACTATTTCAGCCGCCACTAATAGGTCACTATGTCCGTCAACGCGCTCTATACCGACCTTTCTGGCTACTACGATTTGATGTGCGTGGATATCGATTACCAAGCGCAAAGCAACGCCATTCGCAGGCTGCATCAGATTTTCGGTAACGACGGAACAACACACCTGGATTTAGCCTGTGGCACCGGCCCACACGTGCGTCATTACATTGATTTTGGCTACGCCAGTAGCGGGCTTGATATCAATCAACCCATGCTGGATATCGCCGCCACGCGTTGCCCAGAAGCTCAGTTCACCCTGCAAGATATGAGTGGCTTCGCGGTTAACGATCCCCAAGACTTAATCACGTGTTTTTTATACTCGATTCACTACAACGATGGGATTGAGAAACTTAAAGCGTGCATTTCCAGCGTGCACCGCGCACTCAATTCTGGCGGTATTTTCTGTTTTAACGCGGTCGATAAAGACAAAATCGATAACGGTTTATCTGTTAAACACAGCGCAAAGCAAGCGGATGACATTTTCACGTTCCGCTCGGGATGGCACTACAGTGGGCAGGGTGAAAAGCAGTCGCTTAGGCTAAGCATTGAGAAGGCTAGCGCAGCAGAGACACAAATGTGGAACGACGAACACCCAATGGTAGCGGTTAACTTTGCGGAGTTAATTGCTCTTTTAGCGCCTCATTTCGAGGTCCATGTGTTTGAGCACAACTACGAAACAATCATTCCCTGGGATAATGCTTCTGGCAATGCGATTTTCGTCTGTGTGAAGAAGGAATAGCTGACCACTGCTGCATTTTGCTCGATAAAACAGAGAGGGTTGCATTGCTAACCCTCTTGCCTCTGCGGAGGTTCAGATTATTGCCGCCGAGTTACGAGTTCAGACTTCTGCATCTGGACTTGTCACATCCTGGTTGGGTCGTAGCTGCAGTTGGACGCCGAGCAAAAAATTTCGCAGCACCTGATCTTTGCACTCTCGATAGTTCTTATGGCTCGGCTTGCGGAAGAACGCACTTAATTCATGGTTACTTAGATTAAAACCCGCCAGCTCAAAAACAGCCAAAATATCGTCAGCCTTTAAATTCAGCGCAATGCGCAGCTTCTGGAACACCATATTGTTGTTCAACTGCGCTTCTGGCGCGGGCTGCGGGCCTTCGCGCTTGCCACGCTTATAGCTAATAAAGCCGTTCAAAAACGCCGCCAGCTCTTTGTTTTTCATGGTCACAAAGGCGTCGTCTTCGTCCTTTTTCAGCCAGGCCGTTACCTGCTCTTGAGCCACGCTGACCTCTGCCAAGGCGAAGATATCCACGATGGTGCGATCTTTTAAATCGAAGGTGTAACGTATACGGCGAAAAATATCGTTATTGGTCAAAATAGTGTCCCTAGTCTTAGGCAAACCCAGCACAAACAGTCTTTATGTGCATCTACGTTTATCGTGAATATGATTAAAACCAGCAGCTTAAAAACTAACCTGTTGTCAGCTTTCCAAGCAGCTCATCAATTTCGTCTTTAAGCTCGCCATCTTCAATTTTATTGGCGGTAGCTTGGGCATTTTTAAGATTGCTGATAGCCGCGTCGGTCTGGCCCAGCTCAACTTGCAATTTTGCCATGGAAAAGGCGATGGACGACATATGGTCTTTGGAATTAATCGCGACGGCTTTTTCGAAGGCTTTTTCGTAGACAGCCAGCGCCTCTTCTAGCTCTTCAGTAAAATCAGCCAGCGTTTCCCACTGCTCTGGGTGATCTTTATCGCTGTTTTCGTTCTCGGTGCAAATAGCTTCCAACTCGGCATAGAGCGCATCGAAAGCCTCCCTATCCTCTTTATCAGCAGCCTTCATGAGCTTTTCGGCGAGTTCGTAAACCGCCTTGTATATTTTGGTGTTAATCATGAACGACTACCTTTTATCTATTTAAAAACAGTAACAAGTAAACAAACCTGCCGAAAATCAACGTTTGTAACACAGTCACCCCACCGTGACCGGTGACATTATACCCCTTGGGGATGGCCCTCGGGGCGATCATTTACGGCTTTATGGTGGGGTGTTGATGAAGGCCCATCCTTGGGCTGCTGCGCTGAAAAGTGCTGATTTCTGATTGACCAGAAACCAGCGGAAGTGACCTTTCCCCTAAATTAACACCATGAACTCGATGAGATTTACCGCTATGCATGGTTAACAGTAATTTTCCATGACGAATTCTGGCTGGCCAGTACTTTCATCAATTTGCTCAACTAATGAAATAAATCCATGTTTCTTATAAAAATTTATGCTGGGTGCGTTCTGTCTGTAGACGCTTAGCTGCAAACACGCCCTTCTGCTCTTGGCATCATCCATTAACGCTGATCCTATACCATTACCCTGCAAGCTTGGTGACACAAAAACCGCTGCCAACGTATTTCCATAGAGGCAGTAAAACCCTGCTATCTGCTCATCAGCTTCAAATACAAAGGTCTCGGATGCAGGTATGTATACATCACGCATTTCGCTAACTTTTGACTTCCAAAATTCTGATCCAACAAAGGAGTGAGATTTAATCGATGCTGAAAGCCAAATATCCAAAATTTGTTCAATATCCGCCTCTCGGTATTTACGAATCATCTAGATGTTCCTAACGATGGTCAACGGCGCCAATGGCGTTACTGAAAAGCTGCCTAGCCCTGGGATAGGTTTGCACCTGTACCAGCGCTAGACAGCTTCATAAAATAAGGCGGGAATGCTTTGCCTTCCTTAGGGTAAATCTGTTCCTTCCAGTGGCTTAAGTAGCGCCCTTCACTTTCTAATAGCCTTTTTGCTTTTAATTCCCACTGAAAGCGAAAAGGGATTTTACCAGATTATTCAAAAGATATTTTATGGTGCATAAAATCTAAATCTATTACGGCTCAGCACCCCTGGAGGGTGCTGAGCTGATTATTAATGGGCATCGCGGTTTAAATTCCGCTCCGCCGGGATGTCACTTAGGTACTCGACAAACTCCACCTCAAACCCGGCCGGATCGACAAAATAGACATTTTTGCGAAACGGCTCTATAGCCCCAGGTTTAGCAATGGCATAGCCCGCGTTATTTAACCTGGCCACAACGGCATCAATGTTATCGGTCACATAGGCAAAATGGGCCAGCCCAACGCTATGGCCTTTCAGATCGCGGTTCTCCCCTTCACCGTGATCGCTTAACGCCAGGTAATGTTCGTCGTCCCCGAAGTGTACCCATTTACGTGGTCTGCCATACCACTCGCCATGGCCTTCATCGCGCACCCGCCAATGCGGGAATACGGCACGGTAAAAATCCAGCATGGCATCCATATCAGCAACCACCAGATTCACGTGTTCTAAGTACATAAGTATCTCCTTGCATTAAGTGAGATCACAGGCTAAAACCTCAACATTAGTTGAGGTAAAGCTTTTTTGAGAACAAACGGCAAAAAATTCAGGGGCGTGTGATGGCAGAGGCTATTTGGAGTGTCGGCAAGGTCGCCAAGCGCTGCGGCATTAAAGTCAGTACCTTGCACTTTTACGAGCAGCAAGGCCTGATCCACAGCTGGCGCAATGCAGGCAACCAGCGCCGCTATAAGCCAGAGGTGTTAAGGCGGATTTCGGTGATCAAAGCGGCGCAGAAAGTCGGCGTCAGCCTGGAGGAGATCAAGCGGGCTTTTGAATCACTGCCCAATAACCGCACGCCGACGGTTGAAGACTGGCAACAGCTTTCAAAAAACTGGCAGCAGATACTGGATGGCCGTATTGCTTACCTGCAAAAGCTGCGTAATAACCTGGCCGGGTGTATTGGCTGCGGCTGCTTGAGCATGACCAGTTGCCCACTTTATAACCCGAATGACCAGTTAGCAGAGATCGGTAGCGGGCCGGTGCTTTTGGATCAGGCTGAGCAGCAGGCTGGGGTGGAACGATAGGCCGGTTAACGTGCACAAACCGCCTGATGCTGGTTGATGTTAGAATCGTAACACCAAGGATGGGCTTCTAGCGCCTCAATTAGCCTCCGCTTCAGCGGTCGGCTGCTTTTACTTTATACTGCCTCATCTTTTATTTTCGACACACCTACGACAATCTGTCAGGGCGCCTTATGCCATTTGCAAAACTAGGATTATCCACTCCTCTTGTTCAAGCGATTACCGAACTAGGTTACCAGACGCCAACGCCCATCCAGGAACAGGCGATTCCTGCCATTCTTTCGGGTAAAGACTTAATCGCCACCGCTCAAACCGGCACAGGTAAAACCGCTGCCTTTGTTCTGCCTCTGCTAGAACGATTCAGCAACGCGGGGACGTTACGCGGCAAACGCATACGTGCGCTGATTCTCGTGCCGACCCGTGAGTTAGCGGTTCAGGTCGAAGCCAACGTGGCTCAATACGCTAAACACACGCACCTAACCTCGATGTCGATGTATGGCGGTGTGGATACCGAAGCTCAAAAAGAGCGCCTAATCAAAGGAGTGGATATTCTGGTCGCCACGCCGGGCAGATTGCTTGATTTGGCTCATCAGCGTGCGCTGCACTTTGATGAACTTAAAGTCCTGGTATTGGACGAAGCGGACAGAATGGTCGACATGGGTTTTGCCGACGATATCCATAAAATCATAGAGCGCCTACCTGAAAACCGTCAGAACCTACTGTTTTCGGCCACAATCACAGACGACGTTCGTGCACTCGCCTACGATTTTTCAGATAGCAAGATGACCGATCTGGCGGCTGAAATATCCATTTCTCCAAACGTCCGCGCCGCCGCTAATGTCAAACAGTGGCTAATCACCGTCGACAAAGACACTAAGTCCGCCTTGTTGAGTCACTTAATTAATGAGCAAAAGTGGGATCAGGCGCTTATTTTTACCGAGAAAAAACACAATGCGGCCAAGCTTGTTGCTCAGCTGGAAAAACGCGGCATCACAGCGGACTCTATCCATGGCGATAGAAGCCAAGCAATGCGCGAAAAGATTTTGGCTCAGTTCAAATCTGGAGAACTAAAATACTTGGTCGCCACGGGGGTTGCCGCGCGCGGTTTGGATATTGATGAATTGAGTCGTGTGGTGAATTACGATTTACCTTTTCAGCCAGAAGAATACATCCACCGCATTGGCCGAACCGGCCGCGCGGGTGCCTCAGGTGAAGCCATCTCTTTAGTCGACATGAGTGACTTTAAAAATCTTTGCGCTATTGAAAGGCGTTTAAAAAGTATTATTGAGCGCAAAGAGATTGCAGGCTTTCCGGTTCGAAAAGCAGTACCTGAATCAAACTTAAATTATAATAAACAAAGTAATCGTTAAAACTTACCCAAGAAGCTCGCCTCTTAAAAAAAGGTGAGCTTCTTTATTATAGATATTTCACGAACTTGGTAAAAACGCATCTAATAGCTCGGCATTAGTGGGATATTTATCCAATAACTCAAGCAACTTCTGCGCGCCGTCTACTGGCTTAAGCGTTGTCAAACCTCTGCGCAACGTCCTTACTTTTTCAATATCTTTGGCATCAATCAAAAGCTCTTCTCGACGGGTACTGCTTTTGGCAATATCTATCGCAGGGAAAATCCGTTGATTTGCCACATCCCGGGATAACACGAGCTCCATATTGCCCGTGCCCTTGAACTCCTCGAAAATCACCTGATCCATACGGCTTCCCGTATCTACCAGCACGGTGGCCAGAATGGTGAGCGATCCGCCGTTTTCGATCTTTCTCGCAGCGCCAAACAGTTTTCGGGGTATTTCCATCGCTCGGGAATCCAGCCCACCCGACATAGTGCGGCCATTGCCCCGCTGCTCGGCATTATGAACCCGCGAGAGTCTGGTAAGAGAATCGATCACAATCATCACATCATGCCCCTCACCTGCTTGCTTACGCGCCGTCTCAAGCAGCTTATCAGCCATATTTACATGGTGTGTGTAGCTCTCGTCTGAAGACGATGCATGTACTTCTGCCGACACACTGCGCTTAAAATCGGTCACTTCTTCAGGGCGCTCATCAATCAGCAAGGCATACAGCTTTATTTCAGGATGAGCTTCTGCCACGGCCTGACAGATATGTTTTAACATCGTCGTTTTGCCAGAACCTGGCGGCGCAACAATCAACCCTCGTTGCCCCATCCCAATGGGCGTAATCAAATCCATTGCTCGCACAGTACGCTGCTTAGAACCAGGCTCTAAATAAATGCGTGGGGAAGGATGAATAGCGACGCCATTTAAAAAACGTTTTTCGGGATCATTAGGAAATTGATCTTCAACTTCGTCGGCGGGCTTGGCATCTATCTGTCTTTTCACTTTCAAACCTAGTATTTTTCTCGCCATAATATTGATTTATCGCCTTGAATAAACTGAATTTATAGATTACTGAAATAAAAATAGCTGCATCATAGCCATCTATCCAGTTGGCGACCTCGGCAACGCGATGGCCGCGCTCTAATACCTGTTTAACGGATTCGATTTTGAATTCTTCATTGTAACGGGGACGGTTCATGGATCCTCCTAGATGCCTTTAGCATAAGGCCTGGAGGTGGCTACGAAACCCGCAGCAAGACATCAATCCGGCAATTCCTGGGTGGCAGCTACGGCAAGGGCCTCCATGCGCGTCGGATCATTCGGCACCCAATTCTTGATCTGTGTTTCGTAGTCCATATCTATGCCTAACGTTTGGTTAAGGGGCGCGCTTTAGCCCGTCCCAAATGAACGAAGCGAGCGGCTTGAAAATCTTGGTAGACTGGTAACTAGGTCAAATGTTATTGCGCTAATGTGAATTTTCAAGAGCCCAGCAAAGTAAAATCGAAGTTATCAGGTTTGTATCCAAAAGCATCGCTTTTTTCCACGCTTATTTTTGGACAAGCGCGGCGGATTATTTTTTCCTGTTCAGATGATATGTAGTGGGGGGCTCTAGGGTCGAAACATATGGCATCTATGAAATCTATTGGAATTGGAACGTGAATGATGTCTGGTAATTCTGTAGAGGCTGGGTAGTGATGGGTTGCAGTGCCAAAAATAAAACTGGCCTTTTCATGGTTCTCTCGGTTTTTCCATTCGCTTGCAGGTAAGTGATTTCTTAAGCAAATAGCAATGCTCGCTCGAATTTCCTTTTCATGACTAAAGCAAGCGTCTTTCAAGAAGCTGGCTTGTTCGTGATTAATTACTCTGGCTTGCTCAACTGCATTTATGTTTTTAAGTAGTGCTTCCCTGCTAGTGGTGTTTTCATTTTCGACAAGTTCAACGCAGGCGGAAGCATACCTCTCATATTTATTTTTGATCTGTTGAGAGATTTCTTCAAAATGAACATAGTGTACGGGCTTTATTTCTGGGAATCTTGGTAATTGAATTGTTCCTGCTGGGGACTCAATGTGTTTTGTCCATAAATTTTCATTTGCGTATTGCTTTACTGCCTGTTCCAATTTTTCTTTAGTTGTTTTTATTCTAATTGAATCATGCCTTTTTGAGTAAAGTAGCCACATTGCCATCAGATTTGGCTCTAAGGTCCATGAACTTATGTATGTCGACCCTCGAATATGGTCATGGTGCTCTTTTATCTTTTCTTTCCGTTGAAGGCTCCAGCTATATGTAAATGATTCTTGAAAGCTAAGGACGCTTCCAAGGCCTTCATTGAGGTCATCCATCAGCATTAGGCGTGCAAACTTAAGTTTCGATTCGCTGAGTAAATTATGGAGTTCTGTTAGTGGCAGGAATCGATATATATCTGTCATTTGCTACTCGCAATTTTTATTTGGCCTATCGCCATTCACAGCGGGGCGAGGCTTGAGCGTCCGGCACCGTAGGTGCGAACTGATGCAACTTGTTATACGTTTTCACTTGAGGAACTCTGAAAGCATGTGACCCATCTTTTTAGCTTTTGTCTCAAGATATGGAGATGAATGCTCGTTTGATTCTATTTCTAACGGCTCTCGCGCAACCAAAATATTACTTGAATTTATACCTTCAACTTTACGCGGATTGTTGGTTAGGAGGCGAATTTCACTAACGTTAAAGTAATCAATAATTTGAATGACCCTATCATATTCACGAGGATCTTGCTCTAACCCTAGATGATGGTATGCATCAGATGTATCTAGCCCATGTGTTACTCCAAGTTCCATTCCTTTCACCTTGTTAAGTAAGCCAGCACCTCGTCCATCACAGAGCATATAGATTAGATAACCCCCATGTTTTGAAATTTTTCGCTGGCTTTCACTGAGTTGCGCATGACAATCACAATCCAAACTTCTAAATATCTCAGCCGTATAACATGCACTCTGAACCCTAACTAGAGGAACTGATTCGTAATTTGGATTAACTAGAACCAATATATTATCCTCTTCGTGCTTGTCCCAGCAAAAGCAATAAAAATCGAACTCACCTAATTGGGTATTGATATGAGTTTTCTCGACTTGATACTTATCCATTTCTATTGCTCGCTTGATGAATTTTGTGGTGCAGATCTAATGTCTTCAGGGTTTGGAACCATTGGCAGCCATGAATAGTGCGCATCTAATGCTATGTGGGCCACTTTCTCAATTAGAAGCTTATCGGGATCAGGGTACTCAGAATATTCAGCAACTTTATATTGATACTTGTAGAGATTATCTTCTAATTCTCTTTGTGATGTTCGGTATAACGCCCACAGTTGTTGAGGTTTTCGAAGTTGAAGCCATGCGGTTGAAAAAGCAACTGCAAAAGATAATAACGTAGGAATTAGTTTCGAAAAAACAAAAACGGAGCCGTACTCTCCAAACAATTGGGCTATGTCTTTACCCAGCGTTACAAAAACAGGTGCGGCAAGTGCGCCACCCATTGAAAGCCAGAAACAAAGCATTGACTCATTCTTATTGTGAGTCGATTTTTCTTTGAATCCATTAATTATTGCTTTGCAAAACTCTTCCGGAGTTTTTGGTTCTTCTTTCATATCTGGTTTTTTTCAAAAACTTGATCATCTAATCATAGCTCGATTATTGGTGACGTATAACAGTGATTAGACTGCACGTTCTGATATTGAGTAAACGCCCCGCACTATTCAACATTCTTATCAAGCGCGCCGAAATATCCCTAACCATCTGATATTTAAGAAAATTATTAATGATTTAGCAGCACGTCAACAATTCACTTACGCGCTCGCTTTCTGATCTAATCATACTCTATTCATAATATTGGCTTAGGTCACGTGGCTTTGCAGAAAAATATGCTGCCGCGGGCTTTGGGCAGCTGGCGCCGCCTTCGCGTGTTCCTTTGGCTCGTTCCTCGCCAAGCGTTACGCCGCGCTACAACTTCACTCCGGGCCATAGCCGCGGCATTATATTGCCCCTCATACCCTCCCTCCTCATCTTCAAAGCTCAATCCCTTTCTGGGCCTTAATACCTTGGTCTTTAAAAGCATGTTTGACCACTTTCATTTCAGTAACGGTGTCGGCGAGGTCGATGAGCTGTTGTGGGGCGTAGCGGCCGGTGACGACGGCGTGCTGCATTGCTGGGCGGGCTTGCAGGTCGTCGAGTACTTGGTCGAGGTCTAGGTACTCGTAACGAAGTGCGATGTTGAGTTCGTCGAGCAGTACCAGGTGGTAGCTTTCGTCTTGCAGCATGCGTTTGGCTTCTGCCCAGGCGGCGTTGGCGGCGGCGGCATCGCGTTCGCGGTCTTGAGTGTCCCAGGTGTAGCCCTGCCCCATTACGTGGTAATCCACGTTTGGCAGGTTACGGA
Source organism: Halomonas sp. QHL1 (assembly GCF_001882345.1). GTDB lineage: Bacteria > Pseudomonadota > Gammaproteobacteria > Pseudomonadales > Halomonadaceae > Vreelandella. The sequence continues at coordinate 1,149,579 of NZ_MINL01000001.1, forward strand.
AGAATGCCTCTTCGCCGGTACTAAACGCGCCTTTAATAAACTGCACCACACCCACTTTCATACCGTGGCCCAGGGCGCGGGCGAGCATGCCAAAACCGGAGCTGCTTTTGCCCTTACCAGGGCCGGTGAGCACTAGCAGCACGCCCTGCTCTTTATCGGCGCGGGCGATGCGCTCGTTCATGATTTTCTGCTTGGCCGCCATGCGCTGGGCATGGCGTTCGGGGGTTTTGGCATTCTCGCGCATGGGGCGTCCTCTTTATTAAGCTCTTTATTTAAGCTATTTATAAATTCAGGCTTTTAGTATGTAGCGCAACGTCTCAACCACTTGATCGGTCGTGGTGCACCAGGCTTGGGCTTGCGCGTCGACTTCTTTAAGCGGGTGAACGATGTCTTCGCTGTGTAGCGTGATGTAGGGCTTGGCCAAGGCGGCGCAGTAACCTGCATCGAAGGCGGCGTTCCATTGCTTGTACTGATCGCCAAAACGAACGACAACGAGGTCAGCCTGCTCGATCATGGTGCGGGTGCGAATGGCGTTGACCTTGGATGACTGGTGATCACGCCAGAAGCCATTTTCCGGTTTACCCAGGTGGTCACCGGCGGCATCAGAGGCTGCGTGGTCCGTTACCGGGGCGGTAAACACGATATCCAGACCCGCTGCGTCAGCGCCGCGCTGAATCTCTTCGCGCCAGTCAGTGTGAATCTCGCCGGAAAGGTAGACGTAAAAGCTCATGGTGTTCTCCTGCTGAGTTGCATATAGGTGTGAAAGGCACACAGCATAGCGCAGATCAATTTTATGGAAAAATCTTCCACATATTTTCGTTAGCCGTTATTGATGCTGATTGGCTGCCCGGTAAAAATATCCGCGACCAGCTTGGGCGCAGAGGGAAAGTAGCCGTGGAAGTAGCTCGCCACCAGCCCGCCTTCACGGTAGATCGGTTCGGCTTCGCTTCCCGCCAGTTTGCGAGTGCGTGCTAGCGGCGTCATCGCGGTTTCAAGCAGCGAGTGGTGATAGGTATGGCCGCGCAGCTCGCCTGCCCCGGCGTGTAGGCTTTGCAGCCCTAGCGCGGTGAGTTTACCGGCCATTTTCGCGGTGCCGTTGAGAAGCCCGAGCATCCCGTGGCTTTCGCCCTCACCATCCACCAATTGCTCAACGCAGGCCATCAGGCCCCCGCACTCTGCGAGTATCGGTTTGCCCACACGGTGATGGGCGCGAATCGCCTCGAACATGCTGTGGTTGGCGCTCAATCGCGCCGCGTTAAGCTCGGGATAACCGCCCGGCAACCAGAGCGCATCGCATTCGGGTAACTGACGATCATTAAGCGGTGAAAAGAAGCTGACCTCTGCGCCCATGGCGCGCAGCACGTCTACATTGGCGCGGTAGATAAACGCAAAGGCGTCGTCTCGGGCAATCGCAATTCGCACGCCGCTAAGGTAATCCGGCACCGCCGCTGGCGGCTCCTCAGTTAACGTGACCAATTTGGGCAAACGGCCCAAGCCCGCCTCTTTTAATACCTCAGCAGCGACATCTAGCTGCGCATCCAGGCCGCTTAATTCACTGGCTTGCACTAGGCCCAAATGGCGATCGGGAATCTTCATTGCCTCATTGCGGGGAATGGCCCCCAGCAGCGCAATGCCTTCCGGCATGCTGTCAGCGAGAAGTTTGCCGTGGCCGGGGCTGCCGACGCGGTTGGCGATCACTTCATGAATAGCGAGGTCTGGGTGGTAGTTGGCCAGGCCTTGAGCCACCGCGCCAAAGGTTTGCGCCATGCCCCAGGCATCAATCACCGGCAGCGCGGGAATGCCCGCCAAAATCGCCAAATCAGCGCTGGAAGGCGAGCCATCAAACAGGCCCATGGAACCTTCGACCAGAATCACATCTGCTTCCTGGGCGGCTTCGGCCAAGCGCCAGCGGCACTCCTCTTCGCCGGTCATCCAGGGGTGAAGCTGATACACCGGCTGGCCGGAGGCCACTTCCTGAATCATGGGGTCAAGGTAATCGGGGCCGTGTTTGAACACCCGAACGGTAAGCCCGGCATTGCGGTGCAGCCGTGCCAGCGCCGCGGTGACCATTGATTTGCCCTGGCCGGAGCCAGGCGCACTAATTAGCGCTGCATGTGCTTTACCCTGAAACATAACGATCCTTTTAACGGTTAATGGTTATCCCATTTCCATGCGTTAACGGCTGAGTGTCGGCGGGTCGAACCTTTCTTTGCTAAGGTGAAGGTGTTTGTTTGATTCAATTTTCCGCTTCGTTTCACCAACCGGGGTTACCGCATGCGTCTTCTGTTTACTGGCGGCAGTGGCAAGGCTGGCCGCCATGCGACCGCTTATCTTCGCGATCAAGGTCACCGAGTCACCAATCTGGATTGGGTGACGTCTGACGTATCCGGCATCACTACCCTGAAAACCGACCTGACCGATGCTGGCCAGGTGTTCAACGCGTGCCAGGCCTACGCCGGGTTAGACGAGCTTGAGCCAGGCACCGGCGTGCCGCGTTACGATGCCATTGTTCATTTCGCCGCCATCCCTGCCATCCTGCACCGGCCGGACAATGAGACCTACCGCATCAATACGTTGAGCACCTACAACGTGCTGGATGCCGCCACCAAACTGGGCATTCCCAAGGTTATCTTCGCCTCCAGCGAGACCACCTACGGCGTCTGTTTCGCCGATGGGGAGAAGAAACCTGACTACCTCCCCATTGATGAAGAGCACCCCACCGTGCCTCAAGATAGCTACGCCATGAGCAAGGTGGTCAACGAAGTAACGGCACGCTCCTTTCAGGCACGTTCAGGCATCGACATCTACGGCCTACGCATCAACAACGTTATCGAGCCCCACGAGTACCGTCAGAATTTTCCGGCCTACATGGATAACCCCGCCCTGCGTCGCCGCAACATATTCGCCTACATCGACGCCCGCGACCTGGGCCAGATGGTCGATTGCTGCCTCAAGACGGATGGCCTGGGCTATCAAGTGTTCAACGTCGCCAATGACGATTTGTCGGTTAGCCTAACCAACGCCCAAGTAATTGAGCGCTTCTACTCCGGGGTACCTATCAAACGCAAAATGGGCGAATTCGAGACCTTCTACAGCATCGAGAAAGCCCGCCGCCTGGTCGGCTTCGCACCCCGCCACACCTGGCGGGATGAACTGGCGCAGTAGGCACTATCCTTTTATCGGCACAAATACCGGTGCGCCATCCACCTCTACCACCGCTAGCTTTTGGCGGTAGAGGCTTTCTAAAGCACTGGGCACCAGCATGCTATCTCGCGGGCCCCAGCACGCCTCGCCGCTGGGATACATCAGCAACACGTGGTCGCACCAGCGGGCAGCAAGGTTTAGGTCATGCAAACACATGATGACCGCCTGGCCCTGGGCGGCCTGTTCGGCCATTAGCGCCATCACGGCACTCTGATGATGTAGATCCAAGTGGTTAGTCGGTTCATCCGCCAGCCACACATTGGGTGCCTGGGTCAGCACGGTGGCAATCGCCACCCGCTGGCGCTCACCGCCGGAAAGCGTGCTCACCAAGCGGTCACGCAGGTGTGCTACATCCATACGCTCAAGGGCGGTTTCCGCGCGGGCGTAGTCATCGGCGCCCTCCATCTGCCACGGTGAGAGGTAGGGATGACGACCAATCAGCGCGGTTTCCAGTACGGTCGCGGGAAAGCCATCCTGGCGATCTTGAAACACCAACCCCAATCGCTGAGCAACATGGCGGCGGCGCAGCTGACCAAGCGCCGACTCGTTAAGCTGAACGCTGCCTGAACGCGGCGCCTGAAGCCCGGCCAGGGTGTGCAATAGCGTCGTTTTGCCAGCGCCGTTAGGCCCTAACACACCCCAAACCTGGCCTGGCTCGATGGTTATATTAAGCGGGGTGCCGCCTTCGCGGCCGGGCACGTCGATGATGAGATCGCGGGTAGCCAGTACGCTCATCAGCGGCTCCGGTAGAGCAGAAACAGGAAGGTGGGTACGCCCAATAGCGCGGTAATGACCCCAACGGGCAGCTGTTCCGGAGCGATCATGGTGCGCGCCAGGGTATCGGCTAGCACTAACAGCGTGCCACCCGCCAGTGCGCAGGCGGGCAGTATCAGCCGCTGGTCGTTGCCTAACAGCAGACGCAGCATATGTGGCACGACTAAACCGACAAAACCAATACTGCCAGCCGTGGTGACTGCAGCGGCGGTCAGTAAACTAGCGGCAACGTAGATACACCACTCAAGCGGCCGCACCGCCACGCCCAGCGCGGCGGCTTGCTGCGGGCCACGGGCCAGCACATTCAGGCTACGCCCAAGCGGAATCAACACCACGCAGGTCGCGAGTAACAGCAATAGCGGCGGCCAAGGCGTGCGCGCATAGGAGAGATCGCCCATCAGCCAGTAAAGCATTCCCGGCAGGCGCTCGGCGGGGCTCAACGCCAGCATCAGCGTAATCACTGCGCCCCACCCTGCGGCAACGACGACCCCGGTAAGCAGCAGCCGCGAAGGCGTCCAGCCGCCGCTACCATGGGCCAAGCCGAAGACTAAAAACGTCGAAAATAGTGCGCCGCCAAACGCCGAACTTGAAATCGCCAGCCCGCCTAGCCCACCGAGCATGGCCGCCAGGGCGCCAATCGAGGCACCGCCGGAAAGTCCGAGTACATAAGGGTCAGCGAGGGGATTGCGCAGCAGCACTTGCATCAACGCCCCCGCTACCGCCAACAAGCCGCCAACGGCAAACGCCGAGAGCGCCCTGGGCAAGCGCAGCTCCATCACCATAGTGCGCGCCAATGCATCGCCCTCGCCTTGCAACAAGTCCCAAATTTGCGCAGGAGAAATCTGCGCGCTCCCAACACCAAGCGCTAAGAGTAGCGCTGCCAGCGCCGCTAGTAATAGCAGGCTAAGCGGGAGACCCAGGCGCGCTAGCATTAGCTGCGCTCTCGTTTTTGGCGGGCGATGTCGAGCTTTTCACACAGGAGCTGAGTGCCCTCCATCAGGCGCGGCGTGGGCCGCTGAATCAGTGAAGGCGGCACAAAGAAAAGGTTATCTTCCGCAACCGCCTTCAAGTTAGGGTACTGCTCCCAATGGGTCAGCCAGTGGCGGTTCTCTTCGCCCATGCCCCCGGCAATAATCGCTTCAGGATTGGCTGCCAGTACCGCTTCATCATCGATGCGCGGCACCAGGCGAGTTTGTTCGCCAAACACATTCTTACCGCCACAAATCTCAACCACCTGGCCGATAAGGTGATGGTCGTTAACACTCATTAACGGCTCGTCCCAGACTTGGTAGAAGGTAGGCACAGGTTCGCGATCTCGATAGCGCTCTTCCAGGTCATTCATGGTAGTACGGAAATTATCGGCCACCGCCTGTCCAGCTTCTTCGGTGCCTGCCAGCCGCGCCAAGCGCTCGATGGCGCTGGCAACGCCGTCCATATCGCGAGGCTCAATATAGAACACCGGCATGCCTAAGGCTTCGAGGGTTTCAAGCTGTTCAGCGGGGTTGCCGGTTACCCACCCAATCACTAAATCCGGCGCCAAGCCCACCAGCTTTTCTAAATCAATCCGGGTGTGGCTGCCCACCGAGGCTACTTGTTTAGCTTCCGGTGGATAGTCGCTATACGAGACGACGGCGACTACTTGATCGCCGGCGCCAGCCGCATAGGTCAGTTCAGTAGCGCCGGGTGAAAGAGTGGCAATGCGATGAGCGGAATTGTAAAGGCAGACCTCACGGTCACGATCATCCACTGCGCAACGCGAGTGGTCGTGTGCCGGTGCAACCGTTGTCATCATTAGCAGCGCGAGGCCCAGGGCCCCGCGCGCTAAGCCATTTTTTCTATTGGCCAAAGTGGACACTCAAGAACCCTGCCCGGCCGGCGTTAATGTAATCACTCGTCGTTTCATACTCTTTATCAAAGGCATTTTCTACCGTAACACGAGCCGTCCAGAGCGGCGCAAACTGCCAGCCTGCACGCAAGTTAACCAGCCCATAGCCATTCAAGCGCTCGGTATTGGCGGCATTATCGTAGCGGTGATTCTGCGCGACTAATGAACCACCCAGCGACCAATCACCAAGCTCGCGGTCTGCATCCAAACGCACACTTTGGGTGGCGCGGCGGGCTAATCGATTGCCGGTATCCTGGTCTTCTGGGTCCAGGTAGGTAAAGGCGGCCTGCAGTGTCCATTCGTTAACTTCGACGCCGCTTGAAAGTTCGGCACCGCGAATGCGCGCGTTATTAACGTTTTGCGGCGCGAATAAGCCACTTGGGGTCGGCGCCCAGGCAATAAGATCGTCGTAATCGTTTTGGAAAGCGGCCAAGTCCCAGAACCACTGGTTGTATTGGCCGCGAACGCCCACTTCAATAGTTTCTGAGCTTTCCGGGTTGAGATCAGGGTTGCCAGAATTCGGCCAATAGAGGTCATTAAAACTTGGCGCTTTAAACGCAGTGCCTACGCTGGCACGAAGCGTGTGGTAGTTATCTAGATCGTAACCTATTGCCAGGCTACCGGTGACTTCATCGCCGTAAGCTTCATTGTCGTCGTAACGCAGGCTTACTTGAATGGCGAACGGAGAGAAGTCGAGCAGCCCTTGGGTAAACACAGCAGTATTATCGCGACTGGTGACATCAAAATCATTTGTGCTTGAAACGCGGTCTTCGCTGATTTCCGCCCCAGCAATTAACTCATGGGCGCCAAATTGGAGATTGTTCTGCCAGCGGGCGGTTTGGGTGCGGGTATCAATGACCGAGCTACCGAAATTATCAATTGTGTCCAGCTCATCACGGGCTTCGCTAAGGGTGACGCGACTGCGCCAGGTATCGGTTATCGGCAATTCGCCGTAAATACCTGCTACCTGCTGGACAAAGTCATTCTCACCGCCATCATATTCGTTGTTACCGCGAGCACGCAGTGCCAGCACGCCCACTTCAGCGCCACTTTCAAAGGTGTGCGACACCCTCGCAAGCGCAGAGGTGTTGTCGTAGCCTTTGTCTTCACCACCCCTGCGAATGGGCTGGCCGTCGGTATTGAAATGGCTACCGGCAAAGCTGTAGCGCGTGCCTCCCTCGCGGCCAGAAACACCTGCGCTTATTCGCTGGGTATTAAATGAGCCACCGCCGACTGACATTCTGGGTTGCGGACCCTCTTCATCACCATCAGGCGTAAAGAGTTGAATAACGCCGCCGACTGCATCGGCGCCGTAAAGGCTACCGCGCGGCCCGCGCACGATTTCCGCACGGTCAAACATGCGTGGGTCTAAATACTGGAATGCTGCCCCACCCGACGTGGCGGAGCGCAGACGAATGCCATCAATCATTAGCACGGAGGCATCGCTGGGCGCACCGCGCAGGTAAACGCTGCTGCTTTTGCCAAAACTGCCGTTGCTAGTGATATCAACGCCCGGCTGGCCGCGCAGAAGATCGGTCAGGCTAGTGGGGTCTTGGCGGCGAAAAGTGGCTTCATCCAGCACGCTGACAGGTGAAAGGCTCTCGTTGGCAGTGCGAGGCGCTAACGCAGCAGTAACAACGACAGGATCTAGCGCCGCTAATTCGGTCGTCGCTTCAGCATATTGGGCCTGGGCAGAAAAGGAGATGGCTAGCGGTAACGCAGCCATACAAAACGCCGCCCGTTTGGCGGTGGTGTGGAAACGGTGATTCATGTGAGATCCCTTGCTCGTCGTGCTCACCCGCACAACGCAGTTTTTTTGACCGAACGCAGGGAAAAGCAAGGGAGTAACGATAGCGTTGCGCCACCGTTCACTGCCCTAAGAACGCCCTCCGCGCCTCGGCATGGTTTGGTTCAGTTAGAACCATTACTCTCGGGCCGGTCTCCGGGCTGACGAGCGAAAGATGTCTCTAGCAAACAGAGCCACTCTTTTCCGAACGACCACCTTCCCGTGCGTGAGCACAGTGGCGTATTGGCCGTTCTTATCTCGATCACCGTTGCGGGGGCAGCGTTGGAATCACGCGAGGCGTTCACCAACTTCCCGTTTCACTAGCGGCTTTATCTACCGCCAGCACCTGAGAGTGGGCGTAAACTAGCAACTTGCCGTGGGGAGGTCAATTCATGATGAGCTGCTAGAGTAAAGGGCACCGCACGGAACAGGAGACGGTCATGATCGATTCCTCGGCAGCCGGTGTGCCGCGCTGGCTAAAGCTGATGTTTACGCTGTGGATCCTGATCTGGGCACCGAGCTACGTAGTGCTGCTGGGGGCGCAGAACTTCTTTTGGCTGTGTAACGTGGCGAGTTTTCTGATATTGGCGGCACTTTGGAGCGAGCATCGCACTCTGATGTCGATGCAATGGCTAGCGGTGGCACTGGTCGGCAGCTTATGGAGCCTGGACGTCGCCACGGCTGCGCTCACTGGCGTGCATCCCATCGGCGGCACCGAGTATATGTTCGACCCGGAGCATCCACCCATGGCGCGAGCCATGTCGCTCTACCACATGGTGCTACCGCTGGTGGCGGGTATCGGCATAGCGAGACTTGGCTATGCGCGCCGCGCCTTACTTTGGCAGACCTTACTAACCTGGATGGTGTTGCCATTGACCTATCTGCTTACCGACGCCGAGCGCAATATCAACTGGGTGCACGGGCCCTTCGGACAACCCCAGGATAGCCTCGACCCGTTGCTCTATCTTTTCCTGCTCACGCTGATCTGGCCCGTAGTGGTCTATCTGCCAGTGCATCTGCTGATGATTGGCTGGCAGCGCTGGCGGAGACAGGCTTAGCTAATTTAAAGCCATCACTAACCCATGGCGGACATACCAGACCTGCTCAGCCTGGGCAGTGGCGTCTTGGGTGAACCAGCCATTGAGATCACGCAGGCGGCGCTGTTCGGGCTGCATGGGCACAATTCCGCGGCCCACTTCGCTAGCAATGATGATTAACGGCACATTTAGCTCGTCGGCGCGCTGGCAGAGTGCAGTCATATCGTTCTGCCACTGCTGGCGCAGGGCATCGTTATCGTCACGTTCAAGAGCAGCGCCCAGCCACTCAAGCACGCCTGTGATAACCAGCGGGGTATTGGCTACCAGCGCTTGCTGGCTATCGCTTAATGGCTTATCAATATCAAGACGCCACCCGTTCGCATTGGAAAAGCGTGCGGCTACGGCGTCGCGTTTGCCAGCGCAGGCACCGCCGATGAAGAGCTGCATTGCCATTCCCCTTTGCCATGTTCGTCTTGCTGATAAATAAGCTGCCAGCGCCTGCCTTGGGCCTGAAGCACGGTACCGTCCCAAAAGTGAATCGTTTCAAAGCGGCGGCGCAGTTCACGAATCACACCGCCATGGGTGACGGCCAATACTTTTTTGTGCCCATCGGCGCGGGCATTAACTGCTAGGTCATGGAGCCAAGCGTCTAAACGCTCACGCAATTGGGCCGCCGATTCGCCGCCGGGAATTTGCAACTCGCCCACACTATCAATCCAGGCGCGGTAATGGGGTAAGTCCTTTAGCTCATCGTAAACTTTACCTTCGTACTCGCCGAAATCGAGCTCGCGCAGGCGCGACTCAAGCGAAAGTGGCACGCTGGCCTTGGCTACTTCAGACCACTCCAGGGTTTGCTGGCAGCGATTAAGATCGCTTGAGTAGATGGCATCGAACCGCTCATCCACCAGTGCGTCACGCAGTGCCAGCAACCCATCTTCAGCATCGGGAAACAGCAGCGGAATATCCTGCTGGCCTTGATAACGGCGCTCTAAATTCCAAGCGGTGATACCGTGGCGAACTGCCACCAGCTCCACAGTAAGATCAGTAGCCAAAGCTCTCCTCCTTCAATGGTGGCGCCTACCATATCGCCGTTAATCCCGTTAAACAGTCGCAACATTAGCCAGCGCATTAGTACCACAAAAACAGTGACCGTTAGCATCATCAACACCAGTGCGGGCGCGAGCAGTGCTATCAACGCCAGCGGTATCAATGCCAGCGCCACATCTTGAGCGCTAAGCGACTGCTGCCAGCTCCACGCCAAGCCCTGCTGCTTGGCGCAGGGTGTTAGCACCAGTAATGCAACGCCTGCCCAGCGACCTAGCGCGGGGACTACTAATAGCCACCAGAGAGGCGCCTGGTAGGTCAGCAGCGCCCACACCAGCACAGCCTTCCAGGCGAATAGAAACACCAGCGCCAGCATTCCGAAGCTGCCGATTTGCGGGTCTTTCATGATTTCCCAACGGCGCGCTAATGGCTGATTGCTGCCTAACGCATCGGCGATATCCATTACGCCGTCCAAATGCAGCCCACCCGAGAGCGCCACCCACACGCTTAGTACCGCCAAAGCGGTGATCGGCGTGGGAACGTTGTGCATAGCAAACGCTATTAGCGCCAGCACGCTGCCTATCATCAACCCCACTAACGGATAGGCGCGTATTGCCCAGCGGCGGGTATCGGGCGTCCAAGGGCAGGTAACAGGAATGGGGATGCGGGTAAGAAATTGCAGCGCCAGCAAGACACCGAAAAAGGCATTTTTCAAGCGCTGACCTCCTTACCATGCTTCCACTGCTTATCTTTCCACGTCAGTACACTGCCTGCGACGATTTCGAGTACCGTGTCGGCCTCTGCCGCTAACCAGCGATGGACGCGCTGGAGAAATGCCAGATAACGCCAGGTTTCCGCATCGGTAGGCGGCAGCGCTTCGTTAATATCATTGGAAACAATCACCAAATGCACGCTGCGTGCTCGGGCATCAGCCAGTGCGTTTGCCAGCAACACTAAACCTTCTTCTTCGCATAGTTCTTCGCTTAGCTCACTGGCATACAAGACCTGACTGGCCCAGAGGGTTAAGCAGTCCAGCAGCACGGCGCTTCCATCTGGCACCTTGGCAATCGCTTGATCAATTCGTAGCGGTGCCTCTATGGTTTTCCACTGCACGTTCTGCCACTGCTCTTGCCTGGATTGTCGGTGGCGAGCCACTCGTTCGGCCATTTCGTCGTCGTACACTTCTGCGGTGGCTAAGTAGTAACAGGGCGAACTGCCCGCGGCACTCACCGCTCGCTGCTCGGCTATCTGGCTTTTGCCCGAGCGCGCCCCACCGCTAACGAAGACAATCATGCAGTTCCTTTTTCCAAAACATTTTTCAACACGCTTATCAGCCGACGATTTGCAGCTTCGTCGCGTAGCGCCACCCGCAGCCAGTCGCCGTTGAGCCCAGTAAAATTATGGGTATGACGAACCAAAATACCCTGGCGTAGCAGCTGCTCAAAAAGCGCATCGCTGTTAATTTCATGCTTGGCGCTAGGCCGGATAAGAAAAAAACACGCGTGGGTAGGCACGACTTCTAACCCTAACTCAGTAAGCGCTTGAGCCATACGCGGACGCTCGCTGGCCAGCCACCGCTGCGTGCGCCGGGCAAAGGCATCATCCGCTAGCAGCGGCGCTACCAGTTCAGCCGCGAGGTGATTAACGCTCCAGGGCGGCTGGTGGGTCTGGGCCGCTTGAGCAGTCGCCGCATCCGCCAGCAGGTAGCCCAGCCGAAGCCCTGGCAGGGTATAAAACTTGGTCATGGAGTGCAGCAGAATCAGATGCGGATAGGGCGCCAACAGCGGTGCCAGCGAAGCCTGCTGTGGCGACTCACCCACCATATCGATAAAGGCTTCGTCGACCACAACGCGGCAACCAATCGCAGCGGTGTAATTCAACAAGGCCTCCATTGCAGGAATATCGATAAGCGTAGCGGTAGGATTATTGGGTCGGCATAGAAACAGCAAATCAGTGCCACTTAACGCTGCCAGCAGCGAGTCAATGTCCAGCGTAAAGTGCGGCGCGGGCAGCGCGATCTCGCTGATTGAAAGCCGATGGGCACGACAAGCGCGGACATACTCGCCAAAGCTTGGGGTAATAATCGCCGCGCGCTTCCCCGCATGCAGCGCGGCGGCGAGGAAAATAGCCTCAGCGCCGCCGTTAGTCAGCAGCACCTGTTCCGGCTGTAGCTGGTGATGGGTGGCGATGGCCTGACGAGCAGCGGGATAATCGGGCGTGGGGTAGCGTTCAAGACCTGTCAGCTGTTTTGCTAACCAATCGCTAACCCACGCTGGCGGCCCCAAGGGATTGAGGTTGGCGCTAAAGTCGTCCAGGCGTTGATCTGCAGGTAACCCAAAGTGGGCTAACAGTGCCTCGGCCTGGCCGCCGTGGCTGGGCCATATTAATTTGCTCATAATAGCCCCTAAAAAATGAATAGCAGCCCCATTATCACGACCACCGACAGCAACATAAATAGCATCCAGGCGCCGTGCATTAAGCTAACTGTAGCGGTGATATGGGCAACACGCAGCGACTCTAACGGCTCGCCCAAGGTCGCCCGGTGGGAAGCCACGTTTTGGTAAAAATTAGTACCCCCTAGCTGAACACCTAGCAGCCGGGCAACCATGGCCTCTGGCCAGCCGGCGTTGGGGCTAGGGTGACCCGGTGCATCTCTGCAGGTGCCGCGCAGTGCGCCTTGCCAGCGCAGGGTCAAAACACCTGAAACATTGAGTAGCAGACCAGCGAGCCATAGGCACAGTGCGGTCAAGCGTGCGGGCACACAGTTAACCATATCGTCCAACTTGGCGGAGGCATATCCAAAATCAGCATAGCGCTGGTTTTTGTAACCTACCATCGAATCCAGGGTATTAACCGCCTTATACGCCAGCGCTAGTGGCGCCCCGCCGATAAGCGCAAAAAACAGCGGCGCAGTAATGCCGTCAACGGTATTCTCCGCCACGGTTTCCACCGTGCCCCGGGTAATCTCCGCTTCATCTAAGTTTTGCGTATCGCGGCCTACTATCATGCCCAGCGCCTTCCGGGCGGCGGGCAAATCGCCTTTGGTCAGCGGTTCAACTACGGCGCGGGCCGCGTCGCCCAAGCCTTTGATCGCTAGCGTGGTGGAGAGCAGCCAAAGCTCGGTGATCAATGCTAGGCCAGGATGCAAGCGTTCCAGCAGCGCCAGCGCTAGCCAGCTAATTCCCCAAACGCCGCCGACGACAATAATCGTTAGCAGGAAGCCACTCACTCTGCGCTGCTGCACCGTGCCACGATTCCACAGCCGCTCAAAAGCGCTGATAAAGCGCCCGATTAGCACCACCGGATGTGGTATTGAGCGTGGATCGCCAACCACTAAATCGATCGCTATCGCAAGCATCACCATGACGATGCTTGATAGCGTGAAAGGCATGTTCATAGAGGCATCTCATTAGCGCTGGCTAGCGAGTTCAGCGTTGCCTGATACACCGCTCTTCCAATCGCTCGACCCAGAACCGTCCCTGAACCGGCATAGGGAGTGAGTTCTCCGCGTTGGGTGGCTGCCATACAGACACAATCCGTCGACGTGCCGGTAGCCGCTGTACCGCTATGTGTATCGATAACGCCAGCCATATAGAGCGCCTGAACCTTAGCCTCTGTAATCGACAGGCACGCATTCACCAGCGCACCATCGGTCAGGTGGGCATCGACAAATACAAAAACGTTGATAGTGCCTGCAACTAAGCGGGGATCTTGTGAGTGAATCGCGGTGATATCCACCGCATTGCCCGCTCCCGCTGTTACCAACGCCATAACGCCATGGTCTAGATGCGCTAATGGCATGCTGACGATGGAGGCATTGCTTAAACGCACTGCGGTCATCATGGCGACCGATGAAGCGGGCATACCCGTGTCACCCAACCAGGCGCTAAGATCCGCCTTTGGAGCGCGCCCATCGTAACGGTAATCAACATGAAAGTTGGCAAAGTGCTGCTTGCTGCCAAAACCATCGCCTATCAGCGCGCTGCTCAGAGTGCGTAGCGGTAACTGAGAGGTTATCGCCAGACACTGTTCGCTTTGCGAGAGCGTTAATGGCTGACTAAAGGGAAGTCTCTCCAACATACTCATAGGGTGGCTTTATCACTTACACCGGCATCTGCGAAAGTGGCCATTTCTGCCATCATCGCTGCCGCTGCTTGTAGCAATGGATACGCCAGCGCCGCGCCGCTCCCTTCTCCTAGCCGCATGCCCATATCGAGCAGTGGCTTGGCCTCCAGCGCTTTTAACGCGACATCGTGGCCTGGCTCCTGTGAGCTATGACCAAAAATCAGGTAGCCACGCACTGCGGGGCAGAGTCGGCAGGCAGTGAGCGCGGCGACGGTGGCAATAAAGCCATCCACAATGGCGGGTAAGCGTTGGGCCGCTGCGGCCAAATAAGCGCCGGTCATAGCGGCAATCTCCAGGCCGCCCAGTTTGGAGAGCACCTCAAAAGGTGCCAGCGGGTCAGCGTTGCGCGCAGCGATAGCACGTTCAATCACCGCGACTTTGTGCGCCTGCTGCTGCTGGTTAATCCCCGTTCCCGCGCCTACCACGCTTGCCACCGACTCACCCGTTAGTACTGCTAATATCGCGCTACTGGCAGTCGTATTGGCAATGCCCATTTCACCGACGATAATGCACTTTGCACCCGCCCTTTTTGCTCGTTCCACGGACGCCACGCCCACATTAATAGCCTCAATGGCTTCAGCCGATTGCATCGCGTCTTCCTCCACCATATTGGCGGTGCCGTGGCGCACCTTGGCAGAGGTCACACCAGGCAGTGTTAACGGCGAAGCTACGCCCACATCCACGATCTCGACCTGTGCGCCTATCTGACGGGCAAAGACATTAATCGCCGCCCCACCGTTGGCAAAGTTAGCCACCATCTGGGCGGTCACTGCTTGAGGAAAGGCAGATACCCCTTCTGCGGCAACGCCATGATCGGCGGCAAACACAATCACCGCTGGCGGCGTTACGCTGGGCTTTAGCTCACCGCTGATATCGCTCAGCTGAATAGCTAACTCTTCTAAGCCACCCAAACTACCTGGCGGCTTGGTCAGCGTATCCAAGTAGCGACGCGTCTCTTCACCGGCATTGAGATCAACTGACTGAATGTGGTCAACAATGGCGTGCATGCAAGCTCCGAGTCGGTGGGGTAATCAAAAATTCAAAGGCAAAGCACAAAATGGTAGCAAAAGCCGGGGTGCTATACTTGCTATTTCATTGGCCGATCTTCCACCCTGTCAGGGTCTTCTAGATATATCTATGCTTCTTGGCGTGCTGCTACTTGCACATCAAATTCGGGTAATAAAACTACAACTAGAGTTTTTATTGCCGTAAAGTCTCTTATATCGACGCCAAAAAATGTAAAATAACTACAAGCTTCACTCACCGTCTCTATCATGCAGAGGTCACTATGCCGAGCTCAACACCTGCCACTTTAAACCCCACCGTTGCTGAGGTTACCCAGCGCATTCGTGAGCGTTCTGCTGAGCGTCGCGCCCTCTACGAGCGGCGCATGGCTGACCAGCACAAACGTGGCGTGCACCGTGCTGAGCTAAGCTGCGGCAATCTGGCCCACGGCTTCGCTGCCTGCAACCCGCGTGATAAGGGCGAACTGAAGCTGATGAACAGCGCCAACTTGGGCATTATCTCGTCTTACAACGATATGCTCTCGGCACACCAGCCGCTCGAAACGTTTCCCGAAACCATTAAAGCAGCTGCACGGGATATGGGCTCTACCGCCCAATTTGCCGGTGGCGTTCCGGCTATGTGCGACGGTGTAACCCAGGGCCAGCCGGGTATGGAGCTATCGCTGTTTTCCCGTGATGTAATTGCCATGTCCACCGCGGTGGGTCTCTCACACAATATGTTTGATGCCGCGCTTTATCTGGGCGTGTGCGACAAAATTGTTCCGGGGCTGTTTATTGGCGCGGCGCGTTTTGGCCACCTGCCCGCCATGTTTGTACCGGCGGGCCCCATGCCCAGCGGCTTGCCCAATAAAGAGAAGGCACGTATCCGCCAACTCTATGCCGAGGGTAAAGTCGGCCGTGCTGAACTGCTCGAAGCCGAGTCAGACTCTTACCACAGTCCCGGCACCTGTACTTTCTACGGCACCGCCAACTCCAACCAGCTCATGATGGAGATGATGGGGCTACACCTGCCCGGCACTTCTTTTGTGAACCCAGGCACTGAAATGCGCGAAGCCCTGACGCGCTACGCCACCGAACAAGCGATTCGCAACACCGAACCCGGCGGCGACTATCGTCCGTTCTACAAGCAGATTGATGAGCGTGCGATTGTTAACGCCGTGGTAGGTCTACTGGCCTCGGGCGGCTCGACCAACCATACGCTCCACCTGATTGCCATGGCGGCCGCTGCGGGCATTACTCTGAACTGGGACGATTTTACCGATCTTTCAGCGGTTACCCCCAGCCTCATGAGGGTTTATCCCAACGGCCAAGCCGATATCAATCACTTCCAAGCGGCGGGTGGCATGAGCTACCTGTTCCGCGAATTGCTGGGCGCGGGCTTGATTCACGGCGATATTCCCACCGTATTCGGCACCGACCTAACCGCCTACACCCAAGAGCCGTTCCTTGAAGATGGCAAAATCGTTTGGCACGAAGGCCCCGAAAAAAGCCTTGATGAAGACGTGCTCAGCCCGGTATCGACACCGTTCGCGCCGACGGGTGGCTTGACGGTCATGAAAGGCAACCTGGGCCGCGGTGTGATCAAAGTCTCCGCAGTGACGGAAGAGCATCGCGTGGTAGAAGCGCCGGTGAAGATCTTCGAAGATCAAAACGAAATGAAGGCCTCTTTCGAATCCGGCGAGCTGGATCGCGACGTGATTGTGGTGGTTCGCTTCCAGGGCCCCAAAGCCAACGGCATGCCCGAGCTGCACAAACTGACGCCTTTCCTGGGCGTGCTGCAGGACCGTGGCTTTAAAGTGGCACTGGTCACCGATGGCCGTATGTCTGGAGCGTCCGGCAAAGTGCCTGCGTCCATTCACATGAGCCCCGAAGCCCTGGACGGCGGTCCGCTGGCCAAACTGCGCGATGGCGATATTATACGCCTGGATGCCAACGCCGGTACGCTGGAAGCCAAAGTCGACCCCGCCACCTGGGCTAAACGGGAACTGGCCATTGGCAATCTGGATCACTACCACGTGGGCTTGGGTCGTGAGCTGTTTGGTGGCTTCCGCCACCTGGCCATGCGCGGTGAAGAAGGCGCTGGTGTCTTCGGTGGCTTTGAAGCCGATGATCTCGCCCGTCAGCAGGGGCAAATCTCAGAAGAGGATGCCTGATGAGACCGGCCCTTATCGGCGATATCGGGGGAACCAACGCACGCTTGGCGTTGGTCTCTCCCGGTGAAATAACCCCGCACGATATTTTGAACCTGCCCTGCGCCGACTACCCTGGTGTTGTAGAAGCGGTTCAAGACTACTTGAACCGTGTGGGTGCCACCGGTGAAAACGCGCCTCAAGAGGCGTGCTTAGCCTTTGCCTGCCCCGTTCACGCTGAGCGGGTCAAGATGACCAATAACCACTGGGATTTTTTGAAAAGCGACGTTCAGCAATCGTTGAATCTCTCGCTATTCAAAGTGATTAACGACTTTACCGCCCAGGCACTGGGCGTTCCCCATGTGGCAGCCAGTGATTTGGTCGAGGTTCAGCCGGGGCAAACCCAGGCGCACTCCACACGCTTAATCATTGGCCCGGGCACCGGGCTGGGCGTTGCCGGGGTGTTTCCTGGCCAACACGCCTGGATTCCGCTGCCCACCGAAGGCGGTCACGTCACCTTTGCCCCCACGGATAGTACCGAGCGGGCACTGCTGGATGTATTTCTACAGCGTCACAAACGGGTGAGCGTAGAGCGCATCTTGTGCGGTCAAGGCTTACTGGAGCTTTACCAAGCCTACTGCACCCTTGAGGGAATTGAGCCAAGCCTCAACAGCCCCGCAGAGGTAACCTCAGCGGCCAATGAAGGCGATAGCCTTGCCACCGCTGCCCTGCTGCGCTTTCTAAAAATTCTTGGCGATGTGTGCGGTGACGCCACCTTAACCATGGGCGCTCGAGGCGGGGTTTATCTATGCGGCGGCATTCTCCCGCGCCTGCTGGAGTGGCTGCCGAAGAGTGAACTGCGCGCTGCTTTTGTCGATAAAGGCCGTATGGGCGCTTATAACGCTGACATCCCCGTGTGGGTAGTGACCGCGCCCTGGACCGGCCTGCTAGGTGCCGCCGAAGCGCTGCATAACGAAGAAGTCTTCTAAAAACATTCCTAACAATATCAATTTGGAACCTGCTATGCCCGCCGCCACTTTTAACGTGCCGTTTCTTCTCGGCATGATGCGTCTGCACGAATCACCCGCCATGCACGACCCCGAACTGTTGGCAGACTGGATCGAAGCACGCCTGGAACAGGGCCTTCACTGGTTTGATCATGCTGACATCTACGGCAACGGCCAAGGAGAGACCCTGTTTGGCGCCGCGCTACGAGCGCGCCCTGCCCTAGCTCAGCGGGTCAATATCGTGACCAAAGCGAGCATCGCCAACGACAACCCCGAACCCGGCTCGGGCAAGGTAAAGCACTACAACGCTAGCCCTGCTTATCTTAATAGCGCCATTGATGCCTCGCTGGCGCGGTTAAATGTCGAACGCCTCGATCATTTCCTGATTCACCGCCCCGATCTGTTGATGGACGCGGAAGCGACCGGCCGGGCGCTGGACGACGCCATTGAAGCAGGCAAAATTGGCGCCGCGGGAATTTCCAATCATCTGCCCAGCCAGTGGCGGCGCTTGCAAGGCGCCATGCATCAACGCTTATCAGCCAATCAGATCGAACTCTCGATTGCCCATACAACGCCGCTGTTTGACGGCAGCTTTGATGAGCTATGTGCCGATGGCCACGCACCGATGGCGTGGTCGCCACTGGCAGGCGGGCAGCTGATGCAAGGCGCCGTTGGCGACTGTTTGGCTAAGTGGGCAACGGAGCTTGATAGCTCCCCCAGCGCTTTAGCGCTGGCATGGCTACGTAGTCTTCCTAACTCGCCGGTACCGGTGATTGGCAGCGTTAAGCCAGAGCGAATCAGCGACATGCTCAAAGGCCCTGCCACGCTGCCCCGGGAAGTGTGGTATGAATTGCTTGAAGCTGCCCGTGGCCACTGCGTGGCATAAGGCTATTTTGTATAAAACGACGCGGTACAAAACAACTATTACGTTAATTACACTAAGGAGCCACTTATGACGCCAGTTATTGCGTTTGGCGAAGCCCTGGTTGATATGCTCTCCAGCCGTTTAGGGGCGGCTTCAGATGCCCAGCAAACCTTTACGCCCTACGCCGGTGGCGCTCCCGCTAACGTGGCAGTCGCCTGCGCCCGCCTGGGCGTTCCTAGCCAATTTTTAGGCATGGTGGGCGACGATACGTTCGGGCATTTTTTGGTGCGTGAACTCAAAAGCCACGGTGTAGACACCAGCGGCGTGGTATATACCCGAGAAGCCCGTACGGCGCTGGCGTTCGTTTCCCGGGATGACGTGGGCGAACGCACTTTTGATTTCTATCGCCCGCCCGCTGCTGACCTGCTTTATCGCCTTGAGCATTTACCCCATGGCGTATTCGAGAACCCTGCCATTCTGCACTTGTGCAGTAACAGTCTGACCGACCCAGAGATCGCCGACGTTACCCTGGCGATGGCCACCATGGCAAAGCGCGCAGGCTGCCTGGTCAGCGTAGATGCCAACCTACGCCACAACCTGTGGCCCGACGGCGAAGCCGATGCCAGCCTAGTTACGCAACTGCTAGACGGCGCTGAGCTGCTCAAGCTGTCACAGGAAGAGCTCGACTACTTACGCGCAGATCATCCTGCAGAATCGTGGCTATCAGAGCGACTGGCGGCCGGGGTAAAAGTTATTTTGATTACCGACGGCCCCAATGACGTGGTACTCAAAGGCGTCGGTATTGACCAGCGCATCGCACCACCCAAAGTGGAAGCAGTCGATACCACCGCGGGAGGCGACGCCTTTATTGGCGGGCTATTGGCGGAGCTCTCGGCCCACGGCATCAATGAAAACTGGCAGAGCGATGCGGATTTTCTCCACCGCGCGGTGGATACTGCCTGCCGCTGTGGCGCCCATGCCGTTACTCGGCCAGGCGCTTATGCATCACTCCCTACCCATGCGGATATCGAAGCACTTCTAAACACTTAATGGTTATCCAGTTCGGTGACCGCCTGGGCGGTCACCGATGTTAGTTAGGCAGTAGCAACGATAAGCTAAAAGGCTCTACTCCCGATTACTGCAATTTGGCCATTATTGCGTCGCCGCGAAGTTTTCAGCGGCGGCTTCTAACGCCTCCCTTGCCACTTCCGCATCCTCAAACCCTAGACCTTCCATACCGCCATCCGGCCCTTTGTAACTGGCAAACCACAGATCAATGATCTGACTAACACCTGGGTACTCGCGATCCAACTGCGTCATGCTTTCAATATGTGCAAAAGGTGAATCCTGGGTGAGAACGGCAATGAGCTTGTCGTCTTGCTCTCCGTCATCCAGCATTTTCAGAACACCAATAACGTTCACATCGACAATTTCACCTCGTGGAACGGCTTGGCCCAAAACAATCACATCGAGTGGGTCGCCGTCACCGCCCAACTCTTTTGGCAGAGCAGTGCCTGGAATAGCGCCATAATTGCCGGGGTAACCTAGGTAATTCACAACGCGTGGCTCACCGTCTTTATATTCCCAATAAACCGCTTTGGGATCATCTTTACTGACTTCCCATTTCGCCGATGTGCCCGTGGGTATTTCAACAATGGCTCTTACCGAACCATCGGCATTGATGGCATCCATAGACATCAAGTCGACATCACCCACAATAGTGAACTCATCGGTTGCGTTCATGTTATGGGCAATGGGCGTGGTGTCAGAAAACGCCAATCCGCCTAAAGACTCAGCCTGAGCCGTGGATGCCAAAGCAGCAATGCACGCTAGAGAAGTAAGTAATAGTTTTTTCCGCATGATGTTCTCCGTTAGTTATTCAAATACGTTAGCGTGGAGAAATGACGGAGTAATGACAGACTTAAATGGAGGCAACCATGTCACGACTTGTTTAAATGTCAGACATTTACTAGACTAGAATTCATCCAATAAAAAACAAGAGATCACCGATGACGCTGGACGCTCTGCCGCCCCACCAGGGTGGCGCTGAACAGTTAGCCCGTTTGCTCGCCCAGGCTCTGCTGGCAGGCCATTGGCAGCCAGGCGATGTTTTCCCTCGGGAGCTGGATATCGGCAAACACTTTGCCGTTAGCCGTAACCAAGTGCGTAACGCACTCACCAGCCTCACCGCGGCGGGTTTATTAGAGCGCACTGCGGGCCGCGGCACGCTGGTTCGCGAAATGGGTGATTGGCATCTACTCGACCCACTGATGAGCGAATGGATGACCGGTCTGGTCGACCTTGACCCGCAATTGATCAGGGCCATTTACGCCTTTCGGTTTTCTGCTGAACCGGTGGTTGCAGGACTCGCTGCACAGGCAGCCCAGGCTGAAGACATAGAACGTCTGGAGAGCGCCTATGCAGGAATGAAGAGCAGCGCAGGCAGCGTTGAAGCGCGTGCGGAGCATGCCGAGTACGACGTCGCCTTTCACGACGCCACCTACCGGGCCAGCCACAATTTAGTCTGGCGGCAAATGGGCCACTTACTGCGACCTTCGATCATGGCGCTGATACACCGCTCGCAACACCGCACTGGCCCCTTAGACGACAGTCTCGCGCGCCACCGCCAGGTGCTTGACGCTATCCGCAGCCGCGATGCCAGCGCCGCAGAATCCGCCGCAAGAGAAGTGCTGCGCCGCACGGCCATCGACCTTGGCATCGTCAGCTGACAATTACGCAATGAATACCTCCTATTCAGAAGGATGACCGAACATGAAAATTACCAAACTCAAGACTTGGCAAGTTCCCCCGCGCTGGCTGTTCCTTAAAATAGAGACTGACGAAGGCTGCTACGGCTGGGGTGAACCGGTGATTGAAGGCCGCGCGGCAACCGTTGAAGCCGCCGTACACGAGCTTTCTGACTACTTGATCGGCCAGGACCCGCACCGCATTGAGCATCTGTGGAACATCATGTACCGCGCCGGTTTTTATCGCGGCGGCCCTATTCTGATGAGTGCGATTGCCGGTATTGACCAGGCGCTGTGGGATCTCAAAGGCCGCGATCTGGGTGTGCCCGTTCACCAGCTATTAGGTGGTGCCGTGCGCGACAAAATGCGCATGTACGCCTGGACCGGTGGCGACCGCCCAAGCGACGTGGGCTCTGGTGCCAAAGCGCTGGTCGACAAAGGCTTCACGGCCTTCAAAATGAACGGCACCCCCGAAATGCAAATCGTCGACTCACATCGCAAGGTCGATGAAGCCGTCGCTCGGGTGGCAGAAGCGCGCAACGCCGTTGGGCCAGATGTAGGCATCGGCATCGACTTTCATGGCCGCGTGCACCGCCCCATGGCCAAAGCACTGCTGCGCGAGTTAGAGCCCTTCCACCCGATGTTTGTGGAAGAACCGGTCGCCCCCGAACATCTACCCTGCTTGAAAGATATTGCCGGTGGTTTGGGCTACCCATTGGCAACTGGCGAGCGGCTGCATACCCGCTTCCAGTTCCGCGATTTGCTGGCCGATGGCATGATCGACATTATCCAGCCGGATATTTCCCACTGCGGCGGCATCAGCGAAGGTCTCAAAATCGCCGCCCTGGCCTCCGCTTATGACGTCGCCTTAGCGCCCCACTGCCCGCTCGGCCCGCTAACACTGGCCGCGTCTCTACAGCTGGATGCAGTCAGTCACAACGCATTTATCCAAGAGCAGAGCATGGGCATTCACTACAACCAGGGCAACGATGTTCTCGATTACCTGGTCGATAAATCCGCCCTCGCCATTGAAGACGGCTTCTGCGCCATTCCCCAGGGCCCAGGCCTTGGTGTCGAGATCAACGAAGAGTTCGTTGAGGAGCGCGCCAAGGTGGGCCACCGCTGGCGCAACCCGGTCTGGACTCATGAAGATGGCTCTATTGCGGAGTGGTAAGCCATGGGATCAACCGAGATGAGTGAAACAGCTGACATTGCAGACCAATTAACCTGGATTGCGGTTGACTGGGGCTCTAGCAACCTGCGCGCCTGGGGGCTGGATCAACACGACCAGGTGATTGCCCAAGCCAGTAGCGACAAGGGCATGCTGTCGCTAAAGGCCGATGAGTACGAAGCCGAGCTGGAGCGGCTGGTGGGTGATTGGCTGCCTACTGCCGGGCAAATTGATGTGATGGTGTGCGGTATGGCGGGCGCTCGTCAGGGCTGGCTGGAAGCCGCCTATTTGCCGGTACCCACGCAGCTCGACCAGCTTAGCCAAGGCGCAGTGACGCCAACGCTTACGAGCGACCAGTTACGTGTTTACCTGCTGCCTGGTTTAAGCCAAACCCGCGGTATCGCGACTCACTTTGATGTGATGCGCGGTGAAGAGACCCAGTTGGCAGGACTCGTCGCTGATTCGCCAGAGTTTACTGGCCTCGCCTGCCTGCCCGGCACCCACGCAAAATGGGCAACCCTGGAAGCGGGCGCGGTGAGCGGGTTTTCGACCTATCTGACCGGCGAGCTTTACCAGCTATTGGCCAACCAATCGGTCTTGCGCCACTCAATCGGCAACGATGAGCTTCAAGACCCAGCTTGCTGTGAGGCGTTTATTTCGGCAGTTAGCGAGATCTACGCGGCGCCCGAAACCTTTAGTAGCCGCCTGTTCGGCCTGCGCGCGCAAGATTTACTCGATGGCCGGCTACCGGCTGGCGATACGCGTGGGGCCGTGCTGGCGGCCAGGCTCTCTGGGCTCGCCATTGGCCTTGAGCTTGCTGGTGCCTGCCGTGAGTGCCCCAGCGATAAGCCCATCATGCTGATTGGTAACCAGGCGCTTAGCCAGCGCTATACGTTGGCGCTCAATGCGATCGGCTATCAGACGCAGCATATGGATGGCGACTTAGCCGTGCTGGCAGGTCTATGCCTTGCCCACCGTGCGCTCAAGGCCTAAAGCCACTAACTATTTATGGGGAGATTTGCTATGTCGCTGCCACTGATTGGTATTTTACGCGGAGTTAGCCCCGACGAAGTCGTTGAAATCGCAGGTGTGGTGCTGGCCGCGGGGATCACCCAGATCGAGGTGCCACTTAATTCACCCAACCCGCTAGAGAGCATTCGCCGCTTGGTAGACGCATATGGCGATCGTGCGGTCATTGGTGCAGGTACGGTGCTCACTTCGGCTCAGGTGCGTGAAGTTCATGCTGCCGGTGGGCGCTTAATCGTTTCTCCCAACTGTCGGCCAGCGGTGATTGAAGAAACGCATAAGCTCGGCATGGCTAGCTGGCCGGGTATTGTGACCCCTTCAGAAGCCTTCGATGCGCTGGATGCAGGCGCCACCGGGCTTAAACTCTTCCCCGCGGTGCAGGTAGGCTTAGAAGGTATGAAAGCGGTTCGTGCGGTGCTACCCGAAGGCACACTTTTATATGCCGTCGGCGGCGCTGGGGTCGATAACTTCGCCGAATGGCGCGCAGCGGGTGTCGATGGTGCAGGCCTGGGCAGCGCGCTATACAAACCCGGCCAAAGCGCTTCTCAGGTAGGCAAACAGGCACAAGCCCTAGTCGATGCCTGGCTAGCAGGCGAACAATAAGGAGAACAATCACAATGAATACGGGTACGAGTGTTCCAACGTGGCAGGCCGAGTTAGCGGTCGATTGCCGTTGCTCGCTGGGTGAAGGCCCGCAGTGGGATGCCAAAAATCAGCGCCTTTACTGGTGCGACATTCTTGAAAAACTGCTGCACTGGCTCTCCCCCGCCAGCGGGGAAAGCGGCCACTATCAGCTTGATCATAGAGTGTCACTGGCAGCCCCCATTGACGATGGTGGCCTGCTGTTAGTCGGTGAAGACCGCTTAAGCCGCTTCGACCCCAGCAGCGGCAGTATCGAAAAGTGGTGTGATTTCGAGGCCGATAACCCCATCACCCGCAGCAATGACGCACGCATTGATCGCCACGGCAGCCTGTGGCTTTCCAGCATGGGTAAAAGCACTGAAAGAAACGCTGGAAGCCTTTACCGCCTGCATCGCGGCGAGCTCTCGCGGCTGCGTTCAGGCCTAACGATTCCCAATGCTATCTGCTTCTCTGAAGATGGCGAGTTCGCGTGGTTTACGGATACGGTGACGGGTGTAGTGATGCGCTGGGCGCTGGATAACGAGGGCTGGCCACAAGGCGAGCCACAGCCTTGGGCGGATTTTTTCTCCAGCCAAGGTAATCCGGATGGTGCGGTGATGGATAGCGAAGGCTGCCTATGGCTAGCACTGTGGGGGGCTGGGCAGGTCGTACGCTTGAACCCTAACGGCGAAATAATTGGCCGCGTTGAGCTACCAGTCAGCCAACCCTCCTGCCCGGTTTTTGCTGGCCCTGATCTAAAAACGCTGTATATCACCACGGCGCAAGAGGGTTTCAGTGCTGAGCAGCTTGCCCAAGAACCCACCGCAGGCTCGCTCTATGTGGTTGAAACCGGCATTAAAGGATTGGCCGAGCTGCCGCTGCGCCTAGAATAGGCTGTTGCCATTGTCCCAAGCTAACCCTCTGTCATTGCGAGCGAAGCGAAGCAATCTCGGGGGATCTGCTACCGAAAGTTGAGATTGCCGCGTCGCTGCGCTCCTCGCAACGACGCGGCCTCGTCCCGACAATCCCAGTTTAGCCAGCGAAGCTTATATACATAACGATGACTAACACGACCAGGACGATACCGGCGGGTACCGCGCCTTTCCAGGGCGTTAGATCCACATCGCCACTGTGCTGCTGAATCCAATCAGTTTCACGCGGGCGAAGCTTGCCGATAATCAGCATCACCGCCACCAGTAATACAAAGACCAGCGCCACGAAGTGGAACTCGTGCATGATCTGCGGCAGTAGCGTAAACGGTGGCACAAAGTAACCAGCGGCAATCAATAAACAACCGCCCACCAGGGCAATTTTGGCCGCCATAGGCGGAACACGTTTAGTTAATAGCCCGACCAGCACCACGGCAAGAATGGGAATAAAGTAGATCGCGTTCATCTTCTGTAGGTAGCCGAAAAGGCTATCCTGGCCTGCCAACAGCGGCGCGATGATCATGGTAATGATGGCCATGATCCAGCCAAAGACTTTACCCGATTTAACCACCTGCTCTTCCGTAGCCTCTTTGTTCAGCACCCCTTTATAGATGCCCAGGCTGAAAATCGTGGTGGTGCTGTTAAGCGCGGAGTTAAACGACGACAGGATCGCACCGACCATAACAGCAGCGAAGAACCCTGTAAGATACGGCGGCAGTACGTTAAACACCAAATGACCGTAGGCTTCATCGGCACGTACGCCCTGATCGGCATAAAGGTGGTAAGCAATGATGCCGGGCAGTACTAGGTAGAGCGGTCCCAGCAGCTTGAAGAGACCGGTCAGGAGCACGCCCTTCTGACCTTCGGCAAGGTTTTTGGCCGCAAAGGTACGCTGAATTATCTGCTGGTTGGTGCTCCAGTAGAACAGGTTAATCAGGAAAACGCCGGTAAACAGGGTAAAGAACGGCACCTGCTGATCAGCACCGCCAATCGAATTCAGCTTGTCCGGGTCGCTCTCTTTGAGAATGCTCCAGCCTTCCATTACGCCGCTGCCGCCACTCACAGCCTGCAGGCCGAAATAGACGATCACGAAACCGCCGATCAGCAGCCCGACGCCGTTAAGCGTATCCGAGACAGCGACCGTGCGTAGCCCGCCAAACAGTGCATATACCGCACCGATAATGCCGACGATCCACACCGTTAACCAAAGCAGTGTAGTAGTAGACTCAATGCCGGTTAACCCCGGCAGGTCGAGCATACCCTGCAGGCCGATGGCACCCGAATAGAGAATAATCGGCAGCAAAATCACCGCGTAAGCTATCAGGAAAATGATATTGGTGATTAGCTGGGTAGTCTTATCGAAACGAATTTCGAGCAGCTGCGGCAGCGTGGCAATACCACTTTTCAAAAACCGCGGAAGGAAAAATAGCGCCAACGCCACGAGTGCGATAACCGCCACGACTTCCCAGGCCATCACACTTAAACCATCGGCAAAGGCCGCCCCATTGAGCCCCACCATTTGCTCGGTGGAGAGATTGGTCATTAGCAGAGAGCCTGCAATCAGCGGGAAGGTTAGCGTACGCCCTGCTAGAAAGTAGCCGCTGGTGCTGGAGTGATCATCTCGGCGGGTGATTCGCCAAGTGATAAAGGCGACAAGCCCTGTAAAAAACAGGAAGGACGCCAGGGTCAACGCGTGCATTTTGAATCACCTCATCATCATTGTAAGTGGCACGCACGTTACTGTATGCGCGTATAGCGAAATGTCAGACAAATCGTGTATTCATTTTAGTTGAGCTGAATATAGCCCGTTATACACCTTTGGTCTTATATTGAGCTTTATCACTCTTCAAGGCTGCGCTAAAGCTATAAAAAAGCCCCAGCTATGTTTTTTAGAACAATGAACTGGGGCTATCTTTTTAACTCAGCGCTAGTGCCTATTTAGTGATGAAAACGCTCCGCTGACTGACGGGCCAACTCACGGATGCCATCCCAATCTTCTGCTTCCACCATCGCTTTAGGCGTTAACCAGGAGCCGCCTACGCACATCACATTGGGCAGCGAAAGGTAATCTTCGGCATTATCGACGGTGATACCGCCGGTGGGACAGAAGCGTGCTTCAGGAATCGGCGCGCCAAATGCTTTGATCGCTTTGGCACCGCCGCTGGATTCCGCCGGGAAAAACTTAAAGCGGCGGTAGCCGTACTGCCAGCCGGTCATCAGCTCAGAAATCGTCGAAACACCCGGCAGCATGGGCACTGGGCTTTCAACGCCGTAGCGATAGAGGGCTTCCGTTGCGCCTGGTGTCACTACAAAGTCAGCGCCAACCTGCTCGGCCTGGCGATACTGGGCAGGTGTCAGCACCGTGCCCACACCAATGCTGGCACCTGGCAGCGCTTCACGCATACGCTTAACCGCTTCAAGAGCACAGTCGGTACGCAGGGTAACTTCCAGTACGGTTAAGCCCCCTTCTACTAGGGCACGGCCTAGCGGTACCGCGTCTTCCAAGCGCTCGATAGTGATGACCGGAATCACCTCGGCTTTTAAGCAGATGCTATCCAGCTCTGCAGTGCGTGTAGAGGGTAACTGTTTGTCGATAGTCATTAGTGAGTCTCCAAGCAAATTGTTATTGGCCTGATAATTACTATTAGGGCTAAGGCTAAGGCGCCCAGTAAATTGCCAACGGGCAGGTTAAAAAGGCACGAATAGGCAGCTGACGCACGTCGTCGCCGTTTAGTGCCTTGGCCAATACGGCGCGTTTATCATCGCCGGTAATATGCAGAATATGCCGCCGCGCCTGATGCAGTCGGTCGGCGGAAAAGGTAATCCGGGGTTGCGGCTGGCTAGGCGTTCTGACTGCTACCAACAGCTCCTCCGTGGCAAGTGCCAAGGTCAACTCAGGGCTGTCGGGAAACAGTGACGCCGTATGACCATCACCGCCCATACCCAGAATCACCACGCTAGCAGGCCACGCTAGCGTTTCGGCTCGTTTGGCGACTTCATCAACGCCCTCTTCAGGTGTAGCCGTGGTGCAAGTTAACGGTATAAAAGTGGCTGCCGATGCTTTGCCCTGTAGCAGATGCTCACGCACCAACTTGGCATTGCTGTCACTGCTCTGCTCGTCTACCCAGCGCTCATCAGCCAGCGTTACATCTACCCGATCCCAGGGCAGCGATTTGGCCGCC
This sequence comes from Halomonas sp. QHL1, assembly GCF_001882345.1. GTDB lineage: Bacteria > Pseudomonadota > Gammaproteobacteria > Pseudomonadales > Halomonadaceae > Vreelandella. The sequence goes on from NZ_MINL01000001.1 coordinate 1,178,136, forward strand.
AGCGCCTTAAAAAAAGGCACCGGCGTAGAGCCACCGGAAACCACGAGCAGGACGCGATCCTGGTGGCTTAAGTCTTCTTGCAGCCCCTGAAACACGGTTTCGGCAAGCTGCTCGGCCAACTGTTGTCGTGCTTGGCTCATATTAATAATCCTCATACCAGCTGCGGCCATCCTGGGTAATCATGGCAATTGAAGCGACCGGCCCCCAAGAACCTGCGGGATAACGACGCGGCGGCGTGTCGCGCTTTTTCCAGCCATCGATGAGTTGGTCGCACCAGCGCCAGGCGTGTTCAATTTCATCGCGACGCACGAACAGGTACTGCTGGCCTTTCATGACTTCGAGCAGCAGGCGTTCGTAAGCATCGGGTATCCGCGATTTGGGAAATGCGCTGTTGAAGTCCAAATGCAGCGGACCGGGGCGCAGGCGCATGCCTTTATCCAAACCGCTATCTTTGGTCAATACTTGCAGGGCAATACCCTCTTCCGGCTGCAGGCGAATAATTAGCTTATTCGAGGCAATGCCGCGCTGATCCGGGTCGAAGATATAGTGGGGCTGCTGGCGGAAGTGAATGACGATCTGCGAAAGCTTCTCCGGCATCCGTTTACCGGTGCGCAGGTAGAACGGCACACCAGCCCAGCGCCAGTTAGCCACTTCGGTTTTCATGGCCACGAAGGTTTCGGTCTGGCTCTGGGTGTTGGCGCCCTCTTCTTCCAGGTAACCCGGCACCGACTGGCCATCGCTGGTGCCCGCGATATATTGACCGCGTACTACATCGCGACCAAGCGCCTCGCCCACAAACGGTTTAAGTGCTTTAAGCACCTTGACCTTCTCATCGCGGATGGCGTCGGCATCCAGGTTAGAGGGCGGATCCATGGCGATTAAGCACAGCAGCTGCAGCAGGTGGTTTTGCACCATATCGCGTAGCTGGCCCGCCTCATCGAAATAGCCCCAGCGCCCTTCGATACCTACCTTCTCGGCAACGGTAATTTCCACATGGGAGATGTTGTTCTGGTTCCACTGGGTGCCAAACAGCGGGTTGGCAAAACGCAGTGCAATCAGGTTCTGTACGGTCTCTTTACCCAAATAGTGGTCGATGCGATAAATCCGCGACTCGGGGAACACTTCACCGATAGCGTCGTTAATTTCGACCGAGGAGTGCAGGTCATAGCCGATGGGTTTCTCAACCACCACGCGGGACTCATCGTCCAGGCTTTTACTGGCCTGCAGGTGACGGCAGATATCGCCATAAATAGGTGCCCCAACGGAAAGATAGACCACCATTGGGCGTGGTGAGCCCTTTCGCCACTGGCGAATGGCGTCGTAACCTTCAACGCTGGAAAAATCGAGCTTTAAGTAATCTAAGCGGGCGAGAAAACGCTCGAGGCTCTGCTTATCCTGCTCGCTGCTTTTCAGCCGCTTTTGCAGCGCGTCGTTAACCATTTTCCGAAACGATGCAACGTCGTGCTCATGCCGAGCCAGCCCCATAATGCGCGTGCTTTCAGGCATCAAGCCTTCACGATCAAGATGGTACAAGGCAGGAAATAGCTTGCGCATAGCAAGATCACCCAGCGCCCCAAACAACGCTAAATCAATAGCGTGGTTCGGATCGCCCAGCGGTGCACCTTGGGAAGCAGTGGACTGGCTCATCGTCGCTCCTATTTATAATTAGGCATCTAATGTAGTTAGATTACCTAAAATCTACCGTAAAGGGGGCAGTATACGCAATAATTCGTGTAATTTTACTACAAAAATAACCTGCATTGAGAACTAGCTGCTTTTAAAACCTACCCTGGCGACTTTAGTAATAAAAATCGCTAGCGAGCATCGTGGCGCTACGTAAAAAAACATCAATCACGTCTGCATTTTTACGGACTTTTTATGCATGTGCATGATGTTATAGCGCATATTAAGAATACTAAATGGCGAGCTGGGCTTATGACACCATCCACACCATGGTTTTATCGTAGCAGGAATGTGTATCGCCACTGGGCACCTGTTTTTAAAATCATCTCGATTCTCTGGGTAGTGCTAGCGCTGTTTATGCTAGTGCCTTTCGTCGTACTACTGATTGAGAGCGATCCTGACGCACCCGCCTTCGGCGTTTCCATTCTGATTGTACTTGGCGCCGCAGCGCTCACTTGGTTACTCACCTATCGCGCAGCCTTAGAGTTGAAGCCATGGCAGATGTTTATTCTTACCGCCGCCAGTTGGGTCACCATTAGCGGTTTTGCCAGTCTGCCGCTAGTGCTTGGCGCGCCTCAGTTAACCTTTACCAACGCGGTGTTTGAATCGGTATCGGCGATAACCACGACGGGTTCTACCATTCTGGTCGGCATTGAGCACTTTTCCGATGGCTTGAAGCTATGGCGAGGGCTCATGCAGTGGATGGGTGGCATCGGCATTATCGTCATGGGCATTGCCATTTTGCCGTTTCTAAAAGTTGGCGGTATGCGGCTGTTTCACACCGAGTCGTCTGATTGGTCCGATAAAGTGATGCCACGCACTGGCGGTATTGCTAAAGCGACGCTAACGATCTATGTCAGCCTAACCCTGGTCGCGATTGCTAGTTATTGGTTCGGCGGAATGACGCTGCTAGACGCCACCGTACATGGTATGACGTCGCTAGCCACCGGCGGCTTTGCCAACTCCGACGCCTCGTTTGGGGCTTACGCCGACCAGCCTTGGCTGCTGTGGATGAGCAGTTTTTTTATGCTCTGCGGCGCGCTACCGTTTGTTTTGTATATCCGCTTTATTCGCACCTCACGCAGTGCCTTATGGAAAGACCAGCAGGTACGCGGCCTCTTAAAGCTTCTTCTGGCCGCCATCTTGATGCTTAGCGCCTGGCGGGTCATTCAGGGAGATAACTGGTTTGAATCACTTACCCACGTCACCTTCAACGTGATCTCAGTAGTCACGACCACCGGTTACGCATCTGATGATTACACCCAGTGGGGGGCGCTGCCCGTGGTCGCTTTTTTCTACCTGACCTTTGTGGGCGGCTGCAGCGGCTCTACTAGCGGCGGGATGAAAATCTTCCGGTTTCAGATTGCCTCTTTAATGCTGCTTAACCAGCTTCGATATCTCATCCATGCCAATGGTGTGTTTACCACTCGCTATAACCAGCAGCCGGTCACCAGCGATATCTCGCGCAGCGTAGTGGCCTTCTCGTTCTTCTTCTTTATCACTATTGCCGCACTTGCACTGGGCTTATCCGCCCTAGGGTTGGATTTAGTCACCGCTCTTTCCGGTGCCGCAACCGCAGTCTCCAATGTGGGACCAGGCCTTGGCGATATTATCGGCCCCGCGGGTAATTTTGCCCCCCTACCCGACGCGGCGAAATGGCTGCTATGTATTGGCATGCTGATGGGGCGATTAGAAATACTCACCGTCGTGGTGTTACTGACTCCCATGTTCTGGCGGCGCTAGCCGAACATCTTGAAGGACGTTCGTGAAGGGCAAATGTGAAGGACAATCGTGTCATGACGCTTAGAAAACCGATATGGAAACCCTTTGGGCAGATTGCGAACCAACTGCGCTTGCCAATGCCGTCAGAAATCCTGATTGCGCTGGCGAGTACGTTGGTTGCTCTGCTTGTCGCCTGGGGGCTCTATGCCTGGCTAGCCTTGGCTAATCTTTCGTTGATTTTTCTTACTGCGGTTCTCGTCAGTGCTGTGTTGTCAGGAAGCTACGCAGCTCTGTTATGTGCCGTGCTGGGCTTTCTGACGTTTAATTTTTGCTTCACCGTTCCGCACTTTTCGTTAGCGGTTGAAGAGCAAGAGCAACTGCTAACACTGCTGTTCTTTCTATTAGTCGCATTGGTAGTCGGCAAGCTCGCTGGAGATAGCCGCCAACGCCTGCTGGAGCTTAGCGCCGCTCGCTTGGCTGAAGAGCAGGAGAGATTGCGTTCAGCGCTGCTATCGTCGGTTTCCCACGACCTGCGGACTCCGCTAGCATCGATTATTGGCGCGGCCAGCTCGCTTCGCACTCTGGATGCACAGCTCAGCCAACAGGATCGCTTTGCACTATTAGATGGCGTACTAAGCGAAAGCGAACGCCTTAACCGCTATATACAAAATCTGTTGGATATGACCCGCCTAGGGCATGGCAACATGAAAATTGAGCGAGACTGGGTGGCATTTGATGATTTAGTCGCGTCAGCACGAAAACGCTTAGGCACCGCCCTTGAAGGCTTCCAAGTAGAGCAGCACTGGCCAAAAGAGCTACCACTACTTTACGTTCACCCCGCCCTGATTGAGCAAGCGCTGGTCAACGTGCTTGAAAATGCGGCGCGCTTCTCACCCCCTAATGGCCATATCACTATCGAAGCCCAGTGTCGTGATGAGAAAAGTGATGGAAATCAGCCTATCTTACTGTTTTCGGTTACCGACCAAGGCCCAGGCATACCCGAAGCATTACGCGAGCGCGTATTCGATATGTTTGTCACCGGTAACGAGGGTGATCGCAGCCTGCATGGCAGTGGACTGGGGCTGGCGATTTGCCGGGGAATGCTTGGCGCCCACGCGGGTCAAATCCACGCAAGCCCTGGGCCGGACGGTGTTGGCACCAAAATTACCATGACGCTGCCTCTATCGGCACCCAGCAAGGACGCCGAGAATGACCACTGATCAAGCGCGCGTATTAGTCATTGATGACGAGCCACACATTCGCCATTTTTTGCGTATCAGCCTCACCTCTCAGGGATTTCAGGTGATTGAGGCGGCCAGTGGTCGCGAAGGGTTGGAAAAACTCAATGCTGATGCCCTCACCGCTAATGCCGACATCGTTTTGCTGGATCTTGGTCTGCCAGACATGGATGGACAGCAAGTGCTCGATTCGATCCGCAAGTATAGCGAGGTGCCCGTAATCATTGTTTCGGTGCGCGGCCATGAGGCTGAAAAAGTGCGCGCCCTGGATAACGGGGCGAGCGACTACGTTACCAAACCATTCGGCATTCAAGAGCTGCTGGCACGTATTCGAGCCCTATTAAGGCGGCGCGCCAGCTCAAACGCCCAGCGTTTCCAGCATGGTGGTTTGTTAGTCGACCTAGCCGCTTACCAGGTGAGCTTGCACGACGAGGCCATTCATCTAACGCCTAAAGAGTTCGCCGTACTAGCCCAGCTAATTACCTCCGCTGGGCGAGTGGTCACGCAGACCCAGCTATTGCGGCAGATATGGGGCCCAACCCACCAGGAGGATACGCACTACTTGCGCATTGTGGTGAGCAAGCTGCGTCAAAAGCTAGGTGACGACCCCCAATCCCCCACCCTACTGCAAACTGAACCCGGCATTGGTTACCGACTCTCCCTTGAGCCTGACCGTGAGGACAAGACCGTATGAAAATCATCATTCTCGGCGCCGGCCAGGTCGGCGGCACACTGGCAGAACACCTCGCCCGCGAGGAAAACGACATCACTGTCGTTGACACTGACGCCAAAAAGTTGCGCGACCTGCACACCAAACTCGATATCCGCACCGTCACCGGGGCGGGCTCCTACCCGATTGTGCTGCGCCAGGCAGGCTGTGAAGACGCCGATATGTTGATCGCCGTGACCAGCAGCGACGAGATCAACATGATCGCCTGTCAGGTTGCTCACACGCTGTTTCGCACCCCGACAAAAATTGCCCGGGTACGCGCCACGGCGTACCTGACTCGCAAAGGCCTGTTCGCCCACGAAGCGATCCCCATTGATGTACTGATCAGCCCCGAGCAGGTGGTCACCGACCACGTGCGCCGTTTGATTGAGCACCCCGGTGCCCTGCAGGTACTGGAGTTTGCCGGTGGCCTGGTACAGCTGGTAGCGGTGAAAGCGTTTTACGGCGGCCCGCTGGTGGGTCAGGATTTGGCTTTTCTGCGCCGCCATATGCCCAACGTGGATACCCGCGTGGCGGCGATTTACCGCCGTAACCGGCCGATTATTCCCCGCGGCGATACGGTCATCGAGGCTGACGACGAAGTGTTCTTCCTCGCCGCCCGCCGCGATATTCGCGCGGTGATGAGCGAGTTGCGCCGAGTCGAGAAAGATTTCCGCCGCGTCGTGATCGCCGGGGGTGGCAATATCGGCGAGAGGCTGGCGGAGCATTTGGAGCATAGCCACCAGGTAAAGATCATCGAGCACAGCCTGGAGCGCTGCACCACCCTCTCTGAGCGGCTGGATCGCACTGTGGTGCTCCACGGTAGTGCCACCAGCAAGCGCTTGCTGGAAGAGGAGAATATCGAAGAGTGCGATATCTTCTGCGCGCTGACCAATGACGACGAGGTCAATATCATGTCGTCGCTGCTCGCTAAGCGCTTAGGGGCGAAGAAGGTGCTGACGCTGATTAACAACGCCGCTTACGTGGATTTAGTGCAGGGGGGCGAGATCGATATCGCTATTTCACCCCAACAGGCCACCATCGGCAGCCTGCTAACCCACGTGCGCCGGGGCGATATCGTCAACGTTCACTCGCTGCGTCGGGGTGCTGCCGAAGCCATTGAAGCCATCGCCCACGGCGATAAGCAGTCGTCTAAGGTGGTGGGCCGCACGGTCCGCGAGATCGACTTACCCGATGGCACGACGATTGGGGCGATTGTGCGCGGCAAGGAAGTCATCATCGCCCACGGCGATGTGATGGTGGAGAGCGGCGACCACGTGATTCTGTTTGTGGTCGACAAACGCCGCATTCGCGATGTGGAGCGCATGTTCCAAGTTGGCTTATCGTTCTTTTAACTGGCGCTTTTGAAAGGCTAAATCTCGACCGCGCGACCAATAAACTCAATGGGGCCGGTGGGCAGACCGGTGGCCGAACCGGTTTCGTCTTCCAGCGTTAGCTCAAATAGCTGGTTATCCTCAAGCGGCGGCAACTGGTCTAAGCGCATCCGAATCGGCTGGCCTGGCTCCACCAAGCCCAGCGATACCGGTGCCTGCCACTCATCTGCTTTGGTCCAGAACTCTAGTGCTTTACCTTCAGGTACTTCGAAGGTGCCCAGCGGGATGAGCTCGATTTCCTGCCGCGATGATGCCTGTACGACCCAGCCCGCTGATTGGGTTTGCGGGGCAAGCAGAACCACCATGTACTCGGGCGTAGTTGAAATAGTCGGTTCAGTTACTTCATTGGCCAGCATTACGCCCAATACTAACGCCGCCGCTAAGCCAAACCCGGCGGCGCCGCGCCAAAGCGGCAGACTGTGCAGCATACGGCGGGGTCTTGGCGGCGCGGCAGTGGCAGCTCGAGCACGCTTAGCAAGCGCTTCCCGTGACGCCAAACTGCGCTCAATACGCGGCCACAAATAATCAGAGGGCGTTACTGGATCGGTGATATCGGTATAGGGCAAGAAGCGCTCTTCCCAAGCCATCACGGCTTTTTGCAGTTCAGGCTCATTGGGTAACCGAGCTTCCAGCGCTTTGCGCTGCTCTAACGACAATGTACCCAGCACGTATTCACCCGCCAAGGCATGGTCATCTTCATTTTTGTGATCATTTGGGCGGGTCATGCCATACACTCCCGTAGGCGCAGCAAGCTGCGTTTGATCCAGGCTTTAACGGTTCCCAGCGGCGCGCCGGTATGCGCAGCGATTTCCGCGTGACTGAGGCCATCAACGTAGGCGTGGAGTACGCAGTTACGCCGCTCGGGCTCAAGCGCTTCTAAGCAGCTATCCATCCGCTGGCCTGTCTGCCAATCGAAGGCTTCGTCGACAACGGAGGCGTGCTGAAAATGTTCGTCATGCTCTAATTCGGTGGGGGCACTACTGTCAAACGTGATCTCACGATCACGGTAACGAATGGCGTTTAAAGCCAAATGGCGCGCGATACTGAATATCCACGCTCGGGCAGAGCCTTTATCGGGGTCGAAACTATCGGCACGCTGCCAAATATTGAGGCACGCATCGTGGACAATATCTTCAGCCATACCACGATCTTTAACGATTCTTATGACCACGCCTAGTAGTCGGTCACTCTCATGGACATAGAGTTGGTGCAAGGCGTCATGCTCGCCACGGGCACAGTTGGCTATTGCCGCAGCATGATCAAATTCTGAAGACACGTCAGTCAAACTTCAGCTCCCTGTTGACGGCACCGACGCCAGTCGTCGTTCTCGCAGACAGCATAGCCGCTGGGAACTCGCCAAACGAGTCCCCAGCCCTAATTTAAATTATTCAGCAGTCCAGAAGATATAGTCCGCCTGGTAGGTAACTACAGCGGTAGCACCGTCGTGATCCATATCGCAAGCTACGTCAGGCGCAACACCGCCTTGAGTGTTCAAGCGCTGAATATAGCTAACGCCCGTCATGGCGCCCTCGCCTTCAGCGGGGTTGGCTTCAACTAGCTGGAGCGGAATATTGCCATCACCATTGGCGGCGGTGGCTAGCTGAGTACCGGTGATTTTTGAACCGTCCAACGCTTCCCAGGTGGCTGGCGGGCCGTAGTAGCTACCAACCTGGCTGCCATCGCTACCATTGAGCGCAGCGTGGGGGCCTTTAAATACCCAACCCATGTTGCCGTCGTCTTTGGTTTCGCACATGTAAGTAATAGCGCCAACGCCAACCGTTTCGAGGGCGATGGTGTTGCCGTCCGGTACTTGGACATCCGCAGGCGTTTCGGCCAGAGCGGCATGACTGAAGGATGCAATCAGTGTGGCGGCCAAGGTAGCGCGCGTTAGATGATGAAGTGTCATTTTCAGTCTCCTAAAAGGGTTTTTATCAGCCGCTTTAAATAGCGCCTGTATAGGGATTACCCGCGAGGAGACGTATTGGATGCAGCACATTAAAAATATTTTTAAAAATGCCGCAATAAAAAAACCCGCGACAGGTCGCGGGCAAAGTGCATTGGATAAGAAACAGTTAAACGCTAACCCACTTACATCGATTTAGAACCACACCTCGGTCTGAACACCGAAGGTCCACTGACCACCGGTAAAGCCTTCATTACCCAGTGAGCTGGCACCGTAGTTGTTGAGGTCGTCATCCCAATCGCTAAAGGTGGTGAACAGACGAATCTCAGGACGCTGCCAGAAGCCGCCGACTTCAGGCTTAAAGGTGGGCGCAATGGTGAACTTGCTGAAGCCACCATCGACCGCGTTGCGACCGCTGTACCCCTGGGGATCTAGATCCATCCACTGATAGCCAGCTTCGTACTGCATCTCAAAGTTTTGCGTTAACTCGTTGGCTAGGCGCACGTTAAGCCCTGCCCAGTTGTACTTATCTCCCTGTGCATAACGATCTTCGCTGGTTTCAGCCAAAATAGAGGGTGCGATGCGCCACTGCGGGGCGATATACGTGGTGCCATAAAGCGCTAGACGCGTAGCGGTGGCATCGTCGGTGAGATCACCTCGCGAACCTAGGCTTTTGGTTTCGGCACCCAGCCCTTGACCATGCAGCACGGCCGCCTTGAAGTTACCCTCGCCCATGCCGAAGAAGCTATCGCCGTGATAGGCAATCATGGTGTGGAAACCGGTATCGGCTGCGGTTTGGCCGACTTCGATATCGCGCTCGTCGTTGTCAGCAGCGGACATACCGTTGACCATCCACTGCCAGTTACCAAAGTAGTTGTTAGAGGTCAGGATAAGGTTATCGGTATCGCCTTCAAGGCCCGGATTTTCACGGTCAATGATCGGGTAGTCGGCAAAGCTACGGCCATAAATCGAGAGGTTGGATTTCCAGTTATCTGCCAATTGCATGTCATAAATACCACCACCGGTACCGGCCAGGAAAATCACGTCACTATCAAGCCAATGAATATCGAAGTTATCGCGATCAAAACGCTTACCGGCCCAGATAGAGGCGTTTTCAAATGCGCCGGTGAAGCTGGGAAGATCGCTGAATTCGGCAAACACTTGGCGCACGTTGAGATCGGACTCGCCACCTGTCCAGTCATTGCTGGAGGTCGTGCCGTCAGCAATCATGGTGCGGTAAAGTGCTTTGGCGCCGTTATCGAACTGCATGCGGTAGTTGAAAATCGCTTCGGCGTAGGTATCAGGCTCATTGCCTAAACGACCAACGGCGCCGCCCTCTCCGCCCGCGGGAGTCAGGTAAGGGCCAGCATTTTCGCTTTTACCGTCTTCGCCAATCAGCAGACCTGAACGCGCATAAACGTTAAACGAGAACCCCTCTTCACCATCGGCATAACGCTCCACCCGCGCCAAACGCTCTTCGATCTCCGCGTCGCTTTCTGTAGCCACGGCAGTAGACTGTGATTGCTCGGCAATCTCGGCACGGCGCTCGGCGGCATCGGCGCGCTGTTCCGCCGCTTCAATGCGGGCTTCCAGCTCGGCAAAGCGTTGCTCCATGGTCATCTGTGCCGAGGCAACACCACTCATCCCTAAGCTGGCGGCGGCAATAGCAATTGCTAACGGCGTTTTAAATGTCATTTTATGCATTGTTTTGAGTACCCTATTGTTATTGGTAAGCCGCTATTTATAAGCGCTTTTGTCTAAATCGATTAAGATAGAATCGATAACACTTCCCTTGCACGGTTCGCCCAGGGGGGAGCGGCTCTGATGAAACGCCACGGTGCTTAAGGAAAGATAGCCAGAACTTAATCGATTAAGTCTCTTTTTACCAACGGCTAGTTGCTAATTAACGACTAATGTCTAAGGAACGATTTTATTTAGTGAAAACTGAATAATGTTGTTAGACAAAAGTCGCTATTGAACTTACTCAGTCAAAGCGGCTAACTGAGCAGCATGAACTTAATCGATTAAGATAAAAGTTAAGAGAGCGATTGAGAAAACGCTTAGCTAGCGACTTAACGCTGATCTAGATGCAACACCCATCCACAACAATAAACGTAGAGGTCCGCCGTTATGAAAAAGACTTTAATCACTACCGCTATCGCAATGGCCAGCACGCTGAGCTCGACAAGCCAGGCCCAGGCTGAAGAACTCACCATCTCTTGCGGCGCGGTAGGTGCGGAGCTGACGCTGTGCCAGGAAGGCGTCGCCGCCTGGGAGGAGAAAACCGGCCATAGCGTCGATGTGGTCTCAACGCCCAACTCCTCCACCGAGCGCCTTTCGCTCTACCAGCAGATCCTTTCGGCTAACTCCAGCGATATCGATGTGATGCAAATCGATGTGGTGTGGCCAGGCTTGCTCGCCAACCACCTGCTTGACCTGCGAGAAGTGCTGGGTGATGACGCCGCTGCCGGGCACTTTGAAACCATTGTTACCAACAACACCATCGATGATCGCTTAGTCGCCATGCCGTGGTTCACCGATGCGGGCGTGCTCTACTACCGCGAAGATCTGTTAGAAAAATATGGCCATGAGGCGCCGACCACTTGGCAGGAACTCACCGAGATTGCCCGCGAGATTAAAGACGCCGAACGCGCCGAGGGCAATGATCGCATGCAGGGGTATGTGTTTCAGGGCCGTGCTTATGAAGGCTTGACCGTTAACGCACTTGAGTGGGTCGCCAGCTTTGGCGGCGGAACCGTCGTAGAAACCGATGGCGAGATAAGCATTAACAACGAACATGCCGCCGAAGCGCTCGACTTAGCCGCTACTTGGATTGGCGATATCTCGCCCAACGGCGTACTCAATTACACCGAAGAGGAAGCACGCGGTGTCTTCCAGGGCGGCAATGCGGTGTTTATGCGCAACTGGCCCTACGCCTGGACGCTGACACAGAGTGACGACAGCGACGTACGCGGCAATGTAGGCGTTACCCAACTGCCCGCGGGTGGCGAAAACGGTCAAAGTGCCGCTGGCCTGGGCGGCTGGAACTTGGCCGTATCGCGCTACAGCGAACACCCTGAACTAGCCGCGGAGCTGGTCGCTTTCCTGACTGGTAAAGAGGAGCAGAAGCGGCGCGCCATAGAGGCCTCCTACAACCCCACGATCGACGCCCTCTACCAGGATGACGAAGTGCTTGAAGCAGTGCCCTTCTTTGGCACCCTTTACGACACCTTCGTCAATGCGGTCGCTCGCCCCTCTGCCCCCACCGGCGATGCCTATGGCCGAGTCAGCAACGCCTTCTTCAGCACCACCCATGATGTGCTTTCCGGCACTAAAGATGGCACTCAAGCGGTCGCTGACCTTGAAGACGAATTGGCTCGCCTGAAGCGTCGCAACTGGTAACCCTGGAGCCCTTCCATGTCGACCTCCATCAAGCATGATGACGCGCCCGCCGGGGCGCGTTCTTTCACTACCAAGCCGCGCCGGGGCACTAAGGTTCGCCGTCAGCGGGTTAAAGCCGCCTGGCTCTTTTTAGCCCCAATGCTGATTGCGTTAACCCTGGTGGCTGGCTGGCCACTGGTGCGCACCTTTTTTCTTAGCTTTACCGATGCGTCGCTATCGGATTTAGGCGCCGCCAATCTGATTGGTTTTGAGAATTACCTTGTCTATGACGATGGCCGCTGGTATGGGGTACTGGCTGACTCGGTGTGGTGGCAGTCAGTATGGAATACCGTCTACTTCTCGGTGGTGTCGGTATCGCTGGAAGTGGTTTTCGGGGTGGTTGTGGCGCTGATTTTGAACGCTGAGTTTAAGGGCCGCGTGATTGTGCGCGCTGCGGTGCTGATTCCCTGGGCAATCCCAACCATTGTTTCCGCGCAAATGTGGGCATGGATGCTCAACGACCAGTTCGGCATCATCAACCACCTACTGATGAACGTGGGCATTATCGATGCCCCCATCGCTTGGACGGCTAACGCCGCCTACTCCATGTGGGCGGTGATTATGGTCGATGTGTGGAAAACCATTCCCTTCGTGGCGCTGTTGGTGCTCGCTGCTCTGCAGATGCTGCCCAAGGATTGCTACGAGGCCGCCGAGGTAGACGGCATTCACCCGCTGCGGGTGTTCTTCAAAGTTACCCTACCGCTGATTACCCCGGCGTTAATGGTCGCAGTGATTTTCCGCCTGCTGGATGCGCTGCGCGTCTTCGATGTCATTTACGTACTCACCTCCAACTCCACCAGCACCATGTCGATGTCGGTTTACGCCCGCCAACAGCTGGTTGAGTTTCAGGATGTCGGTTACGGCAGCGCCGCCTCTACCCTGCTGTTCCTAATCATTGCCCTGGCTACCGTGGCTTACCTCTACGCTGGGCGTAAACAAATCCAATTGGGAGGTGATTAATGAACACGCGTCAGTTGGCGAAAATAGCCAAGCGCATCGGGTTTTGGGCGCTGATTGTGCTGATCATGGTGTACGCCGTTTTCCCGTTCTACTACGCGGTAGTCACCTCGTTAAAACCATCGAGCGACCTGTTCAGGGTTGAGCTATGGCCTTCGAACTGGAACTTCGATAACTACATCAGCATCTTCACCCAGACCAGCTTTCTGCGCGCCATTTTCAACTCAATCATCGTCGCGTTTAGCGTGGTGTTCATCGCCCTGCTACTCGGCATTACCGCTTCCTACGCCCTGGGCCGCGTGCGCTTTCGCGGGCGCTCCACGGTGCTGCTGGTGATCCTGGGCGTTTCAATGTTCCCCCAGGTGGCGGTACTTTCCGGCCTGTTTGAGGTGATCCGTGCGCTCAATCTCTACAACAACCCCGCTGGGCTGATTTTAAGTTATACCATCTTCACCCTGCCCTTCACCGTATGGGTATTGACCACCTTTATGAAGCAGCTGCCTATGGAGCTGGAAGAGGCCGCCATTATGGACGGCGCCACGCCCTGGGTGACGATAACTAAAGTGTTTCTGCCGCTCATGTGGCCCGCCATGGCGACCACTGGCTTGCTGGCGTTTATCGCCGCTTGGAACGAATTTCTGTTCGCCCTCACCTTCACGCTGACCGACACCCAACGCACGGTGCCCGTGGCCATCGCGCTGCTCTCTGGCGGTAGCGCCTACGAACTACCTTGGGGGCCGATTATGGCCGCTTCTGTGGTGGTCACGGTGCCACTGGTCGTATTAGTGATTATCTTCCAGCGCCGCATTGTGTCGGGCCTTACCGCAGGCGCCGTTAAAGGATAAGGAATTTTTTATGTCAACGATGGACTCTACTATGCAAGTCGCTACAACGGGGCAAGACGCCGCAACTGGGCAAGACAACACACTCTGGTGGCGCGGCGGCGTTATCTACCAGATCTACCCGCGTAGCTTTATGGATAGCCGCGGCGACGGCATTGGCGATCTTAACGGTATTACCGAAAAACTCGATTACGTTGCCTCCCTCAATGTGGACGGCATTTGGCTATCACCGTTTTTCACCTCGCCGATGCTCGATTTTGGCTACGACATTAGCGATTACTGCGACGTCGACCCCATGTTCGGCACCCTGGAAGATTTTAAAGCGCTACTGACAAAAGCCCACTCGCTGGGCTTAAAGGTAGTGATCGACCAGGTTATAAGCCACACCTCGGATCAACACGCCTGGTTTCAGGAGAGTCGCCAAAACCGCAGCAACCCTAAAGCCGACTGGTTTGTCTGGGCCGACCCCAAGCCTGACGGCACGCCGCCTAATAACTGGCTGTCGATTTTCGGCGGCCCGGCGTGGACCTTTGATTCCCGCCGCCAGCAGTACTATATGCATAACTTCCTGACCAGCCAGCCGGACGTTAACTTCCATAATCCGGAGGCTCGTCAAGCGCAGTTGGATAATATGCGCTTCTGGCTGGAGCTGGGCGTGGACGGTTTCCGCTTGGATACAGTTAACTTCTACTTCCACGATGCTAAGCTACGCGACAACCCGCCGGTGCCCAAAGGCGAAGCTAAAACCCTGGGCGCACCGGATAGCAACCCCTATACCTGGCAGCGCCATGTCTACGACCTGAGCCGCCCCGAAAACCTCGACTTCTTGAAAGACCTACGGGCGCTGATGGACGAGTATCCCGGCACCACGACCGTAGGTGAAATTGGCGACGATAACCCGCTAGAGCGCATGGCCGAGTACACCGCCGGTGGCGACAAGCTGCATATGGCTTACACCTTCGACCTGCTCAACACGCCCCACTCGGCACGCTATATTCATGAAGTGCTGGAGCGCTTTCAGCGCCTGGCTGGCGACGCCTGGCCCTGCTGGGCGACCTCCAACCATGACGTCGTGCGTAGTGCCACCCGCTGGGGCGCTGGCGAAGACCCCACCGCCTACCCTAAAGTGGCGCTGGCCATGCTCTGCTCGCTGCGCGGTAGCGTCTGCCTTTACCAAGGTGAAGAGCTGGGCCTCCCGGAAGCCGATGTGCCGTTTGAACGCATTCAAGACCCTTACGGCAAAGTACTCTGGCCGGAATTTAAAGGTCGCGACGGCTGCCGCACGCCAATGCCCTGGAACGATAGCGAACATGGTGGTTTTTCCAGCGTTGAGCCTTGGTTACCCATGGAGGCCCGTCATCAAGATATGGCGGTCAGCCGCCAGCAGGATGATGCCAACTCCACACTGAATGCACTGCGCAACATGCTGACCTTCCGTCGCCAACACCCCGCGCTGTTCGACGGTGACTTAACGCTTGTCGATGTAGGCGAAACGCTGCTGGGTTTTACCCGACAAAAAGGGTATGAAACGCTGCTATGCGTTTTCAACCTAACCGCCGAGGCCCTTACGGTTAGCCTGCCACTAGCGATTGAGAGCGATTTGCAGGGCCACGGTTTTAACACCCAGCGTGACGGCGACGCTTTAACGCTACCAGGGTATCAAGCAGCCTTTATGCGTGTTGCTCATAACCGTTAATTGCACACAACCGTACACAAGAACAGGCCGACCCAATGCGCGTAAAGCAATGAGGTCGGCAAGGAGTCACCCATGGCAAGTGTTACGCTTAACAAGATCAATAAAGTGTTTGGTAGCGATCACATTATTAACGATGTGGATCTGCACATTGGCGACGGTGAGTTTGTGGTTTTCGTTGGCCCTTCCGGCTGTGGCAAGTCGACGCTTTTAAGGCTGATCGCCGGCTTGGAGTCGATTAGCGATGGCGATCTTTATATGGGCGAAACGGTGGTCAACGACTTGCCACCCCGTGAGCGAGGGGTGGGCATGGTGTTTCAGTCCTACGCGCTCTATCCGCACATGACTGTTTACGACAATATGGCGTTTGGCCTAAAGCTGGCTATAACCGACAAAGAGACAGTGCACGAGCGGGTGATGACCACCGCCAAGATTCTGCAGTTGGAAGAGCTGCTGCATCGTAAACCCAAGGCGCTCTCAGGCGGTCAACGCCAGCGGGTGGCAATGGGCCGAGCCATGGCGCGTGAACCCCGCATTCTGCTATTTGACGAGCCACTCTCCAACCTGGATGCCTCGCTGCGGGTGCAGATGCGTAACGAGATCGCCCGGCTGCATAACCGCCTGGGCTCCACCATGATTTACGTGACCCACGACCAGGTGGAAGCCATGACCCTGGCCGACAAAATCGTGGTGCTCAATGGTGGTCACGTCGAGCAGGTAGGCAGCCCACACGAGCTTTACCAGCGCCCAGCGACGAAATTTGTTGCCGGGTTTATCGGCTCACCCACCATGAACTTTATGCCCACAGAGCTGATCGCTGGCGACGCCAACGGCTGCCGCGTTCGGGCTGCAGGGATTGGCGAACTCACCCTGCCCCAGAATGCCCAGCAGTTGCGTAGCGGCGAAGCGTTGACCCTCGGCATTCGCCCAGAGCACCTATGCTTAGCGGCGCCCACCGATGACAACTGCTTTGATATCGTCAACGTGGAGTATTTAGGCAACGAGGTTTACGTCTACCTTGAGCCCAAACAGGGCGACACACTGCTGATCCATCGCAGCGAAGCACCCAGCCAGTGGCAGGAGGGCCAGCAGGTGTCACTGGCAGCGGATTGGGAAAAAGTACACTTGTTTGATGAGCGTGGTACGGCACTGACACTACCCACTCAACAAGCGGCGGCTTAAGCACAAGAGACAACCCAAATATCCACATTGACGACCCACTGTGTGTGCCTGACCTCCCCTTCGCTTATCATGGGGGTGGTAGCACCCAGCGGGTCGATTTTATTATGCACGCGCTTTGAATAGCCAAGTCTTCAATTATTAAAAAAGCCTGTAAAGGAAGTACCGTGACTGATCAGCGCCGAATGACACTCAAGGATCTTGCGCAGGAACTCAATGTCTCCACTGCAACGATTTCCAATGCCTTTAACCGGCCGGATCAGCTCTCTCCAGCCCTGCGCGTACGTATACTTAAAGAGGCCAAACGGCTGGGGTACAGCGGCCCTGATGCTAAAGCGCGCAGCCTGCGCACCGGCCGCTCGCGGATTATTGCGGTGATTCTTGCGGAAAGCCTTACTTACAGTTTGAACGACGCCGTGGCTAGCGAGTTTTTATCCGGGGTTGCCGAAGTCCTCGACGCCCACGGCCACACGCTGCTGCTACTGCCGGGTCGCGGCCACGCCTCGCAGCCGCCGGGCTCCGCGAACATTGCCGATGGCTTTATCGTCTATGGACTAATGCCCAACAACAAACTGCTCGACGAACTGCCCGCCCAGCGCACCCTGGTGGCCGTCGATTTTGATATTGAAGGCTGCCCGACGGTGCATATCGACGATACCGCCGCTAGCTATAAAATCGCCCAGCATGCGCTTAGTCAGTTGCCCAAACGCCCGGCGATTATCAATCTGCGTTTAACCAAAGAGGTCTGCAATGGCCGGGTGACGGCCGAGCACACCCTGCTGCCCAACACCAGCACGATCAGCCGCGCCCGCCTTGAAGGCTTTCATGGCGCGCTGAGCGAGCAAGGCGTAGATGTGGAGCAAGTGCCGCTCTGGAATATCGAGGAAAATACCTTCGAGGTGTGCTCGCCGGTGATTGCCGAGATTCTCGACCAGCCCATAGAGAAACGGCCAGACCTGCTGTTGTGCATGTCTGACCGCATTGCGCTCACGGCGCTAACGCTGGCCGAGCAGCGAGGTATTCGGGTGCCGGAAGAGTTACGCATTACCGGGTTCGATGGCATTGCCGAGGGGCAGTACCGGGCACCGCGTTTAACCACGGTACGCCAGGATAGCGTGGGTAAAGGGCGGGTCGCGGCGCAGATGATTCTTGGCCGCGTCCCCCTCGCCCAACAGCTACTGCAAACTGAACTGCTGCTGGGCGATACCTGCCCTTAGTAGTGGATACCTGGCAGCGTGTTACTTGGCAGTTGCCTGCATGGCCAGCGCGGTATCCAGCATACGGTTGGAGAAGCCCCACTCGTTGTCGTACCACGCCATGATTTTAACCAGACGACCATTCACGCGAGTGTGATTAGCATCGAAAGTCGATGAGTTGGCATCGTGGTTGAAATCAATAGAGACCAGCGGCTCAGCGTTAACGGCCAGTACCGGTGAGTTAGCCGCGGCCTTCTCAACGATGGCATTAATCTCTTCTTTAGTGGTATCGCGACTGGCAGTAAAGGTCAGATCCACCAGCGAAACGTTGATCACCGGTACGCGAACGGCCAAGCCGTCAAATTTGCCCGCCAGCTCTGGTAGCACCAAGCCCACCGCTGCGGCAGCGCCGGTTTTGGTCGGGATCATTGAGTGGGTGGCACTGCGCGCCCGGTAGGGGTCAGAGTGGTAAACATCCGACAGGTTCTGATCGTTGGTGTAGGCGTGCACCGTGGTCATCAAGCCGTTTTCGATACCTACCGCATCGTTCAACGCTTTCGCAACCGGCGCTAGGCAGTTGGTGGTACAAGAGGCGTTAGAGACAACCGTGTGCTCTGCGGTCAACACCTGATCATTCACGCCATACACAATCGTCGCATCAGCGTCAGGGCTGGGTGCAGAAATCAACACGCGCTTGGCACCCGCTTCGATATGCTTTGCCGCTGCATCTCGTTTGGTAAACAACCCGGTGCACTCCATCACCAGATCGATATTCATCGATGCCCACGGCAGCTGCGAAGGATCGCGCTCTGAGGAGATAGCGATGCGATCGCCATCCACCGTGATGCTCTCGGCGTCGTGTTCTACCTTAAAGGGGAAGTGACCATGCACGGTATCGTGACGCAGCAGGTGGGAATTTAACGAAGGGTCGCCAAGATCGTTAATGGCGACGACCTGTACGCGGTCACGGTAGCTGTTTTCGTAAAGGGCGCGCAGTACATTGCGGCCAATACGGCCAAATCCGTTAATCGCAACTCTTATTGTCATGATAGCTCCTCAATTAACCAATAATAATGAGTGGTATTTTTAGTAAAAAAATTACTAAAAATACGTATTTAAGCGTCATGAGGCCGATAAATAGCGACTTAACCGCCCCAAAAGGCTAGTAAATATCCAATATGTAGTAAAATTACTATATAAACGCTATCGTAGTCCAATACTAAATTGCCAACAATGCCCTTGCATAAGGAGAGCGCCCTCGTGACAAAAGCTACCTCGAACACAGCAGCTCAGGCGTCTACTAACCCTCTTTCCTATCACTCTTCAGGTTCTCATACACCTTTAAGACGCACCAAAATCGTCGCCACTCTCGGGCCCGCCAGTGATCGCCCGGGCGTGCTGGAAGCGATGCTAAAAGCTGGCGTGGATGTGGTGCGGCTGAACTTCTCTCACGGCTCGGCAGACGATCACCGCCGTCGCTTAAGCGAAGTACGTGAGATCGCCGAGCGCCTTGGCCGCAGCGTTGCAGCGCTGGGCGACCTGCAGGGGCCAAAAATTCGTATTGCGCGCTTTGTCGAAGGCGCCGTCAAACTCGATGTCGGCCAAACATTTGTCTTGGACATGGCGCTGGACGCCAATAGCGGCACTGCAGAACGCGTGGGTTGCGACTATCAGACCCTGGCCGATGACGTCATTGAGGGCGATCGCCTACTGCTCGACGACGGCCGTTTAGTACTCGATGTCACACGGGTAATTGGACAAGAAGTGCATACCCGCGTTCACGTGGGTGGCAAGCTCTCCAACAATAAAGGTATTAATAAACAGGGAGGCGGACTCTCAGCGCCCGCCCTCACTGAGAAAGATAAGGCCGATCTAAAAACCGCTATTGAGATCGGCGTTGATTACTTAGCGGTCTCCTTTCCACGCAGCGCCGCGGATATGCAAGAAGCCCGCGAACTGCTTGGCGAAGCCGGTAAAGAGATCGGCCTAGTGGCTAAGCTTGAACGCGCCGAAGCGGTTGCCGACGACGCCACGTTGGATGGCATCATTGAAGCCTCCGAGGCGGTCATGGTGGCCAGGGGCGACCTGGGCGTTGAGATTGGTGACGCTGCGCTGATTGGTACTCAGAAGCGCATCATTAAACACGCACGAACACTCAACCGCGCAGTGATTACTGCCACCCAAATGATGGAGTCGATGATTGAGTCGCCGCTGCCCACCCGCGCCGAAGTCTTCGACGTGG
Organism: Halomonas sp. QHL1; assembly: GCF_001882345.1. Classification (GTDB taxonomy): domain Bacteria; phylum Pseudomonadota; class Gammaproteobacteria; order Pseudomonadales; family Halomonadaceae; genus Vreelandella. The sequence continues at coordinate 1,198,335 of NZ_MINL01000001.1, forward strand.
CCAACGCGGTGCTCGACGCCACCGACGCGGTGATGCTCTCTGCGGAAACCGCGGCGGGTGATTACCCGGTGGAAACCATCGACGCGATGAACCGCGTTTGTCTGGGTGCCGAACGTGAGCGTCTCGCTCAGGAGTCAGGCCACCGTATTCATGAAGGCTTTGAGCGTATCGATGAAACCATCGCGCTATCGGCCATGTATGCAGCGAATCACTTATCCGGCGTCAGCGCCATCGCCTGCATGACCTCCACCGGCTATACACCGCTGATTGCGTCGCGCATTCGCTCCGGCCTGCCGATTGTGGGGTTGGCCCACAGCCCTATCGCCCAGCGGCGCATGGCACTCTATCGGGGCGTTGTTTCCATTCCTTTCGACACCACCGATATGGATCCGGCCAACCTTAACCAGGAAGCCTTGAAATGCTTGCAGGCGCAGGGATTTGTCCACCCTGGCGAGCATATCATTCTCACTCGCGGCGACCATATGAATGCCCACGGCGGCACCAATACGATGAAAATCCTTGCCCTGGAAAGCGAGTAATCGGCTAACCTCGGTAACGACGTTAAAACAAAAACGCCATTCGGCCATACGACCGTAAGGCAATTGAACCATGAGGGAAGTGACCAAATGAGTGACGCGCAACCGCCCCGCCAAGCCATCCGCACCCTGCAAGCGCGCAAGCGCATTGCACTGATTGCCCACGATGGTAAGAAGAGTGAAATGCTTGAGTGGGCAACCCGCTGGCAGGATACGTTAAGCCAGCACGAGCTGATTGGCACGGGCACAACGTCAAAGCGGCTTAAAACCGTTTTAGGATTAGAAGTCGAGGGTCTAATGAGCGGGCCCCTGGGCGGTGACCAGCAGATTGGCGCACGGATTGCGGAGCAGCGTCTGGATGTACTGATCTTCTTTTGGGATCCCTTCTCGCCCCAGCCCCACGACCCGGATGTCAAAGCGCTGCTGCGTTTAGCCGCGCTGTGGAATGTACCGGTCGCCTGTAATGCGGCGAGTGCAGACTTCGTCCTCTCCTCGCCCTACTTGAGCGAGAGCTACGACATGTCGATACCGGATGCAGCAGCTTGGGCCCAGGCGCGCACTGTTTAACGCCGGTGCAGATGGCGCGCCACTACCTGCAGCCCGCTCTCATACTGGCCATTCATGGCGGCTAGGGCACAGCTCAACGTTAACTCGGCGATACGGTCGTAATCCTGGAGCGCCGAGTTAACGGGCCGAGGAAGAAAATCCAGCAGCCGGTGGTCGCCAAAGGTGGCTAGGCGAATATTTTCCGGCAGGCCACCGCGCTCTAAGAACACATCAAACACCCCTTCCAGCAGCGTATAGGAAGCCGTCACCAACGCGTCTGCACCGCCCTGCTCATCCAGCAGCTGAATCGCTAAACGCGCCCCTTCGCTGCGCTCATAGTGTGAACCGGTTAGATAAAGCGGCTCTATCTCGCTGCCTTTAAGGGCTGCCTGAAACCCCGCCCGCCGTTCGCAGCTAACCGACAGATCCGGCATCGCTTCCAGCCAGGCAACACGTTTGGTTGCCGCGTCGATCACCGAGCGGGTCAACGTCTTAGCCGCCTCCTGATCGTTACTCACGACACTGGCAAAGCGCGCTGGGTTGAGGCCACGGTCCATTCCCACCACGCACCAGCCCTCGTCTACCAGGCTGGCATAAAAAGTGTCGTCGCTGGGCAAACAGCTAGCAGTGATCAACACCTCACAGCGCTGGGCACGCAGCGCCAACGCCAGTGTTCGTTCACTCTCTGCGCAGTCATCCGAGCTTACGATCAACAGCTGATAACCCTGCTCCCGTGCACCCCGCTCCAGGCGTTTAGCTAGGCGGGCATAACTGATGTTCTCCAGGTCCGGCACGATAAGCCCCAGCAACCGGCTTGCGCCCCGGCGCAGCGCAGCCGCCTGGGGGTCAATGTGATAGCGGTGTTGGCGAACCACCGCCATCACTTTTTCAATCGTCGCTGCGCTTATGCGCCGCTGCTCGGCCTGACCATTAATCACGTAGCTAGCGGTCGTGCGCGAGACGCCGGCTAGCCGGGCAATATCGGCAAGAGTCATTCGGGTCTCCCTTAGTGTAACCAAGCAGTTTATCAGCAAGTTAGCGCCTACCAGACCAAAGTCTAAACGCCCAAGCCTTGTGTCATTCAGTGAATCGATTCAGCATAGCACCATACCCAGATTTAATGGCAAGGATAAACCGACTGAAACGGCACGGTTCATCCCATAGGCGTCCATGCCATTACCATGATCATTTAGCGACGATCACTTTATGTACTCGGCTCTGCTTCGACTTTGGCCTACTAAAATCGGCAGTGCGCGTTTACAGGAGAATACTATGTTGACACTCGGCCCCGATGACATCTTGCTAGACCGCCACGCCGACATCTGGCAAACCGCTCTGGACAGCGCCGCTGAGGCGCTGGTTGACGCCGGATTAGTTGAGGCCGAGTACCGCGACGGCCTACACGCCCGCGAGGCACAATCATCAACGTTTCTAGGCAATGCCATCGCGATCCCCCACGGTACGCCAGAAAGCCGCCAGTATGTGAAGAAAACGGGCGTGCGCGTGTTGCAGTTTCCCCAAGGGATCAAGTGGCACGACGGCCAGCAGGTGCACGTACTGGTAACCATCGCTGCGCAGAACGATGAGCACCTGGATATTCTGCGCCAGCTCACCCACGTGCTGGATCGCGAAGGCGTTTCAGAGCAGTTGGCAAACGCCACCTCCGCGGCAGATGTCGCGCGCCTGCTTTCCAAACCCGCATTAGAACCGCGCCTGGATGCCGACACTCTATGCGTCAACTTTCCTGCTCGCGACCCACAGGAACTCGCCCTGGCTGCAGCCGCCCGCTTACGCCAAAGCGGCTGTGTCGATAACAGTTTTATTACCGCCGTCGCCGCGGCGCAGCCGACCTGGTTAGGCAAAGGGCTGTGGCTAGCAAGCAGCGCCCAGGGCGTTAATCAGCCCGCGCTTGGGGTGGCCACACCTGCTGAACAAAGCCTGGAAAGCGCTGGCCATCCAGTGCATGCACTGTTCTGCCTCGCCGCCCGCGGCGATGCCCACCGCCCGCTGTTAGAGCAACTGATGGCGGTGTTGGAAAACAGCGAAAGCCAAAGCATGATTGGCAAAACCAGCGCTCAGCTGCTGGCCACCCTGGCGGGCGAAACCGCAAATACCCAAACCCGCCGGGTACGGGTGCTTAACCCCCATGGCCTCCACGCCCGCCCCGCCAAACAGCTGGTGCAAATCGCCCGCGCCCAGGCCATGCCGATTCAGGCACGTTTGGAAGAAGGCAGCGCCACCCCGGTTTCTGCCGCCAGCCTGACCAAAGTGATTGGCCTGGGCGCACGCCGCGGCCAGTGGCTGGTGCTTTCAGCCGAGGGTGAGCAGGCAAGCGCAGCGCTAGAGGCCGTCGCCGAAGCTGTTGAATCGGGCCTGGGAGAGAAAGTCACACCCTTTGACGGCGGCTTTGATAGCGCGCCGGAAGCGAGCACCGCCCAACCGGCCGTCGAGCCCCTCGCTGCCGATACGCCCCACGCCGGTGTGGCCGCCTCGCCGGGCTTGGCCATTGCGCCCGTGTTTGTCATTCGCCCGATGCAATTCGAGTACGCCGAGCACGCCAGCGACGCTGAACACGAAATCATCCGTTTAAATAGCGCGTTGAAAGAGGGCGCCGCCCAGCTGCACACATTGGTGCATAACGCTCCGGGTGGCGAAGTCGCCGACATTCTTTCGATGCACGAAGAGATGCTCGACGACCCGGAACTCCATCACGCGGCGACGGATGCCATTCGTGAAGGACGCTCGGCGGAAGCGGGCTGGTGGGAGGCTATTGAAACCGCGGCCCACGCCCAGGAGATGCTCGCCGACCGCCTGCTGGCCGAACGCGCTGCCGACCTGCGCGACGTAGGCCGCCGGGTGCTGGGCGTCCTCTGCGATGTGACGCTTCCCGAACCGCCGGATCATCCCTACATTCTGGTGATGGACGATATCGGCCCTTCCGATGTGGCCCGCCTGGATACCTCTCGCGTGCGCGGCCTGCTAACCGTACGCGGTGGCGCCACGGCGCACAGCGCTATTCTGGCCCGCGCACTAGGTATTCCCGCCGTCGTTGGCGCCGGGCAAGCGGTAATGGCGCTTAACAACGCCAGCATGATGATTCTGGATGGCGAACGTGGCCGAGTAACGTCGCAGCCTTCCGAAGAGCGCCTACAGCGTGCCGAGCAACAGTTGCTCGATCTCCAGCAGCGCGAAGCCGATGCCTGGGAAACACGTTTTGAGGTCGCCCAAACACGCGATGGGCACCGTGTGGAAGTCGCCGCCAACCTGGGTAACACCGCCCACGCTGCCGATGCGGTGGAGCGCGGCGCTGAGGCTGTTGGCCTGCTGCGTACCGAATTTCTGTTTATGGCTCACGCCAGCGCCCCAGACTTAGCCACTCAGATTAGCGAGTACCGTCAGGCAATTGACGCGCTAGATGGCCGACCGCTAGTAGCACGCACTCTGGATGTCGGTGGCGATAAACCGCTGCCCTACTGGCCAGTGCCCCAAGAAGACAACCCCTTCTTAGGCCTACGCGGTATTCGTTTAGCGTTGACCCAACCCGAGGTACTCGAGACGCAGCTTCGCGCGCTATTGATGGCAAGTAAGGATAGTCCCCTGCGGATTATGCTGCCGATGGTCAAAGATATCGCCGAGTTCCGCGCGGTTAAAGTCATCTACGACCGCCTACTCCAAGAGATCCCTACTTCCCAGCGGGCCACCGATGTGCAGTTGGGAGTGATGATTGAAATACCCTCTAGCGCGCTGCTGGCGCCCAGTCTCGCCGCCGAAGTCGATTTCTTCTCAGTCGGCACCAACGACTTGACCCAGTACACCCTGGCGATAGACCGCGGCCACCCGGAACTCTCCGCCCAAGCCGATGGCTTGCACCCGGCGGTGCTGCGCTTGATTCAAATGACCGTGGCGGCAGCCCACACTCAAGGCAAATGGGTCGGCGTGTGCGGCGAATTAGCCTCAGACGCCGTAGCCATTCCCGTATTGGTAGGCCTTGGCGTGGACGAGCTCTCCGTCAGCGCACGGCAGATCCCGCTGGTCAAAGCCCGCCTGCGCGAGTTTGACCTCGCTGACGCCCAGGCCAGCGCTCAGTTGGCTCTTTCTCAAGCCACCAGCGATGAAGTGCGCGATGCACTGGAGGCCCGCTAATGGCCCGCGTGCTGTGCATTACCTTGAACCCGGCGCTGGATTTGGCGTTTAACCTAGAGTCGCTGGTGTTGGGTAGCGTCAACCGCCCGACTAGCGCCCAGTTAGAAGCAGCGGGCAAAGGCGTTAACGTTGCCCGCGTATTGGCAGGTCTTGGCCACGACGTCACCGTCAGCGGCTTTTTAGGTGCCGATAACGACGCTCCCTTCCAATTGGCATTTGCCAAGTACTCCCTGACCGACGCCTTTGTGCGCGTGCCGGGGGAAACCCGCATTAATGCCAAAATTGCTGAACAGAGCGGCCGCGTTACCGATATTAACGGCCCCGGCATGCCGATTGACGTCGCGCATTTGCAGACACTGATCGACAAACTGAATACCGAGCTTTCCAGCGCGACGCCACCCCAGGCGGTCGTCGTGGCGGGCAGCCTGCCCCCCGGGCTATCACTGGACGATTTCAGCGCGCTGTTAAACCACTTAAACGCCAGCGGCGTACCGCTCTGGGTAGATACCAGTGGCCCGGCACTCAATGCGGCCATAGCGACTCACCCCGCCGGTGTTAAGCCTAATGAAAACGAACTTGCAGAGTGGGCGGGCGAAGATATGACCTCATCCGATGCGCGCTTGAATGCGGCCAAGCGACTGCATAAAAGCGGCATCGCCCATGCGCTGATTTCAGCAGGAGCCGAAGGAGTGCTGTGGGTTAACGCCCAGGGTGCCTGGCACGCCACACCCCCCAAGGTTACCGCGACGAATACCGTTTGCGCTGGCGATACCTTTGTTGCGGGCATGCTCCACGGCCTGCTGACTCATCAGAACGGCCAGCAAGACGCTGAACAGACGCTGCGCTTTGCCACCGCGCTCTCGGCCGAGGCCGTGCGCCACGTTGGCGTGGGCAACCCCCACGCTGCCGATTTCGATTCACTCCAACAACACACCCGGATACGGCGTCTTGATGACACCATCACCGAGGGAGCCACGCTATGAATATTATTCTGATTACCGCCTGCCCCAGCGGCATGGCGACCACCTTCCTCGCGGCTAAGCGCCTGGAACAAGCCGCCCAGCGTCAAGGCTGGTCGGCACACGTGGAAATGCACGGTGAAGTCGCGCCACTCCAGGCCGCCACTGCCGAGCAGATCGCCAATGCTGATTTGATCGTGGTCGCCGCTGATCACGTGCCTGTCCCGGAGCGCTTTGAAGGCAAGCGGCTATTCCAAGCGCCGATTGCCAGTGCACTCCCCGACCCCAGCGCTTTTCTGGCCCAGGCTAAGCGTGAAGCGCCGATTTATAGCGCACCTGCCGCTTCTATCGCACCTACCGCTGCAAGCAGCACAGGTGGCAAGAAAATCGTTGCCGTCACCGCCTGCCCCACCGGCGTGGCGCATACCTTTATGGCCGCCGAAGCACTCTCAGAGGCGGGCAAAGCCATGGGCCACGCCATTCGCGTCGAAACCCAAGGCTCGGTGGGCGCACAAGATAAATTGACCGAAGAAGAGATCGCCGACGCCGACATAGTCGTACTAGCCTGCGATATCGACGTTGATCCGTCGCGGTTTGCTGGTAAGCGCATCTACCGCACTTCTACCGGCAACGCGCTGAAAAAGCCACGCCCTACCCTTGAAGCCGCGCTTAGCGAGGCCGCTATAGAGAGCGGCAGCAGCAGTGCGGGCACAGCCAATAAGAGCGTCAAAGAGAAAGGCGTTTATAAGCACCTGCTCACCGGCGTTTCCTTTATGCTGCCGATGGTAGTGGCCGGCGGCCTGCTAATTGCGCTCTCCTTTGTGTTTGGCATTGAGGCCTTTGAGCAGGAAGGCACCCTGGCCGCCGCACTGATGCAGATCGGTGGCGGCACCGCCTTTGCACTTATGATTCCAGTGCTGGCAGGCTATATTGCCTACTCCATCGCCGACCGCCCCGGCATCGCACCGGGTATGATTGGTGGCATGCTAGCGGCTAATATCGGCTCCGGCTTTATCGGCGGTATTTTGGCAGGTTTCCTGGCAGGCTACGTGGCGCTGGCGGTTACGCGCTATGTCAAACTGCCCTCCAGTGTTGAATCCCTCAAGCCAATTCTGATCATTCCTCTGGTGGCCAGTTTGGTCACCGGCCTGACCATGATTTACGTAATTGGCGAACCGGTCGCGGCGCTGCTTAATGCCCTGACCAGCTTCCTGGAATCCATGGGCTCCACCAACGCAGTACTGCTGGGTATTCTGCTGGGCGCGATGATGTGCTTCGATCTGGGTGGCCCGGTCAACAAAGCGGCTTACACCTTTGGCGTAGGCCTGCTCGCTTCTGAAACTTACGGTCCCATGGCGGCTATTATGGCGGCGGGGATGGTACCTGCCATAGGCATGGGTATTGCCAGCTTCGTAGCGCGCAACAAGTTCTCGGCACCGGAGCGCGAAGCGGGTAAAGCCTCTTTCGTACTGGGCTTGTGTTTTATCAGTGAAGGCGCGATCCCCTTTGCGGCAAAAGACCCGCTACGCGTTATCCCCGCCTGTATCGCAGGGGGTGCACTCACCGGCGCCCTCTCGATGCTGGTAGGTGCAAAACTGATGGCACCTCACGGCGGTATCTTTGTACTGCTGATCCCCAACGCCATTACCCCGGCACTGCTCTACCTTGGCGCTATTGTGGCTGGCTCGCTGGTGACGGGTTTAGGCTATGCATTTATCAAACGTGATGCGGCACAGGTAGCACTCGCCACCTAACCGCTGTTACCAAAAAGTGAGGGCAGGCGAACATGCCTGCCCTTTTAAATACGTCGCTTTACGCATTTAATACCTTTTCACGCCATTTATACCCTCTACTCTTTGTCATTTTTTATGTAGTATTTTTACATAGCCTACTTTTTGATCACCAATTCACTTATAAGAAACCTCTGATTAACGTAATGAGCGCAGGCCAGACAAGGCAAAAATCAACGATAAAGCGGAGTTTACGTGGGTGTAAATGAGCATTTTGAGGCGATTTTTAACGCCGTATGGGCAAGCGCAGTAGTTAATCAAAGGTTTCATAACAAACGGATCGCCCTATGTTTCAGCTAACTCGTAGTGTCACCTGGCAGGCCCTTGACCGCCTACGCGACAAAACCGCTAACGACCGCATTCGTGATTACTTCACCAATGACCCGCAGCGCTTTGAGAAAATGAGTTTACGGGTGGGCGGTCTGTTTCTGGACTACTCGAAACACCACGTCTCCGATGAAGTGCTCACCAAGCTGATTGAGCTAGCCGACCACTCCGCCCTGGTACAGCGCCGGGCACAGATGTTCTCCGGCGATATTATCAACGTTACGGAAAACCGCCCGGTACTACATACGGCTCTGCGCCACTTAGGCGATGAGCCGGTCTATGTAGACGGCGAAGACGTTATGCCGGAGATCACCCGCACTCGAGAGCAGATCAAGCTGTTCTCGGAAGCGGTGCGCAGCGGTGAATGGAAAGGCTACATCGGCAAACGCATTAAAGACGTGGTCAATATCGGCATTGGCGGCTCGGATCTTGGCCCCAACATGGCGGTACGCGCGCTGCTCAAATACCGCCACCCGGAGCTGCATTTCCACTTCGTCTCCAACGTGGACGGCACCCATATTCAGAAGGTGCTTTCTCGGCTTGATCCAGCCACCACGCTATTTATCGTCTCTACCAAGACCTTCTCTACTCAGGAGACCCTGCTGAACGCCAAAACCGCACGGCGCTGGTTCCTGGAGAACGCTGGTGAAGATGCCGACGTGGGCGCGCACTTTATTGCCGCCTCCACCAACCGCAAAGCGGCGATGGAGTTCGGCATTCGCGAAGAGAACGTGTTCGAATTCTGGGCCTGGGTGGGCGGCCGTTATTCCATGTGGTCTTCCATCGGGCTGCCGATTGCGCTGTCGATCGGTTTCGAAGGCTTCATCGAGCTATTGGAAGGCGCTCATGAGATGGATAACCATTTCATCAACGCGCCCTTCTCGCAAAACATGCCGGTGCTGATGGCGCTGATTGGTATTTGGTACATCAACTTTATTGGTGCCGAAACTCAAGCCATCGTGCCCTACGACCAGGCGCTGAACCAACTGCCCTCCTTCCTGCAACAGCTGGATATGGAGTCTAACGGTAAGTCGGTGGATATTTTCGGCCACCCGGTGAATTACAAAACCGGTCCGATTGTATGGGGCCAAACCGGCTCCAACGGCCAGCACGCCTTCTTCCAGCTACTGCACCAGGGCACCCGCTACGTGCCGATTGATTTTATTGCCTCGCTCAAGCCCGAACCCGGCGTGGAAGACCATCACTTCGCCCTACTGACCAATATGCTCGCCCAGGCCAACGCCTTTATGGAAGGCAGCCAAGGCGATAGCAAAGAGCTTAGCCAGCACGACCCCTACAGCTGCCCCGGCAACCGCCCGTCCAGCACCCTACTGCTGGACGAGCTAACGCCGAAAAACCTGGGCGCGCTGATTGCGCTCTACGAGCACAAAGTGTTTGTTCAGGGCGTGATCTGGAACATCAACTCCTTTGACCAGTGGGGTGTGCAACTCGGCAAGCGCATCGCCGGTGAAATCAGCGAACGCATCGATACCAACGCCGCCGACTTCGACACCTCCACTCAAGGCCTGCTTGAACTGGTTCGCGCTCACTTCCCCAATGGCGGCAGCGACGAAGAGGAGAGCGCACCGGCCAGTGCCGATAAAAAGCCATCACGGAAGAAGCGTTGAACGGTTAGGTTGGTAAAGCGATAGAAAAGCAACGCCTTAGCTTGAGAAAGCTAAGGCGTTTTTTTAGGGAAGTTGGGCGACTAAGCTTTTAACAGTAGCAAGGCGGCCATCAAGTTCTCTGTAACGATTGGATGCAATGGATGGCAAGACACATTGCAAATATGTGTATCGACAGGGTTGAGAACGGATAATAACTACCCACACGCTTAATCTCTTACTTCTAATTAACCTTATCCCTCATCCGGAATCAGCGCCAGCATATCGGTGATGCCAATATCCACACCGGCTTGGGAGAATAAAGTAGATACCTGCCCGCGGTGGTGGGTTTGGTGATTAAAGAAGTGAACGATCAGGCTTGAGTAGTGCCGTTTTGAAGCCACTCCTTTTGTGTTGTGGTAACTCAGCATGGTACTCAAATCGTCATCTGTCAGCGCTGCTACCCAGTTAATAATCACGGTATCGAGCCATTGGCGATGCGCTTTCAAGCCTACTAAATCATCAAACATCACATGATCAAGCCGCTCTGGCGTAGGAAGGTCAATCATTACCGCAAGCGTTCTTGCGGTAGAAGAGGGGTGCGTGGCAAACCGCTTGAGCCAAATAGTGTCGGCGACCGCGATGTGGTTTAGCGTGCCAAAAATCGAGCCGAAGAAAGCGCCACGCTCTTGGGTAAGTTCAGCAGCCGACAGTTTGCTGGCGGCATCGTATACCTTTGCGTTCATCCAATGATTATAGGATGCCATTAATGCAAAATGTGGTTGCAGTTCCATGGGTCATATTGCCTCTCTCATTACTGGCGCCAGCGGGCTTTTTAAGAGTATGAAATAACGATGCGCCTTTTCATCCCCCGAATTTGGCATTTAAGCCACTAAGCCTCTCCTTGCGCCTTTGCCCAAACGCCATATACTGTATATATAACCATATATAGTTATACAGGTCAGAGGTGGCAAATGACGACGCCCGATCAAACATCTAGTGTTTCAGCTGTGCGTAAAGGTCGTGGGGCAACGTACGACCCACACAACCGTTTTTCGCCCACCCGTAGCGTGGCGGAAGATGACGGCTGGTGGCGGGAAGAGGCCTCTACGACTATCGCCACCGAAGTGCGCGAGGAGGTGAGCAAAAGCGCACTGTCTTGGAATAAGTCGCCGGACTTGCCATTTGATCGCTCGCTGAACCCTTATCGCGGCTGTGAGCATGGCTGCGTTTACTGCTATGCCCGCCCTTCTCACGCCTACTGGGACTTATCACCAGGGCTGGATTTTGAAACCAAACTGATTGCCCGCAGCGGTTTAGTGGAGCGGTTAACCGAAGAGCTGTGCCACCCTAACTACGTGTGCCGCCCGATCAACCTTTCCGGCAACACCGATTGCTACCAGCCGTTAGAGGCTACCTACCAAACCACACGCCGTTTGCTGGAGCTGTTACTGGAGTGTCGCCATCCGGTAACGCTGGTGACCAAAAGCACCTTGGTGCTGCGCGATTTAGAGCTCCTGGCGGAAATGGCCGAACACCGGCTGGTGCGCGTATTTGTCAGTTTGACCAGCCTGGATGCCGACTTAAAACGCACATTAGAACCTCGGGCAGCATCCCCTCAGGCGCGCTTGCGGGCGATTCGTGAACTGAATACTGCAGGTGTTCCAGTGGGTGCACTGATTTCGCCGGTTATTCCAGGGCTAACCGATCATGAAATCGAAAAACTCTTGGAAGCCGCCAGCCGTGCAGGGGCGCGAACCGCTGCCTGGATGCTGCTGCGCTTACCCCATGAAGTGGCGCCGCTATTTGAAGCGTGGTTAGAAGCTCACTACCCGGAGCGCGCTGCGAAAGTGATGAGCCTAATGCGTCAGTGCCGTGGCGGTAAGGCGTACGACGCCAAGTTTGGTACGCGCTTTCGCGGTGAAGGGGTATTTGCCGATTTAATTGCGCAACGCTTTGCCCGCGCCAGCCGCCAGTGGAACATGCAGGATCGCACCGAGCAGGGCTTGAACACCCGGGATTTTCGCCCACCACGAGCGCAGCAGGATTTATTCATTTAAGCTAAGCATCACGCGCATAAATTAGCTGCAAAGGAAGCCGAATGCCTGCTCTAAGCAAAACCAAATCGAGTTTTTACCGCCGTTTATACGTCGCCCATTTGATCGAACAAGGCGCTGCCAGCGTGCCTGCACTAATCGAGGCCACCGGCATGCCGCGGCGCACCGCCCAGGATACGATCGCCTCCCTTGCCGAGCTGGATATCGAGTGCGTATTTACTAAGGATGACGGCGAGCGCCACAACATCGGTCGGTACCAGATACGTGATTGGGGAGCGATCGATCCACGCTGGGTGGCTACCAATGCCGAACGGCTTAAACAGGCGCTTGGCTATGCTATTTAGCCATTATCATCCGACTCTGCCCAGGCCAGCCGTGCAGCGTTGAGGGTAACCGTCAGCGAGCTTGCCGCCATGGCGATTACCGCTACTAGCGGGGGGATCGCCATCAGCACCACCAGCCCGAGTGCCAAGGTATTGTAGAGCGCTGAAAAGAACAGATTCTGAACCATGATGCGTCGCGTACGTTTAGCAATACCAAGCAGTTTGACTACACCCCCCATCCCCGGCGTCATTAGCTGTGCGGAAGCCCCTTCGCGGGCGGCTTCGCTGGCATTTAACGGAGCAATGCCAACATCTGCCGCGGCTAGGCTCAAGGTATCGTTTAAGCCATCACCCACGTAGAGCGTTGGCGATGGCAGCGCCTGCAATAGGCGCGCTTTGGCTTCAGGCGAGCGCTGGGCATAGCAAGCTTCACGGGCAAGCCCTATTCGCTCACCTAACCAACTCACCACCCCCTGCCTATCGCCGCTGATCATAGCAACGACATAACCTGATGCTAGCAGACGCTTTACGCTCGGCTCGGCGTCATCCACTGGTTGATCGGTGAGATAGAGCGTGGCTAGCCAACCCGTCTCGTCGGCCACCAACACTTGAGAGGTAAAGGCCAGCGCAGCATCTTCCGCTTGGGCAGGAAGCGCTATTTGCTGGCGAGCAAGCCAACTTGCACTGCCCACTGTGAGCCACTCACCGCTGTTGAGTTGCACGCGGCGCCCTTCCCCTGGAGTGTCATTCACCTGCTGGCATTGCTTTGGATGTTGACCATGCTGGCTACCTGACCAGCGCGCTAGCGCTTGTGCCAAGGGATGTTCACTGCCAGTAACGGCGCCACTGAGCTTTCGCTGCAAAGTGTGCTCATCAACGCCTTCCCGTGCTTGCCAGTGCAGCACCGAGTGGTTACCAGTAGTTAAAGTACCGGTTTTATCCAGCGCTACCGAGCGAATGCGTGCCAAGGTTTCGAGCGCTGCCGGGTCGCGTAGCGCAATACCCTGCTGCATGGCCTGGCCGCTACCGGCAAGGCTTGCCAGCGGCACCGCCAGCCCAACGGCGCAGGGGCAAGCGACCACTAACACCGAAAGTGCGCGCACAAAAGCTTCCTCCCAGCCCAGACCCAGTAGCAGCGCAGCGGGCAGGGTTAGCATCGCTAGCACTAGGGCTAGCGGGCTTAGCCAAGCGGCAAAACGATCAGCCAGCTTCTGCAATTCGCCTTTTTTGGCTTGATAGCGGCGCATTTCGTCACGCAGCCGGTCCAGCCGCCGCCTGCCTACCTCAGCACTCACCTGCATGACCAGCGGCGTTGTACCCAAGTAGCGGCAGCCCGCATAGACCTTCTGTCCTGAATGAAAGTGGCGCGGCAGGCTTTCGCCGGTAAGCGAGGCAGTATCGATCCAACCGGGAACTTCAAGCGTGCCATCCAGCGCTACCAACTCTCCAGGCGCTAGCTCGACGCGCATTCCTTTAGTCACTGCTTCTAAGGGGAGCGATAGCCAGCTTTCAGCTTGCCAAACCTTTACGTTGCAGTCTGGTATCGCGAGCGCATCCAACGCTTTTAACCCACGGTGACGGCATAGCGTTTCCACCAGCCGGCCAACCAGTAAAAGCACAATCAACATCACCGCGGTGTCGAAATAGACCTCGTTTGAGCCGCGCCATAGTAGCCAAACTGAGACCATCACCGCGCCGATAACGCCCAGACTCACCAGCACATCCATACCGGGGCGCTTGGCAAGCAGCGTGCGCCACCCGGCCCGGTAAAACGGTACCCCTGCGAACAGCACGACAGGCAGGGAAAACGCCCCTGAAACCCACGCCACCACCAACTCAACCCGCTCAGAAGGCAATGCACCCGCGTATATCAATAGTGAAGCGAGCATCGTCCACATGCCGAACAGTGAACCGACCATCAACCTAAGCGTCAGGTAGCGGCTCTCCTCTTCTAAACGCCCATGGGCATCCGACACCGGCTCAAGTTCCGAAAGCCGATAGCCCAGGCGTTTAATTTTTGGGGCGAGCGTTGAGAGCTGGATAGCGGCAGGTGTACCGCTAATACAGAGCGTCGCGGTTGGGTAGTGGACACTGACCTCACGCACGCCTCTAAGCCGCTTTAGAGAGCCCTCCACGGCTAGGGCACAGCTGGTGCACCACATACCGTGGAGGGTATAGAGCTGCTCATCCTCTTTGCTAAGCGGATCGCTTACAGGCAAGGCGGAATGCCCATAATCGGCATTGCCGCAAACACAACGCCTAAGGTAGAGAAAAGATACAGCCCGGCAGAAACCGTGGCATTAAAGCGCAGCCGCCCTTCATGGCGTTTGGCCATGCGGCAACAGCCCACCGTTAACGCTGCCAGTAACGCAATCGCCGCGATACTGACCACAAGCAGCATAGCGTTCACCAGGGTGAATACGCCCTGCTCGGGAGCAGGTGGCGCCACTGCACAGGCCACTGCATGCCCGCCGTAAACGGCCACGAACCAGATACACCAAAGCGTTAAGCCAATGACGAAATGTAAAGGATGGGTAAGATGTAAACGCTGCATCGTCATGGACATTAGCTTAGCTCCCTATCACACGCGGCAGCACGGCAAGCGCGCCCACAAGTATCCAGAACGTCACAAGATTATAGCGCCACCACTGGGCAACCACGGCAGGCTCGAAAGGTGCATGGGCGCCCACAAAGCCATAACCCACTCGCAGGCCCTGAAGCAGGGTCAGCACAGCGCCTAAGCCACCGTGTAGCAGCGAGTAGGCCAACCCGACCATAATGATCGCATCATGGGAGGTCTCGGTCACCGCCAGGTCTGCACTCAGCAGCACCCACAGCGTTATCGCTACCTGCACAAAGCCTAGGGCACTGATGCAATACATGCCGATTGCCAAGCCCTCATCCTTACCCTGGCGCAAACCGCGCACCAGTTTTTCGAGAATTCCCGCGCCAGCGGTTAGCGCCACCCCAGCAAGGATCAGCCCCACCAAGGAGAGCGGTGAGGTGTCGGGCATCCGCCATTCGGGGGACACCGTCCACAAGTAGAACCAGCCAAACAGATAAGAAAGGAAGAACGAACCATTGGCGAGCAGCGTGATCGACATGGCCCATAGGCCGGGGCCATCCATGGTGCGCGAGTGCAGCGGTGGATCGCCGGGGGCTACTTCTGCATCCGGCGCCGCTTTTGGATGTGCACCATTCTCCCAAGACCAGCGCAGTAGAAATAGGCCAGCCACGACAACGGCGATACCAGCCAGCGGATATAGCCGCGTCAGCAGGCTTAAACACACCACGGCCAGCGCCATCGCGGCGAACAGCGGCCACCAGGAGTTACCCGGAAGGTGAATAATTTCGCGCACTTTGCCGGTCAAAGGGTCGGTGCCCCACATCTCCCGTCGGCCATGGGTAGCAACCGCCAGGCTATGCTGCCCTTCTGCCATGGTGCGCGGTAGATCTGGGTCATCCCATAGTGGGTGGCGCGTCTCGATCTTTGGAAGACTGACAAAGTTATAGGCGCTAGGCGGCATACTGTTGGCCCACTCCAGGGTATCCGCGTTCCAGGGATTATGCTTAGCGGGTTTGCCAAAACGGAAGTGCAGCGCAAAATCCAGCAGCACCATGGCAATCCCCGCCGACATAATAAAGCTACTCATGGATGACAGCAGGTTGAAAATATCCCAGCCCATGCCCGTTTCATAAGAGTAGACCCGTCGCGGCATACCCAATAGGCCAGTCCAGTGCATGATCAAAAAGGTGCCATTAAAGCCCAAAAAGGTGAGCCAAAAGCCCCATTTGCCCAGGGTTTCAGAAGGCATTCGCCCTGAAAACAGCGGCAACCAGTAGTAGAGCCCGGCAATCAGTGGGAAGAACATCCCGCCCACCAGCACATAGTGCATATGCGCCACTACAAAGTGGGTGTCGTGCACCTGCCAGTTAAAGGGCACCAGCGCCAGCATTACCCCGGTCAAGCCACCACATACGAAGATAATCAGGAAGCCCATGATCCATAACATAGGCAGTTTCATCTTGGGCTTGCCCAGCCATAGCGTGGCCAGCCACACAAACACCTGAATCGCTGTTGGTACCGCCACCAACATACTGGCAGCGGAGAAGAACGCCTGGGCCAGTTGCGGGATTCCCACGGTAAACATGTGGTGAACCCAGAGCCCGAAACTGATAAAGCCTGTCACGGTAATGGCGAAGACCACCCAGCCATAGCCAACGATCGGACGGCCAGCAAAGACAGGTATCAGAGTGGAGACAATGCCCGCTGCGGGCAGAAAAATGATGTAAACCTCAGGATGGCCGAACAGCCAAAAGAGGTGCTGCCAAAGAATCGGGTCACCGCCACCCGCCACTTCGAAAAAGGGCATCCCTACTGCGCGCTCAAGTTCCAGTAGAATACTGCCCAGAATCAGCGGCGGAAAACCAACCACGATCATCAGCGCCATGGCGAGGATATACCAGGCAAATAGCGGCATTTTGTGCAGCGCCATGCCCTGGGTGCGGGTACGCAGTATCGAAACAACCAGCTCGACCCCGGCAGACAGCGCGGAGATCTCAACGAAGGTAATCCCTAGTAGCCAAAAATCTGAGCCCAAACCCGGTGAGTACTCGCTGCTGCTGAGGGGGGTATACATAAACCACCCGCTGTCAGGCGCCATCTCTAACACCAAACTAAACGACAGGATGATGCCGCCAAACAGATAGCACCAGTAACCCAGCGATGTTAAACGTGGGCAAACCAGATCCCGGGCACCGATCATCTTTGGGATCATATAAATCGCCAAGCCTTCCAGCATTGGGATGGCGAACAGAAACATCATCACCGTGCCATGCATGGTGGTGACTTGGTTATAGATATCCGGCGACATAAAGTCTTGGTCGGGGAGCGCCAGCTGGGTGCGCACCAGCATGGCTAACAGCCCGCCGAGCAAGAAGAACGCCATCCCGGTTACCATAAAGCGTAAGCCGAGAGTGGTATGATTCACAATGGTGAAGGCTTTTAAGCCCCGCGGATTGCCCCATATCTCGTGCAAGTCACTGTGCAACTGGTCGGGGCCTGCGATGTTATCGCCTTCTGGGGTAGCTTCTCGGTTAATAGTGGTCATGGGGTTAGCGTCTCCAGCCAAGCCCCCAGGCTCTCCAAGG
Organism: Halomonas sp. QHL1; assembly: GCF_001882345.1. Lineage (GTDB taxonomy): Bacteria > Pseudomonadota > Gammaproteobacteria > Pseudomonadales > Halomonadaceae > Vreelandella. Next base: position 1,215,771 of record NZ_MINL01000001.1, read on the forward strand.
TAGCCGTCTCAATATCACCGTGGGGCGGCATTTTATTGCCCGGTTTTAAGCGTTGGTGATGCTTTAGCCAGTGGGTGACTGCGCCCTCCTCCATGGCCATTATTCCCGCCCCGAGGCTCGTCCGGCTGCCAAGATCAGAAAGATCTGGCCCCTCTTCCCCAAAGGAGAGTCCTGCTACCCGGTGGCAGCTAGCACAATGGGTCATAAATGCCTCCCTGGCAGTTTCATGCTGCTGATCGTTTGCAGCTAGCGAAGATAATGCTTCCGTTTGGCGAGCGGCCAGCCAGGCGTCGTACTCGTCCCGCTCGACGGCTTCCACGTAGAGCTGCATTTGGGCATGCTGGGCACCGCAGAACTCGGCGCACTGGGCGCCAAATACCGCCGGTTCGTCTGCTTCTAAGCGTATTTTATTCACTCGTCCAGGAACCATATCGATCTTCCCGCCCAGTCGCGGCACCCAGAAAGCGTGAATAACGTCGGCACCGGTAACGTGAAAGTCGACCGGTTCCCCTGCCGGCATGATGAGCTGATTAGAAGTCACCACCTCGCCCCCTTCTGCGCCAGGGTAGCGCACTTCCCACCACCACTGATGGCCGATAACTTCAATCACCTCCGGCGGCTCTCCCAGGGGCAACGGTAAAAGCCGCTGTCCGGTGGGCACACCAAAGGCTAGTAGCGCGGTAATGCTGGCGACCGGCAGCACAATGCCACCGCCAATAATCCAGCGGCGCGCTATTTTTCGCTCCTCAGCAGGCGTTCGCGTTACTTCTTTGCGCTTGAAGGTATACAGCCAAAAAGCAGTCACCAGCACCAATACTACGGTGCCAAAACCCAGCATTACCCACCAGATCATCACCACGTCTCGCGCGGCCTGGCCTGCCGGGTTTAGAATAGACTTATCCCCGGCGCAACCGGTTAGCAACAGACCAGCTAACAACGCTAGCGGTATGCCAAGCGAGTTGACCCGCTGCTTGGTTAAGCGTTGAATAATCAACCTCATCCCTTGAATTCCCTTTTCTGCCCACAGGAAGTGACCATGGCAAAGCCTCGCCAGCGCTCGATTAAAAGCCGCGCATCCCTCGCCGGACATCCGCTTCATCCAGTGATGATTCACTTTCCCGTCGCGGCCCTGATGGCGCTGGTGGCAAGCGATATCGGTTTCCTGATGAGCGGCGACCCCTTTTGGTTGCGCGCCAGCTTGTGGCTGGCCGGTGTCGGCGCGTTTGGCGGTTGGATTGCCAGTACGGCAGGCATTATCGATCTGGTCACCGTGCCGCGCATACGCCGCCTGATTACCGGCTGGAGCCACGCCATCGTCGCGGTGGTAATGCTCTCGTTGGCGTCGCTGAACTGGCTGCTGCGTATTAACGACCCGAGTGCGATTTTGCCCTGGGGATTGGCCGTATCGCTGCTCACCGCCGCGTTGATCGCTTTGGCGGGCTGGCTGGGTGGACAGTTGGTGTATGAGCACGCCGTGGGGGTCGACGTTGAGGATTAGCGCCATAGCGTTAGCTCCAATCCAGCGGCTTAGCTAACACAAGCCCCAGCACGCCTATAATGCCCGCCAACGCAACGCATAGCGCCGTCCAGTTGGCCGGTTTTACCCAGCGGTAGTGGCCCATCTCAAGGCGCAATATTAACCAGCCAAAGCAGCCGTGGGCGGCGACCATGGCCACCACGGCACCCAGCTTCAAGATCAACCAGCCACCCAGCACACCATGGATGAGAAATAGCAGCGTGCCCGAGGCAATAGCAACTAAAGCGGCCGGGGTAGCGACTGAGTTGTAAAAAAACCGCGGCATGGGTGGCGTGCCCTGGGCGAAGCCCGCGTCTTTGCGAAGCTGCAGTGCCTGGCTAAGCAGAGCGGGCAGATAAAGCAGTGAGCCGCACCAGATTACTAGCGCGGCAATGTGAAGCAGTTTAAGCCAAGGCATCGGGGCTTCCTTGCGTTGCATAAGGCGGGGTCGGAACACCCCTAACCTTAGTCAAAACACTCCCTTATGGCTAGCTGCTTAACTCACTTGGATCTCATAACCGGTGAATTTGCGTAGATTAATGACCCCGCTATCAAGGATTAAATACTGCCCTTTGACGCCTTGCAGCACGCCTTCTACCAGCGGTAGTTTATCAAAATTGTGCGATACCACTTTTTTGGGAAAAGCGCTGACAGGATAGTGAAAGTGTTGCGCTGGCTGTTCCACCAAGCGAATGGCGTCCGCGCCATGGGTTTCGCGCAGTTGGTTCAACCCACCGGCTAGCAGGGTCAACAATCGGTCACGCTCGGCGCTTAAGTCCATGGTTTCAACATCGCCCTTGAGCATCGCACGCCAGTTGGTGCGGTCTGCTACCTGCTCTTTAAACAGCATTTCGACGAAACCGGACTGTTGACGAGTATCCACTTCAAGAATCGGCAGCGCCTGAATCGCACCTTGATCCAACCAGCGGGTAGGCATTTGGGTTTTACGGGTAATGCCAACTTTAAGCCCCGACGAATTAGCCAAATAAACGATATGGGGCTGGAAGCAGTGCCGCTCGCCCCACTCCGGCTCACGACAGGTGCCTTGAAAAAAGTGACAGGTTTCCGGCTTCATAATGCAGGTGTCGCACTGGGCTAGCCGCTTGAAGCAGGGGTAACAGTGGCCCTGGGCAAAGCTCTTCTTCGTCGCCCGCCCGCAGTGGGTACAGGCAATTGCTCCCGTCCAACGCAAACTAAGCGGCTCACCAATACGCTCGTTAAGCGCAACACGGTGCTCACCCGCGCGCAAATGGTAAACCACCGGCTGATCTTGGCGGCCAGGTAGCGCTGCCGCCATTTTGCTTAAACAGCCCTGTACTGAAAAGCCCGGTACTGCCGCTTCAATCACGCGTGGCATCCCGTGCCAAGCCTGCCATTTCTGGCGATACACCAGCACCGGTAGCCGCCGCCCCGCAGGTACGCTGTTCTAAATACCCTACGCGGTTCTCTTCCGGCACGTTGTTCTCCGCTTCGAAACGCATGACGGCTTCCAGGCAGAGCTCGGTCTGCTCCGGCGTTAAGCGGCGACCGTCAGGCCATTTGCGCAGCGATACCGCCTGTTTAAGGCTTTCGTAAATCGCAGGGGTCATCTGGTTGATCATTTTTTCGAACGTCATTTCGCTCATTGCAGGCCTCTTAACGGTTTTTCAAACGGCGGGATGAATAATACCAGCCTGTGACAAGCCCCACGAGTAGACCGCCCAAATGTGCTTCATTAGCGACATTGCCAAAGCCAACGCTGCCCGCCATATCGGTCATGGTAAACACCATCCAGCCGAGCATAAATACCACCAGCATTTGCGGTACAAAGAAGCCACTTTGGGGAACCCGGCGTGACATCAACCAAACGTGGGCCAATAAGGCATAAACCACCCCCGACATACCGCCGAATAGCACGGTGCCGGTTGCATACTGCGCCACATTAGCGCCAATGCCCGCCACAATAAGCAGCAGTAGCATGGTGCGGCTGCCCTGCAGTGCTTCAATCTGGCGCCCGAAATACCACACCCACATCAGGTTGAATATTAAATGCATCCAGCCGAAGTGCAGAAAAGCGGGCGATAGCAAGCGCCATACTTGCCCAGAGGTAAGTGTTTGCGACAGATTGCCAAAGACCAACTCACCACCTGAAATACCTATAGGCACGATGGTTAGAGTGACAATCAACTGGTCACCAAAAATACCAATCAGGGCAAATATCACTAAACTAATCACGATCATCAACGCCGTAACCGGCACTTGCTTTAGCGATGCCAAGGAGTTGGTCATGGTACGCGGTCGCTGAGCAGTCTGTTGAAGCACCAGGGGTTCACCCTGCTGCCAGCGCTCTAGCAGTGCTTTAAGTTCGTTAAGCTGGCGTGGGTCGGCGATCCAGAGCAGTTGACCGTCCACTTCATCGGTAATGCGGTGACCAATGCGATGGCGCCAGAGTGCCTGGCGCAGTTCGCTCGTATCCGCGTGATCGGGCAGAAGCATCACTGGATGCATAACATCCCTCTAATTAAAGCGCGTACGGCACGCTGTCCGCAGCGGGTAGCTATTGAAAACAACTACTGAATGAACCACACGGCTGCCAAAAGACAGGCAAAAAAAACCGGCGGTGGGGACCGCCGGGGAATAAAAGCAAGGGATCATTCAAGGGAACACTTACTCTGATAGCCGACAGCAGGGTTAGTTCAGCCGTTTTGAAAAAAATATGTAATTTTATGTAAAAAATTAATTTTTATTAATCGAAATCGATTTCCCACGGTTTCGGCAATGCCCGTTCCTCTTTCGGTACTTTAATCCACACAAAATGATCGGCATTTAACACCGTCTCACCACTCCATCGATAGGCCACTAAACGCCCATATTTGACGGCACTATAGTCCAGGCAGGCAATATTATGGGTCGGTAGCGCCGGTATGCCTTCACACCAGTAGTGACCGATAAACAGCGGTGGTTGCTCTGGCCCGTAGTAGCTAAGTTTCTGGCGCTCTTCATTGGTCAATTCGCGCGTTTCAAGATCCCCGGGCAAGTTATCCGGCTGGAAGACCACATCACCCCATTGCTGGGGTTCCTGGGCCCAGAAGTGGGCGCGAAAACTTTGTCTTGTAAAGCCATCACCGGAGTGTATCGCAATACCCTTGGGTAGTGAGACATGCGGGCCTCGGGTGAGGCGGTCTAAAATTCGAAACGCCTGGGTTTTGGGGTCGGTGGACTCAATCAAAAACTGCGTGTCCATGCAGCAATCAGGGCGGCGCTGTTTCAGCTCTTCAATCAGCGCCTCATCCCAGCAGGCATGCACCACGCGAATACCGTTGATTTCCAAACACAGCGGGATGGTTTTAAACCACGCCAGGGTGTCGTCCCACTCGTTGGTATAGTCGCGATACTGCTCTAGGGTATCCTGAATAATACGATTATGCCGCGGCGTATGCTCGCGCAACCAGCGTACGTGGCTACCTGCGGGCCCAGGATGGGTATACGCCAGGGCGTTATATTCATGATTACCCATGACGATATACGCCTCACCCTGCTCGACCATTCGCCGGGCAATGGTTACTGCCAGGCGAATCCGCGGGCCGCGATCAATCAGATCACCGAGAAAAATCACTTTGCGACGAGGGTGGCGATAGACGCCGTTGCGCTGATGGTAACCCAGCTTTTCCAGCAGTGAGGCCAGCGTAGCGCCGCAGCCGTGGACATCTCCAATGAGGTCGTATCCCTCCATGCTCAATCCCCCAACCGATGGCTCCAGCCTAACTTGCTGCGCAGCACTTCGTAGAAATTATGGCCGATGGGATGCACCAGCTGGACACGTTCAGGCTTACGGGTAATCACCAGCACATCGTTGGGTTTGGCCACCGCTCGGGTTTGCCCATCGCAACTGATATGCGGGTAGGACTGGTTGGTTTCACCAATGTGAATACGTATTTCGCTGGCGGCATCGATCACAATGGGGCGACTCGACAGCGTATGGGGGAACATCGGCACCAGCGTCACGACATCAAGTTTGGGGTGCATAATCGGCCCGCCGCCAGAGAGCGCGTAGGCCGTAGAGCCGGTGGGAGTGGCCACAATCAAGCCATCGCTGCGCTGGCTATACACAAACTGGCCATCAATAAACAGCTCAAACTCTATCATGCGAACCGCTTTACCGGGGTGCAGCACGACTTCGTTCAAGGCGTCGCCATTACCCACGGCAACGCCATTACGGTAGAGCACGGTATCGAGTAAAAAACGCTCTTCAACCTCAAACTCCCCCGCCAGCACTTCACTGACGCGGGTTTCCAACTCATCTGGAGAGATATCGGTCAAAAACCCCAGGCGGCCCCGATTAACGCCTAAAATCAGTGTACCGCTCCGGCATAGCGCCCGCGCAGCGCCCAATAGACTGCCATCGCCCCCTACCACAATCACCAGATCACACAGCTCACCCAGCATGCGGCGGCTGGCTTCCGGTTGGCCGTGGTGCGGTAAAACGGTAGCGGTGCGGTCTTCCATCAATACCGAGTAGTCATGGGCTGTAAGGTAGGTCACGAGGCGCTGAAGAGAGTCGACCACTTTGTCACTCCCCAGGCGACCAATCAGCCCAATGGTTTTAAAGGGTCTGCTTGGTCGATCACTGGGGGGGGAAACAGTCCCTGACTTAGCGTCTGCTGATAAGGTGTTGCTCATGGGCCGACTCTCGCTAACATAAGTCGCCATTATGGGGACACCTCAGCTATCGGGCAAATAGGCTTAGCCAACGGCTACCTGACGACGCTGGCACCACCAGTGGTTGAGCCATAGGGAGGCTGCCATGATAAGTGCACCCAACAGAAGGCGAGGAATATCCGCATCGCGGTTCCAAATCACTAGATTGACGATTAGCCCGGCCGGTACCAGCGCATTATTCATAATCGCCAAGGTGCCTGCATCCACTTTGGTGGCGCCCTGGTTCCATGCAAAATAGCCTACGCCAGACGCCACTAGCCCCAACCATGCAAGTACGCCCCATTGTAGTGACGTGGTCGGCAGTGCCGCGCTGTTACCAAAGAGTAAATAGGTGGGCAGGGCCACGGCCATCGCGCCAATAAAAAACCAGCCAAACACGTTGTGCCAAGCCAGGGTGGGAGGTAAGTCAGCGGCTAAACGACGATAGCCTACTTGGCCAAGCGCGAAACAGAGGTTGGCCCCCTGCACGACTAAAAAGCCTGCCCAGAAACCGCTATCAACACCGTCATAGCGAATAACCCCTGCCCCGACTACAGCGAGCAGCGCGGTCACAATATAGATCGGCGTGAAGCGCCCAAACAGCAGATCATCCAGTAGCGCGATATAAATAGGCGTAAAAATAGTGAACAGCAGTACTTCTGGTACCGACAGCAGCAAAAAGGATTGATAGAAGAAGGTGTACATTACCCCCAACTGTATGGCGCCTAAACCCATTAACGCGAGCCGCTGCTTGCCACGCAGCAGGCTGGGGCGTAAAAAAGGCAAAAACACGAGCGTAGCAAGCGTTACCCGCAGCAGCACCGCAAAGTAGCTATCCACCTGCCCCGCCAAATACACCCCTATCAGCGAAAAGGAGAAGGCCCATAGGGCAGTGACGCCGATCAGATAACCCATCGTAAACCTCGCTTAATAAATTAGTTTACGCGGATTATACGCACCTGGAGAAGGTTGCCAAGCAGTAAACGTCGTCTAACGTACTTAGTTAACGCTGCTGCAACCACCAACAAGCATACACAGCGCCGGGCAGCCAGCCCGCTAGTGTTAGTAGTACGGCTAATCCCACACGCTTACTTCCCCCTTGGGTTAAGCCCACTGCCAGCGGCGGCAGTAGTAAAGCCAGTGCATAGTAGGCGATTTTTAACGCCCCAGACTCCGGTACAGTTTGCTCCGCTCGCTGCGCAGGGGACGCTTTAGGTGAAGTGACCTGGGCAGTTGGTTCAACTTTTGGAGGCGGAGTGAAGTGCTCCACTGAACTGGAGGCTGGCTCAGCCGCGGCCTTAGCTGCCCGCTCTTGGGCAAGCCGATGGGCCTCTTTATGAATTTTTTGCTCTAAGGTTTCAGCCCCTTCAGCAAGATCATCGTGGTGGCGTTCCCAATCCTCCCAATCGTGAGGCGTCCCCGATTTCGGTCGTTGATGCCCGGAACCACGCGCACGCTCCCAGGCTTTCTCTTCCAAGGTGTTGGGCCGGTCAGGGTCTCGGTCAACCCCCACCCCTTTGCGGTTTAAATACTCACGTGCATCCATAGGAGGCTCCTCAATGCGATAATTTTCGGTTCATTTGAATGATTAGAAAATTAACGGCTTAGAAAATTCAGTACTTACAGCGTTGAATAAAGATGCTCTGCAGGCAGAGCACGGCCTTTTAAATCGCCTACAGTGAAAGAGTCGATGCTACTTTAGCACCTAGAGACAACTGATCAGATCGCTTTGCTTGCGATGCCCTGCTTGCCATAGCGATGAATAAGATGAGCAAGGAGTGTCCATGATGAATAGAGCAACCCCCAACGTCGTTCGCGATATCATGTCCCGCGATTGCTACCGTGTCTCGCCCAATGCCTCAGTCACAACTTTGGCTAAAGGCCTGGCACTGCACCGTCTACCTGGCGCACCGGTAGTTGATGATGCTGATCGTTTAATTGGCTTTATTTCAGAGCAGGATGTCATGGGCCGTGTGCTGGACAGTATTTACCATGATGACGAAGCCCCCTTGGTGAAAGAAATGATGCGCCACGAAGTGCTCAGCGTCTCTCCCAATAAAAGCATTACCGACTTGGCCCAGGAGATGCTTGGCTCTAAACCCAAAGTTTACCCGGTGGTTGAGCAGCAGCGTCTAATAGGAATCGTGACACGACGTGATATCCTGGTGGCGCTACTGGCTATGCGGCGCCATTAGCAGAGCAGATGGACGTTTTGCTTAGATTCTCATTAGCTGAGCTTTAGACAAAAAAAACCGCTACTCATGGAGTAGCGGAAGCAAGGGATCAAAACAATAGAGCCAGAACAACAACTTTAGCGACTGCTATCGCGATGTTGCCTGTACATACTCAGACACGCAGTGAAGAAAAAGTTCGCAAAAAAAGTAAAATTTTCGATCCTAGCGGCGTCAAGCGTATAATTTGTTGGCTATTTATTAACGGATGATGCCCAGGAGCAGAGCGAATGGCGCTGTATTTATTGGTGTTTGGAGTCTGCTTACTCGTGATCGGTGCAGTGATGCTGGTGCTGATGACTTCAAGCACCCCACGCTACCGCACCGAGCCCAAAGACTTACTGGCGCTGTTTGATAAAGCGCTTAACAGCCAGGTGAGCGAAAGCGAGTGGAACGCGATGATCGGTTACCCCATTCGGCACAACGAATACCTGGAAGGCATTAGACGCCGTGCGGCGCATTTAATGGAGCAGCATGGCCGACGCTGGATGGTGGCACAGGGCAAGCCGCTGCTCAATCAAGAGGGTCAGGCAGAACTTCAAGCTCTTCGCGACCACTTGCACGCTCACACTGCTCTCCGCCAGCAGTAGCTGTTGCGATTTAAACGCGTATTGCGATTCAGGAGACCTGCATGCCCAGCACCATTCGACAAATACCGCTAGCCAGCGCTACACATCATCACACCCATGATTTTCATCAGATTGTGATTACGCTGTGCGGCTCCTCAGAATTTGAAATTGAAGGCTTGGGTGGGCGCGTCAATGCATTTTCCGGCTGTATCGTGCCCGCAAACCATGAGCACTACTACTCAGGTTACGGCCATAACCGGCAGTTAATTTTCGACCTTCCAGAAGACGCCCCCGCACTTACCGGTGAGAACCGCGAACTGGTAGCCCTGTTTGACGCTCCGCGTTTTTTTGGTCTAGATAACGCACTGCGTCACTACCTAGCGTTTATGCAGAGCGAACTTGCTCAAGGGTTTGATACGTCGACGAACTCCTTTCAGCAAGACCGCTTAGCCGCCACGCTGCTGGGCTCACTTAAGGCGCGGCTAGGCACAGCTACCAACAGCACTCAGCAGCGCCTGGATTTGACGCGGATTAACCGCTTTATTCGCCAGCATCTTGCTGAAGATCTACGCGTCGCCGATTTAGCGCGGCTAGCCTGTCTAAGCGAAGCGCATTTTTCCGACTGCTTCCGCGCTCAAACGGGGCTCTCGCCCTGGCAGTACGTCAAGCGCCAACGTCTACATGCGGCCCGTCAACTGGTCCTGCAAAGCCGCCTGCCCCTCACCGATATTGCACTTCAAACCGGCTTTGCCAATCAAAGCGCGCTCTCCCATGCATTTCGCCGCAGTTATGGATTGTCGCCGCGAAAATTACGCCAAGCGGATGTACCGCCGATCGCGATTAACCCATCAAAGGCTGCTTTAGGGTCGGTAGCAGGCCAGCAAAAACTCTACTAAAGTCGCATAAACGCTGCTCTTGCCGCGGAATTGACATGTTTTGCCTTCAAATCAACAAACACCAAAGGTGGCCGCATTCTACATTCGCTTATTTGCTTGGGCGTAATGCCCTGTTACCCATTCGTTCTGTTCAGACTTTCGGGGGGCTTCAATGCTCAATGCCAACGACATGCGCGACCCTGCCATCTGGCAAACTGATCTCGACACTCTCATGACGCGCGTTAGCGACCACTACTTAGTGGAAGAAAACAGCTACGTCAGTGAACTGATCGAGGTGCTGAATGCCGACCGCGAAGACTTTACCCGCATTGAAGCCAATACCGCCGCGCTGGTTGAGGACGTCCGTAAAATGGACACGGCTGTCGATACTATCGACGAGCTGTTACAGCAGTACAGCCTGGACACCCACGAAGGCCTGATGCTGATGTGCCTGGCGGAAGCCATGCTGCGCATCCCCGACAAAGCCACCGCTGACGCCTTGATTGAAGACAAACTCGGCCCCGCCGATTGGCAGTCTCATATAGGCAAGAGCGAATCGTGGATGGTCAATGCCTCTACCTGGGGCTTGCTGATGACTGGCCGCGTGTTGAAGATGGATCACCCCAGAGAGGGGCAACCCGCCAACTTTATCAATCGCATGGTCAATCGCATGGGCGAGCCGGTTATTCGCCGCGCCATGTACGAAGCGATGAAGATCATGGGTAAACAGTTTGTGCTGGGCCGCGATATCAATGAAGCCCTTAAGCGCTCCAAGCCACTGTTCAATAAAGGCTACACCTACTCTTACGATATGCTGGGTGAAGCGGCACGCACCCGGGACGACGCACAGCGCTATTTTGACGACTACGCCCGCGCGATCGAACAAGTCGGCAAAACATGTAAAACCTTAAGCGATAAGACCCCGGCGCCGTCGGTCTCTATCAAGCTCTCTGCGCTTCACCCCCGCTATGAATTTGGCCGCCGCGAGCAGGTGCTAGCCGAGTTGGTCGACACTGTTATCAAGCTAGTGAGCAAGGCCCGCGAACTGGATGTGGCCGTTACGATTGACGCTGAAGAGATTGATCGGCTGGAGATTTCCCTGGAAGTCTTCCGCGCGGTTTACGAAAGCGCAGCCGCCAAAGGCTGGGGACACTTCGGCTTGGTCGTTCAGGCTTACTCCAAACGCGCCCTGCCGGTGCTGCACTATATTAACCGGTTGGCCGACCAGCAGGGGAATGAGATTCCGCTACGCTTGGTCAAAGGCGCTTATTGGGATACTGAAATCAAAGAGTCCCAGCAGCTCGGGGTCGACGGCTACCCGGTGTTTACCCGCAAAGCGGGTACCGATGTTGCCTACCTCGCCTGCGCACAGTTCCTGCTCTCTAACGACACCCGTGGGCGGATCTTCCCGCAGTTCGCGACCCATAACGCCCATACCGTGACGACGATCCTAGAGTTCGCCAACCGCGACAGCCGTCCGTTCGAATTTCAACGCCTGCACGGCATGGGTGAAGCCCTTTATGACGCCGCGCTTGAGCGTGCACCGAAAGGCACCTACTGCCGCATTTATGCCCCAGTGGGTGCGCATAAAGACCTACTGCCCTACCTGGTTCGCCGTCTGCTTGAGAACGGTGCCAACTCATCGTTTGTCCACCAGTTAGTAGATCCGGATGTACCGGTCAAGTCATTGTGCCAGCACCCTATTGAGACCCTGCGCCAGCAGAAAAACCTAGCCAATGCGAACATCCCACTGCCCAAGGATATTTACGGCCCTAAACGTCGCAACTCCCGCGGGGTCAACCTGAACATTCGCAGCCACTACTATCCGCTGATGGAGAAGATGGCCGCGTTTATGGATAAGCAGTACCCGGCCAAGCCGCTGCTGGCCTTTGAAGTCGCCGACGACGCCGCTAATACCCATAGCGTCACCAGCCCTTATGACCGCCGCAATACAGTGGGCAGCGTGCAGTGGACTAGCAAAGAGCAGGCAACTAAGGCGCTGGATGCTGCATGGGCCGCCTTCCCCCGCTGGGATGCCACGCCCGTGGCCGAACGCGCCGCTATCGTGCGCCGCCTAGGCGATTTGATGGAAGAGCATATGGCGGAGCTGATGGCGCTCTGCTCGCGGGAAGGCGGCAAACTGCTTACCGATGGCGTCGATGAAATCAGAGAAGCCGTCGACTTCTGCCGCTTCTATGCCATGCGCGCAGAAGAGGACTTTGGCGAGGCGATTGTGCTGCCCGGCCCCACCGGCGAATCCAACCGCCTGATGATGGGTGGCAAAGGCGTATTCGCGGCAATTAGCCCCTGGAACTTCCCGGTGGCAATTTTCTGTGGACAGGTCGTCGCGGCGGCAGTCGCCGGTAACACCGTACTGGCCAAGCCAGCGGAACAGACTTCCATTGTCGCCCACCGGGTCATTGAGCTGCTATACGAAGCCGGTATGCCTAGAGATGTGGTTCAGTTACTGCCCGGCGATGGCCCGACGGTAGGCAGCGTGTTGACCTCCGACCCACGTATTACCGGCGTGGTCTTTACCGGTGGCACTGACACCGCGCAAATTATCAACCGCGCCCTGGCGGCACGGGAAAACGCCCCACTGCCCACGTTAATCGCCGAAACCGGCGGCATGAATGCCATGATTGTCGACTCCACCGCCCTGCCCGAGCAGGTCGTGGTGGATGTGATTCAGTCAGCTTTCCAGAGCGCCGGGCAGCGCTGTTCAGCACTGCGCGTACTATATCTGCAAGACGACGTTGCCGATCGGGTGATCGAGATTCTCAAAGGTGCCATGAACGAGCTGAGCATTGGCGACCCCCGCGACCTGGGAACCGATGTTGGTCCTGTCATCGACGAAGACGCCCGCACAGGCCTGTTGGAACACATCGAAAAACTTAAGGCTGAGAATCGCCTTGTCGCTGAAACGCCAATGGCCGCTGAACACACTCAAGATGGCACTTTCGTGTCGCCCGTCGCTTTTACGATTGATAGCATTGATGCACTTACCCGGGAACAATTCGGACCAGTGCTACATATCGTGCGTTACAAATCTAACCAGCTGGATAAGGTTATCAACGACATCAACGGTCGCAACTACGGCCTGACGTTTGGCGTGCATAGCCGCAACGAATCGTTTGCCGCTGAAGTCGCCCAGAAAATGCGCGTGGGCAACGTGTACATCAACCGTAATATCATCGGTGCCGTGGTTGGCGTGCAACCCTTTGGCGGTCAAGGGCTCTCCGGTACCGGCCCAAAAGCCGGAGGCCCTCACTACCTGCAGCGCTTTGTCACCGAGAAAACGATTACTAATAACACCGCCGCCTTAGGCGGGAATGCGTCGCTGTTGGCGCTAGGCGATGAGTGAGCTGCTCATCAACATCAATAACCTGAACTCATAAACAGGAAACCATCTCATGGTCGACAATAATATAGGGATCAATGCGTACAAACGTACAAATAACCTTTCTGACTACCTCCTTGGCGGGCTCGCTGGGGCCAGTAACGTGAATATGAGTTAACAAAAACAAGGCTGTGCCACTACCGGATTCTTCTCGGTAAGCGCACTAACCTGTCGGAGCTAGCTCCGTCCTGACGAATTGGAGATATTTCATGGCTACTGGTGTATGGATTAGTTTATTTGGCTACTTTGCGCTCATGATCGCCATCGGCGTTTATGCCATGCGCAAGTCTACGTCTTCTTCCGAAGATTACATGCTGGGTGGCCGGACCCTCAGTCCGCAAGTAGCGGCCCTTTCGGCCGGCGCTTCGGATATGAGCGGCTGGTTGCTACTGGGTCTGCCTGGGGCAATGTTCGTATCGGGTCTGGGTTCGGCCTGGATTGGTATCGGCCTGCTCGTGGGTGCACTCTTCAACTGGATTTTGGTCGCCCCACGTCTGCGTGAACAGACGATTCACTACGGCAATGCGATTACCATTCCGGCCTTCCTAGCGAACCGCTTCCCAACGCGCGCGATGTCCCTGCGCACGGTGTCTGCCATCGTTATCGTTATCTTTTTTGCGGTCTATACCGCATCCGGCCTAGTGGCAGGTGGCAAGCTGTTTGAAAGCGCGTTCACAGGCGTCTACAACTTTGGTGATATGAGCAACTACGCCATGGGTGTGGTTATCACGCTAGGCGTGGTACTGATTTACACCGTGGTCGGCGGCTTCCTGGCCGTGAGCATGACGGATTTCGTCCAAGGCTGCATCATGATGCTAGCGTTGGTGATCATGCCAGCGGTGGTCCTCTTTGGTGAGGGTGGCGGCGGTTTCTCGCAGGCGTCACAGACCCTGAATGAAGTCGATCCCACCCTGCTATCCTGGACGTCGGGTCTCACCTTTATTGGCTGGCTGTCGGCGGTTACCTGGGGTCTGGGTTATTTCGGACAGCCGCACATCATTGTGCGCTTTATGGCTATCCGGTCACAGAAAGACGTTCCTGTTGCCCGTAACATTGGCATGGGCTGGATGCTTATTTCCCTGATTGGTGCTGTTTCTCTGGGTATATTTGGCCGGGCCTATGCCATCCGTAATGGTTTGGATGTCCAGGATCCGGAAACGATCTTTATTATCCTAGCGAACTTGCTGTTCCATCCGCTGATCACCGGCTTCCTCTATGCGGCACTGCTTGCGGCCATCATGAGCACAATCTCTAGTCAGCTGCTAGTGTCGTCATCATCACTGACGGAAGACTTCTATCGCCTGTTCCTGCACAAGAACGCGACCGAACAACAGTGTGTGGCCGTAGGCCGTGTCTGTGTGGTGCTGGTAGGCGTTGTGGCCGCTTTTATTGCGTCTGACGAAAACTCTCAGGTATTGGGTCTGGTCAGTAACGCTTGGGCAGGCTTCGGCGCGGCATTTGGCCCGTTGATTATTCTCTCGCTGATGTGGCCACGTACGAACGGTAATGGTGCCATCGCGGGCATGGTGGTCGGTGCTGCCACCGTCATGATCTGGATCTCAATGGGCTGGAACGGTGAGTTCATGGGTGGTCCCGGTGTGTACGAGATTATTCCTGGCTTCATCGCGTCCTTCATTGCCATCATGGTAGTGAGCAGTGCGACTACCGATTCGGGTGAATATCAGCATATCACTCGCTAGTAACAGCACGCAGGACGCACTCAAAGTAACGAAGGGCTCCCACGGGAGCCCTTTCGTGTAGCAAGGAGAGACCAGTATGAACGAAGGCAAACTTCATCTGCATAGTGACGTAAGTGAACTACGCTCACGCATTCGCACCAACTACGACGCCAACGAGGCAGATGTGCTGCACGGGCTTATCGAGCGCATCAAGCTTTCGGAAGATGACCGCAAGAAGGTCGCCGCCGTCGGCGCCAACTACGTGGAGCGAGTGCGTAAGGAAAGGTCTCCCTCGATGATGGAGGCGTTCCTGGCCGAGTACGGGCTCTCGACTACCGAGGGCGTCGGCTTGATGTGCCTGGCAGAAGCGCTACTGCGCGTACCCGATGCGGAAACCATCGACGACCTGATCCATGACAAGATCGAGCCGTCCGACTGGGGCGCACACCTGGGCAAGTCATCCTCATCGATGGTCAATGCCTCTACCTGGGCTCTGTTGCTGACCGGCAAGGTGTTGGAAGAAGACCCCAAGGGCCCGACGCGGGCACTTCGCGGCCTGGTACGCCGGATGGGCGAGCCGGTGGTGCGCAAGGCGGTTGGCCAGTCGATGAAGATTCTCGGCCGCCAGTTCGTGCTTGGCCAGACCATCGAAGAAGGCATGAAGAATGCCCGCGACCTTGAGAAACAGGGCTACACCTACTCCTACGACATGCTGGGCGAAGCGGCACGTACCGACGAAGATGCCGTCCGCTACCATGAGGCTTATGCCAAGGCGATCACTGCCATTGCCGAGCAGGCCAAGGGCGACGTGCGCGGTAGCCCCGGTATTTCGGTGAAGCTCTCTGCGCTGCATCCACGTTATGAATACACTCACCGTGACACGGTGATGGCAGAGCTATTGCCGCGCGCCAAGGAGCTGGTACAGCAGGCAGCCAAGGCCAATATCGGTTTCAACATTGATGCCGAAGAGCAGGATCGGTTGGATCTCTCTCTCGACGTCATCGAAGCGCTAATGGCCGACCCCAGCCTGGACGGATGGGATGGCTTCGGGGTTGTCGTGCAAGCCTACGGGCGCCGCGCCGCGCCAATGATCGAGACACTCTACGAGCTCGCCGCGCGGTTTGACCGCAAGATCATGGTGCGGCTGGTTAAGGGCGCCTACTGGGATACCGAGATCAAGCTCTCCCAGGAGATGGGGGTCAAAACCTTCCCGGTCTTCACTCGCAAGGTCAACACCGATGTCAGCTATATGGCCTGTGCGCAAATGCTGCTCGACCGGCGTGACCGCATCTACCCGCAGTTCGCGACCCACAACGCTCATACCTGCGCCGCCGTCGTAGAGATGGCGGGCAGCGATAAGGACAGCTACGAGTTCCAGCGTCTGCATGGCATGGGCGAATCGCTGCACCACATCGTTAAGGAGTCGGAAGGTACGCACTGTCGCATCTACGCCCCTGTCGGTGCGCACCGCGACCTGCTGGCCTACCTGGTACGCCGTCTGCTGGAGAACGGCGCAAACTCCTCCTTCGTCAACCAGGTGGTGGATAGCTCAATTCCAGCGAGCGAGGTCTCAAAAGATCCTATTGAAGGCTTCAAGCAGCTCGGCAGCGACGTCTCAAGCCCGTTGATCCGCCAGCCTGGCGAGCTGTTCGAGCCCGAGCGCAAGAACTCCAAGGGTTACCGCATCAACGAACCCGCCTCGATCCTGCCGCTGCTCAACGCCCGCGAAGCGTTTGCCGACGCCACCTGGACGGCAGGCCCGATGCTGGTGGGCAACCCCGCACCCCAAGGGCCAGCTCGCGATGCAGTCTCCCCCGCTGACGGCTCGCGGGTTATCGGAAAGGTACACGAATCTACACCTACTGAGGTAACGGCCGCTCTCGACGCCGCCGAGGAAGGCTTCCGCGAATGGTCGGCTCGCCCGGCAGCCGAACGCGCCGCAGTGCTACGTCGCACCGCCGATCTCTACGAAGAACACATCGCCGAGCTGACCGTGATCACCACTCGCGAAGCGGGCAAGATGATGTTCGATGGCATCGCCGAAGTACGTGAGGCGGTGGATTTCCTACGTTTTTATGCCAACGAAGGCGAGCGACTGGAAGCAGAAGAGCCCGGCAACGCCCGCGGCATTTTCGTCTGCATTAGCCCGTGGAACTTCCCTCTGGCCATCACCACCGGTCAGATCGCTGCAGCGTTAGTCGCTGGCAACGCAGTCATCGCCAAGCCCGCCGAGCAGACGCCGCTGATCGCCGCCCGCGCCGTCGAGCTTATGCGCGAAGCTGGCTTGCCAGAAGCGGCACTGCAGTTACTGCCTGGCGACGGCCCAACGGTGGGTGGCCCGCTGACCAGCGATCCACGTATCGCGGGTGTCTGCTTCACTGGCTCGACCCCAGTAGCGCAGATCATCCACAAAGCTCTGGCAGATAACGCGGGACCCGACGCCGTACTGATCGCCGAGACTGGCGGCCTGAACTCCATGATCGTGGACTCCACCGCGCTGACCGAGCAGGCGGTGCGCGATATCCTGATCTCTTCCTTCCAGTCGGCTGGCCAGCGCTGTTCGGCGCTGCGCATGCTGTATGTCCAGGAAGAGGCCCGCGACCGGTTGCTCAACATGCTCTATGGCGCCATGGACGCGCTCACCATTGGCGACCCCTGGAACACCGACACCGATGTCTCGCCAGTCATCGACGTCGATGCTCAACAGGAAATCAGCGACTACGTGGCGTCGAATGAGAAAGCTGGCAAGGTGCTGAAGAAGCTAACCGCGCCGGACACCGGTACCTTTGTCACCCCGGCGGTGATCGAGGTTGGGGGCATTGAAGATCTCGAACGTGAAATCTTTGGTCCGGTTCTACACGTGGCCACCTTCAAGGCGCGGGATATCGACAAGGTCGTCGACGACATTAATGGCAAGGGCTACGGGCTGACCTTCGGCTTGCATACCCGCATCGACGACCGCGTGCAGCAGATCGTCGAGCGCATCCATGTCGGCAACGTCTACGTCAACCGCAACCAGATCGGCGCCATCGTTGGCTCTCAGCCGTTTGGCGGTGAGGGCCTCTCAGGCACCGGACCCAAGGCCGGCGGCCCGCTCTATGTCTCGCGTTTCCGTCGCATCGCCGCCGCCGAGCGCCACGAAGCGCCAGAGGGAAAAGCCGTATCAATTGGCAATCTCCAATCGGCCTTCAACGGGCTGGATGCGCGTAACTGGGCGGCACGCACCAATCGGGTCGAAGTGCTGCGCAAGGCGCTCTCAGGCAAAGGCGGCGTAATCCGCAAGGCGCTCAATGAGACGGCAGCCCTCGACATGACGCCGCAGACGCTGCCGGGGCCGACGGGAGAAAGCAACCGTTTGGCGATGTATCCGAAGGGAGCGGTGCTGTGCCTTGGGCCAACCCTGGATATCGCCATTGCTCAAGCAGCGCAGGCGCTTGGCGCGGGCTGTGCGGCCGTCGTGGTTGCACCCGGCGCCGAGCAGGCCGTGAAGCCGCTGGTCGATGCCGGTGCGCCAGTGGTCGGGCTTGATGGAGGCGTCTCGACCGAGACAGTGAGCGAGGTCAAAAGCATTGCGGCGGTCGCCGCCGCTGGCAGCAGCGACTGGACACGTGAACTGCGGATTGCACTAGCCAAGCGCGACGGCGCCATCGTACCGCTAGAGACCCAGACCATCTCGCCGGATCGCTACGTGGTGGAACGCCATCTGTGCATCGACACGACCGCGGCGGGTGGCAACGCCAGCCTGCTGGCAACTGCTGAATAGGTTAGCCAGCAGACAGGTGTTCTATGTCGCGACCTCATCAATAAGTTGATATTAGGCCTTCCCGTGTCAGGTGCCATGTCAGGCAGCTTTTCACGGGAGGGCCTTTTCCGTTTTAGGACTTGTACACTTTAGCCCTGGAACGCTCTGCTCTGAGCGCGCTGCCTACCTCCAATACCCCTTGTCTAATAACTCTTGCCCTGGATCAATAACCCACTCCTTGGGCCTCGTTACACTGGTTTCATCGTTAAGCGGCTATGGAATGGCCGCCCAGCTTTGCAACTAGTCATTCGAAACTATCTGTTTTAACACCAGGAGTGAACCCATGCGTAAAGCCGCCCTGCCTACCCTACTCGTAACCACTGTTGCCGCTGCGGCAATGATGACCAGCAGCCAAGCATTCGCCTATGGCGCTGGGGACTTTTTCACCCGCGTGGGCGTTGCCAAAGTTGCCCCCACCAGCGACAACGGCTCACTGGCCAACGGCACGCTATCAGTGGATGTACAGGATGAAACCAATTTCGCGTTCACCTTGGGCTACCGCTTCCACGATAAAGTCGGCGTAGAACTGCTGGCGGCACTACCGTTTGAGCACGATATTCATTTGAACGGCGCTAATATTGCTTCGACCAAGCACTTACCGCCTACCCTGACGCTGCAGTACTACCCGCTAGGCGGCACTCAGTCGCGCGTACAGCCTTATATCGGCGCCGGCATTAACTACACCTTCTTCTCCGATGAAGAGCTGACGATTGGCGATTTAGAGCTGGATGACTCCTGGGGCGCCGCAGGCCAGGTAGGTGTAGATCTACTGATTGATGACCACTGGGCGCTAAACGCCGCGGCTTGGTACATCGATATCGATACCGATGCGAGCGTTAACGGTGCGGCGGCAGGTACCGTGGAGATCGATCCTCTCGTAGTCATGGCAGGCCTTAGTTACCGCTTCTAAGCCGCCTGCAAAACCGGCTAGCGGATGTTATCCACAAAGCCTGCCCCACGGCAGGCTTTGTGCGTTTAAGGGCATGCCGCTTTAAATGCTTTCAGTGACGATCTGGTCGACCTTCTCCACTGCCCGCACGATGAGCAGTTGGTGGTGGGCAGGTGTTTTTTCTTGCTGCAAATAGGCCGCCACGGCGGGAGCTACCTCGCACTTTGCGGGCATGGCAGCACGGGCATCAATCAAAGCATTCAAGCGGGCAATAAACACAAAGCGTATCCATTGAGGCAGCGACATCGTGTCGATGCAAAATGGCTGTTGGCTGGCGAACGCCTCTGCATCGGGTGTCGGCATGCGCCATAAATCGGCGGCTTTCATCGACGCTTCTAGCTCTAGAAGCGCTGTCTGCAGCGGTTGATAAGTACTCATAAAGTCGTTTGTCACTACCTCGGAAGATTATAAGAGTATCGTCTGACCATTATCCTCACTCAGTGGGCTCCTTGCCAATGATCAACGCTTGCAGGAAGTTATCCATAGACCCACAGAAAACCTGCACGAGCCTGTGGATAAACTATGGAAAGGTGTCGCAACGCTTGCTCTCATGGGGCTTTCGCACAGTTGATTAATTTTTAACCGCATTGTCATTAATACTAAGACCTTAAGACACTGTCATTAACACCATGTTTTATCAGCCACTGCGGCTGACAGTGTCACATCAGCAAGGTAGAGTGCAGGCTTGCAACGCGGAAGGATGTCATGCAACCGATTCAAACCCTAGATGAGTTTTTTACCCGCAGCGGTGGCGAGGTTTCCCTTTACCATATGGGGCGCCATGTCGTCCCCTTCCCGCGGGATTCACTTGCTGCCTTTGAACGTGGCGAAATAGCCTGGCCAGAACCATGGCATGGCCAAGCGCGCTTGGCCATTGTGTTTCGGCTTGGCGATATGCCCGAACCGGCTATTTGGTTTTTAGCCTTACCACTGGATGAGCAAGGAATAATTGCCCCCGCCCAGCGCGATGCGTTTTTAAATCGTTTGTTGGAAACACTGGGGCGCGCGGTTTCTAACGTGGGTCGTGAAGAAACAGCGGACGTGGATCACTTAATGAAGGATAATCCCCTCGCCTTCACACCTAGCGTCACCTTCCAAGCCATGCTCAATGCCCGCGCCACCCATGCGAGAGGGCTGCCTGCCAGCCAGCATTTTGAGCCGGTTGACGCCTACTTGAGCGGCCAGCAAGCGATTGATTGGCAGGCGTTGGGATTACAAGGGATTGCCGATTACGTCGTTAGAATGGAAACGCTTGACGCTGAATCGCTCGCGCAGCGGCTACCTGAACTGCCTACCGCCGTAATTCACTCCTTGTGCTACTGTTTAGAGCACCAGCCATTACCACAAGCGTTAGTCGACGCACTACAGCGTCGCGGCGAAGCCGCCGCCCAAGCGGGCGACATTGAAACGCTGTGTGCCTGTCTGCGCGCAGTGGGCAATACGGATGCTTCAGCGGTAGGCAATTGGTACACGGCCTTACTCAATGACACAGCGGCCTGTGGACCAGATGTTCTTGCGGCAATTGCCGGGCGCGGCTGGGGCTATCTTGAAGATGCTCAGCGCCTGCCGCTTTTTCTGCAACGCTTAGCGGAAGATGAACGTAGCGATTTTGCTACCGTAGTACGTGATATTGCGTTAATACCCAGGCTACGTTTACCGGTCATGATGGCACTGCGGGATGCGCCTGCTGGCTCCCCTATTCAACGCCGTTTGTCCCTGATGATGTCACAGAGGAACGCTTGATCCGATGTTGTCACTTTTAATTGCAAGGAGTGAGCCGTGAAGGAATTACCCTATCAGGCCAAAGCGGTCATTGGCCGCCGCGAGATGGTGACGTTACCTGAACTAGGGCTTCACCTATGCTGTAAAGCAGACACGGGCGCGCGCACTTCTGCTCTGCATGCAGAAGAGATAGAGACACATGAAGATGAACATGGTCAACTTTGGGTCAGTTTTATTACCCACAGTGGTGGCCCCACCACGCCGGCCCACCGCTACAGTTTGCACTTGCATGATCGGCGCCGCATCACCAGCTCCAACGGTCATAGCGAGTGGCGTTATGTTATTCGCACCCCTATGCAGATGGGCGATTTGAATTTTCCTGTTGAATTGACCCTCACTGACCGCAGCAATATGCGTCACCCGATGCTATTAGGGCGCCGCGCTATGCGCCGCCTGCTGATTGCACCCGGTGCTGCATTTTTGCACGGTGAGCCTTAACCCCTTATTAGTCGCCTTAACCTAGGCTCGGAGTCCCTTACATGCATATCGCTCTGCTGTCACGCAATCGCAATTTGTACTCTACCCGCCGCTTGGTTGAAGCCGCAGAGCAGCGTGGGCATACCGCACGCGTGGTGGACACGCTGCGTTGCTATATGAGCATTACCTCGCACAACCCTTCGATCCACTATAAAGGCCAAGAGATTGAGCACTTTGATGCGGTTATCCCACGCATTGGTGCATCAGTCACTTTTTACGGCTGCGCGCTGTTACGTCAGTTTGAGATGATGGGCACCTACGTTATCAACGATAACGTCTCCATTACCCGCTCCAGGGACAAACTGCGTTCGCTGCAGTTACTATCGCGCAAAGGGCTGGGTCTGCCGATCACCGGCTTTGCCCACTCACCGGACGACATACCCGATCTGATCACCATGGTCAAAGGTGCGCCGCTGGTTATTAAGCTGCTGGAAGGTACCCAGGGGATTGGAGTGGTCTTGGCGGAAACTAACCAAGCGGCAGAGTCTGTGATTCAGGCGTTCATGGGTATGAAAGCCAATATCATGGTGCAGGAGTATATAAAAGAAGCGCGTGGCGCCGATATCCGCTGCTTTGTAATCGGCGATAAGGTAGTCGCCTCGATGAAGCGTCAGGCGGCGGATGGTGAGTTTCGCTCGAACCTACACCGCGGAGGCTCCGCCAGCGTGATCCGGATCACTCCTGAAGAGCGTTCAACGGCGATTCGTGCAGCCAAGGCTATGGGCCTGCGCGTTGCCGGTGTCGACTTGCTACGCTCGAATCACGGGCCGGTGATTATGGAGGTTAACTCTTCGCCTGGTTTGCAGGGCATTGAGAACGCCACCGGCAAAGATATTGCGGGAATGATCATTGAGCACATTGAAAGAAATGCCACGCCAGCCCGTAAAGCGCCGCCCAAGCCTAAAGGCTAAGGCAAAATCGTAAAATAATCTGATTCGGGGGTGGCAAATCGTCGCTGTCACCCCCACAATCTGCGTCACCGAAGGAGGTAGACGCTCATGTTTCTCGATAATCGCCAAGTGGCGATGGACAGCGTATTGGAAGCGCTGGCCGATAGCATTGATTATTTCCAAGACAATATTGAACGCCTGCGCCCCTCGCTGCGTGAGGCTTTACAGCCGCATTACGCTTCACGGCTCAAGCAGATGCGCCAATTGCAGGAGCTTGCCCGTGCGCATTTGAAAATGCTGCCCAGGGATGCGGACGTTGAGCGTGATGATTTTTTATGGCTGTGGAGTCGCCTAAAAAGCTTTGTCGGCAACGATAGCCAAGTATTGATCAATGAGCTATTGGAGCAAGAGCGTGTATTAATGCAGGCGCTCTCCTCGCTGTATACTCACCCGCTACCCGACCCGATCGAACCGGTGGTAGAGGAGTGCATGCAAGGGTGCCGTAAACTAATCCGCGAACTGTATACGCTGCAAAAGCGCAAAACCCACCGCTAGGGATTGGTAAAACGATCGTTCAATGACGGCAGAATAAGGTCGATAGGGGCACGTCTCGGTATCTCTATGGGCTCGGGCGTACCCAGAAAATAGGGCTCTCTCCCCCACACGTAGAGATCGCCCAGGGTGGCCACCCGCGCTGCCCACTCGCGCAGCTTTAAACGCCATCCCACCGTTACGTTAGGATCATCTGCCACACAGCCAGTGACATCGATGCCTAGCGCGCGCCCAATATATACCGCGCGGGGGAGATGCCAGCTCTGGGTGACCAGCAGGGCTTTATCAAGCTGAAAGACGTCCCGGGCACGCGCTAGCGTGTCGTAAGTGCTAAAGCCAGCAAAATCCATGGTTAACTGATCAGATTCGACGCCGCGGCGATACAGCTCGCGCCACATTGCCCGTGGCTCGTTATACGCCTGGGTACGATTATCCCCGGAGAGCAAAAGATGCTCGACCTGGGACTGCTCAATTAAGGTAGCAGCGGTACGCATACGCGCATGGAAGTGTGGATTTCGCACCCCGCTGCGCGTCCAGTGAGAGGTGCCAAAGACAATCCCCACCTCTGCCGGACGACACTGCTGCGGCTGACGTTCAATGTAAGCGGCGGTCGTCGCGAGCACCCAAAAATTGCCACCCATAAACAGCAATGTCGCCAGCAGCAACAATGCTCCTAGCGACATTAAAAAACGCTTCGACCACGTCAGTAACACGTTATGCATCCAGCTCCCCAGCCGGGATTAGAACATGCCGAGTTCAAGCTTTGCCTCGTCACTCATCATGTCACGGCTCCAGGGCGGACTGAAGACTATTTCGGTGTGCACTTTGCTGATCTGTGGCGCGCCGAGAATCTTATTGCGTGCATCGGCCGCGATCACATCACCCATCCCACAGCCGGGAGCGGTCAACGTCATACGAATAGTAGCGATGCGCTCACCACTGATAAGACGCTCAATTCGGCAACCGTAAACCAAACCCAGGTCAACGATATTGACCGGAATCTCCGGATCAAAGCAGGTACGTAGCTGGTCCCACACGAACTGCTCTATCTCCTCCTCGGTAGCCGTTTCGGGCAGCGTAGGACGTGGTAGCGGCTCAAGCCCCAGCGCATCCAGGTTGCTCCCCTCAACCAGGTAGAGCCGCCCCTCAAACCCGACACTTACCGTACTGCCTTTCGCTTGCATGACGCTAACAACGCTATCTTCGGCCAGTGTTTCCGTGCTACCAAACGGAATGGCAATGGCTTCCACATCGCGCTGGAGCGGCAACTGTTGACCTCGTTCGAGACTGGCAACTTGCTCAAGATCCATAACTGTCCTTATATGACGATTCTTAAAGAACCGACCTTAACGCACCATTCCAATCACGCGATTAAGTGCTTCAATAAAGCGATCCACTTCTTCGAGGGTATTATACGCCGCAAAGGAAGCACGGCACGTCGCATCGACCCCGAAATGGTGCAACAAGGGCTGCGCGCAGTGGTGGCCGGTACGAATAGCAACGCCGAGCTGATCAATCAGCAGGCCGATATCCTGGGAGTGCGCGCCTTCAACGATAAACGAGAGCACCGCCGCTTTGTTAGGCGCCGTACCTAAAATACGCAGCCCATCAATTTGACCAACCGCCTGTGTCGCATGGTCAAGCAGTTGGCCTTCCCAAGCACCGATGGCGTCTATACCGATGCTCTCCATCCACTCAAGTGCTCGGCCCAGGGCGATCACCTCCGCAATAGCGGGCGTACCCGCTTCAAACTTATGCGGAATAGCGGCAAAGGTGGTACCCGCATCAAAGGAGACCGTGCTGATCATCTCCCCGCCGCCCTGCCAGGGCGGCATTGCTTCCAGCAGCGCCTGCTTGCCGTAGAGTACGCCAACGCCTGTCGGCCCATACACTTTATGGCCCGAGAAGGCATAGAAGTCGGCATCGATTGCCTGCACATCGACCACTTGGTGAGGCGCGGCCTGGGCACCATCAACTAAGATCAGGGCGCCATGCTGATGGGCAAGCGTTGCCATCTCTTGCACCGGGTTAATGGTACCCAGCGCATTGGAGACGTGATTGACCGCTACCAGCTTAGTGCGCTCACTCAGCAGCCCCCGGTAAGCGGCCATATCCAGCGCGCCGTTGGCCTCAACGGGAATTACCTTGATGGTAACGCCAATCTCGGCGGCCAACAGCTGCCAGGGCACAATATTGGAGTGGTGCTCCAGCATCGAAATCAGCACTTCATCGCCGGGAGCAAGATTTGCGCGCCCCCAGCTATGAACGACCAAGTTAATCGCTTCTGTTGTGCCGCGGGTAAAGATGATCTGACGCGCATCTTCCGCATTAAGGAACGCCTTAACCTTGTGGCGCGTGCCTTCAAACGCCGCAGTTGCCTCATCGGCGAGGGTATGCAGCCCGCGGTGAATATTGGCGTTATAGCGCGAGTAGTAATCGCTAAACACGTCAATCACCTGCTGAGGCGTCTGGCTAGTGGCCGCATTATCTAAATAGATCAGCGGTTTGCCATGCACCTCACGGGCCAGCACCGGGAAGTCCTGGCGCAGGCGCATAACATCAAAGGTCGCTTGCGCAGGGCTAGTTTGCACAGTGCCTGTTTGAAGAGGGCTAGGCGTTGGCTCAATAACGGAATGTGACATCAGACGCTCCTGATTAAGTAGTTGCGCTAGTCGTTAAGTGAAACCGCCGCTTCGACAAGCCCGGCAAGATTGAAGCGCTCAGGCAGCTTGCCGGCGACCGCTAACTCAACGCGCTCGGCAATCGCATCCAGGGTGACTTTGTCCAACACCTCGCCAGCGAAAGCGAGCGTTAGCAGACCGCGAGCAGTGGCTTCATCTATACCGCGCGTACGCAGCGCATAGATCGCCTCTTCGTCTAACTGACCCGTGGTGGTGCCGTGTGAGCACTTAACGTCATCGGCGTAGATCTCAAGTTCGGGCTTGGCATCAATGTGAGCGCGATCCGATAGCAGTAGGTTTTGGTTACTCTGAAAACCTTCAATCTTCTGGCTATCGCGCTTGACGTAGACTTTGCCGTTAAACACCCCGTGGGCGCGGTCATCCAGAATGCCCTTATAGTTCTCATTGGAGAACGTCAGCGGCGCATTGTGGTTGACCTTGGTGTGGTTATCGACATGCTGGCGACCCTGACCAAAGAACAGGCCCAGGAAGTTGGTTTCAGCGCCCTGGCCGTTCAAATCGCTGATCAAGTCGTTACGCACCAGCGCACCGCCCAGGCTCAGGTTGTAGGAGGTATAGCGCGTGTCGCGGCCCTGCTCAACGTGAATGCTCGCCACGTGCATATCACCCAGCGGCGCTTCTTGCAACTTGTAGTGGGCCAGGATCGCGCCACGGTCAAGCATCAGCTCGCCAACCACGTTGGTGAAGTTAGCTGCTTCGCTTTCTCCGGTGTAGTGCTCGATCAGTGTGGCCTCACTGCGGCCTCCCGCTTCCACTAGCACCCTCGGGTGACACATTACCGGCTGACCAGCACGGGACAAAAACTGCAGCAGAATGGGCTTTTCAACCACTGTTCCCGGTGCAATGCGAACCACGGCACCTTCTTCCATAAACGCCGTGTTTAGCGCGGCGAAGGGCGAAAAATCCACCCCGGTTAAGCGCCCAAGCGGGCCACCTACGGCTTCGTGGTTCTCTGCTAGCGCCTTGGAAAGCGGTAACACCTGAACGCTTGACGGCAGTGAGTCCAGATCCGAAAGCGCCGATGAGAAAACGCCATCCACAAAGGTTAAGCGGTAAGCATCAATGGGCAGCGTTAGCGCCGCGGCACTGGCCTGGGAGAACTCGGCGTTATCGGCTAGCGCAAAATTGCTTTGGGCAATCGAGCGCACGTCGGTGTATTTCCACTCTTCATCACGACGAGTAGGAAAACCCATCGCTTCAAAACGCGCAGCACCTGCCTGACGACGGGCGGCAATCCACGTTGGCTCCGCCTTATAGTGCGGGCTACGCGCCTTCAGTGT
Source organism: Halomonas sp. QHL1 (assembly GCF_001882345.1). Taxonomy (GTDB): domain Bacteria; phylum Pseudomonadota; class Gammaproteobacteria; order Pseudomonadales; family Halomonadaceae; genus Vreelandella. The sequence continues at coordinate 1,243,152 of NZ_MINL01000001.1, forward strand.
GTCTAAAAAGGTTTGCGTATCGCTCATGCCACAGACTCCTCGATACCTTCGTACCCATTGGCTTCCAGCTGCTTAGCAAGCTCAGCGTCTCCGGTTTTGACGATACGGCCATCGACCAAGACGTGAACCTTGTCAGGAATGATGTAATCCAGCAGACGCTGGTAGTGGGTGACCAACAGAATGGCGCGGTCTTCAGCGCGCAGGCTGTTGACACCATCGGCGACCACTTTCATGGCGTCGATATCAAGACCGGAATCGATCTCGTCCAGCATGGCGAGCTTCGGCTGAAGCACCAGCATTTGCAGGATCTCGTTGCGCTTTTTCTCGCCGCCAGAGAAACCTTCGTTAACCGCACGCTGGAGGAAGCTGGCGTCCATTTTCATGTAACCAAGCTTCTCTTTCACCAGCTTCATAAACTCCGGCGCTGGCATTTCGCCTTCGCCGCGGGCTACGCGCTGGGCGTTGAGCGCTGACTTCAGCAGGTAGATATTCTTAACCCCTGGAATCTCGACCGGGTACTGGAAACCCAGCAGCAAACCGGCTTGAGCGCGCTCTTCAATTTCCATCTCGAGCACGTCTTTGCCTTCAAAGGTAATCGTGCCTTGTGTGACTTCGTAGCCATCTTTACCGGCGATGACCGCGGATAGAGTCGATTTACCCGCGCCGTTTGGCCCCATAATGGCGTGCACTTCACCCGCCTTGATAGTCAGGGTCAGGCCTTTGAGGATTTCATTACCTTCGACGGAGACGTGTAAATCATTCACTTGCAACATATTGATTACCTTCTAATTCTGACGAGTCGCTACGGCGACACTGATATAATTAAGTAGTCTAAACGGCTAACGATTAACCTACCGCGCCTTCCAGGGTCACATTGAGCAACGCTTCGGCTTCAACGGCGAACTCCATGGGCAGCTCTTGGAAGACGTCCTTACAGAAACCATTCACAATCATGCTGACGGCGTCCTCTTCCGAGATACCGCGGCTCTGACAGTAGAACAGCTGGTCTTCACCGATTTTAGAGGTGGTCGCTTCGTGCTCAATGGTCGCCGTGCTGTTGCCAATTTCCTGATAAGGGAAGGTGTGGGCACCGCACTTATCGCCAATCAGCAGGGAGTCGCACTGGGTAAAGTTACGCGCCCCTTTGGCCCGCGGGCCGATTTTCACCAGGCCGCGATAGGACTGATCACTCCTGCCCGCCGAGATGCCCTTGGCGACGATATACGAACGCGTGCCTTCACCGATGTGAATCATCTTGGTGCCGGTATCGGCCTGTTGGCGACCGTTCGTAACGGCGACAGAGTAGAACTCGCCAATACTGTCTTTGCCACGCAGTACGCAGGAAGGGTACTTCCAGGTAATCGCGGAGCCGGTTTCCACCTGCGTCCAGCTAATCCGTGAACGGTCGCCACGACAGTCGCCGCGCTTGGTGACGAAGTTATAGATGCCGCCTACGCCATTTTCATCACCGGGGTACCAGTTCTGAACGGTGGAGTATTTGATATAGGCATCATCCAGGGCGACAAGCTCGACCACTGCGGCGTGAAGCTGGTTCTCGTCCCGCATCGGTGCGGTACAGCCTTCCAGGTAAGAGACCTGGGCACGGCTTTCGCAAATGATCAGCGTGCGCTCAAACTGACCGGTGTTAGCCGCGTTAATGCGGAAGTACGTAGACAGCTCCATCGGGCAAGTCACGCCTTCCGGCACAAACACAAAGGAGCCATCGGTAAACACCGCTGAATTCAGCGCGGCAAAGTAGTTATCTGCCACGGGAACCACAGTGCCTAAATACTGTTTGATCAGCTCTGGGTAGTCGCGGATAGCTTCAGAGATAGAGCAGAAGATAACGCCCGCTTCGCCCAACTGCTTCTTAAACGTGGTGGCGACAGAAACGGAGTCAAACACCGCATCTACCGCAACGCCTGCTAGCGCGGCGCGCTCGTGCAACGGAATACCCAGCTTCTCATAGGTTTCCAGCAGTTTGGGGTCAACTTCATCCAAGCTCTGCGGGCGGTCTTCCGGGCGTTTCGGCGCACTGAAGTAGGAGATCGATTGGTAATCAATCGGCGGATAGTCAAGATGCGCCCAGGAAGGGGCTTCCATCTTCAACCACTGGCGGTAGGCATCCAAACGCCACTCCAGCATCCACTCCGGTTCACCTTTCTTGTTGGAGATAAAGGCGATGGTGTTTTCATCCAGGCCAGGTGGCAGGGTGTCGCTCTCAATATCGGTTACAAAGCCATCTTTGTATTCGCGACGAACCAACTGTTCCATTTCTTCGCTTGCCATGGTGATACCCTCCGGGCAGTTGGGTGGCGAGGTCATCGCCTTTAATAATAAGTAAGGCCTGCTGTACTCGCGGCGACGTTAGGCCGACGCTGCCGACAGGCTGATCGTTTGAATTGGTAGTTGCACCGGCAACTTAATCGGCGCTGTATCGGCTAAATGCGCCAGCGTCACGCTTTCAAGCAGCGTACGCATGGCTAATGAGACCCGCTGCCAGTTGTCTGCCACGCCGCAGGTAGCCACTAGCTCACAATCGCCTTCTGCTTGGCTGCACTCGGTCATGGCGACGGGGCCTTCAATCGCCGCAATAATATCGGCGGCAGTAATCTGCGATGCGGGCCGGGCCAGGCGGTAACCGCCTTGAGCGCCACGCTGGGAAACCAGCAGCCCTGCCCGCACCAGCATCTTGAGCGTTTTACTCACCGTCGGGTGGGGCAACTGCACGGCTTCTGCTAACTCTGTCGCTGCATGCGACGCCTGGGGATGACGAGCAATTTGCGCCATGACCACCGCGGCATAGTCTGTCAGCCGAGAAAGCTTAAGCATGTCGACTCCCTTTATGTCATCAGTACGCAGCGAATCAAATGGTCGCCACGTCAATTGAGTACCATTTTAGTCCTGTATAAATTTGATGTGAAGCCCTTGAGCAAAATGGATAGCAATTTACGCAAAATAACCGCACGTTCGCCGCTGATAGCATAAAAAACGAAAATCATTATCATTTAAAAAAGCTATTGTCATTAATGCTATACGGTGCTTTTGCCGCTGGCTTTGCACCTGTAAGCGGGTTCTGGTAGCTTCAGGGAAGTTTGATGCCATCACTGCGTGGCTAAAGCTATTCAGCTATTTGAGGTGAAAATATGGATTCAGCGGTAAATAACATGGTCAGTGCATCAATGGCGATGCAGCAGGCGCAGGTTGTCCAAGAGGCTCAGTTCAGCGTTTTTAAAGAGGCGTTAGATGGGCAGGCAGCGCAAATCACTTCATTGATGGATAGCGTTGCACTAGATCCACAGCTGGCAACCAGCGGCAGTGTTGGTACGCAGATCAATACCACTGCGTAATAAACGAGTTACTAGTTAAGCAAATAGCCCCCGGACTATCGTCAAGGGGCTATTTTTTTGGCTTTCTGTTTTAACGCTATGCCTTCTTAACAAATTCGGATTTAAGCTTCATCGGCCCGATGCCGTCAATTTTGCAGTCGATATCGTGATCGCCCTCTACCAAGCGGATGCTTTTCACTTTGGTGCCCACTTTAACCACCAGTGAACTGCCTTTAACCTTTAAATCCTTGATCACCGTGACACTATCGCCGTCGGCTAGCATATTGCCGTTAGCATCGCGCACGCCTGAAGCGTCATCAGCGCCCTCTTCTTCTGCTACCTTTGACCACTCATGGCCGCACTCTGGGCAGACATATTGAAGCCCATCGTCGTAGCTAAACTCAGAGGCACAGGCAGGACAGTTAGGCAGATCACTCATCAAACGGCTCCATCACTTGGCTAATACAAAGAGGTAATACACGGGCTAAGAAAGCGATGGAGCCTACACGGGTTAAGCAAAATGTCCAGCCAGAGGATGGATCAGCCGCGCTGGTAAGTGCCAACCAAGCGGTTCATGCCCAGCAAGTGCGGCTCTACTTCTTTGAGCAGTTCAGCTAGCGTAAGACCTTCTGGCAGCGAGGTTTGATGTTCCAGCGCCAGCACCCAGAAGTAGTAAAGATGCTTGCCGTGCCCTTCTGGCGGCATCGGACCGCCGTAGCCACTATTGCCAGCATCATTCATCCCTGCCGTACCCACGGGAGTATTTTCAGCTAATTCCTGGATATCGCCAGGTAAGTTATAGAGCACCCAGTGGACAAAGCCATAGCTGCCGTCTTTAACCAAGGGCGCATCGGGATCGTGACAGATTACCGCAAACCCCTGGGTTCCCTCGGGAGCATCTTGCCAAGCAAGTGGCGGCGAAACATCTTCATCTTCCCCGGTATGTTTTGAAGGAATCGCTTGATGGTCAGCAAACGCCGAGCTGGTAACCTTCATTGATGAAAGTGCAAATGCCATGCTTTATCTCCTTGGTTTATCTGATGCGTCATTCGTACAAACCCTAACAACTCCACCGGCCTTGCTTCTTCAGGCGGCGCTTAACCCAGGCATCATAAAGCGCCCGCAACCCTGGTTTAATTCCCGGTAGACCAATTACCCAGGCGACCGGCACCAATAAGGGAATACGCTTCATTAGTAAACGATAAGCATCGATACCCTCTACCAATTGCCCTGGTGCTGTTTCGATATGCAAAGAGCGCAGCGCCATAGCCGGGTCAACGCCCTTTTGCCGCAGGGTCTGCTCATGTTCGCTTACATCAAGCCAGCCAATATCAGCAGCATGCCGCCCCGACCATCGCTCATAGCGACGGCGTTCTTTACGACACAGCGGGCACTGCGCATCGTAAAAGACATTGATAGGGGTCTTATTGGGCATATAGGCTCTCTACTTAAAGTCACTGCAGCAGTGTGGCATTTCCAGCACTGGTCGCAAACTTTTAGATATTCACTGCTTACTTAGGCTACGGCTATGACATCTGAGTTCAAAAAACAGCTATTGATTGTTGCCCATGCTCCCTCGGCGAATACCCGCTTACTGCGTGATGCGGCATTTCAAGGTGCTAGTCATCCTGATCTTGAGCAGGTGCACTGCGTGGTAAAAGCGCCTTTGGAAGCTGGCCCCGAAGATGTACTTGCCTGCGATGCGATTCTGCTCGGCACCACGGAAAACTTGGGTTATATGAGCGGCGCGCTCAAGGATTTTTTTTGATCGCAGCTACTATCCTGTCATTGAAAAGAAACAGGGATTGCCCTGCGCGCTCTATATTCGCGCGGGGCACGATGGCACGGGCACCCAGCGCGCAGTGGAAAGTATTGTCACTGGATTACGCTGGCGCTGGGTACAGCCACCGCTCATTTTGCGCGGCGAATGGCAGCCTTTATTTGCAGATCAGGTAGAAGAACTCAGCATGACGCTAGCGTTTAGTGTTGAGAGTGGCATTGTTTGAGAGTGATATTGTATAACCTCGGCTAGCCTGCCTTACTGTAGATAAGCATTTCGTGCCAATTGTGCGACTGAAGGAATGCAGTAACTTGTTAGTATTTACTGTAGTGACTTAGCGCACGTACATTAGGTAGCCATTATGCATAAAGTCATTGCTTTCTATGATGATCGAGTGCTCGCTCATGAGCCCAATATTGATGCCGACTTTCTGCCTCAACGGATCGATAAGCGCATTCGACACCTCCTTGCAGGGCTCCCAGTGCCATGGAAATACCCTGAACACCCAGGCCGCTTGAAAGCCATTCAGCATCTGCTTGAGAAAGCGCCCATTGCGGGCTTGCACATTGAAGGTGGCAAAGCAGCCACCCATGAACAACTCGCCAGAGTGCATACCACGTCCTATCTAAGCGATATTTTTAGCCTACGCGGGAAAAATGCCTGGCTGGATGTGGATACCACGGCAGTCTCACCGGGTAGCATAGATGCCGCCGAAGTTGCCGCTGGAACGGCTATTGCCGCAGTAGAAGCGGTGGTTGATAAGCGCGCTAAAAGCGCCTTTGCACTTGTACGCCCTCCTGGGCACCACGCGGAGCCCGTCCGCGCTCGCGGCTTTTGTTTATTCAACAATGTGGCGGTCGCCGCGGCCCATGCGCGCAGCGCGTTGGGCTGTGAAAGAGTACTTATTGTTGATTGGGACGCCCATCACGGCAACGGCACCCAGGATATTTTCTGGGCAGAACCGGACGTGATGTTTTTCGATATTCACCGCGCCGCGCCCTTCTATCCCGGTTCTGGCCATCTGGAAGAGGTGGGCGCTGGTTTAGCTGAAGGCACCACCATTAATGTTCCGTTACCGGCTGGCGCTGGCGATGAGGCGTACCTCAAGGCGTTTCGCGAAATTCTCGCCCCGGCAGCAGCGTGGTTTAAGCCCGACATCATTTTAGTCTCCGCGGGATTTGACCCCCACTGGCACGATTTAGCCCTAAACGTTTCCTATGAGGGATTTGGTGCGCTGACCGGCTTCATGCAACAGCTCGCCGAACAGCACTGCGATGGCCGTCTGGTGTTCGTATTAGAGGGCGGCTACAACCTGGAGTCACTGGCCAACGGCACCCGAGCAGTGCTAGCGGTACTGGCTGGCAATGCCGTACCTGAACCCGATACCTGCGGCCTTGCGGAAGTCCAAGCCGCAGCGGATTTCCACCGCACGGCTTTTCAATCCGAATAGCGTTTTTCAGAGCCAAATAGCATTTTACTGAATAGGGGCTTTACAAATAAAAACGGCACCTCGCAAGGTGCCGTTTTCTAATGCCGATTTAAAGCGATGGATCGCGTGGGGTTATTTCAGACGCTCAAACACCGTCGCAACACCCTGCCCCATGCCAATACACATGGTCGCCAAGCCCAGCGTGGTATCGCGCTGCTGCATAACGTTCAACAGCGTGGTGCAGATACGCGAGCCCGAGCAGCCCAGCGGGTGGCCCAGAGCAATGGCACCACCGTTGAGGTTAACCTTCTCGTCCATCGCATCCAGGAAGCCGAGATCTTTCAGCACCGGGATACCCTGAGCGGCGAAGGCTTCATTGAGCTCAACGGTTTGAATATCCGCCGCGGAAAGGCCGGCGATTTTCAGCGCTTTCTTAGACGCGGGCACCGGGCCATAGCCCATGATCGACGCATCACAGCCTGCTACACCGGTCGAAAGTACTCGTGCGATGGGCTCTAAGCCCAGCGCTTGAGCGCGCTCGTAGCTCATGACTGCCATGGCCGAGGCACCTACGGAAAGCGCCGAAGAAGTACCGGCAGTTACGGTACCGTTACGCGGATCAAACACTGGCTTCAAATTCGCCATAGACTCCAGCGTGGAGTCTCCGCGAATCACTTCATCACGCTGAACCATTACTCTAAAGCCGCGTTGATCGTGGCCTTCGACGCCGATGATTTCGTTATCGAAGTAGCCTTTCTCCATCGCCGCCTGGGCGCGCTGGTGGGAGCGCACGCCGAACTTATCCTGCTCTTCACGAGAAACGCCGTGCATTTTACCCAGCAGCTCAGCGGTCAGGCCCATCATCATCGCCGCTTTCGCTGCGTATTTGCTGGCCGCCGGGTTTACGTCAACGCCGTGGGCCATGGGTACATGCTCCATGTGCTCAACGCCGCCGATGATAAAGAAGTCACCCATACCCGCTTTAATATTGGCAGCGGCGATATGCAGCGCCGTCATCGAAGAACCACACAAACGGTTAACGGTTTGCGCAGGCACCGAACGTGGAATGCCGGTCATAATCGCCGCATTGCGAGCAATGTTCATCGACTGCTCAAGGGTCTGGTTCACACAGCCCCAGATCACGTCATCCACTTCAGAAGGATCTAGATTAGGATTACGGGTAAATAGCGCCTGCATTGCCGCCGCAGAAAGATTTTCAGCGCGTACGTTGCGAAAAGCACCATTTTTGGCTTTCGCCATGGCGGTACGGACACCGTCAACCACCACAATATCTCTCGGATTCAAACTCATCTTATATCTCCTATGCGTGGTGGTTAGGCTTGGTCAACAGACGCTGCGTTAGAATAGAAATACTCATTGTTTTGAGCCATCTGACGCAGCTTGTCGGTAGGCGCGTAAAGCGGGCCCAGCTCTTCGGCTAGCCCTTCAGCCAGCTTCACAAACGCCGCCACGCCCATAGCGTCGATGTAACGCAGTGCGCCACCGCGGAAGGGCGGGAAGCCGATGCCGTAAATTAACGCCATATCAGCTTCGGCTGGCGTTGCCACAATGCCATCTTCCAGGCAGCGCACGGTTTCCAAGCAGAGCGGTACCATCATGCGAGCAATAATATCCTCGTCAGAAAACTCTTTTTGCTCTTTCACCACTTCTTTGACTAAAGCGTAAGCCGCCTCATCGGTGACTTTTTTCGGCTTACCCTTTTTGTCCTCTTCGTAGGCGTAGAAGCCCTTGTCGTTCTTCTGGCCTAAACGGTCATTGTCGTACATGACCTGAATGGCGGTTTTACCGTCGCGAGCCATGCGGTCTGGGAAGCCTTCCGCCATGACTTCATTGGCATGAACGGCAGTGTCTAAACCGACTACATCCAGTAAGTAGGCTGGGCCCATGGGCCAGCCAAACTTCTCCATGACTTTATCAACGTGCTGGAAATCAGCGCCCTGCTCAACCAAGAAGCTAAAGCCACCAAAGTAAGGGAAGAGTACCCGGTTGACCAAGAAGCCAGGGCAGTCGTTAACCACAATCGGCGTTTTGCCCATTGCCCGGGCGTAGGCCACGGTAGCGGCTACAGCGGCGTCGGAGGTTTTTTCACCGCGAATAACTTCCACCAGCGGCATACGGTGCACCGGGTTAAAGAAGTGCATGCCACAGAAGTTTTCAGGCCGCTTGAGGTTTTGTGCCAAACGGTTAATGGAGATCGTCGAAGTGTTAGAGGTAAGAATGGTGTTTTCGCTCACCATGTCTTCCACTTCAGTTAACACAGCACCTTTAACCTTGGGGTTTTCAACCACTGCTTCGACGACAAGGTCAACATTGCCAAAATCGCCGTAAGAGAGCGTCGGGCGAATATTGCTAAGCTTTTCAGCCATTTGTTCTGTGGTCAGCTTCTTACGTTCTACCTGCTTAGCAAATAACTTGCGGGCTTCTTTAAGCCCCAGCTCAATGGCGTCGTCTTTGATATCTTTCATCAGGATTGGCGTGCCTTTAGAAGCACTCTGATAAGCGATACCACCACCCATAATACCCGCACCCAGCACGGCCGTTTGTTTCACCGGCTGCGCCTGTTTCTCATACTTGCTGGCTTTTTTCTTGACCACTTGGTCGTTTAAGAACAGGCCAACCAAGTTAAACGCCACGTTGCTTAGCGCCAGTTTGGCAAAGGCTTTGGCTTCAATCGCCTGGGCACGGCCGCGCTCTTCGCCAGCGCCTTTTTGAATCACTTTGATCGCTTCTACCGGCGCCGGATAATGCGGGCCAGCTTTACCGGCAACAAAGCCTTTGGCGGTTTCAAATGCCATCATCTGCTCAATCGGGTTGAGCTTCAGCGGGCTGGTCTTTTCATCACGACGGGCCCGGTAATCCAGCTCACCGGCGTTGGCACGGTCAAGAATATCCAGCGCAGCCTCTTCCAGCTGTTCGGCTGTCACCACCGCATCGACGGCGCCCACTTTTAGCGCAGCATCAGCACGGTTTTCGGTGCCACCGGCAATCCACTCGATGGCATTGTCGGCGCCGATAATACGCGGTAGACGTACGCAGCCGCCCCAACCCGGCAAGATGCCAAGCTTGGTTTCTGGCAGGCCGATCTTGGCTTTTTCAGCCATTACGCGAAAATCGGTGGTCAGCAATACTTCGCAGCCGCCGCCCAACGCCAAACCATTGATCGCTGTTACCGTGGGGAACGGCAGGTCTTCAATAGCGTTAAAAATCTCGTGTACCTTGAGATTCATCTCAACTAGGTACTCTTCGCCTTTATCGAATAGGCTGTGAAACTCGGTGATATCGGCGCCCACAATAAACACATCTTTGCCGCTAGCAATGGCTAAACCTTTTAAGCCATTTTCAGCTTGAACAGCTTTCACAGCCTCGCCCAGCTCCGCAACTACGGCGCTGGAAAGCTTGTTGACGGACTCATCTTTCAGATCGAAAGTGAGCATTGCGATGTCATTGCCACTCGGGGTGTCACGACGTGTCACCGTGATGGCGTTGCCTTGATAGATCATCCGCGCTCTCTCCACTTTTCGGGCTGGCTCTGAAAAGAGAACCCGCCACATTTCTCATACGGCTTTTACACGACTTTCATACGGTCGTTTGATTGCCTTAGCTTGGTTGAGTTGCTTGGCAACGTCAAGCCCAGACTTTTGGCTAATTTATTCATCTAGTGAGACCAGCACTCAGCTGTATCCGTTCATGTTGAAAAGCTTAGCCGGATATAACCACCCATCGCGAGAAACACGGATTCACACTAGATCAGCGTTAAGCCCGACAGACTGTTAGAATCACGCCTTCTTAAATTTTGTAGGTTACTTTGTTTATGGGCACACTGCTCACGCCATTGCGCATTGCCGCCGTTCAGCGGCGTATTGAAAGCATTGTCGAACGTCTCAAACCGTGGACATGGCTGTGGCCGCCCATGGCGTTTGCCGCTGGTTTAGGTAGTTTTTTTCTGGTTGATCGCCAGCAGTGGTTAGGCGCTGCGTTAGCGCTGGGATTATTGTTCGCCTGGACGCTGCTGCTTTCGGAAGGCTTGATCAGCCGCTGGCTGTCCAGACGTGGTCACCCCACTCCGCCGCGAGGGGTCGCTACGTTTATTGCCCAAATGATCCACCAGGAAACCCTTTTCTTTACGCTGCCGTTTATTTTAGTCACCACCGTGTGGAATAGCGGGCAAACGCTTTTTGCCCTCCTGGTGGGCGGCATGGCCCTGCTGTCGATTATCGATCCGCTCTACTTCAAAGTGGCCGAGCGCTGGCGCAGCCTCTATTTCGTCTTTCATGCCCAGTGCGTCTTCCTTGTATTGCTAGTTACGCTCCCCATCATGGTGCACCTCACCACCGGCCAGAGTCTGCTGCTGGCCCTGGGAATCACCATTCTGGTGGCTCTGCCGAGCTTTTGGCACTTACTTAAAGAGCGCTCGTTCAAACGCTGGTGCGCTTTTTTTGGCTTAACCCTATTACTCGCCTACGGCGCTTGGCTAGGACGCATCTGGGTACCGCCCGCCAGCCTATGGATGACCAGTAGCGCACTGTCGCCTGCGTTTGATGTTGAGCAGCGCCTGCCCCAGGGTTCAATGACGCTAACGCCTCAAGCCATTACCGAGAATGGCCTTTATGTTTACACCGCTATTCGGGCACCGCGGGGCTTAAGTGAAACCATTACCCATGCTTGGCATCATAATGGTGAGCCAATGGACGTAGTGGAACTCAATATCAACGGCGGCCGCGAGGAGGGTTACCGCGCTTGGAGTCACAAGCAAAATTTCCCTGAAGACCCCAGCGGGGATTGGCGCATCGATATCATGACGGGGAGCGGACAACGGCTAGGACTGATTCGCTTTGAAGTATCGGACGATAGCCAGCAAGCTTCCATGGCGGACGGAGAGATAAGCGCCAGCGGTCTAAGTGGATTAAACTTACGGCGATTTGTGCCTGGCCGCCCTAACGATGAAGAAGCGCAGCCGGAAGATTGAATTGTTAAGCGCCTTGCATTCAGCGGCGCAGCTTATGACAATTCGCCTACTCACATTTATTGGCAGCTAGTTACCTATGGCATCAACGATTGGATTTCGCATCGCACGCTTGCCCCACTTGTGGCGCTCCATCTTGGATCGACGCCTCGCGCCTTTGGGTTTAACCCAAACACGCTGGGTGACGCTGTATCATCTATGGCGTTTGGGCGAGGGCCATCCCCAGTGCGATCTCGCCCGTGCGATTGGCGTGGAAGCGCCTTCTTTGGTGCGCACCCTGGGCCAGCTCGAAGAGCAAGGCTTAGTTGAGCGCCGAGCCTGCGACAATGACCGTCGCAGCAAGCGGATTTATCTTACCCCTGCTGCTATGCCGCTGTTGGAACAGATCGACAGCGTCGCACAACAAGCGCGTAAAGAGATGTTCGCTGGTTTAAGCGAGGAGAACCTCGAACAACTCAACGACTGGTTGGCAGTGATTGAATCAAACGGCTTGGCGATACAAGCCCGGGATCAGGATAGCCCGGCATCTTGATCGTTAACGGTGGACGACGCCTGCTCTGTGCCCTTTAACGGCTGGCTGAAAGGCTGGTCGGCACGGCCACTTAGCGCCTCCCGCAGTTGCTCAAATTCAGGTAGATAGGTCGCGAATCGCTCAGCGGTTTGCGACTCCCACCACCAAAGCGTCAATGCATAGGGCGTTGACTGCACCACCAGCGCGTCCTGTGGCAAGCGCTCAAGCAACGCTTTTAAAGGTATCGCCGCATTATCGGGTAGCGGGCGCAACGGGGCTATTCGCCAACGCCAACCGGCGTAGTAAGGTTCTAGAGCCTCACTGGCATTACTGTCTCTTACCAGCAGAAAATCCGGGCCGGGCCCTTCCTGGGAAAAGTGCCAACGATATGCAGGCATAGTGCCTCTAAAATGGTGCAGCGGCGGCTTTTCCAACTTGATGCTGACGCCCTGCTTTGCGATTTGCGAACGCAGCACCTGTTGGCGCTTTTGGCGCGGACTAGGTTTTAACCACATCACTGGGGCAATCACCAACATCAGAATAAAGACTATAATTAACCAATCCATCTCTACATTTCCCTCTGCATGAGCCACACTGTATTACACGATTCTAAAAACCATGACTCAGGTCGTTGTTTTGACTCAAGTCATTGTTAAGACGCTAGCCATTGCTGAAACGCTTCTAATCATTGTTAAATTAAGGCACGCCATCTAAAGTAACGGTCATTGAACAAAGAGCCTCTTTGTTACCTACTGCCAAGGAGATACGCCATGAGCTATCACCACATTTTAGTTGCCGTTGACTTAACCAAAGATTCCCACAAGATTCTGGAACGTGCCGTTGCGATCGCTGAACGCAACGATCAAGCTAAAATCTCCATCATGCATACTCTGGAACCGCTTGGGTTCGCCTACGGTGGCGATATACCCATGGACTTGACCAGCATCCAAGACCAACTGGATGAACACGCCAAAAAACGCTTAGCCGAAATCGCCGCTCCGCATATTGCCGAGGCTGACCAGCATGTTGTTGTGGGCATGCCTGACACCGAGATCCACCGTTTTGCTGAAGAGCACGATGTGGATTTGATCGTGGTGGGCTCCCACGGCCGCCACGGCTTCGCCCTGCTGCTTGGCTCAACCTCTACCGGCGTGCTGCACGGCGCCCAGTGCGATGTGTTAGCCGTCCGCGTGGGCAAGAAAGGCGAAAAGAGCGACGAGTAACCTACTGCAAAATATCGCTTACAAAAAAGGCGCCCATACGGCGCCTTTTAACGTTTTCAAGCTTACTCGCCGGCAGCCATTGCTTCCAGCTCCATCCAGCGTTCCATCGCGACTTCTAGCGCCTTCTGTACTTTTTCAAGCGTTTGCAGCTTAGCCGTGACGGCGTCGGCATCCTGCTGATAAAACGCAGGGTCGCCAATCTCGCTCTCCAGCGCCTCTACTTGCCCCTCAAGGCGTTCGATTTCGGCGGGCAGTGCATCTAACTCACGTTGCAGATTATACGAGAGCTTGACGCTTTTCTTGGCCGTTACTGCAGGTGCTTCAGTTACTTTTCTGGGCGCTTCAGAGGTGGGTTCGGTACGCTGACGCGCGGCCCCTTCCCAAGGCGCTGGCGGCAACTTGCCACCCTGTCGAATCCAATCGGTATAGCCACCCACGTATTCCCGCACAACGCCATCGCCTTCAAAGGCGAGCATGCTGGTCACCACGTTGTCCATAAAGGTTCGGTCGTGGGAGACCAGTAGCAGCGTGCCATCGAAATCAAGCAACAGCTCTTCGAGCAGCTCCAGGGTTTCCATGTCGAGGTCGTTGGTAGGCTCATCGAGCACCAGCACGTTAGCCGGCTGCGTGAACAACTTGGCCAGCAGCAGGCGGTTGGATTCACCACCGGAGAGCGCTTTCACCGGCTGGCGTACCCGCTCGGGGGTGAACAGAAAGTCCTGCAGGTAGCTCATCACATGGCGATCTTTACCACCTACGCTGACCCGGTCGCTGCCCTGGGCAACGTTGTCGTAGACCGTTTTTTCTAGCTCAAGCCCGGCGCGCAGCTGGTCGAAATAGGCCACCTTCAAGTTGGTGCCCATCTGTACCTTGCCTTCAGTGGGTTCCAGCTCACCCAGCAGGATTTTCAGCAGGGTGGTCTTGCCCGCCCCGTTGCGCCCCAGGAAGCCAATACGGTCACCGCGCAGTACCTCAAGATTGATATCGCGCAGTATCACCTCATCACCAAACCGCTGGGTGACGCCTTGCAGTTCCACAACGCGCTTACCGGTGCGCTCGCCGCGATCCACCGTCAAGTTGGCATTGCCTTGACGCTCGCGGCGCTGGCTACGTTCATTACGCATTGCTTCAAGTGCTCGCACCCGACCTTCATTACGGGTGCGCCGGGCTTTAACGCCTTGACGAATCCAGGCTTCTTCCTGGGCAAGCTTTTTATCGAACTCGGCGTTCTCCCGTGCTTCTACTTCAAGCTCGTGCTGCTTGCGGGCCTGATACTCTTCGTACTTGCCGGGATAGCGCCCTAGCTGTCCACGGTCTAGCTCCAGAATATTGGTCGCCAGCTTGGAAAGAAACGCCCTATCGTGGGTAATCAGCAGCACCGCGCCGTTAAACGCCAGCAGTTGCTCTTCCAACCAGGCAATGGTGTCTAAGTCCAAATGGTTGGTAGGCTCATCGAGCAGCAGTAGATCGGGCTCGGCAACCAGGGCTCGTGCCAGCGCCACCCGACGGCGCCAGCCACCGGAGAGTGAGCTCATCTCAGCCGCTGGGGGCAGGCCCAAACGGGTCAGCACGGTATCGATACGCTGGTGGAACGACCAGCCATCAATGGCTTCCAGACGCGTTTGCAGGGTCGCCATGCGATCCATATCAGGGTCGGGATCATTGATAAGATGATCGTACTCGGAAAGCAGCTCTCCAGCTTCCGGCAGGCCTTGGGCGACCATATCGAAAATGGTCAAGCCGGATGACTCAGGCAATTCCTGAGCCAACACGCCGATCTTGAGGCCAGGAGCACGCCAGATGGAGCCATCATCGGGCAGGATATCCCCTGCTACTAGTTTCAGCAGAGTGGACTTGCCGGTGCCATTGCGCCCGACCAGCGCCAGCCGCTCGCCTTTTTCAACCGTCAGGTCGGCGCGATTGAGTAGTACATGGTTGCCGTAGGCGAGTTGCAGCTGTTCGAGTCGTAACAGGGTCACGCGGTGTCCTCCTTAATCGTGAGGCGCACAGTGTAACGCATGAGCGGCCCAGGAGGGGGAACCATATAGAGGTGAATCGTAGAGCGGAAATCACCAGCGTGATACCGTTTTGCCAGCAACTACAATATCTCCACCAAAAAACGACTTTTAAAGGCGGGCTGAACGTGACGGTGACCGTCTCGATGCATTTTGTAAATGAGCTGTTTAAAGGCTTACCCAACAGTTCAACATCGCCCACACGCTACCTGGAACGGGCGGGTATTTCGCCCTTTTTACTCTCGGCTCCCCATGGTCGCGTTACGGTTGAGCAGTTTGCCGAATTGTATCGCGGACTAGTGAACGAACTGGACGACGAAACGCCCGGCTTTTTTTCCCGCCCGCTGCGGGGTGGCACCCTGAAGCTGCTGTGTTTAAGCATGCTTGATGCGCCCAATTTGCAGGTTGCACTGCACCGCTATACGCAGTTTTTCCGTATTCTTCTCGACGACTTTGGCTATGCGTTTACCCTTGAAGGAGACTTTGCTCGCATGGCGCTGGTGGAGCATGCGGCCTTGTTGGGCAGCCGCACTCTGATTCATGAGCTGATGCTCAAGCTTTTTCATGGTATCGCGTCGTGGATGATTGCGCGTAAAATACCGCCCGTTTTGATGGAGTGCGCTTACCCCCAGCCGCCACACAGCGCTGATTACCTCTATTTTTACCCCGGCACGGTACGCTTTGAGCAGCCGCAAACTGCGATCTATATAGATCGAGGTTTTCTTGATCATCCTATCCGCCAGACCAAGAAACACTTGGGCGCTTTTCTAAAGCGTGCCCCGGCTGACTGGTTCTATGTGTCGTTTGCAGATCGCCTGCTCACCCACCGGGTGCGTGAACACCTCTCACGCCATTTGTTGACGGCAGGCACTGTGCATAGCGCAGCCGATGCGCTACATATGTCGGCACGCTCGCTGGCACGGCATCTCAAAAGGGAGGGCACTCACTTTCAAGCGGTCAAGGATGAGTACCGCCGCGATGTCGCTATTCAAGCACTCACTTGCAGTGAGAAGCCGTTGATTAGCATCGCGGAGGCGTTGAGCTTTGAGGATCTAGCCTGCTTTAGTCGTGCTTTCAAAACCTGGACAGGCAATTCGCCCGCCGCGTATCGCAAAGCACGCACGACGGGCAATGTTCGCTATTAATTCTAGTAAATAGCCTAGATTTCGGTGCGAATACGTTTCTTATCCAGCTTGCCCACGCTGGTTTTGGGTATCTCATCGACGAAGCGAATCATGCTGGGAATCGCCCAGCGGTTCAGTTTTCCTTGAGCCACAAACTGCTCTAAAAACGCCTGCACAGTTTCGGTGGTGGGCGGGTTATTCAGATCCACGGGAACAGCTAATGCGGCCGGCCGCTCCCCCCACTTATCGTCCGCCACCCCGATCACCGCCACTTCGGCAATACCTGGACATTGGCTGATATAGCTCTCCAGCTCTAATGACGAGAGCCACTCGCCACCGGTTTTAATTACATCTTTAATGCGATCGCTAATGGTCAGAAAGCCCCGCTCATCAAGAGAACCTACGTCCCCGGTATGCAGCCAGCCGTTACGCCATAGCTCCGCGCTGCGTTTCTCCTCTTTGTAGTAGGCCTGGGTCAGCCAGGGCGCTTGAACACGCACTTCGCCCACGCTTTTACCATCATTGGTTAGCGGCTCGCCGTTTGCATCGACCACTTGAAGCTTAACCAGCGGAATCGGCAGACCCGCTTTACAGCGCCAAGGCAGCTGGGTCTCAAAATCAGCGTCGCCGATATCTCGGGGCAGAATATCGGCGGTGAGTAGCGGGCAGGTTTCCGACATTCCATAAGCACTGCGGGTATCGATCCCCAACGCCCATGCCTTACTCGCCAGCGACTCGGTTAATGCGCTGCCGCCGACCAATACTTTCCAGCCGGAGAGGTCTACCTGCTTTGAGGCAATCGCTTCGGCGCTGACCACCATGTTGAGCAGAGTCGGTACGCAGTGAGAGAAGTCGACCTTCTCGCTAACCAGCAGCTTGACCAGCATTTCTGGCTCATAGCGGCCAGGATAGACCTGGGTAGCCCCCATCAGCGTGGCGGTATACGGCACTCCCCAGGCGTGAACGTGAAACATGGGGGTAATAGGCATGTAGACCTTGTCGCGGTTGAGCAGCTCAAAGCCTGGAGCCTGGAATGCGCTGGCCTCTGTCAATGTGTGCAGCACCAACTGGCGGTGGGTGAAGAAAACCCCTTTGGGGTTACCCGTGGTACCGGTGGTGTAGAACAGGGTGGCGACGGCGTTTTCATCAAAGGTGGGGAAATCGTAGCGGGCGGGCTGTTGGCTTAATAGCGCTTCAAACTCGCCCACCAGTGGCAGGGAAGTATCGACTGTTTGCGGGGTCTCCTGACACAGCAGGTAGCCGCGTACTTGGGGTAGCTTATCGGCCAGCGGCTCAAGCAGTGGCACAAACTCTTCGTGCACGATGACGAAAACGTCTTCAGCGTGCTCCATGGTGTAATGAATTTGCTCCGGAGCTAGGCGCACGTTCACCGTATGGAGTACCGCGCCGATCATCGGAATGGCGAAGAAGCACTCCAGGTAGCGGTGGCTATCCCAATCCAGCACCGCTACCACATCACCGGCCTGCACGCCCTGTGACGTCAGCGTGTGGGCTAGTTGATGCACCCGCTCGCGAAAGCGCTCGTAGCTGTGACGGCTCTGATCTCGGTAGACAATCTGATTGTCACCCGCCATGCGCACGCCCCCCTCAAGCAGGTCGCCAATCATCAAGGCAGGATTTGTCGCAGAGGCTGCAGCGGGTAAAATTTTCGGGGTAACTGAAGGCATAAACACTCCTATAAACTTATTCTTGTGGCAATCAAGTCGGATCAGCCGCGCTCGATAAGAAGGGCGATACCCTGCCCCCCTCCAATACACAGGGTTATCAATCCGTAGCGACCATTAATACGTTCCAACTCGTGTAGCGCTTTGAGAATCAGAATAGCGCCCGTTGCTCCCACCGGATGCCCCAAGGCAACCGCGCCGCCATTAGGGTTTAGCTTCGCTAACGGAAACCCGAGCGTTTCCGCCACCGCCATGGCTTGGGCAGCAAAGGCTTCATTGGATTCAATCACATCAATATCGTTGATGCTCAGCCCCGCCTGCTGCAAGCAGCGTTTCACCGCAGGAATCGGGCCAAGGCCCATCAGCGTTGGCTCAACGCCTGCTGTCGTGGCAACACGAAGATGCGCCCTGGGCGCTAAGCCACGCTGTGTGGCTTCATCGGCATGGGCAAGCACTAACGTGGCTGCGCCGTCGTTGATCCCCGAAGCATTGCCTGCGGTAACCACGCCATCTTTTTGGAAGGCGGGTTTGAGCCGCGCCAAATCGCTAAGTTGGACGCCATCTCGCACGTGTTCATCGCGAGAGAAAAGGGTCGTTTCCTTACCTCGGCTGACCTCCACCGCTACGATTTGATCTTCAAAGCGGCCTTCCGCGATGGCACGCGCCGCTTTTTGATGGCTCTCAAGAGCAAACTGATCAAGCTGCTCACGGCTTAGGCCATACTGTATAGCGATGTTCTCGGCGGTGCAGCCCATGTGGCCGCTGCCGAAGGGGTCGCTCAAGATGCCCAGGGTTAAATCCTCAACGTTCACATCGCCCATGCGTATACCGTTGCGCGCCTGGGGCGGCAGCAGATAAGCCCCCCGCGACATCGACTCAGCGCCACCTGCCAACGCTAGTCGGCTGTCCCCCATGGCTATCTGCTGGGCGGCTGAGACCACCGCCTGTACGCCTGAACCACACAGCCGATTGACGTTGAAAGCCCCCGCCTCTTTCGGCACACCAGCTTCGAGCGCAATATGGCGCGCCAGATATGCATCCTGAGGGCCGGTGGTAATAATGTGACCGTATACCGAGTGATCGATATCTCCGCCTTCAACGCCTGCCCGCCGCAACGCCTCCTTGGCGGTTATCGCACCCAGTTCAAACGGCGCCTTGGTTGAGAGCGAACCACCAAAACCACCGATAGCGGTTCGTGCGCCGCCTAAAATCACTACATCATCCAACCGCATGGTTCTCTCCTGTGCTCAGTCGCCTTGCTTTTTCAATCACATAGCTAAGCCGCTTTGCCCAGCAGCGAGCGGGCGATAACTTCTTTCATGATCTCCGAGCTGCCGGCATAAATTGTTTGTACTCGGGCATCCAGATAAAAGCGCGAAATGGGATATTCGTGGGTGTAGCCGTAACCGCCAAATAGCTGCAGGCAGCGATCTACCGCTCGACACTGCAGCTCGCTGAGCTGCAGTTTTAAAATCGCCGCATCCGTGCTGCTCATGGTGCCCTGGCGGTACTTTTCGACGCAGTGCTCAAAGTAGGCACGGGCCACGTCCAGCTGGGCTTTTATCTCCGCCAGGGTAAATCGGGTATTTTGAAAATCCGCTACCCGCTGTCCAAACGCCTGGCGCTGTTGTACGTACTCCAACGTCAGCGCCAGCGCTCCCTCCACGGCGCCCAGCGCCTGTGCCCCAACGCCCAAGCGTTCACGGGGCAGTTCCTGCATTAGGTAGCGGAACCCGGCGCCCTCCTCACCCAACAGCGCCTCATGGGGCAACTGCATTTGATCAAAGGCTAGCTCGGCGGTGTCGCTGGCGTGCTGGCCGATCTTTTTAATCGGCTTACCCCGCGAGAAACCGGGTAAGTGGGTGTCAACCAAAAACAGTGAAACGCCTTTGGCACCAGCGGAAGGGTCGGTTTTGGCACATACGATCACCAGGTCGGCAAACTGGCCATTGGTGATAAAGATTTTGCTACCACTTAACTCCCAGCCATCGCTAGTGCGCTTCGCCCTAGTTCTCATTGACGCAAGATCACTACCCGCATGGGGTTCGGTCATGGCAATAGCCCCAAGCGCATCGCCACGGGCCATGGCAGGTAGCCAACGCTCACATTGAGCCGCTGTCCCCAGGTTCTGCAGGTAGGGCATAACGATATTGGCGTGGATATTATAGGCACTAGCAAGGCCACCAAACCCCTGGCGGGAGAGCTCTTCCAGCGCCAGCTGGGTGATGGCGATATCGGCCCCTGAACCACAGTGCTGTTCGTCAAGGTCAATGCCTAGCAGCCCCGCAGCGCCCAATGAATGCCACAGTGAGCGCGGTATTTCACCCGCTGCCTCCCACTCATCGTAGTACGGGGCAACCTCCTGGCTTAGGCAGCGCTTGATCATGGCATGAAACAGCTCGGTCGTTTGCTCGTCCATGCTCACCCCTTGAGGTCTTGACGCAGATGGCGTTTGAGGATTTTACCTGCGGTACTCTTGGGCAGAGCATCGGCAAAGATGATGTGCTTAGGCACTTTGTAAGGCGCCATCAGCGTTTTTGCGTGATGGATCAGCTCCTCATCGCTTGCCTCTTGGCCCTCTTTCAGCACCACCACCGCGGTAATGGCTTCGATCCACTTCTCGTCCGGCTGGCCGATCACCGCCACTTCGGAGACCGCTGGGTGCTTGAACAGCCCCTCCTCTACTTCACGGCTAGCCACCAGCACGCCGCCGGTATTGATCACATCCTTGATACGATCAACGACATACAAGTAGCCAGCTTCGTCGAAGTAGCCCACATCCCCCGAGTGGAACCAATCGCCCTGGAAGGCTTCTTCGGTCATCGCCGGTTTATCCCAGTACCCGTTCATAAGCTGCGGTGAGCGGTGGACGATTTCGCCATGCTCTCCTGGTGGGACGTCATTCATATCGAGATCGACGATGCGGGTTTCCACCGTCAGAATGGGCCGCCCGGCGGAAGCTGGGCGCTCTGCGTGCTCTTCAGGGCGCAGCACGGTCGCCAAGGGGGCAATTTCGCTCTGCCCATAACAGTTATAGAGCCCTACTCCCGGGATACGCTGCTGAAGCTCCTCCAGTACCGGCACCGGCATAATCGAGGCACCGTAATAGGCTTTGTTGAGAGCGCTAAGGTCAAAGCGATCAAATTCAGCGTGGCGCAGCAGGCTGATCCAGACCGTGGGCGGGGCAAAAAATGACGCGATCTGATGCTGAGCTATGGCACTCAAGCACAGCTCGGGAAGCGGCGCCTCTAGCAAATAGACGGGTGCTCCTAGCAACAGTGCTGGCATGAGAAAGACGTGCATTTGCGCTGAGTGGTAGAGCGGCAGCGCGGCGAGCATGGCGTCGCTGCCTTTGATATCCAGCTCAACCATACAGGACATATATTCGGCCATCAGTGCCTGATGAGTCATCATCGCGGCTTTCGGCGCGGCGGTGGTGCCCGAGGTATAGAGCAGTTGAGCAAGACTTGCGCCGTCGACCGTTACATTGGGCTCTTCACTACCGGGCTGGGACGTAGCATGAGCGAGTACATCAAAGCTTTTTGCACCTCCTCCCTGATCCGCGTGCAGAGTGCCCATCAGGGCTAGATCCAAGCCTTCTGTCGCGGCACTCACTTTCTCCGCGAGGCTGATATCGCTGAGCAAACCAGTTGCCCCAGACTGGTCAAGGATATAGCGCAGCTCATCGCTACTTAAGGCGAAATTGATCGGGACATGCACCAAACCCGCTTTAGCAGCAGCTAGCCAGGCGATGACATAGGCATCGGAGTTTTTGCCATACACCGCCAGCCGATCACCCGGCGTAAGCCCGGCTGCCAGTAAACCATTGGCAACACGATTAGCTGCCTGGTTGAGTGCTGAGTAGCGCCATTGACGCTCGCCAAACACCAGCGCTAATTGGTGCGAATATTTCCGAGCGCTGCGGTTTAAAGCAGCCCCGATACTGTTTTGCTGAATAACAGACGTTCCAGACATGCCAAATCCTCTGAGTTGTTATTAGTGAATTGGCAGAGACTTAACTGTTTACCAGCGGGCAGTTGCTCTCTGAAAGCGGACGAAAGGCCTCTTCGGCAGGAATGGTGCGAATAACGTGAAAGAGATCATCCTCATCTTGCGACTCTTCAGGCGTTTTCACTTCCACTAAATACATATCGTGAACCATGCGGCCATCCTCACGAATGTAGCCACCGGTGGCGAAGATGTCGTTGATGGGGGTATCGGCCATTTGCTGACGAACGGTTTGGGTGTCATCGGTCCCGGTGGCTTCAATCGCTTCAAGGTAGTGGCGGGTACTGGAGTAGAGGCCTGCATGTACCATGGTGGGCATGCTGCCGGTACGCTCACGGAAACGTTCCGCCCAGGCGCGTGTTTCATCGTTTAAGTCGTAGTACCACGCTTTGGTGAACTGCAGTCCTTGGGCGTTCTCTAGGCCAATGCTGCGCACGTCGGTGCTAAACAGCACCATCCCCGCCAGAATCTGCCCTGCTTGGGTAATGCCGAACTCGCCTGCTGTCTGCACCGCGTTAATCGTATCGCCGCCAGCGTTATTCAGCGCAATGACATCAGCACCGGAGGCCTGGGCCTGGAGCATAAAGGAGGAGAAATCACTGCTGGGGAAAGGGTGGCGAGCGCTGCCCACGATAGTGCCACCATTTTCAGTCACTACTCGCGTGACGTCAGCTTCCAGGGCATGGCCAAAGGAGTAGTCAGCGCTTAACAGATACCAATTTTTGTGGCCCTCATCAGTAATTGCCTTTGCCGTACCGTTGGACATCGCCCATGTGTCATAAACCCAGTGAATATGATTGGGCGAACAGTGCTCATTGGTGATGCCTGAAGAGACCGCGCCATTAACCAGCCCGAGTTTATCCGCCTCTTCCAACAGGCCCACCGCCGCTAGGGTGACAGAAGATGCCACTAGCCCGGTGACCATATCGACGTTGCGCTCATCGATCCACTCACGCACAACGCTTGAGCCTACATCCGGGCTATTACGGTCATCGGCGCTAAACACCACAATATTGGCACCGTTGACGCTGCCACCCATATCTTCAATCGCCATATTGATGGCATCTTCACCCAACGGGCCAATGGGGTCGCGATAAACGCCGGACATATCGGCTAAATAGCCAATGCGGATTTCGTTATCAGAGATACCCTCATCAGCAAAAGTAGTGGGCGCATAGCTGGCCATCAGAATGGCAGCGGCGAGAGTGGAAGTAGCAAAGCGGTGAGATAAACGAGGAGATGAACAATAAGATAGTGGCATTATTATGTGGCTCTCTTTTGTTGTTATTAAAGGGTGTTATTGAATCAATCGCAGCGACGTAGCACGCCATAGCTTGCGTTCATCTTAGGCGCTAATAAGCGCTAGCTGTTTACCTATCGAGCCAGTTTTTTTGCAATTCGTGCCATTTCCTTGCGTTCATCATCTTTAACACACCATTAGTCGATGCTTGCGCATACCGTTACAATGGAGCCTTTGCATATTGAACGGGAGACACCTTTGGCCACCGCGTATGCCGATGATTTTTTACCCGAAGCACTTCAGTTTCGGCCTAGCACCCCTTTGGTGGATATTGGCGCTAACCTAACCCATGAAAGCTTTGGTCGTGATCTTGAGGCGGTTATTCTGCGTGCCCAGGCGGCGCAGGTAACCACCATGATCGTCACCGGCACCGACCTTGCCCACGCCGAACAAGCGGTTGCGCTAGCCAAGCAGTATCCCGGCCTTTACGCCACGGCGGGAGTGCACCCCCATGATGCAAGTCGCTGGGATAAGAACCTTGAGCGCGCCATGGCAGCCCTACATGCCATGCCGGAAGTAGTCGCGGTAGGCGAGTGCGGTTTGGATTTTAATCGCAACTTCTCGACGCCACAGGAACAGAAGCGCGCCTTTGAAGCGCAGTTGGCTCTAGCAGTAGAAAGCGGTTTGCCGCTGTTTTTACACGAACGAGATGCCGGCCAGCGTATGCGCGAAATCCTGCATGCGTGGCGAGACGACATCAGCCACGCGGTAGTGCACTGTTTTACCGCTGACCGCGATACGCTGTTTGGTTATCTCGACCTAGACTTGCATATAGGCCTGACCGGTTGGATTTGCGACGAGCGGCGCGGTCATCACCTGCGCACTTTGGTAAGCGACATACCCTTAGAGCGTTTGATGGTAGAAACCGACTGCCCTTATCTGTTGCCGCGCAACCTACCGGCGAAGTTAAAGGGTCGCCGACACGAACCGGCGTTGCTGCCGTGGATTGTCCGCGAGATCGCCCAGTGGCACGGTATTAGCGAAGATGAGCTAGGTGCGGCAACCACACAGACCGCCCAGCGTTTTTTCCGTCTTCCCTCGGAATTTTGAAAGGAGTATTAGCGTGGCCGATTATCCAGGGTTTATAGCCATTGAAACGGGCGAAGAGGATGGGCTTCCGCTAGCCATTGCCTGGTCGCTGCCCGATGGCCGAGTGAAGCAAACATTGATTCAACCGGACGATAGCTGGATCAAAGAAGATACCAATGCTATGGGCGCCTACAGCATGGAAGAGCTGGAGAGCCTAGGTGTTAGCCCACTAGAGGTGATTCGCGAGCTTGAGAACGACCACTTCTCCGCCACGCTCTATACCAGCGACAACGGCGACGACGAAGCGGCGCTGGCGCGCCTCTTTGACACCTATGGGCTCGACCCTTTCGTGGAACTAGCCCCAGCGTCGGTGCTCTACCCTTCGCTTACTCCAGGCGAATGGCACCGACAGCGGCGTGAAACGTTTAGCGAGCTGGGCCTAGAGCCGATGCGCCCAGAACATGAGTTGGAAGTGATGCTATCGATGCATCAGCGCCTGACCGAAGAGGATTAAGCCGGTAGCGCTTTATCCATTTCATCTAACGTGGCATGCGCCTGTGCCACGGCCTCCGCTAGCGTCACCTGGTCAGAGTAGAAGCGCTTAAGCGCCACCTGGAAGGCGTTGGCGCGGGCCGGCAAGCCCTCCTTCAAGTAGCGCTGGGCACGGGCCTCTACCCGCGCTGCAAAGGCCTCTACATCTACCTCTATATCGCCGCCTAGATTGTCCACGCTGACATGAAACACGCGACCACAGGCACGGGTAAAAATAGACTCCAACGCCTGTGGGGCTATCTCAGCCTGTTCAAACGCTTTTTGTTGCTCAGCATCGCGGCCATCCGGGCAGTACCAGTAGCCGTAATCCTCTTGTTGGCGCCGCTGTGCGCCCGCAATACACCAGTGGCTGATTTCGTGCAGCGCACTGGCATAATAGCCGCGTGCGAAAATAACCTGGTGGTAGGGTGTTTCTGAGTTCGCAGGTTCATAGAGTGGTTCATCGCCACCGCGAATCAATCGGGTTTGGTACCGCTGGGCAAAAACACCATCAAACAGCGCGGTTATATCTTCAAGTGTCCACCGATCCTGCGTATGACTCACATAGACCTCATTTGTCACTGGTTTTAGGGCATTATACCTACCCGATTACCGCAAGCTAACGGCTATCCGCCAAAAGAGAGTCGCTCCTGCTAATATAGCGGCCTTTCATAGCAACTTTCCCCAGTAGGAGCCAACAAGTGGGCGGCTTTACTCAGCAAATTAAATCGGTTTACTGGCCAGAAACACGAACGTTGATGCACTTGGCACTGCCTATTTGCGGCGCTCAGTTGGCTCAAGCAGGAATGAGTGTCGTCGATGTCATGATGACGGGGCGTCATAATGCCACGTCTCTCGCCGCCGTTTCTGTAGGTTCAAGCCTTTGGATGCCACTCATGCTATTTATGACGGGCACTTTGATGGGGCTGACCCCGATTGTGGCTCATTTACTGGGAGGGCAGCGCAATACGGCTATACGCCCTGCCGTTCACCAGGCGCTCTGGGTTGCGCTAGTGCTAGGCGCCGTTGCGGCGGTGCTGCTCTGGTCGGCTGTCAAGCCGATATTTGAATTAATGAGTGTACCCCCAGCGGTCGCCAGCCAGTCTGCCGCCTATCTCTCGGCTGTCGCCTTTGGTATGCCGGGGATCGCCCTTTTTCAGGCGCTTAGAGCGTTTTCCGATGGCATGAATCATACCCGCCCGGCGCTGTGGATCAGCCTGGTCGGTTTAACAGTGAATATTCCTGCCAACTACATTTTGATTTACGGCGGCGACGGTTTGGTTGATCTATTTGGCGCCTGGCTTCCCGCTAGCTTGCAACAACTGCCTGCCTTGGGGGCATTTGGCTGCGGCATTGCAACCGCCCTATCAATGTGGACGATGGCACTAGCAATGGCCTACTACACACGCAGGGGAAGTACTTATAAAAGCGTTGCGATTTGGCAAAAACTGACATCGCCCCAGTGGCTAGGTATACGTGAATTAGTGGTGGTGGGCGTTCCCATTGGCGTGGCTATTTTTGTTGAAGTGACTCTGTTCACACTTATTGCGCTCTTCATTGCCAGCTTTGGTGAAGTCACGGTGGGAGCTCACCAAATAGCGCTAAGCTTCACCTCTATTCTGTTTATGTTGCCAATGTCGCTCAGTATGGCGCTGACCGTGCGAGTGGGTAATACGCTGGGGCAACAGCGCTTGGCCCTAGCCCGTAAAGTCGCCTGGAATGGCATTGTGATCAGTGTCGTCGTAGCGGTCATTAACAGCATTCTTCTGTGGGTAAGCGCCGTGCCAGTGATCGCGCTTTACACCTCCAATAGTGAGATACAGGCGCTAGCGCTCTCAATTATCGCTTTAGCTGTTATTTTTCAACTCTCCGACTCATTACAGGTCAATTTAGCGGGTGCCTTACGCGGTTATAAAGATACTCGCATTGTAATGGTAATCACGGTGCTCTCTTACTGGATTGTAGGCTTGGGTGGCGGCCACTGGCTGGGCTCCTATGGATTGGGCGATAGGGTCGCCCCGCTAGGGGTTCATGGCTACTGGATCGGGTTGATTGCGGGCTTGAGCACCGCAGCACTGTTACTTGGCTGGCGTTTACAGCGTATTAGCATTCGGGGGTGAGCATGGCTCAATGGAGAAACCTTTCTCTAGCAATAACCCTAAGCGCCTTCCTGGTTGGCTGTGGCGACAACCCCGCTGAGCAGCAGTGGCAACGCTACCAGCAACAACTCGTTGATGACCTTGAAGTGGAAGACATTCAAAGAGTTGACCCGGGTAATATTGGCGATTTCCCTCAGCGCCCCGATCGGCTCATAGATATTCCCGAGACCCGGGACAGCCTACTGAATGTATACGCACTGCGCGAATGCCAAATCACATCGCTAGTCGCTGCACGTAACAACCAACTGGGGCGCGTAGCGCCGCCTAGCCAACAGTGGTTATATGAGCGCACTCTATGGCAGCGGCTAAGCGCCTGCTTAAATAGTGAGGTTCCCGAGCAGTTAAGCGATGAAGATCGAACGCGCTTAGTTCATTTAACAGCAACTAAAACGGAACAGTTGCCCGCAGTAAGCTGGAACGCTATTTTTGATTCCAGCGAGTGGGTTAAAAGCTTTTCACGGGCAAGCCAGCCTTTAACTAACGTCGATGAAAGCACTATCGCAAGCCAGCTTGATGCCATTAATTACTTACAGCAAATGACCGACCACCAGTTTGACCGTGACTGGCAGCAAAACTCTGCAACCCTCGAAAACCATTTAAAAAACCTGCAAGAGCGGCCAATGACCGCTGAGGTGTTGCGCGCCCTACTGCTCGCTACTCAACGCTTAACAGAAGCGAATACATTATTAGCTCAGCAGAGCGATGCCACCACACGCTGCTTGAGTCATTGGGAATCACGGTCGCTTGACCGCTTAGCAAGCACAGCCAAGCAGTGGCTAACAGCGATTAACCGCTTAATTGACGCGCAGCAGGTAGACAAGCCAATGGCTATCCACCGCTATCAGTCGCGCTGGCTTTCGATAGAAAATGCCCAAGCTCCCTGGGGTCAGTTTCAGCAAACACTTACCGAGCATCAAGCGCTTCGAGCGCGCTTTACACCTTGCGCAGATAATTAAAAAACGCAGAACCCTTAACCTTATGAGCAAGTTGTGCTATTTGTGGATATGAGAGGTAAATGAGTCTGCTTTGCCAATCTGATGACCACGCAGCATAAGGAGGGACACAATGGGCGCATCCCTGTCACCCCGCTCTGCCCAGGTCATCGACCTGGAAACTGTGCGCCAGCGTCAGCAGGCGCAAAAGTGCTTAGTCCGTTTAGCCCCTGAGCTAGATGGATTAGAGATGGTTTACCAGCTCGCTGCGAGTCCCGACACCTACTATGGCTTGCCTATTTTGGCCTGGGGGTTAAGAGAGGACGGTAGCGTCATCGGTTTGGTGCCGTGGATGGAAACCCTGGCAGCCTGCCATGATCTGAATAGCCAGGAGAATGGCTACTTCGTAGGTTATCGTGATCCTGAAACGGAAGAAATTTTTGATACACCTCCCGATCACAAATACCACGAGCTAGTTGCGGCGGCTGAATACTTTGATTATGAGGCCTCTGGCGAAGTCACCCTCATTCAGCAAATCCCCGACACTCTGGGCACCCACGCGCTGTGTATGAATCACCCCAACTCGCCTTGGCATATGAAGCCCGTTTACGGCTGGCGCCTCTACAGCGACGGTAGCTTGGACGCGCTGCTTGCCGACGAGAACAAAGCGGCGATGACGCCGATTTTGTTAGGAGATCAGTGCTTGTACAGCGCTCACGCCCGCCATCAAACCGTTTACTTTTTCCAGCGTCATATCGCCAACCGTATACTGGAAGAAGATCCAGCAACGCTTGATGCACTAGCCATGATGGTAGTGGCCAGTGATTAACTCTTTAGTGCTGGAGCCTTGGGCGAGGCCAATATTCATTAGTTGATTTGAGCCTCGCCTGGGTTTATGCGCGATTTCAAAAGGCTATCTAAGGGCTATGCCAAGCGAATAAAGTAGAGGTAGTTACTCTCAGAGGCGGTGTCCTGCTCTAGCAGTTCGTGCCCTAAAAACTGACAAAATTTGGGCACATCCCGCGTGGTGGCTGGGTCAGTGGCAATCACTTTGAGCACTTGGCCTGGGGTCATGTCGCGCACCTTATTATGCATAAGCATAATCGGCTCTGGGCAGTAGAGTCCTGTGGTGTCCAATACCGCGTCAAAGTTGGGTAACGTACCCGTATTGTCAGCCATTAACATCCTCGATGTAGGAAACAAAAAGCATGATTAAAGTTATCATCGAACGGCGAATTATGCCCGGTCTTGAAGAAGATTTCGAGCAAGCAGCGCGGGAGGCAATGCGCGTTTCACTAGGCGTAAGGGGCTTCATCAGTGGTGAAACACTGGTAGAACTTGGTCATACCGATCGCCGACTGATGATTACCAAATGGCGTGACATCCGCGCTTGGAAGGAGTGGCACTCAAGCGAAGCGCGGACAATGGCCATGCAGCGTATTTTACCGCTGTTAACAGAAGATGAAACTATCCGGATTTACGAGCCTGGCTATTAAACATGAGGTTTCACTAGCATTAATCCCTAAGCCTTACATGCACCGTTACCTCTTCACGATCATGGTAGAGGTGACGGCATGATACGCTCGCATGCACGCCCGCTTTTTCCAGCGACTCTTCCAATGTCGTTAGGCAACGTGTTACCTCATCCCAGCGCTTTTTCATGGGCAATTTGAGGTTGAAGATCGCCTCCTTGCACCATTTACGAATAAGCCACCGCTCCACCATGGCTAGCACTCGCACTGGTTTATCAACAATATCGCAGACCAGCCAGTCTAGGCGCTGTGGTGGCTCCCAGGTAAAACCATCCTCTTTGAGATGATCAATCTGCCCCGTTTTCATCAACTGCGATTCCATCGGGCCATTATCAATGGCATACACGTACATGCCCCGCTGAACCAGCTGCCATGTCCAGCCACCAGGGGCTGCGCCTAAGTCAGCTGCCTGCATATGCGGTGCTAGCCGCACTTCCCACTCATCCCTAGGAATAAACTCGTGCCACGCCTCTTCCAACTTCAGCGTTGATCGGCTGGGCGCACGAGAGGGAAAGCGCAGCCGACGAATACCATTAATCAAATCGCTACGATTGCCTGGGAAGCTCATCGCCAGCTGCACTTGATCACCGTCAGTCCAGAAAATATGTAAGCGTCGTGCGCCCGCGCTGCGCCTTAACGCACCACGTTTTTTCAGCATACTTTCCAGCGGTTTGGTAAGCGCCTTAATCAGCCCGGCCAGCGCTTTGCCATCGTTGGTATCTGGCGTTTCATGCCAAATCTCTTCAAAGCTCCAGCGGCTGGCTTTGACCTGTTCCAAGATCGCGGTAAGACGGTCGTCACGTGAAAGAGTAAGCGCAGGCAAGGCCGCTAAGCTCTGGCGCGCGAAAATCAGCTTTTTAAACGCTGCCTGACGGTGTAAATCATTCACCGCTTCGCCATCGACACGCGTTAAGCTTACCCACCCTTCCCCATGAGATGATTCACAGACAATGCCCTGCAATGCTGCGTGATGCTGTAGCTCTGCCAGCGCATCACTCTCAAACCCAGGACGGCAGTAAACTAACCATGACGTAGGTACCGTTTCACTCACCACTTCACCTCGATTCCGCCCATCACAAACGGTGAGGGCTGCCTAATTAATTGGGGCGCATCATAGCATTTATCCAGCACTATTTATTTTCTTCCACGCAAACAAAAAACCCAGCCAGGTGGCTGGGTTTTCTGCGCTATAGGTGCCTGACGATGAGTCGGCCGGCGCTCCGGGACTCTCCATGGGGAGACCCCTTGGTTTTCGTTCGCACAACTAAAATACCCCAGCTTCTCTCGAAGCTGGGGTACGGTATAGGTGCCTGACGATGACCTACTCTCGCATGGGGAGACCCCACACTACCATCGGCGCTAAGCGGTTTCACTGCTGAGTTCGGCAAGGGATCAGGTGGTTCACGCGTGCTATGGTCGTCAGGCGTAACGGGTGGTATATCATGCTGACGAGCGAGCTTTCTATCGTTGCTTGCTCAATTGTGTGCGTCTCATCGTGCCGCCCTGGCAGTTTGTTGCTTGGGCCACACGCTGCGTATCCGGTGTTCATTGACGTCATCATCGCGACCAGACCCCTTGGGTGTTATAGGGTCAAGCCTCACGGGCCATTAGTACACGTT
>NZ_MINL01000001.1:1274351-1446024 GCF_001882345.1 Halomonas sp. QHL1
AGTCGGCCGGCGCTCCGGGACTCTCCATGGGGAGACCCCTTGGTTTTCGTTCGCACAACTAAAATACCCCAGCTTCTCTCGAAGCTGGGGTACGGTATAGGTGCCTGACGATGACCTACTCTCGCATGGGGAGACCCCACACTACCATCGGCGCTAAGCGGTTTCACTGCTGAGTTCGGCAAGGGATCAGGTGGTTCACGCGTGCTATGGTCGTCAGGCGTAACGGGTGGTATATCATGCTGACGAGCGAGCTTTCTATCGTTGCTTGCTCAATTGTGTGCGTCTCATCGTGCCGCCCTGGCAGTTTGTTGCTTGGGCCACACGCTGCGTATCCGGTGTTCATTGACGTCATCATCGCGACCAGACCCCTTGGGTGTTATAGGGTCAAGCCTCACGGGCCATTAGTACACGTTAGCTCAACGCCTTGCAGCGCTTCCACACCGTGCCTATCAACCAGCTGGTCTCGCTGGGCCCTTCAGGAGGCTCTAGGCCTCAGGGATGTCTCATCTTGAAGGGGGCTTCCCGCTTAGATGCTTTCAGCGGTTATCCCGTCCGACCATAGCTACCCGGCAATGCCACTGGCGTGACAACCGGAACACCAGAGGGTCGTCCACTCCGGTCCTCTCGTACTAGGAGCAGCCCTTCTCAAACATCCAACGCCCACGGCAGATAGGGACCGAACTGTCTCACGACGTTCTAAACCCAGCTCGCGTACCACTTTAAATGGCGAACAGCCATACCCTTGGGACCGACTTCAGCCCCAGGATGTGATGAGCCGACATCGAGGTGCCAAACACCGCCGTCGATGTGAACTCTTGGGCGGTATCAGCCTGTTATCCCCGGAGTACCTTTTATCCGTTGAGCGATGGCCCTTCCATACAGAACCACCGGATCACTAGAACCTGCTTTCGCACCTGCTCGACGTGTCTGTCTCGCAGTCAAGCACCCTTATGCTCTTGCACTCAATGCACGATGTCCGACCGTGCTGAGGGTACCTTCGTGCTCCTCCGTTACTCTTTAGGAGGAGACCGCCCCAGTCAAACTACCCACCACACACTGTCCTCGATCCGGATAACGGACCTGAGTGAGAACGCCAATGATGCCAGGCTGGTATTTCAAGGTTGGCTCCCTCCGAACTGGCGTCCAGAGTTCAAAGCCTCCCAGCTATCCTACACAGGCAACATCAGCGTCCAGTGTGAAGCTATAGTAAAGGTTCACGGGGTCTTTCCGTCTAGCCGCGGGTACACCGCATCTTCACGGCGATTTCAATTTCACTGAGTCTCGGGTGGAGACAGCGTGGCCATCATTACGCCATTCGTGCAGGTCGGAACTTACCCGACAAGGAATTTCGCTACCTTAGGACCGTTATAGTTACGGCCGCCGTTTACCGGGGCTTCAATCAAGAGCTTCGCCTTGCGGCTAACACCATCATTTAACCTTCCGGCACCGGGCAGGCGTCACACCCTATACGTCCGCTTGCGCGTTAGCAGAGTGCTGTGTTTTTAATAAACAGTTGCAGCCACCTGGTATCTTCGACCGGTTCGGGCTTAGAGAGCAAGTCTCATCACCCTACGCCGGCGTGCCTTCTCCCGAAGTTACGGCACCATTTTGCCTAGTTCCTTCACCCGAGTTCTCTCAAGCGCCTTGGGATTCTCACCCTGACCACCTGTGTCGGTTTGGGGTACGGTCGCACATGATCTGAAGCTTAGAGGCTTTTCCTGGAAGCGTGGCATCAGTGACTTCCTGACCGTGGTCAGTTCATCTCGTGTCTCGGCCTTAAAAGGGTCCGGATTTACCTAAACCCTCAGCCTACTCACTTTCACCAGGACAACCAACGCCTGGCTCACCTAGCCTTCTTCGTCCCCCCATCGCAACCATGTCCGGTACGGGAATATTGACCCGTTTCCCATCGACTACGCCTTTCGGCCTCGCCTTAGGGGCCGACTCACTCTGCTCCGATTAGCGTCGAACAGAAACCCTTGGTCTTCCGGCGAGGGAGTTTTTCACTCCCTTTATCGTTACTCATGTCAGCATTCGCACTCGTGATACCTCCAGCAGACTTCTCAATCCACCTTCATTGGCGTACACGACGCTCCTCTACCGCTCATTCCTAAGAATGAACCCGTAGCTTCGGTACCTGGTTTAGCCCCGTTACATCTTCCGCGCAGGCCGACTCGACTAGTGAGCTATTACGCTTTCTTTAAAGGATGGCTGCTTCTAAGCCAACCTCCTAGCTGTCTGAGCCTTCCCACATCGTTTCCCACTTAACCAGGATTTCGGGACCTTAGCTGACGGTCTGGGTTGTTTCCCTTTTCACGACGGACGTTAGCACCCGCCGTGTGTCTCCCACGCGTTACTCACCGGTATTCGGAGTTTGCCTCGGGTTGGTAAGTCGGGATGACCCCCTAGCCGAAACAGTGCTCTACCCCCGGCGGTACTACGTGAGGCGCTACCTAAATAGCTTTCGAGGAGAACCAGCTATCTCCGAGCTTGATTAGCCTTTCACTCCGATCCACAAGTCATCCAAATCTTTTTCAACAGATCCTGGTTCGGGCCTCCAGTTGATGTTACTCAACCTTCACCCTGCTCATGGATAGATCGCTCGGTTTCGGGTCTATATCCAGCGACTGTGTCGCCCAGTTAAGACTCGGTTTCCCTACGGCTCCCCTATACGGTTAACCTCGCCACTGAATATAAGTCGCTGACCCATTATACAAAAGGTACGCAGTCACAGGACTAAGCCTGCTCCTACTGCTTGTACGCACACGGTTTCAGGATCTATTTCACTCCCCTCTCCGGGGTTCTTTTCGCCTTTCCCTCACGGTACTGGTTCACTATCGGTCAGCCAGGAGTATTTAGCCTTGGAGGATGGTCCCCCCGTCTTCAGTCAAGGTTTCTCGTGCCCCGACCTACTCGATTTCACATGATCAGGTTTTCGACTACGTGGCTATCACCCGCTACGGCCAGACTTCCCAATCTGTTCGCCTAATCAGTCACATGCTTAAGGGCTGCTCCCCGTTCGCTCGCCGCTACTAGGGGAATCTCGGTTGATTTCTTTTCCTCAGGGTACTTAGATGTTTCAGTTCCCCTGGTTCGCCTCGTACACCTATGTATTCAGTGCACGATACTCATCTTATGATGAGTGGGTTTCCCCATTCAGAAATGCCCGGGTCACAGGTTGTTGCCACCTCACCGAGCCTTATCGCAGGCTACCACGTCTTTCATCGCCTCTGGCTGCCTAGGCATCCACCGTGTGCGCTTCATTGCTTGACCCTATAACCCGAAGGAGTCTGGATGTCGCAATGATCACGTTTCATTTTGCCGGATACGCTGACGCGTATCACAATTTAAGACGCACTTCTTACGAAGTGTTCTTGTCAGCATGATATACATTGTTAAAGAGCGACTGCTATAAGCAGTGATAAGCGTTCTTTCGACTTAAAAAGAAGAAAAAGACCTTTAAAGATTTACAAACCTTAAAAGCTATTTTTTCTTTTTAACGTGAAAAAACAGAGACGCTTATCACTGCGTATCAACAGCTATCTGATCAGGTAATTCATTGTGGACGCTTGCCAACTGTGACGCATCGTTTAAGGAGGTGATCCAGCCGCAGGTTCCCCTACGGCTACCTTGTTACGACTTCACCCCAGTCATGAACCACACCGTGGTGATCGCCCTCTTGCGTTAGGCTAACCACTTCTGGTGCAGTCCACTCCCATGGTGTGACGGGCGGTGTGTACAAGGCCCGGGAACGTATTCACCGTGACATTCTGATTCACGATTACTAGCGATTCCGACTTCACGGAGTCGAGTTGCAGACTCCG
Organism: Halomonas sp. QHL1; assembly: GCF_001882345.1. Lineage (GTDB taxonomy): Bacteria > Pseudomonadota > Gammaproteobacteria > Pseudomonadales > Halomonadaceae > Vreelandella. Next base: position 1,278,176 of record NZ_MINL01000001.1, read on the forward strand.
ATCCGGACTGAGACCGGCTTTAAGGGATTCGCTGACTCTCGCGAGCTCGCAGCCCTTTGTACCGGCCATTGTAGCACGTGTGTAGCCCTACCCGTAAGGGCCATGATGACTTGACGTCGTCCCCACCTTCCTCCGGTTTGTCACCGGCAGTCTCCTTAGAGTTCCCACCATTACGTGCTGGCAAATAAGGACAAGGGTTGCGCTCGTTACGGGACTTAACCCAACATTTCACAACACGAGCTGACGACAGCCATGCAGCACCTGTCTTACAGTTCCCGAAGGCACACCAGAATCTCTTCCGGCTTCTGTAGATGTCAAGGGTAGGTAAGGTTCTTCGCGTTGCATCGAATTAAACCACATGCTCCACCGCTTGTGCGGGCCCCCGTCAATTCATTTGAGTTTTAACCTTGCGGCCGTACTCCCCAGGCGGTCGACTTATCGCGTTAACTTCGCCACAAAGTGCTCTAGGCACCCAACGGCTGGTCGACATCGTTTACGGCGTGGACTACCAGGGTATCTAATCCTGTTTGCTACCCACGCTTTCGCACCTCAGTGTCAGTGTCAGTCCAGAAGGCCGCCTTCGCCACTGGTATTCCTCCCGATCTCTACGCATTTCACCGCTACACCGGGAATTCTACCTTCCTCTCCTGCACTCTAGCCTGACAGTTCCGGATGCCGTTCCCAGGTTGAGCCCGGGGCTTTCACAACCGGCTTATCAAGCCACCTACGCGCGCTTTACGCCCAGTAATTCCGATTAACGCTTGCACCCTCCGTATTACCGCGGCTGCTGGCACGGAGTTAGCCGGTGCTTCTTCTGCGAGTGATGTCTTTCCTGCCGGGTATTAACCGACAGGCGTTCTTCCTCGCTGAAAGTGCTTTACAACCCGAGGGCCTTCTTCACACACGCGGCATGGCTGGATCAGGGTTGCCCCCATTGTCCAATATTCCCCACTGCTGCCTCCCGTAGGAGTTCGGGCCGTGTCTCAGTCCCGATGTGGCTGATCATCCTCTCAGACCAGCTACGGATCGTTGCCTTGGTGAGCCTTTACCTCACCAACTAGCTAATCCGACATAGGCTCATCCAATAGCGGGAGCCGAAGCCCCCTTTCTCCCGTAGGACGTATGCGGTATTAGCCTGGGTTTCCCCAGGTTATCCCCCACTACCGGGCAGATTCCTATGCATTACTCACCCGTCCGCCGCTCGTCAGCATCTAGCAAGCTAGATCTGTTACCGCTCGACTTGCATGTGTTAGGCCTGCCGCCAGCGTTCAATCTGAGCCATGATCAAACTCTTCAGTTTAAGATCTATGCGGTTCTTACCTGTCACCGAAGCAACAGAAGCGAACCAAACTTGGCTCAAGGTTCAAACGAATTCACTGTGATACTCCGAAGAGTATCGATATGTTCGCTTGCCTTGATATTGGGTGATTTGTCACCAACATCAGCAAGCGCCCACATGAATTACCTGATCAAATTGTTAAAGAGCTGTTTCGCTGTGTTTGACTGGCGAACCGTTGAACTGGCTTGCCGCAGCGAGGAAGGCGTATTCTACGCATTTCCTAGTGGTTGTCAATATGCGATTTTCGCTATCTATAAAACCCTGACACGAAATCGCTAACCCTTTGACAAACCAAGGCTTTTACACCTTATGCACCGCTGGTAACGCTAGGCGTCCCCGGCAGCGGATGCGTACTTTAAGGCCTCACTATCAAGATAGCAAGTAAAAGAAGTTATTGCGTATAAAAAAGCGGCAGAAGGTTATCCTTCTGCCGCAAACCACCGATCAGAACGCCTGACCAGAGAGTGCTCTTTTAACATCCTAGCCGTTAATTAAATTTCAAAACCCAAGCCGAAGTCTTCGCTGGAGATAGCCATTAAGCTGGAAGCGCCTGATTGAATCATCTGTGCATGGGCCTTGGTACGCGGTAATAGCCGCTGGTAATAGAAGCGGGCCGTATTCAATTTAGCGGCATAAAAGGCCTTATCGTCACCTTCTAAAGAGGCAGACGCCTGTTTGGCCGCGCGGGCAAATAGGTACGCCAGCGTGACGTAGCCCGAGTACATAAGATAATCAACGCTAGCCGCGCCTACTTCTTCGCGGTCTTGCATTGCCTTCATGCCTACACCCATGGTCAGTTCGCCCCATTCTGCATTGAGTTTAGCCAGCGGCCCGACAAACTCTTTGAGAGCGGGATTGTCGGCTTCAGCTTTACAGAACTTATGGATCTCTTTAGTGAATACCTTCAGCGATTCACCCTGACTCATGAGTACTTTACGGCCCAGCAGATCTAGCGCCTGTATCCCGGTAGTACCTTCATACAAACGGGTGATACGCGCATCGCGCACCAATTGCTCCATACCCCACTCTTTAATGAAGCCATGACCGCCGTAAATCTGCACGCCCTCGTTGGTGCTTTCAAAACCAACTTCGGTCAGGAAAGCCTTAACGATAGGCGTTAGCAAACCAAGCAGGGTTTCAGCGTGATCTCGCTCTTCACCCGGCTCACCATGCTCCACCACGTCGAGCATTTGCGCGGCGTAAAGCACCAGCATACGCCCGCCTTCGGCGAAGGCTTTCTGGGTCAGCAGCATGCGGCGAACATCGGGGTGAACGATAATCGGATCAGCGGGCTTTTCAGGCGCCTGCTTGCCCGATAATCCACGCATCTGTAGCCGATCGCGAGCATAGCTCAATGAATTCTGAAAACTGGCTTCAATCAAACCCAGTCCTTGAATACCCACCCCGAGACGCGCTGCGTTCATCATGGTGAACATGCACGCCAGCCCTTTATTGGGCGGCCCTACTAAGTAACCGGTTGCGTCATCGAAGTTCATCACGCAGGTGGCATTACCATGAATGCCCATTTTGTGCTCGAGCGAACCACAGGTGACGCCATTACGCTCACCCACATTACCTTGAGCATCGGGCAAGAACTTGGGCACTACAAATAGCGAGATACCTTTAGAGCCTTCCGGTGCGCCGGGCAGTTTTGCCAATACCAAATGGACGATATTTTCAGCCAGATTATGCTCACCGGCGGAGATAAAGATTTTGGTGCCGGTAATCGCATAGGCGTCACCATCAGCGGGCACCGCTCGTGTCTTGATCAATCCGAGGTCAGTACCGCAGTGCGGCTCGGTTAGGCACATGGTGCCCGTCCATACCCCTTCAACCAGCTTGGTGAGGTACGTCGCTTTCTGCTCATCGGTACCATGGTGACGCAGTGCATCCGCCGCACCATGGGAGAGCCCTGGGTACATACCCCACGCCAAGTTAGTCGCGCAGATCATTTCCGACAGCAGCATCGCCAATGAAGGCGGCAGCCCCTGCCCCCCATGAGCAGGATCGGCGGCCAGGCTCGGCCAACCACCCTCTACGTACTGCTGGTATGCCTCTTTAAAACCGTTAGGCGCTTTGACCTCCCCCCCTTCCAGCAAACAACCCTCTTCATCGCCACTCTGATTGATCGGTAGCAGTACGTAGCGGGCGAAGCGCGCGCCCTCTTCCAAAATTGCGCTGACGACATCTGGCGACGCATCTTCACCGCTTGGTAGGCGCGCGTAATGAGCGGGGTAGTCAAGTATCTCGTCCATAACGAAACGCATATCACGAATAGGGGCCTGATAGCTGGGCATCGCACTTCTCCTAAAAGGGGGGTTGAGAGCCGATCAGTACATATGAGCTCACGACTTTCAAACACATGTTTGAAAATTAGCGCGAGGGCCTCTCAGAGTCAAGCGGGCGTTTGAATTTAACCTGCAAACACACTAGAACTTTGGTCGCCCAGTCTATAAACCCCTGGTGCAAATAATAAAAAAACTCGTCAACCAAAAGCCGACGAGTCGTTTATTTCTCTTTTACCTACTGGCCACCGATTTACTGCATGCGAATGCCGCCGTCTAAACGAATCAGCTCACCGTTGAGCATGGGATTGGTAATAATCTGCTCGGCTAATTGAGCAAACTCATCTGGCTTACCTAAACGCTTAGGAAATGGCACCGCTGCCGCTAGCGCCTGGGCAGCCTCGTCGGGAATTTCGCTCATCATCGGCGTTTCAAATACGCCAGGCGCGATTGCCATTACCCGAATAGCGTGCCGCGACAATTCCCGAGCCGCAGGTAAAGTCATACCCACGACGCCAGCTTTAGAGGCGCTATAAGCACACTGCCCCACCTGCCCATCGAAAGCAGCAATGGACGCGGTATTAATAATCACCCCGCGCTCGCCACTCTCATTGGGAGCGTTTTTAGCCATTGCCGCAGCCGCAAGGCGCATGACGTTAAAAGTGCCGACCAGATTGATATTGATCGTTTTCATATAGCTTTCTAAATCAGCTGGGTTGCCTTCTCGATCGACCAGCTTGGCTACGCTAACCACCCCCGCGCAATGAACCACGCCGGAAAGCCCACGTTCGCCACCCAGCGCTACCGCCGCCTCTACGGCCTGCTGCATCTGTTCGCCTGAAGTAATATCCGCCAGAATGGCGCGCGCATTTGCCCCCAGCTGCTGGGCATGGGTATTTACACTGTCGTTTAAGTCGCATATCACGACGCGAGCGCCTGCAGCGACTAAGCGCTCGGCGGTAGCCGCCCCCAACCCCGAAGCGGCCCCAGTAATTAAAAAAGTACTCTCCTTAACCTGCATCTCCGTATTCCCTATGTTTGTTTTGTATGGTTGCCATATATAGTCGATGGATTTATTCGCTAGCTTTGGCTTCTTCTACCGCCTGGGCACGCAGTTTAAAGCGCTGAATCTTGCCGCTGGGGGTTTTAGGCAACTCATCGACAAACTCAATAATGCGCGGAAAAGCGTGGGTCGAAAGTCGCTCACGTACTCGCTGTTTGATTTCATCAGCAAGCTCGTCACTGGCCTCATAGCCTTCTCGCAGCACGATATACGACTTGATCACCTCGCCGCGGATCTCATCAGGCTGACCCACTGCCGCTGACTCGGCAACCGCAGGATGCGTCATCACGCTATTCTCTACGTCCGTAGGCCCCACCCGGTAACCCGCGGTGGTAATAATATCGTCGTCACGCCCGGCAAATTGAAAAGTACCGTCTTCATTGCGGATAACCACATCGCCAGTCAGGTAATAGCCCTCTACAAAGGGGTTCTTCTCTTGCCAGGTGTAGCCCTGGAAAAAGTGCGCAGGGGAATTTTTGATATCGACGGCAAGGACACCAGGCTCCCCGGCAGGCAGCTCTTTATACTCCGCGTCCAAAATCGCCAGGCGATAACCTGGCATCGGCACGCCCATTGCGCCCACATGCTTAAGATGGTCAAGGGCATGGTGGTTATTACACGTCATGCCGGTTTCGGTCTGGCCGTAGTGATCCATGACCGGACAGCCCAGCGACTTCTCCACCCAGGTCACCACTTCAGTATTAAGAGGTTCACCCGCCGAGCTCGCCGCACGTAGCTCTAACGTTTCATGGGCGTCATCAAATAGCCCTGATGCTTTCATTAGCCGGTAGGCGGTGGGCGCAGCGGCAAAGTTAGTAATGTGATGGCGCTTCATAAACGCCAGCGCCCCTTCGGCGCTAAACCCTGCTTCGCAGAAATGGGTCGTCACGCCAAGCAGTAAAGGCCCGGCAATCGCATAGTAGAGACCATAGGCCCAGCCGGGATCGGCCATATTCCAGAAGCGGTCATCGTCACGTAGATCAATGGCCAGCTCCATATAGATTGCAAAAGCGGTCATCCCTGCCAATGGAACGGCAACGCCTTTCGGTTTGCCCACGGTGCCAGAGGTAAACATTTGCAGAAATGGCGCTTCAGGCGCGAGCCTTGGCGGTTTGTCGCTCATTGACGTATGCGTCAACGCCGCCTGCCAGTCGAGATCATCCGCATGCTCACTGGTCGCCCCACCCACGGCCAGTACCGGCGGGCACTGGCTAAGACCATCAAATTTATAGCGATTAGCGTGATCGGTGATCACCAGCTTGGTGCCTGCACGCCCGAGCCGATAGTCCACCGCATCGGGGCCGAAGGCGGTAAACAGCGGCTGATAAACCGCGCCAATACGCCAAGTGGCGAGCACGGCAATCAATAGCTGTGGTGACCGCGGCAGCATGCAAGCAATGCGGTCGCCTATACCCAACCCCTGAGACTGAAACCACCCCGCTAGCTTGGCGCTCTGCTCGTCTAGCTCGGCGTAGGTCAGGGTATGCATATCACCTTGAGAATCCTCTTGAACCAGCGCCAGCACATCGCCGCGGCCAGCGCGCACATGACGCCCACAGCAGGCCTCAAAGGCATTTAGCAGGCCGTCCCGGTGGTCATCCAGGCGAGCGATAACGCTATCCACGGAAAAGTTATCGAGGTAGTGGTGATAGTCGGGCAGTGAATGTGATGTCGCTGTCATGATGGCTCTCTTGTGTTATTGGAAATGAGCTCGTAGTGAGAATGGACGCAAGCAAAGTTGTTATATTTATCCGTTGACGTTAACGTAAGCTTGAAGATAATAGCAACGCTAAAAGTAAACGGCGCAGAGAGCAAGTACTGTTCTAAGTTGTGGCGTTAGACGTTGGTCGAGATCGAGGGCAGCGGAGCATCAAACCGAGGTAGGCATAATCATGGCAACCAGCTCGTCAGCGAGATCATCGGGCGAGCGTGGCCCGCTGGGGTCGTACCAGCGCACCGTCCAGTTAAGCGCTCCCAACACAAAGCGCGAGACAAGAAAGCGGTCGCCATGGATCAAGCCTGCTGCCAAAGCATCGTCGATAACAGCAACCCACAGCGCTTCATAAGCATCGCGTAAGTGGCTCAAATGAGCACTGGCCACCGGGTCGAGTCGGCGCCACTCAAAAAGTGCCACCACATGGGCATTGCGGTCAGTAAAGAGGGTTTCGAGATGGGCGCGCGCCATGGTGCGTAGGCGTACTTCAGGCTCGGCGGCGCACTCATTCAGCGCTTTTCTCGCAATCATCAAGGCATTTTGCGTGCCCTCTTCAATGACCGCAGCGAGGATTTCCTGCTTATCTTTAAAATGATGAAACAAGCTACCGGACTTAATACCCATTTCCTGCGCCAGCATACGCACCGTTGTGCGATCAAAGCCCTCTTGGACGAATAGCTGAGCAGCGAGGCGCGTCAATTCCTTGCGGCGAGGGGATGCATTCATTACATTCATGTTATTTACACTAGCGCTTGCTTGGTTACTCTGGAGAGAACCACAGCACCGTCTACGGGTCAACGTATCAACCACCACTTGGCATGATAATCACAATAATCCTGAAGGAGATTAGCCATGAGTAACCCCACCGATGTTGTATTTCTCGCTGCCAAACGCACCCCGATGGGCGGCATGATGGGCAGCCTAGCGAGCATGACAGCGCCTGAGCTTGGCGCCATCGCTATCAAAGCGGCCATTGAAGAGGCCAGAATCGATCCTGCGGCCATCAGCGAAGGCATTATGGGCTGTGTACTGCCCGCCGGTGTTAAGCAGGGCCCCGCGCGGCAAGCGATGCGCCAAGCCGGCATTCCTGATGCCAATGGCGCCACCACTATTAACAAGCTGTGCGGCTCGGGCATGAAAGCAGCGATGCTTGCCCACGATTTAATCAAAGCGGGCAGTGGTGATATTTTGCTGGCTGGCGGCATGGAGTCCATGTCTAATGCCCCACACGTGCTGACTAAGGCACGCGGTGGCTACCGATTGGGACACGGCGAGCTGAAAGACCATATGTTTTTGGATGGGCTGGAAGACGCCGAAACGGGCAAATTAATGGGCGTGTTTGCCCAGGATGTGGCTACTGAGCGCGGTTACACACGCGAGCGCCTGGATGACTTTGCTATTGCCTCCCTTGAGCGCGCCATGGCCGCTACCAACTCAGGCCACCTAAGCGCAGAGATGGCACCGGTAATGGTCACCTCTCGTCAGGGAGAAACCCTTGTCGAACACGATGAGCAGCCCTTCCAAGCTAAGCTCGATAAAATCCGCCAGCTGCGCCCCGCCTTTGCCAAAGACGGTACGATTACCGCCGCTAACGCCAGCTCAATTTCCGACGGCGCTTCGGCACTTATCTTGGCGAGTCAGGAAGCTGCAGATCAGCACGGCATTAAGCCGCTAGCGCGTATGCTAGGCCACACGACTCACTCGCGACACCCTAGCGAATTCACCATCGCGCCTGTGGGTGCGATTGAAAAGTTGATGAAAAAGCTCGATTGGGGCGTGAATGACGTAGACCTATTCGAGATTAACGAAGCCTTTGCGGTGGTCACACTCATGGCCATGGATGACTTGGGTCTCCCCCATGACAAGGTCAATGTGTTTGGCGGCGCCTGCGCCCAAGGCCACCCGATTGGCTCTACCGGCTCACGCATCATCGCCACGCTCATTCATGCGCTGCGCACTAAAGGCGGCAAGCGCGGCATCGCTAGCTTATGCATTGGCGGTGGCGAAGCAACCGCCGTCGCCGTCGAGCTAATCGATTATTCAGCGATTTCCTAGGCTAACCCACTGCGATTAACGCCCTGGCAGATTTCCGCCAGGGCGTTTTGCCAACTCGTAATTACGGCTATGAGGCGGCCAGCAAACGGGCTTTACGTTCATCCTGCTGGGGGCGTGCTATTGCTGATTCATCTTGGCTGAGCTGCTCCCATTCGGGATATGCAACGTCATTTTCATTGCCATGAAGTTGGCCTGCCTCAGCTACCTCCTCGGCAACACTAAATTGTCCGGCATATTCGCGCATCTGCAAGGCTTCTTGGGATAACACCTCCGCGCTCTGGGCCGCCTGATTGACTAAGCGCATGGTGTCTTGGGTGGTGGTATCGATTTGGATAACCGCCTGGTTGACCTCTTCAATACCTCGCCGCTGCTCCTCAGAAGCATGGGTGATTTGCGTCATCATCGTGTTCACATTACTGGCTGCTTGCATAATCGCCCGAGTATGTTCACCCGCTTGCTGGGACAGTACGCTACCTTGCTGGACACTTGCACTCGACGCTTCGATACGCGTCCGAATCTCGCTTGCGGCATTGGCACTGCGCGTTGCCAGGGCACGCACCTCATTGGCGACCACCGCAAATCCACGTCCGTGCTCACCGGCACGCGCCGCTTCAACCGATGCATTGAGCGCTAATATATTGGTTTGGAAAGCAATGCTTTCAATCATGCGAATGATGCTTTGAATCTCTTCGGAGTGATCATTTATCGCTTCCATGGTGGCGATAAACTGGGTAATCACCTCATCACCCTGCTGCGCTTTATGGGACACATCCGCCGTGGACTGATTAACATGCGCTGCACTTTCAGCATTCTGATTCACCGTAGCGGTTAGCTGTTCCAAGCTCGCCGCCATTTGCTGCAAGGCTGATACTTGAGTGTCGGTTTGGCTCGCCAAGAGCTGGTTCTGCTCGGTCATCTCCTGACTATTGCTATACACCTGCTGGCTGCTCGCATTGAGTCGATTAACCGTGGCCGTCAAAGAGTGCTGCATCTTATCCAGTTCACTAAATAGCTGACCAATTTCATTTGATGAGTGCGCCGTTACCGGCGCTGACAAGTCACCTTTAGCAATGCGCTGGAAGTGCCCAGTGATCGTCTTCAATGGTCTGAGCACGTTTTTACGCACGCCCCATACCACTACCGTAACTACCAACAGCGCGGCACCAAGCGCTGCAATCACACCCCAAAAAAGTAGTGAGGAGACCTGCTCAAAGCGCATAAGTAAGGCGTTACCCCGCTGAGCGGAAACGTCAAAAAAAGCCTCGGCACTTGCCACAAAGTGCTGGCTGCTATCATCCACTCGCGACTCACCCGAGAAAAAACCAGATACGTCGCGCTCTTCAAGCATCATCATTTGAAGGTTGAGATTATTGTTAACAAATGATTGAAAGTTTGACGCTAACTGATCAACAACCGCCTGCTGATCTTGATCAAAGTCGCTGGCTGTAAATTGATTGAAATGCTCAGATGCTTCATTAAGCAACCGCTGGGCTTCTTCTATCAGCGGGTCAGGTCGATCAAATGAAGGGGTACGAATTAACTCCGCCGCCCGACTCATCTGAATACGCGCACGCAATAGCTGGGAGTAGGCGCTATCAAGGTTACTAATTTGCGCCATGTCCCTTTCATGAAGTGACGTGAATGCATCACGACCAAAATGATTGGCGAATAGGCCCAGTGCGCCAATAACGACGACCAGGCCACTAAAGGCTACCAGCACCAGCGTCCAGCTCGCCTTGACGCTTAAGTTATTAATCCATTTCATCTCGACTCGCCCTTTCAGAAAGATTAATCAGACTTGTGAAGGGGCAGCCACAGCTGCAGGCGCCGACGAATCTCTAATAGGGCCTGCTCATAAGCATCAGACTTGCCAATCAGACGCGGGTCTCGTATGTCCCAGAACAGCACTTCGCCCGCCTTACCTTGCCAGTCGCGGCAGGCTTGCTGGGCCTTGTCACAGAGTATAATGACAAAATCGAAGGTCTCGCTTTCAAACTCATCCAGCGACTTACTGCGCAGGCCCTCAGTGGGAAGCCCGTGTTTGTGCAACACTTCAAGCGTCAATGCATGGGGTTCATCCGGCTCAGAACCGGCGCTGAACGCTTCAAAACGATCGTCTGCCAAATGGCGAAGCAGTGCCTCTCCCATCAGAGATCGAGCAGAGTTAGCATTGCAGAGGAACAACACGCGGCGCTTCGTCATAAATAAACAGCCTCTTATGTAATTAGTGGCTGTCACTCTACGCCGGGTTCATGACGGCAATATTGCAAACATAAAGCAGCGCTAGAAATATACGAAAAAACATATATGATGGAGAGATCGACTTAAAATGACTCGAAACGAGTAAACCGCGATGGCCCCACTATCTGATTGCTCCAAGCTTAATGATTTGCCCAATATAGACGCTGAACTCTTTGAGCCGCCCAGCAGCGAGCGGCTGGGCATCCCACAACGTGCTCAACACGCGCCTAAAATATTGCTGCTATACGGCTCCTTGCGTGAGCGCTCATTCAGCCGTTTAGCGGTTGAGGAAGCCGCACGCTTGCTCAGTGCCATGGGCGCAGAAATACGAATCTTTGACCCCCGGGGGCTACCGTTACCGGATGCTGAAGATGCCAGCCACCCGAAAGTCGACGAGCTGCGCCAGTTGGCCCAGTGGGCCGAAGGGATGGTGTGGTGCTCGCCGGAACGCCACGGTGCCATGACCGGCATTATGAAAGCACAAATAGATTGGATACCGCTTGCGCTGGGTGGCGTGCGCCCCACTCAGGGCAAGACATTGGCAGTCATGCAGGTGTGCGGCGGTTCGCAGTCCTTCAATACCGTCAATCAGCTACGTATCTTGGGGCGTTGGATGCGTATGCTGACGATTCCCAATCAGTCCTCGGTACCCAAAGCCTTTATGGAGTTTGATGATAAAGATCGGATGAAACCTTCACCGTTTTATGACCGGATCGTGGATGTCATGGAAGAGCTGGTGAAATTCACTCTACTGGTGCGTGATCGCAGTGACTTGCTGACGGACCGTTATTCGGAGCGCAAAGAGAGCGCCGAAGAAGTCTCCAAGCGCGTTAACCAGCGCGCTATCTAATCAGGAGTTTCATATGTCAGCACTGCAAGATAATGCATCACCCTCTACCGCCGAAGGCATGGGCGTGTTTGAGCGCTACCTCACGCTATGGGTAGCACTCGCCATTGTGGTGGGCATCTTGGTAGGGCAATTTATCCCAGCGGTACCGGAAACGCTTTCACGTTTTGAAGTGGCGCAGGTGTCGATTCCGGTAGCGGTACTCATCTGGGCAATGATATTTCCCATGATGGCGCAAATTGATTTCACTTCGATTCTGGGCGTGCGTCGTCAGCCCAAAGGTTTGATCATCACTACATCAGTGAACTGGTTGATTAAACCCTTCACTATGTTCGCCATCTCCTGGCTATTTCTGATGGTAATCTTTCGGCCGTTTATTCCCGCCGAGTTAGCCAGTCAGTATCTAGCGGGGGCGATTCTGCTGGGCGCCGCGCCGTGTACCGCCATGGTGTTCGTGTGGAGCTACCTGACCCGCGGCGATGCCGCCTACACCCTGGTGCAAGTGGCGCTCAACGACCTGATCATGCTGTTTGCCTTTGCCCCCATTGTGGTCTTCCTACTGGGTATCTCCAATATCCAGGTGCCCTGGGACACCGTCGCCCTGTCAGTGGTGCTGTATATTGTGATTCCCCTGGCAGCGGGTTATATCACGCGGCAAAGCTTGATTAAAAAGCGCGGCGCCGAGTGGTACGACAACGTGTTTATGAAGCGCGTTGGGCCGATTACCCCCATCGGCTTGATCATTACCCTGGTGCTGTTGTTCGCCTTCCAGGGCGAAGTCATTCTCAATAATCCGCTGCATATCGTATTGATCGCGATCCCGCTGATTATTCAGACGTTCCTGATCTTCTTTATTGCCTATGGCTGGGCTAAAGCCTGGCGGTTACCGCATAACATTGCCGCACCGGGGGCAATGATCGGCGCCAGCAACTTCTTTGAACTGGCGGTGGCAGCGGCTATCGCGCTATTTGGCTTACAGTCGGGCGCTGCGCTAGCCACGGTCGTTGGCGTATTGGTTGAAGTGCCACTGATGCTGGCGTTGGTGAGAATTGCCAATAAAACCCGCCATCATTTTCCGGCTGAAGCTTATTAATCGGGAGTAAGCGCTATGGCACACTATTTGGTATTTCTGGGTTCAACCCGCACCACTACGCCGCCCTCACCCGCCCGGCTTGGCGAGCGGGTGGCCAAAGCCTGCGAACGCTTGCTCACCTCACTCCCCAATACAACGGCGGAGATTATTGATCCGTTAGCACTAAAGTTAAGCGATCCGTTTAAGCCACATTTTGCTTACCCTAAAGCTGATGCGCCCGATGATTTAGCGCAGCTTGCAGACAAAATTGCTCACGCCGATGGCTATGTGATGGTCAGCCCTGAATACAACCACTCCATGAGCCCGGCGCTTAGCCATTTGCTTAATCACTTTGGGGCTTCGCTGTTTGCGTTTAAGCCCAGCGCCATCGTGACCTATTCTATGGGTCAGTGGGGCGGCGTGCGTGCTGCCGTTGCTATGCGGGCTTTTCTCTCCGAGCTTGGCTGCCTGCCGGTGTCGGCAATGATACATATACCTAAAGCACAGGAGGCGCTAAACGAGGACGGGCAGTTTGGGCAGGAAAAGGAACGTTGGGAAAGCTATTTCGGCCGAACATTTGGCCAATTAATGTGGTGGGCAGAAGCAGCCTCTAACTACAAAAGCCAAATAGACCCAACGAAGCTATCGCCCGCCTTTAAAACCGCGCCCTCTCAACGTAACGCACCCGGCAGTGAAAGTGGCTAAATCACTCATGAGGTCACCATGCCTGTCACTATTATTGAGCGATGATCAGCTTATCGACGCCATGATGGCTCACCCTATTTTGATTAACCGTCCCATTGTGGTCACAAATAAGGGCGCCCGGCCTTGCCGACCTTCAGAACAGGTATTAGACCTTTTGGAGCAGCCCGTGCACCACTTCACCAAAGAAGACGGTGAAACCGTTTGCTATCCAGCACGTTAATGGCATAACCGCGCCACGATATGGGAAGAGCGATGGATAAGGTGATTGATATAAACAGCATCGCATTAGACTTCATCAAGCAACAAGGCGGGGTCGTCACCATCCGTCTTTCCCCTAGGCATGGCTGCTGTGGCGGCCTTGCCAACGTTGCTGTTGCTGAGGCAAACACACCTGCAGACCCTTCGCGTTACCAACGCCATCGCTATCAAAATATAACGCTGTTCATTGACCCGACGCTGGCAGGCCAAGGACTAAGTGTCAACGTCGAGGGATGGTGGAAGCTTCGCCACCTTTATGTGGATGGCTCACTCCTGCAACCGGGGCACACGAATACAAAGTAGCGCTAAACATGCCGCCAGCATCAAAACAGTGGTCAGCCACAGCGCCCCAGCGCCATTTTGCTCTATCAATAAGCCAAACAGCAGCGGGGCAAAGGCTTGCGCTACCCTCGCCGGCGCAATAATTAACCCCTGGCGTTGCCCAAACCCTTTCGGGCCAAATAAAGCGAGAGGTAGCGTGCCAGACGCAATCGTCATCATGCCATTGCCCGCACCATGCAGCAATGCAAACCCTGCGGCGGGCATACCCACGGTTGCTAAAAGTGCCGCACCTAAGGGGTGGAGCGTTGTGGCCACGCGCGCGGCTACAAGCGGATGCAAGTGACGCAGCAGCACAAATTCACCTAACCGAGCCGCCACTTGCGCGGGTCCAACCAGCGCGGCGGCGGCAACGGCGACTGAAAGTGATACGCCGGTTTCCTGCAAAAGCCGGGGCAGATGAGCGGCCATCGCCGTTGAGACAAACCAGCCCGCGGCAAACACATAGGCTAAAAGGACCATCGCCAGACGGGGCCGCTCAGGCGATGGGGCAGATGCTTCTTCATTTGAGTGGTTTACGCTATCACCGGCTTTAGGCAAACGAGCATTAAGCGGCAGGCCTATCACTATATGCAGAATGGCCCAGGCACCACAGGCGACCCGCCACCCAAATTCATTTTCCAACAAAGCTGTCAGCGGCCAACCGATAGTGCTGGCAAACCCGGCTAATAGTGTGACACCGGTGATGGAAGCGCGGGCGCTGCGTCCTAGTAACCGCCCTAAAGTGGCAAAGGCGGCGTCGTATAACCCCATCGCCATGCCTACGCCGGTAATCAGCCAGGCGAGCATTAAGCTGAACACACCCTGGGACAGCGCCATAATGACCAAGCCAATCGCCAAAACAGCGTTCGAGGCCATCAGAACGCCTCGCCCGCCTTGGTGGTCAATCAAATGCCCAACGCTGGGCCCTAGCGTAGCGGTTAACAGCAAGGCGGCAGAGAACGCCGCAAACACCCAGCTTGGCGACATCCCCAGCTCGCGGGCCATGGGCACTGCAAGGATAGCGGGCAAGTAGTAACTGGATGCCCAGGCGAGAGTTTGCGCACTGCCTAAAGTGAGCGTTAAACCCAGCCTGGGCGAAGAGAGGATCATGCGACCTGTTTAGGCAGCGCCAGCGCCATTAAAGCGCTAGAAGCCACTAAGGCAGCCGACACCCACAGACAGGCGCTCAGCCCGTAAGCCATATACAGCCAGCCTGACAGTAGCGTGCCCACTAAACGCCCCATGGCATTGGCCATGTAATAAAAGCCAACATCCATAGAGACGCCGTCGGCGCGGGCATAATGCACGATCAAATAGCTGTGCCAGCTGGAGTTAATCGCAAACAGCACCCCAAAAGCGAGCAGCCCGACGACTAACCAGCCAACCTGCGCCAAGGGCAGCATCGCCAACAGAATCGCCAGCACTGCCAGCGCCGCGGCCCAGCCAGCGGTAAGCGCCCGCGCATCGCCTTTGATCAGCCGGGTTAACTTTGGCGCCTGGGTTTGCACCCCGCCGTAGCCAATAACCCATACCGCCAGCAGCCCACCCACGGTCCAGTGAGTCCAGCCATGCTGATCGTATAAGAACACCGGAAGTGCCACTACAAACCACACATCCCGCGCCGAAAACAGGCAAAAACGCGCCGCAGAGAGCACGTTAATCGCACGTGATTTTGAGAAGATTTCGGAGAATTTGGGCTTCACTTTCTGGCGGCCCAAATCCGCCTTGAGCCGCAGTAGTGAAAGCAGCAACACGCCGCCCAGCATCACTGCCATCACCAATACGGCCGCCTGGAAGCCAATCAATGTTAGCAGCACGCCGCCGACAAAAAAGCCCAGCCCTTTTAGCGCGTTTTTAGAGCCGGTTAGCATGGCTACCCAGCGGTAGAGCGAGCTATTGGCGTTGGCACTCTCTTTGGGCACCAGCACCTTAACGGCGCTTTTAGCACTCATTTTATTGAGGTCTTTGGCAATCCCCGAAATCGCTTGCGCGGCCATGACCCAAGCGACAGTCAGCAGGCTAGCGGGAACCATCAGCATGGCGAGGGCAATAATTTGCAGCCCAAGCCCCACGTTCATGGTGCGATTGAGCCCCAGCCGTGCACCCAACCAGCCGCCTATCAGGTTAGTCACCACGCCAAAGGCTTCGTAAAACAGAAACAGCATGGCGATTTGTAACGGCGAGTAGCCCAGCTGGTGGAAGTGCATAACCACCAGCATGCGCAGCGCGCCGTCGGTGACCGTGAACGCCCAGTAGTTGCCGGTAATCAGTATGTATTGGCGCACCTCGAAAGGTAGCGCCTTTACCCGTGTAAACATTTTCAACAACGGCGAATCAGCCACGGCTCACCTGCTCACCGCCTATCTGCCCGCTACCTACCATCAAGGCCAACTCGGCCGTGCGGTTGGCATAGCCCCACTCGTTGTCGTACCAGGCGAAGAGCTTTAGCTGGGTGCCGTTAATCACCATGGTGGAGAGCGCATCAATAATCGAGCTGCGCGGGTCAGTGCGGTAATCGATTGACACCAGCGGGCGCTCTTCATAGCCCAAGATACCGGCAAGCTCGCCATCGGCAGCGGCTTTTAGCGCCTGATTAACCTCCTCGACACTCACTTCCCGCTCAAGCTCGAACACCATATCAGTGAGCGAAGCATTAGCCAGCGGCACACGAATCGCATGGCCATTAAGCTTGCCTTCTAGCTCTGGGAAAATCGCGGTGATGGCTTTGGCCGAACCGGTAGTGGTGGGAATCAAGCTCATACCGCAAGCCCGGGCACGGCGCAGGTCTTTGTGCGGGGCATCAAGAATGGTTTGGGTATTGGTGATGTCGTGTACTGTGGTCATCGAGCCATGGCGAATACCGAAGGTTTCCTGAATGATTTTGACTACCGGTGCCAGGCAGTTAGTGGTGCAACTGGCAGCGGTGACAATCTTATGTTGAGCAGGATCGTAAAGATGGTCGTTCACCCCCACCACTACATTAAGTACGCTCGACTCTTTCATTGGCGCGCTCACCACGATACGACCAACGCCTTGATCAAGATATGCCTGGAGCTGATCAGTGGTTTTCATGACGCCCGAGCACTCAATCACAATATCGCAGTTCGACCAGTCACTATCGGCAATTGCCTTATTGGCGCTAAAGGCGAAAGAGTTACCGTCGATAACAATAGCGTCATCCGTTGCCGAGATGCCCTTCCCTGGTGCCCAGTGCCCGTGTACCGAATCAAACTCCAGCAGGTGGGCAAAAGTAGCCGCATCGCCACCGGGGTCATTGATACGCATCAGTTCAACGTCACCCGCTGCCACCTTTGCCCACAAACTGCGCAGTGCCAAGCGCCCAATACGTCCAAAACCGTTGATACCGATACGTAATGCCACGGGAGCCTCCTAAGCTTGCGGTTTTTCAAAGCTATATGTTTGCAAACTACCTGTTTAAAAAAGCATAACGACTATATACGTTAAAGCATATATAAATGCTGAAAAAAAGGTTCATAAATGAACAAGCCCACCGATTGACGATGGGCCTGCTTGGTAAGCGTTAATTAACCATAACGACCAGAGATATAGTCTTCGGTCTTCTTCTGCGCCGGGGTCGAGAACATCACTTTGGTGTCGTTGTACTCAATAATTTCCCCCAGGTGGAAGAACGCGGTGTAGTCCGCCACACGTGCTGCCTGCTGCATATTGTGCGTCACGGTGATGATGGTGAACTGCTCTTTCAGTTTGTCCATCAAATCTTCGATGGTGGCGGTCGAAATGGGGTCAAGCGCTGAGGTTGGCTCATCCATCAGGATTACATCGGGCTGTACCGCAATAGCACGGGCAATACACAGCCGCTGCTGCTGACCACCAGAGAGAGAGGTACCTGGTTCCTGCAGCTTGTCTTTCACTTCGTTCCACAGACCGGCGCTACGCAATGCCTTTTCAACCAGCTCATCCTGCTCTGCTTTACGACTGACCAAATCGTGCATACGTGGTGCGTAGGCGACATTTTCATAGATCGACTTAGGAAAGGGGTTCGGCTTTTGGAATACCATGCCCACCCGACGACGCAGCGCCACTTCATCCATTTTCGGCGCATTAACGTCTAGCCCGTCCATCTCGACCAGCCCTTCGGTACGTACACTGGGAATCAAGTCATTCATACGATTCAAGCAGCGTAAGAAAGTCGATTTACCACAACCGGAAGGGCCAATTAACGCCGTCACATTTTTCTGGAACAGGTCAATATTAAGGTTATTCAACGCTTGGTTTTTGCCATACCACAGATTCAAATCACGAACCCGGATACTCAAATCATGGCAGGCCTGATCGTTACGCGTGTAGGGCTGCCCAACCGCAGGTGCATGCTGGTCGTTCATTACAGGTGCTCGGCTATTCATAGTCATGTCCTCTATCGCGCTGGCCTACCAGCGACGCTCAAATTTCTTACGTAACACAACGGCGAAGGCGTTAAGTGAGATGAGTATGGTGAGTAGCACCAAAATACCGCCGGCTGTTTTCTCTACAAACGCTTGCTCAGGCTCGCCTGACCAAGTAAATATTTGTGCAGGCATAACGGTGGCCGCGTTAGTAAATGATGCGCCCACATCGGGGATAAAAGCCACCATGCCCACGATTATCAGCGGCGCCGTTTCACCCATCGCTTGAGCAAGACCGATGATGGAGCCCGTCATAATACCCGGCATTGCCAACGGCAAAACGTGGTCGCGTACGACTTGCCAACGCGAACAACCCACCCCAAAAGCGGCATGACGAATGGAGTCCGGTACGCTACGCAGCGCAGTTCGCGTTGAGATAATAATCACCGGCAACGTCATTAGCGCCAGCGTCATACCACCAGCCAGTGGCGACGAACGTGGCACCCCAAAGAAGTTGATAAAAATCGCCAAGCCCAGCAAACCAAACAGGATCGAAGGAATCGCAGCTAGGTTATTGATATTAATTTCAATCGCTTGGGTAAAGCGGTTATCCGGCGCAAACTCTTCCAAATAAACCGCGGTCATTACCCCGATTGGGAACGATATCAGTAGCGTTACGATCATGGTCATAACGGTACCCACTACTGCCGACAAGATACCGGCATTCTCGGCGATTTTTGAATCCCCAGATCCAAAGAAAGTGCTATTAAAGCGCAGATCCACTTGGCCCGCTTCAACTCGTGCATCAAGGGCTTCCTGCTCCTCTTCACTCAAGCGATTGCGGTGGCCCTTCAAGTATTGATCGACATCACTATTCGCTAATACCCACTGCGCTTCACTGGTGCCGATCATGTCAGGGTTGTTGCGCAACTCTAACGGGATTGTACGCACCACTGTACGGCTAATTAACGGCAACAGCTCTTCGTCAAACGCCTGCCGTCCGTCAGTTTCGGCTTCTTCGGTGTAGCTAATTTCGGTCTGGATATACGCCTGCTGGAAAGCTGGCAGACCTTTAGTCAGCATATCGGCAAAGAAGAGCACCAAAAACAGACCGGCAAGGCCTAAAGACCCCATCGAGATCCATTTAAGGCGGGCAGACTTTCGGTGACGCTTTTTAAGCTGCTGGCTTATTTCGTCAAAAGTATGGCTCATCGAAACAGTTCCTCAGCGTTACAGGTTATTCACGCGGTATTTTTCGCGGAAACGACGGATCATCAAAACAGACACCAGGTTCAGCGCGAGCGTTACCGCAAACAGCACTAGCCCAAGAGCAAAGGCTGACAATGTTTCTGCGCTTTCAAACTCTTGGTCCCCGGTAAGCGCGGCTACAATACGCACAGTCACCGTGGTCATATCTTCCAGCGGATTAGCGGTGAGATTGGGACGCATACCTGCGGCCATTACCACGATCATGGTTTCACCCAGCGCGCGCGACATACCTAGGAGTGCCGCTGAAATAATCCCAGGAAGTGCAGCAGGAATGACCACGTCTCGAATGGTTTCACCTTTGGTCATGCCTAATGCCAGCGACCCTTGGCGCATACTATCGGGCACCGAGTTGATCACATCGTCAGACAACGATGAGATAAACGGGATAATCATAATACCCATCACGACACCTGGGGCGACGGCGTTATTATAAGAAGCGTCGAGCCCAAAAAATCCGGCGATGTTGACGATAATAGGCGCCACAGTGATGGCGGCAAAAAAGCCGTAAACCACAGTAGGAATACCCGCTAGAACTTCGAGCACTGGCTTGGCAACGGTGCGCACATTACGCGGCGCATACTCGGACATATAAATCGCTGAGAGCAGACCGATAGGAACAGCTACCAGCATGGCGATAGCGGTTATCATAAAGGTACCGGCAAACAGCGGTACCGAGCCAAACTCTGCCCCACTACCATCGCCACGACCCGCTGACGCTAAAAAGCTCGCGCCTGGGTTCCACGTGGTGCCGGTAATAAATTCCCAGAAGCTGTGCATTTGGAAAAAGCGCAGCGCCTCGGAAATGATCGAGAACAAAATGCCGAACGTAGTAAAAATCGAGATTAACGCTGCACCGGCTAAAACCATGCGGATGACCCGCTCAATGGCCTGACGGGCGTGAAAATCAGGTTTAACTTGGTTAAGACTTACCATCAGCCCTATGGCTGCAATCACTAAACTCGCGGACAGCAGATAGAGTGTGGGTATATCGGCGCCCATTAGAAGCAGCACAAAAGCCCCCAGCGTACTTACCAGCACGGCTGGACCGGCAGTTGAGAGCACGGTAAACCAGGCGTATTGATCTGGCTGAGCAAACATCGCCGTACCCGCGCTACGTAAACGGGTGGCTTTTGAACGGCCAGCAAAAAACGCCAGCAGCCCCAGCAGTAGTAACGCACCGCAAAAAATCAGAAGAAGCTGGTTAGTCTGCATCGAATTTCTCTCGCATTACTTAATGAAATCGTATTGGCGACTACTTTGGGGCACAAACATTACAACAATGTGACAAACGCCAATTTATCGCTGTCATAAAACGAAAGGCCGGCAGCTTTCGCTGCCGACCATTTTCATTTCTAACTTAACGACTTACTTAAGAACGTCTGCTGACATTGTAGTGCGATCTGCTACCGCTTGACGCCACTCTTCACGTTCGTCTTCCGGCAGAACGATCAAGCCGATATCACGCAGGTAACCATCTTCACCAATCATCATCTCGCTCATAAACATGTCGGCGTACTCATACATCGGCGGCACTTCTTCAGCGTGCTGGTTCTTCACATAGAACCACAGTGAGCGCGCTACCGGGTAGTCACCTGAGCTAATAGCCTCTGGCGTTGGCTCAACGCCGCCAATGGTGGCACCGTTCAGCGTATCGGTATTCTCTTCAAGGAAAGAGAAACCAAAGATACCCATTGCACCGGTATCTTCACTCAAGCGCTGAACGATCAGGTTATCGTTTTCGCCAGCGTCGATGTAAACACCGTCAGAGCGAATTTCAGTGTAGGCTTCTTCATACTCGTCCATCTCTTCGGAAGCCGCTTCCATGACAAGCTCTTCAAAAGCGTCACGGGTACCAGAAGTCGTCGGCGGACCATAGATAGAGATTTCACGGTCTGGCAGCGATGAGTCGATCTCGCTCCAGTTAGTGTAGGGGTTGTTGACTAGCTCGCCATCAACCGGCACCTGAGCGGCGACTGCCATGAAAATCTGCTCAAGCGTCAGATCAACAACGTCATTTGTGTTTGACTGACCCAATACGATACCGTCAGAACCGATTTTAGCTTCGGTGATATCGGTAACGCCGTTCTCTTCACAACGCTCAAACTCAGCGACTTTCATGCGGCGTGACGCGTTGGTGATATCGGGCGTGCCTTCACCAACACCGTTACAGAACAGACGCAAACCACCGCCCGAACCGGTTGATTCGATAACGGGTGTCGGGTTGCCGGTAGTGGCACCGAACTCTTCAGTTACGTAGCTGGCAAACGGGTAAACGGTACTGGAGCCCACAATGCGGATTTGATCACGGGCTTGTGCAACACCGGCAACGCTCATTACAGCAGCCGCGATAACGGTGGTTTTGAGAATACGGTTCATGCGAAAAACTCCTGTTCATGTAGGGATCTAACCTTCGCAAGACACACCTTGCACTGGTTCCATGACAACTTCATGACAGCGCGCAAAACGTGAAAAAGTTTTCACTATGGAGGAGCATTCAAGCCTTACATCACCACAAAAGTCCTAGCGCGGCGAAGGTGCATAACGCCAACGAAACCCCTTGCAGTAGGCGTCTATCCAAGCGGTGGGCAACGGCATCTGCCAAGGCATTACCGATTAATACTACGGGTAGGAAGGTAAGCGCGACCTGGAAATGCCAGATCTGAATTTGGTCAGCCAAGGCGAGGGTAATCAAGGTCAACATGGAGGTTAAAATGAAAAAGGCGGCCAAGTTACCGCGCACGCGATCCGCCGGTAGGCCATGCATTAAAAGTACGATGGGCGGGCCACCAATAGCTGCAACGGTGCCGAAAATACCAGAGAGCACCCCCGCGCCAAACAGCGTTATTCGGTTTACCGGCAGCTGAAAGCGGCACAAGGTGACAAACACTGCAAACAGGACGATGACCGCTATCAGCTTTTCTAACACAAACATGGGCGCGGCGAGTAGCAGCCAAATACCCAGCGCATTGCCGGGAAGGCGTCCCACCAACGCCATACCAATGGAATCCAGACGCACCTCATGCCAGTAGTGACGAACCATCATCAGTGAGACGGTAAAACCAAACAGCACCAAAATGACCGGCACCAGACGAGGCTCCAGCATTAACAGCAGCGGCGCGCCGATAACGGCCAACCCGAAGCCGGTGGCACGCTGCACAAAAGCCCCCAGCAGAAGCACGGCAGAGCAAGCTAACCAAGTGCTCATCGGCATATTGACCCAGGCCAGCATACTATCCATTCAATCTATCCATACGCCCTATCCATCCGCAGCAGATACCTTAGTCAGTTTGCGCACGCCTATATTGCCCAGCAGCGCAGCGCCCAGCATGGTGAGCACCATCGGCCATAAGTGCTCAACCTCGAATAGTCCTACCATCACTCCCGCGAGGGCGCCGCAGGTAAACTGAATACCACCCAGTAGCGCTGTTGCCGTGGCGCTGATATGTCCAAAGTGATCCAGAAGCGCAGAGATCGCGTTGGGCGTAATCAGCCCAATCATGCCGGTAAACAGCATAATCAGCGGCACCACAATCGCTAGCGTCGCTATATCCAGCGCGGTCACCGCTACTAATCCTAACGCTGCCACCAACTGTATAAGTAAACCTAAACGTAAATTCTGCTGGGGAGTACGCTTGCGGAGCAGGTGGATATTGACCCGATTAGAGAGCGCAATTACCACGACGTTGACCCCAAACACCAGCGGATAGGTGCCTGGAGAAAGGCCAAAATAGTCGAGATAGAGAAACGGTGATGCAGTCACGAAGGCAAACAGACCTGCAAATGAAGCCGCTACCGCACAGATATAGCCCATACCTTCACGATGCTTAAGCACG
The DNA here is from genome assembly GCF_001882345.1 of Halomonas sp. QHL1. Lineage (GTDB taxonomy): Bacteria > Pseudomonadota > Gammaproteobacteria > Pseudomonadales > Halomonadaceae > Vreelandella. The sequence goes on from NZ_MINL01000001.1 coordinate 1,301,542, forward strand.
CTGGCGTAGTTGCGGATTACCTGCCGTGGTGACGCGGCAGGCAGCGACATATCGCGGGTTTCAGGTAGTCGCGTTCCTAGCAGCCAGAGCAAAAAGCCTGCGTAAACCGCTAAGAACACAAAAATCAGCCACCAACCGGCAATATGCAGCAACAGGCTGCCCACCGCTGGTGCCACCAGCGGCGCCAGCATCATTATCATCGCCATGGTGGACATTACTTTGGCGGCCTCGCGCCCGCTAAAGCAGTCGCGCACAATTGCCGCCGAGTTGACCACGCAGGCCCCGCCCCCCAGCGCTTGGATAAACCGCCAGGCCAGCAATGTAGGCAAACTGTCCACCGTGGTAATGGCAAGACTTGCCAGCATAAACACCACCAGCCCGCCCAATAGCACAGGCTTTCTGCCCATGCGATCCGAAAGCGGCCCAAAGCAGAGCTGGCCCAGCGCAAAGCCGAACAAAAATACGCTAATAGAGAGTTCCGTACGGTGAATACTGGCGCCAATACTCTCAGCGATGATTCCCATGGCAGGCAAGTAGGCGTCGATAGCAAAGGGCGCCAGCGCCGTATTGGCGGCAACCAACAGTGCTACCCGGCGAGGATTAAGCTCCATGGGTCTCCTTAAGGCGATAGTGTACGCACTGAAATAGATAGGCCGCTAATCATAGCCGATTTGAAGACGTTTGTCGGGGCTGAGCACTATCGATGCAGGTCTTTGGCAGATAGCAAGCGCGTAAAAAACAAAAACTGCGATAGCCCTGGGAGATATCCAGGGGCTTATAAAGATGAGGGAGCTTAGCGGCGCGTGGTGGCGTCTTGTGACTCAAGCATGTCAACCAGTGGCTGAAACTGCTCACGGTTATGCTCGTTCATGTGCATCAAAATGCGGTGGGCTTCCAGGATCCGATCGCGCAGTCCTTCTTCATCGGCAGGCTCTTGGGGAAGCTCTTCAAGCTCATTGTTAAGCGTGGTCGCCTGCTGCAGCGGCGCTTCCATCAGCGTGAAAAAGCGCGCAAAGCCCATCACGTCCAGCATCTGCCGCACGTCAGGATTATCGACAATAATCGTCGGCGGTTGCTCCAGGCGCCCTTTCACCGCCATCGCGACCTTGGCCAGAAAGCCAAGCGCCGTTGAGTCCACGTTAGTGGCTTCTCGCAGGTCAATCAATACGGCACGCAACCCCGGCGTCTCGGCGAGACGTTGAGCTTGAGTATCCAGCGTGGCGCAAAGCGTCAAGCGCACATCGCCACACAGTTTTAGAACAAAAACACCAGAATCGAACGCCGCTTTAATGCGGCCTTCTTCAATCAGCATGACCAAATCCGCTCACCATCATGATTGTAATATCATCGGGTAAAGCATCGCGCTCTTGGTTAGCATCAAACTCCGCGTCTCCTTCTGCAAGGAGTGCGTTTGTTTCTGCTAGCCGGTCGCGCAACTGCTCAAGCGTGACACTCTCGCTTACTAATTGCTCAAGCTCCTTGAGCCGCGTGTCGAGCGTTGTACCCGGCAAGCATTCCAATACTCCATCTGAGCAGAGCCATAGACGAAATTTATTCGGCAATGCACAACTCAGCGAAGGATACTCCACATCGGGGAAAAGGCCTACCGGCATCCCCTCGCCTTCTAAACGGCGCAGCTCACCCTCAGCCGCCAACAAGGGCATGGGAAGCTGTGCACCGAGCGAATAGTGAAGAGTATGTGTCTCATGGTCAATAACACCGACGAATAAGGTGGCATGTTTACCAATATCGGTGCCCTGCAGCTCACGATTCATCGCCTTTAGCCAATCAGGTGGCAAGTTTTCCGGCTGCTGACCATCCCACTCACTCAGCCAGCGGTTACATAAATATTTGAGCAGCACCGTGACAAACGCTGACGAAGCGCCATGCCCCGATACATCAGCGAAATAGAAGGCACTGTAACGCTCGTTATAGCGTTGATAATCGAGGAAATCACCGGACAAATAGAGCGAAGGAGCAAATACGTAGTCGTAAAAGACGCCGTTAATCACTTTGGGGCGTAGCGGTAATAAACGCCGCTGGATATGCCCCCCGCTCTGCTGATCCATTCGCAACAGCGCCAGGTGTGTCTCCAGGCTCTCATTTAACTCCGCCAGCCGTGCATGGTCACGCTCGCGCTCCAACGCCAACTCGTTAAGCTCAATGGCCTTACGAATCATTCGCCGCAACAACTCAGCGTGACGCAGTGGATGAACGATATAATCCACTAGCCCTACATCAATGGCCTTGATCAAGTCGGCGTCCTGGCGCGAGTCGCTGACCACCAGCGTGGGTAAGCGGCGCGTCAACTGCGACCACTGTTGCCTGGGAACCGCTCGGGCATGAGCAACAATGAACGCCGTGTTAGCGGGTAAATGCTCGATATCCTCAGCGGCAAATACCCACATACCGTCGCAGGTAATAGCTTCAGCCAGTGCATCGCGTTCACGACCAGGTTCGTCGATTACCGCGATCAACTGCTTAGAATGATCCATCATATGCCTCAATCGGTGACTTCTTCGCCACCAAAGTCGCTGTCATTCTGGTCACTGTTGTCGAAGCCATTGTCTTCAAAATCGCCGTCTTCAAAATCGCTGTCATCAAACTCGAAGGTGTCGCTGGCAAAGGGGTCATCACCCAATTCTCCATCACTCACCTCAAACTGGCGGCTCTGTAAGTAAGCGTCACGAATAAAACGGTAGCGATCACCGCGAATTAATTCTTCCTGGTCAAGCAGACCCGCTCGAATATCAATCAAATTGAGTGCGGTAAGGCTTACTCGAACGGTATCGTCTTCTACATAGGTAACGGGGTACGTTGCCATATCAGCGGGCATACCGGTGGTGTCCCGCAGCGTGCTGGGGCCAAAGAAAGGTAACACCAGATAACGCGAATCTTCCCACCCCCATACCGCTAACGTTTGGCCAAAATCTTCTTGATCGGCGGTAATTTCCATCCGGGTGGCAGGATCTAACAGCCCGCCAACACCTACCGTGGAGTTAATCAAAAAACGGGATGTGGCGAGGCCCGCGTTGGCCGGTTTGCCCTGCAGCACGCTATTGAGCGCAGTACGCACTTCACCTAAGTTGGAGAAAAAATTACCCACCCCCGTTTCCACCGGGTCTGGGGTAATAGCGCGATAGCCTTGTGCCACCGGCTTGAGTGCGTAGCGATCCAACACATCGTTAAACGCAAACACCTTGCGGTTAAAGCCCTCCCAGGGGTCTTCTGGAGCAGCATTTTCCGCCATTTGCGTGCTGGCACAGCCGCCGGTTGCGAGTAACGTCACCAGCAGTAGTGGCAACCCTTTGCTACGCAGCGAAAGCGCTGGTTTCTCGTTATTTAACCACTGCCACATGACTTTTTCCTTTTTTCAATTCCGCAACACACTCACAAACGCCGGATAACCACGCTGCCCGCGCTATAACCTGCCCCAAAGGAGCAAATCACACCAATATCGCCCTCCATAAGCTGCTCACGATGGAGGTGAAAAGCAATGATAGAACCCGCTGAACTGGTGTTGGCGTAACGATCCAAAATAATCGGCGCCTGTGTTTCACTCGGGTCATAGCCCAATACTTTGCGGGCAATCAAATCGTTCATATGCCGGTTAGCCTGGTGTAGCCACATGCGCTTCAGATCGCCACCGGTCAACTCTAAGGAGGCCAAATGGTCAGTGATCAATTTAGCCACCATCGGGCAAACTTCTCTGAACACCCGACGCCCTTCCTGCACAAACAGCTTATCCAAGGCCAGTGGATCACTGTCCGTTACACGGTTAAGAAATCCTGCATTATTACGAATCGCGTTGGAAAACTGGGTGACCAAGCGAGTACCGAGAATTTCAAACTGCTCATCAGCAACCGCAACGGCGCTATTTTCTAGTACCACAGCGGTACAAGCATCGCCGAAAATGAAGTGGCTGTCACGGTCTCGGAAGTTGAGATGCGCCGAGCAAATTTCCGGATTGACCACCAGGGCGCGCTTCACACTGCCGGAGGCTATAGCGTTGGCAGCCGTTTCCAGGGCAAATGTCGCAGAGCTACAGGCCACATTCATATCAAACCCGTAGCCGCTTGTTCCCAGGGCACGCTGTACTTCGACCGCCACGGCGGGGTAGGCGCGCTCCAGGTTTGAGCAGGCCACGATTACCAATTCGATGTCAGCAGCATCGACCTTGGCAGTCGCCAGCGCCTGCTGTGCGGCAGCGGTTGCCATCTCGCACTGAATAGAGGGCTCGTCATTGCCCCGCTGCGGCAGTTTAGGCCGCATGCGCTGTGGGTCAAGGATGCCAGATGCATCGAGCACGTAGCGGCTCTTAATACCGGAGGCTTTTTCGATAAATTCGCTACTCGAGTGAGCCAACGGTTCGCGCTCGCCGCGCGCAATGGCTGCGGCGTGCTGTTCATTGTCGCTGTCTACCCAAGCATTAAATGCTGCCACCAGGGCCGCATTATCAATGGCGTGTTCCGGTGTATAGAGTCCTGTACCGGTTATCACCACATGTGTCATGCCAATCTCCTCTAAGCGGCTTGCCGACGTGACCGGCCATCAATGGCTAGCGCGTGACTTACGGCGAACCCATCACGTTACTGTGTGCGTAAAATAGCGGTTTTTCCAGCAACTTTTTCAACCCCTAGCTAAACACTAGTGATCTCTTGCCAGCGTTTTTCCAGTCGTTTTACCGACACCACCATGCTAGTCCCCAACTGCTGCGCAAATAGCGACACTCTAAGCTCTTGCAACCACCAGCCAAAAGCGACCAGTTCCGGGTCTTCCACCCTTCCGCGCCGCTCGCTTTCGCGGCGCGCATCAAAACGGGCCTCTAATGCTTGGACGTCTTGCATCATCATTTGATCGCGGCCGCGTTCCCGGACCGCTTTTTCAAGGCGAATGAGCGCAGCCTCTGTGTAGCGCGGGTATTCGTCCAGCCAAGCGCCCGCATCGCGGATAAAGCCTGGATATACCAGGCGCTGCATCTGTGCACTAACATCGCTGTACACCAGCGCCAGCGCAAAATTAAGCTTCCCTTTGAGCACCTTACTGACCGCCAGATGGCCTTTTAGAGCGGCCTCTACGCGTATCAAAAGCGCTTTCACTTCGTCCACGAGTTGGTTCTTAGTAGCGTCGAGGCGCTGGCTAAACTCCCCTTCTGAGCGCGGCAGGGGGTGCTGAGCCACTACTTGGGTAAACACCGCTAGCAGCAGATCGTCGATCAAGGCTTGCTTACTGCCCACTTTGGCGAACAGCAGCGCGCACTTCTCAACACCCGGCAGTTGCTTAATCGCTTTAACCTGTTCGGGAAGCTTAGCAATGCCCAGCCGGGCAATGCCCTCTTGGTGGGCGGCGTCAGCCTTTGCAGGATGATCAAACAGCGCCACCTTGAACTCGCCTACCCTGGTTTCAGCGACCAGGGCAGGATACGCCTCTACGCGAATACCTGCCTGGGTAGTGACCCGTGAAGCTGGCAGGGGCGTCTTGGGTAGCCCGGCAACGGCGGGCTCATGGCTAACCTGTTCGGCCAGGGCCTGAGCGCCTGCGCTGGCTGCCGTTTCAAAGCGCTGTTCCAGGGCGCGCAGATCGCGCCCCTGGCCTAAGGTTTCGCCCGCGTGATCGACCACGCGAATATTCATGATCAGGTGCGGTTCGAGCAAGTCTAGGCGCCAATCGTCAGGATGCACCCGCGTCGATGTCCGGCGGCGAATAAACTCCCCTAACGCCTCGGTTAACGGGCGCTGATCGGGCACCAGGGTTTCCAGCGCTGCATCCACCCAATCGGGAATCGGCACCACCTGGCGACGGATGCTTTTCGGCAGCGATTTGAGCAGCGCAATACACTTTTCACGCAATAGCCCAGGCACCAGCCACTCCAGTGCGTGCACCGGCACCTGGGGCAGCATGGCGGCGGGAACGGTCAGGGTAACACCGTCATCCTCGGCTTCAGGGTCAAAGTGGTAGCTTACCGGATACGCAACGCCCGCCAGAATCAAATGATCAGGGTACTGCGCCTGGGTAACGTCATCAGCATCCCGCGCTTTGAGCGAATCAATATCGAAATGCAGTAATTGCGGGTCTTGCTGCTCGGCCTGTTTGCGCCAGTGCTCAAAGCCCTTGCCGTTGACGATCTCGGCCGGAATCCGCTGGTCGTAAAAATCAAACAGCGTGTCTTCATCGACCAGAATATCTCGCCGTCGAGCGCGATCTTCCAGCGCTTCGACTTCGGCGATCAGCGCGCGGTTATGGGTAAAGAAGGCCCCTTTGGTTTGAAACTCCCCTTCCACCAGCGCGCGTCGAATAAACAACTCCCGGGACTCTTGAGGCGCGATTGGTCCGTAATGTACTTTGCGCCGCGCCACAATCGGCAGACCAAACAGCGTAACCTGCTCAAAGGCCACTACCTGGGCGCGCTTCATTTCCCAGTGCGGCTCGCTGTAGCTGCGTTTAACCAGGTGCTGCGCCTGGGGTTCAATCCACTGGGGATCGATTTTGGCCACGGTGCGGGCAAACAGCTTGGAGGTCTCCACCATCTCGAACGCCATGATCCACTTGGGCGACTTCTTGGCCAACCCTGAGCCAGGGTGAATCATAAACTTGCGATTGCGGGCACCGAGATACTCGCGGTTCTCCCCCAGCGTTCCCAGGTTGGAGAGCAGCCCCGAGAGTAGCGCCTGATGCACCTTGCCCGAAGTTTTACGCCGCGCTTGGCGCGCCTGCTCTTCGCTCTCGTCTTCATTGCGGGGCGGCGGCGCGGGCACGTCGATATCCATATCGCGCAGTAGTTGGCGCAGCTGGCGGAAGGTGTCGTGCCACTCGCGCATACGCAGGTAGTTGATGTAGTGCTCGCGGCACCAGCGGCGCAGCTGATTACCTGAAAGCGCCTCATGGGCATTCTCAATGCCGTGCCAGAGATTCAGCAAGGCGACGAAGTCAGAATCCGGGTCGTGCCAGCGCTGGTGGGCTTGGTCGGCGGCTTGGCGTTTGTCCGCCGGTCGATCGCGGGGGTCTTGGATGGCCAGCGCAGAGACCACGATCAGTACATCGCGTAGGCTGCCAAATTCGGCACCCGCCAGCACCATACGCGCCAGGCGTGGGTCAATTGGCAACCGCGCCAGCTTACGCCCGAGCGGAGAAAGGTGCTGCTTTTCATCCACTGCGCCCAGCTCGAACAGCAGTCGGAAGCCGTCTTTAACAAAGCGGCTATCCGGCGGGTCCACAAACGGAAAGGCCTCGATATCGCCGAGCTTGAGACCCAGCATCGAGAGAATGACCGAAGCAAGGTTGGTGCGCTGGATTTCAGGGTCGGTAAAACCGGGTCGGGAGAGAAAATCCTCTTCGCTGTAGAGGCGAATGCACACGCCTTCGGCAATACGCCCACAGCGCCCTTTGCGCTGATTGGCGCTGGCCTGGCTAACCGCTTCCACCGGCAGGCGCTGAATCTTGGAACGGTAGCTATAGCGGCTGATACGCACCAGGCCGGGGTCGATCACATAGCGAATCCCAGGCACTGTTAACGAGGTTTCCGCGACGTTGGTGGCGAGTACAATCCGCCGACCGCGGTGCGGCGCAAACACGCGGTTCTGCTCTTCGTTAGAAAGCCGTGCGTAGAGCGGCAGGATTTCGGTGCCTTTCAGCTCGGCGCGGCGCAGGGTATCGGCGGTTTCACGAATTTCGCGCTCACCAGGTAAGAACACCAGCACGTCCCGTGGGCCGTGCAACCAGCCTTTTGCGCGCTCAACGGCTTCAATCTCTTCCACCGCGTGGAGAATGCCCTCTTGCAGCGTACGGTCTTCTTCATCGTCCTCGTCGCGTACCAGCGGCCGGTAGTGCACCTCAACGGGGTAAGTGCGCCCGGTGACTTCCACCACCGGTGCAGGCGACTTGGCAGTGCCGAAGTGTTTGGCAAAGCGTTCTACGTCGATAGTCGCCGAGGTAATAATGACTTTTAGATCGGGCCGTTTGGGGAGCAAACGCTTGAGGTAGCCGAGCAGGAAGTCGATATTCAGGCTACGCTCGTGGGCTTCATCAATAATGATGGTGTCGTAACGCAGTAGCAGCGGATCATGCTGGGTTTCGGCCAGCAAGATCCCGTCGGTCATTAGCTTAACTAAGGTCGTCGGGCTGCTTTGGTCGGTGAAACGCACCTGGTAGCCCACCTGCTCGCCCAGGGAGACGGCCAACTCTTCCGCCAGGCGATTGGCAACGCTACGGGCGGCCAGGCGCCGCGGCTGGGTGTGACCAATTAAACCACGGCGGCCTCGCCCTAGCTCCAAACACATTTTTGGCAGCTGGGTGGTTTTGCCTGAGCCGGTCTCCCCCGCCACCACCACGACCTGATGATCGCGGATGGCGTTGAGAATATCTTCCCGCCGTTCGACCACTGGCAATTCTGGCGGGTAGTTGAGGGCGACCTTTTGGGTTTCGCGCTGGCCAAGCTGCTGCTGGGCGCGGCTAAGCTCGCGCTGCACTTCGTCCAAGCCAAGGCTAATCGGCTTGTTATCGCGTAGGCGACGGTTTAAACCGGCCAGCCGCCGCTCCAGCCGCTCTGCATCGCGTAGCATCACATCGCCCGCGGCCTGTTTCAGCGACGCAAGACGTTGGCTATCGGTGGGGGCTGGGGATGTGTCGGTGGTCACGATTGAGTCGGCTTCCATTCGCTTGGCATTAACAAGAGATATTAATAACAGATATAAAAAATCAACCCGCTCAATTGAGCGGGTCGTATAGTGTAACGCTTTCAGCTCGGCGACGCCTAACCACAGCGCCGAGTCGTCATTTAACGGTTACGTTTTTGAGGGCTCTTCGTCGCGCAGCTGGCGGCGGAGCACTTTGCCTACGTTGGTTTTGGGCAGCTCATCACGAAACTCGATGATCTTGGGCACCTTATAGCCCGTGAGCTCTTTTTTGCACCAGTCGCGTAGCGTTTTTTCATCTAGCTGATCATTTTTACTGACCACAAACAGCTTGATGGCTTCGCCGGCATTTTCATCTGGCACACCGACCGCCGCCGATTCAAGTACATCTGGGTGGGCTGCCACCACATCTTCAACTTCGTTGGGGTAAACATTAAAGCCAGAAACCAGGATCATGTCTTTTTTGCGATCAACGATGCGGATGTAGCCGTCATCTTGTAGCACAGCGATGTCGCCAGTGTGGAACCAGCCATCCTCATCAATGGAGTCACGAGTTTCGTCTTCGCGCTGCCAGTAGCCTTTCATCACCTGCGGGCCTTGGACACACAGTTCTCCCGGTTCGCCCAGTGCCACATCGTTACCGTCGGCGTCGACGACTTTTACCGCGGTACCTGCCACAGGCTTACCGATAGTGCCCAGTTGAATCCCATCGGTGGGGTTGAAGCTAACAATGGGAGAGGTCTCGGTCAGTCCATACCCCTCGGCGATTGGGCAGCCGGTGGTCGTTTCCCAACGCTGCGCCGCTGCTTTGGTCAGCGCCATACCCCCGGAGATCGTCAGCTTCAATTTGGAAAAATCGAGCTGCTTGAAGTCGTCGCGATTACACAGCGCATTAAACAGCGTATTGAGGCCGATAAAAGCGGTAAAGGGCAGCCCCTTGAGCTCTTTGACAAAACCATCCAGGTCGCGAGGATTGGTGATCAGCAGAGAGTGGTTGCCGGTTTCCATTAAAAACAGGCAGTTAACCGTAAAGGTGTAGATGTGATAAACCGGTAGCGGTGCGATAACCAGCTCTTCGCCATCGGTCAGGTGAGGCCCAATCGCTTCCCGCGCTTGCAGCATATTGGCGATCAGGTTGCGATGAGTCAGCATCGCACCTTTGGGCATACCCGTGGTGCCCCCAGTGTATTGAAGTGCGGCTAAATCGTCGGGGATTCTCTTGACCTCGGTATGGCTAAGTGAGGCACCTTTTTTCAATGCATCGCGAAACCCCGTCGCACTGGGCAGTGAATAGGCAGGCACCATTTTTTTAACGTGCTTGACCACTGCATTGATTAACCAGCGCTTGGGTACATCATGCAAGTCGGCTAGCTGGGTGACTAAAACGTGTTTGATATCTGTTTTATCGAGTACTTTTTCCAGCTTGTCGGCCATATTGGCCAAAATCACAATGGCTTTAGCGTTGGAGTCCTTGAACTGATGGGCCATTTCCCGCTCGGTATACAACGGGTTGGTGTTGACCACTACCAAGCCTGCACGCAGTGCGCCGAATACCGCTACCGGGAACTGCAGTACGTTGGGCAACTGGATCGCGATGCGGTCGCCGGGAACAAGGTCGGTTTCATGCTGTAGCCATGCCGCAAAGTCTGCGGAAAGGCGGTCAAGGTCGGCGAAAGTGAGCGTTTTCCCCATACAGGAAAAAGCTGGCTTATCCTTAAAACGTGCTACTGCGTTATGAAAAACATCCGTGACTGAATCATATTGATCCAACCCTTCAAGCGCTGGGCCACGTAAAACGGCGGCGTTGGCGTGTTCGCTCATGGGCAATCTCCGCTATTGGCGTCGGTGTAAGTCACCGACCTTGTTGTTGTCGCTAGGCTCTATCTGAAAATAGGTTAAGAAGCCCAACGATATACGACCTACAACAGGCTGTAAAACGATCGATTGAAACTGACGTTTCAACTTTAGCCCATAGTCGGGTTCGCTTTATTTGCTGCTTCCCTCATTACAATTTAGTAGATCGTTCTTTTATGGACAGTAACGGGCCTGAATTTCTCCATCGCGCCAGACCAATAGCTCGCCTGGGACCATGCGCTGCCAGGCTTCATTGTGCGTGAGCGGCTCGGTGGCAATGACTGAAACGATGTCGTCAGGCGTAGTATGTTCGGCAAAATTCACCGTCATCTCGGCGTCGGAGAGCTCCGCCTCGCCGAAGGGCGCGCAGCGGGTAATATGCACAAGCTTTGTGGTGCAAAACGTATACAAGTAGCAGCCATCGGAGAGCAGCATATTGAACACGCCCAGCGCCCTTAGCTGCTCACACAGCTGGTGCAAGCGCTCCCACAACGTTGTGGGATCCGCTGGCGGGGAAGGAAACTCGCGGCGAAGCTCACCCATTAACCAGCAGTAGGCGTGCTCGCTATCGGTGCTGCCAACCGGGGTGTAGTTTCCTAATGCTAGGCTTTCCCAGCCACTTAATTGGCCATTGTGGGCATAGCACCAGGGTCGCCCCCACATTTCTCGCGTGAAAGGGTGGGTATTGGCAAGCTTTACGCCCCCCACGTTGGCTTGGCGAATGTGACTGATCACTACATTGGACTTGATCGGGTAGTCGCAAATTAGCCGGGCGATGGGGGAATCGACGGAGGGGTGGGGGTCGCGAAAATCGCGGTAACCACCCTCTTCGTAGAAGGCAATTCCCCAACCATCGCGGTGGGGGCCGGTGCCCCCACCGCGGTGCAAAAAACCCGAAAAGCTAAAACAGATATCGGTGGGCACATTGGCGCTCATACCCAGCAGTTCACACATACGCTTTACACATGCTTAGACACCAAAACGTTGTTCAAAGCTGCCATCAACCAATCACCGGTTCGCGACGGCGTGGAGACTCGCTTTCATCGGCACTCTCTTCTTCCTGGACAACATACTCATCGTCCCCAGGGCGGCGCCACCACCACAGGGCAACGCCAATCAGTGCGCCTAATGCCATCCCCAACACTAGCCACATCAGCCCGCCACGAAGTGCCGCGCCGTTGTTTTCTAAAAAGCCAACCGCTGCCACCATCGCCGAAGGTGCCCAACCGGTATAGAATTCACCCTCTTCTATTAACGGCAGCCGGAAAGTGGCGGGTGCCCATATCGCCCCTGCCACCATCCAGGTCAGCACAAGACGTGGCAAGCGAGGCAGAAAAGTGAGCGCAAAATAGACCGCGACAACCACTAACAGCGACAGCCCGTAATAACTCAACCACAGTAGTGGCGTTGAATTTGCAAACAGCATAATACCCCTCATATGGGTGAGCTCACCCGACGTTGATTTCCCGTTATGGTACCTATCAATTTATGAAAGCACAGCAAGGCATACCTTCAGGCTTACCCGCTGCACGCTATTATCGCGCTAATGACCCGCAATGGCACTGGTTAGAAGAGCGCGATGACCCACAGGTCAGCGCCTTTTTAGAGGCCGCCAACCAGCAACAAGCCGATTGGTTTGCCCCACTTGCCCCGCTGGAAGAAGCGTTATACCAGAGTCACCTAGCGCGCCGCGAATTAGCCGTGACCAGTCTTAAGACAGCGCTTGACCACTTCACGTTCTGGAACGAAACCGGTGCCGAGGATGACTACCCCTGCTGGTGGCGCCACCCCAACCAACAGCCTGAACAGCACGAATGCTTTTTTGACGTTAGAGCCCGTGCCGCCGAGCACGACTTTTACGACATGGGCGATATGGCGCTCTCTCCTGATGAGCAGTGGTTGGCCTGGACAGAAGATACTCAAGGCGACGAGCGTTTTACCCTGTGGCTGAAAGCACTGCCTAGCGGGTCGCCCGTGCAACTGTTAAGCGATATTGGCGCGGGGCTGTGCTGGGCAGAAGATCAAACTGCCACCACGGCGACGCTGCTGTTCACTCGCTTTGACGACACTCAACGCCCCGACAGCGTTTGGCGCTTTTCACTTTCGCTGACGGAGCCTGGCGCCTCAAAAGAGCCAGTACTGGTGCTGCGGGAAGAAGATCCGGAGTTTTGGCTCGGCATCGGCAAAACGCGCTCACGGTCATGGCTGCTGCTCGAAAGCGGGTCAAAAGACACCAGTGAAATTCACCTGTTGCCTGCACACTCGCCTGATTCAGCACCGCAGTGTCTCCAGCAGCGCCAACCAGGGGTTGAGTACAGCATTGATCACCGCCCAGGCAGCTTTTATCGCCTGCATAATCAGGCAGATGCTCACTTTCAGCTCGATTTCCTGTCCGAAAGTCAGCTTGGTCAGTCCCAATTGAATTGGCAAACGCTAATCGCCCACCGTGAAGAAGCCACCCTGGAAGGCGTTGATGCGTTTTCTTGGGGGCTGATGCTGGCTGAGCGCGACCATGCCCAGGCGCAAGTGCGTTTACGGCGTTTGCTTTTCGATGCCCAGCACAGCTCCACCCTGGATGAGACATTGGCACTGCCTGAACAACCCTGTTCGCAGATGCTGGAAGATGCGCCGCACTTCGATACCCAGGTAGTGCGCCTGCGTGAAGAGTCGTTTACCCAGCCGCCCAGTTGGTTTTCACTCGATCTAACCAGCGGCGAACGGACACTGCTGAAACGGGTACCTGTTTACGGCAATTTACAGCCGGAACAGCTAGTCAGCCGCCGCCTTTGGGCAACCAGCCGCGATGGCGAACAAGTGCCCGTATCGGTGGTGATGCGCGCCGATCTGGCGGATCAACCCTTACCCACGCTGCTGTATGGCTACGGCGCCTACGGCGATGCGCTCGACCCCTGGTTCTCGATTGCCCGGCTGGAACTGCTTGAGCGTGGTGCGGCCTTTGCCGTTGCTCATGTGCGCGGCGGCGGCGAGCGCGGCGAACCCTGGTATTTAAACGGCAAGATGGCCCACAAGGAGAACAGTTTTGACGATTTCCTGGCCGCCCGGGATGCGCTTGTGGAGCAAGGTGTCAGCGATTCACAGCGCATAGCGGCCTATGGCGCCAGCGCCGGTGGGCTTCTGGTCGGCACCTGCATTAATCGCGCGCCGGAAAAATTTTGTGCTGCGCTGCTAGATGTGCCCTTCTTAGACGTACTGCGCACGATGCAGAACCCGGAGCTGCCTCTGACCACTGCGGAGTACAGCGAGTGGGGCAACCCTGAAGAACCAGAGGTCGCCGAGCGAATAGCCGCTTACTCGCCTATCGATAACATTAAAGAGCAGGCATACCCTGCCCTATGGATTGAAGGCAGTTGGTTCGACACCCGGGTCAGCTACTGGGAGCCCGCCAAGTTTTATGCCCAGGTGGCACAACTGCAGCAAGGTTCAGCGCCGGTTTTGATGCGTACCGATATGAGCAGTGGCCACGGCGGCGCATCCGGTCGATTCAAAGCGTGGCGCGATACCGCCCGCCAAGACGCGTTTATTCTTTGGGCGCTGGGACTGCACTCGCAAGCATCTTTAACTTCTGAGTAAAGTGCTCGAAGGGAGCTACATCGGCAGCACGGCAATAATGTGCGACTCTAATTGCTGCTCCGGCACCTCGTCTTGGGACACCGCAAAGCTGCGCACGCTGATGCCTTTGCGGTGAACCCGCTCGGCGTCATTACTTAACAGCGGATGCCAACCAGCCAGCTTGCGCCCTTCCGCCACCCGTCGGTAGCCACAGCTCTGCGGCAGCCAGGTGAACTCTTTAACCAACGCAGGCGTCAGCTGGGTGCAGTCTGGCACGCTGTCAAAACGGTTAGCATAATCACTACACTGACAGCTGTGGGTATCCAGCAGACGGCAGGCAACATTGAGCACCGCCAGCTCTTGGGTGTCCTCGTCGTGCAACTTCAGCAGGCAGCACTGACCACAGCCATCACATAGCGCTTCCCACTCCCGGGGCGTCAGCTCTTCAAGGGTAAAGCGCTCCCAAAAACGTTCGCGCATCGCGGTTTCCATCCTGCTACCTCATTGTCACTGAATAACTCTTTATGATGGGGATCTGTCTTGGTGGCTTAATTCAGCCATAAGAGCGGGCCATAATGTCTGGAAATCGCCCTCTAATGCTTGATAATCGTCGTATAGCCAAGGCACTAAAGCAGCCAACTGATTAGGGCCAGACAAACGTCGCCCAATGCCGGCAACGGCCCGGCAGGTAAACGCAAAGTCAGCGTAGCCTCTTAGCCAGTCCTGCTCGACGAGAATCGGCATCATACCTGCTAGCCGATTCGGCGCAGTGCGAGCGGAGAGTAGCCGATAACAACGCTCAACAATCGCTTCTTGATGCGCCTGCCCCGCCGTATCCCGAGCCAGGAAATGATCCCACACCATATCCAGCGCTATTCCCGCATAGCGACGCTGACCCGTTGGCGCACGCCGCCGCGCATTAACAACGCTAGGATGGCTATCCACCCAGGCATCCACTCGCCGGTGATGGCGAATGCCCAGCGCAGTAGCAGGGGACCAATCGCTTAAATCGCGCCCCTTAACGCCATCGGCTATTAAATTGCCGTAGAGAAAATCATCGCTACCGGCGCTCACCAACCACGCATGGGCCAGAAAATTCATAACTGGGTGGCGCTACTGTTCGTCAGAAGGGGCATCAGAACGCGAGGCAACATGGGCGCGGTGCACATCAAGCAAATAGGCCTCTTTAGGCGGCGGCATTTGTAAATAGAAGCCTTTGTCTTTAATCCCTTCCACTACGTCTGCCGCATTCACCCGTGACAACTTTTTGTCAGCGGTCAACAGCATGGTAAACACCGGCACCGGCTTGCCGAAGGTCTCAAGCAATTGCTCTGGAACGTCTGCAAACCCTTGACGCTTATCGACGTATAGATACATTTCATCTTTACGCGAGCTTTTGAAAACCTCGCAGATCAATTTATCGCTCATGATGGACGCTCCTCAAGGGCTTGGGCCAACGCAGCATTCAAACATTCGCCCCGCCAACCGCTCGGCCAGGTAAACGGCTCACCCGCCAAGTCCTGCATCACCAGTGTTTCAATATCACGGCGGCGCATGAGCATTTCCGGCGCCACTCCCAAGTCATTGGCTTTACCCGTGACCGCTTTTTTAAGTGCTTTAAAGCGTGACTTAAACGTCGGGTGCATGGGGTCTGGCCAACGCTTGGGCAGCGCCGCTTCATCGCAGTGCTGGGCCTGTTTGATCATCGCCAGCAGCGCATCGCCCTCTTTTTTGATCAGCATAGGCTTAATGCCTTCAACATCAGCAAGTTCAAAGCGATTGCTGGGCATCTTTTCTGCGATCGCAAACAGCAACTTGTCGCCAATCAACCAGTTGCGCGGCAAGTCGCGGCGGCGTGTTTCACCTTCACGCCAGGTAGTCATTAGCCGATACGCTTCCAGCTGGCGGGGCGTTAAGCGCCATAGCTGG
This sequence comes from Halomonas sp. QHL1, assembly GCF_001882345.1. Classification (GTDB taxonomy): domain Bacteria; phylum Pseudomonadota; class Gammaproteobacteria; order Pseudomonadales; family Halomonadaceae; genus Vreelandella. The sequence goes on from NZ_MINL01000001.1 coordinate 1,317,525, forward strand.
CGTTGACGGGTGTACCACTGTTGATCGTTATCAACGCTCCGGCCAGCCTGTTCAATAAGACTCGCGCACTCAGCATCCACCCACTCACGCCGCCCCAATGTGGCGAGCTTGTCAGCCTGTAACGTCCAGACTTTTAGCAAATAGATCACATCCAGCGCAGCGTAATGGCACTGCGCAGGCGACAGCGGGCGCAACAACCAGTTTGAGCGGGTCTCCTCTTTGGGCAGGGTTTCGCCGACCCAAAATTCAACCAGCTTTTGATACCCCATGCCTGGGTTATCGCCCAAGAACCCTTGCACCACCTGGGTATCAATTAAGGGTGATGGCAATACGCCCGCCCAGTGCTGGAAGACTTCCAGGTCTTCGCTGCAGGCGTGCAGTAACTTGATGGCACTATTTTGCAGCAGAGCGCGGAATTTATTGGTACACGGGACGGCTACCGGGTCAACCAGATAAGCCTCTTCACCCGCGGTAAATTGAATCAATGCAGGCACTGGAAAAAAAGTGTTCTCTCGAAAAAACTCGGTATCCAGAGCAATTACTGAAGCATCGGATACTTGCTCGCACGCCGCATCGAGCGCCTCTGGAGTATCAAGCCATTGAAAAGAGGGGGTAAGAGAGGACAAAAGTATTCTTCCAGGTTGGCGCAAACGCTAAAGCGTTTGCGTTTTAGGTAAGCTTATTCGCTGGCAAACGGCAGACGACCATTGAATGCACGACTCAAAGTGCCGCCATCAACGTACTCCAGCTCTCCACCCATGGGAACACCATAGGCAAGCCGCGAGAGTTTGACGCCGTGTTCGGATAGCAGCGAAGCAATATAGTGGGCAGTCGCTTCACCCTCGATGGTAGGGTTAGTTGCCAACACCACCTCTTCAATGAGCCCTTCTGCAACTCGCGCTTCCAGCAAGTCTAAACCAATCGACTCAGGCCCCACCCCATCTAGCGGCGAAAGGTGCCCGTGGAGCACAAAGTAGCGCCCTTTATAGCCACCGGCTTCTTCAATCGCCAGTTGATCGGCAGGCGATTCCACCACACACAGCAGTGAATCGTCGCGTCGCGGGCTTTCGCACAACATGCAGATCTTAGCTTCAGTAAGCGTGCGGCAACGTTGGCAATAGCCGACTTCTTCGATCGCCTGTTGAATAACCGCAGCAAGTCGCTGTCCGCCTGGCCGTTCACGCTCGAGCAAATGCATTGCCATGCGCTGAGCCGTTTTGGGCCCAACGCCTGGCAGTATGCGAAAAGCATCCATTAACTGCTCAACGAGAGGAGAAAAACGCATTGCTTAGAACGGCATCTTAAAGCCGGGCGGAAGGTTCAAGCCTGCCGTCGCTTCTTCCATTTTTTGTTTAGAGCTAACTTCCAATTTGCGCACTGCGTCGTTGACCGCTGCCGCTAGCAAATCTTCCAATAGCTCTTTGTCCTCTTCCATGACGCTGGGGTCAATGGACACATTTGAAACGTCATGGCGACCGTTCATAGTGACCTTGACCATACCGGCACCCGCCTCGCCCTGTACTTCGGCTTTGGCGACCTCTTCCTGGGCTTGCTGCATTTTTTCCTGCATCTCTTGGGCTTGCTTCATTAAGTTGCCCATTCCACCTTTAAGCATGGTCTTATCTCCAACGTACGTAGTTAAAAGGTCTAGTTAAACTGTCTAGTTAAAAAGATGTTTATGTCTCGCCTAAATAACAAGCGCTTAGCGTATCGCGTCGGCAGGCTTAACGCTGGATTCTATCAGTTTTGCACCAAACGCCTGCTGTAACTTCTGTACATGGGGGTCGTGATTTAGCAGATCAACCGCCTGGGCATGGCGCTCTTTATTAAGGCGCTCTTCCCGCTGCCGAGGTGTTTCCAGGCTATTAGACAACTCAGCAACGTAAAAAGCTATTCGCCGTGGCATGCCCTGCTCTTTAAGGGCACGCTCAATGCGCGTTTGGTGCACTTCCGCCTGCATTGCCTCTTGGCTTGGGTCTAGGCGAAGCGTCAACAGCGTACCGTCGTCGCTCTCTACCAAACAGTTGCCTGCCAAGTTACGGGTTAAGCCGCCCAAGCCCAGCGAGTCAAAGCACTGCAACCACTGCGCATTATCCAACTTGCCTGGCTGGGTTTCTGGAAAGGCTTCTGGCCGGGTTTCTGGCCGGGCTTCTGGTTGAACTGTAGGCACCTCAGCTGCGGTGGGCTCTACCGTCGCTTGGGACTCAGATACCGGCTCAGGTGTTAGGGCCTGCTCAGCAACAGGTTCTGGCTCCGCCATAGCCGCTGGCTCAGAGGCTTGCTGGGGAGTGTCAGCCTCGATTGCCTGTGCGTCCGTTTCGATTGCCCAAGGCGGTGGTTCTTGTAGCGGAGGCTCCTCTTCAGCGACAGACGCTGTCTGCTCAGGGCTTGGCTCTAATTGCGTTTCAGGCTGAGCGTCTGGCGTGGAATGAACGTTTGGCTTTGCATCAGCTACTGGCGCGGGCTGCGGCTGCGGTGATGGCGTCTCTGTCACTGCTACTTGAGGGCTCGTTTCCGCCGCTGTCGCCTCGGATGGCTCGCGGCGAAGCGGTAGCGGAGTGCGCGGCGGTTTCGGCACGCCCTGGGGGCGAAACGCTAGCATGCGCAGCAGCGTCATCTCTAACGCGCTACGCAGATCGGGAGCGTGCACCATGTCCCCGCGGCCCTGAATACCAATTTGGTAATAGAGCTGAATATCTTCGGCGGTGAAGCGGCTTGCTAGTTGCAGGATAACGTCGCGATCACCGTGGCTGTTATCCACGGCGTCCGGCACCATCTGCGCCACCGCTAAGCGGTGAAGCATACTCGATAGCTCATCCAACACCGCGGCAAAGTCCGGGCCTTGCTCTGCTAACTCGGCCACTTCGGCCAACAAGCGCTGTACATCCACATCGGCCAGGGATTCTGCCAGCCCAAGAATATGACGATGATCCAGGGTGCCCAGCATGGCGGCCACATCCGCATGGCGCACCGCTCCTTGCCCAAACGCAATGGCTTGATCGGTGAGACTCATGGCATCGCGCATTGAGCCTTCCGCCGCCTTACCCAATAGCCACAAGGCGCTTTCATCAAAGGCGACGCCCTCCTCACCCAGCACATAGGTGAGGTGCTCAACCACACGCTCTGGTGGCATATGCTTGAGGGTAAATTGAAGGCAGCGTGAGAGTACCGTCGGCGGCAGTTTTTGCGGATCGGTGGTCGCCAACAGAAATTTAACGTGGGGGGGAGGCTCTTCCAACGTTTTCAGCAGCGCGTTGAAACTGCTGGTGGAGAGCATGTGTACCTCATCGATCAGGTACACCTTATAGCGCCCTTGGGTAGGCGCGTACTGAACGTTGTCCAGCAGTTCCCGGGTATCTTCTACTTTGGTTCTTGACGCCGCATCGACCTCAATAAGATCAACAAAGCGCCCTTCATCGATTGCTTGGCAGCTATCGCACTGCCCGCACGGGGTAGAGGTAATGCCTTCATCGCCACGGCCGTTGGCCGTACAGTTCAAACACTTGGCAAGAATACGCGCCAAGGTGGTTTTACCCACACCGCGAGTACCCGTAAACAGGTAAGCATGGTGCAGACGGCCCTGATCAAGGGCATTCACCAAGGCGCGCTGAACATGGGCCTGGCCCACGAGTTCGTGGAATGTGCGAGGCCGCCACTTGCGGGCCAGTACCTGATAGCTCATGAAGCTGTACTTCCTTCGGCGGGCTAATTTGCCCCGCGCTGGAGCCAGCGCGGGGCAAAGGCCACGATGCATAATAAAGACGATGCGAGAACAAACGCCATTCTAACGGTTGCACCGCAGCCCGCCAACCGCCTGAATAAAGCGGACTGTTAGACAACGCCTAGGCGTTATCACCACTTTCCGCCGCACCGGCACGCTCAGCAGCGGCTTTTACCAGCTTTTCCAGCTCGCCACTCTGATGCATCTCAACCACGATGTCACAGCCACCCACCAGCTCGCCTTCTACCCACAGCTGCGGGAATGTCGGCCAGTTAGCAATCTTGGGCAGCTCAGCGCGAATATCCGGATTATCCAGAACGTTAACGAACGCAAAGCGCTCACCGCAGCTCATCAGCGCTTGAACGGTCTGGGCTGAAAAACCGCACTGGGGTAGTTGGGGCGAGCCTTTCATGTAAATCAGGATCGTGTTTTCGCTAATTTGACGCTGAATGTTTTCGGCAGTCGTGCTCATACTATTTCCTCGCTTATCGATGACCGATGCTTACCCGCCTAGCACTTGAACTAGTACCTGAGTAAAGCGCTCGGCTTTAACGTGTAAATGGCATTCTACGCATGCCGTTCGCGTTGCGCATCCCCTGCAGCATAGCTAGGATAGTGTTTTTGCGCGGAGAGAAGCCCTTATGGCGACACGCCATTTCCTGACCTTGCTAGATTTGACCCCGGATGAGCTGGACTATTTGATCCAGCGCGCCATTACGATCAAAACCAATCTAAAAGCCCAAGGTCCTGTTTATACACCATTACCCAACCGCACCCTGGCGATGATCTTTGAAAAATCTTCGACGCGTACACGGGTTTCGTTTGAAACGGGAATGGCACAATTTGGCGGCCACGCACTATTTCTCTCCCCCCGCGATACTCAGCTCGGTCGGGGCGAGCCGATTGAAGACACCGCTCGCGTATTGTCTGAAATGGTCGATGCGGTAATGATTCGCACCTTCTCTCATGCTGGGCTGGAAACCTACGCCAGCGCCAGCAGCGTACCGGTGATTAACGCCTTAAGCGATGACTATCACCCCTGCCAGCTACTTGCCGACGTGATGACCTGGACCGAGCTACGCGGTAGCGTAAAAGGGCGCACAGCGGTATGGATTGGTGATGGCAACAATATGTGCCACTCCTGGATCAATGCTGCTCGACAGTTCGGTTTTCATCTGCGTATTTGCTGCCCGAAAGGCTACGAGCCACGTGCCGACATCATGGCAGCCGCTGGCGATCAAGTGACGCTGCTACACGACCCCCAGGAAGCGGTAAAGCAGGTCGACCTGATCACCACCGATGTGTGGGCTTCCATGGGTCAGGAGGAGGAGCAGGCAAAACGTGAAGCCGACTTCGCAGGCTTCCAAGTGACAGAGGCGATGCTGGATCAGGCTAATCAAGATGTACTCTTCTTACACTGCCTACCCGCGCATCGCGGCGAAGAGATCAGTCACACGCTGCTTGACGACCCCCGCGCAGTTGTCTGGCAGGAAGCTGGCAACCGCCTGCATGCACAAAAAGCGCTGATCGAGTTTTTGCTACTGGGCCAAATCACCGAACAAAAGGCGACTAACTAACCGCCGCTATAAAGCCGAGCAAAAGCAAGACGAAAAAAAGCCTCGCTAAACAACGAGGCTTTTTTAGAATTTTGGTGGAGCCTAGCGGGATCGAACCGCTGACCTCAACACTGCCAGTGTTGCGCTCTCCCAGCTGAGCTAAGGCCCCACGTACTGTCTTCCCAACAGCGAGGCGCATACTACGGTGAACATTTATCCCGGTCAAGTTTTACATCATCAGTGGCCAACTAATTCTCCTTTGTCTTCAGCTGTGGCACTCTATATGCACATTTAGTTAACAAGATAGAGCAGCGTCCAAGGCCAACGCCTGAGCCCATGATGTTTCCAAGCAGGAGCCTTTCCATTGATCAGTGTACTTATCGCCGATGATCATCACCTAGTAAGAACTAGCATTGCTCACCTGCTAAACGAAGAGTGTGATATTAAAATTGTGGGCGAGGTAGACGATGGTGAAAGTGCGGTAACACAGTGCCGCCATTTAAAGCCCGACATCGTGCTAATGGATATTCGCATGCCAGGCATCGGCGGGCTTGAAGCCACTCGGCGTATTCACCGCACCATGGAAGACATTAAGGTCTTAATCTTGACCGCACATATGGAAGACAGCGTATTACGCCGTATGCTTGAGGCCGGTGCCTCTGGCTTTTTAAGCAAAGGTGCAGATGCGATAGAAATGACGGATGCCATTCGTCAAGTATTCCATGGTCGCCGCTACGTCAGTCAAGAAATAGCCCAGCGCTTGGCCCTTTCGCACTTCACCAATGAGGATAACCCGTTTAGCCACCTATCTCATCGTGAGCTACAGATTGCCCTCATGATTGTGAACTGCCAGCGTGTGCAAGATATCTCCGATCGCCTACATTTAAGTCCTAAAACGGTAAACACCTACCGTTACCGACTCTTTGATAAACTACAGGTTGCCACCGATGTCGAGCTTACTCACTTAGCGCTACGTCACGGGCTGGTCGAGGGGTTTGACGCTACTCAAATATAACCCCATCTTCCCCTGCTGTTATCGGGTACCAACACGCTGATATGACCTTTGATTCAAAACAGTTCTTGAGCTCGGTAAGCTCTTCGCCTGGGGTTTACCGTATGCTCGATGAGCAAAGTAATACGCTCTATGTAGGCAAAGCCAAGCGCTTAAAGGCGCGCCTTGCCAGTTATTTCCGTGGGCAACTGAATACCAAAACCCAGGCCATGGTGGGACGCATCGCCGATGTCCAGGTAACCGTCACGCGCACGGAAACTGAAGCCCTGCTGCTAGAACAGACACTGATCAAGCAACTGCGCCCGCCCTATAATATTTTGCTGCGCGACGATAAGTCCTACCCGTTTGTCTTTGTCACCGATCGCCATCCCTACCCGGCGCTTGAGTATAAGCGCGCCCGGCAACGCAGCAACGACGGTCGCTATTTAGGCCCCTATCCCAGCAGCGGCGCCGTGCGTGAAAGCTTAGCGCTGATGCAAAAGATATTTCATATTCGCAACTGTGAGGACAGCGTTTTTGCCCACCGCTCGCGCCCCTGTTTGCAGTACCAGATACAGCGCTGTAGCGCCCCCTGCGTCGACTATATCTCTGCCGAGGACTACCGGCGCGATCTCGAGCACGCAGTGATGTGCCTGGAAGGCAAAAGTGAAAGTGTTACTCAAGAATTAATGAAAGCGATGGAAGCGGCCAGCCAGGCGCTCAACTTTGAGGAAGCTGCCCGTCTTCGCGATCAGGTTCAGCAGTTACGCCAACTGCAACAGCGCCAGTTTGTTGACACCGGTGGCGGTGATGCTGACATTTTCGCCCTCGCCCAGCGCCCCGGTGCGCTTGGCGTTTCAGTGTTAAGCGTTCGCGATGGCCGCCTGCTGGGGGCACGCCATCACACGCCTAAAAACGGTCTGGATCTACCGCTTGAAACGCTACTCACCGAGGTGGTTAGCCAATACTATTTTGGCCAACCGCATAACGTGCCCAGCGAAGTGATTACCAGCCACCCCTTAGACGACAGCGAGCTGATTGCCGAGGCGTTGACCCAACAGGCAGGAAAGCGCATTCGCGTCACCAGCCAAGTGCGTGGCCACCGCGCCCAGTGGCAACAGCTCGCCATTACCAACGCTGAGCAGCAGCTAGCCTCCCAACTGGCCAATCAAACCCAGCTCACCCAGCGCTTTACCGCCCTGCAGAAAGCGCTGGGTTTAGAGGACACACCGCAGCGCCTAGAGTGTTTCGATATTAGCCATAGCCACGGTGAGGCGACCGTTGCCTCCTGCGTGGTGTTTGATCATCAAGGCCCTCGTAAAAGCGACTACCGCCATTTCCGCATTGAAGGAGTCGCCGCGGGTGATGACTACGCTGCCATGCAGCAGGCCCTGACACGGCGTCTTAAGCGGGTGAAAAATGGTGAAGCAGTGGCCCCCGATATTTTGATCGTCGACGGCGGCAAGGGGCAGCTCAATATGGCCCGCGAGGTGTTTAAAGAACTCGACATCACCAACATCATTCTTTTAGGCGTCGCCAAAGGCACGACGCGCAAGGCGGGGCTTGAAAGCCTGTTTTTGGAAACCGCCGACAACCCACTCAACTTGGACCCTGCCTCCCCCGCTCTACACTTGATCCAGCACATTCGCGACGAATCACACCGTTTCGCTATTGCTGGTCACCGCGCTCAGCGCGACAAAGCGCGGCGCACTTCAACCTTGCAGGATATTCCTGGTATTGGCCCAAAACGCCGGCGAGAGTTACTGCGGTTTTTTGGCGGCCTTCAGGGCGTTCAAAAAGCTAGCCGCGATGAACTTGCCCGCGTGCCGGGCATTAATGCGTCATTAGCCGAAAGTATTTACCGGGCGCTCAACGGATAAACGCCCGTTTGGCATGGATGCCATAGGCCAAGGGGGATAGAATGACCCCCAGACATTTCAAATCCTCTGATTTTCCGGCAAGGATCGCACCCTGCGATGAATATACCTAACATACTGACACTGGCGAGAATCGCCTTTATTCCGCTGCTGGTGGTGCTGTTTTATCTACCCTTCAGTTGGAGCATGCCCGTGGCGGCTGGCCTATTTGGACTGGCCTCCATTACCGACTGGCTGGATGGCTATTTAGCGCGACGCTGGAATCAATCAACGCCCTTTGGCGCTTTTTTAGACCCAGTGGCTGACAAACTCATGGTGGTCGTCGCCCTGGCGCTATTGATTGAGCGTTATGACACTCTGGTACTAACGCTCCCTGCGCTGGTGATTATTGGCCGTGAAATTGTCATTTCAGCGCTGCGGGAGTGGATGGCTGAAATGGGCAAACGCGGCATGGTAGCGGTCTCCTGGGTAGGCAAGCTGAAAACCACCCTGCAAATGGTGTCGCTGTTAATCTTGCTGGCGCTGCCTCCGACCCACGAATTTGCGCTGCTGGGCGTGGTAGTGCTTTATACCGCCGCTCTCCTAACGCTGTGGTCGATGATTCAGTACCTGAAAGCCGCTTGGCCGCATCTAAGCCGCTCAATGTAAGCTGCTGATAAGTAAATAAGGAACACGCGTTAATTCATTGATTGACAACCTGATGGCGATCCGTATAATTCGCCCTCGAGTCGAGCGGGAATAGCTCAGTGGTAGAGCATCGCCTTGCCAAGGCGAGGGTCGGGAGTTCGAATCTCCTTTCCCGCTCCAACGACTTTTGAGGCTGGATGGCAGAGTGGTTATGCAGCGGACTGCAACTCCGTGTACGCCGGTTCGATTCCGACTCCAGCCTCCATCTTTGTGTAGCAGTGGTGTTTTAAGTAGCAAGAAACAGCATTGCGATGTGATTGTTTTGTGATGTATAGCCCGGATGGCGAAATCGGTAGACGCAAGAGACTTAAAAGCTTTCAGCGCTATCATTGAATTATCTTGGCGACAGTCTAGAAAGACATTAAATTTCAATAAGTTAGATCAAGCGACAGCTTAGCAGTGAAAAATGTTGCTAGTCGCTAGCGACGATTTGACAACAGATATTTAACAACTTTATTAAATATTTATCGCGGGTGTGGTGGAATAGGTAGACACACAAGACTTAAAATCTTGAGGCCATTGGCCGTGACGGTTCGAGTCCGTCCACCCGCACCAACAACATAAAGCCCCTGGCCATGGCCGGGGGCTTTGTCGTTTTTAGGTGTTTAGCTCGCGGTTTTTGTCAACGTAGTTGTCCGCAGACCATTTATATTTCTTCGTCACTTGATGTGCATTTGGCCTGATCGAACAGGCGGCCCACCGGGCTGCAAATCAGATAGATCATGTCGATGAAGTTGACCTCGTTCCGGTAGTGCGTACATGTGATCGAGCCGCCTGGAACAGACCATTCATTCCTTCCAGCCTTGCGTTCGTCAGTCCCAAGAGCCAGCGTCTGACCACCGTGTCGCTAAAGCGTCGCCAGAGCCCTCCCCATCGGCTTCAGTAGTGGCTTTTCCGAGACCGCCGCCTCCATTCCATGACCTTGAGGTAGTGCGTGATGCGCCACAGAGCCGCTCTGGGCGTCGGGGCTTTCTGGAATCCAGCGTAGTTTCTCGTTGATCACCCAGGCAATGGCAGGGCGCTCTGATCAGCTACCAACTCCTGGAGCGTCGCCAGCTGTTTGAGTTTTCCAAGTTCTTCTGTAGTGCCCAGCGCAGCGACTTGGGGTGTACTTGCTCGCGGTGCTCTTTCTTGCGTCCCTCCTCCAGCCGCTTGGCAAAGTTCTGCACAATAAAGGATCAGTCGATCGTTACCTCGGCATGGGGAAGATATCCGGTCAGACCGCTGAGGAAGGCAGGCGAAATGTCGCAGACGACCTCGACCACATTGTTCGTATCGCCGCCACGGGTCGCAGGAAGGCGCTAAACGCCTTGATAGTATCGTTGCCATGGCCAAGCACAGCGAATATCACTGGTTTCTGATTTCTCTGCATATTGAGGAACACCGTGACGTAGCGATGGCCTATCGGGAGGCCGTCTCGTCCACGCCGACAGCGGCCACCCGTGATATATCCAACTCGGCCCACGTAGTGAAGCACGATTCGCCATAGGCGCTTGCTAGAAATCTCCAGCTGCCGGGAGACTGCCAGCACCGGCATATCCTTTGACGAGCGACATAGCCGCTTGCTCGAACAACAAGGTGAAGTCGCTGCCGGTGCGAGCCCAAGACACCTCGATGCGCTTGATGCAATGTTCGGGGCACTTAGTGCGGCACACGGGAGTATAAAAGAAGTTCAGATGCCGTCACAGCCGCCGAATCAGGTAACAGTGCCGATAATGCTTCGGCGATGATTCCATCCCTAACGCTAGGGATTCCGGGCAACTTGGTAGCGGCTTTGGGACTCGGTGCGTTGATGATTCATGGGCTTCAACCCGGACCACAACTGTTCACCAAGTCGCCAGATGTGGTCTTCGGTTTTATGTGGCAGATGCTGTTTACTGCAATGCTACTTCTGCTGCTAGGAGGCATGGTGGCAACCCGCCTGTTCGCTCAGGTCTTGCGTATTCCCACCACCTTAGTGCTCATGGCCGCGGGGGTTTATACCGTCAAAGGGAACATGACAGACCTCTAAACCGACATACTCGAACTCGGGGAGCTGGTCGGCTTTTTTATTAAAGCCGATTCGAACACCATACGGGAAGATGCTTGCACCCGTGTGCTTCAGTACCAAATGACTAACCAGCTCATGGGCAAAGACTAGGGTCGTTTCGACGATGGAGGATTATCATTTCGTCAGGATCTGCCCTTTTCGGCTGCCCCACAGACATAATAGTCATTGCCTGCCAAGGTAACCCTGGTTAACCATGCCTGGTTCAAATCATCTAACCGGGGGCACGCCTCAGAACACTGATGCAGACAATGGATGCGGAAATAGGGTGTAAGAGCGCCGTATACGGGCGTTACTCTATACAACAAACCATAAGGAGAAGAAGACATGGCCAAGCTGCTGGAGAACGAGGAGGTGTTGGTGGGAAAGGCCCGCGTCGAGATGCAAGAAGCAATGGGGACGGGCGAGCCGCTGTCCTTTGTGGCCTTCGTAGTTACCCTGCCTGGAAGCGATGAGTTCCTGCATAAACACCAGAAGGCCAAGGGGGTAACACTATATGAGTGGGCGAAGAGTCGTCCCGAGCTGGCCCATCCTTTTGCTCGCCTGAAAAAGGCCGAGGCGATAGCAGCTGAAAAGGAGAGTGCTGAGGTGGGCATACTTTTTGAAATGCAAAGGCAATACCTACTCTTCACAGACCTCCCGAAATGAACCGGCATTTTGGTATGCGTTATGGTGGTCCACTATAGTTGGGCAATAGGAACGAAAATGGTCGTTTTCTTTACGCTCGCCGACCGCCACTCCAGGAGGCCCATAGCACTGTAATCGTCAACTGATTTTGGGTTTTCACACAGCCTCGGCCAAAAGCAGACGTTCGACGCCATCTGAGTGCATACTGGCAAGAGTCATTCAGCGCCGTAGCGATCACGCTTCTCTCGTGTCAGCATTTACAACAGGACTACTTACTATTTTTGGACATACAGCATTATTAAAAAATCTTAATAAAAATTAAAAAAAGCTAACTATAAATAAAACAATTATAGTGTCTTAACAGAATTTGCTAAGCGCTTTTCGCCCCCAAACGGCGTAGTATAAAAACGCTGCTCAATACCATATAGAAGTAACTTCAAGTCTTCATCATCACTCACTTTAACCTTCTCTCCGTTGGAGTGAATTTCTAGCTTTGAACTACAATAATTCCCAATATATCCTAGCATCTTGTAACGATCTTCATTTGACATGCTTTCCAACGTACTCATGGCCAGTGCAATACGTTTCCGGTTTGGCTTAGATACATTATTTTCACCAAAACCACCTAAAGTAATGATAAACGGCTGTTTAAGAAAACTGTCTACTTCTTCTGCTGTTGCCTCTTTATAAATAGCATCGATACCTTTAAATATGCTAGAAATAGTAGCAAGACTTCTAAATACAAGTGTGTCTTCTCTTTTAAAGTAAACGGAATCTGGCTGTGAGTGAACAACAAGGCGACTACCGCTATCTTGAACTTCTGCACACTCTCCGAAAGAGATCATTTTTCTTCTTAAAAATAGTGATGGTGTTACTTTCTGAAAATAGAAATCTTCACCCTGCACAGAGCAAAGATATACAATATCAGAAAATCGGGCTTTTGGAAGATCGTCGTACTCTTTAGAGTCAAATTTTTTTTCAAAAAAACATTGCAATATTCTTTTTTACTGAACTGCTCTATCTTGAACCAAGAATCTTCGTCAAGGTTATGGTCAGGGTCGTAGTCCGCGCAAGCTCCTATGCTTATACTTAAGTTATCAAACAGCCTTTGATCAGATAACAGCTTAAATATCTTCTTTCTCTCACGACTTTTTATTTTAGCAACAACATGATCCATCAATCACCTCGCTCGATAAAAGTATAATTATTTATACGAAAAGCTTTATTTACCAAAACTTCTCCCGGCGTCTTATATCTACCTCTACTTATTAAAAACACAGCTGCACCATTCCTTGTTGTGATGTTATAAAACTCGAAACCATACAGAAGAAAAAGAGGGTTGAAATATAGAGCTTGAGATAAAAAAGTGAAAACGAATAGCACTCCATATACAAACACTAAGGTTTCCCAATTACCAACACTCAAGGCTACAAAAAAATAACCAAGATAACTTGGAAGAAAACTATTGTTCGCATGCTCGATACCCTTAACTTCACCTGGATTAAATTTATCTTTACCCAATTTTGAGCTAAGCAATATGCTAACCCCGGTCAACAAGACCGGGACAAGAAAATATGCCAAATATGAAACCATATTTGGTAGAGCTGCCAAAATTTTATAGGTTGAGAAGAAATAGTTAAGCGTATAACCTTTTTGTACGGCAAAAATTATCAGCAATAACGAAGTCGAATTAAAAGCCAATAACAGCCGAAACGTGAAATTAATCATCTATTATTTTTTTATAATTAGGTTTGTGAAATTCATCATTAAATCTCCAAACGGTTACTGTGAAGCCAACCCAAGGTTCATATAAATTAACTCTATACTGAAGCTAATAATAATTTATACTTTGAAATAGGGATATACACTATTACTCATCAAAAATATGAGAAAATAACCCCGCTTGCAGCATTTTCTTCGAACTGAAAGCTGACATTGCGTATCATTTCATGTTTGGCAATAACCACCGTAATATTACATTCACTAGCACTAATCAAATATCTATTAGCCTCAAAACTACCAAATTATGCTTACCCCGTCACTATAAATAGTCTAATTTCTAGCATTTTACCCATTTTAGCCTCCTTACATCGAACACGGAAAGCTTAGCGGAGCATGCGATGCTATATAATAATATCCCACAGGGCTCTGGTCCTTATCGCCATTGGCCGCAAGAGCGAGACTGACACTTCGGCATTCAGCTCATCGCGTAACCCAGTAGGGAAACAGTAGATGGTGCCATGCTGAACTGTTCTCGTGCGTAATGGAGGTCTGCCCTCCCGACTGCTGAGTGTAAGTGGTAGCTTACTAAAGCTTTCAGAAGGAGTGAATGAGTGGATATTTGGTTAGCATTTATTCATCGAAGAGCTGCTAGCTTTAATGCAGCTAACGGCCGAGGCTGTGTGAAAACTGTTGGAGAGTACGGGGTCCGGCCAAAAGGTGATTAAAAATTGCGCTCCCTCGCTAATTCTGAGTCTCCTTCATTGCAAAACTTCTCCAGATTTCGCGTATGGACGCCAACTTTTGGACGGCTGAAGAGTTTTCACACAGCCTCGGCCAAAAGCAGTCTTTTAAAATATTCTAATATAATTCTCTTACAGCGCTTTATTAAAATTCAGTTAATAATTGGAGAGCTGCAAAGCGTTCGGGAGGAGCCTGCATACCCTAGCTAATCGGCACACTCAATACACTTCAGTACTAGCGGGTCCCAAGTGAGGCGTTTGGCCCCAATCCATTCGCCGCACTCAATACACTCACCGAAGTTTTCACCCTCTATACGCTGAAGTGCAGCGGCAATCTGCTTCAGCTTTAACTGGCGGCGCTTCTCGCCTGCTTTGGCCATCGCTTGCCCCTGCATTGCATCCATACGCGACAGCCGACCTACCGACGTTTGATCCAACATTACAGTATCGCGTGAGTCTTCACTGCTTGCGCTCTCCTCGCGAAGCGTGGTGTCGAGTGTCATCAGCTTCTCACGGATAACGGCTATATCCACCTCGGGGTGATTCATCTGCGTCTCCAGTTAGCCTACAATCGTTACCCTACTAATTTGTTTGATCGCGTAAGGGACTATTCGATGGGCTATCGCACCCTGCTGCGCGATCACCGCAGCGTACTCAGTATCGCTTTTTTGGCCATGTTTAGCTCAAGCCTTGGGCAGAGTTATTTCATTGGCCTCTTTCAAGCCCCTCTTTCAGACCACCTTGGGCTTAGTGTCGGCCAGTTTGGCACCGCTTATGCTGTGGTTACTCTGATAGCGGGCTTCTGCATGCTGCGCTTTGGGCCATCTGTTGATTGGATAAACCCACGACGTTTCGCAGCAATCATATTATTACTGCTATTAACAGGCGTTGTGCTGCTTACCTTATCGCCCTGGTGGTGGTTAGGGATAGTCGGCCTTGGCATAGTACGGCTATGCGGTCAGGGTATGTTGACCCATTTGGGTAACACGCTCGCCGCCCGAGAGTTTTCCACCATGCGTGGCCGCGCCATTGGGTTGGCAAACTTAGGCATTCCACTGGGTGAAGCGCTGCTACCACCGTTGGTTGCTGCGGCGCTTATCTGGAGCAGTTGGCAAACTTTTTGGTGGCTAATGTGTGGAACTATTGCACTGCCATGGCTGTGGCTGCTAATGAAAGCCCCCTGGCCCAGCGCGCCGGGCGTTAAACCGACGAAACAAACACCACACGGCCCTCGCCCCTTTCGTGATAAACGCTTCTGGTTGTTATTGCCCCTGTTAATGTCACTGCCTATCACCATGACGGGGCTATTTATTTATCAAGCCCAATTAACTGAAGCCCTCGACAGCTCGCTGGCGGTTTATGCACTGGCGCTGACCGGCATGGGGTTCGCCAAACTGCCGGGTGCGTTACTAGGCGGTCGATGGATCGATAAATTGGGTCCCGTGAAGCTAGCGCGCCTTTACTTGCTGCCCTACGCCATCGCTATGGTGATGGCGTTAACCATCGGCGGGAACATCAGCATTTGGGCACTAATGGTAGGCGGCGGGTTGGCCATGGGCGCTCAGGAGCTTATCGCCTCTGGTCTGTTGATAAAGCTATGGGGCGCTAAGCATCTTGGCAAGGTACGCTCAGCACTTAGCGCATCCATGGTGTTCTCCACCGGCATAGCGCCTGCGGTACTGGGGTTAGCACTTGGAGTGGGTGTACCCTTTTACTCGCTTTTATTAGGTATGCTGGTGTTCATCGTTGTCGGATGGCTACTGGCACAGCGCGTACTGCGGGAAGCAGCCAACTACATGGCAGAGCAGTAAATAGCAAGCAATGAAAGCAAGTGTTCAGTGCAAAGTTAACACCGGCAGTTGGGCGTTACACAGCATTGAGGTCGTAGTGCTACTCACTAGAAAGTGGCGAATGCGCGGATGGCCATAGGCGCCCATTACCAGCATATCGATACTGTGCTCCTGCTTACAGGTACGCAGCTTTTCTTCCACTTCGCCCGCGCCTTCGGCGGTGCGCGTAACGTTTCCAACGCCCAGGTAAGCTGCGAGCGGTATTCAGCTGTTTCTGCGCCCACATTAACGACATGATAAGTAGTGCCTTCAAACAAGGGACTTTTAGCTAGCATTTCCCCCCCTTTACGGACCGGTTACTACCGTCAAACGCGATCATCATGTTGTGCAGTGCCGTAAACTGTTTCGGTACCATGAGTAATGGTTGATTTATCTCTCATACCATAGAGGAAGTACTGAAGATACTCGACCAAACGCTGGAAGACGTTTTAACGGCTACCGAAGTACCCGCTTGCAACGAAATGCAGTGCGGCTGGGCCGACAGTCATAGCCTGAAAGGCGCTCAAGCTCTTGCCAGCGATCTGCTTGAAAAACGCGATGAATGGGCACAAGTCTTTGCTTAAAACGATTCTATCCTGAACTTAAGGTCATCTAGCTCACTAACCATCAACTTAGGGTATGAACCAAGCGCTTGACGAATTCACACCATCGCGCTTGGCCTACTCTCGTGGTAACAACATCCTACGGAACACCAAACCTTACTAGCGGTCAATCGTGGTAAGATTATGCTTCAACCTATCCCAGATACCTTTACTTAAGGTCGCTGGTAACTGCATGAGGAAACTCAATGACACGGTTACACAACGGCTTCTGCCCTACCCCGCCCTAGCGCTATTCCATACAGACGACGCTATGCAATCGTTGCGTTTCGGAACGCAATGACTTTGCCGAAACCGACCTGTGAGTGGAATGACCATGCAAGTACAAGATGCTTTTATCCCCAACATTGATGAATTAACTAAATCCACCGAGTGGACTAGTGTCCACAGCTATTTACCCACGAATGCCAAAACACCCTTACTGGTGGTTTATCGCGATATTCATGGGGCTGGTGTGACATCGGCTATTTTAGAGCGCGGGCGATTTCTTAGCGTTACTAATCGCGCATTGGTTCGTGGCGTTCAGGCTTGGCGTTACATGGATGAATGATTCAATCCACGTTTACTCTTCGCCAAACCACACCACGAGGTCAATATGGAAAACGCCGCTCTTGCAGCTCAGTTCCCCATTGAACAAGAAGTAAAACGTCGCCGTACCTTCGCCATCATTTCGCACCCTGATGCGGGCAAAACCACCTTAACCGAAAAGCTATTGATGTACGGTGGCGCAATCCGTACAGCGGGTACCGTAAAAGCCAAAAAGAGCCAGCAGTTTGCGACCTCCGACTGGATGGAAGTGGAGAAACAGCGGGGCATTTCGGTAGCAAGCTCTGTTATGCAGTTCGAGCACGAAGGGTGTGTGATTAATCTGCTCGACACCCCAGGTCACCAGGATTTTTCCGAGGATACTTACCGCGTGCTAACCGCTGTTGATGCCGCATTAATGGTCATTGACGCGGCTAAAGGGGTAGAAGCACAAACCATAAAATTATTAGAAGTTTGTCGTCAGCGTAAAACCCCGATTATCACCTTTATCAATAAAATGGATCGTGAAGTTCGTGAACCATTAGACCTCATTGATGAAATTGAGCAAATTCTAGGTATCGCCTGTGCCCCCATTACTTGGCCAGTAGGCATGGGGAAAGAATTTGCAGGTGTATTCGACTTGCGTCGCCACCACATGCTTAAGTTCACCCCAGGCGATAACACTGCTCATCAGGCAGTGGAAGTGCTAGAAAGCGTGGATGATCCTTACCTCACAAAAAATTTTCCGATAGCTCACGCCACCTTTAAAGAGGAGCTTGAGATTGTTCAAGAAGCAGCTGATCCTTTTAACCAGGAAGCTTTTCTAGCAGGTGACTTATCGCCGGTATTTTTCGGTTCAGCGATTAACAACTTCGGCGTGCGCGATATTCTAGAAGCGCTTACCCAGTGGGCGCCTTCTCCACGCCCTCGTGAAGCGAAGGAAACAACCGTCTATCCTGATGGGAAACAATTTTCAGGTATCGTGTTTAAAATTCAAGCCAATATGAACCCACAGCATCGCGACCGAATTGCGTTCTTACGTATTTGCTCCGGCGTCTATCGGCAAGGTCTGAAAGTTAATCACGCACGAAGTGCCAAACCCATTCGGCTCGACCACGCTATCACCTTTATGGCTCAAGAACGCACGCACCTTACCACCGCCTATGCGGGTGACATTATTGGCATTCCCAACCACGGCAAGCTGCGTATTGGCGATGTGCTAAGTGAAGGCGAGCTATTGGCCATGGCAGGCATCCCCCACTTTTCACCTGAAATTTTCAAAACGGCGCGTCTAAACGATCCGCTACGTTCAAAGCAGTTAAACAAAGCGCTTAAAGAGCTAGGTGAAGAAGGCACTATCCAGGTATTCGAACCGCTAGAAAAGACCGGGATGATTATGGGCGCCGTTGGGCAGCTACAGTTTGAAACCGTCGCTCATCGCTTACTTACGGAATACAACATAGACGCTACCTTTGAAAGCGTGCCAGTGCATAAAGCGCTCTGGGTATCGAGTGAGGATATACACCAGCTAAAGCGATTTACCCAAACTAGCTCTCAACGATTAGCCTACGACGCAGCGGGCGCCCTGGCCTTTATGCCCCCTACTCGCGCAGCACTGGACATTACTATTGAAAGATGGCCAGAGCTTACGTTTCACACTACCCGCGAAATAAACGCTTTTTGAATTAAGCCTTTCATTACAAGACGTTAAGAAGTAAATACTCCCCATTTAACAGGCACTATGGATACCAAAACCAACATCTCTCAACGCGACGCTGAACACCGCCAGTTAATGCACACCCTTGAACGCATTGACCTGAACGTAGAAGAAATTAACCAACGCCTAGCGGCTTATGCAGAGGACATACAGGCCCAGAAAGAGTATTTATGGACAAGCCGGGATGAGATGGATCACATCGAGAAAATCTCCGCTCGCGAGTCAATTGAGCAAGCGGTAATGACTGGCGACAATGCCTTGGCACGCCGCCATAAACTCGAAAAGCTCAGGCACTCACCCTATTTTGGTCGCTTCGATTTTGCCCAGCGGGGCTCCTCTGAAGCGACTCCCGTTCACATTTACATTGGCATCCACCACTTTTACGACGACCTAGCCAGTGAAAGTCGCGTATACGACTGGCGGGCACCCATTGCGTCACTGTTTTACGATTACGAAACAGGCCCCGCCAGCTATCAGAGCCCGAAAGGCGAGATTAGAGGCCAGATCAGCCTCAAACGGCAGTTCAGAATAAAGAAAGCCAGTATTGAGTTGATGATCGATAGCGATGTCCATGTGGTCGATGACGTGCTTCAAGACACACTGAGCCAAGCCTCTGACGACACGATGAAAAACATCGTCGCTACTATTCAGCGTGATCAAAATGCGATTATTCGTAACGACGAAGCCCACACTCTGATTATTCAAGGCGTGGCGGGCTCTGGAAAGACCTCGATTGCGCTGCACCGGATTGCTTTTCTGCTTTATCGATTTAAAGACACGCTCACCTCAGAAGATATTTTAATTATCTCCCCCAACCAGGTATTTTCCGACTATATCGCCAACGTGCTGCCCGAACTGGGGGAAGAGACCGTTAATCAGGTGGGGATGGAAACACTGGCTGACGAGTTGCTCGACAGCCAGTATCGGTTTGAAACATTTTTTGAACAAACCACGTCGCTACTGGAAAAGAACGACGAGGCTATGAAGGCGCGCCTACATTTCAAAGCCTCACCAGAATTTCTGAAACAGCTTGATCGTTACGCGGCCGACGTAGAAGCGAAGCGCTTTAAGGCTGAGGATATCTGGATTGCTCGGCGATTAGTGCCTAGCTGGCTACTGGAAGAAGTGTTTAAAAAGCATCGCAACCTACCTACCAATGAGCGCCTAAGACAGGTGAGCTGGGAAATAGAGCGGAAAATTGGCAATCAATATAACTATGATTTAGCGCCCGACGAGCGAAAAAAGCTAAAAGCCACCGTTAAGGGCATGCTGAAGCAGAAAACGCTGCGTGAGACCTACAAGGAGTTTTACACCTGGCTCGGTAAACCTGAACTGTTCAAGACGGCCTCCCGGGGGCGGCTTGAGTATGCCGACGTGTTCCCACTGATCTATTTAAAGATGCGCTTAGAGGGAGTTCACTCCCGCTGGCGGAATGCCAAACACCTATTAATCGATGAAATGCAGGACTATACCCCTGTGCAGTATGCGGTTATCGGCCAGCTATTTCGTTGCAAAAAAACCGTGCTAGGTGATAGCTACCAATCGGTTAACCCCTATAGCGCCTCGCAAGCTGAGCAGATACGTCAAGTGTTGCGTCAATCCATGTACGTGACACTCAACAAAAGCTACCGCTCCAGTATCGAAATAACTCGTTTTGCTCAGCATATTGCCTATAACCCCGATCTAGAGCCTATCGAGCGTCATGGCAAAACGCCTACTATTTACCATTGCGCGTCGCGCAAGCAGTCGCACACAGCCATCCAGCAGCTAGCCCAAGAGTTTGCAATTTCAACGCATAATACCTTGGGTATTGTGTGCAAAACCCAAAAGCAGGCAAGCCAGGTTTTTAAAGCGTTAGAAGGTGAATTCGATAAGCTACAGCTGCTCACTGAGCAAAGCACCGCGTTTGGACAAGGTATTATTATTTGCACCGCCCATATGGCAAAGGGCTTGGAATTTGATCGTGTTATTGTGCCCGAGGTAACGGCCTCTCATTACGCCACCGATATGGAGCGCAACTTACTTTATGTGGCCTGTACTCGAGCAATGCACCAACTTGACCTTACTTACCACGATCAACCCTCGCCGTTTATCGAAGAGCTGGACAGTCACCATTTTCAAGCGGCGTGATGATCATTCGACTGGATTAAAACGACGATTTGAATAACGTCCAGACGCTCTCTTCATCGCGAGCATACAGGTATAAGTGTTGCAGATGTTTGGCCTGTTGCAGTTGATCACTCAATGCGAAGACAGCTTGGCGAACAGCCTCTTCACCTCCTTGCGCATGGGGATTAGCGCCAGGGAGGGGAATAGCCAGCGTAGCAAGCTCCTCACGCTCCGCTACTATAATGACTTTACGGTAGCACTTTGCCCATAAAGGCAACGATTCAGGATCATCATCTCTGCTTTGAGGCGGTGCAAACTTAATTACCGAAGGTCCTTCCTGGTATGGCTGTGAGGTCATCCAAGCCTCGCCAATCACTACGCTGCCTAAAGCGTTTATCTGCTCTTGGGTAGCAGGCTCGACGTAAGCAGTTTCTATCGAGAAGTAGTCATCCGTCTGGTTAATAGAAATTTGCGTTTTATTGAGCTGCCAAGTCTTCATTAGCCTCTCCTTAGAACAAAAAAGCCGGCTCACTCAAAAAATGAGGGCCGGCTGCGGGTAACAAGTCGCAATGCGAGCTAAACGGTGATGCGCTGCTTCTTTTGGAGCCTTAGCGCAAAATCAGTACCGGTATGTGGCTACCACGTAGCATGGCCGTTGTGGTGCTACCTACCAGTAAGTGGCGAATACGCGAGTGCCCGTAGGCGCCCATCACGAGTAAGTCAATGCTGTGCTCTTTTTCGTAGGCCTGTAGCGCTTCGTCTACCTCGCCAGCACGAATGGCGCCCTCGGCCTGGTGGCCTGCTTCACGCAGCGTGCTTAACGCCCATTCAAGCTCAGAGCGGCGTTCAGCCGTTTCTGCACCGACGATCAATACATGGCACTCGGTACCTGCAAACAGCGGTGAACGGGCCAGCATCTCGACGCCTTTACGGGCTGTTTTACTGCCGTCAAAGGCCATCAATATTTTTTCAGGCCGCTTGAAGGTTTTCGGCACCATCAGGATCGGGCGGTGCATTTCACGCACTACCCGCTCAAGGTTAGAGCCAAGATGGCCACTGGCCTGGTAAGCGGTTTCACCTCGCTTACCCACCACCAGCAATCGCACGTCTTTTTCAAGCTCTACTAACGTTTCAACCAGAGTACCGTTGAGCTGGCGAGTGATGGGGTCGCTGACCCCATCCTCTATCGCCCGTTCTTTGGCCGCCTCCAGCATTAGCTTGCCCTGCTCGCGATTCACCTTGGCGCGCTGCTCATCAAGGTCGGAAAGCTCTTTCATTAACCGTTCGCGGGCACCGAAGCGCAGGTTGCCGGAAAGGTTCTGCTCTTCGGGTACGTCAGAATGATTGTCGACCACATGCACAAAGGTCAACGGTGCCTCCATGGCCAAGCTGGCCCAGGCGGCATAGTCACAAACGCCTTCGGAAAACTGGGAGCCGTCAATAGCGGCTAATACCTGATCTGTCATGTTGTGCTCCTTGCGTTGGTTAGTGGCCGCCCATCAACTTTTCAACCGCTTCGGGGTCGTTATGAACCGCATAACGATCCACCACCGTCGCGCTGGCTTCGCTCAAACCGATCATTTCCACCTCGGTACCTTCACGGCGGAATTTTATCACCACGCGATCCAGCGCCTGTACGGCAGTAATGTCCCAGAAGTGCGCGCGGGAAAGGTTGATGGTGACTTTATCGATACTCTCTTTGAAATCGAACGCGCCGATAAAGCGCTCAGAGGAAGCAAAAAACACCTGACCGACCACTTCGTATTCACGCTCTTTACCTGGCTCGATTTCTTTAGAGCCGATATACATAATGTTGCCGACTTTGTTAGCAAAGAACATCGCCGCCAATAGCACACCAACAAAGACGCCTATTGCCAAGTTGTGAGTACCTACGGTCACGATAACCGTCGCCACCATGA
Organism: Halomonas sp. QHL1; assembly: GCF_001882345.1. GTDB lineage: Bacteria > Pseudomonadota > Gammaproteobacteria > Pseudomonadales > Halomonadaceae > Vreelandella. The sequence continues at coordinate 1,340,212 of NZ_MINL01000001.1, forward strand.
CGAAATTGGTACTCATGGGGTGCTTTTTCAGGTCGCGAATCGATTCCCAGCTAAACGTGCCGATCGCCACCATGATCATTACCGCAACCAATGCCGCCATGGGAATCTGAGATACCCAATCCGCCAAGAACACCACCATCAGTAGTAGTGATATACCGGCAATCAAGGTAGAGGTACGACGACGACCGCCCGATTTAATGTTGATCACTGACTGACCTATCATGGCGCAACCCGCCATACCACCAATGAGGCCTGAACCAATATTGGCAATGCCCTGACCTTTACACTCACGGTTCTTATCGCTTTTGGTATCAGTGAGATCATCGATGATCGTTGCGGTCATCATCGACTCCAGCAGACCCACCACAGTCAGCATCAGCGCTGTTGGCAGAATGATCATCAACGTTTCGAGGTTCAGCGGCACATCAGGCCACAAGAACATCGGTAGGCTATCGGGCAGTTCACCCATATCACCAACGCTGCGAATTTCCATGCCGGTCATCATGTACACGACGGTGAGAACGACAATACATACCAGTGGCGAAGGAATGGCTTTACCTATCACCGGTACATAGGGGAAGCCGTAAATGATGGCTAAGCCAGCCAAGGTCATAGCATAAACGTGCCAGGTAACGTCGGTTAACTCGGGCAACTGAGCCATAAAAATCAGGATGGCCAGCGCGTTAACGAAGCCAGTTACCACCGAGCGCGACACAAAGCGCATCAGCTCAGCAAGCTTTAGATAACCTGCAATAATTTGCAGAACACCAGTTAAAATTGTAGTGGCTAGCAGGTATTCCAACCCGTGTTCTTTCACCAGGGTGATCATCAAAAGTGCCATGGCGCCGGTTGCTGCCGACACCATGCCAGAGCGACCGCCGGTAAAGGCGATAATCACACAGATAGCGAACGAGGCGTACAGGCCGACCTTGGGGTCAACACCGGCAATAATTGAGAACGCAATGGCCTCAGGTATTAGCGCTAGCGCAACGACAATCCCCGCCAGGGTGTCGCCCTTGAGGTTAGAGAGCCAAGATTGTTTAAACTTTTCGTACATGCGAGGGGTCCATGATTTTGGGGTAACGATAAGCCAAAACGGGCTAACAGCGCAGCCAACAATAGGAAGCACCGCCAACACATTGGCACGCTGGGGTAATCAGCTTGTAGTTTTTAAATAGTGGAAAGCTAGCGTTAGGTACGGCTACGTTCATGTACCAGAAAATCAGGTACTGAAGGCTTAAGTACCAGAAAGCGATGACAGCACAGTGGAAGCGCTATCAGCACCTCGGGGGGGGGGGCTTGGAGCTAGGGTGGAGTCATCAACCCTAAAAAATGATGTGTAAATACAGTCATTGGCAGAGATTCTTTTACAGCTGGGAAAAAGAAAGAATGGTGCAAAAACGTGTCATATCTTAGCAGCAAACCTGCTGCATTGCACCTAGCGTCTAGTGCTACCCTTCGGGTTTCATAACTTCGACATATCAATCCACTACTTTAGGCAGGGTGATCTTACCCCCCGCATCTGGCGTACCATTACGCCGTTTAAGACGACATTTATCGCCTGAGTCAATCATACAGATTCGCCTATTTAAACATCCTAGCTGAAGGGTGAATCGCCCCGGATTTTTAGACACTACATGATCTTATACTTGGGGTTTGAGAGGGTAGCCTGAATGGTCGATTTGAGTTTTTGGATAGATTACGTGGTGTTACATTAGCTTTAATTAATTGACCGCTTTGGGTCGAAAACTGCCTGTTAACTAAACTTAGCACATGGCGAGTATGATTTGACCACCCCTTGATGGATGAGTATGCCATGACTTTTTCTGTACTCAGCCTCCCTACTTTGCATAAATGTAAGCTAGCTGGCCAAGAAGCCCAGACGGGACTAGAAGAGATGTGGGCCCCCCATGTTCGCCTACAGCTACCCAAAACGACGAGAGACCTCACCTAGCCCGTGCTTATAATCAATGGGGCTAATATCTATTTGCACCGCGAGTCCCGGATAGCTTCCATGTTGAAAGCATGCACTTTATGCAGCCAATGACGCATTGCTCATACAGTATGATTGAACCGAACAGTCATGTAGCGATAATTGCGCCACGATACACCTTGCTTAGTTGACACTTGCCAGCACTTCTATATCGAAAGGCTCTATAGGTTTAAATATCCCCGTTTTAGTCATTTTTCTCCTTAGCTCGAAACCTTCCAGCGTTGCAGACGCCTCAATGTTTGCCAAAGCCTTGGAGTTGATCTCCCGCCACTGAGGCTTAGTAGCCAAAACGCTGTAGAGATAATTCTCAGTAGGTTTCCCAGTACCCACGTCCATTGCCGAGGTATACGCTGATATTAAAGCGACCTGAACCGTCGGCAAGCGATGAAATATTTCCCCCAGCACACGCATCGCGACGCCATGAGCATAATCTCGATATAGCGCCCGACGTCTCGTCGCCGTGATTTTCTTTGCTGAAACTTTAAGCTGCTTGCCAGCAAGCATATATTCGGCATCTGGAAAGTCACCTTCTTCTGGCAATTCTATATCGATCGCGATAGTGCCAGCATCATCACCTAAGTCGAAGCTTATGTTCGTCTCCCTTGGCCATGGGATCTCCCCCAGATGCTTTTCCATATTGATCGCCATGAAATCGAGATCCGATAGAATAAGCCTCGTCTCGTGCGAACGCCTCTCTCGCTCCTGCTCATTGAAGATTCGTGCCGCCTCTTCCCATTTGCTCATGACCTGGGTGTATTGCATAGCTTGTCGCTCATCTTCTTCTTTTATGCGCCGAGCTGCTGGGGGTCAAATTCGACTCCACAGCGTCGGCAGAATCATGGGGCTAGGCTTAGGCTCCGGTTCAGGAAATTCTTGAGACTCGAACAACGGTTTGTCTCTAGGTGTGGGCGTTGCGGGCACCTCCTACTGGCTATACCGAAATCATCGCCGGTAGCAGCTGCAAGAACGGCAGTGACACGTTCATTCATCCGAGCTTGGCCTACCCCATTTTTGAATTACGCTCACGCTTGTCGCCATTCAACTTTGAACACCCCATCCACCATTCGAGGATGGATAGCCATACAACCAATTACTGATTCATAAAATATGTAATTAATATGCCCTCTCGAAATTAAAAAACGCATCAACTTCTTTTTGCAACGCTTTGTGGTAATTTGAGGGTGCATCTCCAATATACGCCCTCCACTGTCCATCAACTTTGACTAGTGTTTCCTCTATATCCAGCAACTTTTCGCCCCCTTCATACACCTCTCCACTAATCAATGCGGTAGGGTCAGTTGTGCCATAAAAATGCGCAAAGTCTTCTGTAACATCTTCAGCAAAAGTTATTTTTACTTTAATCATCTGCATATCCATTTAATAAGGACTCACTTTAATGCGAGTCTCTTTACTGTATATAAAATCAATAGTTAAATTCAAGGAATATTTTATAGTAAAACTTAAAAAAACGGCCCTTATTTCTCGAAAGCATGATAAATACTGAAAACCATACCCAAAAGAAAAATGTCGTCAAGTTACCCATATGGCCTTGCAAGTAAGAACCGCTATTTTTAGCAGGAGTTTATAAGCTTTGTCCGGGTTGTTACCATCCACCAATCGACCCGAACCAATGCTTTATCAAAGAACGTCTCACCGGATTTTGCATCACCTTAGCCTCTGTTACGAGTGATGAAATAACACCATCTTTCCGAAAAGAAACTACACCCTTCCCTACTTGATGCGAGCTAATCGCGGGTCACAGTCCTGTCTTTCGCAATTGCTGCAAAAAAAGTAAAAAGCGTACAAACTGCATCCGGATAACTCTCGTGGCGGTAAGGCGAGTCATGCCACCATTACTCAAGCCTCATCAGCTCGAATGAAACGTCCTCGCACTTGACCACATTAATCATATTTTTATCAAAATCACTTTTTGAGGCGGACAACGCCTATTCGACACATGAGAAGCTCGGCGTCACCGTAAAGTGATAGGAAATTGAGCGTCAAAACTTTCTTAAGAAGGCACCTTACCAAGTTATGGTAAAGTGATTTTAAGTTCGGAAAATCGTGCAGGATCAGACTAATGATGAAACCTAAGCAATTAAATAAACAAGTCAAGTAATCATATGGGAAAATTAAATAAAAGCTTGACTAAAGCCTGATAAAAACAATAGATTAAAAAGAATCCAGACACTTACAGGAGCACACATGCCAGCAAAAAATATACGTCCACAACTTTGCCAAGCTCTCGTAACGAGACTAATTAACTCTGATAGAAGTCTAGAGATATGGGACACAGAGGTGACAGGATTTCATATTCGTAAAACACCAAAATCCGTTTCATACCGTTTATCTTTCCGTCATCCAATTACGTGCAAGCGCCATACCCTAATTCTCGGTCGAGCAGATCAAATCACCTTCCGAGATGCTAAGCAAGCAGCAGCCCTTACGGTATCTAGATTTTCCAGGCTAGCATTAATCCACAAGGTAGAGACAGTAAACAGCCATTGTTCAGCGGCTCTCCGAAGTTCGTGACTTTAGGATTTTCGTATGCCACACAGCGAATTCGGCCTCGACATTCTCTCTCCGGATAATGTCGCCAGCAGCAACTGGTCAATCCATACCCCACAGCGGATCTAAACATCAGGAGCAATGGTATCACCAATGTAATGTCGTGGAGCGCCTGTTCAGCTGGCTAAAAGAGAAACGCTGGCTCTGTACCCACTATGAAAAGCTGGCCAGTAGCTTCCGGACCATGGCGACACTCGCCTCATCGAGCGTTGTATGCGGGCCAATTTTCAGACAAAATGGCCAACTGACGTGATCCTGCTGGGAGTGGTGACGAATACACGTATACAGCGATGAGCTTCATCTGAGCCAGTCTCTCCTTTGGGGGGCTTCCCGCTTTTTGCGAGCAACGTCTACCAGTTCGTACATGGCAGTTTCCTGCCGCCGGATCATTTCTGCGAGTACCCCGTCTCTTACCTGGCCAGAACAGCTCACCAGCGGCAATTTTGCGAGCAGCGTCTACCACCCTGCCATCGTGGAAAGCTGCCTACAAACAGGGGATTCTGCGAGTCTGGACTACCACTTGGGCAAGACCGCGCCTGTCCGAGACTGTTGAAAAAATGATTTCTTAGAGGGGATGATGCTGTATCTGTCGTTGACAGCCATTGGCAGTATCACTTACGTGATTCTCCCCCACCGGGTCTATTAGAAATACGCTGGCAAGCATATGAGTAATGATCTTTCTAGCGGCTTATATGTAAATACTTGTTGGTGATTTTCTTAATACTTTTAAACTCTCCAACATTGACAGAAATGCTGGGCAGCTTATTGTAATAAAAAACGCTTAATAGCTTTACCCTACCTATATACTCAGCATAAGTAGCTACTGCCTCCCCTCTCTTTAACGCGGCAAAGCCACGTAAATACAGGACCGGACAATGAAAAGCCCGGCAGCAGAGAATTATCTAGATTCCCGGATTAAGTGTGCCTTTCAAAACCGGCCTCGAAGCTTGTTCAAACATCCCAGCAGAGTGAAGGCATAATGAATGTCGACACGGCGCTCATAGCGTATCGCTAATCGCCGCAACCAGGCAAAGGTTTGCTCGACAGCCCAGCGGTGGCGCCCGAGTCGTTGACCCTCTTCCACGCCCCGACGAGCGATACGAGGCTGGATGCCGCGAGCCCAACATGACCGGCGGCAGCGCCGATGATCATAAGCCTAGTCCGTATGAAGCTTTCGAGGGTGGCAACGAGGCCGCACTGGTCGGCCCAATGACACTGGCGGCACGCTATCGAGCAGGGCCGCCAAAGGTACGTTGCCATGCATGTTGACACCCGACAGCAGAATAGCCAACGGAGCGGCCTGACGATCCGTCAGCAGGTGGCGCTTGCTGCCCGGCCTGAACCGGTCCGTCGGGTTGGGGGTCGATGGCCGAGCCCCCTTTTTTGCCGGTACGGATGCGTTATCCATACAGACCCGCTCCCAGTCGAGCTGATCGGCATGGTGGAGACGGTCTAGTAACGCCTGAAGTAGACGTCCCAAACACTTGCCTCCTGCCAGTCGCCCAACAGGTGACGCCTGAGCCGCAGGCAGCGTCTCTCAGGGGATGCCTGAGCGCAGAGCGTACAGGATGAGCCTACAACAGTGCACGGCCCCTTAGAACATTAAAGGGAAAACGCCGATTGGATTCATCTTTGACTAATGACAGAAAGAGCCCCAGAGATTTTATGACGATCCAAACCACTTCTTTACGGGTCCAAACAGTTAGTGTTATATCAGTGAACATGGTCATAACCATAGCCATGCTCACTGACTTTTCTACAGACCCTTATGTACTTTCGTATTAATCGCCGTAATAACCTTTACTAACAAGCTTTCTAATAGCGCTTGTGTTAATCGTGCTAGATGCGTCATTCCAGCCTAATAGATACTCTCCGCCATTCGAGCATGAAAACCATACATTTAAATCATCATTATCCAAAACCTCGTAATCAACTAAGGATTTTAGACCTATATATGCTCTTCTGCCTTTTCTGTATGGTTCATCCAGTTCTAAAAAGCTCTCGACTTTTTTTGCGCATTCCCACAATGTGGGCACTTGCATGGCGCGGACGTTATCTGATGATTCAGTGTGAATCCTTAAATTTAATAGCATTTCATCCTGACCAGAAAAAGGGGCTTTTGAGCCTAACTCAATAAAAAGATAGGAATCCTTCTCTCCATCAATAACAACAGCAGGAACTTCATTAATAGTAAAAATTGAGCCCTGCACCCGTGACCCTTCACAGAAATTCTTAGCATTATCAAATGTCGAGAAGAAGTTCATCTTATCGGTTTTTTTTATCCATGTCGAATGCCAAGCATTTCTTCCTTCAGTCACCGCATATACTAAAGCTGTTTTGTAGGATACAACTTTACTTTCGAGCGGGTAGCATTCATTAGCGCTTATATTTTTAAAGTCTTTATTGGATTTTTTGTTTCCGCCATGAAACTCAAGAAGAAAAGGGTGTTTTGAAGCTGAGCTGGCCAGAGCTTGAAACCTTTTCTCACTGGTCGCTTTTGCTGCAAAGCTAATAAAATCCTCGAACAAATCATAAAGATATTTATAGCTAAAACTGACAATAGCTTTTCGTGTATAAAACTCTTCAAGCTCATTTATAAACACACCGACATTATGCTCAGCAACATCATCGTTGATTTTACTGTTTTTAGCAGTACATCTAGATATCAGGTGATTCTTTATTTTATCTAATTCCATGTCTCATTCCCCTGCTTTACCCGAGGGAGATGTTATATTAAATGCGTATATTTTTATATATTGAATTCGACATGCTTCCCCTTGCTGTCTTCCAGTTCCTTGATGATTCTGGCCGCAGTGGCTCGGCGCCTTGGTTTCGAACAGCACACGCCTTTCATCGGCTACACGCAACATCAGCAGGCGGGTAGCATCAGAGGCGGACAAACCTATCGTTTCTACACTTTGTCTGAAAATAGGCATCATAAGCCAGCTAGATCTTGGTGGTCAGGTCGCCTCGGCTTCGTCCAAGCGCCTGATCTACCGGTTCTCCAGAGCCCTTTTTTACCGTCGCCAGCGGCAGAGCGCATCGCTCGAACCGAGGTGGAATCCGCCATTCAGGTATCGAGACTCATATAGCCATTTTCTCGTAGTGCCAATTCGTTTCCATAGAGATCTATGCCCTGTTGCGCCAAAACTGGCTTTTAAACAATGCCACAGTTGAACAATTGAAAGAATTACCGAACGTTGGGCCAGTGAGAGCCAATCAGATCTTCGATATGCGGCCATGGAGCGGTACGCAAGAGCTTTCACGTGTGAGCGGTTTGGGCGCTGCAAGTGTGCGCAATATCGAAGAAAGCGGGTCGGTTTGCCCCTAATGCGAAGAAAGGAAATTGCAAGGCGAGGACATGGTGGGCCGTTACAGCAGTACTAACCAGTACTGCTGTAATTTGTAAGCTTCGGGGAACCTGACAATGGACAGCGATTAATTCGGACTGGTACTAGGTTCTGTCTGAAAAGTTGGCTCTCATGCATTGCTCAATGCAAGCCAGTGTCACCATGGCCTTGAAGCTACTGGCCAGTTTGTCATAACGCGTATTGAGCCGACGCTTTTCCTTTCAACCAGCCAAATAGACGCTCCACCACGTTACGCTGACGATATTTCGGCCGGTCAAATTGATGCGGAAGGCCAGGCTTTGGGCGTCGATGCATACGGCGCTGCGGAATGATGGGCCGCATGCCGTAACGCGTGCAATAGTGCCGTAGCGCATCACTGTCGTACGCCTTGTCCGCCACGATATACCGGCTGCGTTTTCTTGGTCGGCCCGACCGTCCAGGCAACCGAACCTTCTCTATAAGCCCCGTCAGGAAGGTCGAATCGGCACGCTGGCCTGCTGATAGTGAAAACGTAATGGGAAAGCCTCGACTATCGCATAGTAGGTGTATCTTCGTGGTCAACCCGCCGCGACTGCGGCCGAGCGCATGGTCTACCGGTTCTATAGATCCCCCTTTTTACCAGCACCACTGGCTGACCGAGTTGCTCTAATGGACGTTGAATCCACCATCCATGTATCGAGGTTCATGTAACCATCTTCACGCAGACGTAAATGCAAGCGCGTCAACATCTGCTCGAAGGTGCCATCATCGCGCCACTGTCGGAAGCGCTGATAGACGGTCTTCCAGGGGCCATAACGTTCCGGCAGATCGCGCCATTGCGCACCTGAGCAAAGAATCCACAGAATACCGTTCAGCATCTGGCGGTCGTCCCGGCGAGGACGTCCCATGGTCTGCGGCGGAGAAACGATGTCCTCGATCATCTGCCAACGCTGATCAGAAAGCTCGTAACGGCCGGTCATATCGCCCTCTGCTCAATGAACGGAGATAGCGTAACATTTATGATTTTTCAGACAGAACCTAGGCATCTCTGAAGAACAAGCGGCTACCTACTTGCCAGATCTATTGCCACGCTTTTCGGCACAGTTTCCTCATATTCAGTTAGAGGTACAGTGCGATATCAGTGATGCACTGGTGAAGAGCTTTCAGGAAGGGTTGTTGGATGTTGTGCTGTCGGTAAGACATAAGCCCACTCAATCAGGGCAACTACTCGGTTGGGAGCCAATGGTGTGGGTGATTGCTGAACATGTCCCGTTGGCTCAATGGCTAATACTTCCATTGGCCTTAAACCCCGAAGGCTGCATTTTTCGTGCTCATGCGTTGTCAGCGCTCGGACGTGAGGAAAAACCCTGGGAGCTTCGCTACATTAGCCAATCCCCGACCGGTATTAATGTCCCTGTGCAGAATGGGCTTGCGCTAACCGTTAAGACACCGCGCAGTGTTCCGCCAGGTTGCCGTATCGTGACAGAAGCCGATGGATTACCTGATCTTGGGCATGTCGAAATAGAGCTTCACCAGCGCCCTGGCCATTCCAGTGAAGCCTTACAAGCATTTTGCCAAGCGCTGGAAGCGGTTGTTACCGACCATAATGGTATTGAATGCCTGCACTTAGGGGCTTAGTAAGTCTGTTTATATTCCCCAACCCGATCAGACCTATGATTTTCTCCATCTATTTCCGAGCCAATGTTTTTACGCTTTATGCGAAGTCGGCCCAAGATAAGCTGATAGCTCCTAATATAGGATTGAGAATTTAAAGCAGAAAAGCCGAATCAAGCTCGTGTGGAAGATATTACCAACATCCCAAAACAAGAGGGAAAATTTAAACTCGCAGTGTTGACTGACCCGTTATCCCGGACACCTGAGAGGTGGTCGATGGTAACAAGTTGCCAGGCCAGCTAGCGAATAGGCTGAATTTTCGGGTACTGAAAGTCGTGGAGGACTTTACATGAGAAATAGTGGGTCAGCGGGTCTCCGTATCGATTTAGCTGACGTCAGGTGGCTTGGTTTCTACAGCAGCTGTGCGAAGCAAGACGTAAACCTCACAAGATCATTTGCGACAACGCCAATGGTACTAAACTAGGGAAAAGGTCAAGAGGATTAGCTCCCAATTAAATTGAAAGCTACTCCCCTATATCAATGTGGGCTTATGCTCGCTCTTCCACCACCCAACTAACAACCTCTTCATTGCCAAATTCTGCTTTCCACTCTTGAATCACCTTGTGATTTCCACCACGTGTTTCAACCACGTCACCTGTATGCGGATTCTTATATACCTTCAACAGGCGCTTTTTGCGACCATCTGTACTTACGCCTTTATCGCTTTTGACTGATGTATTTCGATATGACGGATCTAAAATCTCACATACATCACGGGCCAGTTTTCCATGCTCTGTCATCAGAACTTGCAATTTTTCTTTGAACTCAAGCTCCTTCTTGAGTTCGCTATTACCTTCCAGTTCTTGCAGCTCTTCTTGCAACTGCTTTAACATCTGCTCTTTTTTTATGTAATCACTTAATATTGATGCCATTTAACACACTCCAAATATTTAAGGCTTTGCGACGATTTTTCTAGCAAGGATGTATTATATCAATTCTATTTAACTAATCCGATACCTTTTTTCCCATGTCAAAATTTTGCTGATCTCCCTAGCGTGACCTGACGCGATGTAACATATCCGTAAACCGGGCTAGCACCTGCTGCGTGCAATGCCAAGCGCGCTATTGAAGTCTTTTAATTTTTAGCGTTATCGCTGTTTATGCTGTAGGGATGAAAAATATGATATGTGTCGATAACTATAGCTCTCTACGTTTCATCATGTGGAGCTTGCCGGGAGTGGATGAGGTTTCTCGGGAGGAAGCTCATGAGCACTACACATCGAAGTGGGAATATGTTTTTCTCCGCTCGCTTCAAGATCATGAACTTTTGCTAATTAACGAGTTGATTTGTGAGTTTGGGCCAATTTTGCCACGATATCGTACGTTTCAAACGTATGGAGCTGAGCGCCCCTATACACAGGGACGCCCAATAACTCATTTATCTCGTCTCACTACAAAAATTTCAGCCAAAGTGGCTAACTACCCGCAATTTCACAAAAGTGCTCTGCAAAATGACTTTAACATCGCTACGGTGACACGTAACGTTGCTTTTCTTTGGTACACAGAACATTGTGTTCGATATTGATCTCGATACGATGCAAGAAAGTGAAAAAGATTTTATCAATGAGCTAATTTTCGAATTTGGACCGCTCCTCCCAAGCATTTCCCCTCAATCTACATCAGAGGTTGGTGATCCTATCATCTGCGTGTAGCCATTACGCTGATTCAAGCTGAAAGAGCAAGACAGTTGTCGCACATCGGCTCAACCGCCCAATAGCCAGCAGCAAAATCAACTAAATGTTGTGGTAAGCGCGTCTCTATATATGAAATAATTGGCAAACACATCACAAACGCCTAATTTAGTATCTGAAAACCCATTTGATTCATTCCTCAATTGTTGCCAGCTTAATTGTCGCTTCCACTGTATTTGTTTTTCAGCTCAAAGGGTGAACTGTCCCTCCGTATTGCTCTAATGACACTTTCCTGATTGAGTAGCGCTAGACTTTAAAGTCTGAACACTGATCTTACTTTGATACTATTGCATAGGAAAAAATAGCAAAAGGACTTTTTCAAACGCAATTAGTGAACCGTACCGCGAGCCCAAGAGATTCCATATTATCACCTAGGGGCAATGCGCTCCGCGAGCTGAAAGAAAAGAATGAAATCTTGTATCATTGCTTGATATAGCTGTACGTAATTAATATCTTGGACTCGTGTAAAACTTGATTCATTATTTTGATATGTGTCGATGCTTCCGTTGCAGTCATAATCTACGTATGTTGTTTTTACATTTGAATAACGAATGATAGTTAAACAGTCGCTATAATAACCATTTTCAATCAAAATAATGAAAGTTGCTTGTTGATCATGATTTCCAAAAGTAAAATTTACATATTCATCTGTAATTGTTACCAAATCAGTCGACTCTATGAGGTCGCCTATTTGCTCAAGTAGACGACCATTTTGTATAAAAACACCGAGTCGCCCCACATGTCCGGGTTCTTGATATCTCTTGTTTGGTTCGTATCTTCTAGAGATGGGGGTAATGATAGCAAGCTCATCGATTAACCCATCAAACAATGCGATATGTGCCTGCGTAGGACTAACGCTCTGTCGATCGTTTTGGAAGTCTGGATATACACTATCAAGAGCCCCGTCGCAGTTAACATCTATAAAATAAACTTCTTTTTCTCCATCGTTTGTAGAAGAGGAGCTGAAACTGCACACGAAAAGACTGATTTCTTCGCCTATAGGTCTTTTTACTCTCGCTACGCTGTAAGAGCTTGAGTTTAGTGTGAAATTGTATACTTGGCTATCTTCAGTGACCGCAGTAAAAGAATTGGATTCAATGTTTTCTAAAATCACATCGATGCTATCTTCGTTAGAATAAGAATAGACTGATATGGACATCATTAAGATGGCAGCTAAACCACAGGTAACATTGCGCGCAAATCTTCTTTTAATCGACATTGTTCAGTCCTCGTTCCTTATTGCATGTATATTAGCCTCACCGATTATTATGCTTAAGTATCAATATAATTACAGTGTTAACCAATAGTGGCATCAATTTATTGATATACAGAGAATTTCCGTTATCTCATAGTTGTCAGGAATCGCGCAAAGGTATCCGTTGTATGCTGCGACAAACTACGCCACTTTTACAATTTTGACTGACTAATTCTTGAAATTCTCGCAACAAATTATAGTCATGTTAAAATTTTTTAATTTAAATAAAACGAAGTGCTAACTTTTAACAGTTTTACTCTCAAATCTTTTTCAGTCAAGCATCAGGCAACTACTAAAAATAACCAAATCTATTTTAATAAAACATAACAAACACCATTAATTTCTGAATATATTTTTGTAAAAAACCCATGCATCTTTAATCAATAAAACTAGTAAATAAGGCTTTCCTTCAACACTATGAGAAAATTTTAATGGTGTACAATTGCTAGCTTGTATTTTATCTCAACCATGCACTATCTTTATGAAAAGAAACTTGCCGACATGCGAGCAATGAAGATTAAAAATCACATTATTAAAAGGTGAACTCCATGTACATTGAAGCAAGAAAATTAGTTAGAAATGCTAATCAATTCACCAGCTATTCTTTTATATTAATCATCATAATGAGTAGTAACGCGGTAGCCAACAACGAGAATAGCGTCAACTCCTGGAGAGATATGGCCATTACTAACCTATCTAATATAGAGGAAAACCTTGAAATCATTGCACTGCATTTAAAAAACGATCAAGAAGAAATATTAACTTATGATGATGATGGATATTTTTTGTTATTTCACGACACCTACCGTGAACATTTTGGAGCAATTGAAAGCTCTATTATTCATCAAGGAGAAGTTGTTTTAACAAATTGCCTTCAAAAAGAGATATTCCCTGAGATAAGCACAATCATTGATACTAATAATTTTGACGAATCTAAAGTTGAGAAAATGCTGGAATGGGGTAAAACACTTCAAGATGCATTAATAGAGCAAAATTCAAAAATTGACCCGGACATATCTTTTGGGTTGGGGGTGCTAGAAAATATGGTGATTTTGGATTTTTTGACCCCTGACGATCAGTCAGTACCAGAGATACTAAAATCTTTCCAAAAGAACAAATCAATGATTTATGAAGAATATGCCAATGGTCCTGGTGCGATAATCGAAGAAATGGCTTCATTAGAATGCAGTGATCCAAAGATGTTATTTCTGCATTCGCTAATACCGTTAAAACTTCAACTATTTTTTGTACAAGTAATTCAAGGTTCTTCGTCACTTCATGTGGATTTAGCCTGATCGAACAGGCGGCCCACCGGGCTGCCAATCAGGTAGATCATGGCGATGAAGTTAGTCTCGTTCCGATAGCCACGTGCGCGTGACCGAGCCGCCTGAAACAGACCGTTCATCCCTTCCAGTCTTGCGTTCGTCAGTCCCGAGTGCCAGCGCCTAACCACGGCTTCCGCGTGCCGCTCAAGTGTCGCCAAGGCCTTTCCCATCGGCTTCAGTAGTGGCTTTTTAGACACCGCCGTTTGCATGACTTTGAGGTAGTTCGTGATGCGCCACCGAGCCGCTCTGGGCGTTGGGGCCTTCTGGATCCAGCGCAGCTTTTCCTTGATTATCCAGGCGTCGGCCGTGGCGCTCTGATCGGCTACCAACTCCTGGAGCGCCGCCAACTGTGGAGGTTTCAGATTCTCGTTGTCCAGGTTCTTCAGCAGTGCCCAGCGCAGCGACTTAGGGTGTTCCTGCTCGCGGCGCTCTTTCTTGCGTACCTCGTCCAGCCGCTTGGTAAAGGTCTGCACAATATGGAACCAGTCGACCGTTACCTCGGCCTTGGGAAGGTGCTCGGTGATGCCGCTAAGGAAGGCGGGTGACATGTCGCAGACGACCTCGACCACATTGTCCGTATTGCCGCCATGGGTTGTCAGGAAGGCACTAAATGCTTGGATGGCATCCTTGCCGCAGCCTTGAACAGCGAAGATCACCGGTTCCTGCTTGCGCTTCATGTCGAGGAATACCGTGACATAGCGATGGCCGCGCCGGGACGCGGTTTCGTCCACGCCGACCGCCGCCACCTTGGACAGATCCAGTTCCCCCAGCATTCGGCCCACGTAGTGATGCACGATGCGCCATAGTCGTTTGTCGGAAATCTCCAACTGGCGGGAGACGGCCAGCACCGGCATCTCCTTGACCAGTGACATGGCCGCTTGCTCAAACAGCAGGGTGAAGTCGCTGCCCGGCCGCGCCCAGGGCACCTCTATGCGTTTGACGCCATGTTCAGGACACTTCGTGCGAGGCACGCGAGCATGCAGGTAACAGTGATGCTGAAAGAAGTTCAGATGCCGCCAGGTTTTGTCGGCAAAGTCGTGGGCCTGGCAGGTCTTACCGCACTCCGGACAGGGATAGAGACTGCCTCGCTCCGCCTCGACATAGAGATCCAGACGGTGGGGCGACACAGAGGTATCCAGGTGCTGGTTCTTGAGGATCCAGGGCGCTTCTAAGCCCAGGCCGAGAGTTAGAATCTGGGTGCCGTCCATGCCATACCTACTGCCGTTGTGGAGTCCCTATTCTGGCCCAGCTCAGGAGACAAATTCCACACACAACGTCGAAGAGCCTTATTTTTTGGCTCGTGATTGCCGTCATCGGTATATTAGCTAAACCGTAATCATCTACGATATTCATCAGCTTTCGATACGATTCAACAGTAGATGCTGCTAGTCCTTTTCTTCGGTGAGGGCGTAAGCCACGGCTTTGTATTTTATCTTCCATGCACTCCTTCAATGTAGGCCCAACAGCCGTCTTTTTTTGCCTTCTAGCATCTTCTGGGTGTAATCCCTCGCTAATAGCTTCGCGTACTTCCTTGGCTAATTCTACAGCTTTGTCGCGGCTTATATCTTCGCAGTTAGCTATCTTGTAAGTGCGCTCACTAACACCTTTTTTGGGCTTGTAAAAGATTACCCAGCTAGTTCGATGCTTAGGCGTTACCCTTATACAGATCTTTGAGTAACCGTCTCTAGTCTCTTGAAATGTAATAGATTCGTATAAAGTGTATGTGTGCTCTTTGAATTTTATATCACTGCTCAAATTAGCTAGAAATGTCTTGCCAATTTCGGTTTTTACAATCGGATTCTTAGGATTACCTTCAGGTTTGACGAGGTGCTTAATTGCAGGGTTTTTCTTTTTTTTCTTATTTTGCGTTTTATTCTCAATCCCCGATTCGTCTCCAAATATGCTTACGCAGAAACTACATAGTTGGAAATATCGTAGCATATTAATGGAGATTCTGCGGTGATATTTTATGCGTTACTATAAATATTCTCAACGTAGAAAAATGGAAGCAAGCACCTTTTTTGTTTTAATACAGGCATTTATGCCACCACCCTACTTCTCATCTCTCGGTTTTATAACCAGGGGGTTGGTACACCGACAAACTTAAAATCTCTCGGGGGAAACCCCGTGCCGGTTCAAGTCCGGCTCCGGGCACCATTATCTATTGTTCCTCCTCCCCTCCAGCTTTACCCCCTTTAAACGCTTAACTTCCTATATTGGTTATCTTTACGCTGCCCTTTGCTGCGCTCTTTTGCGTACCCGAATATCGCGCCTTGACAGCCCGCACACCACTCATTTCTTACCCCAAAACATCGCTAAACGCTAAGCGCCACGCTATGATGCCTGCCTTCTAACTATTTGCGCTCGGCGAAGCTAGCGACGTTTAGGGTTGGTAATATTTCGGTCAGTATCAAGGGGGAGCGGGCACTATGAGCACGCCAACATCCGATGTACTTATCATTGGCGGCGGCGTCGCTGGGTTAACCCTTGCCTTGGAAGTGGCTGATCACCGGTCAGTGACGCTGGTTCGTCCTGCGCAAGACGATCAAGGCGCCAGCCGCTGGGCTCAAGGCGGCATCGCCGCCGTGCTCTCGCCGGATGACGATCTCGATGCCCATATCAACGACACCTTGGTGGCTGGCGATGGGCTATGTGATATCGAGGCCGTTCGCTTTACCGTTACCCATGGGCCCGCTGCTATCCAGTGGCTGATTGATAAGGGCGTTCCCTTTACACCCGAGCACGACCCTGCCGCACGCTACCCGTATCACCTAACCCGGGAAGGCGGCCACAACGCACGGCGGATTATCCACGCCGATGATGCCACCGGCCGAGCTGTAGTGGACACGCTATTAGACAGCGTTGCCCAGCACCCCAACATAACCCAGCGCAACGATCTAACCGTGGTTGGCTTGTTACAGGATGCCTACGGTGCCTGCCACGGTGCCTATGGCAGCGATACTAACCACCAGTGGCACTCCCTTACTGCGCGCCACACCGTATTGGCCACTGGTGGCGCAAGCGGTCTTTACCGTCACACCACCACGCCTGCCCCTAGCAGCGGTGAAGGCATGATGATGGCTGCAGAGCTGGGTGCTCGGCTAATGAATCTTGAGTTTCAACAGTTTCACCCCACCTGCCTATTTGATCCCGAAGGCCCGGCGTTTTTGATTAGTGAGGCGGTTCGCGGCGAAGGCGGGCATTTGCTCAATGAGGCGGGAGGGCGTTTTATGCTGGCGCTGGATAAGCGCGGCGAGCTAGCCCCCAGAGATGTCGTCGCTCGCGCCATTGATGCCGAAATACAGCGCAGCTCTCTGGGCCATGTGTGGTTAGACATTCGCCATTTAGGTGAACAGGCGATTCACCATCACTTCCCCACTATTCTGGCGCACTGCGCCTCCCGGGGTATTGATATCACCCAGCAGGCTATTCCCGTGGTGCCAGCCGCCCACTATAGCTGCGGCGGTGTCGCCACCAACCTGCAAGGCGCCACCGACGTTGCCAACCTCTATGCCATCGGTGAAACCGCCTGCACGGGGCTGCATGGCGCCAACCGTATGGCCAGCAACTCGCTGCTAGAGTGTTTGGTATTTGCCCGCAGCTGTGCACAGGCGCTGTTAGCCGACGAGAGACCACACGGCCTAACGACCAGCGGTAGCGAATTTCAGTCCCCGACCCAGACTGCAGCAGCCGCCATCCCTAAAGCAGTGCTCAGCGATATACGCCAACAAATGCGCACCACCATGAGCCAGCATGTCTCCATTGTGCGCAGCGCAACAGGGCTAAGCACTGCTCTAGAGAACTTGAAGACACTGCTAAACAGTGTGGAAGAGACTCCGGGGGCTCTGACAGCCCCGGAAGGGAAGCGCTTACACCAGACACTACAGTTAGCAATATTGACAGTTATCGCCGCTCAGCAGCGCCATGAATCACGCGGGCTGCATTACTCCACCGACTGGCCCCACCAACTGCCTAAAGCCATTGCCTCTTCGCTTTCGATAAACGATTTAACAGTCGCATTAGAAAAAAACCGTTAGTGCCCAGGACTATGGAACAACTGCCTTACTTCACGCAGGCTTTCTTGAGGCGCACTATCTGGACAGAGCCAAACCCGCTGTTTACCCACATAAAGCCCTATTAACCAGGGCCCTAAATAATCACAGCGCACCTGATGTGCTTCACCAAGCACCCCGCCTTGCATAAGTGCGGCCTCTGTTGGCTGTGGTTCGCGCAGCCAACGACCTTGAACTTGTGACGCCGTCGAGGTTAGCGAGAGCACGCCTTTGGGTTGATGAAGATAGCCGCGCCACATAGCGGCACCGCCTAACACAACTATCGCAACAGCTGCGGGGGTTCCCACAACCCAATAACTTAGCGCCACTACCCCTACAAACAACCCACATTGGGCTAGCAGCCAAAATCTAGAGGGTACGATAGGCAGAATTATCGGTGGTTTCAGCATGTTCAACGATCATTTGTACGATACGGCGCTGGCTAGCCTCCTCGGGCCAGTCTCGGTGCATCAGCCAGACAAACAGATCCTGATCCTCACCTTCAATAAGCTGCTGGTAGGCCAGTTGATCCGCTTCGCTAAGATGGTCAAAACGCTGTTCAAGAAATGGGATAAGCAGCAGATCAAGCTCCCACATGCCGCGCCGGGAGTGCCAGTAAAGCCGTTTGCGCAAAATGGCCGCTGGGGAATTGTCGTCGTTCAACGTCAGCCGCTCCGATCTAAGAAATGAACACCCAGTATACCTAAGCTGTGGGGTCGCGCCAGAGCGCTCCATCGCCTATGCTGTTAATGAGTCTAGAACCTTGTTTTATCTGAATTGTTTTATACTGAATTGCGCAGTATGCTGAATTTGATGTTAGTGAGGTCGAGAGCGCGTCACGGCCTTCAATGTTCGCAGGGAGCCAACCGATGACTAAATCAGAATTAATCGAACAAATTGCGATGCGTCAGCCGGAGTTGTCCGCCAAAGATGTTGAAACGGCGGTGCGTATTATCCTGGACGATATGACGGATTCTCTTTCTAGCGGTGGTCGCGTTGAGATCCGTGGTTTCGGCAGTTTTTCACTGCACTACCGGGAGCCGCGGGTAGGGCGCAATCCAAAAACAGGCGACGCAGTTGATCTGGAAGGCAAGTATGTGCCGCACTTCAAGCCTGGTAAGGAGCTACGCGAGCAGGTAGACGCTAGTCGAGCACTCGGCTACTAAAATGCGACTATTAATTTCTGCGGGATGACGTCGCCGCTCGAGTCGTACACAATAGCGCTACCGTGAACGTCACAGACTAGGAAACTCACATGCGTTGGATCAAAGGGCTGATTTTAGCCGTTATTTTGCTGATAGTAGTGCTGGTAGGTATTTTGTTTGCCGTTAATAATCAGCAAACCATTGCCTTAAACCTTATTTGGCTGGAGCTACCAGCGGTATCGCTCTCTGTTTGGCTGCTCGCGACATTGGTGTTTGGCGTCTTACTGGGCATGCTCGCCATGCTAGGCGTCTACGTGCGATTAAAAGCAACCCTGGCCCGCAGTGAGCGACACAATAAGCAACAGCGTAAAGAGCTCGATAACCTGCGCACCCGGGAGTTTAAGGAACTGGCATAAATGCTGGATGTCGCGCTGCTAAGCGTACTGTTGGTCGCCATTGCCATTGGTTACGGGTTAGGTTATCGCCAAGCCGGACGCCGCCGACATCGTTCCCAACCGCCCGCGACCTCGTCGCAGGCGCTCTCCCGGGATTACTTTGTCGGGCTTAACTACCTGCTAAATGAGCAGCCCGACGAAGCGATTAATACGTTTATCAACGTGCTTGCGGTCAACAGCGACACGGTTCATACCCATATCGCCCTCGGCAAACTGTTTCGCGCCCGCGGCGAGGCCGACAAAGCGGTCAGCATTCACCAAAATCTGCTAGCACGACCCTCTCTTTCCCAGCACACCAACGAACAAATCCAGCTAGAGCTTGCCCGGGACTTTATGGCCCTCGGTGTTCATGATCGCGCACAGCGGCTACTCGATACGCTGTTGGAACACAGCAGAGATGATGATCACCGCTATGCGGCTAAGCAGCTGCTCATTGATTTATTAGAGCGCGAAAAAGCGTGGCAGCAAGCCGTCGACGTTATCCAACCGCTGCTTAAACAGTATCCTAAGATGCGTCGCCCCGCTGCTCATTGGCTATGCGAGCTGGCGTTAGAGGAAATCAACCAAGCCAGTCGGCCAATGGCGAAAAAGCACCTCAAGAAAGCCCTGCAACTGGATGAAAAATGCGTTCGCGCCACCCTGCTGCTGGCCGAATTAGAGATGGACAACGGACACTATGCTCGCGCTATTGAGCGATTAGACAACATCCCAGGGCAAGAGCTAGCGCACATTCCCACTATGCTACCTGCCCTCAAGCACGCCTATTTGCGCAAAAATGATGAAGCGGGTTACGAAGCCCACCTATATCGGCTACTTGAGCAAGCGCCTTACACCAGTACTATTATTGCCCTGGGGCAGCTCGTTCATCGGCGTGAAGGCGTCGACAAAGCGATTGAGTTGATCGGCGAACGTCTGCGCGCCATGCCGAGCTTAGGCGGGCTGGATTATTTGATCGATCTATATATTGAAAGCCAGCGGCTTAGCGGAAAACCTTCCCCGGATACGCGCCTGCTACTGCTAAAACATCATACCGATGCGCTGCTGCTTAACCGTACGCGTCATCGCTGCCAACGCTGTGGCTTTGCCAGCGACGCATTACAGTGGCAGTGCCCCAGTTGCCGCTTCTGGGGTACGATCAAGCCGGTCATTGGCGTCGAGGGCGAATAGTTTCGCCAAGCAGAGGTATTCAGCGAGCCTCTAATTCCGCCTCAATCGCCTCAAGCGCTACCATGGGGTCATCAGCCTGAGTAACGGGGCGACCGATTACCAGGTGGCTACTTCCCGCCGTAATGGCCTCGCTGGGGCTCATCGTTCGCTGCTGGTCATTAGCAACTGCAAAGCTAGGCCGAATACCGGGGGTAACCTTCAAGAACGACTCACCGCATAGCGTTTTGATCCGCGCAGACTCCTGTGCCGAGCAGACCACCCCTTGCAAGCCACTCTGCTTCGCCAGCAGCGCTAAGTGCTCTACGTGCTCGGCCAGCGGGGCCTTGATACCTAACTCTGCCAAGTCGTCGGCCTGCATACTGGTCAATACGGTAACGGCGATTAAATGGGTCGTTAGGGCGTGTTGATCCAGACGTTGAACAGCTGCTTCCATCATCCGGCGCCCGCCGCTGGCATGTACGTTGACCATCCACACGCCTTGCTCTGCCGCCGCCTGCACTGCGCTGGCAACGGTATTGGGAATATCGTGAAATTTAAGATCCAGAAATACTTCAAACCCGCGCCCATGGAGCGCCTCAAGCACCGCAGGGCCGCTGCGGGTAAACAGCTCTTTACCTACTTTCACACGGCATCGGGCGGGATCCAACTGATCAGCCATGCAAAGCGCGGCGTCTAGCGACGGGTAATCAAGGGCAATAATAATCGGGGAATCGGTGGCCACAACGTTGCTCCAAATACGTTTTGTCCATTATATCAGCCTCTCCCTACTCCTCGCGCCCCCGCATGCAAGCTGCATGTAAGCCATTTGCCATATGTCCGTCGTTAAAAACTTACAACTGCTGTCATAGATCTCTTACAGAAACACGTTTTCAATAAAGCTAAGTTAGTAATGCATTGGCGTTTAACTTGCTCATTATTAACTCGGGCACTTGTAAAAACCTCTACGCAACACCGCCTGTGCAATCCAAGTAACCTAACGTTATTAAAAGGATCATTGCAGATGAACATGACACTTAAAGGGATATTGGCCGCACTACTTCTTAGCATTAGCTTAGGGTTTTCCAGTGGTGTGCTGGCCCAAGAGGTAGCCCCGATTAACGTCAATACTGCCGATGCGGAACTGCTAGCCGAACTACCGGGGATTGGCCCCAGTCGAGCCGACGCGATCATTGAAGAGCGCGAAGCCAATGGCGCCTTTGAAAGCGCTGCAGATCTTGAGCGCGTCAATGGCATTGGCCCTGCCACCGTTGACCGGATGCGCGATCAAGTGATATTTGAATAGCCTCATTGGAAAACACTTCTTCCGGTAACCGCCACAATGCCCGGTGTGTATAAGCACCAGGCATTGTGGATAGCACGCTTTAAATCATCCACATATCCATAAATTTGTGTACTGGCAACGCTTCAAGCGTTGACTGCTGGCTGCATATTTCGGCAATTGCTTGGCAACGACTTATCGGAAAGCGGGTTGCCAGATTGCGCTCAAACTTTTCAACCAATAGCGGCATTCCCTCTTCCCGACGACGTCGATGGCCTACCGGATACTCCACGACGACTTTATCGGTCGCACTCCCATCGCTGAAAAACACCTGCACTGCATTTGCAATGGAGCGCTGTTCAGGATCATGGTACGCCGCCGAATACTCGGCGTTTTCTTCTACCACCATCTTATTACGCAGCTCATCTATCAGCGGATGCTCCACGTGAAAGCTATCTTCATAGTGCTCAGCGGTAAGCGAACCAAAGATAAGCGGCACCGCTGTCATGTATTGCAGGCAGTGGTCGCGATCGGCAGGATTAGCGAGTGCGCCGGTTTTGGAAATAATCCGAATAGCCGAATCGTGGGTGGTGAGTACGATCTTATCGATCTCGGCTAAGCGATCCTTCACCTGCGGGTGGAGCGTCACGGCGGCTTCGCAGGCGGTCTGGGCGTGAAATTCAGCCGGGAAGGAGATCTTAAACAGTATGTTCTCCATCACGTAGCTGCCAAACTCACGCTGAAAGCGCAAGCGGCGCTCTGCTTCTGGCTTGAGGCTTAAATCTTTATTGGCGTGGCTAAACAGCACATCATAGAAGCCCCATTGGGGCGCCGACAGCGCGCTGGGAATACCCATTTCACCGCGCAGGGCGATATCCGCTAAACGCACGCCTCTTGAAGTTGCATCGCCTGCGGCCCAGCTTTTCCGCGAACCAGCGTTGGGCGCATGACGATAGGTACGCAGGCTCTGGCCATCCACCCAGGCGTGGGAGAGCGCCGAAAGCAACTGCTCGCGATTGGCGCCCAACAGCTTGGCGGCCACCGCCGTAGACGCGACTTTCACCAGCACCACGTGATCGAGGCCAACGCGATTGAAGCTATTCTCCAGCGCCAGCACGCCCTGAATCTCATGGGCCATGATCATGGCGTTGAGCACATCGCGCATCACCAGGGGCGCTTCGCCTTGAGCGACCCGTTGCTGGGAAAGATGGTCGGCAACGGCGAGTATCCCTCCAAGATTATCGGAGGGGTGGCCCCACTCGGCGGCAAGCCAGGTGTCGTTATAATCCAACCAGCGGATAATACAGCCGATATCCCACGCCGCCTTAACTGGGTCGAGGCGTAGCGAAGTGCCCGGCACTCGCGCGCCAAACGGCACTAAAGTGCCTTCCACTATCGGCCCAAGATGCTTGGTACATTCAGGGAAACGTAGCGCCAACAGGCCGCAGCCGAGCGTATCCATTAAGCAGTAGCGGGCGGTTTCCAATGCCTCATCGGACGCCACCTGATAATTGAGTACGTAGTCGGCAATAGCCTGTAACTCAGGGTCATAATCCGGGCGTTCGTTGGCTTCGGATGTGGCGGACGATCTAGAAGACATAGCGCTCTCTCCTGCTGTTGAATCACCTACTCAGTATGGCCCAAGGAACGCGTCCTAAAAGCTGTTACCAGGAATTCTTACAAATCCTTCCATCAATACCCGGGCGCTGCGGCTCATCACCGCCTGTTCGATATGCCAACGCCCTTCTAACAAGCTTGCTTCAGCGCCAACCCGCAGGCTGCCGGAGGGGTGCCCGAAGGTGACCTCGCTTCGCTTACTACCACCGGCGGCCAGATTCACTACCGTGCCCTCAATAGCTGCTGCAGCAGCAATGGCAACGGCGGCGGTACCCATCATGGCGTGGTGCAATTTGCCCATAGAGAGCGCTCGTACCAGCAGATCGATATCAGACGCCTGTACGTTTTTACCGCTCGATGACACGTAATCCGCTGGCGGCGCTACGAAAGCGACTTTGGGAGTGTGCTGTCTTTTACCCGCTTCGCTGACATCACTGATAAGCCCCATACGCACAGCGCCATGGGCACGAATGGTTTCAAACATCTCAAGCGCCCGGCTGTCGCCATTGATGGCATCCTGCAGCTCGGCGCCGGTATAGCCAATGTCGGCAGCGTTAATAAACACGGTGGGAATACCGGCATTAATCAGAGTGGCTTTCAATATCCCCACGCCTGGAACGTCCAGTTGGTCAATAAGATTACCAGTAGGAAAAATGGCCCCCTCGCCATCGGCCGGATCCATAAAGGCCACCGGAATCTCGGCGGCGGGAAAGGTCACGCCATCTAGCTCAAAATCACCGGTCTCCTGCACTTCGCCATTGACGATAGGCACCCGTGAGACGATGGTTTTCTGGATATTCACCTGCCAAATGCGTACCTCGACCACCCCGTTATCAGGAATACGTGCAGGGTCAACCAGACCATTGGCAATCGCAAAAGGGCCGACCGCCGCGGAGAGGTTGCCGCAATTACCGCTCCAATCCACATAGGGCTTGTCGATAGAGACTTGACCAAACAGGTAATCCACATCGTGTTCGGCTGACTCACTTTTAGACAAAATGACCGTCTTGCTGGTACTAGACGTCGCCGCCCCCATCCCATCAATCTGCTTTTCGTAGGGATCGGGGCTACCGATTACGCGCAGAAGCAACTGATCCCGCGCTACGCCGGGCTGCTGGGCCGCTTCGGGTAGATCGCTGAGTTTAAAAAATACGCCCTTACTGGTGCCGCCGCGCATATAGGTGGCAGGAATTTTTATCTGCGGCACATGTTTGTTTTGAACTGACTCGCTCATTATTACCACTCCTAAAAATAACCCGGTGATCTAAGCCTGATTCGAAAAACTAGGTTCGAAAAGCTAGGTTCGAAAAGCTAAAGACACCGGGTTCTTTTGGTCAGCTAGTTGTTTAAGCCGCCGACGATTCGAGGAAGTCCTGGGCAAAGCGCTGCAGTACGCCACCGGCGGTGTAGATAGACACCTCTTCGGCGGTATCCAAACGGCACTTCACCGCAACCTGCTCGCTTTCACCATTGTGGCGGTGGATCACCAGGGTGAGCATTGCCCCTGGCGAAACGGCGCCTTCGACATCAAAGGTTTCGGTGCCATCCAGACCGAGTGTCATGCGAGTAGTACCCGGCTCAAACTCCAAAGGCATCACCCCCATACCGATCAGGTTGGTGCGGTGAATACGCTCAAAGCCTTCCGCGGCAATCGCTTCTACTCCTGCCAGTGCCACGCCTTTGGCCGCCCAGTCACGTGAGGAGCCCTGGCCGTAATCCGCACCGGCAATAATGATCAGCGGCTGCTTACGCGCCATATAGGTTTCAATCGCTTCCCACATGCGGGTCACTTCGCCTTCCGGCTCTACCCGCGCCAGCGAGCCCTGCTTTACCTTGCCGTCGGCGTCGCGCACCATCTCGTTGAACAACTTCGGGTTGGCGAAGGTGGCGCGCTGAGCCGTCAGGTGGTCGCCGCGATGGGTGGCGTAGGAGTTGAAGTCCTCCTCCGGCAGGCCCATTTTGGCCAAGTATTCGCCCGCTGCGCTGTTCAACTGAATCGCGTTGGAAGGCGACAGGTGGTCGGTAGTGATGTTATCCGGCAGTATCGCCAGCGGTCGCATGCCTTTAAGAGTACGCACCTTGGCCATATTGCCCTCCCAGTATGGAGGACGGCGGATATAAGTGCTCTGGGGCCGCCAGTCATACAGTGGGCTGACCTGGGCACGAGCGCTCTTATCCAGATCAAACATGGGAATATAGGTCTGGCGGAACTGCTCCGGCTTCACCGACGATTTGACGATCGCGTCGATCTCTTCATCTGCTGGCCAGATATCCTTCAACGTGACGGGGTTCCCCGCCTGATCCACACCCAGGGCGTCTTTTTCGATATCAAAGCGAATGG
The DNA here is from genome assembly GCF_001882345.1 of Halomonas sp. QHL1. Lineage (GTDB taxonomy): Bacteria > Pseudomonadota > Gammaproteobacteria > Pseudomonadales > Halomonadaceae > Vreelandella. The sequence continues at coordinate 1,366,082 of NZ_MINL01000001.1, forward strand.
TGCCCGCAATGGCGTAGGCGACCACCAACGGCGGTGACGCCAGAAAAGCCTGCTGGGCATGGGGATGGATACGACCATCGAAGTTACGGTTGCCAGAAAGCACGGCGGTCGCATAGAGATCACGCTCAATAATCTCCTGCTGGATTTTTGGATCCAGCGCCCCAGACATACCGTTACAGGTGGTGCAGGCGTAGGCCACCACACCGAAGCCGAGATTTTCAAGCTCGCTCATCAAACCGGCTTCTTCCAGGTACATCTTGACGGTTTTAGAGCCCGGCGCCAGCGACGACTTCACCCACGGCTTACGCAGCAGACCCAACCGATTGGCATTACGGGCGATCAGCCCGGCCGCGACCATATTGCGCGGGTTGGAGGTATTGGTGCAGCTGGTAATGGCGGCGATGATAACCGCGCCATCGGGCATTCTGCCCGCCTTCTCCTCTTCCCGCGCAGCCTCAAGCCCCACCGCAATGCCACGTTGGGCAAGCTCTGAAGTGGGCAAATGAGCGTGAGGATTGGAGGGCCCGGCCAGGGTGCGAGTTACCGACGAGAGGTTAAAGGTCAGCACCCGCTCGTACTCAACCTCAGTCAGGCTGTCTGACCACAGGCCGGTGTGCTTGGCATAGGTTTCCACCAGCGCCACCTGCTCATCTTCACGGCCGGTAATTTTCAGGTAATCGATGGTTTGGCCGTCGATATAGAACATCGCCGCGGTCGCGCCGTACTCGGGAGTCATATTGGAGATAGTGGCGCGATCACCCACGGTGAGCGCGTCGGCACCTTCGCCATAAAACTCCAAGTAAGCGCCCACTACCCGCTCTTTACGCAGGAACTCGGTAATCGCCAGCACCATATCGGTGCCTGTAATCCCTGGCTGCAGCTTGCCGGTCAGCTCCACGCCGACGATATCCGGCAAGCGCATCATGGAGGCGCGACCTAGCATGACGCTTTCGGCTTCCAGACCACCCACGCCCACCGAGATGACGCCCAGGGCATCGACCATGGGGGTATGGCTATCGGTGCCTACACAGGTATCCGGGTAGGCAATGCCGTCACGGTTTTGCACCACCGGCGACATCTTCTCCAGATTGATCTGGTGCATGATGCCGTTGCCGGGGGGAATCACATCGACGTTCTCAAAGGCCGTTTTAGTCCAGTTGATAAAGTGGAAGCGGTCATCGTTACGGCGATCTTCAATGGCGCGGTTTTTCTCGAAGGCGCCCTCTTCCGACCCTGCGTGCTCCACCGCCAGTGAGTGATCGACAATCAGTTGGGTGGGCACTACAGGATTAACCTTGGCGGGGTCGCCGCCCTTCTCGGCAATGGCGTCGCGCAGCCCGGCCAAATCGACCAGTGCGGTCTGACCGAGGATATCGTGGCAAACGACACGCGCCGGGTACCAAGGAAAATCCAGGTCGCTTTTGCGCTCAATTAGCTGTTTTAACGCATCGGTGAGCAATTCAGGATCACAGCGGCGCACCAACTGCTCGGCCAGCACGCGTGAGGTATAGGGCAACTGCGCATAGGCACCGGATTGGATATCTTCCACCGCCTCGCGAGCATCAAAAAACTCAAGCTCTGTGCCAGGCAGGGGTTTACGGTATTGGGTATTCATAGCAGGCAGACTCACAAGAAGGGGCTGAAAAAAAGCCCGGTTGCCAAGCCACCGGGCATCACGCAGGTCAGTCTCGCGCTTCTATCGGCACCCACTCGCTCTTCTCGGGGCCTGTGTAATCGGCGCTGGGGCGAATGATGCGGTTGTTAGCGCGCTGTTCAAATACGTGGGCCGCCCAGCCGGTCAGCCGCGAGCAGACAAAAATCGGCGTGAACAGCTTGGTGGGTATATCCATAAAGTGATAAGCGCTGGCGTGGAAGAAATCCGCGTTACAGAACAGTTTCTTCTCCCGCCACATTACTGCTTCAACCCGCTCGGAAACCGGGTAAAGCACCGTGTCGCCCACATCGTCAGAGAGCTTTTTAGACCAGTGCTTGATAATCGCGTTGCGTGGGTCGGACTCACGATAAATCGCGTGGCCGAAGCCCATGATTTTATCCTTACGCTCCAACATGCCCATGATTTTGCTTTCTGCTTCTTCTGGCGACTGCCAATCCTCGATCATCGCCATGGCCGCTTCATTGGCGCCGCCATGCAGGGGGCCGCGCAGCGAGCCAATCGCCCCAGTTACGCAAGAGTGCATATCCGAAAGCGTCGAGGCGCATACCCGAGCGGTAAAGGTGGAGGCGTTGAACTCATGCTCGGCGTAGAGAATCAGCGATACGTTCATGACCCGCGCATGTAGTTCAGAAGCGGGCTCGCCGCGCAGCATATGAAGGAAGTGGCCGCCTACCGAGTCATCATCCGTTTCGGTTTCGATGCGAACGCCGTCGTGGGAGAAGCGGTACCAGTAGCAAATAATTGAGGGCAACACCGCCAGCAGCCGATCCGCAACGTCCTGCTGCTGATCAAAATTCTCCTCGGTTTCTAGATTGCCCAGCATTGAAGTGCCGGTGCGCATTACATCCATCGGGTGGGCATCTTTAGGAATTTGCTCAAGCACCGTTTTCAGTGCATCGGGCAAACCGCGCAGGCTTTTGAGCTTGCTGATGTAGTGATCTAATTCGCCCTGGTTGGGCAGCTTGCCTTTTAACAGCAGGTAAGCAACCTCTTCAAATTTGGCTTTTTCGGCGAGCTCTTTAATATCAAATCCGCGGTAGGTCAGGCCTGAACCTGTTTTACCTACCGTACACAGCGCGGTGGAACCGGCGCTCTGGCCACGCAGTCCTGCACCTGTTGCGGGTTTATCAGCCATGGTGTGTCTCCTAACTCTGCTTTTATTTTAAATTGTGTTTTTCATTTAACTTTTGACAAAGCTGCCTCGGTGAGAGGACAGGTTTCCGCGAGGGCGCTGTAAACCCATCCCTGGGCGCTACTTTTGTCATCCATGACAAAAGACCCTCGCTTCAACCAGCCCTCTCACCAGCTGGCTTTACTGATCGTCGCCTTTTTCGGCAAACAGGGCGTCCAGTTTCTGCTCAAAGTCGTGGTAGTTCAGAAAGTCGTAGAGCTCGTCGCGGGTCTGCATGATAGGCACGACGTCTTTTTGATGGCCGTTGTCGAGGATGCTTTGATAGACCTGCAGTGCCGCGGCGTTCATAGCGCGGAACGCGGAGAGCGGGTAAAGCACCATGCGGCAGCCGACATCGCCTAACTCAGATTGGGTAAACAGCGGAGTAGCGCCGAACTCGGTGATGTTAGCCAAAATGGGCGCGTTGACCCTTTCACAGAAAGCCTTGTAATCATCCAGGGTGTGAACCGCTTCGGCGAAGATGGCATCTGCCCCCGCCTCAACGCAGGCGTTGGCCCGCTCAATGGCCGCATCAAGGCCCTCTTTTTGAAACGCATCGGTGCGGGCAATCAAATAGAAGTCGGGATCAATCTTGGCATCGGCGGCGGCTTTGATACGGTCAACCATCTCCTGCTGGGAGACAATCGCCTTATTGGGGCGGTGTCCACAGCGCTTTTGCGCCACCTGGTCTTCCATATGCACCGCGGCCACGCCAGCGCGCTGCATCTCTTTCACGGTGCGGGCGATATTAAAGGCGCCGCCCCAGCCGGTATCGATATCCACCAGCAACGGCAGCTCGGTAGCGCCGCAGATACGGTGGGCATCTTCTACCACGTCATTCATGGTCGTCATGCCCAGATCCGGCAAGCCGAACGAGGCGTTGGCAACCCCGCCACCGGAAAGGTAAATGGCTTGATGGCCTACTTTGTCGGCCATTAGCGCTGTATAGGCATTAATGGTGCCTAAGATCGGCAGCGGGCGGTTAGCCTCAAGCGCGGCCCGAAATCGGGCGCCGGGAGTCATCTGGGACATGGGACGTTTCTCCTGCTGTAGTGATGATATGCTGTTTTGTTTTAGCTTTGTGACTGGGACGCTGATTGTTCTAGGGTCGCTGCATAGCGATCCGCCACATTGGCCCGGGAGGCGCTAACATGGCGGCGCATGAGCAACTCGGCCAGCTCCGCATCGCCGGCTTCAATGGCATCGACAATGCGATGGTGCTCCACAAAGGCGCGCTGTGGTCGCGTGCCACTGGCACTGAACTGGGTGCGATAAAGACGCACAAGGTAGTAAAGGTCGTCGCAGAGCAGGTTCATGAGCATTTTGTTGTGGCTGCCCTGAACGATGCAGTAGTGAAAATCGAGATCGCCTTCGCGCTGGTAGTAAGCTTCGCCACGCTTTAAATCCGCCTGACCTTCGTGCAGCGCCAGCACATCCCGTAAACCCTGCACCTCTTCCGGTGACATATGCTCCGCCGCCAGGCGCGCCGCCATACTTTCCAAGGCTTCACGCAGGTCAAACAGCTCTAAAAGCTCTTTCATCGAGAGCTTAACCACACGCGCGCCCACATGGGGAACCCGCTCGATCAGGCGGTGGGCTTCCAGGCGGCGCATCGCCTCGCGCAGCGGGCCCCGTGAAATACCGTAGGTTTTAGACAATCCCGGCTCGGTGATCTTACTGCCGGGAGCCAGCTCGCCGCGTACGATGGCATCCTGCAACTGATGAAATACCCGCTCGGCGAGCGTGCGTACTTCAGGGGTTGCCATTTCGTGCAGCGAGGTATCGGAATAAGAAGAAGAAATGGGTAAGCTCATGGCGAATTGTCGACAATTAGAAACATAGCGAAACTTTAGCCCCGCGAGCCACAGCCGTCAACCTGCTTATAAAGCGACTTTATGCATCTTTCGTTGTAGGCAAAAAGTCTAGCTGTAAAAACAGTGTCAACAATCCTACTTCGAGCGTGAGAAATGCGTCAATCGCGTGACTGGTGCCGATCTTCAACGACCTCTAACATATGCAGCCCTTTTACCGGCCAGGCGTTTGCTTAATGAACCAGGCGTTGACGATAACTGCCCTGCCCTATTCACCCGACCCATTGGGAATATTCGCCTGCCTACGTGCCAGGCCCGGCGCGGTGCTGCTCGATAGTGGCCGCCCTATCGCCACCGGTCGCTTTGATATTATCAGCAGCGACCCGCTTGCGACGCTGGAAGTTGCTCATCATGGCGAGGCACGCGTTGCGTCAGATCAGCTTAACCCCCCGGCGCACTTGGCTAACGATGCATTTGCCCTTCAGCAATGGCTACTGGATCAACTGAATATCCCTGATGAAACCAGTGAACTCCCTTTTCTAGGCGGGCTAATAGGTTACTGGGGCTACGATCTAGGGCGAAAAACCTTATCGATACCGAGCGCTCAGGCAAGCGCAGCAACGTTACCGCAAGCCCGCTTAGGGCTTTACGATTGGTGTATCACCCTGGATCACATGGCCCAGCAGGCGTGGTTGATCGCCACCCCGCAGCGTCGTGAGCAAGTGGAGAGCTGGCTTACCCAGACGCCAGTACCCACTAGCGCGTTTACATTAACGGAACCTTTTAAAGCAGAACTTAGCCACACCCAATATGTCGCGCGCTTTAACGCCGTGCAGCGCTATATTCGAGCGGGTGACTGCTATCAAATCAATCTTGCTCAGCGTTTTTATGCCGATTACCAGGGGGATGAGTGGCAGGCGTACCTGCAGTTACGCAAAGCGACCCCCACGCCCTATTCAGGTTTTATGGCCTGGGGCGATAAGGCCGTACTGTCACTTTCGCCCGAGCGGTTTATTCAGTGCCGCAACGGCGAGGTCGAAACACGGCCGATTAAAGGTACCCGCCCGAGAGGCGCGACGCCTGAAGAGGATCAGGCGCTGGCTGAAGAGCTAATGAGCAGCACTAAAGATCGCGCTGAAAATGTGATGATCGTTGACCTGATGCGCAATGACCTGGGTCGTGTGTGTCAGCCCGGCTCCATTCGCGTGCCGCAGTTGTGCCACTTAGAGAGCTACCCTAACGTTCACCATTTAGTTAGCGTCGTACAGGGGGCCCTGGCAGATAACTACACCCCACTGGCACTGCTTAAGGCAGCTTTTCCCGGCGGCTCAATTACCGGCGCCCCCAAAATTCGCGCGATGCAGATCATCGATGAACTAGAGCCCTGCCAGCGCAGTGTTTATTGCGGCAGCCTTGGCTATGTGGATGTGCGCGGCAGCATGGATACCTCCATCGCTATTCGCACGATGGTTGCCGAGGCGGGAAGAGTGCATGTATGGGGCGGCGGGGGGTTAGTAGCAGACTCCCAAGCGGACGAAGAGTACACCGAGACACTGGATAAAATTCGCCACCTTATTGGCGCTTTGGAATAAGCAGCACATCTTTCTAAATCAAAAAGGAATATAAAAGCCTAACTAAACGGTATTGGGGAGTCAGGGTTTGAGTTTGGTAGCCTAGTCACCATTAATCTACACCCGAACAGGAGGCAGCATGTCCTCAGAGCTTGAAGCGATCAATAACGAATTTGCTAACAATCCCCAGGGCTTGGTTGAGTGGGCATTAGCCCAGGGATCACGACCTATTTGCACCACCAACTTTCGTCCCTTTGAGGCGGTGATTCTGCATATGGTCAGCCAGGTGCGCCCGGATATACCGATTGTATGGATGGACAGCGGTTACAACACCGAGGCGACCTATCGGTTCGCCGACGAGGTGATAAAACAGCTCAACCTGAACATCGTGTGCTTTGTGCCCCGCCGTACCCGCGCCCACCGTGAAGCGCTGGAAGGCCCCATGCCGGGTATCGACGACCCACGCCACGCGGCCTTTACGCAGGAAGTTAAAATCGAGCCCTTCGAGCGCGCGCTGCGTGAAATGCAGCCCGACGTATGGTTCACCGCACTACGCGCCGAAGACACCCCCGAGCGGGCCAAGATGCAGCCGGTTAGCCGCAACAGCAATGGGCTATTGAAAGTCGCCCCGCTGCTACAGTGGAGCGCCAAGGATATGTACCAGTATCTACAAGCACATAATCTGCCCAACAACTTCGACTACTTCGACCCCACCAAGGTAGAAGAGAAGCGCGAGTGCGGGCTGCATTTACAGCACTAACTCACACTGCGGGTTAATACTCCGGCAGGTCCAGGTCGTCAAATAGCGACTGCTCATGGCGCGGGCCTGCCGTTAACGCTTCATCAACCCGGTCGCGGGTTAAGTGAGGCGCAAATCGCTCCAAAAAGTCATACATATAGCCGCGCATAAAGGTGCCACGACGAATACCGATTTTAGTCGTGGAACTGGCAAACAGATGGCTTGCATCCAGCGCTACCAAATCCTCATCGAGCGCCTCGTCCACGGCCATGTGCGCCACAATGCCCACCCCCATGCCCAGCCTCACGTAGGTCTTGATCACGTCGGCATCGGCGGCGGTTAGCACCACATTGGGCGTTAACCCTTTCGCTTTGAAGGCATCGTCTAACTGCGAACGGCCGGTAAACCCAAACACGTAGGTGACCAGCGGATGTTCGCCGAGCGCTTCAAGCGTTAACGGCCCCTGATGAGTGGCTAATGGGTGACCCTTAGGCACCAGTACGCAGCGGTTCCAGCGATAGCACGGCAGAAGCACTAAATCGGTAAATAGCTCTAACGACTCGGTCGCGATGGCGAAATCGGCCTGCCCCTCACTAACCATCTGCGCGATCTGCTTGGGCGTACCCTGCTGCATATGTAGAGCAACATCAGGGTATTTCAGAGTGAATTCGCTGATAATGGGTGGCAGCGCGTAACGAGCCTGGGTATGGGTCGTGGCAATGGCCAAGCTGCCGCGGCGCTCATCGCTATGCTCTTGAGCCACCTGCTTGATGTTTTCGGTGAGGCGCAGTACCTGCCCGGCCAAGTCAATAATCGACTGACCGGCAGGCGTCACACGTGTCAGGTGCTTGCCGCTACGTGCAAATATCTCGACGCCAAGCTCATCTTCTAACAAACGGATCTGCTTGGAAATACCCGGCTGTGAGGTAAATAGACTTTGCGCTGTGGCCGAGACGTTCAGGTTATGTCGATTGACTTCCCAGATATAGCGGAGCTGTTGTAGCTTCATATCCTCACCTTATTTATTCTCTATACAGACCTATGTAGACCGTATCTCAATGTAGGCCGAACCTTTAAACACACCCATGCGCCGGGTGCTACGTCACGTCTGACGGGTTGTGTCGCCACACTCGGCACTCTACAGCACCATATAGAATAAAAAACACCAAAATAATACTTTTATATTATAAAAAAACGTCCTACCAGCACCCATTAATTTCTGCTATTTAGTTAACTCACTGTGCAGGAAATTTGCCAGCAACCCTCACGCCCGCTAACATCTGCGCACTATTATCGCGATAGACACGAGGCGCGGTGAAAGAGCACCTATGGATCGCGTAATGACCGTTGCTCCATTTGAGGCAACGAAACAGTAAGAGCAACGCAAACGGGAGAAGCAAATGGCTAATAATGTTGATGTCACCAACGCCAATTTTGAGCAAGAAGTCCTCAACGCTGAACAGCCTGTGCTAATGAAATTCTGGGCGCCCTGGTGTGGCCCATGCAAAGTCATGGCCCCGGTCGTTGATGAAGTGGCTGCAGAACGTCAGGAAAGCCTGAAAGTTGTTAGCGTCAATGTAGACGACGCACCAGAAATTGCTGCCGAGCAAGGCGTGCGCGGTGTACCTACCGTCATGCTGTTTAAGTCCGGCACCAAAGTCGCTTCACTGGTTGGCGCGCAATCTAAGTCGCAACTGACGCAGTTCATCGAACAAAACGCCTGATGAATGTGTAGCACTTGTAACAGCCGCCGACTCTGTCGGCGGTAGTATTATCACTACTTTTCTACCTTAATTTCTACGCTTCCACGGCGGCAAACTTGCGTCACTCGCCCGGCCATCTTTGACGCGACGCTTTCCAGGCCCTAACAGCCGTGCGATCCAGCGTGTTTGTGGATGACTATCGAGGGCAATCTTCAGCGTCATCGTCAGCACCACCGAAAGCAACATCCCCGCCGCACCAAATATCCACCCCCAGACCACCAGCGATAAAAACGCCACGAAAGTGGAAAGTCCCAGCGCCTGCCCCATTACCCGCGGCTCAATCAGGTTGCCGAGTACAAAGTTGATAACCAAATAAGCGGAGGCCAGTAGCAACGCTTGAAAGGCGCCACCATCCTGGGCGACCAGCAGTAACAGCACGGGAGGTATCGCGGCCAACGCGGAGCCAATATTAGGGATAAAGTTGAGTGCGAAGGCTAATACGCCCCACAGCAGCGGAAAATCCACACCAACAACCACACAGGAGAGCCATACCAACGCCCCGGTAGCTAGGCTAATCATGGTTTTTACGGCTAGGTAGCGCTTCAGCGTTAAGCTGAATTCACTAAAACGCTTCAAGCTAGGTGCCGGATTTTCCAGTGCCCGAGAGACTTTGTCGCGTACATTGAGTGTTTCAAACAGCATAAAGATGACCAGCAGCCCGACAATGATACTCTGCATGAAAAGGTTGCCGAGCTGGCCCAATAAAGCTGGCATCCAGGAGCCTTCATCTTCCCCTTCGAACAGCGAGTTGATCTGGTCGGGATTGATGGCTAGCCCGCGTGACGAGAGCGCATTAAGCAAGTTCCAGTACTGCTCATAAAGCCGCGACTCTATCTCCGGCAACGCTGTTACAAAGGTACTAAAGCTATTAACGACCAGCAGGCCGATCAGCGATATAAACGCCAGTAACACCATCAAGGTTAGAAATGCCGACATCCGCATGCTTAAGCCACAGCGATGCAGCCACTGCACTGGTGAGGTACACACTACCGCGATAAATATCGCCAGCAGCAGCGGTACTAATAAATCAGCGCCTGCTTTCATTCCAGCGATAATCACTACCAACGCAGCGAGCGCCAAGGTGGCATTGAGGGGAATACTGCGGTAATCCTCGTCCGACAAGTTCGACATAATCCATCCCTAGCTTGTTATCCATATATAATGGCTGCATTCGGCATATTGCACAAACCGTGCAATTAATAAGTAACTGTTTTACGTCCACTCTTCCGTACTGAACTTTCTCTTTCACATTGCTTCCAAGCTGGGCCTGCCCTAACTTCCTGAAACAGCTTTTAAAATCAGGGTTTAACTTGGCGGCGCGACTGTCTGTTCTCTAAGGAAAACATTTATGAAAGCAATACCGGCAAATCTTCAAACACCAGGCTCTAAACGTTTACGTAATAGCCTACTAGGCGGTGCGCTATTGGCACTCCTTAGCGTTCCTTTTGCTCACGCGTCACCGTCACACCCGCCCCAGCCCAGCCTGCATGTTCAAGCGCAGTCGTGGGTTGAGGTAGAACCCGACAAAGCCACCCTAAATGCTCGGCTGTGGGAGAACACTCCCGCCCTTTCCACCTTGGAAGAGAGCGATAGTAGCGCACTTAGCGATGCTCGCGAGCGTTTAGAGACCCGCGCCAGCGAATTAATCGAGCAGATGGAAACCACCGGCCTTGAACGCAACGCCATCAATGCAGGCTCGTTAAATGTCTATCCTGAGCATATTCAAGGGCCACGCAACGAGGATGGCGAACATGAAACACTGCAACGCACGCGTCTCGAGCGGCCGATCACCGTCGAACTCACCGACCTTGATCAGTTAAGCGAGGTGTTAGACGCGCTAATAGCCGCTGGTGTTAACGCATTGGATGGCGTGCAGTTTGACCTGCAAGACCGCGACGCCGCAACCGACGAAGCGTTGGTTAAAGCGCTAGAGAAAGCGCAACACAAAGCTAACCTAATGGCCGACAGCTTAGATGCCGAGCTGGGCCATGTGCAGCGTATTGAAGAAACGCAATCGCCTATTTTCCAGCCGCGCATGATGTCGATGCGGGCGGAGAGCGATGCCGCCGGTGCTAGCCAATCTGGTGCCGCCAGTGATTACAGCCCCGGCACCATTCGTATTGATGCCGGGGTTAGCGTTGAGTGGGCGCTTAAAGGGCCAGACGCTCCACACCGCCCAGATAGCGACGTAGCGGCTCAGGAATAGTTACCGAGCCATCCGCCTGCTGGTGGTTTTCAAGCACCGCCAGCAGGCAACGACCTACCGCCAGCCCTGAACCGTTCAGCGTATGCAGCAGCTGCGGCTTTTTGGCATCCGGATGCCGATACCGCGCCTGCATACGCCGGGCCTGGAAATCCTCGCAGTTAGAGACCGACGAGATCTCCCGGTACGTCTCCTGGCTGGGCAGCCACACTTCCAAGTCGTAGGTCTTCGTGGCCCCAAAGCCCATATCGCCAGTGCATAGCGTCACTACGCGATACGGCAACTCTAACGCCTGCAGGATCGCCTCCGCATGGCCGCGCATCTCTTCGAGCGCTTCGTAGCTCTTCTCAGGCTCCACAATCTGCACCATTTCGACTTTATCGAACTGATGCTGACGGATCATACCGCGGGTATCGCGTCCGTGAGAGCCCGCCTCAGAGCGGAAACACGGTGTATGCGCGGTAAGCTTCATCGGCAGCGCTGCCTGCTCGACAATTTCATCGCGCACAAAGTTGGTCAGCGGCACTTCTGAAGTGGGAATCAGGTGGTACTCGCGCTCATCGTCCAGCTTGAACAAGTCTTCGCCAAACTTTGGCAGCTGGCCAGTGCCCATCAGCGAATCGCGGTTGACCATATACGGCACGTAGCACTCTTCGTAGCCGTGCTGTTCGGTTTGGGTGTCCAGCATAAACTGCGCCAACGCCCGGTGAAGGCGCGCAATCGGTCCGCGCATTACCGCAAATCGGGCACCGGTGATTTTAGCCGCCAGCTCAAAATCGAGATAACCCGACTTCTTGCCTAGATCAACGTGATCCAGCACCTCGAAATCAAACTCCCGCGGAATGCCCCAGCGGTGCAACTCAACGTTATCGGCTTCGCTTTTGCCTTCCGGCACGCTTTCGTGGGGTAAGTTGGGAATACCGCTGATGGCGTCGTCCCACTCTTCCTGCACCTCGGCCAGCTCGCGCTTGGCTTTATCCAGGCGATCGCCTAAATCGCTGACCTCATCCAGCAGCGGCTGAATATCTTCACCGTTGGCCTTAGCCTTGCCAATCGCTTTGGAGCGCATATTGCGCTCGTTTTGCAGCTGCTCGGTTTGCGTTTGCAGCTCGCGACGACGCGACTCCAGCGCCTGCAGTCCCGCTTTATCAAGCACAAAGCCCCGGCGGGCCAGTTGTTGAGCAACCGTGTCAAGATCACCACGCAGCAGTTTCGGATCGAGCATGAATCCTGTCCCTTGGCCTGAAAACAATAAAAGCAACGCGCCAATGCACGTGCATAAAGGCGTCTATTGTAGGCAAAAGCACGACGGGGAGCTATGGGTGGTGTCAGATGGCATACGTAGAGTGTTGTGATTCGCGCGGTTTCTCGGCAACCTAGTTCTTATTCACACCTAAGCTGAGCACCCTTGCTATGCCTACCGCTTTTGATCAAACGCTCGTCGCCATCGATGCCCTGCATGCCGAGGACCCGCGTTCCACCACCCTTGCCGATGGCACCTCCATGCCCCAGGAACTGGCCTATGCCCAGCGCATGAGCAGCTGGCTAGACCGCGTGCATGACGCCCCAGATGAAGTACTGCGCCTGGCAGTGCGCGCCCAGCACTTACAGCGTTGGTTAGTCCCGCGTGAGGAGTACCCCGAAGGGCGCGTAGGCTATCTAACCTGGCGGCGCGATCAGGGCAAGCGCGCAGGCGAGACCACTGCCCAACTGATGCAGGAAGCCGGTTATAGCGCCGAGGATGCTCAACGCGTCACAGCGATGATCGGCAAGAAAGGCCTGGGCCGCGACCCTGAGGTACAAGCGCTGGAGGATTGCGCCTGTCTAGTATTTCTAGAGAACTACTTTGCCGATTTCTCGCGCAAGATCGAGCACGACCATATGGTGCGTATTGTGCAGATGACCTGGCGCAAAATGTCGCCCCGCGCCCACGATCTGGCCCTAACGTTACCCATGTCGGACGCCTCATTAGCGCTGGTAAAAGAGGCCCTGGGAGTAGAGTAAGGTGTGGGGTAAGCTACAAAGCAATGCGCTACCGTGAGATGCAGCGGGGAAGCCGCTGCGGTAAAGTAGCGGTCTTCTTTTATTGCGCCCCCGGCACTGACGGCTTGATCACCTATGATTGCATCCTTGGACACCCGTACCGCCCCGTTCGAACGCTTGGGCAATGAGTATGTACGATTTCTGCAGGCTCTTAAAACGCGCGGCTTTGAAGGCGAAATCGCGCCCGATTACGCCAACCGTACGGTGCTGGCGACGGACAATTCGATTTATCAGCGCCTGCCCCAGGCGGCGGTCTACCCCAAGCATGCCGAAGATATAGAGCGCCTTACCCGACTGGCCGCCCAAACCACTCACCGCAGTATTGTGTTAACGCCCAGAGGCGGCGGCACCGGCACCAACGGCCAGTCGCTCACCGACGGCATCGTGGTGGATGTCTCCCGCCACATGAACAAGATCATTGAGATCGATGTGGAAGCACGGCGGGTGCGTGTGCAAGCCGGGGTAATAAAGGATCAACTTAACGCCGCGCTCAAGCCCCATGGACTGTTTTTCGCCCCGGAGCTTTCGACCTCCAGCCGCGCCACTATTGGCGGCATGATCTCTACCGATGCCAGCGGCCAGGGCAGCTGCGAATACGGCAAAACCCGTGACCACGTGCTGGAGCTCGATACCATTCTGATCGGCGGAAAGCACCTGCACAGCCGCGTGTTAACACAGGATGAAGAGCAGGCTGAGTGCCAACAGGAAGGCATTCTGGGCCGTGTGCATTCCACCGCCGCCGAGATTATTGACCAGCAGCGCGACTTGATTGCTGCCAAATTCCCGCCGCTCAACCGCTGCTTGACCGGCTACGACTTGGCCCACCTGCGTGACGGCGAGGGGCAGCTTAACCTCAACAGCTTGGTGTGCGGCTCGGAAGGTTCGCTGGGCTTTTTGAACGAAGCGGTGCTGAACGTGCTGCCGATTCCCAAGCACTCCACCCTGGTCAATGTGCGCTACACCAGTTTTATGGACGCATTGCGGGATGCCAAAACATTAATGACCGCCAGCGCTCGTCCTACCTCGATAGAAACCATCGACGACACCGTGCTGCAGCTGGCCATGGAAGACTTCGTCTGGGACAGCGTGGCGGAGTTCTTCCCGGCGACCTCTAACACGGCGATTCGCGGCATTAACCTGATCGAATTTAATGACGACGATGAGAGCGCCCTCGCCGAACGGGTGCGCGCCTTCACCGACCACCTAAGCCAAGACACCACCGTAGAGCGGCTGGGCTACACTCTGGCAGAGGGACGCGGACAGATCCAGAAAGTCTACGGAATGCGCAAGCGCTCGGTGGGTTTGCTCGGCAATGTACAGGGCGAGAAACGGCCAATCCCGTTTGTGGAAGATACAGCCGTACCGCCGGAGCACTTGGCGGACTTTATCGCCGAGTTCCGCGCCGCGCTGGATGCCCGTGGGCTTTCCTACGGGATGTTTGGCCATGTCGACGCCGGCGTACTGCACGTGCGCCCCGCCATCGATATGAAGGATCCCGAACAGGAAAAACTGATACGCGCGGTGTCCGATGAAGTGGCGACGCTTACCCAGAAATATGGTGGTCTGCTGTGGGGCGAACACGGCAAGGGCGTTCGCTCCGAATATGCGCCTAAATTCTTTGGCGAACTCTACCCCAGCCTACAGCGGGTAAAAGCGGCTTTTGACCCCTATAACCAGCTCAACCCTGGCAAGATCGCCTCGCCCGCCGAAAGCGGCGAGCTAATCGCCAAGGATAGCGACCCCGATTTGTTGAAGGTCGATGGTGTGCCCATGCGCGGCCAGTTTGACCGCACCATCGATGAGCGTGCCTGGCAGGCCTACGACGCCGCGGTGTACTGCAACGGTAACGGCGCCTGCTACAACTACGACCTCGATGACCCCATGTGCCCCTCCTGGAAGGCGACGCGGGATCGCCGCCACTCGCCCAAAGGCCGCGCCAGCTTGATCCGCGAATGGCTGCGGCTGCAGACCCAGGCGGGGATCGATGTCGTTGAGGAGTCGCGCAAGAAGAAAGCCGAAGGCGGCTGGGGCTTTATGAAACGCTTTCCGCTGCGGGTGGCGAACACCCTAAGCCGCAAGCAGCACCACGACTACTCCCACGAAGTTTACGACGCCATGGCGGGCTGTTTGGCGTGTAAGTCCTGCGCGGGGCAGTGCCCGGTTAAGGTCAACGTCCCTCAGTTTCGTTCGCAGTTCTTAGAGGTCTACCACGGCCGCTACCTGCGCCCGCTGCGCGACTACGTGATTGGCGGCACCGAGTTTATGCTGCCTACCCTGGCCAAGGCGGCACCGCTGTATAACGCCGTGATTGGCCAGCGCTGGGTAGAGCAACTGATGCGCCGAACCTTGGGCATGAGCGATTCACCGGCGCTTTCACGAGCCAGCGTCAAAAAGCAGCTGAACGCCTGGGGCGTCGCCGAGGCAACGCCGCTCTCGCTGGCCCTGTTAACCGAACAGCAGCGCGCCAACAGCGTGATTATTGTACAGGATGCCTTCACCACTCACTTTGAAGCCAAGCTGGTCATGGACGTGGTAGAGCTACTCTCGCGTCTCAATCTACGCGTATTCGTGATGCCCTATTCGGCGAACGGCAAGCCGCTCCAGGTGCAGGGCTTCTTGGGCGCCTTCGAGCGCACCGCCGCCAAGCAGGCCGAACGGCTACGCACCCTGGCCCGCTTTGATATCCCCCTGGTGGGCATCGACCCAGCCATGACGCTTACCTACCGCCAGGAGTACGTCAAAGCGTTAGGCGATGAGGCGGTGCCAGAGGTGCTGATGTTGCAGGAGTGGCTGGCGACCCGGATAAACACGCTTGCGCCTAACCAGCTTAAGCTAACCGATCCAGGCTTTAAGCTGCTCTCCCACTGCACTGAGAAAACCAACGCACCAGGTAGCCCTAAAGCATGGCAGCAGGTATTTGCGGCCTTTGGATTAGAGCTTGAGCTGCTGGCCACCGGCTGCTGCGGTATGTCGGGCACCTACGGCCACGAAACCCGCAACGCCGCCACTTCAAAAACTATCTACGCCCAGTCGTGGCAGCCCCAGGTAGAAGCCGAAAACAACGTAGGCAAGTTGCTGGCCACCGGTTACTCCTGCCGCAGCCAGGTAAAGCGCTACTCTGAACAAGTTCTGCTGCACCCTTTGCAGGCACTACTTATTGCCTTAAAGCGCAGCTAAAGTTTGTACAAACACTAAGCCTTGTATAACGTTGAGGGAGCTAACGGCGTGCAGTGCAGAAATCTGTCACGCTGTTCATTGACTGTTATCTTTCAGGAGCTGCCTTGTTATCTCTACTTTCCTCTCTGAGTCGCCTTGGCGCAGGCGCTGTTTTAACCCTGAGCCTAGCGGCCATGGCGGTCGCTCAGGAAAACCGTGTTGAGACGCAGGTGGTTACTGACTCTCCGCGGATTGAGATACTGCCGCTTATCGGTAGCGTTAGCGCCCCACAAACCTCCCAACTGTCCAGCGCTGAAGCGGGTCAGGTCAGCGAGCTAACGGTTGAAATGGGCGACACAGTTACTCAAGGCCAGCCGCTGCTCTCATTGGATACCCGCGATATTAGCTTGGAAAGCCAGCGCGCCCGCGCGAATCTAGCCCAGGCCGAAGCCGAACGTGACGAAGCACAGCGCCTAGTGAGCGAAGCCAACCAGCTCTCGGCGCAAAACTTTGCTGCCAGCGAGCGCCGCCAGCGTGAAAGCGCTTTGGCGGCTGCCCAGGCCACCCTTGAAGCGCGCCGAGCGGATTACGAGCTAGCCCAACTGCAGCTCGAGCGTCACCAGATACGCGCACCCTTCGACGGCATGGTCACCCACCGGGAGAGCAATGTCGGTGAGTGGGTCAACCCTGGCGATACCCTGCTCACCTTGGTCGATTTAGCGTCCCTTCGCTTGGATTTCTCGGCGCCGCTCTCTGCCTACCAACGCTTTGAGGGCTCCCAGTTAGAGGTGCGCTTAGAAGGCAGCGATCAATGGCACCAGGCGCGCACCCTCGCGCGTATTCCCCTCGATGCCAGCTCAAGGCAGTTTCTGCTTCGCGCGGCGCCGGAAAAACAACTTGAAATGCTGCCGGGTATGGCGGTGGAAGGCCGTTTGCAACTTAACGGCGAAAGCGGACCCAGCGTGCCGCGGGATGCCCTCATTCGCCGACCGGATGGCAGCGTTAGCGTTTGGCTAGCCCGCCAGAGCGATGATACTTGGCAGGCGTTCGAGCAGAGGGTTGAGATCGGCAGCAGCTACCAGGGAGAGGTCGCCGTCAATGAGGGCCTATCAGCGGGAGACCGCGTCATCGTCGTCGGTAATGAGCGGCTTGAAGACGGGCAAAACGTGTCCCTGAGCGACGACTAAAGGAGCCCGACCCCACCTATGTTTGCCGCCATTATTCGTCACGGCATCTTGGTTAGCGTTATTACGCTGATCCTGCTGATTCTGGGTATCGCTGCCATCTGGCGCATCCCTGTACAGATGATTCCCGACCTGGAAACCCGCGTGGTGGGTATCGAGACCCAGTGGCCGGGTGCTACGCCGCAGGATATTGAAAAGGATATCCTGATAGAGCAGGAGGAGTTCCTGCGTAATGTGCCCAACCTGCAGCGCATGGAGTCCACCGCCAGCAGCGGCAGCGCCGAAATCGAGCTGGAGTTCCCGTTTGGCGTAGACCTTACCGAAACCTTGATTCGGGTTAACAACGCGCTAAGTCAGGTGCCCTCCTACCCCAATAACGTTGACCAGCCGCGCATCGTGGCCAACTCGTTTTCCGCCAACGCCTTTATGTACTTTAACATTGGCCCCCGGGAGGGTAACCCTCGCCAGCTCGATATGCCGGCCATGCGCGACTACCTGGAGGATAATGTCCGCCCGCGCCTTGAGAGCGTTGCCGGTGTATCGGAAGTTACGGTTTCCGGTGGTGCAGAGCGGCAAATGCAGCTACTGATCGACCCCGAAGCGTTGGTAGCCCGTGAACTGAGTATCGCTGATATTCAGGCCGCCCTTCAGGCCCGCAACCAGGATGTCTCCGGCGGCAGCCTAGAGAGCGGCAAACGCCGCTACCTGCTGCGTACCGTGGGCCGTTTTGAGAATGTTGAAAGCCTTGAAGCGCTGATCCTCATCCGCGACGGCGACGCGGTCACCCGGCTAAGCGATGTGGCCGAGGTGCGTCAATCCTATG
The DNA here is from genome assembly GCF_001882345.1 of Halomonas sp. QHL1. Lineage (GTDB taxonomy): Bacteria > Pseudomonadota > Gammaproteobacteria > Pseudomonadales > Halomonadaceae > Vreelandella. The sequence goes on from NZ_MINL01000001.1 coordinate 1,384,221, forward strand.
CTGAACTCACATCCCGCGCTTACAGCTCGGACGGACAGCCGGTATTAAGCGTGCAGGTGCGCCGGGAACCGGGCGCCAACGTGATCGATATCAAGCGTGCCATGCTCGACGAAGTCGCGGCGCTTAATCAAGGTCTGCTAGCCGGGCAGGGCATGCGTATGACGCTCTCCAGCGACGACGTGCGCTACGTGGAGTCGTCGATTGCCAATGTCTGGGTCAATCTGGGCCTGGGGGCGCTGTTTGCCACCTTGGTGATGTACGCTTTTCTTCGCTCCGCCCGCGCTACCCTGGCCGGGGTCATCGGCATACCTATCTGCACCATCGCTGCCTTTCTAGGCCTGCTGCTGGCGGGCCGCACGCTCAACGTCATTTCGCTGGCGGGTGTTGCTTTCGCCATTGGCATGACCATCGATAACACCATCGTCGTGCTGGAGAGCATTGAGACCCAGCGCCGCCGTGGCCTGGCGCGCTTTGAAGCGGCTCTCGAGGGCGTCAAGCAAGTATGGCCCGCGGTGCTCGCCTCAACGCTGACTACTATTTTAGTCTTTGTGCCGATCTTCTTTATTCAGCAGGAAGCCGGGCAGCTCTACTCCGATATTGCAGTGGCCATCTCGACCTCGATTATTGTCTCCATGGTGGTCGCCATTACCGTTATTCCCACCCTGGGCGCGCATATCGATTTTCGCGGTAAGGAGAGCGCTTCAACGTCATCGCCGCGCTGGGTACGCGGCTGTCTGTGGGTAGTTGATGGCATCATCCGCACGACCTTCCGGCGCGTTCTCGCCATCGTGCTGGGCATTGTGGGGGGTATCGGCATTTTTGTCTGGCTGACGCCCCCGGCGGAGTACCTGCCCGAAGGCGAAGAAGCCAAAACCTTTGCTAGCATGAACGCCCCGGCGAGTTACAATCTGGCCACCATGGATGCGATTGCCCAAACCCTGCAACAGGAGTTGGAGCCCCATGTGGGCGCTGAGCCTGAGCGCTTCGAGGGCGGCGACACCGACATCCCGCCGATTCGCACTATGGGGATACAAGCCGAAGCTCAAAGCCTACGGATCATTGCTGAAACCATCGACCCCATCCATATTGAAGCGTTGATGGACGCCCTCACCCGTCGTTTTGAGAAATACCCAGACATGCGCGCCTTTGCCGCTCGCGGCTCGATTATCTCCAGCAACGACGGTGGTACACGCAGTATCACGCTAGATATTGCCGGCAACGATCTAAACGAACTCTACACTACCGCCAATGCGATTTATCAGCGCGCCCAGACAGTGTTCGACAACCCACGCATTCAGTCGCGGCCCTCCGCCCTGGATCTTGGCCAGCCGCTGATCGAGGTGTATCCCAATTGGGAGCGCGCGGCCGAAGTCGGCCTGGATACCAGCGCGTTGGGCACCACCGTCGCGGTGCTCACCAACGGCGCCTACCTGGATGACTTTTATCTCGACGACGAGAAAATCGACCTTTACGGCTATGGCCCCGAGGCGGGCGATATCGACCTGGATGCCCTCGCCACCCTGCCCATCTATACCCCTTCTGGGGTGAGCGTTCCGCTCAACACCCTCGCCGATATTCGCGAGACGGTGGGAACGGCTACGCTGCGGCGGGTAGACGGTCGCCGCAGCGTTACGCTGGACGTCATTCCACCCCGCAGCGTGGCGCTGGAAGCCGGTATCGAGCAAATGCAGGATGAGGTGATCGACCAACTGCGCGATGAAGGCGTCATACCTGCCAACATTAATGTCAGCGTGACCGGTGCGGGGGATCAGTTGGACGCAACCCGCCAGGCGCTTACCGGCAATGCGTTAATCGCCTTGGCGATTGTGTATCTGCTGCTGGTAGCGATTTTTGCCCACTGGGGTTACCCGCTGCTTATCCTCGCCACTATTCCGTTAGGTGCCGCCGGGGGGATTGTAGGGCTGTGGCTGATGAATACGGTGGGCGCTCAGTTGCCGAAAATTGGTTTGAACGCCATCAGCCAGCCGTTTGATATGATCACCATGCTGGGATTTTTGATTCTGATGGGGACAGTGGTCAACAACCCGATACTGGTGGTGCATCAAGCGAGAGAGAATCTACGCACGGCGAGCATGGGGGTGCGGGAAGCCGTTCAACAGGCGGTGGAGAGCCGTTTAAGGCCTATCGCCATGACGACTCTTACCACCCTGTGCGGGCTTTCGCCGCTGGTGTTTCTACCCGGGGAAGGCACCGAGCTTTACCGCGGCGTCGGTGCCATTGTGCTATTTGGGCTGCTCGGTACGGCAATTGTCACCGTTACCTTCTTGCCAGCGCTTACCGTTGCCGTACTCAGCTGGAAAACCAAACGGTCGGCGAGCTAACAAGCTGCGGCGTTAAAAGAATAACTGCTTCAGTGCCAAGCCTGGATCGCTTTCGCGCATAAAGACTTCGCCAACCAGGAACCCGTTAACGTTGTGGTCACGCATTAGCTCAACGTCATCGCGGGTATGGATACCCGATTCGGTAATCACTGTGACGCCCTCAGGAATGCGCGGCAGCAGATCCAGAGTGGTATTCAGGCTGGTTTCAAAGGTATGCAGGTTCCGGTTATTGATGCCGACCAGCTTTAGATCCAGCGCTAGCGCGCGCTCAAGCTCCTCGGCGTCGTGCACCTCGACTAGCACATCCATACCCAGCTGATTGGCCTGCTGGTTCAGGTCGCGCAGCTGTGCGTCATCCAGGGCAGCAACGATCAGTAGTATGCAGTCCGATCCAATCGCCCGCGCTTCACAGACCTGGTAGCCATGGGTGATAAAGTCTTTGCGAATCACCGGCAGCGTGCAGACATCCCGAGCGGCGATCAAATAGTCTTCGTGGCCTTGGAAAAAGTCGGCGTCGGTGAGTACGGACAGACAAGCCGCGCCCCCTTGAGCATAGCTTTTAGCGATATCCGAGGGGTGAAACTCTTCGCGAATGATGCCTTTTGACGGTGAGGCTTTTTTCACCTCGGCGATAATCGCTGGATCACCTGTGGCGATGCGCGTATTAAGCGCCTCAATAAAGCCGCGGGGGGCGCTCTGCTGCTCCCCGAGGGCGAGCAGATCGGACTCCGAGACCGCTTGACGACGCTCAGCCACCTCTTGATCTTTGCGAGCCAGAATGCGCGTTAAAATAGTTGGCGTTGCCTGTTGAGTCATGGTGGTCTCGACTTATTTAAAAAACTAATGTTTAAAAACGCTGGTGAAGTGAAAAAGCTCTTTAAGTTTCTCAAGCGGCAGTTTGGAGGCTTGCGCGTCCTGGGCCACCATCACGCCCTCTTTTAAGGTATCTGCAACGCCCGAACAGTAAAGCGCGGCCCCGGCGTTTAGCGCGACCATATCGGCAGCGGCACCTTCACCGGAAAGCGCAGCCTTGACCAAGCGCAGGCTGTCTTCGGCACTGGCGGCTTTCAGCGTTGCCAAGCTCTGGCGCTCAATGCCCAACTCTTCAGGCGTAATGGTGTACTGGGTAATCTCACCCTCTTTTAGCTCAGCTACCAAGGTGGGGCTGGCCAGAGAGATCTCATCCAGGCCGTCCTCTGAATGGACGACCATCACGTGGCGGCTGCCCAAGGTTTTCAGCACTTCCGCCATTAATGGCACTAATTCCGGGGCGTACACACCCAGCACTTGGTTGGGTGCGCCAGCAGGATTGGTCAGCGGGCCCAAAATATTAAACAGCGTGCGTACGCCCATTTCCCGGCGCGGGCCAATGGCATAGCGCATGGCCGGATGGTGGTTGGGTGCAAACATAAAGCCTACGCCCACCTGCTCAATACAGCGCGCTACCTGGTCAGGCTTGAGATCCAGGTAGATACCCGCCACATCGAACAGATCAGCGCTGCCCGAAGACGACGAAACGCTGCGATTACCGTGTTTAGCGACATGGGCACCAGCGGCAGCGGCGACAAAACTGGCAGCCGTGGAAACGTTAAACAGGTTGGCGCCATCGCCACCGGTGCCGACGATATCCACGATGTTTTCGGCATTCAGTTCAACGCGCTTCATTAGCTCGCGCATTACCTGAGCAGCGGCGCTAATTTCAACGGCGCTTTCGCCTTTCATGGCTAGGCCTACCAGCAGGCCACCAATTTGCGCATCGCTGGCATCGCCGGTCATGATTTGGCGCATCAAGGCGTGCATGGCATCGAAAGAGAGGTCTTCGCGGCGCATCACCGCATTAATCGCATCTCGCATTTGCATGAGCAGAGGGGCCCCTAAAAGCGTGTGAAACCGGCCATCAGCCGCGTTTTAAAAAATTGGCCAACAGCTCGTGGCCTTGGCGGGTAAGAATCGACTCGGGGTGAAACTGCACCCCTTCAATATCCAGCTCGCGGTGACGAAACCCCATGACTAAACCGGGGGTCACATCGTCATCGCCTGTCCAGGCAGTGACTTCTAAACAGTCGGGCAGGCTCGCTTTATCGACCACCAGGGAGTGATAGCGGGTAACCTCAACAGGGTTATCCAGCCCTTCAAACACGCCGTGATTAGCGTGCAGCACGGCAGAAGTTTTGCCGTGCATGACCTTCGGAGCGTGCACGACCTTGCCACCATAAACCTGACCAATCGCCTGATGCCCCAGACAGACGCCTAAAATAGGCAGCCTGCCTGCAAAGTGATTGATGGCGGCCATGGAGATTCCCGCTTCGTTGGGCGTGCAGGGTCCCGGCGATACCACCAAATGCGTCGGCGCCAGCGCTTCGATTTGCTCAATGGTGATGTCGTCATTGAGGTGAGTGATCACTTCCGCACCCAACTCACCCAGATACTGGACGATGTTGAACGTGAAGCTGTCATAATTGTCGATCATCACCACTTTCTGCGCTGCCTGTTTCTGCACCGACTGAGCTTGCGCCATTGCCCCACTTACTCCATTGCGTCATTTCGACCACAGATGAAACCGCTAATACGGTGATGATACCGCAACCGAGCACTCCCTTGCAGGCTTAAGTGCCACCTCGCGTGTCTTCCCGCGTCAGCCGACAGGCTGCATACTTAAACTCGGGTATTTTGCCGTAGGGGTCGAGGGCCGGGTTGGTGAGCAGATTGGCAGCGGCTTCCCGTACGCGTTTGGCGACCTCCCATAGGGTTTCCCGGGGGCAAGCGGTTACCTCAACACCATCTAAGGGTTAATGCGAAGGAGCTCACGTCGAACTCCCTTTTGCGCTAGCCTCTGGGGCATCGCTGACAATAATCTGCTGCTGGGCAAGCTCGCCTCGAAAGTCTTTCAGCAGCCCCAGCACGGGATTGGGCGCTGCTTGACCCAAACCGCAAATTGAGGCGTCCTGCATCACCTGCGCCAGCCGGGTGAGCTGGCCAACGTCCCAGTCAGCACGCTCCAGCAGGGTCAGCATTTTCTCAGGGCCTACCCGGCAAGGGGTGCACTGGCCGCAGGATTCGTCGGCAAAAAACGCCAGCAGATTGGTTGCCACTGCCTGCAAGTTATCCTGCTGGGAGAGCACGATCACCGCCGCCGAGCCTATAAAACAGCCGTGAGCCTGAAGCGTATCAAAATCCAGTGGGATATCCGCCTTGCTAGCGGGCAGAATTCCGCCAGACGCGCCGCCGGGCAAGTAACCCGCCAGTTGATGCCCTGCCGCCATACCTCCGCAGTACTTATCGACCAGTTCGCGTAGGGTAATACCCGCTGGGGCAAGGTAAACACCGGGATATTTTACCCGGCCAGAGACCGAAAAACTGCGCAGCCCCGAACGGCTATGGCGACCTTGGCCAGCAAACCATTCGGCCCCCTGCTGCCAAATCGGCGCAATCCAGTACACCGTCTCAACGTTATTGACCAGCGTCGGGCAGCCAAACAGCCCCTGCTGCGCCACATAGGGTGGCCGATGGCGAGGCTTGCCGGGTTTGCCTTCAAGCGACTCAATCAGTGCCGACTCTTCACCGCAAATGTAAGCGCCCGCACCTCGGCGCAGCACGATATAGCCCGGCGCAACCAATCCCGCCTGGACAAGCTCGCCAATCGCTTCACTCAGCACCCGGCGAAGGCCGGGGTACTCATCGCGCAGATAGATATACAGCGCCTTGGCCTCCACCGCCCAGGCGCTGATCAATGCGCCTTCCAAAAATTGATGAGGCGATTTTTCGAGATGATAGCGATCTTTAAAGGTACCTGGCTCGCCCTCATCAGCATTGATCACGCAATAGCGTGGCCCAGGCTCCTGACGCACAAAGTGCCACTTTTTAAAGGTTGGGAACCCCGCGCCGCCGAGTCCTCTTAAGCCTGCTTTGTCCAGCGTCGCCATAAGTGCGTCAACGCTGACGCCCCCCCCCCGCGGCAGTCAGCCAGCAGCTGATAGCCACCCGCTTGCTGGTACGCCTCCAGGCGCTGCCATATAATCGCCTCTGGTTGAAAATGGCCGGTATCTACGACTGCCTCAACGCCTTCTGCGGTGGCAAACTGCACATGGTGGTGGCCCACTTCAACCACCGGCGCGCTATCGCAACGGCCCATACACGGGGCGCGCAGCACGCGCACCGTCTCTGGATCTAAGCCTTTTTCCAGCTTAGCTTTAAGCTGGGCCGCGCCAGCTAACTGGCAGGAGAGCGAATCGCATACCCGCACCGTGGTGTCGGGAGGTGGTGTTTGGCCGTCGTGCACCACATCAAAATGGGCATAGAAGGTGGCAGTTTCGTACACTGCCGCCATGGGCAGATTCATATACGTCGCTAGGGCCCGCAGTTCAACCATCGACAAATGGCCATGGGCATCCTGAATAGCGTGCAAATGCTCAAGCAGCTGATCGCGTTGGCGCAAACTGGGCTGCTGGCGTTCGTCGCCCAGCAGCGCCCTCAATGTCACCAGGGCGACGGGAGATAGATCACGGCCTCTGGGATGGCCGAGCCGACGCCGCCAAGAAGAAACCGTTTGGTCAGTCATAAAGCACGCTACGCTTAGGAGTGTAATACTGTTCAGCATAGTGGCACTTTTCCCTGTAGGGAATTCTCCCTTGGGTAATACCTCTTGCGGCCTGCCGTTACATTGGAACTGGCAACGGGCCACCGCAGTCTTTATTATCTGCCGTCTTTTTTCGATAGTTTTTTAGCCAGTTAGGAGCGTGGGATGTCAAAGCGGGTTACCTGGGTGTGTACGCTCTTATTCGTCGCGCTGATAAGTACTGCGCCAGCCTATGCCAACACAACATTACGCGTCATTGCTTCTTTTTCAGTCATAGAGGAATTGGTCAAACGCGTGGCGGGCGATACGGTTAGCGTCAATGTCATCGTTCCACGCGGAGAAGATGTTCACCGCTGGGAGCTAACCCCGCCCAACGTCCTGGCACTTGAAGAGACCCATATCGTGTTTTATAACGGACTTGGGCTAGAACCTTGGATACGCCATATTGAAGCGATGTCTGACGACCAGCTAACGCTCGTGGAAGTGGCCAAAAAGGCCGACTACACGCCGTTGATGATCTCGACTGGTGAGTATCAGGGCGAGCCAGACCCCCACATGTGGATGGATCCAGAGGGAGCTGCGGCCTACATTGATGTCATTGCCGAGACCCTGGCCGAGCATCTTCCCGACCAGGCCGATGAGTTTTATACCCGTGCTGAACAGGCACGCAAGGCGCTGGACAATCTTAATCTAGCGGTGAAAGAGCGCCTCGAGGGGATTCCACAAACTAACCGCACGTTACTGACCAGCGAAGCAGGTTTTGGCTATTTCGCCCGTGCCTACGCCTTTGAAGCCCTGGGGGTGTGGGGCGTTAATCACGAAACCCAAGGCAGCGCCGAGGCCATGGCCAAGATGAGCGAATATCTTGCTAATAATCGCCCACGCCCTCCAGCGCTGTTTTTTGAAAGCACTACGCCCAGCATTCATATGGACGCCCTGTCACGGGAAGCATCGCTTCCCCTGGCAGGTCCGCTATATGTCGACTCGCTGAGCGGTGCAGACGGCCCGGCAGCCAACTACTCAGATATGTTGCACCATAACGCAGAGGTCATGCACACCGCTTTAGGGGGCGCTACGGCTGAGTAACCGGTACTTGGCGATTAATCAAACGCCTGTGTCATCTGGGAGGGGTTATGAGCAATTCGGTTAACGAACTGAGCACTAGATCGGGGTGACTGTTTTCAATCGGCTCACCGTGATTATAACCGTAGGGTAGCGCCAGGGTGGTAAAGCCCGCCGCCTTACCGGCAGCAATATCGTGACGTGAATCGCCGACCATCACACACTCAGCTGGCGGTATTTGGCAGTGTTGAGCAGCGTGCAGCAGCGGCAATGGGTGGGGCTTCTTTTCGGCTAGAGAATCACCGCCGACCCATAGGGTAAAGAAGTCCAGAAGCTCGAAGTGCTTTAGCAGCGGCTCAATAAAGTGCTCGGGCTTATTGGTGATCAGCACCAGTGTCATACCCGGCCGATGCAGTGCCTGCAGTGCTTGCTTTACCCCAGGGTAGAGCGTTGTCAGAGTGTTGGGGGCAGCGCCGTAGTGCGCCATAAACGCATCATAGGCGCGCTGCTGTCGTTCTGAACAAGGCGTTGGCTCAGGCGTGTCCCGCAACGCCCAGGCCAGCGCCCTTTCCACTAATACCGGCGCCCCATTGCCAACCCAGTCTCGGACTTTTGCTTCGCCCGGCTCTGGCAGGTCAAAGTCGTTTAACATTTTCCCCACTGCGGCGGAAAGGTCGGGCACTGAATCAATTAGCGTGCCATCCAAGTCAAACGCAACTAGCCGTTTACCCTGTAGTATGGTGTGTAACTCTGAATAGTGTATTGGAAGCGCCTTCAATGCTCTCTGCCTCATCTTCATTAGAAAACCATCTTACCTGCTTAGGGCAAATGTTCGCATTAGTAAGAAGCGTAAGAACCTTCTATGCTGGGGCTAATTTAGTTAAGGAGGTAGTGATATGCCCACTCCCAGAATCGTGATTGTTGGCGGCGGTGCGGGCGGCTTAGCCCTCGCCACGCGATTAGGCCGCACCTTAGGTAAGCGCAAACGCTCTGAAATCGTGCTGCTGGATCGCAATACCACCCACGTATGGAAACCGCTGCTCCACGAACTGGCCACCGGCGTACTCAATTCCAGCATGGATGAGGTGGATCTTCGCGGGCATTCATCTGCTCACTTCTACCGCTTTCAGCGCGGCTCTCTTAGCGGGATAGATCGCGAGCAGCAGACGCTGCAATTAGCGCCGATCCATGATGAAGATGGTCAAGAAGTGCTACCCGCCCGCGAGCTTTCCTATGACTACCTGGTCATGGCTATAGGCAGCGTTTCCAATGATTTCGGTACGCCCGGCGTGGCGGAGCACTGCCACTTTATTGATTCGCCCCAGCAGGCCAAGGCGTTCCAGCGCGATATGATCAACACCTTTCTGCGCTATACCGACCCCAATCTTCGCCAGCATACTCAGTTGACCATTGGGATTGTGGGCGGCGGCGCAACAGGGGTAGAGCTTGCGGCTGAATTATTTGATGCTTCGCGCATGCTCAATGCTTATGGAGTGACGGCATTAGATAACCAGCAAATCAGCGTTCACCTGCTGGAAGCGGCGCCGCGCCTGCTACCGGGGCTTTCCGAGCGGGTTAGCCAAACGGTGAAAACAGAGCTTGAGAGTATGGGTGTAACCATCCACACCGACACCGCTATTAAAGAAGCTCAGGCACATCAGTTAATCACCGATGACGATGAGGTGATCAAGACCGACATCAACGTGTGGGCAGCGGGTATCAAAGCGCCACCGTTTTTGGCTGAGCTAGGCCTAACGACGAATAAGAAAAACCAAATTGAAGTAAAACGCACCCTGCAGAGCGTCGATGATGAGAAGATTTTTGCCCTGGGCGACTGCGCCAGCTGCCCGATGGGGGAAGATAGCACCGTTCCGCCTCGTGCCCAGGCGGCTCACCAGCAGGCCAAACTGCTCGCCAAAAACCTGGTCAATCAACTAGAAGGCAAACCGCTCGTCGATTTTCGCTACCGCGATCACGGCTCGCTAGTATCTCTAGCCCGCTACGATGCAGTGGGCAATTTAATGCGCAGCTCCGCCTCCCGCGGCCTGTTTTTAGAGGGCTGGCTGGCTCGCCAAGCCTATGCGTCGCTCTACCGCATGCACCAGCTCTCTATTCATGGGGCGCCGAAGACAGGGCTAGCGTGGCTGGTCGATAAGCTTAATCGCTACTTAAAACCGCGCATGAAGCTGCACTAAACGACACTTGCTTATTACCTGGCCATCGCCGCCCGCATCTGCTTGATCACCGTGTCATAGCCGTGCGGGTCGCTGGCTTGGTGGGCACTGAATATGGCGGAACCCGCCACAAAGGTATCGGCGCCCGCTGCGGCGATCTCTGCAATATTATCCACTTTCACCCCACCGTCGATTTCCAGGCGCATATCAAATTCTGACGCATCAATCCTCGCCCGCGCTTCGCGGAGCTTATCGAGCGTGCCGGGGATAAAGGATTGCCCACCAAAACCTGGGTTAACGCTCATCAGCAGCACCATATCGATCTTATCCATCACATAGTCGAGATAGGAGAGCGGTGTGGCCGGATTAAACACCAGACCTGCTTTACAGCCGCCATCACGAATTAGCTGCAGCGAGCGGTCAACGTGCTCAGAGGCTTCGGGGTGAAAGGTGATATAGCTGGCGCCCGCTTCAATAAACTCGCTGATCATGCGGTCTACCGGTTTAACCATCAAATGCACATCAATCGGCGCCGTTACCCCGTGCTTACGCAGTGCTTTGCACACCATGGGACCGATAGTGAGGTTAGGCACATAGTGATTATCCATTACGTCGAAGTGCACCACATCCGCGCCTGCAGCCAGCACGTTATCCACTTCTTCGCCTAGCCGGGCAAAGTCAGCCGATAAAATCGAGGGGGCAATCAAGAAATCGTGCGCAGCGGTCATATTCCATTCCTGCTTATTAATCATTAGACGAAGAGTAGTCACTCGGCACACCTGCGAGTATGCAGGCAAGAGAGCAAAGTCAGACCGCTATCTTATCAGAGCCGCTTAGCAGAACCACGTATCAGCGTCTGCGCATGTCATCACACATATATTCTTAAATAGAATATAAAACATGATTGTAATTCCACATTGATAGATTTAACCTTGCCGATATTGCGACACTACTTTTTGGCGATACTTTGCGCTTACTGTTTTAAGGAGCTTCTCTATGGCACTGCCCACAATTTTCCGCCGCAGCCTGATTGCCATTGCGCTAGGCGTTACGGTAAGTGGTACCGCCGCCGCCCAAGAGCGGGAACTGCTCAACTCGTCTTACGATATCGCTCGCGAGCTGTTTGCCGCGATCAACCCAGAGTTTCAAGCCTGGTGGCAGGAAGAGCACGGTGAAGAGATCGCCATCAGCCAGTCTCACGGCGGTTCTTCAGCCCAAGCCCGCGCCATTCTGCAGGGCCTGCGTGCCGATGTGGTGACCTTTAACCAAGTGACCGACGTACAGGTACTCGCCGATGCAGGGCTGGTAGCCGAAGATTGGCAAGATGCCTTTGAAAATAATGCGTCGCCCTACTACTCCACCACTGCTTTCTTAGTGCGTAAGGGCAACCCTAAAGGTATTGAGAGCTGGGACGATTTAGTCAAAGAAGATGTGCAAATGGTCTTCCCCAACCCGAAAACCTCGGGTAACGGCCGCTATACTTACTTAGCCGCCTGGGGCTTTGCCGAGAACGAGTTCGATGGCGATGAAGAGCAAATCGAAGAGTTCATGCGTACCTTCTTAGCCAATGTAGCGGTGTTTGATACCGGCGGTCGTGGTGCCACCACCAGCTTTATCGAGCGTGAAATTGGCGATGTGCTGATTAGCTTCGAGTCTGAAGTTAACAACATCCGCAGCGAGTACGGCAGCGACGATTACGAGGTGATTGTGCCGCCGGTCAGCATCTTGGCTGAGTTCCCTGTTGCAGTGGTCAGCGAAAATGCTGAGCGCAACGGTAACAGCGATCTGGCCCAAAGCTACTTAGAGTATCTCTACACCGAAGAGACTCAGCGCCTGCTAGCGGGTTTCAACTACCGGGTGCATAACGAGGCCGTGGTCGAAGAGTTCGCCGACCAGTTCCCGGAAACCGAACTGCTTGAGGTGGATGAAGTGTTTGGTAGCTGGGATGAGGCGATGGAGACCCACTTTGAGGGTGGCGCCCTTCTCGACCAGCTACAGCGCCGCTAATATTCACTCATGAGCCAGCCTGAACTATGAGTCAACTTGCCACCTGGCGAACCGGCAGCACACGCGTGCTGCCGGGTTTTGGCCTTTCTATGGGTATCAGCGTGCTGTTTATCTCGCTGGTACTGCTGCTGCCGATTACCGGCCTGTTTGGCCAGTTAGCAGGGCTTAGCTTCGCCGAATACTGGGCGATCATCACCGAAGGTCGTGTAGTGGCCAGCTATATGGTCACTATTGGCGCGGCCGCCGTTGCGGCGATTGTCAACGCCATATTTGGTTTATTACTGGCGTGGGTGCTAGTACGCTACGACTTCCCAGGCAAACGCTTACTTGATGCTTTAATGGATCTCCCCTTCGCACTACCCACCGCCGTGGCCGGCATTACCCTGGCAACGCTGTACGCCAGCAGCGGCTGGATGGGTAGATTGCTGGAGCCGCTAGGGTTTCAAGTCGCTTATACCTGGGTGGGTATCGCTCTGGCCATGGCCTTTACCAGCATCCCTTTTGTAGTTCGCACGGTGCAGCCGGTACTGGAAGACTTGCCCGCTGAGGTCGATGAAGCCGCTATGTCGCTGGGTGCCACCGACGGGGTAGCCTTTCGCCGCGTGATCTTGCCGCACATCTGGCCTGCCTTGGTGACCGGCACGGGGCTAGCGTTTGTTCGTTCGCTGGGCGAGTTCGGAGCGATCATTTTTATAGCCGGAAATATGCCCTACGAAACGGAGATCACCGCACTGATGATTTTCGTCAAGCTGCAAGAGTATGACTATGCGGGGGCCTCGGCGATTGCTTCGGTAGTGCTGTTTGTCTCGCTGGCTCTGCTACTGGCGATTAATGTTTGGCAGGGCCGCTTTGTTCGCCGCCTGCATGGAGGTAAGGGGTAATGCGTCGAATTGGTGATGCGCCGCTTATCCGGCGCCTGCTGATAGGTGCCGCCTTGGTACTATCAGCGCTGTTTTTGCTGTTGCCGCTGGTGGCTATTTTTGCTCAGGCGTTGTCCGAGGGCGTTATGGTCTTCTGGGCCAACGTGAGCAACACTTTTACCCTGCACGCGATTGGCTTAACGCTGATGATCGCGCTGTTAACCATCCCGGTGTGCCTAGTATTCGGCGTTGCCCTGGCGTGGCTGGTCACTCGCTTCAGCTTTCCTGGGCGGCGCATTCTGCAAACGCTGATCGATATTCCGTTTGCGGTCTCGCCCGTTGTTGCTGGCCTTATTTACCTGCTGCTGTATGGCCGCAACGGCTGGATCGGCTCTTGGCTGGACGGCTATGATATTCAGCTGATGTTTTCTTGGCCGGGCATTCTCATGGTGACCATTTTTGTTACCTGCCCTTTTGTGGCCAGGGAACTGATCCCGTTGATGCAGGCCCAAGGCTCCCGTGAAGAGGAGGCGGCGGTGACCCTGGGTGCTTCCGGCTGGACAACCTTCCGTCGCGTAACGCTGCCCAACATCCGCTGGGCGCTGCTATATGGCGTTATCCTTACCAACGCCCGGGCTGTGGGGGAATTTGGCGCTGTATCAGTGGTCTCCGGCGCTATTCGCGGTAAAACCAATACACTACCCCTGCACCTTGAGCAGCTGTATCAGGATTATAACGCCGTGGGGGCGTTTGCCTGCGCGGCCCTACTCGCCTTTATTGCCCTACTGACGCTCGCCGCCAAGGCCGGGCTGGAATGGCGCGCAGCGCGCCGGGAGGCATTTGCATGAGCATTCACTTACACAATATCGCTAAGCACTTCGGCAATACGCAGGCGTTAGAGCCAATCAACCTGGATATTCACGAAGGTGAATTGGTAGGCTTACTCGGTCCTTCGGGCTCGGGCAAGACCACGCTGCTGCGTATTATCGCCGGCTTGGAAAATGCCGACCGCACCGCCCAGCCGGGTAAGATTCTGTTTGGCGATCGCGACGTGACCAACGTGCATGTGCGCGACCGGCGGATTGGTTTTGTTTTCCAGCACTACGCGCTGTTTCGCCATATGAGCGTCTACGACAATGTGGCCTTTGGTCTGACCGTGCTGTCGCGTAAACGCCGTCCCAGCAGCGGTGAGATTCGTGCCCGGGTGTTTAGGCTACTTGAGATGGTCAAGCTGGAGCACCTTGCCAATCGTTACCCTGCCCAACTTTCGGGCGGCCAGCAGCAGCGGGTGTCGCTGGCCCGCGCGCTAGCCGTGGAGCCGGAAGTATTGCTGCTGGACGAGCCGTTTGGCGCACTCGATGCCAAAGTGCGCCAGGAGCTACGTCGCTGGTTGCGTCATCTTCACGATGAGCTCAATTTCACTAGTGTTTTTGTCACCCACGACCAGGAAGAAGCGCTGGAGTTATCTGACCGTGTAGTGGTGATGAGCAATGGCCGAATTGAACAGGTTGATACGCCCGACGAGCTCTACCGCACGCCGAAAAATCGCTTTGTGTTTGAGTTTTTAGGTGATGTGAACCATCTGGAAGGCAAAGTGACCAACGGCGTACTCACCTGCGGCGACGCCTATTGGCACGTTGATCTACCCGATGGCCATGAAGAGCTACTGCTCCGCCCCCATGAAGTGCGGCTAACCGAGCAACCCACTTCTGAGAGCCATCTACCGGTCACCATCACGGCGATCTCGCCAGTGGGCGCCGAAGTGCGCGTGGAGCTAGAGGCTGATTGGCTCGCCCAGCCTTGGCTTGCTACCGTGCGTCACACTGACTTTGAACACTTGTCGCTACGCCGCGGGCAACGCTTATTCGCCCACCCCCGCCACTGGCGACGCTTCCCAAAAGTCACTGCAAAAACCACAGAGCAGATACGCGTCGCATAAAGCCTAATAAATAGCCGCCCGTTCCAGGGCGGCTAGCGTTTGGCTTTAGCCAGAGTAGTTCAGAAGCGCATTTGCCTAAACGTTAGGCTCACCCGCGGCTCGATATCTTTCTTGGTTTTAGGCAGGCTATGTAGCCAGTTTTGCTGTGTAGTACCTTTCATAATTAACAGACTGCCGTGCTCTAGAGTAAGCGACACACTCTCCCCTGTTCTTTTATGTTTAAACGAGAATTTCCTTTCGCCGCCTAAGGTCAACGCCCCGATTGCCCCATTCTCAACAAGGTCTTTTTCGGCATCACTGTGCCAGCTCATGCCTTCCTCGCCTGAACTATAAAAATTACCTAGGCACGAATTAAACCCCTCTCCGCAGTGGCTCTCCACGACCTGTTTAAGCTCACGCAAAAAGTCTGGCCACACTAACGCCATTTTTGTGTAGCCGGAGTAGGTATAGGAAACCGGCTTGTCTGCATACCAGGCTATTTTCCTCTTTGTAACGATCTCTTTACCGTAAATAAACGCGCGATCATGCTCCCAGCTTAGTTCGCTTATACATTTATCTAAATACATAGCGGCTGTGGCCGTATCAAGGATTTTGCCGTGGTAATAAGCCGCCCCATCCTGTGGAAGCAGATTAATCAACTTCATATCGTCGTTTTCAAACAGATCTGTATACGTCATAGCTGTGCCTATTCTGTGCTCAATACAAAGACAGCAAGAAACGGGTTTTTCTCATACTAACGGGAAGCAATACTGAACGCCATGGGGCAAAGCTCCAGGGTCTGGCCGAGGTCTGTTGGCTAATGGGAAACATTGAAATGGGGCACAAAATGAGAGCAATAGACTATATACGACTACTGTCGCTAGCAGCTATCTGGGGAGCAAGCTTTCTTTTTATGAGAATCGCCTCACCGGCGATAGGCCCAGTCAACACAGCATTTTTTAGAGTCTTTTTTGGCCTCATCGGTTTGGCTTTTATCATCGTTATCATACGTAAAAGCCTGGCGTTCAGAGATAAACTAGGGAAAATTTTGATTTTGGGTGCCATTAACTCTGGTATCCCATTTCTTATGTACAGCATAGCAGCAACATTACTACCTGCTGGCTATTCAGCGATTCTAAATGCGACAACGCCTTTAACAGGTGCCCTGATTGGCTTTTTTATCTTTAGCGAGAGTTTAACTATAAAAAAATGGCTGGGAGTAACGCTAGGAATTGTCGGTATCACAGTTATTACCACTGTGGGTGATTCAAATATCGTTGGTAACATTTATATTGGCATTACTGCTTGCATCATAGCCACTATTGGTTACGGCTTTGCGGGGTTTCTTACTAGAAAATGGATAACCCAGCAGGGCGGGCTGGATCCAACGTTAGTGGCGTTTGGCAGCCAACTAGGCGCGACCATTTTTCTCGCCCCATTTTTGCTTTGGAACCTTTCATTTGGCCCCAGCATTGATTGGCTTCAAGGTGATGTTTGGATCAGCCTGCTGGCCGTCGGTTTTGTATGCACCTCTCTAGCCTATATTCTGTATTTTAGATTGATCGCTGACATTGGGCCGTTACGCTCGCTCACCGTTACATTCTTGGTGCCTCCCTTCGCTGTGTTATGGGGCTTTTTAGTCCTCGATGAAACGATTTCCAGCGGATTCTTACTTGGCTCTTTGATCGTTTTACTTTCCGTTTGGCTAATCGTGAGTCCCGATTCTCAAAAAACAGCCTAGCGCACTAGCTGACTTCACTTCTTTCGCAATAGCAGCGGCCGTGCCATTTCAATAAACAATGAGTCGTTAAAAGTAGCTGAACAAAGTCGCAACGCCAGAACATACCGCCAGCGCGCTACCCGCGTTATACTGGCGTTTTAGCCATAGCGGAGGAAGACCATGCTTCGGCGTCACTTTTTACGAATTTCAGGTGTACTACTTGCCAGTGCATGGCTTGCCGGTTGCACCAGCCCCCAATACTTACAGCTCAGCCCTGAGCGCAGTGCGCAGGTGCCGCAAGTTGGCTCTGGCCAGCAGGTTACTGTGATTGCCCAGGATGGCCGTGAGAGCGACATTATAGGCAATCGTGCTGGCGGCGGTATGTCGACGGCGCATATTACCGTGAGCAGTCACGAGTTAATTCCCCGTCTCCAAGAAGAAGCCGAGCGCGCCGTGCGGGATATGGGCTTTAGCCCTACCACCGAACAGGCAGAGGGCCGACCGAGCTTAACGCTGGAACTAGCCAGCCTGAACTACGCCCGCGGCGATAGCGGCCAGCCGCTGGTCGATGAAGCGCGTCTTGAAGGTGTTTTCCGCGCTGTTGCTCAAAACAAGGGCACCACCTATACCGGCACCTACACCTCGCGCCGTACCCAGGGCTATGCCCTTAAACCCGATGCCGATAGCAATGCGCGAATGTTAAGCGATCTACTTAGCGATGGCATGAACCGCGCTTTTAGCGATCCAGAATTGGGCCGTTTACTCGCACGTTAAGAAGTATCTTCTTCCCAGAATCACTTCAGACTCGGGCTGCGTCTTTTACCACTAGAGACGCGGCCCGCGTCGTTCAAGTGCCCACACACTCTCTGTTCGGCCACGCCCATCAGGGCTGCCCTCTTCGAGAAAAGTTAGCGCGAAATTTGGAGTAAAAAGGCTTTCGATCTCGCTTGCGGGTACGCTATAAGGCGGCCCAGCACTGCCATCGGTATGCGACAAACTAATCAACAGGCCCTTGGCGCCAGGCGGCACCAACTGCGCAAGGTGGAACGCATAGCGCTGCCGAGTTGGTGGCGGTAACGCTATCAGCGAGGCGCGATCATAAAACGCGCCAATCTCGGCAGCCTGCTGAATATGTAGGTGAAAAAAGTCACCGCACCATAATTCCACACTGCCTTGGCGGGAAATCGTAAAGCCTGCCTGACGGTAGCGGGATACCGATGTGCTCCGCTGTAGCAAAAACTGCTCAATGGCCTCTGGGGCAAACTCTATACCTAGAACTGGGTGCCCTTCATCCGCCAACCAGCGCATATCAAGACTTTTACCGCACAGCGGCACCAGCACCTTGGTGCGATTAGCCACACCGAGCGACTTCCAATGGCGCAGCAACGCTGGGTGCGCCTGCTGGAGGTGAAAGCCAATACGCCCTTCTTGCCAGCGCTTGCGCCATTGATCGCTCATTATTTGGCCACCGTGAAGTCGATTGCACTATCCGTAGAGGGGACTTATCGCGCTTTTAAAACCAACGGTCACGCTTCTTACGCCGACGAGGAAGGTGCGGCACAATCAGCCCAACCAACAAGCCCGCGCCAGCGACGCCGCCGCCGTACATGAAGTAGCGCATCAGCAGGTCTTCTTCTTGGGTCTCCAAGCGAGCCTGAAGCCCTCTTACCTGCTGGCGCGACTGCTCTGCCTGGCTATCCAGCTCTTGATTGCTCGCCTCAAGCTCGGCTATACGGCGTTCACGCACCTCAAGGGTTTCGGTCATCGAGGAAACACGCTGTTCCCAAGCTTCGTTGATGCCATCCAGCTCAGCAGTTAACTCTTCTACCTGGGCCTCTAAAGCGGGCAGCTGTTCAACCGCACTTGGTGTTTCTTGAAGCTCATTGCTCAATACCCAGACCGCATTTCCATCGCTGTTGCGTACACGCGTGTAGTCACCGCTGGTTTCCAACACCTCTACCTGTTCGCCTGCATTGAGCGTGCCAATGATGCGATAACCATCGGTTGGGCCGCTGCGTACATAGGTGCTTAACTCATCGGTCACCCAGGCTTGGTTCGCGGATTGGGCCGTGGCATTGAAGCTGGTAACACTGAGTAAAATGCCAGCCGCAGCGGCGTAATTTCGATAACGAATTCTATTTACTAGCATGACATCATGTCCTGATTAAAAACGCTGCAAGGCGGACGAAGCCAGCAGCGCTTATCGCTTAACTGAGCGGTGCGCTTGTCTCATACGCTTACCCTTCGCCGCGCGGGGGCAACGGAAAGGGACGGGGGAACTCTGCTACCCGGGCATCGGTTTTGACCGCTTTCAATGGCCCTTCACGCTCTACTTCATCAATGCGCACAATAGCATTTAACGGTAGGTAGCTACGTTTGACACCATCGAAGGTTCGTTGCAATTTTTCAGTTGCAGGGTCAACCACTACCCGTGAAGCATCGTCAAAGACAAACTCCTCGACTTCAATAAAGCCCCAGAGTTCGCTTTGAAAGATCTCTCGGACGTATAAATCCCAAATTTCACCCTGCTGGTGAACCACCACACGGTAGATCGGCTTGGCCGCCATCTTGGCCTAATCCTCTTGCCATTCGTACATTAAGTTGAACCGCCTAGCTTACCATATTCCCACCGCCGCGCCTTTAGGGCCTGTTGACGTTTCATCGCGAACCGCGTCGTGAGTGAAACATCAACAGGCCCTAGGCTAACCCTTTAGCAAGCGTAGCGTTAAGGCTATGAATAATGAGCTCATTAGCCGCGCATGGCCCCCTCGTGTATGGTGGTGAGCGTGATTTGGCAATTATGTTCGCTCACCAAGTAGGAGTCATCAACATGCAGAAGGATCCCAATAAGGGCTATATCGCTTTATTAGGCTGGAGTCTCAATGCGATTGAAGCGGCCGAGAATTTTGACCGTCGCTACATTGTCGTTGCACCCGATTGGGCGGAAGAGTATTGCCAAAAACACGACATTCCCTACGTGCCTTGGAATTTCGAGCGACTCAATGACCGCTCAATGGAAATTGCCGAGACCCTTAAAGAAAAAGGCGTCGATGTCGCCATTCCGCTTTACGAAGAGACCGTTGAGTGGGCAGGGGCCATCAACTCTGTGCTACTGGATAACCCGCGCATTTACGGTCAGTCGCTGCTATTGCGCGATAAGGCGCTAATGAAGCGTCGTGCCCAGCTAGGCGGCATCCGCGTGGGTATTTTTGAAGAAGCCCACGATAAAGAAGATGTAGTACGCTTTCTAAAGCGCGTTAATCAGACGCTGCTAAAGCTGGACGGCGACCCCAACGACCCGATTCACCTGAAAGCATTTGATAAAGCAGGCTGTCTTGGTCACCGCGTTATTCGCACACCAGATGAAGTCGATACCATCCCCGATGAAGAGTTTCCGGTGTTGATGGAATCGCACCTGGATGGCTGGGAATTTGCCGTTGAAGCGTGGGTTCACGATGGCAAAATCGCCTTCTTGAATATTTCTGAATACGTGACACTTGGTTACTCGGTGTTTGTGCCCGCATCGCCTGAGCTCGAGATTTACCGCGAACAGATCACTCAACAAATTGAAAAGCTGATTAAAGCGTTCGATATTGAGTTTGGTATGATCCACCCGGAATACTTTGTCACCAGCGATGGTGAGATGTACTTTGGCGAAGTGGCTTACCGTCCGCCCGGTTTCAAGGTGTTTGAACTGCTAGAGCGTGTTTACGGCTTTAACGCTTACGAAGCTTCAATGCTGGTGTTCGACCCGAAAACCACGAAAGAAGAAGTAGCCAACTTCTTCCCCAAAGAAGTGGTCGATGCCGATGGCTTTGCCGGTTGCTTTGGCGTTTACCCCCGCCGTCGTGTGGTCAGCCGCTTGGAAATTCCCGAAGAGACCGAAGATCACCCCTATTTTGAGTCTCATGAGCTAACCTCACCAGTAGAAGAAACCGTTACTAAACGCACCGCGTTTGGTACCCATTGGGGTCTGATCTACTTTAAAGGCGAGGATGCGCATACGATTCGCGATCTGCTAAAACGCCAAGAAGATCTCGACTTCTATGTATAATCCCCGCTAACGCAGGGATAAGGAGTCACCGTGGAGACTGATCAAGTTACGTCTTCTCAAGAAGATAGCAAGCTCAATGGACTGTTGAGCAACTTTGACGATGCCGTGCGCCTGCTAACCCAGGCGCCAGCCTTCTCAAAACCCGCCAAGCTGCCGCGGGTGATGGACACTGCGCGGCGAGTACTGCTTCAGGATGGCGGTTGTGAAGCACTGGAGTCCCGCGCGAAAGCGTTTGAGGACTCTGGTGTTTTTTTGGGCTCCGATTGGGAAACTCCCCAATACCTGGTACCGACCCTGACGACCTTCTCGCTGAAAAGCGCGGACGCCAATGTGGTCGTCATTGAGGCGTTAAGCGAGCTTCGTCTCCTGGCTGTCGCTAAAGGCGATTTTGAGCACCCGCTGGTTTCCGCAGAGCATGCACACCACTACCTTACGCAGGTAATGGCGATTAATTTATGGCTGTTGTTCTTGCCGCCCAGCGAGGCGGAGCGGGAAACCCAAGGTCGACTGGCGACTATCCCCCGCCAGCTTTTCCAGCACTTAGCTGAACGAATTGGCTACGAGCATATCGTTGATCGCCTGATTGATGAGATATGGCGCATTTTAAAACAGCGCCCTATTCAAGTTGATTCGATCAAACAGATGATCACCCAAATTGCGCTATGTCAGGCCAATCCAGAGATTGATCTTGGCGCTAGCGGCCAGGGCGCTGACCGTTTGGTGAGTTCGCTTTACGGGCCCACCCAAGCCTGTCGTGAAGACCCCGGTGTCGACGTATACCGTGATCGATTGGAGCATATGGATCAGGCGGCGCTGCAGGCTGAATCTACCGGTTTTGCTCGGGCGATGCACGACACCGGCCTGGTATCGCCGTATCACGCCGTGCTGTTACGTCATCTACTCGAAGAGGGTGACCACTTACTCTCCGAGGCGCTGGGCCTTTCATCGACTGGCCGCGACTGCCTTCTCTGCTATCGCGAACTGGTTCAAGCGCTGATTCGTGGCGGCGTTTATCCTGCCACCGCTCAAGCGGTTTACGGCTTGGCGCTGATGCTTGAACGCGGCATTCTCTATCAGCCGCCGGTTGCGCCCGCCATGTGGCGTCAGCTTAACCTACCGCTATCAGAGTGGGCGCAGTCGCGACTGACTATCGCCTATGGCGATACTGTCTCTCCCCGCGCGCGCCTGATTGAAGGTGTACTCTGCATGCTGGGATTGCCGCTAGGCGTTGGGCAGGGTAACAATCCTACCTGCCAGTCAGCACGGGCACTCTCCATGTGGGCCTACAACGACCCGGATTATCTGCTGCAGATGGTGGCCTGGGCAGCCCGCGACGACGAAATCATCATGCATTTTGAGGGACAAGCCATTTCATCAATGGCGAGCCTCTCCGGTGTGGCGACGCAGCTCCCCATGGATCTAGATCCGGTTTCGCTGATTGTCGTACCGCACCTGGATCGCATTTACGCTGAAATGGGTCGGCGCTGTATTGGCCGCGAAGGCGATCCCCATCGCTGGGTAAATCCTGAATTTCACGGCTGGTGGTCAGGGCGTGGCTTTCTTATCAATGTTGATGTCGCCACCGGTCAGCTAAGCAATGTGGACGACTTTATACGCCACTTCTTTGCCTACTATCACCCCTACTACAATGGTAACCAGCCGCTGATTCATCCCCAGCCGGCGGGTATTGCAGTCACCGATAGCGCGGCGCGTTTCATCGGCTGGCACGCGATTACCATTTTGCGGGCGTCCCTCGACCCGACTGATGTCATGCGGATTTATTTCTACAATCCCAACAATGATAGCGGTCAGGATTGGGGCGATGGCGTTATTGTCAGCACATCGGGCAATGGCGAACGCTTTGGCGAGGCCTCGCTTCCTTTCGAGCGCTTTGCATCGCGGCTGTATATTTATCACTACGATCCCCTTGAGCGCGTTGACATAGCCGACGTCACCAGCGAAGAGGTGGAAAATGTTAAACACTTCCTGCACCGGAGCTGGGGAGCTTCACGCCTTCCACCTATCGAACTGCAGGCGGATCAAGGCTCCAATTCAACCCTAACCAATTCGCCCCCAGACGTGGGGTAATCGGCTCTTTTACCGACACTTTCAACCACTATGATGCGACTCGATCAACTGTTGGTCAGCCAGGGGCTGGCCAACTCGCGCACCCGCGCCCAAAGGCTTATCCGGCACGGGCGGATACGGCTTGCCGAGAACGGTAAGCCGTTAACCAAAGCCTCTGAAAAGTGGCCCGACGATACCCGGTTTGAAGTAGAAGACGACCCCGAAGAGCGCTATGTGTCCCGGGCAGGGTTGAAATTAGAAGCAGTGCTCACAGCGCTTGAGCTGCGTTTTGACGACGCTGTTGTGCTGGATATAGGCCAATCAACCGGCGGCTTCAGCGACTGCGCGCTGCGCTTTGGCGCCCGGCACGTGATCGGTGTAGAAGTTGGCCACGGTCAGCTTGCACCTGAGTTGCACGGCGACCCGCGCGTCACCTGCCTTGAAGGGGTAAATGCGCGCGCGATGAGCAGCAGCCAAGCCCTCAACAGCGTGCTGGTCACTCATCCCATTGATAGCGCCATCATGGACGTTTCATTTATCTCCCAAACGCTGATTCTGCCCGAGATTGCTGCCCTGCTGCCATCAGGCGGTCAGTTGATTTCACTGGTGAAACCGCAATTTGAGCTAAGCCCCGGCGCCCTGGATAAACGCGGCGTAGTACGCGACCCTAAGCGCTTTACAGAAGTAGAAGCCAACATACGCAGCGCCTGCGAAGCTTGCAGACTTACCATTCGCCACTGGCAGGAGAGCCCAATTACCGGCGGCGACGGCAACCGAGAATTTCTCCTACACGCAGTAAAAGAGACTTAAAAAAAGAGGCTTAAAAGTGCATTACGTCGATGTTGGGGGCAACTGATTCGCCGACTGCACTTTAACCGCCTCACCCTGGTCAGGGTGTAACCACACATCCATCTGCTCAAACGCCACGCGTACTCCCGCTTCGCGAAACAACGCATCTACCCGGCAGTTAATTTCATCGGCGGCAAACAGTCGGTCGAGCAGGTCGTTGACGAAAATACGCAGCTCAAAATTGAGGCTGTGCTGCCCATAGCTTAAACAGAAAACCTGGGGTTCTGGGTCGGTTAACACTCGGGGGTTTTCATCCGCCACCTTACGCAACAGCTGATGCACCTTAGCCATATCGGAACCGTGGGCTACGCCATAGGTGAGCACGACACGGGTGATATTATCCGACAACGACCAGTTGATCAGTTGGTCGGTTACAAAGGTTTTATTGGGGATAATGATCTCTTTGCGGTCAAAGTCGGTGACGGTGGTCGCGCGGATGCGGATACGGCTGACGGTTCCGTGCAAATTGCCAATCGTGATGGTGTCGCCGATACGAATCGGACGCTCAAACAGGATGATCAAACCGGATATAAAGTTGGCAAAAATTTCCTGTAAGCCAAACCCCAACCCCACACTCAGGGCGGCTACCAGCCACTGCAGTTTGTCCCAGGAGACGCCAAGGGTTGACAGCCCCATGACAATCCCCGTGCCCACAATAGTGTAGGAGAGCAATGAGCTAATGGCATAGGCACTACCCTGCTTCAATGACAGCCGGGATAGCACCATTACTTCCAGCAGACCGGGTAAGTTGCCCGCCATGATAAAGGTGATAGCTACAATCAACAGGGCAGCAAAGATGTCGGATATCGATAGCGCGTTATCGACCAGGTCCCCTTCTTGCGCCTCCCACAGTGACACGTTGTCCAAATAGCCGAGCACCGAAAGCAAGTCCGCCCAGACCAAATAAAGCAGTGCACTAAAGCCAATCAACACAATCAGCTTGGAAAGCCGCAGCGATTGGCTATTGATCTGTGCCATATCAAGCGGGGGTTCTTCGACTACTTCGAGACCACCTTCCGCACCCTCTTGCACTTGAGCGCGTCGACGGGCCAGTGCGCGGCGATAGGCGAGCCGCCGTGCGGCCACCGCGAGACTTCTCACCAAAGTAGCTTCCACCACGACCCATAGCCCCAGCAAGTAAAGGGTAATAGCGAACCGTCCCACTAAGCGTAGCGCGGTGTATTCATAGCCCCAGACCACCAAGCCCAGCAGCATAAGCGGCACCGACGCCATAGCGAGTCCTAGCATTAAGCGAAACAGATGCACACCAAAAATGGGGATATGCGCCAGTATCAACTGCGCCAGCCACCAGCTCATAGCCATCAAGCCGAACGACAACAGACCCAAAGCCACAGGACGCAGTGCCAGCGGCGTTTCCATCTCTCCAGACATCGCTGCAATGGCAATGACTGGCACCAAGGCGATGCCTAACCCACCCAGCAGTTGGCGTAACCGGGCGGTGTACTGGGGCGACCAGGTAAAGTGGCGCTCGGCCACGCCATCGGCGACCAGCAGCCTACGTCCCCAAGCGACCACGGCCCAACTCAAGGCCAATTGCAGCAGCGCTGGTGCAACGCTATTAGCCAATGGCCCAGCCGCCCCTAGCAGCCCGATGCCAATGCCTGCTAATGCCAGCGGACCGGAGAGTGCTAGCAGCGCATTCAGCAGCACCGCTTTGGGGGTATGCAGTTGGGTATCGCTTTTCAACCGACCAATCTGCGAGTGCAGCTTGGCCAAAAGGGCCTTAATTTGGCGCCGCACCCCCATTA
Source organism: Halomonas sp. QHL1 (assembly GCF_001882345.1). Taxonomy (GTDB): domain Bacteria; phylum Pseudomonadota; class Gammaproteobacteria; order Pseudomonadales; family Halomonadaceae; genus Vreelandella. The sequence continues at coordinate 1,409,619 of NZ_MINL01000001.1, forward strand.
AAACCAGGCTTAACACCACCAGAGGTGCCCCTCTGAGCACCTCCCAAGAGAGCCCTTGCCAGCGGGTGGGTAAAATGGCCCGCCACTCCCCTTCCTGCCACTCCAGCTGTAGGTTGCGAGGTAGTTGGCGCAGCCAATTAATATCCAAAGGGCGGCTATTAGCGACCCAAAACAGCTGCTCATCGATAGTTTTACGCAGCTCCCTGGTCGTTGCGACTAGCTGCTGCTGGTTGAGCTGTAGTTCAATAGCCGCACTTAATAAGCTGCCGTAAGACTGTTCCAGTTGCTCGACCAGTTCACGGCGCGATTGATAAAGCTGCGAGAGTGAATTGACCAACCCCGGCGTCGCCTCTATGCCCGCCTGATCTAAACGCGTAATGGCGTACTGCTCACTTTGGCGTAGCTGATCGCGCTGACGAACCAAATCGAACTGTTTTAAGCGCAGGTCGGCAATTTCGTCCTGTAAATCTCGTGGTGCCGACAACGGAGGCAGTGACTTGCGCTGTTCACGCAGAATACGCGACAGCAGCTGGCTGCCGCGGATAGCCTCAATTTGCTCATTAAGGCTGCGCTGAAGCTGACGCACGTTCTCTAGCTGCCGCTGGGCTTCAATATTGTCGCGCACTATACTGTTTGCGCGATCTGTCGCCCGCAGCAGCTCTAAACTTAGTGTTTGATTGTTTTGCTGCGCTTGCACCACCACCGGATGCCCAGCGGCGATTAACGGGTTATCCCTGGCAGCATCGGCAATGGCTTGCTCAGAAGCCAACCTTCGCTGCCGATCAATCACGCCTTGCAACATCGTTAGCTGCTGCTGTTGATAATCGATCTGGACCATCAGCACGTCACGACGCTCCTGGGCTAATTCGCGCAGGCGGCTATTAGCACTTAGCTCGCGCTGATAAAAGCTTACTTCACGTTCGGCAAGTGCACGCTCAAGGCGTAATTGGATAAGCCGTGCATCGCTCAGTGCAGAAAGTTGGCGATCCGCTAGCAAAGCCTCGCGCTCATCGTGCTGTCGGCGTAAACTTTCCGCGCGTTGGAGAGTTTCCGCGATGGACTGCTGGGCACGTTCAGGAAGTGTTTGGGCGGCCAGTAGTTGCGAGTTCACTTCCGCCAGTTGGCTTTGCAACTGTTGCAGCTCAACCACGGCGTTAGTTTGCAGCGTTTCCAGCTCGTCGAGGGGGCGATCGCTCAAATCGGCGACGGTTAACTGCTGCGAGGCTACTTCAGCTTCACTTAACTCACGCTGGAGGCGTGCTAACACCTCTGGGGCCTGTTCAACACGGGTATCTAATGCAGCAAGACGCTCATCCACGGAGGTCAGCCGTTCATAAGCGTCAAGGGCCGCCTCGAGGGCCTCTTTATCGCTTGTCTGCTGAGCGGTCAAGGGTTCCTCAAGGGCTTCTAACTGTGCAAGCCGTGATGCCAGTTCAGCCTGATCAGGCACCCGTTCAAGCATACTGGCTTGAAGCGCAGCCTGGGCTGGATTAATAGCGGTACTGCTAATAAAGAGCAGCAGGAACAAACAGGATATACTCCACTTACAGGCGCATCTCACCACGTTACTTATGCCTCGTTGACATCAAAAGCTCCGCAGACACGGATAGTAGGGTTATTGTCAGACGTTCTGATAGCCAGTGCAATCAGAGGTGTTGACTTCCGCAGGCGGCGTGATAGAAACAAGCTTGGCATTTGCCTATTCCTTTATTTTGCGAGTCACCTTGATGGTCACCCGAAAACTGCCGTTGACGAAACTTATTGTTCTGCTGAGCCTTGCTACGTTTAGCGCGAATGCCGTCGCCGAGTCTCAACAAGAGATTGAGGAGCGTATCCGCGCCCTCAATGCCGAGCTGTATGATCTGCGTCAACAGTTGCAGCAGATAGATAACCCCGAAGACGCCGCATTAGGCTTACCGTTTGAACAGCTGCCTGAAGAAGCAGCAAGGGAAGATTTAAGCGAGCGCCGCGAGCTTGAGCAGGAATCAAGCCGGAACCCGTTTTCAATCACCACCCACCGCACCAACTACCTGTTTCCGGTTAGCTATAACACCAACCAGAACCGTGAAAGCTTTCGCAATATCTCTGACGATGGCGAAATAGATGGCGTGGAGTTGAAATTCCAGTTCAGCGCCAAGGTTAATCTGGCTGAGCAGGTATTGGGTAACTACGGCGACGTCTACTTTGGTTACACCCAGCGCAGTTGGTGGCAGGCTTATAACACCGACGCCTCATCCCCCTTTAGGGAAACCAACTACGAGCCGGAAATATTTATCGACTTTGACAATGCCTGGGGGGCACTTGGTTGGGTGAATACCCGTAACCGCGTATCCCTCAATCACCAGTCTAACGGTCGCTCTGATCCTCTCTCGCGTAGCTGGAATCGGGTTTATCTTGAAAGCACCTTTCAACGCGGCGACTGGGCGTTCACGCTGGCGCCGCATTGGCGCATACCAGAATCCTCAGATGATGACGACAACCCGGATATCGAACGCTACATGGGATACGGTGATATCCGTCTCGCCAAACGCCTCAACGACAACCGTGAAGTGAGTGGTCAATTACGCGGCAACCCCAGCGCAGGTAATATTGGCACCCAGATTGATTACAGCTGGCCTGCTTTCAACAGCTTGCGTGCGCATGTACAGTACTACTATGGGTATGGTGAAAGCATGATCGATTATGATCATCGCGTACACCGCTTAAGCCTTGGGTTTAGTTTAAATCCCTTATTTAGTGCGACAGGGCTGAACCGATAGGCGCAATTGCTTGTCTGTTAATAAATGGCTGCTATGCTCATAGTAGCTAAATCATTCATTCGTCAAAGGAAGACTCCATGGCTAAACGTCAACCCACTTACTCTACTCAAGCCGATCAACTCAAAGATGATCTGCGCCACTTGAGTGAAACCGTTGAAGAGCTGGTCAATGCGACCGCTAAAGACGCCAGCGGAGAAATGAACGATCTACGTACTCGTGCCGAACGCCGTCTGAAAGACACTCGTGCGCGTCTTGAAGCTCGCGGAGAACGTATCTATGACGAAACTCGTGACTCGCTGACCCACCAAGCCGATGCATGTGATCGCTACGTCCACGAAAACCCCTGGACGAGCATTGGTATTGGTGCCGCAGCAGGTATGGTTGTGGGTATGCTGCTCGGTCGTCGCTAATGGCTTTGGGTCCAACCCAACGCGTCTTCTCTGCCGCCAAACGCTTACTGAAATCGCTGATTGCTAATAGCGAAACCCGCCTGCGTTTGGCGGTGTTTGAGTTAGAAGAGGAACGTGCTCGCTTACTGGTTCTACTTCTTCTTGCAGGAGCAAGCTTACTGCTGCTCTTGCTGGGTATTGCCACGTTGACAGCATTAGTAGTGGTTCTATTCTGGGATACCTATCGGTTAACCGCCATTGCCATCAGTGCTGGTGTTTTGATCGGTGCCAGTTTGTTACTTGCGGTTATTGCGATTCGCCAGTCCAAGCAGCACTCTCTTTTAAAAGAAACACTCAAACAGCTTGCCGCAGATCGAGCACTGCTTGAGGAGCCAAGTGATGAAACCATCCGCAGACACCGCTAAACCGCCAACGAAACCACTCAGCCGCGCTGAGCGCAAAGCGCTGCTGCTGGCCGAACTGGAGCAGCAGCGCGTGGATATTTTGGTCGATAGTGAATTTTTACAGCAAGCTGCTTCACCACTGGATAGAAACTGGCAAAGCTTCAAGCTACCGCTTTACGCCGTCGGTGGCTTTGCCGCATTCAAGCTAATGCGCCACCCAGGCGGCGCCATGGCGGCAGGCAGAAAAGCGCTTGCGGGCTATATGCTGTTCAAAAAGCTTAAATTATTAGCCAAAGTGGCCACTTAATTTTATTAATCTACCTTACTTGCTGAGAGGCAAGGCTATCGAAATTCAAAATAGCTACTGATGCTCGATAGTGTGGTGCCAGGGCAGGTTAAAGCGAGGGTCTTTTGTCATGGATGACAAAAGTAGCGCCCAGGGATGAGGTCACCGCGCCCTCGCGGCAATCTGCGCTCGGCGCCAATGCACAGGCTAAGCTAGCAGGACTGCCCGCAGGCTACGCCACTCGCCCACGCCCACTGAAAGTTATACCCGCCCAGCTCCCCTGTTACATCCAATACTTCACCGATAAAGCGCAGTTGCGGAAGAGCTTTAACCTCAAAGGTTTTGGACGATAGCGCGTCGGTATTGACCCCACCCATGGTCACCTCAGCGGTTCGCCACCCTTCTGTTCCCGCTGGCTTCAGTTGCCAGACGTTGATTCTTTGCGCCCACTCATCCAACGCTGCGTTGGGATACTGGGCCAGTGGTCGAGCCGGGTCATGGTCGGGATACCACTCCAGCAGCGCTTGCGCTAAACGCTTTGGGAAGCGTTCGCCAAGCCAAGTTGAGAGCTGACGCTTAGGGGTTTCTTGTCGCGCCTCACGCAGCGATTCTGCCACATTTTCATTGGGCAGCAGATCAACCGTAATACTCTCACCGGGCTGCCAGACGCTGGATATCTGCAGCATCGCCGGCCCAGACAAGCCGCGGTGGGTAAACAGCATAGGATCAACAAAGCGGCGGCTGCCAGCGCTAACGGCCACCGGAACGCTCACCCCTGAAAGCTCTGCTGCGCGCGCTTTCCAGGTATCGCTTAAGGTAAAAGGTACCAGCCCAGGGCGAGTATCAAACACCTCCAGACCAAATTGACGGGCTATGTCGTAGCCAAACCCTGTCGCGCCCATGCTCGGAATGGAAAGTCCGCCGCTCGCCACTACCACCACTCCCGCATCGATTTTACCTATCGAGGTCGTTATACGCATGGCACTGCCCTGCTGCTCCACGCGGGTAATCTGGCTGCTAAGCCTGATTTCAGCCCCCGCCCACTCACACTCGGTCAGTAGCGTACGGACAATCTCTTTGGCCGAGGTGGCACAGAATAGCTGACCCGGCGTTTTCTCAACATGTTCAACGCCATGGCGCTCAACCAGCTCCACAAAGTGCTCAGGACGATAACGTTTGAGCGCCGAAATACAAAAATAAGGATTTGATGAGTAAAAGTGCTGTGGCGTAGTGCCAAGGTTGGTAAAGTTGCAACGACCGCCCCCGGACATGAGAATCTTCTTGCCCGCTTTGTTAGCATGATCAAGCACTAAGACCCGCTTTCCGGTATAGCCTGCTTGCGCTGCGCACATCAAGCCTGCAGCGCCAGCGCCGATGATGACAACGTCATAGATCATAATGGACAGCTCATATTGAGGGCGATTCCCGCCGTAAAAGGCAGGCATTCTAACAGGGTCGCACTTAAAAATTATTATATGGCCGAATTACCCTATACAATAATTGTATAAATATTATCTAACGCTGAGAACACTATGCTTTTGCCTTTTCATCGACGACGGCTGTTGCGACTCGCGCTCGTGCCTCTCACTCTACTGCTTTCCAGTGTGACGTTCGCCCAAACGGCGCCGTCAGTCATCGGCACACGGGCTATCGTGACGACCTGGTCTGATCCACTAGAAGCCTTGGGAACCCTTCGTGCCGATGAGAGCGTCACGCTATCGGCTACCGTCACGGACATCGTTGCCGAGATCAATTTCCGTGACGGCCAGCAGGTCGAAGAGGGGCAGTTGCTTATTCGCTTAGAGGATGCCGAAGAGCAGGCGCAGTTGAGAGCGTCCCAGGCACTACGCGAAGAGCGACGCAATGCGTCAAATCGTGCTTCCCAACTACAAGAACGCAACCTAGCGGCCCGGGCCGATGTAGAAGATAGCCAATCACGACTGCGTCAGGCAGATGCCGACATACAAGCCATTGAAGCGGAGTTGGCTAATTACCAGATAAAAGCGCCCTTCAGCGGCCGTGTCGGCTTTCGCAATATCAGTGTTGGCGCCCTGGTCACCCCAGGCATGGATCTGGTGACGCTCGATAAATTGGATGTTATGCAGCTCGATTTCAGCGTCCCCGAAGTATTTCTCGGCCGCCTCTCGCCAGGCTTGATGCTCAACGCCACGACTGCCGCCTACCCTGACGCCCTCTTTAGCGGTGAAATTGCCACCATCGGCACCCGAGTGGATCCAGTCACGCGCAGCGTAAGCGTCCGCGCTGATCTCGAGAATACCGATGGCCGCCTGCGACCTGGCATGCTGATGGAAGTGATCGTTCAACAGCGCGTACGCGATACTGTTGTCATTCCTGAGGCTGCCATAGAGCCTAGCGGTGACCGCCACTTCGTGATGCTAATTGATCAGAGTGAAGGCAGCACACGCTTGGCACGGCGCGAAGTGGCGATCGGCGAGCGGCGCAACGGCGAGGTGGAAATTCTTGAGGGGCTCGAAGCCAACGATTTAATTGTCGTTCATGGCCTACAGTTGGCCCGGGATGGGCAAGAGGCGAGGTTAATCGGGATCGCCGATGACGAGACCGGTATACGAGCGCTGCTGGAGGCCGACCGCTAATGCGCTTATCGGATATCTCTGTACAGCGACCGGTACTGGCGATGGTGATCGCGGCGCTGATTGTTGCCTTTGGCCTGCTAGCGCTTAATCGTTTGCCGCTGCAAGAGTACCCCACCATCGACCCGCCAGTGGTCACCATCGATACCCGCTATCCAGGCGCCTCGGCCAGCGTTGTCGAAACACGTATTACCCAAGTATTAGAGGACCGCATTGCGGGTGTTGAAGGCATCGAGTTAATTACCTCGCAAAGCGAAGATGGCCGCTCTCAGATCGAGATCGAGTTTGGCATCGATATGGATATCAATGCCGCCGCCAATGATATCCGCGACCGCATCTCCGGCGCGCTGCGCAACCTCCCCGACGACGCTGACAATCCAGAGGTTACCAAAGCCGATAGCAGCGAAGAGATAGTGGTGTGGCTAAGCCTTTCCGGTGAAGACTACTCCATCACCGAACTGACCGACTACGCTAACCGCTTTCTGGTCGACAGCCTTTCCGTTCAGCCGGGGGTGGCACGGGTACGTGTCGGCGGTGGCAGTGACTACGCCATGCGCGTGTGGCTGGATCGCAATGCCTTGGCCGCACGCGGACTCACCGTTAGCGATATCGAAGATGCGCTACGGGCAGAGAACGTAGAGCTACCGGCAGGCTCTCTTGAATCCGAAGATCGCCAGTTTATTGTCCGCCTCCCCCGCAGTTTTGCCAGCGCCGAAGATTTTCAGCGCCTCGCCCTCAGCTCTCCTCAAAACCAGGAGGAAAACGGCTATCTGGTGCGCCTTGCTGACGTAGCAAGAGTAGAAGTCGGCGCGGTGGAGGATCGCTCGGTATTTCGCTCTAACGGCATCCCCATGGTCGGCCTGGGCATGATCATGCAGTCGACGGCCAACGTGATAGAGCTCTCCGAAGCCGTTCAGGTCGAACTTGAACGCCTGCAGGGCACCCTGCCCGAAGGCATGTCGCTAAGTCTGAACTACGACGCATCGCTGTTCGTCTCAGGGGCGATTAAGCAGGTCGTTATGACGCTGTTTATCGCCATGGGGTTGGTGGTGGTGGTGATCTTTATGTTTTTGGGCAATTTGCGCACCACTCTGGTGCCCGCGGTAACCGTTCCGATAGCCGTTATTGGGGCTTTTACCGCTCTGGCCGCGATGAATTTCTCCATCAACCTGCTAACGCTGCTGGCGCTGGTGCTGGCGATCGGCCTGATTGTCGATGATGCCATCGTCGTGCTTGAAAATATAAACCGGCGTATGCACGACTACGGCGAGACACCGCTAGTCGCCGCCTTTCGCGGTACCCGGCAAATCGCTTTTGCAGTTATCGCCACCACCCTGGTGTTGGTGGCGGTTTTTCTGCCACTCAGTATGTTGCAAGGCGATATTGGCCGACTATTTTCCGAGTTCGCGCTGACCATGGCCGCGGCAGTTGTGGTCTCGACCCTGTTGGCACTGACGCTTACGCCGATGATGGCGTCTAAAATTCTTAAGCCGGGTATGCACGACAGTCAGATTGGCAAAGCCGTGCAGTGGCTGCTCAGCGGCACACAACGCCGTTATAAAGCGTCATTAGAGTGGATGCTCAAAATGCGCTGGCTGGTGGTCGCGGCGTTTGTATTGCTGATTGGTGCCACCGCTTGGCTGGCTACGGTACTGCCCAACGAATACACGCCCCAAGAGGATCGTGGCAACTTTATCGTATTGGTGAATGGCCCCGAAGGCGCCACCTTCGACTACATGATGGACTATATGGATGAGATCGAAGCGAGGATGACGCCACTGGTGGAGAGCGGTGAGCTGGAGCGCGTCGTCGTTCGCGCCCCTCGTGGCTACGGCAACATCGAGAACTTTAATAGCGGCTTTATTATCGTCAATATGGCTGAGTGGGGCAGTCGACGCAGTGCCTGGGAGATCATGGCCGAAGTACGCGAAAAGCTGCGTACGCTGCCGGGGGTACAAGCTTTCCCGGTAATGCGTCAAGGGTTTGGGCAGCGTACCCAGAAGCCGGTGCAGTTTGTGCTGGGCGGCGGGACTTACGAAGAGCTTGCCCGTTGGCGCGATACTCTGATCGATCATGTGCGTGAAAACAACCCGCGCTTGATGGCACTGGAGAGCAACTACAACGAAACCCAGCCGCAGCTAAGAGTCGACATTGACTACGAGCGTGCCGCCTCAATGGGCGTTACGGTTACCGAGATAGGCAGAACGCTTGAAGTGCTGTTAGGTGGCCGTAACGTCACTCGCTACGTGGATGACGGTGAAGAGTACGACGTGATTTTGGAAGGTGACCGCGGCAGTCAAAACAGCCCGAGGGCATTGGATAACATTCAGGTGCGATCTGCTCGCACAGGTGAGCTGATCCCCCTGGCCAGCCTGGTCACCCTCTCCGACTTTGCTGGCGCCAGCACCCTGAACCGATTTGACCGTATTCGGGCGATTACCATTGAAGCCAACTTGGCGGATGGCTACCCCCTCGGCGAAGCCTTGGCCTATTTAGAGCAGAGCGCCGCGGAGCTACTGCCGGAAGAGGCGCAAACCAATGTGGCAGGCGCCTCCCGGGACTTCCAGCAGGCCAGCGGCGCCACCGCGTTCCTGCTGATCCTGGGCGCGCTAGTGGTCTTTTTGGTGCTAGCAGCGCAGTTCGAGAGCCTGATCCACCCCTTTGTGATTATGCTCACGGTGCCGCTCGCGATGAGCGGCGCACTACTCGCCCTGCTGCTCAGCGGTCAATCGCTGAATATCTACAGCCAAGTTGGCTTGGTGCTGTTGATTGGGCTGGCGGCGAAAAACGGCATTCTAATTGTCGAGTTTGCCAACCAGCTGCGTGATGAGGGGAAAGCGTTTCGTGTGGCGTTGATTGAAGCCTCTGTGACGCGCTTAAGACCCATCTTAATGACCGCCGTGACCACTATGGCCGGTGCCATTCCGCTGATTATTTCCACCGGCCCTGGCGCAGAATCGCGCCTGGTCATCGGCACAGTAATTATGGCGGGGGTCGGCTCGGCCACGCTGTTTACGCTGTTTGTCGTGCCCGTCGCTTACGATCTACTCGCTCGCCACACTGGTTCACCAGGTGCAGTTAAGCGGCAGTTGGAGGAGGAAATTGCTAACGCGCCATCTGACTGATGTCATGGCGACTGAAACGTGGCAATTTTTTGGGGGGGGGTCATTGCGAACGCAATGAAGCAATCTGGTTTTTAGAGGCCACCGCACGCTTGAGATTGCCGCGTCGCTGCGCTCCTCGCAATGACATAGGGGGAGTGTCATTGCGAAGTTTCGTCTTTTCACTCCTTGCAATGACACTCTCAATAAAAAGGGTGCCTGTTGGCACCCTTTGAAAAGAGAGCTAGCGATTACTCACACTCGCCCAGGTACTCGCCTTCAATCACGGTATTCATGCTCAGCTCACCCATAGGTGACTGGGTTAGAATATCGACACTGCCTTCGATACGCTCGCCCATAAAACGCATTTCGCCATCGATAGTGGCTTCGCCACCCTCAGCACGGCACACCATGCTGTAGCTTAGACCGTCCTCAGTCAGCTCCTGGTCGAGCAGCTCGCAGCCTTCTTCTTCCTCGATGAAGCCGAATTCAGCGCCCTCAAGCTCTTCCTGACTAATACACTGGCGCTCGGTTTCCGTTTGATCCGGAATTTCCATTTCGCCGGTGACGCTGGTTGTGCTCACAAACTCCCACTCACCAGGGGTGACATTGGGGGTTTCAGCCAACGCGACCATCGGAAAGGCCACTAGGGCCGCTACTGCCATGTTACGTAACATCATCGCTACTCTCGCTGCGTTTGCTTTAGGAATCTGTGAATATCCTACCTGATTCAATCCCACGATGCTTTATCTGACGGCCAGACTGCTACACTCAACGTTTAATGAATCACGCTAAGTGAAACAAATGCCTAATTCAGCGCACCCGCTATACAAGGTAGCCAACAATGCAAGACGACGCCCTGGTCAATTATGACTTTCACTGCCCCTACTGCGATTCACCGCTGACCTTCCTGATTGATACTTCCCAGGGCAGCCATGACACCTGGGAAGATTGTCATCAGTGCTGCGCGCCCATTCAGCTACAAGTCATCGTCTCGCCAATGACCGGAGAACTCGACAGCGTCGTCGCCGGGCGCGACGACGACGTTCTCTAGTTTGATCTAACCTTCTCGTAGAGCGGCCTTTCGTCTAGTCTCATTACGTCGCATAAAAAACCACGCCAATAGTGTCGCCAGCGATACCGTTAGGATGATCAATGTAGCAAGCGCATTGATCTTCGGCGACACCCCCATGCGCACCGACGAAAACACCACCATCGGCAGCGTATTGGCCCCTGGGCCTGAAACAAAGCTGGCGATCACCAGGTCATCCAGTGAGAGTGTAAACGCCAGCAGCCAACCTGCTGCCAACGCGGGGGTAATGATGGGCAGCGTGATAGAGAAGAAGGTTTTCACAGGAGGCGAGCCCAAATCCATGGCTGCCTCTTCGATAGAGAGATCCACTTCCCGCAGGCGCGCAGCCACCACGACCGCCACATAGGCGCTGCAAAAGGTGGTGTGAGCAATCCAAATGGTTGCCATACCCCGGTCGGCTGGCCAGCCGGTAATCTGCGCCATCTGCACAAATAGCAGCAGCAGCGAAAGACCGGTGATGACTTCGGGCATTACCAGCGGTGCCGTGACCATACTCGACAACGCCGTTTTGCCGCGGAAGTGGCCATAGCGCGTCATTACAAAGGCTGCCACGGTGCCCAGGCAAACCGCCATGCTGGCAGCGAAAAACGCGATGCGCAGGCTCGTCCATACCGCCGACAAAATCTGCTGATCACGAAACAGCTCGCCGTACCACTGGGTGGAAAAACCCGCCCACACTGTGACCAACTTTGAAGCGTTAAACGAATACACCACCAGCACAAACATCGGCAGGTAAAGAAACAGTAGGCCAAGCACCAGCATGACCGTAGAGAAGTTAGGCCGTCGCATTCTGATCATTCAAGCGTCACTCTTGAAATTCGCGGGACTGGTAACGGTGGAACCAGACAATCGGCACCAGTAACAGCAGTAGCATTACCATGGCCAGTGCCGACGCCACGGGCCAGTCGCGGTTGAGGAAGAACTCCTCCCACAGCACTTTACCGATCATTAGCGTATCAGGGCCGCCCAGCAGTTCAGGAATCACAAACTCCCCTACTGCCGGAATAAATACCAGCATCGAGCCGGCCACGATGCCGCCTGTAGAGAGCGGCAAGGTGACTTTGATAAAGGTATTGAGTCTGCGCGAGCCAAGATCAGCAGCGGCCTCTAATAGCGAGTTATCCATACGCGTTAAGTGGGCATACAGCGGCAGTACCATGAACGGCAAGTAGGCGTAAACAATGCCGATGATGACCGCAAACTGGGTATTCATCATGCGCAGCGGTGAATCAATCAGGCCAATCCCTATCAATAGGTTATTGATTAACCCACTGTTACTGAGAATCCCCATCCAGGCGTAGACACGAATCAAAAACGACGTCCATGATGGCAGCATGACCAGCAGCAGTAACAGCAGCTGCCAGCGGGCCGGGGCACGGGCCATGGCATACGCCATCGGGTAACCCAGCAGCAAACAGGCCAGCGTGGCAATAAACGCCGTTTTCACAGAGCCCCAGTAGGCGGCGATATACAGCGAGTCCGAAAGCAGGAATAGATAATTACCTAAATTAAGAAATACATGCAGCGTCTGGTCGGCGTACTCAAGCAGCGGACCATAGGGCGGAATCGCAATCGCCGCCTCGGAGAGGCTGATTTTGAGCACCAGCGCAAAGGGCAGTAAAAAAAACAGCGTCAGCCACACGAGCGGAAACGCAATCACTGCCCGACGCCCTAACTGCAAGCGTTTGAGCAGTGCTGAAGAACGAGATAACTTCATTAAAGGCAGTCTCCTCGCAGTAAGGAATGCGTCACTATCGCAATTCAAAACGTTAGCAGTTCAAGACGCTAACGGTTCAAAACAATCGTACTGTGATCTTCCCAGTAGACATACACGCTGTCTTCCCAGGTAGGTCGATCACCGCGACGCTCGGTATTGGCCATACTGACTTTAATGATCTGGCCCGACTGGGTGCGCACGTAATAAAGCGAGAAGCCGCCTAGGTAGGCGATATCATCCACCTTGCCTTCTGCCCAGTTATATTCTGTAGTGGGTTTCTCGCGGGTTAGCCAGATTTTTTCAGGTCGAAGTGCGACCCAAACCCGACGATTCGACGCCTGAGTGGTGATACCGTGGTCAATATAGATGGGGCGCTCAAGCGCGGGAGCGGCGATGCGGCAGTGGTCGGCAGCGTCTTCGATAATCTCGCCTTCAAACAGATTCACCGTGCCGACGAATTCCGCCACCATGCGGCTCACCGGGCTTTCATAAATATCGATCGGCGAGCCTATTTGCTCGATCCAGCCATCGGCCATGATCGCCACACGGTCGGCCATGGTCATCGCCTCTTCCTGGTCGTGAGTGACCATAATGCAGGTCACACCCACCTGCTCGATGATCTCCACCACCTCTAGCTGCATTTCGGTGCGCAGCTTTTTATCCAGCGCACCCATAGGCTCGTCTAACAGCAACAGCTTGGGCCGCTTGGCCAGCGAACGTGCCAGCGCTACACGCTGGCGCTGGCCGCCAGAGAGCTGATGCGGTTTGCGCTTGGCAAAGCGCTGCATATGCACCAGTTTCAACATTTGCGCGACGCGAGCGTCGATATCCGCTTTGGGGAGCTTGTCCTGCTTTAAGCCAAAGGCAATATTCTGCGCCACTGTCATATGCGGAAATAGCGCATAGGACTGGAACATCATATTGATAGGCCGCTTGTGCGGTGGCATGGCAGTGATATTCTCACCGTCTAATAAAATCCGGCCTTCGGAGGGCGTCTCAAAGCCCGCCAACATCCGCAGCAGGGTTGATTTACCCGACCCAGAGCCACCTAATAGCGCGAAAATTTCCCCGCGCTTAACCTGCAAATTGACATCATCCACCGCCAGCGCATCATCAAACCGCTTGCTTAAGCGTTTCACTTCCAGCACCACATCTTCAGCAAACCGCGGGGTTTTACCCTGGGGTCGCGACGAAGAAGGAGACGTTGGCGAAGCAGATGAAGGCTCGTTCGACAGGGGCGTAGTGACCATTCGCCACTCCCATCAAAAGGCCCGGAAACCCGGGCATTAAAAAAGACGAACAGCGAGCCAGAGAGAGTTAACCCCAGGCTCGCCGTCGGATAAATGTCGGTTTAACGACCAGACTTTACGCGGTTCCAAATGCGCGTACGGGCGCGTTGCACATCTTGAGGCTTTTCAATCGCTACGTACAGGTTTTGCATGACCTCGGTTTCCGGGTAAATAGCCGGGTCATTGATGATCTCATCAGAGAGATATTCATTGGCCGCCGCGTTGGGGTTGGCATACCGCACGTACTCGGTAATTTCAGCGGCGATTTCCGGGTCAAGAATAAAGTTGATAAAGGCGTGAGCGTTTTCAGTGTTCGGGGCATCGGCGGGTACCGCCATCATGTCGAACCAGAGGGCAGCGCCCTCTTTGGGAATGCTGTAACCGATACTGAAATCACGACCAGCCTCTTCAGCACGCTCGGCGGCCTGGAAAATATCGCCGGAATAGCCAGCGGCCACGCAGATATCGCCGTTCGCCAGATCAGAGACATAGCGCGAAGAGTGGAAATAGGTCATGTCGTCGCGAACGTCGGCAATCAGTTCACCGCCAGCTTCCAAGTCATCAATATTTTCGCTAAGCGGGTCTAAACCTAAGTACGCCATGGCGGGCGAGAGCATCTCATCACCTGAATCCAGCATCGACAAGCCACAGCCTGCCTCGCTCAATGCAGCGGTTATTTCAGGATCAAACAGCAGCGCCCAGCTATCTACTGGTGCGTCATCGCCCAAAATTTCTTTTACCCGGTCGACGTTATAGCCAACACCGTTGGTGCCCCACATATAGGGAACCGAGTATTCACTACCCGCATCAATAGCTTCCAAGTTGGCCATCAGCTCGGGGTTGAGATTGTCTAAATTAGGTAGTAGCTCATGGTTAAGCGGCTGGTAAACACCGGCGCTTAATTGACGCGTAAAATAGTGGGTAGAGGGCACCACTACATCGTAGCCGGAACGCCCGGCGAGCAGCGCAGCATCCAAAATTTCATTGCTGTCATAAACGTCATAAGTCACTTCAATGCCGGTACGCTCGGTAAATTTTTCCAGCGTTTCCGGAGCAATGTAGTCTGACCAGTTAAACACCCGCACCTCTTCGGCGTGGGCAGCGCTAGCCGCTGCGGCGAATGAGATAGCCGCAACGGCCGCGGAAAGTTTGTGAATGTTCCCCATTATCACTGCTCCTGTTGTCTTAGCTATTCACTCAATGATTCAGCCAGATAATTTGCCAAGTGTTTTTTACCAAGTTTGCCCCGCTGCTGTCGCCAACAGCTGTCAGCGGCTAACAATAGCGTAGGCCATAATGCTGACCGTGCGAATTTTGCGGTGCGGTGACGCCTACCGCAAGCCAATGTGAAAAATTCTTGTATTTTGCCCTACCGGCCCCATTAAGAAGCCGGTAAATCAGAAGCCTCTTATCGACCAATAGGCCAAGGCTATTGGTTAGATGGATTTTTTAAATTTTAGACATTAGTCGCTAGCCGTTAGTATTAGCCAACATTTATAAACCCTACACTCACGACACCAGGAGATTATCTGAATGTCCTTGATCAACACTGAAGTAAAGCCATTTAAAGCCACTGCTTACCTAAATGGCGAATTCGTCGATGTGACTGAAGCGGATCTTCAAGGCCAGTGGTCTATCTTCTTCTTCTACCCAGCTGATTTCACCTTTGTATGCCCGACCGAGCTTGGCGATCTGGCCGATAATTATGCTGAGTTCAAGAAGCTGGGCGTTGAAATCTACAGCGTTTCAACCGATACCCACTTTACTCACAAAGCATGGCACGACAGCTCTGAGACCATCGGTAAACTGCAATACCCGATGATTGCAGATCCGACGCTACGTATTTCACGCAACTTCGAAGTATTAATTGAAGAGGCCGGCCTTGCTGAGCGCGGCACCTTCGTTGTCGATCCTGATGGCAAAATCCAAATTGTTGAAATCAACGCTGGCAACATTGGCCGTAACGCAGAAGAGCTGCTGCGTAAAGTGAAGGCTGCTCAATACGTTCGTGCCAACCCGAACGAAGTGTGCCCGGCTAAATGGAAAGAAGGCGAAGAAACACTCGCTCCGTCTCTGGATCTTGTAGGCAAAATCTAAACCGCCTATATCTTTCACGCGCTTGCGCCTATTTACGTAGCGCAAGTCCGTGCAGATCCAACGCCCGGGTTTCGCCCGGGCGTTCTGTTTTAACACTTTTTAAAAATATTAATGATTAGCACCGTCACACACGTGTGTTCAATACGTCTGTTACCTGCGAGGAAGCTACTGTCATGCTGGACGCCAATTTAAAATCCCAGTTGAAAGCGTATCTGGAAAAAGTGACTCTGCCGTTCGAGATCGTTGCCTCCCTTGATGACGGTGCCAAGTCGCAAGAACTTCTCGGCCTGCTTGAAGATATCAGCAGCTTAAGCGATAAGATCACCCTGCACAGCGACGGACAAGATGCGCGCAAACCGTCGTTTGCGATCAACCGCCCCGGTGAAGAGACTGGCGTGGTATTTGCTGGCATACCCATGGGCCACGAGTTCACTTCGCTGGTGTTGGCACTGCTGCAAGTCGGCGGCCATCCGCCCAAAACGTCTGATGAGCTACTTGACCAAATCAGAGCCCTCGACGGCGAAATGCTTTTCGAGACTTACTACTCGCTCTCGTGCCAGAACTGCCCTGACGTGGTCCAAGCCCTTAACCTAATGGCTATTTTCAATCCGAACGTTCGCCATGTCGCTATCGACGGCGCGCTGTTTCAGGACGAAGTTGAGTCGCGGGAAGTCATGTCGGTGCCGAGCATCTATCTGAACGGTAAGCCGTTCGATCAAGGCCGCATGACCCTTGAGCAGATTCTGGCCAAAGTTGATACCGGTGCCGCCGATCGCGATGCCAAAAAGCTAAACGAAAAAGCCGCTTTCGATACGCTAGTCATTGGTGGTGGCCCGGCAGGCGCGGCGGCCGCCATTTACTCAGCGCGTAAAGGCATTAACACCGGCGTTGCCGCTGAGCGCTTCGGTGGCCAGGTGGCTGACACCATGGGAATTGAAAACTTTATCTCTGTTTCCCATACCGAAGGCCCCAAGCTGGTTAGCGCGCTCGAAGAGCACGTAAAAGATTACGAAGTCGATGTCATGAACCTGCAGCTTGCCACCTCCTTTAAAGCCGCCGAGGCGGAGGGTGGACTGCACGAAGTCGTCTTTGAGTCCGGCGCAAAGCTCAAGAGCAAAACCCTGGTTTTGGCGACCGGCGCTCGCTGGCGCGAAATGAATGTGCCCGGCGAACAGCAGTACCGCAACAAAGGCGTGGCTTACTGCCCCCACTGTGATGGCCCGCTCTTCAAAGGCAAACGAGTAGCAGTGATTGGTGGCGGTAACTCGGGTGTTGAAGCGGCGATTGACCTGGCGGGTATAGTCGGCCATGTCACGCTGGTGGAGTTTATGGGCGAAATGCGCGCCGACGCGGTGTTGCAGAAAAAGCTCAAGAGCCTGCCTAACATCGATATCATTCTCAACGCACAAACGACCGAAGTGACGGGTGATGGCAGCCGTGTCAATGGCTTGAACTATAAAGACCGCACCACCGATGAGAGCAAAACTATCGCGCTGGAAGGCATTTTTGTTCAGATTGGTCTGGTGCCTAACACCGAGTGGCTAAAAGGCTCACCGATTGAAATGACGCCCCGCGGTGAGATCATCGTGGATGCTCACGGTATGACCTCGGTACCCGGCGTGTTCGCCGCAGGGGATGTTACTACTGTGCCCTACAAGCAGATCATCATTGCCATGGGCGAAGGCGCCAAGGCATCACTGGGCGCCTTCGACTACTTAATTCGCAATTAATGACTGATTAGCTAAGGGCCTAGTAGTTTAGAAATTAGCAGTTAAAGAGTGAGTAGTTAACGACTTAGCAGAATCGATCCTTTTGACGTAAAAGACCGTGACGTCTAGCCCGCTGATTTCAGCGGGCTTTTTTTTGCATTTTTGGCATCTGCTATGCCATTGAACCCAGCTAAGTAATTACGTCTTAGCTGGAATTTCCCCTAGCACTTCAGGAATTGTCGTTTTCACATAGCGCCCTGGTGCAGGCTCAAGCACCTTGAGTTCACCCTCACCCGGTTGGCGTACGGGCACCATTTTTTCGCTATCGGCATAGCCATTTTCGGTCATCCACGCCTGCCAGTGCGGCCACCACGAGCCTTCATGAGCCGTAGCATTTTCCAGCCACTCTTCGTGGGTTTCCGGCAGTGCGTCGTTAGTCCAATAGCCATATTTGTTCTTATGGGGCGGGTTAACGATCCCGGCAATATGCCCCGAGCCGCCTAGCACAAAGGTAACCGGCCCCTTGGGTAGCAACGCCCCATAGTAAGTGCTGTTCCATTTGGCAATATGATCATCTTTGGTGGAGACGAAATAGCTGGGCGTCGACACCTTGCGCAGATCAATTTTCACGTCATCCAGCTCAATGCCACCGGGCTCAACCAAGCGGTTCTCTAAGTACATATGGCGTAAGTACCAAGCGTGGGTACTTGCGGTTAAATTGGTTCCGTCAGTATTCCAGTAAAGCAGATCAAAGGCAGCGGGGGTTTCACCCTTCAAGTAGTTATTAATATAAAACGACCAAAATAGATCATTCTCACGCAGCAGGTTGAAGGTGTAAGCCATTGAACGGCCATCAAGGTAGCCCTTCGCTTCTAGCGTTTGCTCAATCCCGGCAACCGCTCGCTCGTTAAGAAATACGCCGATATCGCCAGGATCGCGAAAATCCTGCAACGTGGCCATATAGGTCACCGACTTTACTTTGCGCCCACGGCGAGTGCTGGTGAGGTACGCCACCGTAGAAGCCGTTAACGTGCCGCCGACGCAATAACTAAGTAGATTAACCGACTTCTCGCCACAGGCCTGCTCGATGGCTTCCATCGCGCTAATCGGCCCCATCTGCATATAATCGGCCCAGGTGATATCGCGCTGCTCAGGGCCTGGGTTACGCCAGGAAATCAAGAACACCGTATGGCCCTGATCCACAAGCCACTTCACCATTGAGTTATCTTCGCGCAGATCAAGTATGTAGTACTTATTGATCCACGGCGGCACCATTAACAGCGGTGTTCTAAAGGTTTTTTCCGTCGTTGGCGTGTACTGGATTAACTGGATCAGTTCGTTTTCATACACCACCGAACCGGGGGTCACCGCAATGTTTTCGCCCACGCCAAAAGCGGCGCGATCGGTCATGCGGACATTAATACCTTCAGCAGAGTTACCTAAATCTTCGCGTAGGCGGGCTAAACCATCCACCAAGTTTTGACCACGGGTTTCAATGGTACGGCGCATGACCTCTGGGTTAGTGGTCATAAAGTTAGTCGGCGCCATCGCGTTGATCAACTGTCGCGCGTAAAACATCAAGTTACGCTTCTTGGTTTCGTCCAATCCACTTAAGCTTTCAATCAGCTCTTCCACCATCTGCGAGAACAGTAAGTACTGCTGCATAATGGCCATGTAGTGTGGGTCTTGAGTCCAAGCTTCGTCTTTGAAGCGGCGGTCACTTTTGTCTGGGGTGATCAGCGGCGTGACCTGCTCGCCTGCCATGCCTCGCACGGCATGCTGCCACAATAGCCACTGGTCTTGTAGCAAACGGTTCTGGGTTTCCCACAGCAGGGTAGGGTTTTGCATTAGCGACTGCGCACCCGCTTCAAAGCTTTCGCGCATATCACTGTAAATTGAGTCGGCGGCTTCACTGGGCGCGATACGGGAAAGCAGATCCTGCATCAATCCTTGGTACTGTTCACTAATCTCTTTAAGCTGATTATTCCAAGCTTCAATCTCCGCTGGAGATAACCCTTCAGGCAGTCCTTGAGAAAGACTTTGGGACAGCCCTTGAGAAAATCTTTCAGAAAGCCCTTGAGACAGGCTGTCAGAGAGCCCTTGCGATATTGCCTGGAACGGGTTGTGCCACGCTGACTGCATACTTATTCTCCCTACGCCTATCTTCAGGCGCACCGACCGCTTTGGCTATGACCAATTTTAAAAATATATAAGCTCAATCTTATAAATACATCGCGGCGCCCTTGGGCGCCGCGATGAGTTCACTAATCAGCTCTTACGCGATGACTGACTAGAGGCTTTGGCAGGTTGCTCGCTTTTATTAGCAGCAGCCTTAGCTTGCTCGGACATTTGCTGTCCGGCTTCGCTGAACATTTTTTCCATTTCAGACTTAAACTGCAGGCTCATCTCGCTCATGACGCGCGCGTCTTCCTGCATCTGTTGGGAAAGCTCGTTCATCATTTCAGCTTGCTTGGTGCCAAAATCACGTAGGCTTTCTGCGTCTTGAATTTCAGTAGCGCTACGAATGCGCTCGGTACCCATCTGGCTGTAGCGCTTCATGGCTTCCAGTTGGTACTGGGTCATTTTTTCCATGTTGTTGAGCATCAGCGAATTAATTTTACGCATGGGCTCAAACATTTGCTTAGTTTGGGCGTTAAAGGCGTCCATCATATTGTCTTGCATAGTGTCTGCTCCTGTTTAGTTCCTTGGCATGAGCCTTGGAGTGACTCATATTGATGTAACTTTGCTGCACTGCAAAAAGAGTAATCCCTGGCATGCTGCATTGCAACAACGCTGTTGCTTTCAGTGACGCTTTGCCGTATTACCCTGCCCTACCTCAACAGGCCTGACGCTGCCTGTTAAGTTAATGCGCGATAACTGACTACTGAACCTATGCATCGCTGCGCTTGGATGTAGAACGCGTGCTTGAGCCTGAACGGGAGCGCGACGACGCTGTTGACTTGGTCTTACCACCACTACTGGCACTTTTACTGGCACTATTATTAGCACTACTCGTCTTGTCACTGGCCGAACTGCTTTTTGTGCCGGTGTTACCACCCTGCTCAGCCGCACTGCCGTTAGCCGAAGAGGTACTAGTAGATTTAGTGCTGGCACTGCCCGCTTGGCGCAACATATCCAGCATCATTTGCTGATAAGTGCCGAAGTTGGCTAGCCCTTGAGACAGTCCTTCAGATAACCCCTGAGAGAGACCTTGCTGCATCATTGGCTGCTGGAGAAAAGGCCGCATAAGGCTCATGGGGTCGTAACCTTCTACCCCAGATTCCATCTGTCGTTGGATATTTTCCAGCAGGTTCCTCTGGAAAGCCTCGACATCCGGCAGACCCAGTGATTGACGAAATTCGTCCGGAGTAAGATCAAACTCAACGTTAATCTTCATAGGCGGCAGCTCCTGCACTGTTTTTTATGCATTTGTTTTGTTTGAGTGTAGCAGTGATATGCAAACCTCACCGTATTGTGTTAGCGCTGTGTTAAACGCGGCGTATCAACGCTCACCTCACCATTTTGTCCGCGCTGACGCAGCCAATGATCCAGCAGCGTAATTGCCATCATCGCCTCTGCGATGGGCGTTGCGCGAATTCCCACGCAGGGGTCGTGACGCCCTTTGGTAATCACTTCGACGGCCTGACCATGGACATCGATGGAGCGGCCCGGCGTAGTGATACTGGAAGTCGGTTTTAGCGCTAAGCGAGCCACAATGGGCTGGCCGCTGGAGATTCCACCGAGCACGCCACCGGCATGATTGGAGAGAAAGCCTTCTGGCGTCATCTCGTCACGGTGTTCACTGCCCCGCTGGGTGACACAGCCAAACCCTGCGCCTATCTCAACACCTTTTACCGCATTAATACTCATCAAACCATGCGCCAGATCAGCATCCAGGCGGTCAAACACCGGTTCGCCTAATCCTACCGGTACGCCTTCAGCAATCACGGTGATCTCTGCACCTACCGAGTCCTGATCGCGGCGCAGTTGATCCATATAGGCTTCCAGTTCGGCTACGCGCTCCGGGTCAGGGCAGAAAAAGGCATTTTGACCCACCGCCTCCCACTGTTTGAAATCAATTTTGATGGGGCCTAGCTGGCTCATATAGCCGCGGATCTGCACGCCTTGGGCGGCCAAATACTTCTTGGCAATCGCCCCGGCCGCCACTCGCATGGCGGTTTCACGGGCGCTGGAGCGCCCGCCGCCACGGTAGTCGCGGTGGCCATATTTATGGTGGTAGGTGTAATCCGCGTGGGCGGGCCGAAACTGCTCTTTGATTTTTGAGTAGTCGTTGGAGCGCTGGTCGGTGTTCTCGATTAACAGGCCAATAGAGGTACCGGTGGTCTTGCCCTCAAACACCCCCGACAGGATGCGCACCTGATCAGGCTCTTTGCGCTGGGTGGTATGCCGTGAACTACCCGGCCGGCGGCGATCCAGATCGTGCTGCAAATCTGCTTCGCTTAACGGTAGCCCAGGCGGGCAGCCATCAACGATTGCGCCGAGCGCAGGGCCGTGGCTCTCACCGAAGGTAGTGACGGTAAATAATTTGCCAAACGTATTGCCAGACATGGCGGTTAGTTCCTCACTGGAAAGACGCCGCATGGGCGTCGAGTTCAGCGGCGCTCAAGGCTAATACGCCCTGGCCGCCACGCTCGAATTCAAGCCATAGGAAAGGCACGTCGGGAAACGCCGCTTCCACATGGCGATCAGAGTTGCCGACTTCTACGATCAGCCAGCCCTCATCGGTTAGGTGTTCCCGCGCTTCACGCAGTATGTGCCTGACAATATCCAGACCATCGCTGCCTGCGCCCAGCGCTAACGAGGGCTCATGACGAAACTCTGCAGGCATAGTGGCAAGGTCGCGGGCATCCACATAGGGCGGGTTGGAGACGATGAGATCAAAACGCCGACCTTCCAAGCCGCTGAATACATCCGACTCCACCGCTCGCACCCGGTCACCCACATCGTGGCGGGTAATATTTTGCCGTGCCACGGCCAGGGCATCCTGGCTGATATCGGCAAGCGCCACTTCGCAGGTGGGCAAATAGAGCGCCGTCGCAATACCGATGCAGCCTGAACCAGTGCATAGATCCAGCACGCTAGCGGGCGGCTCTTCAGGAAACCAGGCGGCAAAGCCATCTTCAATCAGCTCGGCAATCGGCGAGCGCGGAATCAGCACGCGCTCATCAACGTTAAACGGGTGACCGGCAAAGAAGCTCTCGCCTAGCAGGTAAGGCAGCGGGCGGCGGGTGGTGACCCGCTCCCGCGCCAGGGCAATAATCCGCTGGCGTTCAACGGGCAGCAGCCGCGCTTCTAGCACGCTGGGATCAATATTCCACGGCAGGTGCAGCGCGCCTAAGCAGAGCGCCACTGCCTCATCCCAGGCAGAGTCAGTGCCATGGCCATAGTGCAGGCCCGCCAGATAAAACTCGCTGGAGACCCAGCGCAGGTAGTCGCGCAGCGTAAAGAGCTGGCTCACGAGCAACGACTCCGACAGGGAAAGGGTTGAGTGAGAGTGCTCAACATTAAGATGCGTGGTCACAGCGGCTCCTGGTTAACGATAATTACGACTGCAGGCAATAGAGCCTGAGCCATATGACGAATAAAAAGATTGTACCTTTCACTTCGTCCGGTTCACAGCAACGCTCAGCCCGCTATACTGTGCTCCTTTAGCTGATTCATCTTTTCTACCCCTATTTTTCCACCTGAGCCTACCATGACGCGACACCGCCACTTGCCGAATGATGACGATATCAGTGCCTTCCGCGACGCCTTGAAGGTGGCGGGTGTACGCCCTATCGCCACCAATCAGGCCGACCCTGGCAAACCCAAACGCGATGGTAAGGCGCAAGAAGCGCGGCGCAACGCGGCGGTTGAAAGCAGCGCCCCCCAATCCACTGGACGCACCTCGGATGGCCGTGTGGAAGCCGTGCGCCCCTCGGAGTACCTTGAGTTCAGCGTGCCCGACTTGCCATGGCGTACGTTTAGTCAGCTGAAGCGTGGCCAAACGGCGTGGCAAGCGGGGCTTGATCTACATGGCTATACGCTGGAGGAGGCCCGCGTGGAGCTGGAGAGTTTTCTACGCGACTCGGCTGGCCAGGGTTTGCGCTGTGTGCTGGTCGTGCACGGTAAAGCGTGGGGCACTACCTCGGACTTTCCGGTGCTCAAAAGCCATACCAACACCTGGCTGCGGGAATGGCCAGGGGTGCTGGCTTTCTGCTCGGCCATCGATATCGACGGTGGCACCGGGGCGGTCTATATATTGCTGCGTAAGCGCGGTCAGTAGTCGTTATTCGGTAGCGTCGGAAGCGATCCCAGGCATGCGCCGCTCCAGCGCCTCATCGGCCAAATGGCGGCCTAGGCGAATCAAATCTCGGCCCCGGTAAAATTCGTAAGTACTACACACCGTTTTGGGTATTTCGATCAGCACATCGGGTGGGTAACCCGCCACCTTGTACTTGGCCAACGCCGCTTGGGTAATATCAAACGACTCCAAAATCATATCGAGCTTGCTCCACTCGCGCTTGCCGCGCGCTTCAATGGTTTCTTCTTGCTCTTCGCCCTCGCCATTTGAACCCTCGCCATTGGCACCCAGCCCTGCCCACAATTTTTGGGTAGCGGCGCGCACATCGCCTATCCAACTGCCCATGCGTTGATCGCGGTCGATCTCTTTTTGGGTGCGACTATCGGCTGCATTCTCCTCTTGAGGTAGTAACTCCTCTAAGGTCACCGGCAACGGGCTATGGGCAGTCACATTCACCGCCACCACAAAGTCTGCTTGGTGGGCGGCAACCATGGGCATAATCGGCAGTGGGTTGAGCAGTCCGCCATCTACCAGCACCTGCTCGCCTAGATGAACAGGGGTTATAACACCCGGCACGGCCATTGAGGCACGAATCGCCTGCAGCAACGGGCCACTTTGAAACCACACTTCCCGTTGACGCACCAAATCAGTCGCCACCGTGGTGACGGGGATCGCCAGGTCTTCAATCAGAATATCGCCGACCAGCGCTTCCAGTTTGCTCATGACTTTGCTGGCACGCATCGCGCCCATTGGACTCCAGGTGACGTCCACCAGCTTGAGCACATCCAGGTAGTCGAGTTGACACACCCAGTCACGGTATTCAGGCAGTTTACCCGCGGCATAAATACCGCCAATCACCGCGCCCATCGAACACCCGGATACCGCAACAATTTCAAACCCTCGCGCCTCCAGCGCTTCAATCACGCCGATATGCGCGTAGCCGCGAGCGCCACCGCTCCCCAGCACCAGTGCGACCTTATTGCCACCACTCAAGTGTGCCAATTCATTCATGCTACGTTCCTTACCTAGCCGGTACCGGTGTTACTCCAGTGACCGCGGATAACAGAGGCGACTTGCGCCACCGCCTTGGGCTCCAAGTGTAAGTGGTGGCCACCCTTAAGCACCTGACGAGTTAACCCTTTTACCGCTTGCCGCGCCTCTTGGGCCCATTTGCGCTCGCCCAAAATCCCCTGCTCACCCTCTATCAATAGCAGCGGAGCGTTAATTTCCGCCAGCAGCGATAGCACTTGCTGCGGCGTAAAGCGCACCAGAGACGGCTTCAATAGTCGGCTGTCGGTGCGCATTTGCACATGACCCTCGGCGGTAGGTTGGGTATTGCGCTCCACTAGCGGCGTTGCCGTTATGCTGTCCACCGGCGTGACACCGCCAGCAACACGCGCAGCGACGGCACTCTCGATATCGGGGTAACGCGGCGCTCGGGAAAGCGGCCGACGGTAGGCTGTTAGCCCCTTTCGCAGTTGGCTGGCGGTATCGTCAATCGGCGTATTGAGCGCCCCCAGCCCATCAATCAGCGTTAGCCGCTCGATGCGTTCAGGTAGCGAAGCGGCGAGCAAGCAGGCCACGGCCGCGCCCATGGAATGGGCAATCACGCTAGCTTGGTCAAGGCCGAGATCTTCCATGGCATCCAGCACATCGTGGCAATAATCCCATAGGGCATAGTCACCGCCCTGTGGCGCGTGCGCCGAATGGCCATGGCCACGAAAATCCAGCGCCACAATACGAATATCCAACGCCTCGACCAATAGCGGGGCTAACCGGGTAAAGCTGGCCGCATTATCCAGCCAGCCGTGTAAGGCCAGCCAGACTGGGGCGTCGGAACGCCCCCAGCTCAGCGCCGCGAGGCGGCCTTGAGCAAGTAAAAGCGGCTGCGGCGCAACAGAGTGCGCCGCTGAAAGGTTAGATTGAGGCATAAGTAACAGTCCTGAATAAACAGCTAATAATCCTAAACAAACGGTAGCGTCACTGGGCCAGCAAGATGACGGCGTAAGCGACAGACGTTACCATGCTAGGAATATTTTACTTCAACATTGTACTTAACATTGCATTGGTGCCGTTATGAAACCACGTCGCGATACCCGCGCCCGTAATCTGGTCTTTTTTGTTGCTGTCATCAGCGCCACTGTCGTCGGTTTCTGGTTAGCAAAATAAGCGGTTGCTCACTAAGCCTCGCCGAGTAGCCCCAGGCTGGCTGCCGGCGCCTGGCGCCGCAACCCCCGCGAAAGGGCATGACCAATGACACCGATCAACAGCGCCCCGCCAACGGGAAGGAAAACCCATAGCCCCAGGTGCAAACGCGGAGTGAGATCCAGCAGGTAAATGTACAGCATGGCCGAGGTTAGCTCTGCAAGTACCGCCCCCATCAAACCACTGGCAAAGCCTAACAACGCGTATTCAGCCCCCTGCACCCGTGAAATCATCCGGCTGCCTGCGCCAAATACGCGCAGCAGGCCGCTTTCATGGGCACGTACTGGACGACTTGCAGTCAGCGCGGCATATAACACGCTAATACCTGCCAGTAGCACCAAGGCGAGCACCAACTCTACCGCCCGGGTGACCTGGGCAAGCACGTCCCGCACCTGACCTAAAATCGCGTCTACGTTAAGCAGCGAGACACCGGGGAAATCGGTGATTAGCTCACGAATCAGCCCCTGCTCCGTCTCGGGCAAGTGAAATGCCGTAATGTAGCTGTGGCCAAACTGCTCCAGCACGCCCGGCGGGAAGATGACGAAGAAGTTTGGTTGGAAGCTGTCCCAGTTCAGACTGCGCAGGCTGGTAATTTGGGTAGCAATTTCATCGCTACCCACCGAGAAGGTCATCTCATCACCAATGCTTAGCCCAAGCCTTTCGGCGAGCCCATCCTCCATAGAGATAGGGACCGGAGTAGCCTGCTGCGTTGCATCGACAGCGCTCATCCAGTTTTGGCTTTCATCGCCCTGCTCAGTGCCAACGTTACTGCCCAGCTGCATTGGCGTGAACCACTCGCCTGCCACCACTTGGTTGCCTTCTGGCACTTCTGATTGCCAAGTTAGGTTGAGCTCCCGGCGCAGAGAGTTGTCGCCACGAGCATCCGGTGGCACCGCATCTCTGGGTGGCTGATCATTAATCGCAATCACCCTTCCGCGCACCATTGGGTAGAGCGTACTTTGGGTTTCCACCCGCGGCGAGACCGTCTCTTCAAAGGGGTCACGTTCGGAAGGCTGAATATTGATAGCAAAGTAGTTAGGCGTATTTTCAGGCAGCTGATCCTGCCAGGTGCTTAGCAAATCGCCACGCACCAAGACAATCATCGCCATGGCAAAGAAGGTCACCGAGAAAGCCAGCAACTGGCCCAGGCCCGCTTGTCGCCGCCGAGCCAATTGGCGGCCACCTAAGCGGAGCGCTTGTGACCACTCACTGCGCCCGGAAAACCGCTGCACAACGCGTAATAGACCGCTAAGCAACAAGGCGCTAATCATCCACAGTACGCCAAGCAGCAACGCCCCGCCGATTAACAGCCCAATTGCCAGCGGCAAACTGCCCGAATAGAGCCACAGCAACCCGCCAAACACGACACTCGCCACACCGACGACCAGCCAAGCCGATGGAGGCAGTGGATCAAGCTCCCGACGCAGTACTTTTAGTGCACTTACTTGCTTAATACGCAGCAGCGTTGGCCCGGCAAACCCAACGAGTACGGCAAGCGCGGTGAAGACCCCCAACCCCAGTGGCATCAGCCCAGGAGGAGGAAGTGTCATGGGTAGAAAGCTCAACAAAAGCCAGATCAGCACCGCTTGACCAAGCAGCCCAAGCAGCGCCCCAATGACCGCCGCGACCAGTGCCAATCCGAGTAGCTGCAGAGTAAATATCGTCACTAACTGACGCTGGCTGGCACCAAAACAGCGCAGCAGCGCAGCGGTATCCAGATGGCGTTCCACATATCGCCGGGTAGACATTGCCACGGCCACGCCCGCGAGCAGCACCGCGGCTAACCCAGCTAACCCCAGGTAGCTTTCTGCCCGCTGTAACGCATTACCAAGCTGGGGGCGGTCAACGCGAACATCTCGTACCTCTACCCCATCGCGGCGTAACTCGGCAAGCAGGCCTTGCACTTGATCAAGCGCCTCTGGCGGGCCTGCGGCTAGAATTTCAAACTCAATCCGCGAGCCTTCTTGAACCAGGCCAGTCGCCTCGACATCCGCCGTATTGAGCATTAAACGCGGGTTAAAATTACCAAAACCACCGGACTGATCCGCTTCGCGCTCGATGATCCCGGTTACGGCCAGTTCGGTTTGACCCACCTGGACTCGATCACCCAACTCGATTTCGACCAGTTCCATCAAGCGCGGGTCAGCCCACGCTTCCCCTGGTGGCGGACCAGAGGCGATTTGCTCGGTGCCATCACCAAAGTCTACGTAGGAGGTGCCGTAGTGTGGGTAGAATTCATCGACGGCTTTTAAGCTAGCGGGCTGAAAGCGGCCACCGCGACTAATCATCGATACCAAGTCCACCTGGTCGCTAAGCACAAAGCCAGCGCTCTCTAGGCGCTCTCTCAGCTCCGGTGAAAACGGATCACGCTGCTCTAGTACCAGATCGCCGCCCAACATCTGCCCTGCCTGGCGCTCCAGGCCGCGCTCTAAACGATCAAGAAAAAACGCAATCATGGTAGAGGCGGCGACGGCCAATACCAGGGCAATAAATAGCGCACGCACATCAGCTGCGCGCAGGTCTCGTTTGAGGCTGCGCATCGCCAAACGCCAATTCACATCACTCATTGCGCGCCCTCATCAATCGAAGCGGCGGTTGGTACGATGTTTTCAAGTACGGCTTCTAGCTTGCCATGGTCTAATCGCAAGCAACGATCACAGCGCCGTGCCAAGGCGTGGTCGTGGGTAACCAGAATAAGCGTGGTGCCCGCCTCACGGTTTAAGGTAAAGAGCAGATCAATGATTTGCGCACCCGTATCGGGATCTAGGTTGCCGGTGGGTTCGTCGGCAAATACCAGCTCGGGGTCGGTCACAAAAGCGCGGGCCACGGCAACGCGCTGCTGCTCACCACCGGAAAGCTGTTTGGGTAAGTGGTTCACTCGCTCGCCAAGCCCAACACGCTCCAACCACTGAGCAGCGGTTTGCGTCTCGCCAGCGCGGGGCGACAGTTCAAGGGGCAGCATAACGTTCTCAAGGGCGCTCAAGGTGGGCAGCAGTTGAAAGTTCTGGAACACAAAGCCCACTCGCCCGGCACGCAGCGCTGCACGTCCATCCTCATCCAAACGACTCAGCGCGTGCCCAAACAGCGTCAGTTCGCCGTCGCTTGGCGTATCAAGACCGGCCAACAGGCCCAGCAGCGTTGACTTGCCAGCGCCGCTTTTACCTAAAATGGCAACGCTCTCACCCGCCGCTACACTGAGCGACAGGTCGTGTAAGATAGTGAGCGAACGCTCTCCGCTAGTGACTTTTTTAGACAGCTTGTCAGCGTGCAGCACGGATTGCCTAACAGAGCCTTGGGGAACATCTTTTACCGCTTGGTTGTCGGTATTAGGCTGGCGCCCACCCTGGGGTGACTCGCTCGACACTGATATATCCGTAGCCGCATTGGCAGTTTTATCTGAGGAGCTTGAACTTGAGGAATAAGACATGAAGCGTGGCATCCCTATGGCATGGCATGGACTGAACCGCATGGTAACCGGATGGCTGGTGCTGCTGATAGTCACCTTTGCCTCATCGTCTATCAACGCAGAACCTGTCAACGCAGACGCAGACCCCACGCTGCTGGTAATGGGCGATAGCTTAAGCGCCGCCTACGGCATTGAGCGCGATGAGGGCTGGGTGAGCCTGCTGGCAGAACGCTTGGCAGGCGATGCACAAGTCATTAACGCCAGCATTAGTGGTGAAACGACGTCCGGGGGTCTACAAAGGTTCACTGAACTTCTCGGACAGCAGCAGCCGGATATTGTTCTCATTGAACTGGGCGGCAACGATGGTCTACGCGGCTTATCCCCCAATCAAATGCAGGCGAACTTAGCCAGCATGATTGAGCAAAGCCAAGACGCAGGCGCTCAAGTGCTCTTGCTAGGCATCGATATCCCACCCAACTATGGGCAAGCGTACCGGGATGCTTTTACCGGTGTCTTTTACTCGTTGGCAGAGGAGTACGATGTATCGTTAGTGCCTTTTTTACTTGAGGATATCGCCCTGAACGATGCGCTAATGCAGAGCGACGGTATTCACCCTACCGCCGATGCGCAGCCGATTATTCTGGAAAATGTATGGCCCGAGCTTAAGCCGCTATTAGAAACAACGCATCAGGCAGCGGTTCAATAATCAGCCAGCATCACCCTTTTGAGTGAGAGGTGTAGCACTTCAACCCGCCAGCTTGTAATCTTAACCTCAATTTGGCGGTTACTAACGGCGACTCATGCCTGCACCCTCGCATTACAACCCTCCTGTATTCTCGCGTCGACAGTTCTTAGCAACTGTCGGCGCGCTTTGGTTGGGCGCAGGTCTTGGCATTCATCCAACGCCTGCGGCAGCGTTTGACCCACAACGCTTACGCCAAAGCATGCAACAACAGTATGGCCAAGCCGGTTTAGCCGTATTAGAAGAGTGGTTTGCCCTGCTTCAACAGCTGCAAAATCAAGATGTTCAAGCCAAACTGCGCGGGGTTAATGACTTCTTTAATCGCCGCATCCGGTGGGTTGACGATATCCGGGTGTGGGGGCAGGAGGATTATTGGGCAACGCCTTTGGAAGCGATGGGTAAAGGCCAGGGAGATTGCGAAGACTACTCAATTGCCAAGTACATTACCCTTAAACAGTTGGGTGTTACCAGCCAGTATCTACGCATGATTTATGTCCGTGCACGCATTGGGCGTAGTCAAATTACTCAAGCCCATATGGTACTGGGCTACTATTCGACCCCTGATGCAGAACCGTTGGTGCTAGACAATATTGTCCCCTCCATCACCCCTGCCTCTCAGCGTACTGATCTCGACCCACTATTTAGTTTTAATAGCGATGGCCTCTGGGCTGGCGGTTCATCTGAATCCCGTGCAGATCCATTGGCTCGGCTATCACGCTGGCGCAGCGTCATTGAACGTATGCAAACCCAGGGTTTCATTTAAGAGGAATTGGCACGATGTCACTTATCAAGCAACTTTGGATTGCCATTATTGCCCTGCTGATGCTGTCGTTCATTGGTAGCCTCGCCATTAGCATTACCACTAGTCGCGATTATATCGAGCAGGAAGTGCGCATTAAAAATGAAGACAATGCCACCGCGCTGGCGCTTTCCATGAGCCAGCTCGATAAAGACCTTGTCACCCTGGAGCTGTTAATCGCTGCTCAGTTTGATACGGGCTATTACCGCCAAATCACGCTGCGTGACACAGACGATAGCGTGCTTATTGAGCGCACAGCCGAAGAGTATAGCGGCGATGTGCCCGCCTGGTTTCGTCAGCTTCTAGAGTTCGATGTGCCCAGCGGCATCGCGACTATTCAAGATGGTTGGCGCCAGTACGGCACGTTGGAGCTTGAGAGCCAGCACAGTTTTGCCTACACCTCTTTGTGGCGCAGCATGCTGGAACTCGCCGCTTGGTTTTTACTCGCTGGGGTGATCAGTTTAGCTATTGCTACCGTGATCGTTCGTGGTATTAAGCGCCCACTTTACCGCGTGGTCACCCAGGCACAAGATATCAGCGCGCGGCGGTTTACCACCATTAAAGAGCCACGCACGCTGGAACTGCGCCAAGTCACCCAAGCGATGAACGTGTTGTCCGCTAATGTTCATCAGATGCTGAGTCACGAAAGCCATAAGCTGGATGAGTTACGTCGCCATTTACAGCATGACCGAGTCACCGGTGCGCTGAACCGCGATGTGTTTATGGGCAAGCTTTCGTCTCAGTTGGGCAGTGAAGATGCCCGCGCAACGGGCATGCTGATCATGGTTCGCGTCCAGGCATTAGAGACACTCAACGAGCAGCTCGGCTACGCCGCCACCGACCAACTATTAAGCACGCTAGTTACCCAGTTGGGGCAATTGGACAATGAATCGGCAGAACCGATGGTAGGCCGCCTTAACGGTAGTGATTTTATCTTTATGCTGCCGCTTATGGATGATGTAGAGGAGCTCAGAATCCAGGTGATGGCAGCATTGGCCGAGGTAGCCGCCACGCAGCCCGACGTGGAGATTTATCTACCCACGGCGATTGTGCCTTATGCACCGCATGATGAACGCGGCACACTGTTAGCCACCCTGGATGACGCCTTGGCACAAGCCGAAAGCCTAACGTCCTTTGAGCAGGTAGTGGTGCGTCAGCGCAAGCGTATCTCACTCTATAGCAGCCATGCCGAATGGCGAAACGCACTGGAAGCAGCGATTCTAGTAGGCCCTGAGTTGGCGTACTTCCCAGTAGTAGACGCCCACGGAGACATCATCCACTACGAATGCCCTGCCCGCTTACTGCTAGGCGGAAATTGGCAAACCGCCGGGGTCTTTATTCCCTGGATAACCCGCTTTGATATGGAGCCAGCGCTCGATTTAGCCGTTGTCAAAAAAGCGCTAACTAACCTCCAAACAGAACTTAAACCGGTAGGCATTAATCTCTCTGCGGCGTCTATCACGAATACACAGTTTGTTAACGAACTGCGGACGCTGCTGGTAGCACACCCACTACTAGCCAAACAGCTCTGCTTTGAAGTGCCCGCGACACTAAGCACGCACGCGATTGGCAGCTTACGGGGTCTTTGTACTGCCCTACGCCCGCTTGGATGTACGTTTGGTATTGAGCATGTGGGGGCGGAGTTCACTAAACTTGCCGATTTGCACGATGTGGGACTTGCTTACTTAAAAATGGATAGCAGCCTTATTCACCAACTGCATGCTTCAAATGAGCAGCAAACCATCGTGCGCGGCATGGCCACACTCTGTCACTCATTAGGCATTCAGGTGATTGGGGAAGGCGTTGCAGACGATGAGGAAATCGCCTGCCTGTTCCGTGTGGGTGTCGATGGCGCCACAGGACCGGGCGTACGTCACGCATAAACCCCGCTCTGGAATAATGGGGCTCGAGTTAACAGCTAGCGTAGCGGCACGGTTTCGTCGATTACAACTAAATCGTGTCGCTGTCACCTCCTAGTAAATCCACGTTATTTTTCACCCGCAGCGACTTACGCTCCATCACTTTGGCCTGTGCAGCTTCCGGCAGGTCAGTGAAAGTAATGAGTCCCTTGTCGAGTAACACCTCAAGAATATCTTCGACCACCCTCACAAACGCCAAGTCAGACGCTATAAAGTGGGACGTTGAACCTGGCTGGTCGGCCAGAAAAGCCAGCACTTCAGGTGAATCCGGGGCGATAGTCTCATTGCACTCAGACGTTGGTTCTTTGCTGAGCATAACGATCTCACCGGATGGATTGCGTTTGGTGTAGAGCATGGCCTTTCCTCTGTGGGTAAATACTCAAATCTGTTGCGATAAGTAAATCTAGATTAGACACAACAAAGCCGCCCGAAGGGCGGCCTTGTTAGTTTTGCTAGGCGTTATTACTCGGTCTTGGGCACATCTTGAAGCAGTGACTGGAGGAAATCTGATGAACTTTGATTTCCCATATCAACGCCGTTCAATACAATATGCTGATCTGCATTTTCACCGTTGTCACCTAAACCTCCTTTAGTACTAATGTTAAGTACTGTTTCACCTTTGTCATCAGTATCAACTTGGATGTATTTATCAATAGTGTCCTCATCCATATCAGATAGCAACTCACCTATATCCAATCGATCCCCTTCACTCAGATTGAAGTCCATTACAGTATCAGTGGCAGGAGCCTCCTCCTTACCCTGATCACCAAGCTCCCATGCAAAGATATCAGCGCCTGCACCCCCATATAGCAGATCGTCGCCTTCGCCGCCGACTAAAAGATCATCGCCACCTTGACCGTAGAGGATGTCGTTTCCTTCTCCTCCCCGCAAAGTGTCATTACCCCCTAAGGCCTCTGTCAGCTCACCGACCTCTTCATTATTATCAGTAATATATTGACTCACCTGTTCAGCAGTTAAGCTATTGACATCTAACCCACCCAACTGGTCGGCAACATAGGCCTTGAGAGCTGAAATACCGTTCCCTTCAATACTTGGAGAAGTGAATTGATCACCAAAAAGTATATCGTCACCGTCTCCCCCTGAAACAACGTCATCTGCAGGTGGCAACTCAACATTTTGTCCTACAATAGCTTCTGCTAGCTCCTCTGGGTTAATGTCAGTCTGAACGCTGCCATCTGAATCAAAGTCACTCAGGTTTTCGGCATTGAGACCACTACCCAAACCAATAGCCTTTATTTCGGACAAACCATCTAATAATGCAAACCCTTCTTTTGAGTTATTTAATACCGACTGGGTAGTGTTTTGCCCATTACCAGCAACCACTGATAATTCATAACCACCTTTACCATCCTCATTATACTGGGCATTATTCTGACGACTATTTTGATAGTACGTAGGTAATCCGTCAGTAATGAAATATGACAAATTAGTTCCGTCATTATTCTGAACAGCGTTCGAGTAGAACCAATTAGCGGTTGTTTTCGATACATCCTCATAGTTTGTACCGCCACCACTTTGCATTCCATCTAAAACAAACTGAAGTTTTGCTAATGCATCAGAGTCGGATAAATTTACGCTTACATGTGAGCCCGCCTGGGTATCAAAATCAACCAAATAGACATTGACAGAACCAGCTTTCTCGCCGTCAGCACTTTGCTTTAGCGTCTTGAACACTTCTTCAAGTGACCTCTTCGCACTGGCAATATCATGATTTGAAATACTACCAGACGTATCCACCATAAAAGCAATGTTGTAATTCGTACCATCTACTAACTTCAAACCCGGTACATCACCAATGATAATGTCATTTGCATCAGTGCCAGTCAGTACATCCTCCTCGGCCGTACCTTCTTGAGTAAAGTACTGGGCAGATGTAACCGAATCAGAGCCATTCGTTTCTTCTATCAGTGTTTCACCAGCTTGATTCTGATAACTGTATTCAGCACTAACAGCGGCCGTGACCTCAATATTTCCCTCAAAATTGGCAGGCACACTGACTTTCAGCCCCTCGATCGTAACGATGCCAGTGCCGTTATCAGTAGTGTAGATAAGGCCTCCTCCCTCTTGCAGAGGTAATGACCAAATAGTATTCCCATCCGCATTAAGGCCTAAGTTCTCGCCATGTGAAAGTACTGTATCAGCAGGTGTGGTTATCAAGATTGATGTAATCTGTTCATCATTATAGACATCCGGCCCTGCATCAATATCTAATGTTAGAGCATAAGATTTTCCTGTTGAATAAGTAATCTCATGAACCAGGTAATCATCATTTCCGTTATTGTTTCCTTCTCCATGTCCAGGCGTTGAGAGAGTAATATACTTAACAAGCTGCTCTGGACTGCTTGCTGTGAACTGATTATCAATTTGGTCGGTTACGCCAGTAACAATATGTTCAGAGATCACATTTTTATCTGCGTCCAAAAGAACATATTTAGCCTGCTCATTCGGCGCTAACCATGAGTACTGAAGAGTGACCTCAGTCACACCATCATTGAACTCAATCTCAATGCGCTCATTCTCTCCAAGTTCTCGAGCGTCACCGGTAGCGTTGCCCTTTACGCCAAAACCTACAACTTTGCTGTTTGGATTATTGACAATGGAAACTTCTGATAGCTTTCCATCAGCTCCATAGGCTTTTATTTCGAACCTAGAGTCTGAATTTTTAACATTAGCAATGTTGATTTTCTGGTCTTCATTGCTCACCAGCTCCTTCATGGTGAGCTTCACTGTTAAATCATCATCAATAATCCAACCTGTGCCACTTGCTACTCCAGCGGTATTTGTAACACTCCCTGAAGTGACATCCGCACGTAAGAAGAATGACTCTCTATCTTCAGGCGTAGCATCATTAGTAATCTTGGTGCGAACCAGAAGAGAAACTTCACCTGCTGCAATCGTTGCACTTTCTGCAGTAGACCAAGTTTGTCCACCGTCAGTTGATACCTCAAGCCCCTCAAAATCCTCAGGTGAAACTGCGCTATTCTCGCCAAGAGAAAGGTCAAAACTTACGTCTTCTTCACTTAAATTACTGAGACTAATATTGAAGATTACATAACCGGCGTCTTCCACAACAACGGGGTCTGAAACACTAAGAGTCGGACGGTCATCGTCTGGGTTGGTGCCGGGGCCACTGCCATCATCCACGATGGTGGCGTTGCCGGTATCGCTGGCACCGGATTCGGTGGTGGCTTCTAGCTGGAAGGTCTCTTCACCTTCGTAGACGTCGTCTTGGGTGGTTTCAACACTCACGCTCAGCGTGGTAATACCCGCCGGAACGATGTAGTTGCCTGCCCCGTCGGCGGTCAGCGTTTGGGTCTCGCCCTCGGCATCTTGGTAGGTAACGGTCATCGCACCGATGTCGCTGGCTTCCGCCGTGTTGTCACCGCCGGTCAGGGTCTCGAAGGAGATCGCATAGTCTGTCTCCGCCGCTTCATCCAGCGTGACGGTAAAGACCGCGGTGCTACCTTCATTGACAGTGCCCGCATCACCCACGGTAATGCCCGGACGGTCATCGTCTGGGTTGGTGCCGGGGCCACTGCCATCATCCACGATGG
>NZ_MINL01000001.1:1446108-1446348 GCF_001882345.1 Halomonas sp. QHL1
TGGCTTCTAGAGGTCTCTTCACCTTCGTAGACGTCGTCTTGGGTGGTTTCAACACTCACGCTCAGCGTGGTAATACCCGCCGGAACGATGTAGTTGCCTGCCCCGTCGGCGGTCAGCGTTGCGTTTATCGCTGGCACCGGATTCGGTGGTGGCTTCTAGCTGGAAGGTCTCTTCACCTTCGTAGACGTCGTCTTGGGTGGTTTCAACACTCACGCTCAGCGTGGTCCGCCGGAACGGAAC